>NZ_DASPNF010000006.1:0-71080 GCF_035626655.1 Allosphingosinicella sp.
CATCACCGAGAATCACATGAACGACAAGGAGATCGAGATCGACGTGCTCGATCAGCCCAACACCCCGTTCGAGATTCCCGGCATGGGCGGCCAGGTCGGCATGATCAACCTCAGCGACATGCTCGGCAAGGCGATGGGCCAGCAGCCGCGCAAGAAGCGCAAGATGCGCGTCGCCGACGCCTGGGACAAATTGATCGAGGAGGAATCGGACAAGCGCCTCGATCCCGACGACGTGAACCGCACCGCGCTGAAGGACGCCGAGGCGAACGGCATCGTCTTCCTCGACGAGATCGACAAGATCGCTGTCTCGGACGTGCGCGGCGGCAGCGTCTCCCGCGAAGGCGTGCAGCGCGATCTGCTGCCGTTGATCGAGGGCACGACCGTGGCCACCAAATACGGGCCGATGAAAACCGACCATATCCTCTTCATCGCCTCGGGCGCCTTCCATGTCGCCAAGCCCTCGGACCTGCTGCCCGAGCTGCAGGGCCGCCTGCCGATCCGCGTCGAGCTGAAGGCGCTGACCGAGGAGGATTTCGTCCGCATCCTCTCGGACACGCGCGCGAGCCTCACCGAGCAATATCGCGCCCTGCTGGGCACGGAGGGGGTGACGATCGACTTCGCCGAGGACGGCATCCGCGCGCTCGCCCGCATCGCCGCCGAAGTGAACGGCCAGGTCGAGAATATCGGCGCCCGGCGGCTGCAGACGGTGCTGGAGAAATTGCTCGAGGACGTCAGCTTCGAGGCCGAGCAGCGCCAGGGCGAGACGCTCACCGTCGACGCCGCCTATGTCGAGGCGCAGCTCGCCGAGATCGCCCGCGACACCGACCTCAGCAAATACGTGCTCTGACAGGTTCGTTCTTCCTTTGTTCGCGCGCTGCCGCTAAGCTGCGGCGACTCGCGGACAGGGAGGACGAGATGCTGACTGGCGGCTGCCATTGCGGGGCGATCCGTTACGAGGTTGAAGGCGAGCCGGCGCACAGCGCGCTCTGCCATTGCAGCGATTGCCGCCGCCATGCCGGCGCGCCGATGGTCTGCTGGACCCTGTTCGGCAACGACCATTTCCGCGTCACGCAGGGCGAGGCGACGGTCTATGCCTCGTCCGAACATGGTCGTCGCCATTTCTGCCCGACCTGCGGCACCGGCCTCTTCTACACCAACGACCAGATCTTTCCGGGGCAGACCGATATCCAGTCGGCGACGCTCGACACGCCCGAGGCGCTGCCGCCGACCGCGCAGATCCAGGTGGCGGAGCGGGTCGCCTGGATGAAGGATGCGGATGCGCTTCCCGCCTTCCAGCGTTATCCGGGCATGGATTAGGGGCTCGCTCCCGCAACGAGCAGATTGAGCCGCGCTTCATCGCCCGACTCCCACGGTCCGTCCCGGGGTCGTGCAACCTCGATCAAGCCCGACCTTTGTCTCTCCAAAATAACCCTTTGGAGGATGACATGACCCTGAAGACCCGCTTTCTGGCGGCCGCCGCGGCGTTGACGCTGCCTGGCCTGGCCCTGGCCCAGCAACCGACCCAGAGCCCGCCGTCCGGCCCGCCTGCCGCGACCCAGCCGCCGCGGCCGAGCACGACCCCGCCGGCTCCGTCGAGCACCACGACCCCGCCGAGCCAGCAGGAGCAGGACGCGACGGAGACCGAAGCCCAGCAGCCCGAGAATAGCGACGACGATCAGCCGCCGCAGCAGTCTGCCCAGACGCCGCCGCCGGCGACCACGCCGCCGGCCACGACTCCGCCGGCGCCTGCCGCAAATGCCCGCGCCGGCACCACGCCGATGACGACTCCGCCGACGACCACCCCGCCGGCCAATGCCCGGGCGGGAACCACCCCGACCACGACGCCGCCCACGACGACCCCGCCAGCCAATGCGGCCCCGACCGCGCAGGCGCGTTCGCAGTCGCAGGCGACGCCGGGCGCTCCGGTGCCGCCGGGCGCGCTCGTCAGTGCGACCGCCGGCGATCTGCGCGCCGGCGCGCAGGTTCGCGATCAGCACGGTGCGGTGGTCGGCACCATCGAGTCGCCCGACGCGGGCGGCGCGGTCATCAACACCGGCACCGCCAAGGGCCGGCTGGCGCTGAACGCCTTCGGCCGCAACAGCCAGGGCCTGGTCATCGCCATGACCAGGGCGCAGCTCGAGGCCGCCATTGCGGCGGCAAGGCCGAGTGCTTCGACGACGCCGAGCACGACATCGACGCCGAGCACGACATCGACGCCGAGCACATAAAGTCGATCGCTTCCCAACACGATCGGCCAGGAGCCGCGCCGGTTCCCCCTCACCGGCGCGGCTTTTTGGTATAAGCGGGCGGCCATGGCCCGCTTTTTCCTGCCCGCCACTTTGCTGCTCCTGCCCGGCGCCGCTTCCGCGCAGGGACAGGAGGTGGTCGTTACCGGCCATGGCCTCGGCGCCGCGCCGGGCGACGCGGCCTATGACATCAGCGAGATCGGCCGCGACCGGCTGGAGCACAGCGCCTCGAACCGGCTCGAGGATGTGCTGCGCGCCATTCCGGGCTTCCAGCAATTCCGCCGCTCGGACGCGCGCAGCGCCAATCCGACCAGCCAGGGGGCGACGCTCCGCGCCTTGGGCGGCAATGCCTCCAGCCGCGTGCTCCTGCTCCTCGACCGCGTGCCGCAGACCGACCCGTTCGGCGGCTGGATCAGCTGGCCCGCCTACGATCCGCGCCGGCTCGAGCGCATAAGGGTGACGCGCGGCGGCGGCACCGGCGTGCACGGCCCGGGTGCGCTGGCCGGGACGATCGAACTGGAAAGCGCCGGTCCGGAAAGACTGGACGGCCCGACGGCAGGCCTGGCCTATGGCAGCCGCGACGGAATCGACGCCCATGCGGGCTATGGCGCGCGGCTCGGCGGCGGCTTTCTCGGCCTGTCCGCGTCCTATGCGCGCGGCGACGGCTTCATCCCGGTGGTCGCGCGCCAGCGGGGGCCAGTCGACCGGCCCTCGCCCTACGAGCAGGCCAGCCTCGCGGTCCGGGCCGTCGCCCCGCTGACCGGGACGATCGAGTTGCAGGCCAATGTCTCCGCCTTCGTCGACGAACGCGAGCGCGGAACCGCCTTCAGCGCGATCGAGACGCGCGGCGCCGACGCCTCGCTGCGGCTGGTCGGCCGGGGCCGGCTGCCTTTCTCGGCGCTCGCTTATGTCCAGGTCCGCGACTTCGCCAATGCCTTCGCCGCGGTGAATGCGGGCCGCACCACCGTCAACCAGACACTCGACCAGAATAATGTCCCGTCGACCGGCCGGGGCGCGCGGTTCGAGCTGCGTCCGCGGCTCGGCTTGCTCTCGCTGCGGCTCGGGGCGGACTGGCGCGACACGGAGGGACGGACGCAGGAGCTGTTCCAATTTGTCGCCGGCGCTCCCACGCGCGGCCGCGTCGCCGGCGGGCGCACGAGCACGATCGGCGCGTTTGCCGAGGCGAGCCTGGAGCAGGGCCCGCTCACCCTCACCGGCGGTATCCGGCTCGACCGCTGGCGGATAACGAACGGCAGCCTTCGCGAGCGCATCCTCGCGACGCAGGCGCCGCTGACCGACAGCGCCTTCCCGGACCGGAGCGGCTGGGAGCCGACGGCGCGCGCCGGTCTCGCCCTCAGCGTCGCGGCGCCGCTCACCCTGCGCGCCGCCGCCTATCTCGGCTGGCGGCTGCCGACGCTGAACGAGCTCTACCGGCCGTTTCGCGTCGGCGCGGACGCGACCGCGGCCAATGCCGCTTTGTCGCCCGAGCGGCTGGAGGGGATCGAGGCGGGCCTCGACCTCCGCCCGGCACGCTGGGCGCGGATCGGGATGACCGTCTTCGCCAACCGCCTCACCGACGCCATCGCCAACGTGACCCTTGGTCAGGGGCCGGGGGCCTTTCCCGGCGTCGGCTTCGTCGCCGCCGGCGGCGCGTTCCGGCAGCGGCAGAATGTCGACGCGATCGAGAGCCGCGGGATCGAGGTGGATGCCGCCCTGAGCTTCGGCCGGTTCCGGCTCGCCGCCGGCTACAGCTTCGCCGATGCCGAGGTGACCGCAGCGGGCATCGCCGCGCCGCTGGACGGCCGGCGTCCTGCGCAAACGCCCCGGCACAGCCTCACCGCGAGCCTCGCCTGGCAGAATGCGCGCGGCGCCCTGGCGTCGATCGGCCTGCGCTATGTCTCCACCCAATATGAAGACGATCTGGGCAGCCAGCGGATTCCCGACGCGCTTACCGTCGACGCCGTGGCCGTGCTCCCCCTCACGCGCAGGCTCGCTCTCGAAGCCCGGGCCGAGAATCTCACCGACGAAGAGGTCGTGGCGGGGATTTCCGGCGCCGGGATCGTCGAGCGCGCGACGCCGCGGACGCTGTGGCTCGGCCTACGCTGGCGCGGCTAGATTCTCCTCCATCCAGCGCGCCCCGAACGCGACGAGGTCCGCGGCGTCGATCAGCTCGCTCTGCGCCTTGCCCACCAGGCCCTCGCCATGTCGGCCGAGCGCCAGCCAGGCCTTGAGGATCAGTGCGAAATAATCCTCGCCTTCCCACTCGGCGATGCCGCGTGAATCGTCGAGGCAATCGATCCAGACGTGCTCGCCCTGCCCGTCCGGGCCCGCCAGGACATAGTCCCAGCGTGTGCGGCGCTTGTCCGGCAGGTCGGCCAGATATTCGGCATAATGGAGCGCGGTCACGGTGTCGGGATTGGCGCCGAGGCGCAGGATCTTCCCGCCCCGGCGGCAGAGCTTTTCGAGCGGCGAGCCCGGGCCGTAATAATCGTGCCAAGGCTGGTCCGCGAGCAGGGCCGCCGCCTGCGCACCGCGGGCGCCGAAGCGACCGCTCGGATTGTCGCTCAGCAGCGTTCCGGGCCGCTTGCGAAACACCTCGGCCAGCCAGCCCACATCCGGCATTGCCGGTGCATTCCGATGATCAAATGGCGGCACTCCGGCCAACAATTGCGCCCGCGTCTCGGGCGGCTGCTCGTTCACCCAGTCGGTCGGGCAGTCGGTGCCGAGCACCATCAGCAGCGTGCCCTCCGGCCCGACCGCCGCCTCGAGCGCGTCGAGCAGACGCTCCGCGGCACCTTCGCCAGCATCCGCGCGCCCGAGCCCGAGCCTCCTGAGCGAGGCATGGACCATCAGCAGATCCCCGGCGCGCACGCCCAGCGCCTCGAGATCCCCGCGCAATTCTTCCTTCGTCATGGCAATATCCCTTGTCAGAAAACGAAAACCGCCCGTCCCGGTCCAGCCGGGCGGGCGGTTCCCTTGCTCTGACGCCGGGCGATCGCCGGCGAAGCTTCTAGCTCAGGTGACGGGAAAGATGCTTGTTCATCTCGAACATGGAGCAGCGATCCTTGCCGAAGATCTTCTTCAGCTTGTCGTCCGCGACGATCTCGCGCTTGTTCTGCGGATTCTGGAGATTGTTCTTGCGGATATGGTCCCAGACCTTGCTGACGACCTGGCTGCGCGGCAACGGATCGGAACCCGTGATCGCGGCGAGGTCCGCCGACGGCTTCACCGGACGCTGCAACCCGCTCTTACCATCTGCCATTATTGCCTCCCTGTGGTGTTCGTGAGGTCGATAGAGCGCAATTCCCCTCTGTTGGCAATGGGGGCAGAGAGACGAAATGGGCTGGTTTCGCGTCGTTTTGCGCGATTTCTGTGGATTGAAGCCGTCAGAGAGGGGCCAGCGCTCAGAAACGGCCGAATGGAACCACCTTATTGGCTGAGTCGTGACCGATGTCGGCCCGGCCCAGAAAGGCGATCCCGGCGCGCTGGCACCAGTGTCGCGCGACGCTTTCCTCGTCCTCCCCGAAGTCCGGATCGTTGTCGGGAACGTCGCTCACCCGGCCGAGCCTGATCCCGGCGACATTGCGCACCGAGGCCTGTCCGGTGACGTGGGAGAAGCTGCGGTCGATCCGGTACATGTGCTCGGACACCTCCTCCAGCAGCAGGACATGGTCACTGAGGTCAGGCTCGAGCGCGGTGCCGAGCAGCTGGCTGAACACGGTCAGATTGAAGGCGGCATGGTGGTCGCCGATTGCGAGCTTCCGTTCGAGCGCATCGGCATCGCGCCGCACCAGCCAGTCGAGCCCGCGCGCGACCGCCGCCTCGCCGCCCTCATGCATGGCATCCGAGGGCATGGGCCCGTGCGCGAGATCGGGGAAGCCGGCCTTGTAGAGCGCGGCGAGCAGGTAGCCGGCGTCGCTATAGCCGAGCCAGGCCTTGCGGCGCGCCGCCTCCCCGAACCGGGCCAGCGCATCCTCCACCACGCGGCAGGCACCATAGCCGCCCCGCGCGAGCCAGACCGCGCCGAAGCCCGGATCGTTCGCCACCTCCACCAGGGCCGCCGCCCGCTCGGCGTCGGTGCCTGCGAAATGATTGTGCGTCAGGAAGCACTGCGGATGGAAGAAGAGCTCTACGTCCGGATAGCGGGCGGCAGCGATCTGGCGAACGCGGGCGGCAGCCTCCTCCTTGAAGCGTGAGCTCGGCGCTACGATCGCAATCCGCATGGTTGCTCCCTTCAGCATCCGCCAATAGGGCGGGCCGATGGGCGAGGCCAAATCCTATTTCTTCGTGGGCATCGGCGGCAGCGGAATGCTGCCGCTGGCGATGATCGTGCACGGCCGCGGGCATGAGGTGAAGGGCTCGGACCGTTCGCTCGACCAGGGCCGGCTGTCCGCCAAGTTCGAGGAGCTGCGGCGCGCCGGCATCGAATTGTTCAGCCAGGACGGCAGCGGCATCACCGGCGCCGACCAGATCGTCGTCGCCTCGGCCGCGGTCGAGGACAGCGTTCCGGACATGGTGAAGACCCGCGCCGTGGGCGCCGCCCGGCTCGGCCGGCCCGAATTGCTCGCCGAGTTGTTCAACGCCGCCGGGATGCGGATCGCGGTCGGCGGGACGAGCGGCAAGTCGACCGTGACCGGCATGATCGGCTGGATCCTGCACGCCGCCGGCCGCGACCCGACCGTGATGAACGGCGCGGTGATGAAGAATTTCGTCTCGCCCGACCGGCCCTTCGCCAGCGCGCTGGTCGGCGGCGGGCCGGATTTCGTCAGCGAGGTGGACGAGAGCGACGGCTCGATCGCCCTCTATCGGCCCGACATCGCCGTGCTCAACAACATCACCCTCGACCACAAGTCGCTGGACGAGCTCCGCCATCTCTTCCGGGACTTTGCGGCCAATGCCGGAAAAGTCGTCCTCAATCTCGACGACGATGAGACCCGCCTGCTCGCCGCAGCCCTGGCGCCCGAACGGCTGCGCACCTGCTCGCTCAAGGACCAGGGCGCCGACCTGTTCGGCGCGGACGTGGTCGAGGAACCCTTCGCCATCTCCTTCACCGCCAACGGCGTTCCGGTCCGGCTGCAGGTGCCGGGCCGGCACAATGTCGAAAACGCGCTCGTCGCGCTCGCGGCGGCCGAGGCGGCCGGCATTCCGCTGGGCGAGGCGGCCGGGGCGCTGGCCGGCTTCCGCGGCCTCAGGCGGCGCTTCGAGCTGGTCGGCGAGGCCGGCGGGGTCCGGGTGATCGACGATTTCGGGCACAATCCCGAGAAGATCGCGGCGACGCTCCGCACGCTGCACGCCTTCCCCGGCCGCCTGCTCGTCTTCTTCCAGCCGCACGGCTACGCACCGCTCCGCGTCATGGGCAGCGAGTTCATCGATATGTTCGCGCGCGAGCTCGCGGCCGACGACATCCTGCTCATGCCCGACCCGGTCTATTATGGCGGCACCACCGACATGAGCGTCGGCACCGGCAGCGTCACGGACGCGATCGTGGCGCGGGGCCGGAAGGCGGAGCATATCGCCGAGCCGCCGCCCGAGCGCCGCCTGTCGGCCGCGCGGCTGGTCGCGCTGGCCCGGCCCGGGGACCGCATCGTCATCATGGGCGCGCGCGACGACACGTTGACCCTGTTCGCCGAGGAGCTGCTCGCCAGGCTCGGCTAGCTTCGGTTCATCCAACGGGTCGTAAAGGAGCCGTCATGATCCTCGCCGCGCTCGCCCTGGCTGCCCAGCTCGCCAATCCCGGCTTCGAGCGGGGGCTGGACGGCTGGCAGGTCGAGGCCCATCGGGGCATCCGCGCCTATCCCGCCGACAACCGCCACGATGTCGTCCGCCAGTCCGCCGAGGGCGAGGCCTATGTCACCATGGGCTGGCGGGCGCGCAGCGCCGCCCCGCCCGGGGCCGGGGGCAGGCTGTTCCAGCGGATCGACGCTCGCCGCTATCGGGGGCGGACGATCCGCGTCTCCGCGCAGGCCAGGGCGCCCGGCTTCGCGCATCGCAATGGCAGCCTGATCGTCAGCGCCGGCGCCGCCAATGCCCGCGCCCTGATCGCCGCGAGCGAGCACTGGCGGCGGCATGGCGTGACCGTGCGGGTCCCGCGCGACGCCCGCACGATCGAAATCGCTTTCCAGGTCGAGGGCACGCAGGCCGAGCTCGCCGTCGACGACGTCCGGCTCAGAATCCTGCGCTGAACAAAGAAGCGGCGGACCGCTGGGTCCGCCGCAATTCTTCCAGGGAGACCGGCAGCCTCAGTTGGCGACGGCGGTGTCCACCTTCTCCACCCATTCGGGGAAGAAGACGGGCTCGCGGTTCGACCAGCCGGGCGCCGTCGCCGCGGCCTCGCTGATCGACTGGAGCAGGGTGCGCCGGCGATCCGGATGGAGGTGCGGCAGCGCGGAGGCGGCGCAGAAGGCGCCGGGCAGCCAGGGGCGGACGGCGGCGCCGATCAGCCGCTCGTAGAGGAAACGGTAGGAAGCGAAGCAGGGCAGCCGGTCCTGGCCGAGGTCGAAGGCGGTCATGGTGATGAGCGGCGCCATCAGCGGCTCCATCGCCTCGAGGCCGCTGTCGTCGGGAATGGCGGCGCGGATCGGATCGAGGCGGCGATAGATGCGCTCCTGCGCGCGGATGCCGGCGGCCTCGGCCGGATCGCGCGACCAGCGCTTCACCGCGTCGCGACGGGCAAGGCCCACGTCGAGCGACCGGCGAATGTAGCGCTGCGTGCCCTTCGAAAAGGACGCGAACTCGCGCATCTCCGCCAAACTTGTCGCCCCGCTTGCGGGCCGAGTCCTGGTACTCATGATCCCACTCCTTTTGCCCCCGAGAAAGGATCATGCACCAGAACGACTTTCCAAGCCGTTAACCACAACCCCACCCCTCGTTCATAAAAGTGAATCAGGAAAGAGTCGGGGCTGCAACGCCGAATTACTACGATTCGTCGCGGGACGGGCGAACTGATGCGGCCGGGCAACAGCCGCCGGAAGCGAAGCCGCGCAAATGCGCCCTGTTTGCGCAGCCGGAACGACTGCTCGTCCTTCAAATCGCAGGCGAAATGCTGGCGATGACCGGTCCCGCGGGCCATGCTAGAGGGGCGCGGGGCAAGAGAATCAGGCGTGGGCAACAACAAAAAAGAAAAGGGCGACGGGGACGGCGAGCCCCTGCTGGGCGAGCCTGACGCGTCAGGATATCGCCGTCCGCTGCCCGGCTTTTCGACCAACGCGCCACGCCTTTCGTCAAACGACCCCGCGGCGGAAAGCTTTTCAGGGGAGCGGGCGCTAGGAGGAGCCATGGACAAGGCCCTCCCGGACGGCGAGCACCGCCGGCTGCCCGATCTCGGCATCGCGATAAAATCGATCGTCGGGTTCTGGGTGCTCTATTTCGCGCTGACCACGGTGCGCTCGGTCGTCGTGCAATATCCGGATTTCTGGGAGATGATGGCGCGGCGCAGCTGCGTGTCGCTCGCCGGCATCTTCATCACCTTCCTCCTCTACCTGGCGCTGCGGCCGATCGCGGCGAAAAGCCTCAACGTGAAGGCGGCGGTGGCGGCGGTGCTCTGCCTGCCTGCGGCGATCGCCTACGCCTCGGTCAATTATTACGCCTTCTACGTCTATGCGCCGCTGAACGCCGTGAAGCAGGAGCAGGAGCGCAACTCGATGGGCTGGAGCCCGCTCGAAATGGCCGCCCGCTCGATCCTCGACAGCTCCTTCGCCTGGTTCTTCCTGTTTGCGGCATGGGCCGCCTTCTACGTGGCCATGAGCTATGCCCGGCAGCTGCGCGTCGCCGACCGCCACGCCGCCATGCTTGCCCGCGAGGCGCAGGAAGCGCAGCTCCGGGCGCTGCGCTACCAGATCAACCCGCACTTCCTGTTCAACACGCTGAACTCGCTCTCCTCGCTGATCCTCTCGAAGCGGACCGACACGGCCGAGCAGATGCTGATGAACCTCTCCACCTTCTTCCGGGCCACGCTCTCCGCCGATCCCACGGCCGACGTCAGCCTGGACGAGGAGATCAAGCTGCAGCGCCTCTATCTCGACATCGAGCAGATCCGCTTCCCGGAGCGGCTCACCGTCGAGGTGGACGTGCCCGAGGCGCTGCAGTCGGCGCGCGTCCCGGTGCTGATCCTCCAGCCCGTCGTCGAGAATGCGGTCAAATATGGCGTCGCCCGCTCCCGCAAACACGTGACCGTGCGCATTTCGGCCCATGAGGAAGCGGGCCGGCTGCACATCAAGGTGAAGGATGACGGCGAGGTCCCGGCCGAGGAGGGCGGCGAGGGCGGCACCGGCGTGGGTCTCAGGAATGTCTGCGACCGGCTGACCGCGCGGTTCGGCTCGCGCGCCGGCTGCCTTTCCGGCCCGGATCCGGACGGCGGCTATACCGTTCATCTCTATATGCCGGTGGTGAGGAATGGCTGAGGGGCGTGATTTGCGTGTGATGGTGGTGGACGACGAGCCGCTGGCGGTCGAGCGGCTGCAGCTGCTGCTCGCCCGGCTGGAGGGGGTGACCGTGGCCGGCACCGCCAATGACGGCGAGGCGGCCCTGCGCATCGCCGAGGCGGTCGCGCCCGACGTGGTGCTGCTCGACATCGCCATGCCGGGCATGGACGGGATCGACGTCGCCCGCGCGCTCTCCAGGTCGGACGTCGACCCCGCCGTGGTCTTCGTTACCGCCTTCGACAATTTCGCGGTCGCCGCCTTCGACGTCGCGGCGATCGACTATCTGATGAAGCCCGTCCAGTCCGACCGGCTGGAGCGGGCACTGGAGCGGGTGCGCTCCTACCTCGCCGGCGGCCGGCCCTCGGGCGCCAGGCCGGCCTCGCGCCATGTCGAGGAATTCTGGGTGCCGGACCATACCGGCCTGGTCCGCATCGCCGCGTCGGACATCCAGCGGATCACCGCCGAGCGCGACTATATGCGCCTCCATGTCGGCCAGCGTTCCTGGCTGATCCACCGCACCATCGCCAAGCTCGAGGAGGATCTCGATCCCGCCTTGTTCATGCGCGTGCACCGCTCCGTGATCCTCCGGCGCGACACGATCACCGGCCTCTACCGCGACGAGGCCGGCCACTGGACCGCGCGGCTCAGCGACGGCGCCGAGCAGCGGATCGGAAGGTCCTATGTCGACGAGGTGAAGAGGTTCGCGGGGCGCTGACTGACCGGCGCTACTGCAGGGCGTCGGCAGCAGCGGCCGTCCCCACGCCTTCGTCATAGAGATAGAGCGTTACGGGACTGCCCTGGGCATTTGCCCAGGCGACGGCCTCCTGGATCGAGAGTCCGTTTCTCTCTTCATAGTCCACCCTCAGCATAGGGTCGACGGATGGCGCCTGGTCGGAATCGGCGCAGGCATTGTCATGCTCCACCGCTTCGATGATCGTATTGACGCATTTCCAGCGATAGGGGCGTTGCCGCCGATCGATGATGTTCCAGATCATTCCCCGGCCCTAGCACGATGGCACGGGCGGCTGGACGGAATTGCGTTCGCCCAAATGAATAGGGAGGCGGCGATGGGGCATCGCCGCCTCCCATGAGCTTTGCCGCCTGGTGGGCTCAGTTGGCGGCGCGGCTCATTCTGCGGCCCGTCACCGCGAGGTCGCGCGCGCCGGCGAGGGCGGCGGCGGGAAGACGGGCGGACGCGATTGCTTCCTGGCGGCAGTTCCGGACCAGGGTGAACATCTCCAGGTGCGCCGGAACATAATTGCCGCAGATGCTGCGCGCGGCGCCGGCGATGCGGCGGTCGAGCCGGGCACGGCCTTCCGCGCTGGCGAGGTTGAGATCGGCATAGGAGACGCGGACGGTCACCGTCGCGGGCGTGACGACGATATCGGACGCGGCGGCCGGAGCGGCGGTCAGGGCGGTGGCCGCGCAGGCGGCCGCGGCGAGGGCAATGGTACGCAGGGACATCACTCTTACTCCTGTTCGGCCCCGGGGGAGGCCTTCGGTTCGGGTTTGCGGCCCGGCGATCGGGTGGGGGACCAGGTGCCGCCGGGCCGCTGTCCCTTTCCTCGCCGAACCGCAGCGCCTTCGCCGCTGCGTTTCGATCATGATGGACTTCGTTTCGGCCAATGCCCGTCCGGTTCGACGAAGCGCGGCGCCGGTTCGACCGGAGGCGGGCAACCCCGCCGGCGGCGGTTCGTTGAGCGGCAAAGGAGACGGATGATGCGCGAGCATGGCGGCGCCGAAGGCGGCAAGAACAACAACCGCAACCCGACGCTGAGGGATGCCGAGGCCGCGATGGGCAAGAGCGGCGAGGCGATTTCAGGCGAGAAGCTGAAGCAGGCCGAGCCCAGCCGCAAAGGCACAGCCGGCGGCTGACCCACCCCGTCATTGCGAGAAGCGCTAGCGACGAAGCAACCCAGTCAGGCCTGATGCGGCACTGGGTTGCTTCGCTCCGCTCGCAATGACGGACCTGGCTTCGACTGCCGCCTCGTTCTTTGCGCTTACGTCAACACTTCCTGCACCTCTGTCCACTATTGGGACGCCCCAAAATCAGGGGGCGCGGAGCGTGCGGACTGCAGTTATGCGACGCTCTGGGACACCTCGTCCCGGGCGGAAGGCATGGCGAACAGGATGCGCAGGAGCGGCAACAGGAGACGTGGCTTCGGCCGCGACGCGCGCAGCTTCGCGCAGCTCGCCCTGATCATCCCGATCGCCTCCTGCGTCCCCGCTCTGGCCGGCTCCGGCCCTGCTGCCGACCTGCAGGTGAGCGACGCTTCCGTCATCGCCGCGGCCGCGCCGGCAGTGCCGCAGCCCGGCGCCGCGACCGGCGTGCTGCCCGCCTTCGAAGGGGCCACCGGCTCGCTCGAGGGCGCCGGCGCCTTCACCGCCAATGCCAATCTGCCGATCGCCGGCACACCCAGTCCGGCTGCGGCGTCCTACGCCTTCCGGCCGACCACGCCGGTCGACCAGATGCGCTCGCTCGATTGCCTCAGCCAGGCGATCTATTACGAGGCGGGCAATCAGAGCGAGGACGGGATGCGCGCGGTGGCGCAGGTCGTGCTGAACCGCGTCCGCCATCCCTCCTGGCCCAACACGGTCTGCGGCGTCGTCTACCAGGGCGCGATGCGGCCCGGCGGCGGCTGCCAGTTCACTTTCACCTGCGACGGCTCGCTGGCGCGCACGCCCGTGCCGACGCTCTGGGCGCGGGCGCGGCAATATGCGGCCGAGGCGCTGGCCGGGCGCACCTATGCAGGGGTCGGCCTCTCGACCTTCTACCACGCCAATTACGTCTTCCCGTCCTGGGCCCCGCGGCTTGTGAAGACGGCGACGATCGGCGCGCACATCTTCTACCGCCTGCCGGGCCTGGCCGGCGCGCCAGGCTCGTTCAGCGACGCTTATGCCGGCGGCGAGCCGGTCGTGCGCGGCTCCTCCTACATGGCGCGCGCCTCGCGGGGCGGCGCACTCCCGGCCGTCGCCGACGCGCCCGCTTTCGCCGGTACCGCCTACCAGCCGACCTACTCGCCGGCCCCGGCTCCGGTGCCGTCCGATATCCCGCAGGATCCGCGCTGGGCGGCGAGCAACCTGCCCGCCTCCGGCATCCGCGAGGAGTTTCAGCAGTCCGGCCAATGGCGCTCCGACGCGCCCGGCGCGGTGACCGGCGCGCGCTAGCCGACCCGCGTCAGCCTGGCCGCGAGCTTCGCCAGCCCCGGCCAGCCGGCCAGCCCCAGCATCAGCTTCCGCCTGACCGGCGCCTCCGCCATATGGCGAAGGGTCTCGGCGATCGCGATCGGGCGCTTCGCGCGGGCCGCGAAGGCGCGCTGATAGGCTGGCGCGCCATCGTCGTCGTGAAGGCAGGCATGAGCGGCGGCCGCGCCGCTCGCCAGCGCCACCGCAATGCCGTCGCCGGCGAGGCTTGCGATCACCGCCGCCTGGTCGCCGATCCGGAACCGGCCCGGCTCCGCGCTGCGGGCGCGCCAGCCATAAGGCACGCCGGCAATCGCTTCCCAGTCGGCGGGGATGACGCCGCCCAGCCGCTCGGCGAGCAAAGGCGCTTCCCGCATCAATTCGGCGAGCAGCGCCTCCCGCCCGCCGGCCATGCGCGATTGCGCGACCGACAGGCAGAGATTGGCAGCGCCGTCCTCCTGCAGCAGCAGGCCTGCATAGCCGCCATTGTAGAGATGCAGCTCGATCGTGCCCGCGAGATCGGTCGGAGGCGCGATCGCGGTGCGGAGGCCGACCGAGACGGGCCGCGTCCCGATCGGACGGACGGCACCGCGCAGCTCGTGCTTGCCGGTGGCGAGGAAGAGGGCGTCGGCGGCCATCTCGCTGCCGTCGTTGAGCCGGACGCAGCCCTCCTCCAGCGCCCGCGCCGTCCGGCCGCGCAGCACCGCGGCGCCCGCTTCCTCGGCCATGCGGAGCAGGGTGGCATCGAGGCGGCGGCGGGAGAGACCGGCCGCGGCCGCCGGCAATTCCGTCTCCACGACCTTGCGCCCGGCAACGAGGCGCAGCCGGTGGATCGGCTTCGCGCCAAGCGCAGCCGGATCGAGGCCCAGCTTCTTCAGCGCCGCGATCGCGTCCCAGCCGAGGAAGCCGCCGCACACCAGGTCGCGCTCGCCCGGGCTGCGCTCGATCACGACCGGCATCGCCCCGCCGCGCGCCAGCGAAATCGCGGCGGACGCCCCGGCCGGCCCCCCGCCGACGATCAGTGCAGCCGTTCGACGCACAGCCGGAAGGGGAAGCGGCGGACGACGCGCGCACCGGTTATGCCCGCTTTGGCGAGGATCGCCTCCCAGTCGGCGGGGCGGAAGGACCGCCCGATCGAGACCTTGCCGTCCTCGCGCACGATCCGGTGGGCGCCGAGCAGGCGGGCGAGCAGGGGAAAGGTCGCATATGGGAAGGCCAGGCGGTGCAGGTCGTTGACGATCCAGCCCCGGGCGGCGCGCGCCTCCATGAAGCGCAGGAACTCCTCCAGCTCCGCATCGGTCATATGGTGGGCAACGAGACTGGAGACGACGAAATCGAGCGGCCCCGCGACGTCATGATAGTCGCCGGTCCGGTACTCGATCGGCCATGCAATGGGGGTCGCCGCGCGCGCCGCAACGGCGCTGCGCGCATTGAGGTCGACGCCGATCAGATCCGCGGCGAGCCCGCGCCGTTTCGCCCAGCGCGAGATCCGGCGCAGCATGTCGCCATGGCCGAAGCCGACGTCGAGCAGGCGGAAGGCCGTCATGCCCTTCGTCCCGCGCGCGAGGAAGCTCAGCGTCGGCCGCGCGGCGAGGGTCACCGCATTGACCCGCGCGAGATCTTTCAGCACCCGGTCGTAGGTTTCCGGCGCCAGGCCGGGATCGTCCATCTGCTCGTCGACGCGGATCCGCGCGGCGAGCTTGCTCATCCGGCCTGCTCGAAATGGAAGCCCTCCGCGGCGAGGCCGGGGCCGAAGGCGATGGCGACGCCCTTGCCGGTGTCGGGCCGGCCGATCAGCTGGGCGAGAATGAACATCAGGGTGGCGGACGACATGTTGCCGTAGCGGGCGAGCACCTCGCGCGAGGCCCAGAGCGCGCCCTGCGGCAGCTCCAGCCCCTTCTCCGCCGCGTCGAGGATCGAACGGCCGCCGGCATGGACCGCCCAGCTCGAAATCTGCTCCGGCCCCCAGCCATTGTAGATCGTGGCCCTTACCATCTCGTCTGACAGCGCCTGCTGGATGCGGCCCGGCACCTCGCCAGACAGCGTCATTTCGAAGCCGGTATCGCCGATCTGCCACTGGATCAGCTCGGCCGATTCCTCGAGCTGCATGGAGAAGAGATGGCTCATCTCCAGGCCGCCGGGCTCGCTCGTGACGAGGGCCGCGGCGGCGCCGTCGCTGAACTGGAGCTGGGCGAGCAGGGATTCGAGCTGCTGCGTCTCCTGCAGGTGCAGCGAGCAGAGCTCCACGGTGACGGCGAGCACCCGCGCCTGGGGCTCGGAGCGGACGATGTGATAGGCGGTCCTCAGCGCCGAGACCGCGGCATAGCAGCCCATGAAGCCGACCAGGGTCCGCTCCACGCCTTCCAGCCCGAGCGCGCGGGCGATGATCTGGTCGACGCCGGGCGCGACGAAGCCGGTGCAGCTCGCCACGACCAGATGGGTGACGCCGTCCAGCTCGGCCTGCTCGCGCAGCTTCGCGATCGCGCCGAGCGCCAGCTTCGGCGCTTCCTCCGCATAGGTCTGCATCCGCTGCGAGGTCGGCGGCGGCCCGCCATGGTAGAAGCCGCCCGGCCGGTCGTGCATCTCTCCGCCCGGCGGCGCCAGCACCGACCAGCGATGCTCGATTCCGCTACGGTCCGCCATGCGCAGGAAGAGCTTGCGCATGCGTCCGTCCTCGACCTGGCCCTGGGCCCAGTCGATGAACAGCCGGTGCACGTCATGTTCCGGGACGACGCCCGCGAGGGCGTTGATATAGGCGCGTCTCTCAGTCACGCGTACGGACCTCTCGGCTCGACGCCCCCGTTTCCCGGTCAACGGCTACGCCCGCTCATGGGTCCGTTGCAAGGCCGAACTAATTGCGCGCATTGCCGAGCGCGACGGCCAGATCGTGGATGTGCTCGAGGCCCGCATAGAAGCTCGCCACGGGGATCCGCTCGTTGAGGCCATGGGCGAACATCTCGTCGGGCTTGATGAAGATGCCGGAGGTCGCCCAGGTCGGAATTCCGGCCAGCCGGTAGATGAGGCCGTCCGTGGCGCCCGATTCCAGATAGGGCGAGATGGCGACACCCGGATAGCGGCGGTGGATGGAGGCGGTAATCGCGGCATCGACGGCCGGATCGGGCTCGGAGACGGGGCCGACGCGCGGATTGCCCAAAGTCTCGACGCGCACCGCCTCGTTGCCGATCGCGGCGACCAGGGCCTGCCGGACCGCCTCCGGCTGGACGCCGGGGAAGATCCGGCAATTGACCACGGCCGAGGCCCGCTGCGGCAGCGCGTTCTGGGCGTGGCCGGCGTCGAGCATCGTCGCGACGCAGGTCGTCCGCGTCGTGCCGACATATTCGGGGGCATGGCGCAGCGCTTCCGCCGCCTCCGCATCCTCGGGATTGGCGGCGAAACGGGTCAGTACTTGTCCAGCCGGCCCGGGCACGATCCGGCCGAGCGTGCCGAGATAGGCGCGGGTCAGCGGCGTCGCCCGGACCGGGAAGCGATACGCCTCGATCCTGAGCAGGGCGCGGGAGAGATCGTAGATCGCATTGTCGTCGCGCGGCCTGCTGCTGTGGCCGCCGGGATTGGTGACGGTTAGCCGGAAGGAGGTGAAGGTCTTCTCGGCGCCCTGCACCAGATAGACGAGCGGCTGCGCGTTCGGGGCGAGCATGCCGCCGCCCGCATCGGTGTTGATCGCATAGCGGGCATTCCGCACCCAATTGTGCCGGGCGACCAGCTCGGTCGTGCCGAAAGTGGTTTCCTCGTCGCCGATGAAGGCGAAGACCAGAGTGTTCTGGAGTTGCTGACCCGAGGCGCGGAGGCGCAGGATCGTCGAGACCAGCGAGGTGACGCCGGTCTTGTTGTCGAGCACGCCGCGGCCGAAGAAATAGCCATTCTCCTCGACCAGGGTGAACGGGCTGCGCTGCCAGTCCTCGGGCCGGGCGTCGACCACGTCCATATGGGCGGAGAAGAGGATCGGGCGGGGCTCGCCGCGCCGCGCATAGTCAGCGCCGGGGACGCGGACGATCAGTGCGGCGGTCTCTTCGTGCGGGATGACCTCCATGTCCGCCTCGGGCACGCCGCCGGCGCGCAGGGTCTCGCGGATATAGGCGACCATCGGCGGGACCTGCCCGTGACCGGAGGCGGTGCGGAAGGAGACGAGCCGCTCGAGGATCTGCCGCGCCTGGCGCTGACGGGGCTGGTCCTGGGCGATGGCGGGGCCGCCGGCGATCAGGACTGAAAGCAGCAGAGCCGCACGCTTGAGCATCTTCATCTCCCCCCATGGCAGCGGCGCGACCATGGGACGGCCGCCCTTTTCGCTCAAGCGGATTCCGACAGGATCAGGTCATTCGAGGCTGGCCTGGCCATAGGCCGCGACGATCGCCGGACGGCCGGCGCGGAGGACAGGTTACGGCGATTCACATCCATCCTGACCTCCCGCCTATTCTACAGAAAATGACGGGCGGCCTGCACGCCGCCCGTCACCTCCCTGGAGCTTTTGGGGGGCAACCCGCCGCCCTGGGGATTCGTCAGTCGCTGTGGCCCTCGCCCATGCGGCTGGCGGCCTCGCGCATCTCGCGGGCTCCCTCGCGCATGCCGCGGGCGCCTTCCTCCATGCCCTGCGCGGCCTCGAGCAGGTCCTCATGGGTCACATTGTGACCGCGGGCGCGCTGGCGGGCGATTTCCTGCTCGCGCCAGGAGCGGTCGCGGAATTGGCGGACCTGCTCCTCCATGCGCTGGGCGCTGCGCTCCATGCCCTCGGCACCGCGCTCCATCCCGGCGGCGCCGGAACGCATGGAGATGGCGATCGCCTGCGGGGCGATGGCGGCCGCGCGATGCGCTTCGCGGACCGCCATGGCGATGCGCGGCGCATTGGCCCGCATCTCGGCGCGGACGCGGGCCATGTCGGTGCGCACGCGGGCCATGTCGACGCGGGCACGCGCCATCTGCTCGCGGGCCTGCTGCATCGCCCGGCGGATCTCGGCGCGGACGCGCTCGCGGTCCGGTCCGTTCAGCCGCCGCAGCTCCGGCTCCGCGTCGCGCAGGGCTTCCTGCACCTGCCGGCTGACCTGCTCCGGATCGACCCCGGACATGGAGGCGGCGACGATCTGCGGAATGTGCGGCAGCACTTCCGCGAGCACGGCATGGACGTCGCCCGACACGTCGGGAATATCGATGTCGATGTCGAAGTCGGCGGCCGGCGCGGCTGGCGCGGCGGGGACGGCCGGCGGAGCCGGAACGCCGGGTGCTGCCGGTGCGGCCGGGACGGCACGCGGCGCCGGCGGTGCCGCAGGCGCGGCCGGCGCCTCGGGCTGGGCCGCCTGGACGAGCTGAACGGCGGCGATCGGCGCGGCCAGGCCGATGCAGGTCAGGGCCGCGATCTTGGTCCAGGCCGAGCCCCGCGGCCGCTCGCGGCGGTCGAGGATGGCACGGATCCTTTTGCCCAGCGCGCTGTGCTTCGGCGCGATCGAATTGGCGGCATAGGCTCCGCCGTTCATCTGCGCCCAGGTCAGCAGGGTCTGCGCATAGCGGGCCGGCTCGACATGGGCGGCGGCCTCGAAATCGGCGGCCTCCTCGGCCTGCTGGACGATCTCGCGCTCCAGCAGCCAGACGACCGGGTTGAACCAGAAGACGACTGACGTCATCCGGGCCAGCATCAGGGCGACCCAGTCGCGGCGCGCGACATGCGCCATTTCATGGGCCAGGATCGCGTCGGCTTCCTCCGGCTCGTCCAGCGTGTCGGGATCGATCAGGATAACCGGGTTCCGCCAGCCCCAGCTGAGCGGCGAGGGCACCGAATCGGAGACCATCAGCCGCACGCGGTCATCGGCGCCGCGCACCCGGTCGAAGGCGGCGAGCCAATCGGGATCGGTCACGTCGCGCGCGCCCTTCGTCCAGCGGCGCAGCATCAAGAGGCCGATCAGCAGCCGGCCGCCGACCATCAGCAGCCCGCCCAGATAAGCGAGGAGAACGAGCGGGGTCGGATCGTCCCAGATGGACGTTGCGGCGGCCGGCTCCGGCGCCGCGGCCAGCGCGTCGGGAAGCCGGATTTCCGGGCCGGGCGCATATTGGTAGGTCGCGGCCAGCTCGGGCGCGACCGCCGGAGCGACGGCCGCCGTGGCCGGCGTCTCGGGCGCGGAGAAGGCCTCGATCTGCAGCGCCGGCAGGGCCAGCGCGGCGAGCGGCAGCAGCAGGAGCATGGTGACGCCGATGCGCAGCACCATCGCCCGGTCCGACGCCGCGCGGGAGCGCAGCACATAAGCGAGACCCAGCGCGGCCCCGGCGATCAGGGCGGATTTCCAGGCCATCTGGACAAAGAAAGACACGTCCATCTCAACGCTCCCTGGCTTCGTCGATCGCCCGCTGGAGGGCGTCGATCTCGTCTTTTGACAGGCTCTTGGTCAACCCGAGCAAGGCGGTGGCGGCATTGGCCGCCGAGCCGTCGAAAAAGGTGCGGACCATCTGGTTCATGGCGGTCTCGCGGACCTTCGCCGGCTGCGCGACGCTGCGATAGACATAGGCCTGGTCTACCGTGCGGTGCTTGATCACGCCGCGCGCCTCGAGTCGGGCCAGCAAGGTGCGGACCGCCGAATAGGACGGCGGTTCTTTCATGGAAGCGCGCAGCTCGGCCGCCGTGGCCTCGCCGGCGCTGCACAGCAACTCGAACAGCTCGCGTTCGCGTCTTGGTAGAGAATCGATCATCATCATGCCTTACATTGCTACATCTGTAGCATGTCACATTTGTGGCAGGATGCAAGTGGTTTCGTCGCGCCCTGCTGTCATTTCGTCGCCGTAAGATGAAGCGGGCGTGAACCGCGCCATTTGGCCAGGGTCGCAAGCCGCGTTAGGCAGGGCCGATGCTTGCTTCGCCGCTCCTGCTCCTGGCCGCCGCGCTGCTGAACAACCAGCAGCCGGGGCCGGCGCGCTGCGCCTTCGACGTCGGGCGCCTGTCTTTCGCGGGCTCGCCGATCGAGCAGGCGCGCTGCCTGCTGAGCCCGGTCATGATCCACGGCGAGATCGGACCGCCGCGCCGCCGGCTCGGGCGCTTCCTCGAGGCGCATGTCGGCAAGAGGGTCCGGATCGACCGCGGGCGGCTGCGCGCCTTGCTCGCGGCGGAGCGGCTGCCGGCCTTGGCCGCCAGCGTCGAGACGCCCCTGTCCCGCGCCCGGAACAACGATCCGCAGGCGCCCTTCGCCCGCTATTTCGTGATCCACGACACCAGCCGGGAGCTCGAGCTCCCGGACTTCCCCTCGAACGACTCGGAACTGGCGAACGAGCTGGGCTGGACCTATCCGGACGGCACCCAGGTCGCTCACACCTTCACCAACCGGCGTGGCGAAATCCTCTTCTCGCATGATTATGCCATTCCCTGGCGGGCGACGAAGCGGGAGCGCGACACGATCAGCGGCGGCCACGCCAAGGGCCTGTTCCTGCACAACGAGCTGAACCAGATCCGGCTCAACGAGCCGTCGGGCCCGCCCGGCAATCACAGCCGCGCGCCGGTGCCGGGCTTCACCGCGGCGCAATATGACCGGCTCGCCTTGCTCTACATCCTGGCGAGCGTGCGCGGCGGGCGCTGGCTGATCCCCGGCTTCCACGCGCTCATCGATTCGGGGATTCCCGAAGCGCATGACGATCCCCAGAATTTCGACATGGCCGCCTGGGAGGCCGCGCTCGTCCGGCGCACCGCCCAGCTACGCCGCTGAGCAGGCGTCCTCGGGAAATTTCCGGTTCATGTAGGCGAGCGTGTCCGCGGTCAGCTCCTCCAGCACGGCCTCGTTCACGTCTTCGAGCTTCTTGATGTAGAGGCAGCATTTGCCGGTCTTGTGCTTGCCGAGCCGCGCAAGCTGGGCCTTCTCCCGCTCCCCGCCCTCCTCGGTCAGAACGTAGAGCACCAGCTCGGCCTTGCGCGGCGAAAAGCCCATCCGGGCCATCGTGCCACTATGCCCGCTGGCATATTTATAATGATATTGGCCGAAGCCGATTATCGTCGGGCCCCACATCTTCGCGGGCTCTCCGGTCAGCCGCTCGAACATCGCGCGCAGCTTCTTCGCATCCTCGCGCCGCTGCGGGATGGGCAGGGCCTCGATGAAATCGTCCACCGACACCTCGGTCGCCCTGGTCTTGATCTCCGCCATTCTGCCCTCCGCCGCGAGTCGCGCGGGCCCGAGCATGGCGCGGGATCAGGCGTCGGGAAAGAGCCGGCTGATCGCCGCACAGGAAGCTGCAGCCACCGCCTCCGGTGCGGGCGCGCCGCCCCTCCTAGTCGCGGCGGCGAAAGGTCCAGCTCACCGCGTTGGAGCCGTCGAGTCGCGAGATCGTCGCCACCATCCGGTCGCCCGTCCGGACATAGCGGATGCGCTGGGGGAAATCGTGCTGCGGATTGTCGAAGGTGGCGCTCTGTCCCTCGCGCGCGGTCAGTCGGAAGGCCGTCGCCGGGCGGCCGCCAGGCTGGGCGAGATAGGCCGGGATACCGTCGCTGCCCGCCTGCAGACGGAGGAACTCGAACTCGCGCAAGCTCTGGCCGGCCCCGGAGCGGCTGTAGCCCAGCATTACGCCGCCGCGCGGCGCCGACCAGCTCTCCTCGGTCCAGCGTCCGTTGGCCGAGACGCTTTCCCAGCGCCCGCTCATCCAGGCCAGATCGGCGACGCTGGCGGGCGGGGCCGCCTGCCCCATGAGCAGCAGCGCCAGCCCGGCAGCGAACAGTCTCTTCATCTAGGCCTCCCTCGTTCGCGCGCATCATGGCCGATCGTGACGCGGCCGTCTTGAACGGATGCGACAAAAGGGGTCTCATCCCGCCGATGGACTATCGGGAAGAGCCGCCGCCGCCCGCGCTGGAGGGCCTGGTCAAGGTCCGCTGGACACTGGCCGGGAAGGGCGCCCCCGGCGATTGGGTCGGCCAGCAGGCGGTGCCGGACGGTTGCGTCGAGATCATCTGCCGCCGCGCCGGGCGCTCACGCTGGGGGACCGACCAGCCGGCGCGCTTCGCCGTCGGGCTGATCGAGCGGCCGGAAGGCTTCGAGATCAGCGGCGACGCCTCGTTCGAGGCGATCCGGCTCTGGCCATGGGCCTGGGGCGTGGTCGGCGACCGGCCGCTGGCGGCGCTGCGCGGCCGCTGGTTCCCCTATGACGGACCCGGCCTCGACGGGATCGAGGCGCGCCTGGCCCGAGAGACCGAGCTCGCCGCCGTCGGCCGCGCGATCCTCGCCGCCGCCACCGTCGAGGACATGGCCCGCGGCACCGGCATGAGCCCGCGCACCCTGCAGCGCTGGTTCGCGCGCCGTGTCGGCCTGCCGCCCCGTCGCTATTTGCGGCTGCTCCGCTTCCAGAAGGCGTTCGAGCGGGTGCCCGACCAGCCTTCGCTTGCCGACCATGCGGCGGCGCAAGGCTTTGCCGACCAGGCGCATATGGCGCGCGAGTTCCGCGCCATGGCCGGCGTGCCCGCCAGGCACGCCCGGCGCAGCGCGAAGGGGCCGTTCCTGACCTAGCGCGAGCGGAGCGGCCGCCGGAAGCGGTAGATGAAGCGGTCCGTGCGGCCGCGGATGCCGGGATCGAACACGTTCTTGCTGCGGTCGTCCGCCGGATTGCGGAGCATGTCCGATTCGGCGACGAACTCGAAGCCCGCCCGCTCGAAATCGGCACGCACGGTCGCCGGCAGAATCCGGTGGGTCGCCTCCACCTCGGCGCGGGTGTCGCGGCCTTCCGCGGCGACATGGTCGATCACGGCGACCGTACCGCCCGGCCTGGTCGCCCGGAACAAGGCAGCGGTGATCGTGCCGGGATCGATCCGGTGGATCCCGAACCGCTCGCTCTCCCAATAGGTGTCGTGATAGACCAGATGGAGCAGGATGAAGTCATAGGCCTGTTCAGGCAACGCGAAGGCATTGTTCGGAGTCCCGTAAAAGGCGGTGTTCGGGCTCCGCTCGTGAATCCCGTTCAGCGCGGTGCGGATGCGCTCGTTGCGCATGAAGCTCGGCGTGTTCCAGCCGGTCACGTGGCCGGTCGGCCCCACGGCGCGGGCCATGATCTCGGCATAATAGCCGTTACCGGTGAGGAAATCGAAGACGCGGTCGCCGCGCCGCAGGCCGAGCCAGCGAAGCACCTCGACGGGCTTGCGCACCTCGTCGAGCGCGACCGCATCGGCCGGTCTGCCCGGCGCCGAAACCGCAGTCGCGACATCGGCGGGCACGGCCTGGGCGGCCGCGAGCGGCGCAAGGGCAAGCGCCGCGGCAAAGATCAGCTTCTTCATGGCAGTCCCTCCCAAATGTTGCGGTGGTGCTAATCGCTCCACCAATGCCTCCCATCCCGTTTCGACGGAGCTCTGCTCCGCTTCGACGGAAGCCTCAGGCCGCGCGGCGTGCCGCCGCCTGCTCGGCGAGCACGCGCAGCGCGGCATGCGCGGACAAAGCCGCCCCTTCCTGCCAGAACGGCACGTAGGACAGATGCTCGCCGGCGAAGAGGATCGGGCCCTCCGGGCGCAACAGCTCCTCATAGGCGGCGGTGCGCGTCCCGCCCTGCGGCCCGCCGCCGAAGGCGGGGCCGACCGGGCCGACACCCTCGGACCAGGGCGTGAGCGGCCAAGAGACCGTGACCGGCCGGCCGAGCAGCCGCGCCTTGCCCGGATGCAGCGCCTCCACGGATTCCCGACAGACGCGGAACCGTTCCTCGTGGCTCATCGCCATGAACTCGGCCGGATGGTTCTGCCCGGTCCACCCGGACGCATAAGCGGTGACCAGCACGCCCTTGTCCGAGAGCCAGCCATCCGACGGGTAGAAGATGTTCTCGTTCGGCCGCTCGGTCCAGGCGAGGCCGCCGAAAATCCCCTCCTCTTCCCAGAAGCGCGGCGATTCGAACCCGACCTTGGTGCTTGCCAGATAGTTGCTGTTCTCGCGGATCGCGGCCTGCTTGGCCGGCGAGAAATCGGTCTGGAGGCGACCGAGAAGGTTGAGCGGCAGCGTGCAGATGCAGAAGTCCGCGTCGAGCGCGCGGTCGCCGGGGCCGTGATGGATGCGCACCCCGTCGCCGCGCCGCCGGATCGCCGTGATCGGGCTGCTCAGGCGCACCCGGGATCGCACCTGCTCGTAGAGCGCATGGGCGATCCGGTCCATGCCTCCGACCGGCTGGAACATCGGCGCCTGCATGTCGAAAATGTCCTCGAAGACGATCGGGAAGCCGGCGGTGGGGCCGATCCGCATCAGGTCGGCGGCGGTCAGCGCCCTGGCCACCGGCCGGCCTGTCTCGCGATAGCCGCCCGGCAGCGGATCGAAGCCGGAGCGGCCGTCCGGCACATAGGTTCCGCCATTGCCGAGGCTGCCGTAGAAAGCGAGGAACTGGCGCATCGCCTCCTTCTCGCCGCCCCGCAGCTCGCCATCGAGCGCGCCCCCGTCGATCGCTTTGGCGAGCAGCTCGCTGAAGCGCCCGCGCGTGTCGTAGGTGAGCTGGCGATTGCTGTAGATCCGGCCGCCGAACTCGGAGCGCGCGGCACGGTTCGAATTGACCATCACCTCCATCGCCACGCCGAACCTTTTCGCATAGCCGAGGATGACGTGGTGGTGGTGCGGGATCCGGGCGGGCCCGGCATTGAGATAGAGGCCGTCCGAAAACCGGCAGAGCTGGTCGGGCCGGCCGGTCTGCACGACGCGGTCGCCGCCGCGCACGGTCCAGACCCGGCCGCCGATGCGGTCGCGCGCCTCGAGCACGGTCACGTCCCAGCCCGCGCGGCCGAGCTCATAGGCCGCGACCAGGCCGGCGATGCCGGCGCCAAGGACGATCACCTTGCGGCCGCGGCCGGTGCCGCGCGGCAGTTCGAACGGCTCGGCCGAGGCGGGCGGGACGTTCAGCAGCCCCAGCGCCTCCATGCCGAGATAGGCCGCGCTGAAGCCGCCGATCGCGCCGAGGCGCTCGAGGAACACCCTGCGCGTGAGGCTCATTGCCCGCCTCCCCGCTGCGCCATTGCTGGCGTCGCCGCGGTGACCTCGATCTCGACCAGCCAGCCCGGATCGACCAGGCCTGCGACCTGCATCGTTGACCGGGCCGGGCGCATCGGCTGCGCCTCGGTGCCGAAGAATTCGCGATAGGCGGTCATCATCCCGGCAAAGTCCATGCGGCTCTGCCCGGCCGGCGCGACGAGGAAGACGCGCATCATCACCACGTCGCGCAGCGAGAGATTGTGCTGGCGAAGCTCGGCCTCGATCTTGCGCAGGACCGACCGGGTCTGGGTCGCAGTGTCGCCATAACGCTGGACCGAACCCTGCGGCGCGTTCGCATCTGCCGGATCGGGGACGGTGCCGCTGACGTAGACGAGCCGGCTGCCCCAGGGGATTTCGACCGACGAGGAGATTGGGGATTGCGGCGGCCCGACTCTGCGGACCTCCTGCGCCCGGGCGGCCGTGGCGGCGGCGAAAGCGGCGGCAAGCAGGATCGAAAGGCGCATGCGCGAGTCCCCCTTGTGCGCGAGGCTAGCCCGGCGCGGCGCGCGCGTCACCTGCCCGTTCTGCGAATGGCGCCTGGACGTCGACAAAGGAAAGGGCGGCGCCCCGATGGGAGCGCCGCCCTGGCAGCCGGGGACAAGGCTGCTTTATCCCTTAGTGGGTGCCGGCGGTCACCGGCGCCGGACGGCGCACATTGGCGCGGGTCTCGGCGATGCAATCCTGCACCGCCTGCCTGCGGGCGAGATCGAAGCTGGCCGCCTCGCCGCAGACGTCGCGCACGGCGGCCTCGATCCGGCGGTCCAGCCGGGCCTGGCCGGCTGCGGTGGACAGGTCGAGATCGGCATAGGAGACGACACGGACTTCGGGGGCGATGGGCTTCGCGAACGCCGGCGAGAGGCTGACGGCCGAGGCAAAAGCCGCGGCGGCGAAAAGAACGGGCTTCAACATGGCAATTCTCCTGTGGGGGCTTTCAGTCATGTTCCGCCGCGCGCCGGAACGAGAGCCCATATGCTTCAGCCCGCGCCCGTTCGCCAACGAAACGAGCGACAGAGACTATAAGGAGTATTTATGGATGCGCTGCGCCCGTCAGGCGCCGAAGACGAGCTTCACATGGTCCCGGAAGAGGCGCGTGTGCCGGCCCATCAGGCCGCGGTCGTTCAGCGCCTTGGAAAGGATGATCGCGCCTTCCACGATCACCGTCACATTGTCGGCCATCGCATGCAGGTCGACCGGATATCTGGGCGGATGGCGGGCCGCGATCTCCAGCAACCAGTTGGCGAAGCGCAGGCGCAGCGCGATGACGCTCTCCGCATTCATCTCGCGCACGGCGCTGTCGAACATCTGCTCCTGATAGGTGATGGTCGCGACCAGGCAGCCGGGATGCAGGTCGGGCATCTCGTCCATCATCTCGGCATAGAGATTGAGGAAGATGAGGAAGCTCTGCAGCGGATCGTCGGCCAGCGCGCGGGCGCGCTGCTCCAGCGTGTCGAGGATCTCATTGTCCTCGGCCAGGAAGCGCTCGAGCAGCTGTCGCGCGAGGTCGTTCTTGTCCTTGAAGTGGTAGAAGAAGCCGCTCTTGGTGATCCCCGCCGCCTCGACCAGCTCGTCGATCGAGGTCGCGGCGAAGCCCTTGTGGACGATCGAATCATAGGCGACGTCGAGGATCCGCGCCCGCGTGCGCTCGCCCTTGGTGGCGCCGGCACCCGATAACTGTACCGCAGGTGCGGTTTTCTCGACGAGCTTCTCGACCATCACTTTTCTCCGCTCCCCGAACGCCCGACAAACTACCCGAAATGCGCGATTTTCGCCATTTTCTGGAAAAGCGACCGCAAAGCTTCTAGAGAGCGGGGCGCCACAAGCATAATTACGCCGCCGGTTCAATCACTGGATTATCCGGGAGCAAGTCATGTTAGGGCTTTACCATTATATCGCGCTCGGCCTGTTCGCCGCCTTCGCGGCGGCGGACTTGGCGTTCAGCGCGCGGCGCTACCCCGACGTTCGCCACTGGCGGATCAAGGGCATCGTCTCGACCCTCGTCTATTTCGCGGCGGCGACCTACGCGCCCTTGCTGTGGGACGCCTGGCTCGGCGAGCACCGCCTGTTCGCGGCCGACACTTTGCCACTCTGGGCGCAGATCCTCGGCGGCTTCCTCCTGCTCGAGCTGTTCATCTATGTCTGGCACCGGACGATGCACAACGTGCCTCTGCTGTGGCGCTGGTTCCACCAGATGCACCACAGCGCCGAGCGCGTGGATATCTGGGGCGCCTTCTATTTCTCCCCGCTCGACATGCTCGGCTGGGCGTTCCTCGGCAGCCTGGCGCTGGTGCTCGGCTTCGGGATCAGCGCGGAAGCGGCGATCGTGATCAACGTCGCCTCCACCTTCATGGGCATGTTCCAGCACACCAACATCAGGACGCCGCGCTGGGTGGGCTATCTCATTCAGCGGCCGGAGAGCCACTCCTGCCATCACGAGCGGGGCGTCCATGCCCGCAATTACGGCGACCTGCCCGTGTTCGACATGATCTTCGGCACCTTCCACAACCCGAAGACCTTCGACGGCCAGTGCGGCTTCTATGAAGGCGGTTCGGCGCGCGTCGGCGCAATGCTGGCCGGGAGGGTGATCGCATGAGCCGGATCATCATGGGCACGACCCTCCTCTTCTGCGTGCTGCTCGTCCTCGCCGTGCCTGCCACTTATGCCCAGCCGGCCGGCCCGCCGATCGACCAGGCGGGCTGGGCGGCGCGGAAGCGGACGGTGGCGCTGCCGAACGGCGTCCGGCTCGCTTATGTCGAGCTCGGCAATCCCGCGGGCAGGCCGCTGCTGCTGCTCCATGGCTATACCGACAGCAGCCGCGTCTGGACGATCCTCGCGCCCTGGCTGGCGGGGCATCGCATCCTGATCCCCGACCAGCGCGGCCATGGCGCGTCGTCGGCGCCGCGCTGCTGCTACGGGCCGTCGGACTTTACCGAGGATGCGCGGCTGTTCCTGGATGCGATGCATGTCGAGCGTGCCGCCATAGTCGGCCATTCGATGGGCAGCATGGTCGCCCAGACACTTGCCGCCGAATATCCGGAGCGGGTGACCCGCATCGTCCTGATCGGCTCCACCGCGCTAGTGCCGGTCCGTCGCGGCGACTGGATCTGGACGCAAGTCATGGGTCTGCGCGAGCCGATCGCCGGCAATCCCGCCAATGCGGAGTTCCTCCGGCTCTGGGGCCCGAGGTCCAGCCCGACCCCGGTCGATCCCGTGCTCACCCGTTATTACGAGCCGGAGATCGCGGCGACTCCGCCGCATGTCTGGCGGGGCGTGCTGCGGAGCCTGGTGGAGGTTCCGGTGGGCCGCCTCGCGGCGGACGTGCGGGCGCCGGTCCAGATCCTCTCCGGCGGCCGCGACGAGCTGTTCCCGGCCGAGCATCATGCGGCGCTGGTCGCCGCTTATCCGGGATCCGAGGCGCACGTCTTCCCGGCGCTCGGCCACAACCTCATCCTCGAGCGGCCCGAAGAGCTCGGTCCGGTTCTTGCGCGGTTCCTCGCGCAGGAGCCGGCGGCCGGAGGGTCGGCGGGCGGTTGCGGCTTGTCCTGTGCCGCGGCGGGACAGCGGCCCAACGGGGCGCTCGCGCCTCTGCCGCCCGGCATGCCGTAATTCCCGCAGATTCCGCTTGCCGGAGACGCGGGCGGGGCAGATGATGCGGCGATTGACGCGGAGGGAGAGGCCAATGAACACCGCGCGCAAGCTCAATCGCCGTTCATTTGTGACGAGGGTCGCCGGAGGAATGATCGTGGCGGGCGGCGCAGCGGCACTGATCGTGGAGCCGGTCGGAGCCCAGACCTATTCGGGGGTGACCGATTGCGACTCTGGCAGCGGGCATGACAGGCCCGGCTACGGCACCGGCCAACGCAATCAATATACCGATAGCGACACGGGCCCGACCGGAGATCCGCGCTGCCGCGGCCGCGGGCCCACGCGCCGGGAAGGGACGCCGTCCGGGCACGGCCGCTACTCCGGCCCGGCCCCGAACTGCTCCGACTCGGACGGCGGGCCCGGAGCCGATCCCGGCGGGCGCGGGGTGCGCTGCAACGGCCAGACCCCCAATCCGCGCCTTCCGCCGGGGCGCACGCGTCACTGCAGCGACTCCGATCGCGGCAACCATGCCGACCCCCTCCAGCAGGGCGTGCGATGCTGAGCCGAGCGGCGCTGCTGGCGCTCGCGCTCGGCGCCTGCAGCGGCGCGGCTGGCAATGACAAGGGACCGCAGGTCGGCGGGAATGAAACCGCCGCGGCCACTGCGGCGCAGCAGGCGTCCGTCACCTCGCCGCTCGTCGGCCTCTGGACCCAGACGAACCCGCCCTGCGCGACTGGAACGCCGCCGCCGGCCAAGGTCGAGGAACTGGAGTTCGAGCCGGGCGGGCGCGCGCTCGTCACCTTCGGCGCATTCGAGACCTATCATGATTATTGGGGCCCCTATCGCCACGACCCCGCCAGCGGGGCGCTGCGCATGACCGTCGAACGCGGCAATTCCATCCCGCGCGACGTCGACCTCGACGGGAGCGCCACGATCACGCCCGATGGCGAGCTGGTGCTGAGCGGCATCAGCTTCGGCACGCCCGCCGGCGCAAGCCCGGAGGCGCGGAACTGCACGTTGCGCTTTACCCGCCGACGATGAGCAGCAGGAAAGGATTTGTCATGCGTCTCTTGCCGATCGCTGCCGCCTGCGCGCTGACTGCGCTCACAGCCACGCCCGCGGCTGCGGCGCTGCCCCCCAATTACCAGCGCCTCGCCGAGCTGCGCGCGGTGCTTGCCTTGCCCGAGGTCGGCCGCGCCTTCGATCTCGAGCCGATCGAGCGGATCGAATATGCGGCGCGGGACCTTTATCGTCTCAGCGCCGGCCGCTGCCATCTCGACGTCAGGATCGTCGACCTGCCCACCCCGCGCAACGTCGTCGGCGCCCGCCGCTTCGAGGCCCGGGCCGGCCGCCGCATCTGCCGGCGGTAGCGCGTCGCGCCCGACTCCTCGCCTTTGCGACACGATTTCGGCTCCGTTCAGCGGCGGGCTGGCAGGGTTGCGCCACATTCGAGGGCGGGAGGAAGGCGCATGCGGAGCGGGCTTGTGGCACTGGGCATGGGTGCGGCGCTGCTGGCGGCCGGGCCGGCGGCGGCGGCGGTCCCGGCCAACATGCAGCAGCGTGGCCAGCTTCGGCAGATCATCGACCTGCCCGCACTCGCCGATTTCTTCCCGGTCACCCGCCTCGAGCTGGTCGCGGCGGACACCTGGCGACTGACCGCGGGCCGCTGCCATGTCGACGTCCGCATGGTCGCGGTGCGCTGGCGCGGCGAGGGCCTGCTCGGCCCGCGCCTCGAGCCCCGCGCCGGGCGCCGGGTCTGCCGGCGCTGAGCGCCGTGATCGCGGTCACGCGGCGAGCCTCCGCCCCGGCGCTATCCGTCCTTCCCCCGAGAGAGGAGAGGGACAATGGAGACCTTCAAGAATGCGACGCTGCCGCAGCAGGATCGCGAATTCTATCTGAACGGACGCGGCGTGCGTGCCGCCCAGCTCGGCCCCTATGGCGTGCCCGTGCGGATCCGGACCCGGGCCTACGGCTTCCATCGCGGCGGCGGCGGCTCGACCGCGTCGCTGACCCTGCTCCATGGCGGCGCTCCGGCAGGAACGGCGACCGATGCGAATTTCGACCTCGCCAATCTGCAGGTGATCTACAACATCATCCTCGACCCCGGCCAGGCCGCCACCTTCGCCATCAAGTCCGACAATCATGGCGCGACCGAGCGCTATGTCGGCTTCGAATTCTGGCTGAGCGTCGCCTGACGCGGGGGCCTCGTCAGCGGGCCAGCTGCCCGCGCACCGCGCCGTTGGGAAAGGCGGCGTTGTGGACGTTGACGTAGAAGCCCGCGGGCGTCCGGATCAGCTCCTGGGCAAGCTCGCGCGCGACGCTGACGCAGCCTTCGCTCGACCCGTCGGCGGGCGGATCTAAATTGACCACGACCGGGCCGGCGGCGTCCGCCGCACCGCGATGGATATGGGCGAGCGTGGCGGCGTCGATATTGGCGACGTTGATCGTGTAGCAGACCTGGCCCTGGCCGGCATTGATCCGGAGCGTGGCGGTGCCGCTGCCGTCGGGATCGCCGGGGCCGGGCCGCTCGGCGGCGCCGGTCAGCGCGACGGTGTAGGGACGGCCACCCTCGGGGTCGGGCGGCGAGGCGGGCTGCCCGGCGGACGCGACGGCGGCGGTGGCGAATGCCGCAAGCGCCGCGGCAAACGGAAGGTGTGCAGTCATGATGATGCTCCTTGCTGGCGCGCGGGCGTCCGACGACGGGCACGACAAGGGCCGCACCGGAGGGCGCGCTGGCCTAGGAACGGGCGGAGACCGTGCGGGTTCCCCCGGAGGGCCGGAGCCCGGCCCTACTGAAACGTGCCCTTGCGGCCGAAGCTTCCGGCGGGCGGACGGGGCGGCGTCTCGCCACCGAAGGACGCCGGCGCGCCCGACGGAGCGCCGGGCGGCACGGCCGTGCCGGCGCCGCGGCGGGCGAGATAGCGCGCCATGGCGGCATCGGCGTCGAAATCGCTCTTCGGCTCCTCGATCGCACCGTCGGTCGCGCTCAGGCCGGCCCTGGGCGGCGGCGGGGTCGCGGCCGTCTTGAGCCGCCACAGGAACAGCAGGGCGAAGAGGATGGTGAGCGCGCCGAGGCCGATCCGCGTCGGGCCGAGGGCGCCGTCCAGCAGGCCGTAGGACGCATTGTTGACGCTCGTGAAATAGAGGAACAGCCCGCCGAAGAACAGGATCGGAATCAGCGCCCCGACCAGCCCGAACCAGGATTTCGCCGTCTTCATCGTCCGCCTCCGACAGATGGGAGGCATTTATGATGCGGAATTGGTAAGACATGGTGAACGCGGGCAAGCGCCGTCGCCGCAATCGAGTCGGGCGCGGAACGATTGCCGCGGCGGACGGTTGACTGCCGGTGGCGGGCAGGGACCGCCGGCCGGGGAGACGCGACATGGCCAGGGACAGGAAGCCTAAGCAGGAAGCGGAGCCGATCGCCGACGAGGCGCTGGACGAGGTGACAGGTGCGGGCAACACGCCGCCGCCCCCGCCGCCGCCCTCGCCGCCGCCGCGCCGGCCGGGCAATGTGATCCAGGGCAATTATATCGGCACCGACGCCAGCGGCACCAGCTGAGCGCGCAGCGCGGGCCGGTCCCGACCGGACGGGGAAGGGAGGCGGGCGACCGGCCTAGCCGCCGGTCTCGGCGATGCAGGCGCTCATCGTGCCCTGGAAGCGGCTCTCATAGTCGCCGGAGCGCTCCTCGGCCTCGAGCTGGGCGAGCGTGCGGCCGGCCATGACGCGATCGACGGCGCAGGCGCAATGCCGGTCGACCGGCGTGCCCGGCGGCGCCGTTTCCCGGCCGCCTTCGACGCAGCCGCGCATCGCATCCTGCCGGAAGGCGGCGAGCCCCGCGGCGTCGGCGGCGGCGGGGGCCGGCGTGGCGAGAGCATTGGCAGGAGCGGCGGGGCCAGGCGGCGCGGCAGCATTGACGGCGGCATTGCCGGGCTGCTGCCCCGATGAGCCACAGCCGGCGAGCGCAGCGAGCAGGATCAGGCTTGTCGGCAGGCGCATCGCATCATCTCCTTCCAGACATCAGCGGCCGATCTTCGGGAGCAGCCAGGCCTTGGCGTCGGCGAATTCGGCGTCGGTGAGGGCGCCGTCCTTCCAGAGCCCGGTGAGCCGCTCCAGCTCGGCGACCGGGCTGTCATCCGCCTCGTCCGCGGCATCGCCCCCGGCGGCGCGGGCGCGGGCGAACATGTCCTTCACGTCGGCGGGCGCGCTGTCTTCCATGTCGACCCCGAACATCCATTTCTCCTCGTCGGCCCGGTCGTACCAGACCGGGAAGCGCTCGCCCGCGCGCGGGATCGCGACCCGCGACACGGTCACCGTCTTGCTGCGCTCGACCGGCGGCCCGCCGTCGATCGGGTCGACGCGCATGCGGATTTTGACGTGCGGATTGTCGTTGATCGTCATGCCGGTGTCGGTGACCTCGACGATCGTGCCGACCCCCTTCGCGCCTGTCTGGTAGAGGGTCTCGGCCAGCTCGCGCTTTCGCGCGAGCATCCGCCCCCCGGCCAGGCCGAGGAAGAGCGGCAGCAGCCCGCAGAGGAAGAAGATGCCGCCGAACAGCCAGCCGAACAGCTCCATGTCCGGCATCAGCCCGAGCCAGGTCGGGATCAGGGCGGAGAGGCCGACCGCGAGGAACAGGCCCGCGAAGACCAGGAAGCCGCCGCCCAGGAACATCCCGATCACCGCGAGCACGATCCCGCCCGGAATGGCGAGCGCGACCCAGCCGGACGGGCTGGACGAGCAGCTGCCGGAGGCGGCGACCCGGGCGGCGCTCTCGAGGCAGGCCGCGGTGAAGGCGGTGAACAGGGCCCAGCCCATCAGGCCGGCGCCGGCAAGACCGGTCAGCATCCCGATCCAGGTGCGGCCCTTCAGCATGAGGCGAGTGTAAGCGGGCCGTTTCGGGGTCGCAAGGAGGGGCCGGGCGGATGGTCCGAATGTTCGCACCGGCCATGGGGATGACCGGCGACGGAAGCTGACGGTCTGGAACCTGACAAAGCTGACACGATAATCCAACAGCCTTGGGCAGCGCCGCGCGGCGGGCATCGGCGGCACAAGGGCCGCCCGGCGGGCGGGTGCGAGGGCTGACCATCGGCAAGCGTAGGACAGAGGAAATCCTACATTGCAAGGCGAGGCTGGCCCGTTCCGGAGCCAAAGCCAGGGCGGCACCGAAGCGTGACGGCGATCACGCATCGCCCGCGCTCATGCCTGTACGGATCGTCCACCAACCAGAGGGGAGACGATCGATGCGCATGATAATCGCAATTTCCGGCCTGCTGGCCCTGTGCGTGGCGCCGCCCGCGGCGGCGCAGACACTGCCCGCCAACCGGACGCTCGAGCCGACGCCCGAGGTCGCGGCGGCGATCCGCCCCGGCAGCACGCTCCGGATCGAGGCCGATCTGGCGCCGCGTGCGGCGGGCTGGCGCGGAGTCCGCAACTGCCACAGGGCCGAGCGCGCACGGAGCGCGCTCCGCGCCGCCTTCGACAGCTGGCTGGGCGCGCAGGTCCGGGCCCACCCGGGGCGGCGGGTCTTGCGGCACGGCTGGAACACCGCCCGCTATACCTACCGCAACGGCCGCGATCCCTGGCCAGACAATTCGCGCTGGTGCCGGGGGCGGTTGGTCCGCGCCCCCGCCTATGTCGAGTTCCACTAGAGCGTGACGAACGCTCCGGATAATAGCCGCCTTGGCGCGGGTCCGGCTTGTCATAATTATAGGCCGCCCAGGTGGCATAGTCGGCGCCATAGGTCGTGCAGCCGCCGGCCGCGGAGGCGGCCAGGGCCAGACACAATGCCTTGCGCATCGTCTCTGTCCTCGTTTCAGGAACGGAGGGATAATGGCGGGGCGCGCTTTGGTTGCGGTGGAGCGCGCGCGCCCTGGGAGCGGAGGACCGCGACCGCCCGATGCGGGCGCCTCACCCGGCAACCGTGATCCGGATCACGCGCGGACGGCGGGACTTCAGACGATCCTTCGATCGGCGATTCGCGCCGAACAAGGGAGGAAGCAATGAAGTCAATGTCTTTGGCGGCCGCAATTCTGCTTGGCTCCGCAGGAGCCGCCGCGGCGACGGGAAGTTCGGCATCCGTCGAAGCCCAGGTGAGCGGTCCCGGGGTGGCCACCCACTGCGTCGTGTTCATGACCGACGGCAGCCGTATCGTGGTCACTTACGGCACGACGAACGCAAGCTGCGTCGCGCTCGGGCGGCGATGCGCGGGGGATGCGTCCTATACCGGGATCACTTTCTATTCCTCGCCGGTCTATTCCGGGTCGCCCTTCCGGATCTGCAATCTGACGCGCTGACGTTTCGCGGCACCGGCCGCCCACGCCCCGGTCCGTTCCGGAGCCAAGGCAAGGCCTGCGCCAGGGCGCGACGGCGAGCACCGCATGCGCAGGCCCCGTGCAGACGGCGGCCGGCCCACCGGGCGGGACCATGGAGAATGACGCTCTGGCCTGCCGTTTCGGAGCCGGGAACGTCCGTCGGGCCGCTAATGCCCGCGGCGGGCGAAACTGGCGGCGGAGAGAATCAGGGCGGCAGCGTCCTCGCGCATCGCGCGGCGGACCGCCTCCTCCTCGCGGAAGCGGGCGGTGCGGGAGGCGCGCGCGGCCATCTCCTCCCAGGCGGCCGCGGCGCGCAGATGGCGCGCGCGGACGTTGGCCAGCGTGGTCGCGTCGGCGGCCTGCCGGGCCTCGGTGGCGCGTTCCTCGTAGAAAGCGAGCGTGGTCACGGGTCTGCGCCTCCGGAGCGGGAAAGATATGCCGGCGGGGGCCGCGGCCCGCTATTCGAATCCGCGCCCCCGCCGGTGCCCCCGGTTCGGCACGGCCGCCAACCGGAGAGAAGGCGGCGGCGCCGGAGCCATGGGGCACGCCGCCCGCCCCGGGGAAAACCGGGCGAACGGCGGCAAGGGTCAGGCGTTCTGCAGGTTGACCGCGCTGGTCTTGCCGCGCTGGTCCTGCTCGAGCTCGTAGGAGACGCGCTGCTCGGGGGCGAGCGTCCCCATGCCGGCCTTCTCCAGCGCGCTGATATGGACGAAGGCGTCGTTCCCGCCACCTTCCGGCGTGATGAAGCCGTAGCCCTTGGCCGCATTGAAGAATTTCACTTTACCGATGGGCATTGACCTGTTCCTTTCAGGTGGACGAAGCCGGAACTGGCGCGTCCCTTGGTTCGGGTTGCGGGGAACAGGCGCCGGCCCCCGGCGGGACCGGAGGCCGGCGCCACCCCTTAGAGGCGGGGCGCGCGGACGCCGGGGCCGAGCCCGGCCGCGGTGAGCGTGGCGCGCCGGCGGATGTCGATGCGGTCGCGATAGAGATCGGCGAGGCCGAGATGGGCGTCGCGCGAGGCGATACAGCCGGCGGCGATCGCGCGCAGGCGTTCGACGCCCTCGCGGTGAATCAGGGCATTGAGGTCCATGACGGGCGCTCCTTACATGCAAGCGGGAGCGCGCGGAGGGCGGCCGGGCCGCCGAACGGAGCGGGGCAGGCCCCGCAGTCTCTCAGCCGCCGGCAGGCTCACGAAAGGTGGAGGCCGGCGATGAGCGGGGCTTAGCATGGTTCGGGGGGAATGCCTAATCGGGAGGTGAGGCGTTAGTGCACCGTCCCCGGTCCCGACGAAGGAGGCAATGATGCTGAAACCCACACGCGTGGCGGCGAGGCTGCCGGCGCAGGATCTGGAGCGGGCGCGGGCCTGGTATCGGGACAAGCTCGGGCTGGAGCCGGCGGAGGAAAGGCCGGGCGGGCTGCGCTATCTGGTGGGGGGCTGCGAGTTCGTGGTCTTCCAGTCGGCGGGCGCGTCGGACGGGTCGTTCACCCAGCTGGCGTTCGAGGTGGCGGACATAAAGGCGACGGCGGCGGCGCTGAAGGCGCGCGGGGTGCGGTTCGAGGAGTATGACCTGCCGGGGCTCAGGACGGAGGACGGCATCGCGACGATCGAGGGGCAGTATCCGAGCAAGGGGACTGGCGAGCGGGGCGGCTGGTTTCGGGACAGCGAGGGGAATTTGATCGGGGTGGGGGAGGTTCTTGAGCGCTCGGCGGCGGGCTTCCCGGTGAGTTAGATGCATTCAGTAACCTGGCACCGTAAACGCCCCCGTATCTACCAGAATCGACCTCATTCATGTGGCCATGATCGCCTTCAGGCGGTTTTTTGTGGAAATCCCACGAACAATGCTATGAGAACTCGGAAACACGATGCCAGCCGAGGCCGCGATGCTCATATCCTTCAAGGTCAGAAACTATAAATCGTTCTTGGACGAGGCGCACCTGAGTGCCATCGCGAAGAGCAGCGAAAAGTCTCTTCCCGACACCCCCATCCAAGCCGGCCCAAGACTCAAGATTCTGCCTGCTGTTGCTATCTACGGCTCAAATGCATCGGGCAAAACAAACTTACTCAAAGCGCTAGCATACATGAAAGAAGCCGTCGGCGCTTCCCATGCCCGCTGGAAGCCCGACTCTAGTACTCAAATTGACCCCCATACCGCTAATAGGAAGGGAACCTCGCTCTTCGAAGTTGAAATTATGCTTGACGAGGTCCGTTATCGCTACGGCTTTTGTGGCACTATCACACATTTCTGTGAGGAGTGGCTTTATAGCTATCCAAAGGGTCGTGAAAGGATACTATTTCATAGACGGAGTCGAGGCGACGCCGTTAGTCATGACGACTCTTTCGAATTCGGTAGCTTTCTCAAGGGAGGAAAGCGGGATAATTCATCGACAGCCCGCCGGACGCGACAAAATAGCCTTTTTGTATCCGCCGGAGCCCAAGATAACCAAGAGGACTGCTTACGTATTTATAACTGGTTCACAGAGCGCGTATTTCAACAAACAGACCCCGCCACTCAAGGTCTTGAGGTTCAATTTACGGCTCGATTAGCTCGCGATTTCCCGAAATTCAAGCGCTTGCTGCTTCCTACTCTGAGACTCGCGGATGAAAGCATCAGTGACGTTGAGCTTCTTACTGAGGACGGCCCTTCAGACGACACTTCACGAGATGATGCCGAGAGATTCTTCCGCGAGAATCTAAGGATCCGGACTGAGTTCCTTGTGAACATTGTTGGGGAAGTTGAGAGACTGCCGTTTGACAGGGAGTCACGAGGAACCAAGAAATTGTATGCGGTTGCGGGCGAGCTAATTACCGCCCTTTTGGTTGGCGGAGTGCTAGTGATAGACGAACTGGAAGCTAGCATGCACCCTCACCTGGCGAGCCGCATTGTGGCCATATTTCAAAATAAAGCGTCAAACCCTAATGGAGCGCAACTGGTATTTTCAACTCATGAGAGTAGGCTTTTGAATCTCAAACACCTGCGACGCGATCAAGTATGGTTTGTCGAGAAAGAGGATGGCAAGTCGAGTGTATACTCACTACTGGAATTCTCTCCTCGGAAGGACGAGAATTTTGAAGCCGGCTATCTTCGAGGGAGATATGGGGCATTGCCCTCTTTGGGGATAAGCCCAGAGTGGATTGAACTGATCAACACGACCACGCTGAAGCCGAGTGACCGTGCCGGTGCCTAACCCGAGGAAACTTGAACGTAAAGCCGCTGGTCGCTCTGCCAACGATTATACTATTATTGTTGCATATGACGGGGAGAAAACCGAGGACTCATATTTTCGGGGCTGGCAACTCATCCTTCCCCCAGCACGATTAACCTTGGAGCCTATTTTCATTCGGAGTGGGGGCAATCCGCTACGGGCCGTTGAAATGGCCTCGAGGCATGCGCGTCGCGCTCGCGATTTCGCCGAATTCTGGTGCGTTTGTGACGTAGACGATTCAACTGATCAAACGTTGGAGCAGGCTTTTGCTCAAGCTGCTAAGCATGCGATCAAACTGTGCTTATCGAGACGTAGCTTCGAAATCTGGCTCCTTCTCCATTTTGAGCGCACCGACCGAGCAATCACTTCGGAGGCGGATGCAGTAGCGCAAGTGGCGGCCCACATCCCCCAATATACACGCAGCTCTAAGGTAGCACCCTTCTACACTCTGCTGCCTCGCACGGACGCGGCAGTCGCGAATGGAGCCTGGTTAGACACTAGGCAAACGGTAAACCCGTCAACCCAAGTTCATCATTTGGTTCGCAAGCTGAATCAAAACCTGAAATAATCCTTCAATGAAGCCCAGGGCTCACTCAGCGGCCTCCCGCTCCCGCTTCGGAGCCCGGGCCCGCCCCTTGCTCAGCTTCATCGCCGGCCCGGACTCCGCCCGCTCAGAACGCGCCAAAATATCCTTCAGATACTGCCCCGTATAAGACCGCGGCGCCTCGGCCACATCCTCCGGCGTCCCCTCGGCCACGACCTCCCCGCCCTTGTCGCCCCCTTCCGGCCCAAGGTCGATGATCCAGTCCGCGGTCTTAATGACCTCGAGGTTATGCTCGATCACCACCACGCTGTTCCCCTGCTCCACCAGCGCGTGGAGCACCTCCAGCAATTTCCGCACATCCTCGAAATGCAGCCCCGTGGTCGGCTCGTCCAATATGTAGAGCGTCTGCCCGGTCGCCCGCCGCGACAGCTCCTTGGCCAGCTTCACCCGCTGGGCCTCGCCGCCGCTGAGCGTGGTCGCCTGCTGGCCGACCTTGATGTAACCGAGGCCGACCTCCTCCAGCATGCGCATCTTGTCGCGGATCGGGGGGACGGCCTTGAAGAATTCGGCGGCGTCCTCGACGGTCATGTCGAGCACGTCGGCGATCGACTTGCCCTTGAACTTCACCTCCAGCGTCTCGCGATTGTAGCGCTGGCCGTGGCAGACGTCGCAGGTGACGTAGACGTCGGGCAGGAAGTGCATCTCGATCTTGATCAGGCCGTCGCCCGAGCAGGCCTCGCAGCGGCCGCCCTTGACGTTGAAGGAGAAGCGGCCGGGCTTGTAGCCGCGCGCCTGGCTCTCGGGCAGGCCGGCGAACCAGTCGCGGATGTTGGTGAAGGCGCCGGTATAGGTGGCCGGGTTGGAGCGCGGGGTGCGGCCGATCGGCGACTGATCGATGTCGATCACCTTGTCGAGATATTCGAGGCCGGTGATCTTCTCGTGGCGGCCGGCGGTGACGCGGGCGCCGTTCAGGTGGCGGGCGGCGGCGGCGTAGAGCGTGTCGATGGTGAAGCTCGACTTGCCCGAGCCGGAGACGCCGGTGATGCAGGTGAAGGTGCCGAGCGGGATCGAGGCGGTGACATCCTTGAGGTTGTTGGCGCGGGCGCCGCTGAGCGTGAGCTTCCTGCCGGTGCCGGGGCGGCGGAAGGGCGGGAGCGGGACGGCGCGGCGGCCGGTGAGATAGTCGGCGGTGAGGCTGTCGGTGCAGGCGAGCACCTCGTCCAGCTGGCCGTGGCAGACGATCTCGCCGCCATGGACGCCGGCGCCCGGGCCCATGTCGATCACATAATCGGCCTGGCGGATCGCATCCTCGTCATGCTCGACGACGAGCACGGTGTTGCCGAGATCGCGGAGGCGCTTGAGGGTGACGAGGAGGCGGTCATTGTCGCGCTGGTGGAGGCCGATCGAGGGCTCGTCGAGCACGTAGAGCACGCCGGAGAGGCCCGAGCCGATCTGGCTGGCGAGGCGGATGCGCTGGCTCTCGCCGCCGGAGAGCGTGCCCGAGGTGCGGTTCAGGTCGAGATAGTCGAGGCCGACATTGTTGAGGAAGCCGAGCCGCTCGTTAATCTCCTTGAGGATGGCGCGGGCGATCTCCTGCTGGGTCGGGGTGAGCTTCTCCTCGAGCGTGGAGAACCAGGCCAGCGCATGGCGGACCGAGCGGGCGGTGGCCTGGCTGATATGCTCGCCGGCGATCTTCACCGCGAGCGGCTCCGGGCGGAGGCGGGCGCCGTGGCAGATTTCGCAGGGGGCGGGGCTCTGATATTTGGAGAGCTCCTCCTGCATCCAGGCGCTCTCGGTCTGCAGCATGCGGCGGTTGAGATTGCCGATCACGCCGTCGAACGCCTTGTTGACCTCGTAGGACTTGCGGCCGTCGACGAAGCGCAGGGTGACCGGGCGGCCCCTGGTGCCGTTCAGGATGATGTCGTGGATCTCGGGCGGGAGCTCCTGCCAGGGCGTGTCGAGGCTGAAGTCGAACTCGCGGGCGAGGCTGCCGAGGACCTGCATGTAATAAGGCGAGGGCGGGTTGGAGCGGGCCCAGGGGACGATCGCGCCCTTCTTGATGGAGAGCGCCTCGTTGGGGACGATCAGCTCCGGATCGAAGAGCTGCTTCTCGCCGAGCCCGTCGCAGCCCGGGCAGGCGCCCTGCGGGGCGTTGAACGAGAAAAGGCGCGGCTCGATCTCGGCGATGGTGAAGCCGGAGACCGGGCAGGCGAACTTCTCGGAGAAAATGATGCGGCCCTCGGGGGCGTGGGTGGCGAGGACGTTGCGCTCGGCCGCGGCCTCCAGCGCGGCGGCGACGCCGGTGCGCTCCGTGGACTCATCGTCGTCCGAGGGCTCGGGCGTGAAGGTCTGGCGTGCTTCGTTGACCGCCGCTGACGGCGCGTCGGCCGGGTCGAGATAGACGAGGCCGTCGGCGAGCTTGAGCGCGGTCTCGAGGCTGTCCGCCAGGCGGGTCTCGATGCCCCCGCGCACGACCAGCCGGTCGACCACCACCTCGATGTCGTGCTTGAAATTCTTCTCGAGGGCGGGCGCCTCCTCGATCTCGTAGAATTTGCCGTCGATGCGGACCCGCGTGAAGCCGGCCTTCTGCCATTCGGCCAGCTCCTTGCGATACTCGCCCTTGCGGCCACGGACGACCGGGGCGAGCAGATAGAGGCGCGTGCCCTCGGGCAGCTGCATGGTCCGGTCGACCATCTGGCTGACCGTCTGCGCGGCGATCGGCTCGCCGGTGACGGGTGAGTAAGGCACGCCGACCCGCGCCCAGAGCAGCCGCATATAATCGTAGATCTCGGTGACGGTGGCGACCGTGGAGCGCGGATTCCTGGACGTCGTCTTCTGCTCGATCGAGATGGCCGGCGAGAGGCCCTCGATATGGTCGACGTCGGGCTTCTGCATCATCTCGAGGAACTGGCGCGCATAGGCGCTCAGCGACTCGACGTAGCGGCGCTGCCCCTCGGCATAGATGGTGTCGAAGGCGAGGCTGGATTTGCCCGAGCCCGAGAGCCCGGTGATCACCGTCAGCGTCTCGCGCGGGATATCGACGTCGATATCCTTGAGATTGTGCTCGCGCGCGCCGCGGACAGAAAGATGAGTCAGCATCGGTGAGGCCGTTCCAGATTTGTTCTTGTGATTAAAGGGCGCGAGGACGAGCGTCAACGCGGATGCCGCCGAGATGGGGGCATGAGTGCGTGGGGGCAAGTATCACGCGTCGAGCGCGGCGAGCTTATCGCGGACCCGGGCGAGCGCGCACGTCGCCTTGTCGTGATAATAGGCCATATGCTCGGGCGTGTAGACGTCCAAAGCGGCTGCAAACGCCGCCTCCGCATCGAGGAGATGCGCGCGCGCATTATCCGGATCGGCTCGAGCCATTGACTCGAACGCCAACCCGATATTTTCCTGCGTCATCGCCCAGTCGACGGGCATCTCGGCGCGGGTGCGGACGCCGAGCGCATCGCGATATGCGGTACGGCTTCGCCGATCAGGCGCAGTCCCTCCTCGCCGCCAGTACGCTCACCCTGATTCCAGAGCACGGTACCGAGATTGTTTTGCGTCATCGCCCACTTGGCAGGCATGTCGGCATGGGTGCGCAAAGTTAGCGCGTCGCGATAGACCTCGACGGCTTCTTCAAGCAGGCGCAAGCCCTCGGCGCCGCGGGTGCGTTCGCCTAGATCCGCGAGCGCAGTGGCGAGATTGTTTTGCGTCGACGCCCAATCGACCAGCATGTCGGTGCGGGTGTAAACGGTGAGCGCGTCGCGATAGGCCGCGACGGCTTCGTTGAGAAGGCGCAAGCCTTCGGAACCGGCGGTGCGCTCGCCTTGGCTCGTGAGCACGTTACCAAGATTGTTCTGTGTCATCGCCCAGTCGGCGGGGCTGTCGGCTCGAGTGTAAACGGCAAGCGCGTCACGAAGGGCTGTGACAGCTTCGTCGAGCTGGCGCATGCCGTCGGAGCCACCGGTGCGCTCGCCCAAGACGTGAAGAGCGATGCCGAGATTGTTCTGCGTCATAGCCCATTCATTGGGCATGTCAGTATGAGTGTAGACCGTGAATGCGTTGCGATAGGTAGCAACCGCTTCGTCCAGTAGGCGCAATCCCTCGGAGCCGCCGGTCCGCTCGCCTAGAGCCCTCAACGCAAGGCCGAGGTTGTTCTGCTGGCGTAAGGCTTCGCATTCGTCGCCGCGCAGTTGGGCGGACTCGGCCAACCTGCGTCTGCGATTAATAGCGACGGTCAACGCTCCCGCACGAGCATAAAGCTGGCCATGTAACTGCAAGCGATCACACGCCTCATCGGCAAATTCTTCGGCCGCGCCCGGGTCGAACGGCGCCAGCATTGCCGCAGCCTCCGCCCAGGCGGCATCCGCGCCCTCCCAGTCGAACGCGAGCAAATGGGCGCCGGCTTCGGCAGCCTTCAACTCGGCGGCGGTCCGAACTGGCTCGGCGGCCTTGTCGCGGGCGGCGTCAGCGGCCTCGCGATAGGCGGCGCGGGCCTTGTCGAGATCGCCCTCGGCGAGCGCCTCTTCGGCATCGGCCTTGAGCGAAGTGACGCGATCGTCGGTTACGGTGATCGCCGCGAGCTGCTGCTCCAAGGCGCGATAGCCGGTCTCGAAGCGCTCGATCGCCTCGGCCAGCTCGGCCTGGTTCGCCTCGGGCCTGACGTCGACGAAGCGCGCGATCGCGTCGCGGACGGCGCGATCCGGCAGGTCCGAGCCGCCGGCCGCCTGGATCGCCTGCAGGCCGACCGCGATCGCGGCCTTCTTCGCGAACTCGTCCTTGCTTGCGAAGCTCTCGTACATACGTTCGGGGGCGGCATCCGGATCGATGCGCTTCGCCTGCCGGAGGAACGCTTCGAGCTTCTTGCGCTTCTTCGCATCCGGCTCGATGTCGCCCTTGGTAACCGGGTGGTCCTCGGCCATCAGGAACAGCAGGATCGGCCGGCCGAGCCGGCGCGCCTCATTGAATTCGAGCTCGGTGATCGACAGGCCGTTCGGATTGCGGACGGCATCGACCGGCGTCTGGCCGTATCTGTGGCCGATGACACAGAGATAGGCGGCCGAATCGCGGACCATGCGGAGGCTTGCATCGATCACGTCTGCATCGCTGCGGGCGCCGCTATATTCCATGACGTTGGCGTGAAAACCGAAGCGATGGATGGCTTCGATTGCCTCGCGCCGATGCGCCTCCAGATCGGTGAAAGTACTGGACACCATGATCGCTCGATAGGTCCTGGGCTCTTCTGGCATTGCCTTCCCCCGTTACACGACCTGTCGGCAATCATGGGAACGAAGGCAAGAAAAAGGCGCGGAAACAGCGCCAAGGCCCGCCAGATTGTTAATTCTGTCAGTGGGCGCCGTGCCGGGCGTCAAGGCGGGCGGTTGCGAGATGGGCCCGGGTTGCGCACAAAGCAAGGATGAGGCTGCGGGTGACGATGATCGCGCTGCTGTTGCTGCCCGGCGCGGCCGGGTCCGCCCAGGCGCAGCGGCTGCACGACCCGGGCGGCAACCGGATCGAGAGCTTCCATTGGAGCAACCAGAGCCGGCCCGACGGCGAGCCGATCCGCCATTGCAGCCGCGACCGGATCTGGTGCGCGGAGCTCCATTTCCCGCGGGTCGGGGAGCGCAGGCCACGGGAGCTGCGGGTCGTCGCCCGCGCGACGAACCGCGATCCGCAGCAGCGGCGCTGGCGGTACACACTGCCCGACCGGCCGGGCGACGGCTTCAGCATCTGGAGCGAGATCGTGCGCGACTGGTGGGGCGGGGCACTGATCGGCATCGAAACGTGGCAGACGACCGGCGCGCGGCCGGGCTTCTTCTCCAACCAAAGGCGGCTGCTCCTGCTCCACATTCCCAGCGTGGCGGGCGGCGAACCCTATGTCGTGCTGGAGACGCCGCTCAGCGGCTATATCGAGCAGCCCATGTGCCCCCGCCCGACGCCGCCGCCCGGCGCGGAGAGCGTGCCCCTGCGGGTGCTCCCGGACGAGGAAGCCGCCGCGATCGCCGCCTGCGAGGACCGGTTCGAGTACAGCACCCTGCTCACCTTGCTGCCCTCTTCCCAGCCGGCGGACCAGCCGCCTGACCTGATCGTGGCGACGGTCGCGCAGACCTCGCCGGGCCGCCGCCTGCGCACGCCGCCGGGGACGCGGCGCGACCCGATCCCGTGGAGCGAGGGCGACGTCGTCCGCGACCCGGCCTGCACCTTCACCCGCACCTATTATTTCGACGCGGCCACGCGCCGCTACCGCCCCGACGTCCCCCTCCCCGCCTGCCGGGACTATCTGGAACCCTGAGCGGCCGCGCCCGCCGCGAGGCTGAATCCGAAAGTTTCGCAAGCGTGACGGGCGTCACGCGGCCAGGCTGTCGCGGCATGGCACGACTCCTTCCAGCAACGTGGGAGGATGATCATGTGCGCTGCCGCCAAGGGCTATTCGCTGCATGTCGGGCTGAACTTTGTCGACCCGGCGCATTATCAGGGTTGGGACGGCGAACTCAAAGCCTGTGAGAATGATGCCGACGACATGCAGGCGCTGGCCGCCGGCGCGGGTTACGAGACCCGCAAGTTGCTGCGGGCCGCAGCGACGCGCCAGGCGTTCATCGACTCGCTGACCGCCGCGGCCGCAGCCGCGGAGGCGGGCGACATCTTCCTGCTGACCTTCTCCGGCCATGGCGGACAGCTCCCCAATGCGGCCGGCGGCGACATCGAGCCCGACGGCATGGACGAGACGCTGTGCCTGTTCGATGGCCAGCTGGTCGATGACGAGCTGGAGCTGCTCTGGCGCCGGTTCCGGCCCGGCGTGCGCATCCTGATGATCTCCGACAGCTGCAATTCGGAGACGGTGGCGAAGCTGGCGCCCCCCTTTCCCGGCGGGGAAGCGATAGCCGACAGGCCGCGGATCAAGTCGATGCCCGAGGCGATCAAGCGGCGCGTCTACGAGGCGCACCGGGCCGCCTATACCGAGATCCAGCTCGCGGCGAAGGCCGCCCTCGACCAGCGCCCGGGGCCGGCAGCCTATACGGTGCGCCTGCTCGCCGGCTGCCAGGACGGAACGAGCTCCTATGACGGGCCGGAGAACGGCGCGTTCACCGCGGCGCTGCTGAAGGCCTGGAATTATGGCCGTTTCGCCGGCGATTATCGGCGCTTCCACACGGAGATCGTCCGCGTATTGCGGGAGGACCAGGTGCCGCAGCTGCAGCATCCGCAGCACAATGTCTTCGGCACGGCCGACAGCGCTTTCGATGCGCAGCAGCCGTTCTCGATTGCGGGCGGATCGGCCCGCCAGGCGGCCAGGGCCGCGGCGCAAGCGGCGCGGTTCAGCGGGAGCTTCACCCAAGCCAACGCAGAGCGGGTCATTCAGGCGGCCGCACACGACCTGACGAACGTCCATGTGGGCCTGACCGAAACCGTGTCGGATCGCTTCGGCGACGCCAGCGAGATGCGCATGCTTCTCGGCCGCACGCAGGACCTCATCCTTCAGGATTTCGACATCTGGGTGGACCTGGCGAGCGGGACCGACGACGATCTCGAGGACTTGCGCGGCAAAACCTATCTCCAGGTCGCCAGCTGGGTTTTCGGGCAGGTCAGCGACAGCGGTCAGCCGTCGCGCCGTCGGTGGGAGCTGGCACGATGACCCGGCAGCTGATCGGTCTCGGCATCCTGCCCGTTCTGCTGGCGGCGAGCCCGGCGCGGGCGACGGCCGATCCGCGCCTCGTCGAAAAGCTGGCGCCGGAAATCTCGTCCCGGTGCAGCGCGTCCAGCGGCAGGATTTCCGCGGAGGGGCTGAGGGCGGCGATCGGCGCATCCACGATGGCTCCGCTGAACTACAGTTACGAGCATGCGGGCAATCAGGAGCGGGCGCTCGCCCGGGCCGCCTTCACCACCGCCGGCGGCGACAATGCCGATACGCTTCTCCTTCTCCGTCGGCTGGCGGAGACCTGGACCGACCCGAGCGACGGCAGCAGCGGCGCGCTGCTGCCGAGGAGCGCCGGCGGCATCGAAGTGACATACCGGAACGGCGCGCCCGTGGCGCGCGACCAGGCCGAAGCCGTGCTGCTCGCGATCCTGCGCGGAGACGACAGCAGCTTTGCGTTCGGCTGCGACATCATCCCACCCACCGGGGGCGAGACCCCGACAACGCCGGACCAGGACCAACAAAGACGACCCCGGCCGGTTTTCGCCTTGGCGCGGGATCCCGACGACCTGGCGATCGCGGACCTGAAGGACAAGCCGTTCGCGGAATTCGCCTATGTCCGCGACGAGGAAACCGACGAGGACAGCTATTCCATTCATGCGACGGCCGGGATCATCTGGCCCGAGCTTTTCGGGCCAGGCCGCGAGCGGGCGGAACGGCGCCCCTGGCTGACCGCCCGGGGCCGCGCGGTGACGTTCGTGCAATATGAACGCGAAGGCAGCAGCGCGGCCGGCAGCGATGAGGTCAACAATCTCAATTTCGGGGTGCAGCTCGCGGGTTTCCTCCAGACGAGAAGCCGCGACACGCTCACCCACTATTACACGCTATCGGCCCGTTATCTGACCGACGACCGGTTCAACTCCAGCGCGTGGTCGCTCGGCGCGACCCTCACGCCTCAGATACCGCTGCCGGGGAACAGGGTCACGTTCAACATCGTCCCGGACCGGCTGCGTTTCCGCTGGCTCTTCACCGCCGCCGCCGATCATTTTTCGGTCTCGGATCCGGGCGCGAAGACCGAATTGCAGACTGCGAACGAATTCACCCGGGTAGGTTTCGACCTCGAGGGGCAATTCCGGCTCCTCCTCGGCGGCCCCAATGACGGGGCGATCGCGCTCTGGGGCCAGTACCGCCTGCGCGAGGCGCTGGGCGGCAGCACCGGGGATGTCGAACTGCTGACCGCGCGGCTTACCTTCGAGCCGGTCCCGAACGTCGGCGTCGGCCTCACCTATACGCGCGGCGAGAATATCGATTCCCTGGAATTCTCCGAACAGTGGAAATTCACATTCGGCCTCAGGTGGTAGCGGCAGCGAGCCGCTTTCCGAACGGGAGGATCTCATGGCCATCAACAACGCAAACCATGCCCCAATCGACCTGCCCAATGGCATGGAGGAATACAGCACCCTGGCCGAAAAGTGCGAAGGGCTGAAAATTCACCTGATCGGCTTCATCGAGACTTTCCTGTGGGTTGCGATCATCCTCGCGGTGGCAACGGCGCTGGCGGACCTCGTCATCCGGCTCGCGCCGCTGTTCAGGAAGGAGAGCAGCTATACCGCTTCCCGCGCGCCAGTTCCGGTCGATCCGGTCAAGTTTATCGAGGCACTCAAGGGGTTGGTCGACGCCCTTGCCAAGGCGCCGGCCTGGCTCGCGCTCTTCTTCGCCGCCATCGTCCTGCTGTGGGCAAGCCGGGATCTCATGCCGAGCTACTGCAGCGCGGCTGGCAATGCCGTGGCGGAGCGAAACGGACAGGCGCCAGCCGGCAGCGGCAACCGTTCGGCGGAGAATGTGCAGACCCCCGCCAATGGCGCGACGCCACGCTGACCGGGGGACCGCGGCAGGGGCTTGAGACTTGCCGCGGCCCTAACCGTCCGCGCCCAAAGCCTCCCGCAGCGCTCGCCCCGTGCGGCACAGCCCCTCGGCGATCGCCTCGGGCCTCGCTGGCGCCTCGCCCCGTACCCAGGCGCGGACCGGCGCCAGCGCGGCTTCGGCGAGCTGGGCGGCGGCGAGCGGCGGCGGGACGATCAGGGCCGCGCCTTCGAGCCGCTCCGCCACCATCTCCGCGAGCAGGCGGGAGACGCGGCCCTGCATATGCCCGTTGTCGAACAGCTCGCGGGCCCGCGCCCTGTTCTCCCAGAAATGGTCCATCAGCCAGCGCGTCGCCGCCGCGTCGCCGCGGCCGGCGGCGGTGTCGGCGAGCGTGGCGAAGGGGTGGCGCAGCGCCTCGAGCAGCAGGTCGTCGGCGCTCGAATAATGATCGTAGAAGGTGGAGCGGCCGACGCCGGCCTCGGCGATCAGGTCGGCCGCCCTGATCCGGCGCCGGCGCCGGTCGAGGAACAGCTGGTTGAAGGCGCCGAGCAGGACCGCCTTCGTCCGCCGTGCGCGCCGGTCCTTCGTCTCCGCCATGTTTCCGGACTTCTCCAATCCCCTGTCCGCGAACCGGCCGCGCCGGCTTGCCAGGCCCGCGCCCTGTCTCCACCCCGGAGCGGGAAATGTCCATGACGGGGGCGGGAATGACGGAGACTGAGCAAGCGCGCGCCGACCGGGCGGCGGGGATCGCGCTGACCGGGGCGGCGGGGCTGGGCATGCTGGCCATGGCGCATCACCCCTCCAGCCTCCATGCCGGCGCCCTGGTCGGCATCGTCCACGGCGCGATGATCCTGTTCGCGGCGATGCTGGCCTTCGGCTTCACCCATTATGCGCGGCGGCGCGGCCTCGGCCGGCCGGCGGTACTGGCGGGGCTGGTCGCGTTCGCCATCGGCACCTTCGCAAGCATCGGCGCGGCGATCGTCAACGGCTTCGCGGCGCCGGCCCTCGCCGCCGAGGGCGCGGGCCATGACGCCTTGCATATCCTCTGGGCGGTCAACCAGGCGCTGGCCAGGCTCGGCGTAGTCGCGGTGGGCGCGGCCTATCTCTGCTGGTCGCTGGACCTGTGGCGGCAGTCGAAGCCCGTAGCGTTGCTCGGCCTGCTGGCGGGGGGCGTCCCCGCATTGCTGCTCGCCGGCGGCTGGATCGGCATGCACCTGCACGCGGCGATCCTCGTCTATGGCGCGCAGTTCCTCTGGGCGATCCTGGTCGGCTGGCTGCTGCTCCGTGGCGACTTCCGGGATGAGGGGCCCTCCGGCGATTGATCATCAAGGTGTATTATGTTTATATAACACCGTGGAGAATGGCGAGCTTCCTGCGATCATCCTGCCCGACGGGCCGCTACGCCGGCAGCTTGCCTATTACCCGCCGGGCCTCGATCAGGACGCGCACGGCCATCATGAGCCGCATGTCTCGGTGGTCATTGCCGGTTCGTTTCTCGAGGTCACGCCGGCGGGCGAGCGGCTGGTGTGCCAGGGCCAGGCCGGCTTCCGCGCCGACGGCGCGCGGCACGCGGTTCGCTACGGTCCGTCCGGCGCGCTGGTGCTTACCCTGGACTTTGCCGACTGGGTGGCCGACGGCGCGCCGCCAGCCTCGGGCGTCGACTGGGTTCCAGCCTCGGCCTTCCTCCCGCACGCGCCGGCCCCGGACGACTGGGCGGAATGCCTGCTCGATCTGTGGGCCCTGCGCGATCCGCCGGAGCGCGTGCACGCAGACAGGGCACCGCACTGGCTGCGCGAGGCGGCGGAGGAGATGCTCGCCGAGCCCGGGCCGGTGGCCGTCGCGGCGCTGGCAGCGCGCTGCGGCGTCCATCGGGTCCATTTCTCGCGGCTGTTCACGCGTCATTTCGGCATTGCGCCGAGCAGCTTCCGGCGCCGGTCAATGGCGGCCCGGGCGATCGCTGCCTCCCTGCATCCGGGAACCAGCCTGGCCGCGGCGGCGGCCGATGCCGGCTTCGCCGATCAGAGCCACATGGCCCGCACGCTGCGCGAAAGCTGCGGCATGGGCGCGGGCCGGCTGCGCGCCCTCCTGACCCGGCATGTTACATCCGTTCAAGCCCGGGTCGCCTGTCCGTCCTAGCCATCAGGCAGATGGGAGACGGAAATGCAGCGACCCGGCCATTGCCTTTTGCCCGCCGTCCTGGCGGCCGCCCTGTTGCTGCCCGCACCTGCGGCGGGCGCGCAGGCGCCGACCGTGACGGCGACCGTGCCCTCCCCTGAAGCCGACCGCAGGCTCGTCCGCGATCTCGAGGCGTTCATCGGCGAGGCGCTGGCTCGACTGCCGACGATTCCCGCCCTGTCTGTCGCGGTCTCGCGGAGCGGCGGGCCGCTCTTCGTCCGCGGCTTCGGCCGGGCCGATGTCGAGGCCGGCGTGCCGGCCGACGCCGACACGCGCTTCTACATCGCCTCGTCGACGAAGAGCTTCGTCAGCCTCGCGCTGGCGCTGCTCGAGGAGCGCGGCGTGATCGACCTCGACTGGACGCTGGCCGAGCTCGCGCCGGACGTCCGCTTCGCGCCGGACATCCGCGCCGGCGAGGTAACCCTGCAGCATCTGCTCAGCCATACGCACGGCCTGCTCGACGAGCCGATCGTCTTCAGGCTCGGCCTGAGCGGCGAGCATGACCAGGCGACTTTGTGGCGCCTGCTTGGCCGGCTGGAGCCCAATAGCGGGGCGCCGTTCGGCACCTTTCGCTATGGCAATATCGGCTACAACCTCGCCACCTTGCTGATCGAGCGTCGGCTCGGCAGGCCGTGGCAGGACATCGTCGAGCGCGAGGTCTTCGTGCCGCTGGGGCTGCGCCAGACGCTGACCCGCGGGCTGGAGCGGGCGCGGACGCGGGCGCGCTTCGCGGCGCCCTATACCAGCCTGGGGCCGAACAGCCCCGTGCGGCGCTATCTCATCCGGCATGACGATACGATGCAGTCGGGCGGCGGCATATATTCCAGCGCGAAGGACATGGCGCGCTGGCTCCGGTTCAATCTCTCGGCCAGCCGCGGCGGAGAAACGGCACTGCCTGCGGCCGTGGGGGCGGCGACCCACCGGCCGGTCGTGACGATGAATCAGAGGTTCGCGATGTTCCGGCGCGCGGGCTATGGCCTGGGCTGGTATTCGGGCGACTATCATGGCGATACTCTGGTCCATAGTTTCGGCGCCTTCACCGGTGCCCGTGCCCATGTATCGTTCATCCCGACGCGCGACATCGGCGTCGCCGTCCTGACCAATGACGAGGGCGCAGGGTTCATCCTGACGGATGTCGTCGCCGCTTATGTCTATGACTGGCTGCGCGAGGGGCCGGAAGCGGCCGGACGAACGGGACGCGAGCGAATCGCGGAGATTGCCGCTCAGGTCGAGGCCAGCATCGCGCAGATCGCTGCCGAGCAGGCTCGCATTGCCGGGCGGCATTGGCGGCTGACGCTGCCGCCTGCCGCTTATGGCGGGCGCTATTGCCATCCCGATTACGGCACCCTGACGATCGCCGAGGAGAATGGAGCGCTGATCGTGCGGGTCGGCCGGCTTCGCGGGACCGGCCAGCCGCTCGAGATGACCGATGCGATGCGGATCGAGCTGGTCCCTGGCGACGGCGGCGTGCTCCGCTTCGTGGCGACTGACGGGCGCGTGGTCGCCGTGCAGGCGCTGGGATCGGAATTCCGGCGCTGCGCCTGAGCCTTGCCGGCCGGCTCTGGCGAGGCCCGGCTCGTTCCCATGCTGATGCGGTCTTTTCGGCTATTAACTCTATATCTCATCACGTTAAGTGGTTCGTCGGCAACCTTCCCGGGCCGCGGCCGTTACCGCGCCATCCCGTTCAATGGAGGCGTAGCCATGTCCGACAATCACGACGTTTCGAAGCTCGACGACCTGATCATCACCCTGATCGACAGCATCAAGGGCTATGAGAATTCAGCCGAGAAGGCCGAGGCCGCGCGCTACAAGGGCTTCTTCGAGGAGATGGCGCAGGACCGGCGCTCCGCCCTGACCCTGCTGCAGGAGGCGAGCCGGGCGCAGGGCGGTACGCCGGCCGATTACGGCTCCGCGGCCGGGACCCTGCACCGCCGGGTCGAGGATCTGCGCGTCGCGCTCGGCGGCGGCGACAAGGCGATCATCAAGGAAGTGGAGCGCGGCGAGGATTATCTGAAGGAGGAGTTCGAGCGCGTGCTGAACGACGAGCGGATGTCGCCGGCAGTGATGAGCGCGGTCCGCGAGGCCTATGAATCGGTCCGCCGCGGCCATGACGAGGCGAGCGATCTGAAGCACCGGCTGGAGACAGCGGACTGAGGCGCGGCGACTCCCGCCGACTTATCCACGTTATCCACGTTATCCACAGGCTCGAAGGCCTTTCGCGAATCGGCGAGGCCGGTCATGTTGGCCTTTCGCGGTCAAGGAAGACCTGCCGGCAACGGTACGGAATTCCGCGACGCCGCCAGTGCCGAACAGGCCGAGATCCTTCGGGAAGGAGGCCAGGGACGCTCTGGTGGGGCAGCCGGGAAGAAGCGCGAGGCAGCGGGGAAACCCAAAGCCGAACCCACTTTTCCGGAGTCCGGCGGAACCATCGCCTTCGGGCGAAGGAACCGCGAAAGGCCGCCCGGAGAGCTTGCTCGAAGGGACGACCGGAGGAAAGTCACCGGGTTCGCCCGGAGAGGATCCGAAGGTCGGGAAGCCGGGTTCGCCCGGTGGAGAAGAGCCGCAAGATGGACAATCGCCGGCTTGCCGGAAGGATGTCCGTCAGGGAAAGTCGCCGGCTTGCCGGTTGGACGCCCAAAGGATGGTCGCCGGCTTGCCGGAAAGACGTCCAGGATGGTCGCCGGTTCGCCGGAAAGACGTCCGACAGGCGGAAGCGGGCTTGCCCGCGAAAGCCTGAAGGGACGGTTCGGAGCTTGCTTCGGTCGTCCCGGATCGGGCCTTGTTGGAGCTTGCTCCCGCAATACCCGATTGGGAACCGACCGGGGTCGAGAGACCCCGGCCGGAACCTGAGACGGGGCCGGTGGCGACACCGGCCCCGTTTTGCGTTTGGAGACATCCGATCGCTGCGCTGTCTGCAGGATGCCCTCCAGGATGGGCGGGCCAGATCGCCTTCCCGTGCTCCGGCGGAGGCCGCAGCGTTGCGCGAGCGAGCGTCATCTCCGGCCAGCGCTTCGGCCTTCGCCGGAGCACAGGAGCCCAGCGATCTAGCGGGACCCGTTCGGCCCCCATTTCCGTGCTCCGGCGGAGGCCGGAGCGTAGCGCGAGCGAGTGGCAGTTCCGGCCAGCGCTCCGGCCCTCGCCGGAGCACAGGAGCCCAGCGATCTCGCGGGACCCGTTCGGCCGCCATTTCCGTGCTCCGGCGGAGGCCGGAGCGTAGCGCGAGCGAGCGGCAGTTCCGGCCAGCGCTCCGGCCTTCGCCGGAGCACGTCAGAAGGAGGTTTCGGGCCGTCGATCGCTGCGGATGCGCGCTCCTTTCCGGCATTGCCCCGGGTCGGCCGCCTGCTATTCTCGCCTCCGGTCATCGCCGTGGAGGCCCCATGCGTACCCTGCTCGCCGCCGCCCTGCTCGCAATCACCCTCAGCGCCTGCGGACAGCGGAGCGGCAGCGACCTGAGGAACGAGCTCGGCGGCCGCCAGTCCGGCCTGCCGACGCCGCCGGCGCGGCCCTCGTCGGACGCCAGGGCCGACCTGTCGTCGGACCAGAGCTTCCGCCGCAATTATCGGACGGTCAAGATCCAAGCCTGCGTCAATGCCTCGCGCACCCAGTCCGCGGGCAATCCGGACATTCCGTCGGGCACCGATTTCCGGCCTTATTGCACCTGCTTCGTCGACCGGCTGATGGCGGGTCTGAGCATCGATCAGCTGATCAATTTCAGGGAGGGTCCGAGGGAAGAGGGCATCGCCGAACAATGTGCGCGCGAGCATGGCTTCGCCCTGGAGGGCGCCGGAGCCGAGGGCGGCGACGAGGCGGCCGAGCCCGCGCCCGCCGGCAGCGGCGGCAAATGAGCAAGCGGGCGGGCACGATGCCGGCGGCCTTGCTCGCCGCGGGCCTGCTGATCGCAGCCAAGCCGCTGCCGCCCGGCGATGCCGGGGGAGGCGAAGCCGCGCAGCCGACCCGCGAGGAGTGGCGCAGCCGCGCGGTTCCGGTCTGCGTCGCGAGGCTGCGCGAGAACCGCGCGTTCACGCCGGACGATCTCGAGGCGATCTGCGGCTGCACGTTCGACACCTATCTGGAGGGGCATGGCGCGAACCCGCTGCCGGGCCTCGAGAACGACCGCATTCCGGTCGCGGTGGAGCATCAGCTGCTCGGCTGCACGGCACGAACCCGGCCCGACCAGACGTCCGCGGTACGGCGCCTCAACGCGATCTGGCCGCAAGGCGCGCCGCCAATGCCCGCACCCGCCGAAGCGGACAATCCCAAGCCGCTGGACGAGGCCGACGTGCCGGTGGACGGGCCAAGCGAGGGCAGCGAAAGCGGCGGCGGCTTCTGGGAGTGGGTCCGCAATTTCAGCCTGCCCGCGTGGCTGACAGGCGCCTCGATCCTGTGGTGGGTCGCGCTCGGCATCTTCCTGTTCGGCCTGCTGATCCTGAAGCTCCGCCGCCGCGATCCGCGCAAGGACCTGGTCGCGCCGCCCTCCTATATGCGCCGGGGGGCGCCGCCGCAGCCGCCGCGCCGGCCGGACCTGCCGCGCTGAGCCATGCGCATCCGCGGCCGCGATGAGCTGAAGATCAACCCGACCGGCTGCATCATCGTGCCGGCGTCGCTGTTCGTCGCCCTGATGATCGCCACGGCGGGCTTCGCCGTCTGGCCGGGGGTGGTCGCGCCGGGCGCGGCGATCGTCTGCGGCAGCGGCGAGGTCGTGCACGCGGCGCATGAATATCGGCGCCCCGGCGAATATTCGCTGATCCGGCAGATCTATTGCCAGACCGGCAGCGGCAAGCAGGGGGCGCGCGAGGAGATCACCTTCCCGGCCATGGGCGTCAGCTTCCTGATCTACGCGGCCGTGCTCTTCCTGCTCCTGCAATTCCTGGTCCGGCCGCTGGTGGCGCGGCGGCTGCGGCGGAAGATGGAGGCGCTCGGCTTCGGCGGGCCGGCGCAGCAAGGCGGCTGGCCCGGCGCGGCGGGCGCGAGCGGCCTCGGCGACATCCTCGGCCGCGTGCAGGATGCGGTGCGGCGGGGCGAGGCCGAGGTCCGGGTGCGCAACGTCTCCGTCGACCTGCCGGGCGACGCGGACGGCGGCGACATCGGGGCGCGCCTCGCGCAGCTCAAGGCGCTGCGCGACCAGGGCCTGATCAGCGCGCAGGATTATGAGGCCAAGAAGGCCGAGATCCTCGCCGGGCTGTAAGCGGGGCGGACCGCGGCCCGCCCCCCTGCCTCGCTCAGGCCGCGGCAGGCGGCGGCGCCTCGGCACTGCCCTTCCAGGCCATCGCGCCGGCGACGATCATGAGCAAGGCGCCCGCGCCCATTACGCCCCAGCCAAGCAGGTTGAGATGCGGCAGACGCTGGGACAACATCGCGGCGAAATCCGGCGGGACGTCGGGGCCGGAGATCATGGCGGCCATCCTGTCGAGCCGGCCCTGCGCGTCGAAATAGCTCCAGGCCAGCAGACCGATCACGGCGATGCCCGGCCAGACCGCATGCTTCGTCCTGCCCATGAAGGCGAGCACCGCGCCGATGAGGGCCAGGAGAAGCACGACCGCACCCTGCCAGCTCACCCCTTCGCCCTGGATGAGCAGCGCCGTACTCATGTTGGTCGAGCTCGCGACGGGCAGGAACAGGCCGACGATGACGACGGCCGCACCGATCAAGGCGATGTATTTCTTGTCCATGTGATACCCCCCCTTCGGCCACATTGCGCGGAGACTATGCGCCCATCGTTACAGGAGCGCACGGATTTTTTTGCCGCCCGGCCCGCCGCGCCAAAGGAAACGGGGCGGACCAGGCCCGCCCCGCTCGCAATTCCAGGATAGTCGAAACGCTCAGGCGGCCGAAGGCGGAGCGGTGCTCTTCCAGGCCATGGCGCCGCCGACCAGCATGACGAGGGCGCCGATGCCCATGACCGCCCAGCCGAGAATATTGATGGAGGGCATCATGTTCGCCATCGCCTCGGCCGCCTCGGGGGGCACGTCGCCAAGGCCGCTGCTGATCAAATTCTGCAGCTGCATATATTTCCAGACGAGGAAGGCGAGCGCGGCGAGCGCCGGGACCACCGCCCATTTGGTCTGGTTGATCAGCGCCAGCGCGCCGCCGAGGACCGCGCAGGCGACCACGACCAGGCCCGCGCCCGAGACGCCCTCGCCTGGCGGCATGATCATGTTCACGCTCATGCCCAGGGCCGATACGACAGGCAGGAAGAGGCCGATGATCAGGATCACGGCGCCGCCAAGAGTAAGCATTTTGCTGTTCATGGAATCCCCCTTCTTCTTCACTCTCCGCGGCGGATTATGCCGTTACGCCGCCGTAAGCGCACGGACTTTTTCCCCATTCGATCCAGGCACTTGGCGGATACGTCCCGGCATGGGGCGAAGGCGGCGGGGCGGAGCGCGCTTTACATCCTGCCCGATTCGCGGCCTTCTGGCGGCGGGCCGGCGGATTCGGGCCGGCCGTAAATGGGGGGATCCAGCACCATGCGCAGCCTTTTCCTTGCGACCACCGCCTCGCTCTGCCTGCTCGCCGGCTGCAATAGCGGCGCCGCGAACAACAGCGCCAACGCGCCCGCGCCGGCGCCCGCGACCAACGCCCCGGCGGAAAGCGCCGCGCCGCCCGCGCAGACCCCCGCCCCGACCGCATCCGGCGGCGCGCGCGATCCCTCGAGCATCCAGGAATGCGTGCAGGACGTCCAGAACGAGCTGCCAGCCGGCACCGACGTCAACGCCTTCTGCCAGTGCGCGGTCGACGGCATGGCGCAGAATGGCGGCCGCGAGCGGCCGGCCATGGAGCAATGCGCGGCGCAGATGGGGATCCAGCCGGAGCGCTGATCCCGTCTAGCGGTCCCAGCGATTGTCCTGGCGGCCCTCCCGCAAATAGCGATCGGCGGCCCGGTTGGGGTCGACCATCGGCCGCGCGTCGCTCATCGGCCGGACGGCGGCGCGCTGCTGCGCCTCCGCGCGGGCGCGGCGATAGTCGGGATCGGCCTCGCGCCGGCTCGAGGACGCCGAGCGGACGCCGAAGCTGCGCGTGCCGAGCGGCGGCAGCGGCCGCCCCGCCTCCACATCGCGCACCATATGCTCCATGAAGCGGGCGAATTGGGCGTCGACGAAGCGGTCGGGGATCATCGAGAGGGCGACGCCGGCCTCGGTCTGGAAGGCGGAGCCGAGCTCGAACGTGTCGATGTCGAGCTCCGCGGTCATCCGCGTCTCGCGCCCGTCCGCGCCCGCCGGCGAGAAATTGAGGTCGGCCTCGACCACGGGCCGGTCGTCGAAGCGGATCTCGTAACGGATGGTCTGGCCGGAGGTCTTCTCCACCTTGAAGGAGACGCGCGGGCCGGGGCCGCGCTGGTCGGGCGGGGTGACGACCCCCTCCTGCGCGAGCCGCGAGAAGGCCGCATAGACCTCCATGGGCGGCTTCTTCACGACCCGGTCGAAATCGGGGCCATCGGAAAGATACCAGGCGCCGCACGCGCACAGCCCGCCCATGCCGAGCATCACTGACTTCATCGCCCCGCGCCCTTCCCCAATTCCCGGCGAAGACCTTGGGGTGGAAGGATTAAAGAAGGCTCAACTGACCCGACAGGAGTCATCCCGGCGGAGGCCGGGACCCGTGGATACTACCCACGGGAGGAGACGAATGCGCCCCCGCTCCAGCACGAAATCCGAGTTCATGGGTCCCGGCTTTCGCCGGGATGACTATGAGGATCGAGAGCTGTGCTCCCTTTGCATGCGCCCGGGCGTTGGACTAGGCAGGCCCCGCCCTTCACCTGCTTCCGTCGAAAGTCGCCATGCGTTTCCTGTTTCTCGCCGTCGCCCTCTTCTTCTCCCTCGGCCTCAGCGCCTCCGCCCAGCGCGCGGGCAACCGCGCAGTGGCGCCGATCCTCAGCGGACCGGATGCGCGCGACGTGCAGACCTATGCCCGGCCTGAAATCGCCCGTGTCACCCATGTCGCGCTCGATCTCGCCGCCGATTTCGAGGCGAAGCGCATGGCCGGCACGGCGACGCTCGACATCCAGGCGGCGGCGGGCGCGCAGGAGATCGTCCTCGACAGCAAGGGGCTGGAAATCCAGGCGATTACCGGGCCGGGCGGCCGCCCCCTGCGCTACACGCTCGGCGCGAATCACGAGACTCGCGGCCAGCCGCTGACGATCCGGATCGGCGCGGCGCGGCGGGTCACGATCCGCTACCGCTCGGGCGAGGGTGCGGAGGCGCTGCAATGGCTGACGCCCGAGCAGACCGCGGGCAAGCGCCATCCCTATCTGCTGAGCCAGGGTCAGTCGATCCTCAACCGGACCTGGATCCCGACCCAGGACAGCCCCGGCATCCGCCAGACCTGGGAGGCGCGGATCACCGCGCCGACGCCGCTGAAGGTGGTGATGTCCGGCGAGCGGCTGACTCCGAACGGCGCGCCGGCGGGACGGGGACGGCGCGCCTACCGCTTCCGCATGACCCACCCGGTCGCCCCCTATCTGATCGCGATCGCCGCCGGCGACATCGCCTTCCGGCCGCTCGGGCGGCGGACCGGGGTCTGGACCGAGCCGGCGATGATGGACCGGGCGGCGGCGGAGCTCGTCGACACCGAGCGGATGGTGGAAGCGGCCGAGCGGCTCTACGGTCCCTATCGCTGGGGCCGCTACGACGTGATCGTGCTGCCGCCGAGCTTCCCTTATGGCGGGATGGAGAACCCGACCCTCACCTTCCTGACGCCGACCTTCATCGCCGGCGACCGCAGCCTGGTCGGCCTCGTCGCGCACGAGCTGGCGCACAGCTGGTCGGGCAATCTCGTTACCAACGCGACCTGGCACGACAGCTGGCTGAACGAGGGCTTCACCTCCTATTTCGAGAACCGGATCATGGAGGCGGTTTATGGCCGGGCGCGGGCGGCGCAGGAGGCCTCGCTCTCCTGGGACGACATGCAGGCCGGCCTGCGCGAACTCGGGCCGACCTCGCCACGCACGGCGCTTCACGACCCGTCCGAGGAGATGGACGGCGGCAGCACCGGCATCGTCTACGACAAGGGCGCGATCTTCCTGAGGACGATCGAGCGGATCGTCGGCCGCGCGCGGCTCGACCGCTGGCTCCGCTCCTATTTCGACCGCCACGCCTTCCAGCCGATGACCTCGGCGCGCTTCCTCGCCGACCTGCGCGCCAATCTGGTCCGCGGCGACCGGGCGCTGGAGCGGCGGCTGCAGCTCGACGCCTGGGTCTACCGGCCGGGCCTGCCCGACAATGCCGCGCGCCCGGATCCGGCCGCCTTCGCCGCGGTCGACGCGGCGGCGCGCGCCTTCAATGCCGGCGGACGGGCCGGCGCAGTGCCCTATCAGGGCTGGAACTGGGCCGAGCGCGTGCGCTTCCTGAAGGCGTTGCCGCAGCAGCTTCCCGAGGCGCGCCTCGCCGAGCTGGACCGGGCCTTCCGCCTCTCGGAGAGCGGCAATGCCGAGGTGCTCTTCGTCTGGCTGCGGCTCGGCATCCGCAACCGCTACGAGCCGGTGCTGCCGGCGGTGGAGCGATTCCTGCTCGGCATGGGGCGGCGCAAGTTCGTCCAGCCGCTCTTCCAGGCGCTGGTCGATCAGGGTGCCTGGGGCCAGCCGATTGCCGAGCGACTCTATGCCCGCGCGCGGCCCGGCTATCATGCGGTCACGACGGGGTCGGTTGACCGGATTGTGCGCGCTTCGGCGGCTCGCTGACCATCGACCCGCTCTAACCCCTGTTAACGCAGGGATTTCCGGCGTTGGGCAGGCTGCCGGAGCGGCGGATTTCTGAGCGGAATTTAACGGTCCGTCAAAGTCTTGCCGGTAGGGCGGAGGTCCACCAGCGGGGCCTGCATATTTTCCGATGTTTCACGCGCCTGTAGCCACGGACGACCAGCAGGAACCCGAAGCGCCGGCGGGCGCGTCGGCGCCAGTCACATTCGACGCCGGCAATGAGCGGCTGCGCGCCGCCCATCTGCACAACGGCCAGGTCGAGGCGCGCGCCCTGTTCGCGCCGTTTTTCGCAGTCACCGCCGTCGCCGCCTCGCTGATCGTCGGCTGGGCGATGTACGGCTCGGTCGAGACGACCTGGGTGGTCGGCTGGGTCGCCCTGGTCGCCTTCGCCAACTGGGTGTCGTGCCGCAGCGCCCTGGTCGCCGCGCGCCGCGGCGCCAGCCGCACCGTGCGCCCCCGCTCCAAATGGTTCGCCATCGCCGAGGCGGTGGGCCTGGCCGGGCTCTGGGCGGCGCTGCCGACCTGGGCCTTCGCCACCCAGTCGCCGAACGTGCAGATGGTGATCGGTGGCGCCATGGCGGCAATGATCTCCACCGCGATCGCGCTCGCCGCGATTCCGGCCGCCGCCGTCGCCTGGATCGCGACCTTCACCGGCGCCTTCTGCCTCTCTTACTATATCGGCGGCAGCACGCTCGATCCGAAGCTCACCCTGACCTTCGCCCTGCTCGCCGGCACCGGCGCGTTCAGCGTCGCCCGGCTGACCCGCTGGATTTTCGGCCAGCTCAAGGGCCTCGCCAAGACCCGCTCCGAGGCGGAGGCGATCCGCTCGCTGCTCAACGAATATGAGCATCGCGGAGTCGGCTGGCTCTGGCAGGTCGATGCCGAGAATCGCGTCGCCTACATCTCCTCCCGGATGACCGCCCTGCTCGGCCGCTCGACGACCCAGCTGGTCGGCCATTCGTTGCCCGCCGCGCTGGGCGGCAGCAGCGCGCTCGGCCGTATCCTCCTCTCCCGCCAGCCCTTCACCAATCTGGAGATGGAGCTGGCAACCCGCCGCGGCACGCGCTGGATCAGCCTGTCGGGCGATCCCATCATCGACGTGACCGGCCAGTTCCAAGGCTTCCGCGGCGTCGGCCAGGACGTGACCGACGTCCGCCGCACGCAGGAGCGACTGACCAATCTGGCCAATATGGACGTGCTCTCGGGCCTGCCCAACCGCGGCCGCGTCCGCCAGCTGCTCGGCGAGGCCCTGTCCGGCTCGGCCGGCGGCGAGAGCCCCTGCGCGATCCTGTTCCTCGACCTGGACGGCTTCAAGCCGGTCAACGACACGTTCGGCCATCCCAAGGGCGATGCGGTGCTGAAGAGCGTCGCCCAGCGGCTCGTCAAGGAGACCGGACCATTCGGCCAGGTCGGGCGGATGGGCGGCGACGAATTCGCGATCGTGATCAAGGACGCGCAGAGCCGGCACCAGGTGGAGGATCTGGCCGAGCGGCTGATCGCCGCGATCGCCGAACCCTTCCACATCGACAAGGTCGAGATAAGGATCGGCGTCTCCATCGGCTGCGCCTTCGGCCCGGTCGACGGGCAGAGCGTCGACGACCTCATCCAGAAGGCCGACCTCGCGCTCTACCAGGCCAAGAATCAGGGCCGCGGTACCTGCTGCTTCTTCAACGCGGACATGCAGAACGAGGCCGAGGACCGCCTCCGGCTTGAGCAGGACATGCGGATCGGCGTCAAGGCGCGGCAGTTCCACCTGCTCTACCAGCCGCTGATCAACGCCGCCGACCAGAGCCTGGTCGGCTTCGAGGCCCTGATCCGCTGGCATCACCCGACCCGCGGGATCGTGCCCCCCATCCAGTTCATCCCGCTTGCCGAGGAATCCGGGATCATCATGGAGCTCGGCGAATGGGTGATCGAGGAGGCTTGCCGCGCCGCGGCCTGCTGGCCCGAGAACATCTCGGTCGCGATCAACGTCTCGGCCAAGCAGCTCATCTTCCCGGCCCTGCCCAACACGATCAACGACGCGATCCGCCGCAACCGGCTGCAGCCCAACCGGCTGGAGCTGGAGGTGACCGAATCGGTGTTCATGGGCGACAGCGCCAATGCGATCGAGGTGCTGAAGCGGCTGCGCGCCCTCGGCGTCTCGATGGCCCTCGACGATTTCGGGACGGGCTATTCCTCGCTCGGCTATCTGAACAAGGCGGTGTTCCACAAGCTCAAGATCGACGGCAGCTTCGTGCGCGAGGCCGGAATCAACAAGGAGACGGTCGCGATCATCCAGTCGATCGTCCAGCTCGCCAAGAGCTTCCGGATGACCGTCACCGCCGAGGGCGTGGAGACGGCCGACGATTTCACGCGGATGCGCGACCTCGGCTGCCACCAGATCCAGGGCTATCTGTTCGGCCGGCCGATGAGCTTCGAGAAGGCCAGCGAGCTGGTCCTGGGATCGCAGCGCAGCAGGATGAGCGCCTGACCCCTTCCGGGTCATCCCGGCAGAAGCCGGGACCTGTGAACGCCCTTTTGCGGGATGGATGAAGGCGTCTGCGCTTCCAATTCCCGGGATCGCGTTCAGGGTCGGCTCTCGCCGGGATGACTCGGCGGGGGAACTGACCTAATTTCCCCGAAAAGGGGGACTGCCCATGAGCCTGATCCTGCTCGCCGCCCTGGCCGCGGCACCGTCCAGCAGCTACACGCCGCTCGACCTCGACGCCTGCGAGATCGTGACGGTCGCCCATGCCGGCGAGGGTGACTGGGTGAACCGGCGCTGCCGGGGCTTGGGCGGCATCACCCTGTTCGTCAACGAGGACGACGCCCGCTTCGACCTCGATGCCGGGATCGACAATGGCGAATGGGAATCGCCGGCCCAGCTCAACGAGCTCGGGCCGCAGCTGGAATGGCGGCGCGAAGGGGGGCGGGCCTTTGCGGTGATCTACCGCTACACGATCCCCGAGGCGCTGCCGGGCGGCCGCTCCATGCTGGCGGTGGAATCGATCGGCCGCCGCGGCCGGCCGGGCTGCCTGGTGGCATTGCTGCTGGCGACCCCGAACGCCAATGCCCGGGCCCGGCAGATCGCGGATACGAGGGCCCGGTCCTTCCGCTGCGGGCGCGACCGGAGAATTACGGATCAAACCGACTAGCGCGTGGCGGGCAGCACCCGGTCGAGCAGAATCTCGAAGGCGATGTCGCTCTGCCGCGGATCGCGATAGAGGCCGGCGGTAAGCACCATGACCATATCCATTTCGGGCATCACCACGATCCGCTGCCCGCCATAGCCGATCGCCGCTGAATAAGGCAGGTTGCGCTCGCCGAGCCGTGCCGTTCCGAGATACCATTGATAGCCGTAGCGCTGCAGGCCGAGCGGGCGGTCCGCGATCCGGACCTGGGGCGAAAGCGAGGCGCTGACCCAGGATTCGGGCACGATCTGCCGGCCGTTCCAGCGGCCGCGCTGGAGATAGAGCTGCCCAATTCGCGCCATGTCGCGGGGCAACAGGCGCAGCCCCGAAGCGGCGATCGCCTTGCCATCCGGATAGCGGAGCCATTCGTGGCGGCGGATTCCGAGCGGGCGGAAGAGCGTGCGCTCGGCATAGCGTTCGACGTCCATGCCCGTCACTCGCTCGATGATGGAGACGAGCAACTGGGTATTGCCGCCATTATAGGTCCATCTCTGTCCAGGCGCCGCCGCAATCGGGCGCTCGAGTATGTACCGGAGTCGGTTGGGGGCAGCGTCCATGGCCGTCTCGCTGTTCGCTGGATCGCCATAAGGACGGGAGCTTTCATTCCATTCGAAGCCTGAACTCATCGCCAGGACATGGCGCACGCGAATGGCGAGGCGCTCGGGCGTCCTGAGATCTGCGAATTCCGGAAAGTGGTCGAGCACCGGGGCATCGAGGTTCGGAATGCGTCCTTCGGCAACGGCGATGCCGAAGAGGATCGACACTATGCTCTTCGTCACCGAGCGGCAGTCATGGAGAACGTTTGGACCGAAGACGACATTGCCGGCGGCAGTGCCACGCCGCTCGTCGGGCCCGCTGAAATATTGCTCCCAGGCGATGCGCCCGTGGCGCATCACCACCACAGAATGGATGTTGGAGTATCTCCCAGCCCGGATGTCGCGGGCCAGGGCAGCAAGCATGCTGCGATCGAGATCCCCGTTTGGGGCAACAGGCAATGCCCGCTGCGCCACTGCAGGTCCGGGCGCGCCGAGGACCAGCAGAGCTGCCCAAACCCCTCCCTTGACCACCATCACCTCCCTTTTATGCTACATATGTAGCATGAAGGAGAGACCGGGGAAAGGGGCGGATCAGGCGCCAGGCCGCGCCACCGCGAAGCCACCGAAATCCTGGTTCACCGGCATCAGCTCGAGTGTGTTGATGTTGAGGTGCGGCGGCAAAGTGGCCACCCAGTGGACGGTCCTCGCGATATCCTCGGCGGTCATCGGCTCGACGCCGGCATAGAGCCGGTCCGAGGCCTCCTGGTCCCAGCCGTTGCGCACGAGGGTGAATTCCGTCTCCGCCATGCCCGGCTCGATCGAGGTGACGCGTACGCCGGTGCCGTGCAGGTCGGCGCGCAGGCAGAGCGAGAATTCGCGGACGAAGGCCTTGCTGCCGCCGTAAACCGCGCCGCCGCGATAGGGATAGGAGGCCGCGACCGAGGAGATGTTGATCACCGCCCCCTTGCGCGCGATCAGCCCGGGCAGAAGCAGCCGGGTCAGCTGCACGAGGCCGGAAATGTTGGTCTCGATCACCTGCGCCAGCGGCCCCCATTCGGCCTCCTGCAGCGGCGTCAGCGGCGAGGCGAGGCCGGCATTGTTGAGCAGGAGGTCGACCGCATCCATTTCCGCCGCGAAGGCCTCGACCGCCGCGAGGTCGCGCATGTCGAGCCGGACGGGGCGGAAGCCGGCGCCCAGCTCCCCGGCCAGGGCGTCGAGGCGTTCCTGGCGGCGGCCGGTGCCGATCACCTGCCAGCCGTCGGCGACGAACAGGCGGGCGGCCGCCTCGCCGAAGCCGGAGGTCGCGCCGGTGATGAGTGCCTTCTTCGTCATGGCCGACTCCTGATACCAAAATCAGGCCGGCCATGTCGGCTGGCGCGCGATTGCGCAAGCACCGGGCGGACGTTGCATCTCCCGAATGCAACGTCCCCTCCCGTGCGGAGCGGGAGGGGAACGCGCTCGCCCCGGACTGCTTCAGGGCGAAGGGGGACGGTTCAGTCGGTCAGCGGTTGACGCCGAGGCCGTCATTGTCATTGGCCTGCAGGGCGTCCCATTCCGCCTGGGTCCGGCAGATGCGGCGGCGGATGCGGGAATCGCTGAGCCGGTCGGCGACGCAGACGCGGCGGTTCTGATCGCCGGCGCGGGTGCGCTGCTGCTGGGTGGGCTGGGCGGACTCGGAGCCGCTCTGGTTCGCTTCCTGGCTGGCCGGGGAGAAATCGGCCTGGGCGGCGGCGGGAGGAGCGGCGGCGCACATAACGGCGGCAACGCCGGAAATCAGCATCTTACGCATGGGGACTATCCTCTTACTCGCGTTGTACTCTCGCGCCGCCTCGCCCCCGTGGCCGCGCAGGCACCGTCTTACCGTAATAAGACAGCGCGGGCATTGACCGGACTTGCTAAATTTGTAGCACCTTCAATCGGTTCGTCTCAGCGGGAGCGCGGCTTGGCGCGCGTCGTGGGGGTCGCAGTGGCGGGATCCTCGGGCCAGGGATGCCTGGGATAGCGGCCGCGCATCTCCTTCGCGACCCCGGCCCAGCTGCCGCGCCAGAAGCCCGGCAGGTCGCGAGTCGTCTGGATCGGGCGGCCGGCGGGCGAGGTGAGGCTCAGCACGAGCGGCACGCGGCCGTCGGCGACGGCGGGATGGGCGGCGAGGCCGAACAGGGCCTGGACGCGCGTCTCGACGGTCGGGCCGGCCTCGGCCGCATAGTCGATCGGGTGGCGGCTTCCGGCCGGCGTCTCGAAATGGCCGGGCGCGAGCCGGTCCACCGCCTTGCGGCCGGCCCAGCCGAGCAGGGCGTCGAGCGTGCCGGAAAGGGCGCCGGGCTCGATCTCGCCGAGGCGGCGCTTTCCGGCCAGGAGCATGGGAAGCCAGTCGCCGAGCGCAGCCAGCAGCGCCTCGTCGGAGAGATCGGCGATGGCGGGGTCGAAGCGGCGGGCGAAGGCCGCGCGGGTGCGAAGCGCGCTCGCCGCCTCGCTCCAGGGCAGGAGGCCGAGGCCGTGGCTGCGCACGCCGTCGAGCAGGGCGGCCTCGACCGCCGCCGGATCGGCGCGGCTGTCCTGCCCGCCCGACAGTCGGATGGCGCCGAGATGGCGGCCGTGCGAGGCGCGGACGCCGCCCGTAGCGGGATCGAAGGCGACCTGGGTCCCTGTGGCAATGCGGGCCGCGAACAGGCTCTCGACCATCGCCTGGCCGATCGGCGCCGCGGAGAGAATGCGCGCGCCCGAAGCGGCTCCGCCCACCTCGGCGACGGCGAGCCAGGCCTCGCGCGCGAGCGGCGAGGCGGGATCGAGCCGGAAGCCGCGGCCGCCGGCGCTGAGCCAGTCGGCACCCGTGGCGTCACGGCGTCTGGAGAGGCGGTCGGGGAAAGCGAGGGCGATGGAGGCCCCGACAATGTGCTCCTGCGAAGGCAGGAGCGCTGCGGGATTATCGGCCAGCGCTCCGGCCTTCGCCGGAGCACGAAGGAGGCTGCGCCACCGTTTTGCCAGCCCCCGCGCAGCCTCGGCCCGTTTGCCTTTCTCTCCGCGCCAGCGGCGGAGGCGGAGCTCCAGGTCCGCATCCTGACCGCCCAGGCCTCGTTCGGAGAGCAGGACGGCGATCTCCGCAGCGGTCCCGCCCCAGCCGCGCGCTTCCGCCTCGATCAGCATATGGGCGAGGCGCGGCGGCAGCGGCAGCTCGGCGATCGCGCGGCCATGGGCGGTCGGGCGGCCCTGCTCGTCGAGCGCGCCGAGGCTGGCGAGGCGGCGGCGCGCCTCCTCGACCGCGGCGGCGGGCGGGGGATCGAGCCAGGCGAGGTCGCGCGGGTCGGCGACGCCCCAGAGCGCGCAGCCGAGCAGCAGGGCCGAGAGGTCGGCCTCCAGGATTTCCGGCGGGTCGAAGCGCGGCAGCGCCTGCGTCGCCGCTTCCTCCCAGAGCCGGTAGACGCGCCCCGGCCCCTGCCGCCCGGCGCGGCCGGCGCGCTGGGTCACCGCCGCCTGGCTGGCGCGCTCGGTGACGAGGCGGGTGAGCCCCGCCGCGCGGTCGTAGCGCGGCCGGCGGGCGAGGCCGGAATCGACGACGATGCGGACGCCGTCCAAAGTCAGGCTGGTCTCGGCGATGGCGGTGGCGAGCACCACCTTGCGGCGGCCGGCGGGCGACGGCGCGATGGCGGCGCGCTGGTCGCGAGGATCGAGACTGCCGTGCAGGCGGTACAGGTCGACGTCCGCGGGCAGCGCGCCCAGCCGCTCGGCGGTGCGCTCGATCTCGGCGACGCCGGGCAGGAAAGCGAGCAGGCTCCCCTCCCCTTCCGCCAGCGCGCGCCGGATCGCGGGCGCCATCTCGTCCTCGATCCTTTTCTCGGCGGCGCGGCCGAGATGGACGAGCGCGATCGGAAAGGCGCGGCCCTCGCTCTCGATCACCGGCGCATCGCCCATGAGGACGCCGTAGCGGCCGCCGTCGAGCGTTGCCGACATCGCGACCAGCCGGAGGTCGGGGCGGAGCGCGGCCTGCGCGTCCAGCGCCAAAGCGAGGCCGAAATCGCTGTCGAGGCTGCGCTCGTGCACCTCGTCGAACAGCACGGCGGACACTCCGGCCAGCTCGGGATCGGCCTGGATGCGCTTCAGGAAGATGCCCTCGGTCAGGACCGTGATCCGCGTCCTGGCCGAGCGCTTCGCGTCGAGCCGGGTCGCATAGCCGATCGTGCCGCCGACGGGCTCGCCCGCCAGCTCCGCCATCCGCTCCGCCGCCGCCCGCGCGGCAAGCCGGCGGGGCGAGAGCAGCAGGATCTCCCCCGTGCACCAAGGCTCGCCGAGCAAAGCCGGCGCCACCGCCGTCGTCTTGCCTGCGCCAGGCGGCGCGACCAGCACGGCAGCGCTGCCCGCGCGCAAGGCGGCGAGCAGGTCCGGGAGGACGGCGTGGATCGGGAGCGCGAGCATGGCGGAGGCGGTCTACCGGGGTTCGGGCGTGCCGTCATCGCCTCCGTCGCTTCGCTTCCAGGCTCCGGCGAAGGCCGGAGCGCTGCGCGGCAGGCCTCAGTTGGCGGCCACCGCTCCGGCCTTCGCCGGAGCACATCGACGGCAGGGATTTCCAGGTGCGCGCCCGGATCAGAGCGTGCGCAATTGCCAGTCCGGGCCGGTCCAGTAGATTTCTGTGAACGGTCCGCGCGCCAGCGAGACGTGGGCCGGCGGTTGGCCCATCCCCGCCGCCATGGCTCAGTAAGCCCGCGCCACCGCGAACTCGACGGCCTCGACCAGCGCCGCCTTGGCCCGCCCGGCCGCGAAGGGCCCGAGCGCGTCGATCGCGCGCTGGCCGAACAGGCGGGCGCGGTTCAGCGTGTCGTCGAGCGCGCCGGAGCTGCGGAGCAGGAGGGTGGCCTCATCGAGATCGGCATCGCTCGCGCGCTCCCCGGCCATGGCCGCCCGCCAGAAGGCGCGCTCGCTGTCCGTGCCGCGCGCGTAGGCGAGGATCACCGGCAGGGTGACCTTGCCGTCGCGGAAATCATCGCCCACGCCCTTGCCCATCGTCTCGGCGTCCGACGCATAGTCGATCGCGTCGTCGATCAGCTGGAAGGCGATGCCGAGGTTGCGGCCATAGGCGTCAAGCGCGCGCTCGGCGGCCTCGCCGCGCTCCGCAACCACGGCGGAGATCCGGCAGGCGGCGGCGAACAGGGCCGCGGTCTTGGCCTGGATGATCTCCAGATAATGGTCCTCGCCGGTCTCGACGCGGCGCTGGGCGGTGAGCTGGTCGACCTCGCCCTCCGCGATCACGCTGGAGGCGCGGGAGAGGATCCTCAGCACCTTGAGGCTGCCGTCCTCGACCATCAATTCGAAGCTGCGCGAGAAGAGGAAGTCGCCGACCAGCACGCTCGCCGGATTGCCCCAGATGATGTTGGCGGTGCGCTTGCCGCGCCTGAGGCCGGAGCCGTCGACCACGTCGTCGTGCAGCAGTGTCGCGGTGTGGATGAACTCGACCGCGGCGGCGAGCTTGTGGTGGCGGGTGCCCGAATAATCGAGCAGGGCCGCGCTCGCCAGGGTCAGCATCGGCCGCATCCGCTTGCCGCCGCCGGCGATCAGATGGCCGGCCAGCTCGGGGATCAGGGCGACCTCGCTCTGCATCCGCTCGAGGATGACGGCGTTCACATGATTGAGGTCGGCCGCCACGAGCTGCATCATCGGCTCGAGCGAGGGGGTGCGGTTCGGCACCAGCTGGACGATGTCGGCGCTCATTTCGCGGGCGATGTGCGCCCGAGGACGGGCAAAGGCAAGAGGGGCCAAGCTCCTCCCCGTCCCGGGGAGGAATTACCCCGAGGCCGGCAGCTTCAGCCTTGCGAGCAGGCCGCCCAAATCCTCGCTTTCCTCCAGCACGACAGTGCCGCCATAGATCTGGGCGACGTCGCGGACGATGGCGAGGCCGAGGCCGGTGCCGGGCTTGCCGGTGTCGAGCCGGGCGCCGCGGTCGAAGATCGAGACGCGTTCCTCCTCGGGAATGCCGCGGCCGTCATCCTCCACCTCGATCTCGACCATGTCGTCCGCCTTGCTGACCGTCACGAACACCCGGCCGCCGCCATATTTGGCGGCGTTCTCGACGAGGTTGCCGAGCATTTCGTCGAGGTCCTGCCGCTCGACCCGCACTTGCGCCTGGTGGTCGCCGGCGATGTCGATGGTGACGTTCTCGTGGAGCCGGTCGACGGCGCGCTGAACCGCTTCGAGGCTTTCCCAGACCGTGGCGCGCGCTTGCGCGGACGCCCGGCGCCCGATGGCCCGGGCGCGGGCGAGGTGGTGGTCGACCTGGCGGCGCATGACGGCGGATTCGCGGATGACCGTGTCGTCCAGGTCAGGGGAATCGGCGGTCGCCGCATTGGTGATCACCGTCAGCGGAGTCTTCAGAGCGTGGGCGAGATTGCCGGCGTGCCGCCGCGCTTCCTCGGCCTGGTCCTCGCTGTGGGCGAGCAGCTGGTTGATCTCCTCGGTCAGCGGCCGGATCTCGCTCGGAAAGTCCTGGCCGATGCGGGTCTTCTCGCCCGAGCGGATCGACGACACTTCGCGGCGCACCCGCCGCAGCGGCCACAGCCCGTACACGGTCTGCAGGGCGGCGAGGATCAG
>NZ_DASPNF010000007.1:0-148113 GCF_035626655.1 Allosphingosinicella sp.
GATCTTCGCCGCCATCGGCGCCCCGGGCGCGCTCGATGCCAATGCGTTCGTGACCGGCGCCGCCGCCGCGGACGCGTCGGACCGCATCATCTACAACAGCCTCACCGGGCAGCTCTTCTACGACGCAGACGGAAACGGCGCAGGCGCGGCGATCCAGTTTGCGACGATGAGCCCGGGCCTGACGCTCACGGCGAGCGACTTCCAGGTCATCTGAGGCCGGAGACGAGGGCGCGCGAAGGCCGACTGTCGGCATTTGCGCCCCTTTTCTGCCTGTCAAGCAGGCCGGGAATTTGTCTCTTTGATCCAGTGATTTGCCATCGGCTCCTGGCCGCGGCATAAGAACAGGCACTCGACGTCGCGGCGGGCCAAGGCCGCGCGTGTCTCCGAGGAGCCCCGCGCATGAGCACGGTTCGACACAAGCTCAAGGACGGCACTTTCCAGCAGGAATGGTTCACGTCCGGCCAGGTGACGACCGACGACGACTGGAGCCTGGCGCCAAGCATCGTCGGCTATCTGGGCAGCGGTCTGACGTCGACGCCCGGCGTGGATCCGCGCACGCTCACTGCAGCCGATCCCAATCCGACCGTCGACGTGATCGCGAACCAGACCAATCCGGACGACGCCGCGCTCGGTGCGCTCGGCGGCGTCGCCGAGTTCGAGCCCAGCGCCTTCGCCGGCAACCGGACGATTGCGCTCGGCGCCTCCGACACGGCCGATGCGCCCTATATCGTCATCTACCTCGATTCGACGGATCGCAAGCAGATCGACGTCAGCTTCATCGCCTACGACATCGAGAATTCACCGACGTTGGACAATGCGACGACGCCGCTCGTCGTCCAGTACCGGACGAGCCCGACGAGCGACTGGACCAACGTCTTCTATCTCCCCGACGCGACGCAGGGGCCGGACGCCACCCGCCTGGGCGTGGACGTCCGGCTGCCGACGGACGCGAACAATTGCCCGACGCTCGAGGTCCGGATCATGACCACCAACCAGGCGGGCAATGACGAGTGGATCGGCATCGACGATATCCGTGTCGAGAGCACGAATGCGATACCGCCGGCTGGCGGGGAGTTCAGGATCAACGATATCGGGAACGTCATCGAGGGCGATTCGGGCGTGACCGCGATCGTCTTCACGATCACCCGGTTCGGCGGCGCGCAGGGCGCCGCGACAGTCACCTACCGGCTTCCCGATTCACAACATGCCGGCGCCGTGAGCGCTGCCGACTTCGACTTCACCACCCCCTTCAACAGCACGCTGAGCTTCGCCGACGGGGAGGTCAGCAAGGACCTGATCTTCTATCTTCGGGGCGATACCACCGTCGAGCAGGATGAACTCTTCAATGTCACCCTGATCGGCGTGACGGGCAACGCGGTCATCGGGACGGACGGCGACCAGACCGGCTCCGGAATCGTAATCAATGACGATCCCAAGCCGATTCTCGCGGTCGACGACATCACGATCACCGAGGGGACCGGCGGGACGTCGACAGCCGTCTTCACCATCACCCGCACCGGCTCCGGCGAGGCGTTCGACGTCGACTATGCGACCGCGAACGGCACGGCGCTCGCGGGGAGCGACTTTACGGCGGCGTCCGGGACGCTGCACTTCGATGCCGGGCAGAACAGCCGCACCGTCACCGTCACGCTGAATCCGGACAGCACGGCAGAGGCCGACGAACATTTCTTCCTGAACCTGTCCAATGTCAGCTTCGGCTTCATCAATGATGGCCAGGGACGGGCGGTCATCGACAATGACGACTTCCAGACCCTGACCGGAACGACCGGCCCCGACACGATGGACGGGCTCGGCAGCGCCAACATCCTGGTCGGTCTCGCCGGCGACGACATCTACTATCTGGACGACGACGAGGACCAGGTCGTCGAGGCCACGGGCGAGGGCTTCGACGCCGTCTTCACCAGCGATCATTATGCGCTCGCCGCGGGCGCGGAGGTGGAATGGCTGTCGACCGCGTTCACGGCGGGAACGGCCGCGCTGAACCTGACCGGCAACGGGATCGCCAATTATCTGATCGGCAATGCCGGCACCAATACGCTGGACGGAGGCGCCGGCGTGGATGTGATGGTCGGCTTCGGCGGCGACGATGTCTTCGTCGCCGATGCGGCCGGCGACCTCGTCTACGAAAATGCCGGCGAGGGCTTCGACGCGGTGCTGACGAGCGTCAGCTATATGCTCGGCACGGGCCAGTCGGTCGAATGGCTGTCGACCCTCCAGACCAGCGGAACGGCGGCGCTCAATCTGACCGGCAACGCGCTCGACCAGACCCTGCTTGGCAACAATGGCGCCAACGTCCTGGACGGCGGCGGCGGCGCGGACGCCATGACCGGGTTCAACGGGGACGATGTCTATCTCGTCGACAATACCGGCGACCTCGTCCACGAAACCCCCGTCGGCGGCGGCGGGTTCGACGCCATTCTCGCCTCCGTCAGCTACGTCCTGGCGGCCGACGAGCGGGTCGAGTGGCTGTCGACCGCCTCCACTGCGGCCACGGACGCGATCAGCCTGACCGGCAACGAGATCGGCCAGTATCTGCTTGGCAACAACGGCGCCAACACGCTGGACGGCGGCCGCGGCCACGACGTGCTGATCGGGTTCGGCGGGGCCGACAATTTCGCCTTCACCAGCGCGCTCGGCGGCGGCAATTTCGACCTGATCACCGATTTCCAGAGCGGCACCGACAGGATCGCGCTCGACGATGCGCGGTTCGCGGGCATCGGCACCCCCGGCGCCTTCGATGCCGGCGCCTTCGTCACCGGCGCCGCCGCGGCCGATTCGAACGACCGGATCATCTACAACAGCAGCACCGGGCAGCTCTTCTACGATGCCGACGGCACCGGCGCCGGCGTTGCGCTGCTGTTCGCGACGCTGCAGGGCAATCCGGCCCTGACTGCCAGCGACTTCGCGGTGATCTGACGAAGGCGAGAGGCGCGCACCCGGCGGAGCCAGCCTCTCCGCCGGGCGTTCTGGCAATGCCGGATCGAGGTGGACGCCGCGCGGCGGCTCGACCCCGGTGCGCGCTTGCTTATGATTGCGCCGATGACGATGTCCTTCCTCTCGCGCCGCGGCTTCCTGTTCGGCGCCTTCGCGACCGGCCTCACGCCTGTGCCCTTCACCCGTCTGGCCTCGCCCGACGGCGCGGTCTTCGCGGAAGGCCTGCTCGACATCTTCCTCGCCGGGACGACGACGCCGGCGCCGGCCTTCGCCGATGCGGCCCTCTCCATCCCCCTCCCGAACCCGGTACGGGCCAATGCCCTCGGCATCCTTCCCGCCATCTTCCTCGATCCGGCGCTCGTCTACCGCCTGCGGGGGCGGACGCGGCTGGGCAGCGTGATCGCAGGCATGGACTTCGACCAGGTCCCCGGCGCGGGCGCGTCGCCGCAGCTCTTTCGCCAGAATGACCGCCATGCGGTCGCCCGGCCGGCGGCGGCGAAGCTCGGCGACTTCGTCAGCGTGCTCGATTTCCACGATCCCGCCGCCGGCAACGACATCACGCGCGCGCTGGAGCTGCTCGCCTATGAGGCCTTTCCGGACCTGCCCGCGCTCAACATCCAGCTTCCCGCCGGGCATTTCCGCGTGGGCCGCCAGCTGCTTCCGGCGCGCCAGCTGAACATCCGCGGCGCGGGCATGTCCGCCACCATCCTCGACTTCCATAACGTCGGCGCGCTCAACCGGGTGATGCGCGGCGCCATCAGCCTTGGGCTCCTCGCCACGTGCCGCGCCTATGATCCGGATTTCGCCCGGAAGGTGCGCGGCGACGCGCTGGCCTACGGCACCAATGGAACCGCGCTCTCGACGATCGAGAGTCTCACGATCAGGATCAGCGGCAGCCGCCCGCCCGACTTTCATTACGGCATCTGGTCGGCCGCTCCAGTCGTCTGCCGCGACGTCGTCGCGCATGGCTGCGGCTTCAAATGGTGCGGGAGCGCGCTGCAGGCGGGGCGCGGCAACGTGGTCGGCAATGCCAATCTCAGCCATTTCTCCAACTGCCATTCGGTGGCCGCGACCGAGCATGGCTTCATGGCCGACGGCACCGACGCCAATGCCTGCACGATCACCGCCTGCAACGCCTTCTCCCCGGCGCAGAAGGGCTTCTTCGACGCGAGCTTCTTGGGCAACAGCTATGAAGGGTGCCACGCCTCCGGCGGGACGGGCGGCTACACCTCGATCGCGCCCGCGGAGTCGAACCGCTCCGTCTTCACCGGCTGCTATTGCGAGCCGGACGCCGGCGACAAGTGGAACGTCGCCGCGCCGGGCGTCATCGTCAATCCGAAGGGGGCGATGCCGGACGCCAGGGCGCTGCGCACGAACGTCACGCTGGCGCCCACGCGGCATGCCGGCTTCGCCACGGGCAGCGCGATCAATCTCGTCCCCGATCTCGACCCTTATACGTTCGGCTCGAGCCGGACGCCGGCGGCGCGCGTCTTCCCGGGCGGCATGGTCATCCGCGGGCAGGGCGACGGGGATCTCTACCAGTTCGTCGCTGCCGGCCAGCATTGGGGCGGCGTCGGCACCCCCCGCCCGGGCGCGAGCATCATCAAGCGGGACGGGGACGGGCGCGCCGACCATGAGCTCGTCTGGTTCGGCGATCCGAGGCACCGGCCCGCCTTCCCCGCCGGGATGATCGCCTCGCTGCCCGGGCCCTTTGCCGACAACCGGGCGGCGCGGGCCGCGGGGCTGACGCCGGGGGAATTCTATCGCCAGACAGCGACCAACCTGGTGGCGGTGGTGGTCTAGGCGCTCTCTCGCGCCTCAGCGGTCGAAATGGGCGGTGTACGGGCACATCTCGTTCATCCGCCTGGCCCTGGAATAACGGCGGCCGAGATAGTCATAGTCGCAGATCACCATGCCGTTCTCGAAACGCTGGCGCACCAGGGTCGCCATCGAAGGGATTCGCTCGGCCGGGCGCGCCCGCGTCGGCCCGGGATAATATAAGGGGCAGGGCTCGGAGATGCCGACCCTTATGGTCACGCCGGCTTCGGCGCGGCGCTGCAGCGTGTCCGGATTGGGATAGACGCACAGCCGCTCGGCGCCCAGCACGCGCTGCGACCTGAGCCGGGGCTGCGCCGCCGCCGGTCCGGCCAGAAGCAGGGCAAGAAGAAAGAAGGCAAGGCACCGCATCATGACCGTCCTTTGCGGAGCCGCCAGGCGCCGGCGGCGCGAGCATAAGCCACCCCGCCCGGCAAAGTCTATCCGCCGCCAGGCCGTCCGTCCGCTTCGGGATCCGGCGCGGGCATGTGCACCCCCGTTTCGGTCCCGGCCGGCGGCGCCGCATCGCCCGCGGCCGCGGAGGGGAGGAGCAGGCGGCCGTAGCGCCCGCCGAGCAGCAGGACCGTCGGCCACAACATCGTGTTCCACAGATCCTTGACGCCCTCGCCCAGCGCCCAGGACAGCGGCGCGCCCCAATTCTCCCAGAAATCGTGGGCCTCGTTGGCGAGCTCGATCCCGAATACGATGAGCCAGGGCAGCGGGCTGCGCGGCGACCGCCTGAACAGGAGCGCGGCCAGGATGTAGATGAACAGCGCCGCATGGATGTGCAGCGCGTCCTTCTCCAGGCCGGTATATTGGGAGATCAGGTTCTTGAGGTGGGTATAGTCCATCGACCCGCGGCCCTAGCGCCGCGGCTTCCCCGCCGCCAGCGCCGCCCGCTCCCGCCGGCCGACCTCGGCCAGCCGATGGTTGGCGTGGCGGCGGATGAACAGGTCGTAGGCGGCGAGCGTGCCGGCGCGGCGCGCGGCCTCGAGCTCGGTCATGACCGCGACGTCGGGATCGAGCGGCCGCGGCAGCTCGGTCGAGCGGATGGGGCGGCGCTCCTTCATCGCCGCCGCATCCCCGGCGCCGCTCCCCGCCAGCGCGAGGCCGGCGAGGAGAAAGGCGGCAAGGCGGCGAGACACGTCATCATCCTCAGAAATTGAAGTCCGACACCGCCAGCGTGGTGATGTTGGTGAGGATGATCTCCATGTCGGCCGTACCGTTGCCGTTGGTATCGGCGAAGATATGGGCGCTGCCGCCGGTCACGTCGTAGCGGACCTGGCCCGCGGCGCCGGTAAAGGCGCCGGTGCCGATGAAGGCGAAGTCCTGCTGCCCCGGCACCATCGCATTGGCGTCGAGATTGCTGAAGTCGATCTTGTCGCTGCCGCGGACGAAATCGAGCACCGTATCGGCGAGCGAGCCCATGCCGGCATCGCCGGTCGCCATCCACTTGAACGTGTCGGCGCCGCCATTGCCGGTGAAGTTGTTGGCGACGAGGTTGGCGATCAGGGTGTCGGCGCCTGCGCCGCCCTTCGCATTCTCGATCGCCGAGCGGACATCGCCCTCGAACAGCAAGGCGTTGGCGACATTGCCGCGGGCGAAATGGGGCCCGCCGGCGCCGCCCCGCAAATTGGCGAGCTGGTCCGGGCTCGTCGTGCTCCATTCGCCCGGGCGAAGATCGATGGTGTTGGCATTGTTGTAGTTGGACATGTCGTAGGTATCGATGCCGTTGCCGTCCCAGACCGTCAGGAAGACGCGGTTGGCGCTGCCGCCGACGCCGTTGCCCGGCGCACCCTGGCCGACGCCGTTGATCGACATCTCGCCGGTATTGCTGTCCCAGGTGTAGGTCGAGTTGCCCTGATTGAAGGCGAAATTGGCGCCGTCATAGATTTTCTGCAGCGCCGCGATGTCGAGCATCATCAGCGTCTGCGGATAGCCATATTGCTCGTTGCCATAACCCTCGACGTCGTCGCCGGGATAGGAGCGATAGGTCATCACCGAATATTCGGTGCTGTCATGATCGGCGCTGATCGCCAGCGGGAATTCGTGGCCGTGCTTCAGGCCGAGCGCGTGCCCGGTCTCGTGGAGGATGCCCATCCAGGCATAATTGCCGCGGATCGGATTGTTGAAATCGTCATGGTTGAACCAGGCGCTGCCGCTCTCGCTGGAGGGGCCTTCCATGTTCGTCGGCAGATAGGCGTAGGCGACCTCCGCCTCGTTGGTTTCGGCGTAGCGCAGGTCGGCCGAAGCCGATGAATTCGGGTCCGTATAGGGCCCGGTGCCCGTCCGCTCCGTGAAGGTCAGCGGCGAAACGTTGGCGACCAGCTGCAGGAGCGAGCGCGTCGCCGCCTGCTGGAGCGCGCTGAACGCCTCGAAGGTCGGCGCGGGAGTCGGGCCCGGCGGATCCGCGACCTCGTCGAAATCCTGCGGATACTGACTCGCCGCGGTCGGGAAGCCGTAGGTCAGAGTCGTGCGGTTCCAGGCCGCGCCGCTGACCAGGGCCTCGACATCCTCGGCCATGATCTGCTCGGCCGTGGCCGGGGTCGAATTGACGCTGACGTGCAGCTGGTAGGCGCCCTGGCTGCCCTGCTCGAACGAGCCGATCGAGAAATAATAGGTGCCCGACGTCGCGGCGCGGAAGATGATCTGCGAATCCGTATTGTGCGGGAAGGGCGGGTTCGAGCCCGGGTCGGGTGTGCCCAGGTCGTCATTCTCGCCGATGAAGGTGCCGGTCGGCCCGTACAGCGAGAGGAAGGAATCGAGGCTGGTCGTCGTGCCGTCGACGTCGAGGATCAGCTGCTGGCCTGCCTGCAGCGTGATCGAATAGAAGTCGACGTCGGAGGTGCCGGTGATGTTGCCGACGATCGTCGCCGACGGATAATCGTCATTGGGCAGATTGGGGTTGTTCGCGATCAGGAAGGTGCCCGGATCGATCGATTGGGCGGTGAACCGCGAATCGTTCGGGGTGGCAATCTCGTTGATCGTCGGCGTGCTGATATTCTCGTTCACGTCGGTGATGGTGAGCGTGACCGCCTTCTGCGTCGAGACGCCCGAATCGCTGACCACGACGTTGAAGGAATAGACCGCCTTGGTCTCGAAATCGGCCGGATTGATCAGCCGCACCGCGCCGTTGGCGTCGATGGTCAGCAGCCCCGCATCGGCTCCGCTCAGCGAGTAGGTGATGCGGTCGCCGTCTGCGTCATTGGCGGCAGTCTGATAGACGATCGTGCTGGCGGCGCTGTTCTCGGCAATGCTCGCCGTCGCGCCCGAGGTGATGGCGGGCGCGCTATTGACCGCCCCGGTGACGAAAAAGTCGGCGACGGTCAGGCCGAGTCCGGTGCCGAGCGTCGCGAACTGCACCGCGGCGCCGGCGCCGTTGCCGTCCGCGTCGTAGAGCAGGGCGCCGGTGCCGCTATTGTAGATGAGATAGTCGTCGGCATCGAGCGCGGCCGTGCCGATGACCAGGGTGCCGGTGCGCAGCGCGCCGGTGGCGAGCGCCGCGAAGGGCTGACCAACCGCGCCGCCGAGCTGGATGGTATCGTCGGCGACGGAGAAATCGGTGACCGAATCCACGTTGCCCGCGCCGAGCGCGCCGGTGAAGGCGAAATTGTCGGCGCCGGCAAAGCCGGTCATCACGTCGGCGCCGGCGCCGCCGTCGAGCGTGTTCGCGCCATTATTGCCGAGCAGGTAATTGGCGATCTCGTTGCCGGTGAGGTTGATCGCCGTGGTGCCGGCCGTGAACGAGGTCGAGAGCCATTCGAGCGAGACGCCGCCGGCGAGCGTGTAGCTGACATCGGTCAGGATCGCGTCGAAGCCCTCGCCCGCATTCTCGTTGACCACATCGCCGGCATTGTCGACCAGATAGACGTCGTCGCCGGCGAAGCCGGTCATCACGTCCGCGCCGCCGCTGCCGTTCAGCGTGTTCGCGCCGTTATTGCCGATCAGGAAATTGGCGATCTCGTTGCCGGTGAGGTTGATCGCCGCAGTGCCGGCGGTGAAGGAGGTCGAGAGCCATTCGAGCGAGACGCCGGCGGCCAGCACATAGCTGACGTCGGTCAGGATCGCATCGAAGCCTTGGCCTGCACTTTCGTTGACCACATCGCCGGCCGAGTCGACCAGATAGACGTCGTCGCCGGCGAAGCCGGTCATCACGTCCGCGCCGCCGCCGCCGTTCAGGGTGTTGGCGCCATTATTGCCGATCAGGAAATTGGCAATTTCGTTGCCGGTGAGGTTGATCGCGGCGGTGCCGGCCGTGAACGAGGTCGAGAGCCATTCGACCGAGACGCCGGCGGCCAGCACATAGCTGACATTGGCCAGGATGGCATCGAAGCCCTCGCCCGCATTCTCGTTGACCAGATCGCCGGCAGTGTCGACGAGATAGACGTCGTCGCCGGCAAAGCCGGTCATAATGTCCGCGCCGCCGCCGCCGTTCAGGCTGTTGTTGCCGTTATTGCCGATCAGGAAATTGGCGGTCTCGTTGCCGGTGAGGTTGATCGCGGCGGTCCCGGCGGTGAAGGAAGTCGACAGCCATTCGAGCGACACGCCGGCGGCGAGCACATAGCTGACGTCGGTCAGGATCGCATCGAAGCCCTCGCCCGCATTTTCGGTGACCGCGTCGCCGGCATTGTCGACGAGATAGACGTCGTCGCCGGCAAAGCCGATCATGATGTCCGCGCCGCCGCCGCCGTTCAGCGTGTTGGCGCCATTATTGCCGATCAGGTAATTGGCGATCTCGTTGCCGGTAAGGTTGATCGCGGCGGTGCTCGAGGTCAGCGCGGTCGAAATCCATTCGAGCGAGACGCCCGCCGCCAGCGTGTAGCTGACATTGGTGAAGAGCGCGTCGAAGCCTTCGCCCAGTAGTTCGACGATCACGTCGGCGGGATTGTCGATGATGAAGACATCGTCCCCGGTTCCGCCCTCGAGCTGATCGGCACCCTCGCGGCCGTCGAGCGTGTCGTTCCCCTCGAAACCCCGAATGACGTCAGGATCGGAAGTTCCGATCAGGGTTTCGCCCGCGGAGGTGCCGTCAATGTTCGCCATTCTCAAATTCCCTTGGATTCGACAGACTTAGCTTTCTCGAGCCGCTTATCAGCGGGGGGGCGCAATGCCAAGCTGGCGCGGTACGCCTTTTATGTCCACTGCTAGTTTAACGGAGTCCGAACGGAACGCGCCCCGAGGCGCCAAAGCGCAGGAAATGCCGCTCGGCGGGGCGGCGGGGCGGCCGCAGGGGCGCGCCCGGGGCAGGGATCAAGGCTATTGAGCTTTTCCTGCTGCCCGATATGGAGTCGCAAGGAACTCCGCGACATCGCAGGACTGGGACGCGCATTCGAATGCTGGCCGAACTAAGCAGGGCCCCGGCCCGGATGCGGATCAACTTCTTCATCGTCTGCGTGTTCTTCGGGGCGGTCGCGATCTTCGGCGGTGCCTCGCGCGCCGACGTGATGTCCCTGCCGCTGGTTCGGCTGGCCTCGGTGGTGATGATTGCGATCGCGCTCATGCAGATCGATCGCCAGCAATGGCGGATGATTCACCTGCCGGTGATTTTCCTGCTGGCCGTCGCCGCGATCATCGCCGTTCAGCTGATCCCGCTGCCGCCGCAGCTCTGGGCCTCACTGCCCGGGCGCGGCGTCTACATGGACGCGCTCGGCGTGGCGGGCATCGACGGGGGATGGCGCGCCATGTCGCTGACCCCGGACCTGACGCTGAATGCCCTGCTCGCCCTGCTGCCGCCGATCGCCGCGATCTTCGCGCTCTGCCTGATCGGGCGCGCCTTCTGGGCCATGCTGATCCCCCCGCTTCTGATCGTGATCGGCGCGAACGCGCTGCTGGGGGTGATGCAGATCGCCAGCAACACGCCCTATTTCTACAGCATCACCAATGACGAAGCCGCCGTTGGCTTCTTCTCGAACCGAAATCATTATGCCGTGCTGCTCGCCATCGGCTTTCCCTGCCTCGCCTGCTGGGCGGCGCAGCCCCAGGCCGATCCGGCGCTGCAACGGACGCGGCTCTGGCTGGCATTGTGCGCCGGCGCCGCGCTCTTCCCCCTGCTGCTCACCGCGGGCTCGAGGGCGGGCCTGATCCTCGGCGGCATCGGCGCGATCAGCGCCTTCGGCATCCGGATGGGCCGCCGGTCGCGCGACGGGCATGGCCGGGCCGGGCGGTTCCGCTTCCAGCCGGTCACGCTCATCCCCGTTGCGGTCGGGGCGATCGCCGTGCTCGCGACGATCGCGCTCGCGCGGGACGAGGCGCTCAATCGCCTGCTCGGCAGCGACACGGGCCAGAGGGGCGAGAATCTGTCCATCTATTTCGCGATGGCGAAGGATTTCCTCCCCTTCGGCTCGGGCTTCGGTTCCTTCGATTCCGTGTTCCGCGCCTATGAGCCACTGTCCGCGGTCACTGCCCAATATCTGAACCAGGCGCATAACGACCTGCTGCAGATCGTGATCGAGGGCGGCGTGCTGCCGGTGCTGCTGCTCGCCGTCTTCCTGGTCTGGTACCTGGTGCGCAACTGGGCCCTGTGGCGGCACAAGGTGCGCTCCCCGGCCGCCCTGCTCGGCCGGACGGGAGCAGTGGTCGTCGCGCTCATCCTGCTGAGCAGCCTCGTCGACTATCCGCTGCGGACGCCCTGGCTCGCCGTGCTGATGGCCGCCGCCTGCTGCTGGATGCTGCCCGGTGGGTCGACCGGTGAGGAGAAGGACAAGGGGTTGGCAGCCCCCACCGCTTGAGCTAATCGAAGCCTGCTGTCGGGCGACAGCTGTTGGGATCCGTGAATGTCTTTAAAATCAGGGTTTTGTTCTGCACTGGTGGCGGCGACTTTGCTCGCGTCATGCGCTTCGGGTCCGCGTCAGCTGACACCCGGGCCCCATCTCACCGTTCTGCCGGCAACCGAGCTTCCGCCTCCCGAAGGGGTCGACCCCCGGACGGGCGTTCGTGTATACCGGGTCGGCCCCTCCGACCGGCTGGCGATCAGCGTCTACGGCGTGCCGGATCTCAGCCAGACCCTGCTGGTCGATTCGTCGGGCCGGATCGCCGTCCCGCTGGCCGGCGCGGTCGAGGTTGCGGGCAAGACCCCCGACGAGATTTCGCGCGAGATCACCCAGCGGCTCAGCACCTATGTCCGCAATCCGCAGGTTTCAGTGAATCTGGAGCAATCGGTCAGCCAGGTTGTCACGGTGGACGGGCAGGTGACCGAGCCGGGCGTCTATCCGGTGGTCGGGCGCATGACCCTGATGCGGGCGATTGCCGTCGCGAAGGGGGCGACCGAGTTTGCGCGGCTGCAGGACGTCGTCGTCTTCAGGACCGTCGGCGACCGCCAGATGGCGGCGCTCTACAATCTTGCCGCGATCCGGCGCGGCACCTATCCGGATCCGGAGATTTACGCGAGCGACGTCATCGTGGTGGGCGATTCGCCGGCGCGGCGGCTGTTCCGTGATATTCTTCAGGCGTCACCCCTGTTCGTGGCGCCCATTGTTGCGCTGCTTCAGCGTTAAAGGTTCCCAGCTCAATGAACGACATGCCATTCAACAAGGAGAATGGGAAATACACGCCGCTCGCCGACCGGGCGCGCGGCGATGCGGCGGATTCGGGCGCGGTCCCCCTGCTGACCCAATATATCCGCATGGTGGTCCGCTGGCGCTGGCTGATCATCGGCGCGATCGGCGTCGCGCTTCTTCTGGGCGTTGTGCTGACCTTGCTGGCGACGCCGCGCTACACCGCGACGACGCAGATCGAGATCGCGCGCGAGGGGGCGCGGATCGTCGAGGTCAACGAGGTCCAGCCCGAGACGCGCGCCGGCGAGCAGGAATTCTATCAGACGCAATATGGCCTGCTCCGCTCGCAATCGCTCGCCGAGCGGGTGGTGCGGCAGTTGCGGCTGGCGGAGAATCGCGAATTTTTCGCAATGTTCGGCAAAACGAGCAAATTCGAGGAATTGTCCGGCGGCGGCCGGCCCTCGGCGGCGGCCCGGGAATTGCTCGTCCGCGCGGCCGGCGAAATCCTGCTCGACAACGTCTCGATCAACCCGATGCGGCAGTCGCGCCTGGTCGACATCAGCTTCACCAGCCCCGATCCCGGCTTCTCGGCGCGGGTCGCGAACGCCTGGGCCGCGGGCTTCATCCGCTCGAACCTCGAACGCCGCTATGAGGCGACCTCCTATGCCCGCCAGTTCCTGGAGCAGAGGCTCGGCGAGCTCCGCGCGCGCCTGGAGGCTTCAGAGCGCCAGCTGGTCGGCTATGCCTCCCGCGAGGCGATCATCAACATCCCGGTCGGCGGCGGCGTCGGCGAGGGCCGGCCGGTCGAACGTTCGCTGACCGCGGAAAGCCTGGCGGCGCTAAACACCGAGCTGGCCTCGGCGACCGCGGAGCGGATCCGCGCGCAGAGCCGTCTCCGCGGCTCCGGCAACGGCGCGAGCGCGGAGGCGCTCACCAACAACGCGATCGCCAACATGCGGTCGCGGCGCGCGGAAGCGGCGGCGGAATATTCCCGCCTGATGACCCAGTTCGAGCCCGAATATCCGCCGGCCCGCGCGCTTGCCGCGCAGATCCAGCAGCTCGATGCCAGCATCTCCCGCGAGGAGAACCGGGTCCGGGCCTCGATCCAGAATGCCTATCAGGACAATGTCACGCGCGAGCGGAGCCTGTCGCGGGACGTCGAGGGCCTGAAGCAGACCTTCCTCGATCAGCGCCGCCGCAGCATCCAGTACAATATCTTCCAGCGCGACGTGGACACGAACCGCCAGCTCTATGACGGGCTGCTGCAGCGCTACAAGGAGATCGGCATTGCGGGCGGCGTCGGCACCAACAACGTCTCGATCGTCGACCAGGCGACCCCGCCGGAGAAGCCGTCGCGCCCGCGCCCGCTGATCAACCTGCTCCTCGCCCTCTTCGCCGGCGCCGCAGCCGGCATCGGCCTGGCCTTCGTCCGCGAGCAGATCGACGAGACGGTGGCGGATCCGGGCGATTTCGAGCGGCGGATCGGCGTGCCGCTGCTCGGCGTCGTCCCCAACAGCGAGACGGAGGATCTGCTGGCCGAGCTCAAGGATCCCAAGTCGATCCTGATCGAATCCTATCTCTCCGTGCAGACGAACCTCGCCTTCTCGACCGATCACGGCACCCCGAAGTCGCTCATGGTCACCAGCACCCGGCCGGCCGAAGGCAAGTCGATCACCGCCTTCGCGATCGCCTATACGATCGCGCGCAACGGCAGCCGGACCCTGCTGATCGACGGCGACATGCGGTCGCCCTCGGTGCACGCCGAGGTCGGCATCGAGAACAATCGCGGGCTCAGCAACTATCTGTCCGGCACCAGCGACCTTGGCGGCCTGGTCCGGCAGGTGGAGGGCGAGCCGTTCTTCGTGCTGCCGGCGGGACCGCAGCCGCCGAACGCCGCCGAGCTGCTGCGCAGCAACCGCTTCGACGCGCTGATCGCGGAGCTGCTCACCAAGTTCGACCATGTGATCATCGATTCGCCCCCGGTCATGGGCCTTGCCGACGCGCCGATCATCGCCAGCCGCACGGAAGCGGCGGTGTTCGTGCTGGAGGCGCGGGGCGTGAAGGCGCGGATCGCCAGGCTCGCGCTCAACCGGCTCCGCCAGGGCCGGGCGCAGCTGCTCGGCGCGATCCTCACCAAGTTCGAGGCGAAGAAGTCGAACTTCGGCTACGGCTATGACTATGGCTACGGCTATGGCTACGGCCAGACGGACGAAGGGAAGAAGGCCTGATGGCCCGAGGCCGGCGTAGGAAGGGGACGCGCCGAATTGCTCTGAGCCCGAACGCGCGCTTCCGCCTGCTGTTCGTCGTCCCGTTCGCGCTCGTCGCGGGCCTGCTGTGCTTTTCGGTGAGCGGCGCCAACATTCTCCGTCCGGTGCGTCCGGACCTGGCGATGAGCTTTCAGCCGTTCGACGCCAGGGCCCGCGCCAGGGCCGCGGAGCAGCGGCTCTCAACCTTGCCGATCAGCCGCGCGCAACTGGCGGAAGCCGAGCGGCTGGCGCTCGAGGCGCTCCGCCGCGATCCGACCATTGTCGTCGCCTGGCGGACGCTGGGCATCGTCGCGACCGCCCGCAACGAGGAGGCTCGCGCGACCAGGCTGTTCCGCTTCTCCGGCTATCTGTCGAAGCGCGACCTGCCGACCCAGATGTGGCTGATCGAGGACCGGGTCCGCGCCAACGACATCGAGGGCGCGCTCCGGCACTATGACGCGGCGTTGCGCGCGAAGCCGGACAGCGCGGCCGCCCTGCTCCCGATCCTGGTCGCCGCCACGGCGAATGACGGGATCGTGCCGCCCCTTGCCCGCCTGCTGAACACGAACCCGCCCTGGCGCCGGCCCTTCCTCACCGCCCTCGCCTCCAATGCGCCCGATGCGGAGAATTTCGCGCGCTTCGTCGAGCTCGTGATCCGCGGGGCGCCGATCGAGGAACGGAATATCGTCGCGACCCGGATGGCGGCGCTGATCGAGCAGCGCCAATACGGGCCGGCGCTCCACGTCTACCGGTTGCTGGCGGGCGGGGACGGCCGGGCGCAGCTCGTCCGGAACGGCTCGTTCGAGCAGCCCAACCCCTATCCGCCGCTGGACTGGCTGCTGAACGACCAGCCGGACTTCCGTGCCGAGCAGCAGGCCGCCGTCCCGGGCGGTGCGGGCGGGCGCCTGCAGATCAGCGCCAGCAACGGCGCCGGCGGCGTGGCCGCCCGGCAGATGCTGCTGCTTTCGCCCGGAAATTACGAAATCCGCGCGACCGCCGGTGCCGTCGAAGAGGTGCGCCCGGCCCGGCTGGGCTGGTCGGTCCAGTGCAACAATCCGCAGGGAACGGTCCTGCTCGAGCAGGATCTGCCGCAGCTTTCCGCCCGGATCGCCCCGGCCGCCCGGTTCCGCGTCCCGCCGGGCGGATGCGAGGGCCAGTGGCTCAGCCTGAAGCTGCGCGGCGATTTCGATCCCGGCGGCGTCGCCGCCTGGATCGACCTGCTGTCGATCAGACCGATCTGAGAAGGCCAATGAACGCTGACGAGGCCGCGCGGGCGCCGCGGCAAGGCAAGAGCGCCGGCCGATGAAGATCTTGTCGGTTTTCGGAACGCGGCCCGAGGCCATCAAGATGGCCTCGGTCGTGAAGGCGCTGGCCGCCGAGCCCGCGCTCTTCGAATCCCGGATCTGCGTCACCGCCCAGCATCGCGAGATGCTGGACCAGGTGCTGTCGCTGTTCGATATCGCGCCCGATTACGATCTCGACCTGATGACCGCCAACCAGAGCCTGTCCGAGCTCTCGGCCAGGCTTCAGGTCGGCGTCGACGGCGTCCTGCAGGACTTCAGCCCGGACCTCGTGCTGGTCCATGGCGACACCAGCACGACCATGGCCGCAAGCCTCGCCAGCTATCATCGCCGGATCAGCGTCGGCCATGTCGAGGCGGGGCTCAGGACCGGCAACAAATATTCCCCCTGGCCGGAGGAGATCAATCGGCGCGTGACCGGCGTCGTCGCCTCGCTCCACTTCGCGCCGACCGAAGTCGCGCGCCGGAACCTGCTCAGGGAAGGCGTCGACCCGACGGACATCGAGGTCACCGGCAACACCGTAATCGATTCCCTGCTCGATATCGACGCGCGGATCCGCGGCGACGAGGCGCTTCGCCATAGCCTCGAGGCCCGCTTCCCCTTCCTCGACAGCGGCCGCCGGCTGATCGTGGTGACGGGCCACCGACGGGAGAATTTCGGGCGCGGCTTCGTGGAGATCTGCACCGCCTTGCGCACGCTCGCCGGGCGGGGCGATGTCGAGATCGTCTATCCCGTCCACCTGAATCCGCAGGTGCGGGCGCCGGTCAACGAGATCCTCGGCCAGGTCGGCAACATCCACCTGATCGAGCCGCTCGACTATCTCCCCTTCGTGTTCCTGATGAGTCGGGCCCATCTCATCCTGACGGATTCGGGCGGCATCCAGGAAGAGGCCCCCTCGCTCGGCAAGCCCGTCCTGGTGATGCGGGACACGACCGAACGGCCGGAGGCGGTGGATGCCGGCACGGTCCGCCTCGTCGGCACGAGCTGCGCGACGATCGTCGACGAAGCCGTCCGGCTGCTCGACGATGCCGAAAGCTGGAACGCCATGGCCCGCGCGATCAACCCCTATGGCGACGGTCTGGCGAGCCAGCGGATCATCGACCGGCTTCGGCGCGAAGCCGGCCGGGCGCCAGCTTCGCGTTGAGCGCGACGAAGTACTCCTCGACCTGCCGCTGCCGTAGATCGCGATATTCGACTTCCCACAGACGCCGGGCGCGCGCCCCGGCCTTTGCGCAGGCATCGCGATCGAGCGACGCGACGAGCCGGTCCAGCGCCTCGTAGCTGCCGTCGAACAGGAAGCCGGTGCCATGGGCCTCGACCAGGGCGGCCGGCGGCGTGCCGCTGTTGGTGATCAGCGGCCGGCCGAGTAGCAGATGCTCGTACATCTTGTTCGGGGCCGCGTAGAGGTGCGCCGGCGTGCTCAGCAGATAGGGGCCGTAAAGGGCGTCCGCGCCGGCCATGAGGCGCAGCGCCTCCGCGTAAGGCTGGGGGCCGACATAAGCGAGATTGTCGAGCCCCTCGGCCTGTTCCCGGAAATAGTCGGTGAGCTGGCCGAGCCCGCCGACGATGAAGGCGATCCGGCCCGGATGATCCGCACAGAGGCGGGGAACATATTCCAAGCCGCGATGCTCGGCCTCGAGCGTGCCGATATAGACCATCGTGAACGGCCCCGAGCAAGGCCGGCTCGCCGCCGGATCGGGCAGAACCGCCGTATCTTCCTCCGGAATATTGCCGACGATGCAGGCATGGCGGATATGCTCCACGCCATATTGGGTGAGGCGGATCGGATCGGGAAAGATGGCGAGATCGGACCGCTCGACCAGCCGCCGCTCCCATCTCGCGCTCAGCCGCCAGCGCCAGCTGCCTTGCGGAAAGACCTGCGCGAAATGGTCGCCGGCATCGTAGACGACCAGCTTGCCGAACAGGCGGCCGAGGGGGACGCCCACCAGAGCGGTGTTGAAGTCCACGAGATGGATGATCTCGATCGACTTCCTCAGCCGAACGATCGTCCGGGCGATGAAGCCGAGCCACAGCATATAGTTGAACAGGCTGCCCAGTTTCGCGCCGTAGCGGCCCGCGCGCCGGAACGCGACGAGGTCCTCCTCCTCGGCGACGGGATCGCCGCGGGTCCAGAGCAGGTTGATGACCCGGCTTCCCCTGCGCCGATATTCGGCCACCATCTTCTGGGAGCGCGAATCCCGCTCCAGCGGCATCGACTTGATGAGCAGGACGCGCGCGCCGCCTGCGGCGTCCGCATGCCCGGCCGCCAGGCGTCGATCCGGCCCCGGCTCAGGTTCGTTCGTCATGACGTGGCAGTTCCGATCATCCTGGCTCCCTCGAGGAATTTCATGCGGCCGGCTATTCGAACTGGCCGGGCATGGACGCTACTTCCATATGGTCCTGGCGCCGTTTCGGGATCAGCTCCCGGAAATAGGCGACGCCCATCCAGGCAGTCAGCAGAAGATAGACGCCGAGGCCGATCAGGGTCGCGCCGAAGGGCTCGCCGGGCAGCAGGCGGCCGTAGAGCCACACCGCGCCGGCCATGCCGCCGGCGGCGAGGCCGATCCTGGCCAGGGTGCGGAGCTCGAGCCGGATGAACCCTCGCGCGACGCCGATGCCGATGAACAGGGCCACCGCCACCCCCAGCAGCAGCGCCGACGCCCAGGCCGCGGCCGGGAGGCCCAGGCCGCGCGACAGCAGCAAGGCGAGCAGGAGAGCGTTGAGCGCGGAGGTGCCGATGACGGAGAGGATGAGCTGGGCGCGCTGGTCGAAGATCAGCATCGTGACAGTGAGGGTGTAGAGGACGAGCATGGCCGCGCTCTGCACCGCCACCGCGGCGGAGATGGCGGCGATCTCGGCCTGGCTCGCCGCGGGCAGGACCGCCAGGGCGATGTCCGCCCCGAGCAATGCGCCGCCGACCGCATAGGGGATGGCGAGATAGAGGTTCATGTGGATGAAGCCGGAGATGCGCGCCCGCCGCTCGTCCGGATCGCCCTGCGCGGCGACGACGTAGAGCGAAGGGACGATCGAAAGGCTATAGGCCGATCCGATCAGCGCCAGCGGGCCGAAGAAGAGATCGGTCGCGAGGCTCAGATAGCCCGCTTCGCTCTCCCCGAGGAAATAGCCCGCCAGGTTGCGGCTGGTGGCGTTGAACAGCATGTAGAGGCCGAGCGCCAGCGTCCCGCCAACGCCGAACTTCAGCATCTTCAGCATCAATGGTCTCGAGGCCAGCCCGAAGCGCACGGTCCGCCAGAGCCGGTTCGAGGAGGGCAGCAGGAGGACCGGCAGCAGCGTCCCGACGATCTGGCCGAGCATGGCGCCGACTGCGCCATAGCCCATCAGGACGAGGGCGATGGAGAGGAGCGACGCACCGAGATTCTTGCCGAGCGCGAGGATCGCATAGGCCCGGCTCTCGCCGAGCCCGTTCTGGCTGGCGAGGCTGGCGTCGTAGAGGACCAGGGCGGTCGACCAGCCGAGGACGATCGCCACCAGCGCCGGGGTCGCCTGCGCGACCGGAAAGACGAGATAGGCGAGCGCGACCAGCGCCATCACCGCCGCATAACCGGCCATGGCGGCGCCGAGCGTCGAGGCCGTCGTCCGGTCGGGCGCGCTTCCGGCAAGCGAGATATGCTTGTTCGCGCTGATCACGATCCATTGGCCGAAGACGATTTCCGTGAGCAGCGCATTGGTCGCCGCGAGCATGTAGAGGCCGAACGCGGCCGGCGCGAGCAGGAAGGACAGGATGATGACGCTGATCAGGGCGACCAGGCGGTTGCCGATCATCGCGAGCAGATAGGCGTAGTTCATGCGCGCCGGCCCGGGCCGTCCGGACAAGGGCCGGTCCGTGCGGCCGGAATCGGAACGCACGGCCCATCTTCGGCCGGACGGGCCGGCAAGGACGGGAATGTCGGCAAGGTTCGCTCCGAAGGAATGCGTCGCCGCGGTCGGCGGCGACGAATTACGGCCTTTGTCCGCCGGGCGTCAAGCTGTGCCCCGCGGCGCCCGGACGCTCCCGGCGCCAAGGGGCGCTTGACTAAGGCGCGGATCGAGGGGAGGGGGAGCCTTCGAAGGAATCCAGTAAGATCATGAGCTTTGCCGATTTCGACCGGCGCCTGGCGCGTTCGCTGCCCGGCGACTTCCTGAAGGACGTCTACCCCCGTGCGATGCGCTGGTTCGCGGAGCATGGCCTCGGCCGCGGAGAAGGCGTCGTCAGCACCAAATATGGCTTCGACATGCAGGTGAACCGGGTCGATTCAATCAAATGGTACCTGCATTATTTCGGGGAATTCGAACCACATATCAGCGCGGCCTGGACCAACTTCCTGCCCAGGAGCGGCGTCGTCCTCGATATCGGCGCCAATATCGGCTATCATTCGCTGCTCGCGGCGCAGTGCGTCGGCCCGCAAGGCCGGGTCATCAGCTTCGAGCCTTCGGGCAGGATCTACCGGGAGCTTTGCGCGAACGTCGCGCTGAACCGGGCGTCCCAGATTTCCCCCCAGAATGTTGCCGTTGCGGACCAAGCGGGCACCGTGGAGCTCCATTATGCCGGGGAGAATGAGCAAGGCGGCAGCTCGATCGTGCGCGGGGTCGGGCCGTCGGAAGCGGTTCGGGCGATCAGCTTCGCGGACATCGGAAAGCTCGTCGATCTGTCGCAGGTCGACCTGATCAAGATCGATGTCGAGGGCGCGGAGCCGCTGGTGATCGGGAGCCTCGTGCCGACGGTCGGGATGTTGAAGGACCAGTGCGCGATCTTCCTGGAAATCGGCGACGAGCATGACGGGGAGGCGCTGATCGCGCCTTTGCTGGAGGCCGGGTTCCAGGTGCGCGAGATCAGGAACGAATATCGGACTTCATTCTACCGCAATCCGGGCAAGGTCGCGCTTCGCCCCTTCCGGTTCGAGCCCGGCAGGCTGCACGATGTCGTGCTCTGCCGCGACGAGGCCGGCTTCGCCCGGATGGAAAACGGGCCGGCCTAGCCCTGGGCCGGGCCCTGCCGGGCGAGGATCACCATACTGTGGCTGCCGAGCAAGGTCGAGCAAAGGCGCTTGCTGATCAGGCTCAGCATCATCCGCGGCAGCAGCAGCAACCATTGCAGGGGGTTGCGCGGCAGGTTCGTGAAGAACGGGTTCGAGAGGAAGCTGTCGACGATTTCCAGGCCGGAGTCCTTGATCGTCTCGGTGGCCGTGTAGGCATTGAAATAATGGAGGTGCCCGACGCGCTCCCGGGCCCGCCTGATTCCCGGCGTCAGGAGCTTCAGCACGCACATGTCCAGCGGCACGTTGAACACGACATAGGTCGCGTTCCGGCTGATCGCCCGGATGAAGCCGAAATAGTCTTCGACATGCTCGAACACGTCGAGACAGGTGGCGACGTCGTAGTGGCGGCCGGAGCTCGCAAAGTCGGTCCGAAAATATTGCAGATTTTCCCCGGTCCGCCGGGACCAGAAACCGGCCGCATCCGGGGAGACGTCATAGCCGTGCACCGTAACGTGGGGATATTTGCGCGCCATCAGCTCGGTGGTGAGACCGGCGCCGCAGCCGATATCGGCGATCGAGCCAAAGGCGATGTCGTTGGCTGCCAGGATCTTCGCGACCAGCCCGACCTTGTACGGGCTGTCCTCCTCGTGCCAGCTCTCGTTCTTCTGCAAATAGGTCGAGTCTGAATAAATCGTCGTGTTCATAGGAAGATATACCGCCTTGCCCGCGCCCGCCCGGGGGAAGTTGCAGCCTGTATCCGCTAGGGCAAGGCGGGGAAAGCCTGAAAGCGCGGGCCTTGCGGGTCCTCGCCCGAGAAGCTAGGTCACGGGCATTCGCCGCCTGCCGCCGGCGACGCGATCTTCGAGTGCGACAGCGAGCCCATTTCCCCTTCCAACCGAGTGCAGCCGACCGAGAATGCTCCCTTATTGGCTTCTGTTTTCGGCAGGCTCGGTCCTGGCCCTGACCTCATGGTGGCGTAACACGGGTTTCCTGAGCAGAATCATCAGCGTGGCCATCGGCGTCACGCTGACATTCTTCGTCGGCTATCGCTTCGAGATCGGCGCGGACTGGGTGCCGTACGAGACCATCTTTCTCTACATCAACAATCTGAGCCTTGAGAATGCCATCACGTACGTGGAGCCGACCTATGGGCTGCTGAACTGGCTGGTCGGCCTGTTCGGCGGGAGCCTGTGGCACGTCAACCTGATCTGCGCCGCGCTGTTCTTCTGGGCGCTGGTCCGGCTGTGCAATATCCTTCCGCTTCCGGGTGTCGCCTTCCTTGCGGCGGTCCCCACGCTGATCATCGTCGTGGCGATGTCCTATACAAGGCAGGCGGGCGCCCTCGCCTGCATCATGCTAGCCATCAGGGCCTTCAACGGGAGCTTCCACCCGCGCTGGGTGGCCTGGCTCGTCCTTGCCGCGACCTTCCACAATTCGGCGATCCTCGTCTTCCCGATCTTCATCCTTGCCGCCTCCAGGAACCGGCTGGTCAGCATCACCGTCGGCGCCGGCGTCGTCCTGGTCCTGCTCTCCTTCTTCATCCTGGAGAATGCCCAGGGGCTGATCGAGCGCTATTTCGAAGGTGACCTGCAATCGAGCGGCACGCTGCCGCGCATCGGGTTGGCGATCATCCCCGCGCTTCTCTTCTTCCTCATCAAGGACCGCAAGGAGTGGCTCGCCGAACGCTACACGCTCTGGAGGAACCTGGCCCTCGCCTCAATGCTCCTGATTCCATTGCTCTTCCTGGTGCGGTCCACGACGGCGGTCGACCGGATCGCGATCCTGTTCTCGCCGCTACAGCTGCTTTTCTACAGCCTGGCCCCGCTCGCCTTCGCCCGCACGAAGGCGTGGCAGACGGTCATCATCATCGGCATCATCACGCTGAACGGCCTCGTCCTCGCCGTATGGCTCTACTTTGCCGAATATTCCCAATATTGGGTGCCCTATCATAATGTTCTATTCGAACGATATTTGTAACGCCGCGACCTGCCGGCGCGCGTTGCGCGCCCTCTGGATCAACGAATGACGAGCAATAGCCAAGGCGATGGCCGGCCGCCCCGTTCCCTCGCATTGATCTCGAACAGCGCCTTTTCGATCTCGAACTTTCGCGGTCCGCTGGTCGAGGCCATGGTCGCGGCGGGCGTCCGCGTCCATGCCCTCGCCCCCGATTTCGACGAGGAAAGCCGGGCGACGATCAGGGCGCTGGGTGCCGAGCCCGTCGACATCTCGCTCGACCGTGCCGGGACCGGGCCCTTTCGGGAGCTGCTCGACCTCGCAAGGCTGAAGCGCGTGCTTCGGGATCTGAAGCCCGATGCGGTGTTCAGCTACTTCGCCAAGCCGGTCATCTACGGCAGCCTCGCCGCAGCGTCCGCCCGCGTGCCGCGGCGCTGGGCGATGGTCGAGGGCCTCGGCTACGTCTTCAACGAACATCAGGACCAGCGCGGCCTGAAGCGCAGGATCCTGCGGCGGATCACCGAAGGGCTCTACAAGCGCGCCTTCGCCCGCGTGGAGCGCGTCTTCTTCCTCAACCAGGAGGATATCGACCAGTTCGTCGGCGGCGGGCTCCTGCCCCCGGAAAAGGCGCTGAAGCTGGGCGGGATCGGCGTCGACCTCGACTGGCTGAGGCCGGCGCCGCCCGTCCTCAAGCCGGTCACCTTCGTGCTGGCCGCGCGGCTGCTGCGCGAAAAGGGGATCGTCGAATTCGCCGAAGCGGCGCGGATAGTGAAGGCCGCGCACCCCGGGGCGCGCTTCCTCCTGCTCGGCGGGCTCGATCCCAATCCGAGCGGGCTGCGCGCCAGCGAGGTCGAAGCCTGGGTGGCGGAGGGGCTGCTCGAGTGGCCCGGCCAGGTCAGCGACGTCCGGGAATGGATCGCGGCGAGCAGCGTCTTCGTGCTGCCCTCCTTCTACCGGGAAGGCGTGCCGAGGAGCATACAGGAAGCGATGGCGATGGGCCGGCCGATCATCACGACCGACAATGTCGGCTGCCGGGAAACCGTCGAGGAAGGCGTGAACGGCTTTCTGGTGCCGGTGCGCAATGCCGAGGCGCTGGCGGAGGCGATGATCCGGTTCATCGACCGGCCGGAACTGATCGCGGCGATGGGCGGGGAAAGCCGGCGTCTCGCCGAGGAGCGGTTCGACGTGCATCGGATCAATGCCGTGATCCTGGAGACGTTCGGCATCGTCCCCCCGCGCGCCGCCTGAGCGGACGGGCCCCGGCTATTTCGCGCCGAACCCCGACATCACCGTCCGCAGCGTCTTCACCAGGATGACGAGGTCGAGCCAGGCCGAGAAGTTCTTGATGTAGTAGAAGTCGTAGTGGAGCTTCTCGAACACCGATTCCAGATCCGCGACATGGCCCTGGTTGACCTGCGCCCAGCCGCTGATCCCCGGCCGGACGATGTGGCGGTAGGTGTAGAAGGGCAGTTCCGCCTCGTACCATTCGGAGAGCGGAATGGCCTCGGGCCGCGGCCCGATCCAGCTCATTTCCCCCTTCAGGATGTTCCAGATCTGCGGCAGCTCATCGATCCGGGTGCGACGCAGATAGCGGCCCAGCCGGGTGATGCGCTCGTCGTCGTCGCGGGTGATCGCCTCCTGCCGCGCCTCCCCGGCCTCCCCGGGCGACCGCTGCACCATGGTCCGGAACTTGACGACGGAGAAGGTCTTGCCGCGATAGCCCCGCCGCCGCTGCCGGAAGAAGACCGGGCCGGGCGAGCCCAGCTTGATCAGCAGGGCGACGATCAGCCCCGGCACGAGCAGCAATGGCAGCAGCAGCAGCGCCAGGCTGAGGTCCAGCAACCGCTTGACCTTCCGGTAGCTGTGATTGGGCAGCAGCGAGCCGAAATGATTTTCCGAGAGATGCTCGATCTCGACCCGGCCCGTGATCGATTCCTGCACCTGCTTCATATGATAGACGGGATGGCCGGCGAGCGCCGTCGCGGCGATCAGCCGCTCCCAGTCGTCGCTGAGCTCGGCGCGGAGATCCGCGATCAGCACTGGCTTGGAATCGGCGGGCAGCTTCGGCTCCCGGAGCATGATCCAGTCGACGTCGGGAATGGCGCTGAGCGCCTTGGTCCCCGCCGAGGGCACGAGATAGAAACGCTGCCCCTTGCGGTGCCTGAGATAGGTGCCCACCACGAACAGGAAGAGTCCGGCCGTGACGAAGCTGATGCCGAAGGTCAGGCGGCTATAATCGAGCCTGACCCCGAGGAAGATGGCGAAGACGATCCCGTATCCGGCCGCCAGCGCGGGCAAGACGTGCCCGACCAGGCCGACGCCCGGCAGGGTCACCACGCGGCGGAACAGATAGAGCGCGATCAGGAAGGCGACCAGGCCGCCGGCCGTGGCGCCCAGGCTGCTCGCCCGCCAGGCCAGCTCGATCCGTTCGACATGGGCGAGGCCCGGCGGCAGGAGGACCGCGCAGAAGATGCCGAACAGCAATTGATAGCGCAGGCGGGCCAGAAAGCGCGCGGGCGTGACCGAATGCATGCGTGCATTGGAGGTGCGGGCCCGCGGCCGTGGCTTCGGCCGCGCCTGCGGCGCAGGCTGTGGCCGGACGTCCAGAACTTCTTCCCTGTTCAACATTCCCCAACGGACCAGCAAATCATTGATTTTGCCGGGCCCTATCAGATGCTTTGCGGTGCGTCACCTGTCAGACGGCGGCAGGCCCCGATAATCCCGATACCAGCGCACGAAGCGCGGCACCCCCTGCGCGATCGTCGTGGTCGGCGCGAAGCCGAGATCCCGCCCGATCGCGCTGATGTCCGCGAGCGTCTCCGGGACGTCGCCCGGCTGGATCGGCAGCAGCTCGAGCTCGGCCTTGCGGCCGCAGGCCTGCTCCAGGACGGAGATCATCTCCATCAGCTCCTCGGAGCGGTTGTTGCCGATATTGTAGAGCCGGTGGGGCGCGACGCTGCCGCCGGCCTTGACCTCGCCGTCGTCCGCGGGCGGAGAATCCAGCGCGGCGATCACGCCGGCGACGATGTCGTCGATATAGGTGAAATCCCGCCGCATCCGGCCATGGTTGAAGACCTGGATCGGCTCGCCGGCGAGGATCTTGCGGGTGAAGATCCACATCGCCATGTCCGGCCGCCCCCAGGGCCCGTAGACCGTGAAGAAGCGCAGGCCCGTCATCGGCACGCGGTAGAGATGGGCGTAGGTCTCGCTCATCAGCTCGTCCGCCTTCTTGGTGGCGGCGTAGAGCGAGATCGGATGATCGACCCGGTCCTCGACCCGGAAGGGCAGGCTCTCATTGCCGCCATAGACGGACGAGGAGGAGGCATAGACCAGGTGGCGCACCTGCCGGTGCCGGGCCAGCTCGAGCAGGTTGAGATGCCCTGCGAGATTGGCCGTCACATAGGCGCGGGGATTGTCGATCGAATAGCGGACGCCGGCCTGCGCACCGAGATGGACAATCCGGTCGAAGCCCGTCTCCGCCAGCGCCCCCTCCAGGGCCTCATGGTCCGAGAAGTCGGTGCGCAGGAAGCGGAAGGCGTTGGTCGCGGGCAAAGCGGCCAGCCGGTCCTCCTTCAGCCGCGGATCGTAATAATCGTTGAGATTGTCGATGCCGACGACCTCCTCGCCGCGCGCGAGCAACGCGCGGGTCACGTGAAAGCCGATGAATCCGGCCGCGCCTGTGACGAGGATTGTCATTGGTCCGGGTTCGCCTTCCGCCGAGTCGGGTCCGCCTAGAGCGTCCAGCGGTCCATTGTCACCGGGAAATCGGCACCGCGCCAGAGATCGTGGAGGTCAGCCAGCAGGCCGCCCTCGCTGACCAGGGCGGCGGCCTGGGCCGGGCTCAGCCCGCGATAGGAGCCGTGCGGCACCGCGACGACGACGACGTCATAGCGGCCGCCGAGCGCATCGGGCGCGAGCGTCAGCCCATATTCGTGCCGCGCGGTTGCCGGATCGACGAGGGGATCGTGCACGACGACCTCATGGCCGAGCCAGGTCAGCCGGCGGATGACGTCGACCACCCTGGAATTGCGCACGTCGGGCACGTCGGGCTTGAAGGCGAGGCCGAGCATCAGCACGCGGCCCGTCCGGCTGCCGCGGCGCGAATGGATCGCGTCGGCGATCCAGGTGCCCATGCCGTCGTTGATCGCCCGGCCGGCGAGGATCACGCGCGGCAGGTGGCCGAGGCTTTGCGCGCAATGGCTCAGATAATAGGGATCGACGCCGATGCAGTGGCCCCCGACCAGGCCGGGATGGAATTTGAGGAAGTTCCACTTGGTGCCCGCCGCCTCGAGCACGTCGTGCGCCGAGAGGCCCAGCTTGGCGAAGACCTGGGTGATCTCGTTCATGAAGGCGATGTTGATGTCCCGCTGGGCGTTCTCGATCACCTTGGCCGCCTCAGCCGTCTTGATCGAGGCCGCGCGGAAGGTGCCGCCGGTGGTCGCCCGGCCATAGACCAGCTCGAGCTGGGCCGCGACCGCGTCATTCTCGCCGGCGACGACCTTCACGATCCGGTCGATCGTATGCTCGCGGTCGCCCGGATTGATCCGCTCCGGCGAGTAGCCCAGGAAGAAATGCTCGCCCCTGACCAGGCCGGACGCCTCGGCGAGCAGGGGCCCGCAAAGCTCCTCCGTGACTCCCGGATAGACGGTGCTTTCGTAGACGATCGTGGCCGGGCGGGCGGGGTCGATCAGGGCGGCCACGGCCTTGGTCGCGCCGAGCAAGGGCGAGAGATCCGGCCGATTCGCCCCGTCGACCGGGGTCGGGACGGTGACGATATAGAAGTCGGCGCCATGAGCCTCGGAAGCCTGGTCGGTCAGGTTCAGCGGCGACGCCGCCAGCCGCTCGGGGGACACCTCGTTGGTCCGGTCCGTGCCGGCGCGAAGCTCCGCCACGCGCGCGGAATCGATGTCGAGGCCGGTGACGTCGAAATGGTCGGCGAGGGCGATGGCGAGCGGCAGCCCGACATAGCCGAGGCCGACAACGACGATTCGGGGATTGTCGGTCAACTCCATGGGGCCGCTGTTAGCGCCGAGACGTAAAGCCCGCGTTAGCGATAGGCCCGGAGCGTCGGCACGCCGCCTTTTGCAGGCAAAAAAATAGCGGCCCGAAGGCCGCTATCTTCTTTCCGCAGGATCAGCCGATCACGGGCTGTGCGGACGGTCGCTGCCGCCGGTCGCCGCGAGGATGCCCAGGATGATGGCAACGACCGCAACCAGCGGAATGATGAAACCGCCGCGGAGTTCGCTGGCTTCACCCGAAATGTCGGCGCCGCTGCGAGCTGCAACGGAGAGCGGAGCAGCCGAAGCCTGCGCGGTCTGCGCCAGAACCGGAGTGCTGGCCATGGAAACCGCGAGAGCTGCAGCCACGGATGCCTTCTTCAAACTCATTTTGAACTCCCTGTTGAGCTGTTCAGTTTTGGCACTGCCACAGCGCTTATAGATTGACAAGCCCGAATCTGTAACGGTTCCACGACCTTGCCGAGGTGTTGCCGGCTTGCAATCCGGACCGTTAACGCGGAGTTAAGTGCCACCCTTCGCTTTCGGGCGAGAACGGACCGAAGTCGATGGCGCGTCTCCTCCTCAACCTGCTGACTCTCCTCCTTTTGTCGGCCAGTCCGGCCGCGTCCGCGCAGGCCGCGCAGAGCGCGGATTCGCTGGCCGCGATGCGCGCGCTGGACCTGCGCGTCGCGGCGATCGGGCACCGCCTTGCCGTCGCCAGCCTGGACTGGTGCCGGGAGCGCGCCTGGCTGCCCGGCTTCGTGATGCACGACCTTTCCCAATATGGCGCCGACTATCGGGCGGGTGCGGCCCGCGCCTTTGGCCTGGATGCCGGCCCCGGCGTGCTCGCTTTGGTGCCGGGCGGTCCGGCCGACCGGGCCGGGCTGCGGACCGACGACGTCCTGCTGGCCTTCGACGGCCGGCCGCTGCCGCGCGGGACGCCCGGCCGGGACGGTTCGTTCGCACAGATGGAGCGGCTCCTCGCGGCGCTCGACGAGGCGCTCGCGGACGGCCGCGTCCTGCTCGCGGTGCAGCGCCAGGGGCGCCGGCTGGAGATCGCGGTGACCGCGGTGCGCGGCTGCGCGACCCGCTTCCAGCTCGTGCCCGGGGGACGGATGAACGCCCAGGCGGACGGCGTCTACGTGCAGGTGACGACGGCGCTCGCCCAATATGCGGCCGACGAGGGCGAGCTTGCCGCCATCCTCGCCCACGAATTCGCGCACAACGTGCTCGGCCACCGCGTCCGCCTGAACCAGGCGGGCGTGCGGCGCGGCTTTCTCGCCAATTTCGGCATGAATGCGCGGCGCATCCGCGAGACCGAGGTCGAGGCCGACCGGTTCAGCGTCTATCTGATGGAGCGGGCGGGCTACGATCCGCAGGGCGCGGTCAGGTTCTGGTCGCGTTTCGGCCGCCGCGGCTTCAACTTCCTCGGCAGCCCGACCCACCCGAACTGGCGGCGGCGCGTGCAGAGCTTCGAGGCGGAGGTGGCGAAGATCCAGGCGGCGCGCGCGGCGGGCCGGGCGCCGACGCCGGATTTCGTGACCCTGCCGCTGCGCTGACCGCGCTCAGGTGGAAAGGAACCAGCGCTCCGCGCCTTCCAGCCCGATCGCGGTGAGGCGGCCCGAGGCGAAGGCGCCGGTGTCGATGCCGATCCGGTTCGCGCGCACGTCGATATCCTCGGTGATCGAATGGCCGTGGACGACGATCCGGCCGAAGCTCTCCCGATGGTCGAGGAATTCGTGGCGGATCCAGCACAGGTCGCTCGCCTCCTGCTCCTCCAGCGGCACGCCGGGCTTCAGCCCCGCATGGACGAACAGATAGTCGCCGAGCTCGATCCAGCTTTCGAAGCCGGCGAGGAAGGCGAGGTGCTCGGCCGGCACTTTTTCGGCGGCCAGCGCCGCCAGCTCCTCGAAATCGAGCGTCCGATATTGCTCGTCGCTGATCCCGTAGCTGTTCAGCGTCTCGCGGCCGCCGATCTTGCCCAGGAAGCGCAGCGAGCGCTTGTCGCCCGCAAGGGCCCGCAGGAAGACCTGCTCGTGATTGCCCATCAGGAAGCGGACGTTCGCGCCGGTCCTCGAGAAAGCGAGCAGCCGCTCGACCACGCCGCGCGAATCGGGGCCGCGATCGATCAGGTCGCCGAGGAAGATGTAGCGCGTCTCCACGCCATGGCCGCGGGCCATGTCGTCCATGGCGATGTTGGCCAGCAGCGTGTCGAGCAGGTCCAGCCGCCCGTGAATGTCGCCGATCGCATAGACCCGCAAGCCCGCCGGCACCCGTTCCGCCGGGGGCGCCGCGCGCCGGACAAGATTGAGCAGGGCTTTGACAGGCATGACTTTTCGAACGAATCCCGGGAGGGCGCGAGATAGAACGTGTCATCCGCGACTTCAATTGCACGTTGGCTCCCGACGCCCACTTGATCGTGCCCGACGCCCCTACTATCCGGGCCTCAGTCTTCGAGTATGAGGAATTGAGTTTGAGTCAGGAGTGGGCCTGGGCGGCGGCGATTGCCGCGATCCCCGTCATCATCTTTTGCGCTGCCGAGGTTTACGCCCTGATGCGGCGCCGGCGGCTGGAAGCCATCGCCCGGCGGCCAAAGGAAAACCGGCGCCGGTCGGGCTCCGGCCGGAATCGCTGATTTCGCCATGGTGCGGGGGATCGTCCGGCGGCTGGCCCTTTTCGCAGCCCTCTTTCTCGGCCTTGCGGGGCCTGCCTTCGCCTCGGTCGAGATCGGCTTCTATTCGCGCGAGCTCGGCACGAACTTCCCGCATGCCTTCGTCGTCCTCAAGGGCACGGTCGACGCGACCGGCGAGCGGGTCGACACCAGCCTCGGCTTCACCGCCCACAGCGTGACGCCGGCCATCCTGTTTGGCAATGTCCGGGGCGAGGTCGTCATCGAGGGGGAGGAGCAGATCCGGCGCAGCGTGCGGCAGTTTGCGGTGGTGCTGACCGACGCCCAGTATCGCGCCGCGATGGCGGTGGTCGAGGAATGGCGCAACACGCCCCAGCCCTCCTATAATTTGCGCCGGCACAGCTGCGTCCATTTCGTCTCGGCGATCGCCCAGGCGATCGGGCTAAGGGTCGAGAATCCCCAGAGGCTGATGAACCGGCCCCGTTCCTTCCTGCAGCTGGTGCGAAGCCTCAACCCGCAGCTCGGCGGGCCGGAAACCCCGGCCGCGCCGGCAACCGCCACGGAGGTCGCCCGGCCCGCGCCGTAAGGCGCCATTAATTCGGCATTGGCCAGACCTGCCTTTCTGCCTATGGTCCGCGCTCGGCCAGGCTGTAAGGGGTGCTTGCAGGCGATGGGTGAGCGTACGCCGACCGGATCAGAGAGAAGGGCGGCGTTGCGGGGGATCCGCATCGCGCTCGCCGTAACCGCGGCCACCTGTGCCGCGCCCGCTTTTGCCCAGCCCACCGCACCGACCCGCCAGGAGATCGACCGGCCGCCGCCGGCCATCGAGCAGCCGCGCGCGCGCCTCACCGTCGAGGGCGGGGTCGAGCGGGCGCCCTGCGCGCTCGACCGGCCCGAATATCAGAATATCCGCTTCACCCTGCAGGACGTCGCCTTCGACGAGCTGCGCGGGCTGACCGCCGAGCAGCTGCGGTCCGCCTGGGGCCAATATCAGGGCCAGGAGGTCAATGTCGCGGTGCTCTGCGAGATCAGGGACCGCGCCGCGACCATCCTCCGCGACGCCGGCTATATCGCCGCGGTCGAGGTGCCCGAGCAGCGGATCGGGGACGGCCGCGTCCGCTTCACCGTGCTGATGGCGAAGCTGGTCGGGATCAGGGTGCGCGGCGAGGCGGGACGGTCCGAACGGCTGATCGCCGCCTATCTCAACCGGCTGACCGACCAGGAGGTCTTCAACCGCTTCGCCGCCGAGCGCTATCTGCTGCTGGCCGGCGACCTGCCGGGCTATGAGGTCAGGCTCGCCTTGCGCTCCGCCGGCGCGGCGCGCGGCGAGGTGATCGGCGAGGTCACCGTCGTCCACACGCCGGTGATGGTCGATCTCAACGTCCAGAATCTCGGCTCGCGCGAGCTCGGGCGCTGGGGGGCGCTGCTGCGCGGCCAGATTTACGGCCTCACCGGCCTCGGCGACCGGACCACGCTCGCCCTCTTCTCGACCGCGGATACCGACGAGCAGCAGACCATCCAGGTCGGCCATGATTTCCGGGTCGGCGGCGAGGGCCTCGCCTTCGGCGCGCAGCTCACCTACTCCTGGGCGAGCCCCGACCTCCGCCTGCCGGGCGTCGAGATCGATTCCCGGACGCTCTTCGCCACCGTCGAGGCGAGCTATCCGTTCATCCGGCGGCAGACCCGGTCGCTGCGCGGCTCGATCGGCCTCGACATCATCGACCAGGACATCGAGTTCAACGCCATCCCGATCAACCGGGACCGGCTTCGCGTCGCCTTCGCCCGGCTCAACTTCGATGCGATCGGGCTCGCCCCGGGCAACCCCAATTACACGCCGGCCGAGCCCCGCTGGCGGCTCGGCCTCACTGCCGAGGCGCGCCAGGGCCTCTCCGTGCTCGGCGCCAGCGACGGCTGCGGGCCGGGCCTGGTGAACTGCCTCGCCCCCGGCGTGGTCGGGCCGACGCGACTGGAGGGCGATCCGACCGCGACCGTCTTCCGCAGCGGCCTGACCGCCGAATATCGGCCGATCCCGCGGCTCACCTTCGCCTTCAGCCTGAACGGCCAGTACAGTGCCCATCCGCTGTTCAGCTTCGAGGAATTCTCGGCGGGCAACTATACGGCCGGGCGCGGCTACGATCCCGGCGCATTGCTCGGCGACAGCGGCATCGGCATCCAGGCCGAGCTGCGCTTCGGCCGCAAATATCCGCGGCGGCCGGACGAGTTCGTCGCCGAGCCCTATGTCTTCTTCGATCATGCCTGGGTGTGGAACGAGGACGTGATCTTCGCGCTCGGCCGCCAGCAGCTGAGCTCGGTCGGCGGCGGCATCCGCGCGGCCTGGGGGGACCGCTTCCGGATCGACGTGTTCGTCGCAGAGCCGCTCGACCGGCTGTTCTTCCAGACCAGCCGCGGCGACACCCGCTTCCTCGTCTCGCTCACCACCCGCCTGTGGCCATGGAGATCAAGATGACGATCACCGCGCCTGCGCCCGCCCGTCCCCGCCTGCTGAGGCGCGCGTTGCTGATCGGCTGCGCCGCCGCGGGGCTCGGCGTTTCGGCGACCGCGGCCAACGCCCAGGCCTTCAACGCGCTGCCGACGACGGTCTTCGGCGGGGTCGGCTATAATCGCGGGACGCCCGGCGTCGAAACCGTGACCGTCAACACCAACACGGCGGTGATCGACTGGCGGCCGACTGCCGGCGTGTTCCTGCCCGCTGGCAATGTCGCGACCTTTACCAACGGCCCGAACAATGCCGATTTCGTCGTCCTGAATCGCATCATCTCGACGACGCCGCAGCGCTTTGACGGCACCGTATTGTCCCGGCTGGTCGACGCAGGGGGCACGACCACCACCGGCGGCACGGTGATCTTCTCCAGTCCGGGCGGGCTGATCATTGGCTCGACCGGCGTCTTCGACGTCGGCAGCCTCGTGCTCACCACGCTCAACGTCAATGTCGACGCGGGCGGCAATTTCTACGATCCGGCGACGCGCGGCCTCACCTTCAGCCTCGCCGGCGGCCCCAGCCCGATCATCAGCTCTCTGATCACCGAGCCGGGGGCGCAGCTCAACGCGCTCCAGCCCAACAGCTACGTCGCCCTGGTCGGACCGATCATCCAGCATGGCGGCGCCACAAGGGTGAACGGCTCGGCGGCCTATATTGCCGGCGAGCAGGTGCAGTTCCGGGCCAACCAGGGCCTGTTCGACATCATCGTCAGCGTCGGCAGCGACAATGCGACGCCCTTGATCCACACCGGCTCGACGGGCGGCCCGGCCAGCACCGGCGCCGGTGACAATCATGCCATCTATCTCGTCGCCATGCCCAAGAACCAGGCGATCACGGCGGTGCTCCAGGGCGATATCGGCTTCGATCCCGCCGTGGCGGTCGGCGTCGAGAATGGCGTGATCGTGCTCTCGGCGGGCGCCAATGTCGTCGGCGGCACCGTCGACCGGTACGGCGACCTCACGGGTGTCCCGGCCGCCGATCTGGCGGCGAATTTCGAGATCAGGGGAGGCATCGTCCGCTCCGATCTGATCGGGGTCGCACGGACGAACATGCGCGCCCGGCCGGTGGGCGTGGCGAGCTTGCTCTTCCAGCAGGATGTCAGCCTGTTCGGCGGCGCGCTCGCCTCCATGTCGGTGACCACAGGCCAGACGATCGACGTGCTCGGCAACGCCATTGTCTCCGCGGCAGCGTTCGACAGCTTCTCGGGCGCGGTCGACCTGACCGGCGGCCGCGCGGAGATCGTGACCGGCGACGGCGGCACCATCCACATCTTCGGCACCGCCATGGTCGACGCCTCCGCGCGCGGCCTGGTTGGCCCCGGCGGCGTCGCCGGCACGGGCACGGGCGGGACCGGCATCGTCCGGGCGTCGGGAGGCACGATCACCATCGACGGCGCGCTCAGCATCCTCGCGAACGGCGAAGGCGCCGCCAGCGCCGCTGCACCGCTCAACGACGGCGGCGCAGGTACGGGCGGGACGGCCACGCTCGAGGCCGCGGCCGGCGGCCGGGTCAATGCGAACAGCACGGTCTTCATGAACGCGAGCGGCACGGCGAGCGCGTCGAACGCCGCCACCCAGAACGGCGCGACCGGCACAGGCGGCACGGTCAACATCCTTGCGGGCGGGGCGGGCAGTGTCGTGATCGCCGGCGCCCTGGTCGCAGGCGCCAACGGATCGGGCGGGGAGGTGATCGCCGGGCCGGGCCTGACCGGGGGCGTCGGCGACGGCGGCACGATCAACGTTCGCGCCACCGACGGCAATATCGACTTCAATGCGGATGCGACCTTCCTCGCCGCGGGCGGCGGCGGGGCCGGCCCGAACGGCGGCGATGGTCTCGGCGGCGACCTTGGAATCTCGGCGGCGCGGGGCACGATCGATTTTCTTGGCCAGACCAATGGCGCCGTCGGCGGCTTCGGCGGCGACGGCCGGACCGGCGGCCAGGGCGGCGACGGGCAGGGCGGAAACGTCCTGATCATCGCGCTCAGCAGCGACGCGCCGTCGCGGATCGGCGGCGGCGCCTTCAGCCTCGCCGCGCCGGGACAGGGCGGCCAAGGCGGCAATGGCCTGATCGGCACGCCCGCCGGCAATGGCGGTAGCGGGACGGGAGGCGTCATCGGCATTTTCGCGCAATCGGCCAACGGCACGATCGCGCTCGGCGCGCTCAAGCTCGAGGCGGACGGGCTCGGCGGCGGCGGCGGCGCAGCGGACAACAATACCGACGGCGGCGACGGCGGGACTGGCATGGGCGGCGCGGTCGTGATCGGCGCCGTCGCTGGTCCGACCCCGGCGGGCGGCGGGCCAACCGGCAGCGCGACCTTCGCGACGGCCGACCTCAGTGCGCGCGGGACCGGCGGCTTCGGGGGCTTCGGCACTGGCTCGGGCGGCAATGGCGTCGGCGGCACGGTCGGCGTGGTGGCGGGCGGCGGGCCTACCACCGTCACGGCGGGCACTACTCTGGTCGCCGACGGCCGGGCCTCGCCTGGCGGCGGCTCGCCCGGCGGCGGCATCGGCACGGGCGGGCTGGCGACCGGCGGCACCGTCAACATCATCGCCACCGCGCATCCCGGCGGCGGCGCCGCGCCCGGGACGATCACGCTCGCCGGCGTGACCGGCTCGGTCGGCGCGCTCGGCGACGGCCCCGGCAATGTCGCCGGCCAATGGCATGTCGGCGCGTCCGCCGGCAGCACGGTCACCGCGACCGGTCTGACGCTGACCGCGGCGGCGGAAGGAGCCGGGATCGGCCTGCCGCCGGCCTCGACCCTCGATGCGCTCGACGGAACGATCACTGTAACCGGCACCGCGCAGCTCGGCACCGACGGGGACCTACTCGTCAGTGTCGGCCAGGCCGGCCGCGTCGCGGGCGGGCGGTACGAGCTGAATGCGGGTCGCGACGTCGTGGTGACCCATGATACGCCGGGGCCGGGCGCCGCCAGCGTCGACCTCGCTAATCTCTTCATCCAGGCGGGGCGCGACGTGACGGTGGATACGGGCGCGGTCACGCGGACAACCGCGACCACCGACATCCGGGCGGTCCGCACGGTCGCCGTCAACGGTCGCGTGCTTGGCCGGGACATCCTGATCCGTGGCGCTGACCTCAATCTCGCCGGCGGCGGCGCGATCGGCGTCGATGCGAGCGAATCCGTCGATATCCAGGTCACTGGCAACGCGGCCATCAGCGGCCTGGTCCTCGGCCAGGACATTTTTGTCAGCGCTTCGACGATCAACGTGGCCACAACCGGGCAGGCGGGCAGCGAGGTCAGCGACAAGACGGAGCTGCGCAGCACCGGCGCGACCACCGTCGACGGCCTCGTCGTGGCGAGCGATGTGCTGGTCACGGCGGGAAGCCTCAATGTCGCGGCCACGGGCGCCATCGGCAGCGCGACGACGACCCAGACCGTCGGCATCCAGGTCACCGGCAATGCCGGCGTCGCGGGCCAGGTGCTGGGTCGCAACATCGTGATGAATGCCGCGGCGATCAACGTCGGTACGACCGGCACGGTCGGCGGTGCGGCCACCGACCTCGCCGATCTGAATGCGGCCGGGACGATCGCCGTCAGCGGACGCGTCCTCGGCGATGCGATCAGGCTCGCGTCGCTGGACATCGACATCGCCACGAACGGGATCGTCGGCGACGCCGGCACTCAGCTGGTCACGCTGGCGATCGCCCCTTCCCCCCAGTTCGCCGTACTCGGCGGGACGACGCAGGGTCCCGGCTACACGCTGACCACCGCCGAGGCGGGGCGCATCCGCGCCGACACTTTGCGCGTGAATGCACCTGCGCTCGGCGCGAATCCCGCGTTGATCGTCCGCGACCTGACCCTGACCGGGGGCGGCGCGGCGGCCGGGATCGGGCTGCTCGACATCGTGACTCCGGGGGTCGCCCGCGTCGAGGGCGCCCTGCTGATGAACGGCGCCCGCCCGGCCGACGGCATCGCCATCGCCGCGGGACAACGGCTGGAGGTGGTGACCCCCACCGCCAGCATCCGGGTCCGCGACGGCGCCGGCGCGCCCGGCGGAACGCTCGCGCTGAACTCGGCCAATATCTGGATCGCCTCCGACGCGATCATCACCCTGCTTCGCGCCAATCCCGATTATGCGGGCCGCGACGACGACCTCATCGACAATGACGGCATCGACGCGCCGCGCGGCTATGTCGAGGCCAATGCGGTGACGCTCACCGTGAACGGCACCGCTTATGTGCAGAACACGACCGCGGCGCGGGGGACCTTCCTGAGCGGCAGCGACTTCGGCGGCATCACCACCGGGGCCGGCGGGCTCACCATCGTCGCGGGTGCACCGAACACCAACGTCTATGTCTTCGGCCGCCGGCTCAACCCGGACGGCACCTTCCAGACCGGCGACGACTATTTCTTCGCTTCGACCTACAACAGCAATGCCGGCGCCAATTACACACCGAGCGCCGCGCTCAACACCTGCATCATCGTCACCGGCCAGTGCCCGCTGCGCGCGCCGCCGGACACCGGCGTGGACGGGCCGGACCCCTTCACCGGGCCGACCGAGGGCTCGATGGCGATCCTGCTGCCGCGGAATGACGAGGACGACGTGATCGACTCGAGCTTCGCCGCCGATCCGCTGGTCGAGGAGCCGGTGACCAGCGGCAGCGAGCCGGGCCTGTGGAATTGCGATCCGGACCATGACGGGGACTGCGATGACCAGCCTCAGTAAAAGGATGGCCGTGCTGGCCGGAATCGGCGCCGGCGCGCTGCTGCTCGGCGCGGGTGCGGGCGCGCAGGGGCTGAGCGTGCAGCAGAGCTTCCGCATCGGCTCCGGGACCGGCACGCTCTGCACGGCCGAATCCCAGATCCGGTCGCCGGCCTTCGGCACGATGTTCGACCGCGGCTACCAGATCGTCTGCCGCGACGCGGCGGTGCCGGTGGGCCAGCTCTACGTGCTCAGGCTGCGCGGCGGCCCCGACCCGGCGCCGCGGCTGGCGCAATTGCGCGGGGCGACCGCGACCTGCCAAGGCAGCGAGACCGTCGAGATCGAGGGGCTGGGCCAGGTCGAGGCGCTGAGCTGCCGGCTCAACGAGGCCGATGTCAGCTACCGCGTCTATCTCCGCCGCAGCGGCCGCTCGCTCTACGTCGCCGAGGGGCTGGGCGGCTATGACAGCGCGCTCCGGCTCGGGCTCAGGAGCCTGGCCGCCGACCGCGAGATCGAGGGCGAGGTGCAGATCGCGACGACCGGCGCGGGCGACCCCGCCGCCTTCGCGCGGGTTCAGGCCGGCGCGCAGGATCCGCAGCGCGCGCTCGCCGAGGCCTATCGCCGCAACAATGCCGGCGCCTATGCCGAGGCCAGCGAATATTTCGCCGCGCTCGTCCAGCGCGACACGGGGCCGGGCGGCCGGGCCGAAGCGCTGGTCAACCAGGCGCTGCAGCGGTCCAATCTCGGGCGCTATGCCGAGGCGGACGCGATGTTCGCGCGGGCCGCGGAGATGGCGGGCGGCGATCCGGTGACCGCGCGGCGGCTGCGCAACTACCGGGCGATGCACCTCCTGAACCAGGGCATGGCCCCGCAGGCGCTCACCGAGCTCGACCGGCCGATGCCGCCGGTCGGCGGCAGCCGCGCAGTGGGCGACCTGGTCATCGACCGGCCGACGGCCGGGCGGCTCAGCGCGGAATCGCCGGGCGCCGGCCGGCTGCGCGGGCCCGAGGGGCTGACGCCGGAGGACAAGGCGCAGATCCTGGACGGCCAGGCGCTGCACCTGCGCGGCGTCATCCTCCACCTCCAGCGCCGCGACGCCGACGCGGTGGCGCCGCTGAACCGGGCGCTGACCGAGCTGATCGCCGTCCGCGGCGGCCGCATCGCCGCCACCGTCTGGCTGCGCGCACAGGTCCATGGCGAGCTGGCCGACATTGCCGAGGCGCGGGGCGACCAGGCCGAGACCGACCGCCAGCACCAGACCGCGATCCTCCTGCTGGAGACCAATTATCCGGGCTCCGCGGCGCTCTACAGCGCCAAGGCCCGGCTCGCCGGCTATTATGCCCGCACCGGCCGGGCCGAGCCGGCGCGCACCATGTTCCGCGAGATCGTCCAGGCCAACCTGGACACGGGCGACAGCTCGCCGGCGCTGCGCCGGCTGATCGAGCCCTATTTCGAGCTGCTGGTCCAGGACGGCGCCGGGCCGACGGCCACCGCCGACCTGTTCACCGCCAGCCAGATTCTGGTCCGGCCCGGCGTCGCCCAGACGCAGGCGATCCTGGCGCGCGAGCTCAGCGGCGGCTCGGACGAGGCCGCGCGCATGTTCCGGCAGTCGGTGACCCTCACCCGCGACATCGAGCGCGCCCGCGTCGAGCTCGCCCGGCTGCAGCCGACCGACCAGCCGACCGCCGCAAGCGCCGCCCGCATCGTCGAGCTGCGCGCCTCGATCGAGCAATGGGAGCGCGACCAGGCGGCGATGCAGGCCCGGCTCGCCCAATTCCCGCGCTACCGGGCGGTGTCGAGCGGCGCGCTGCAGCTCGCCGACCTGCAGGCGCTGCTCCGCCCCGGCGAGGCCTATTACAAGATGCTCGTGCTGGGCGATCATGCCTATGCGATCTTCATGACCCGCGAGGCGGCGCGCGCCTTCCGGATCGGCGCCAGCCCGCGCGACCTGGACCGGCAGGTGGATGCGCTGCGCACCACCATCTCGGTGGTCCAGAACGGCCAGCAGCTCACCTATCCGTTCGACCTCGAAGGTTCCTACCGGCTCTATCAGGAGCTGTTCGGCCCGGTCGGCGGCGAGCTGGCCGGCGTCCGCCACCTGGTCTTCGAGCCGGACGGGGCGATGATGCGGCTGCCGCCCAATCTGCTGGTCATGGACCGGGCGGCGATCGACGCCTACAGGTCCCGCATGGCCGCCAATCCGAGCGATGACGGCTTCGACTTCCGTGGCGTGCAATGGCTCGGACGCGAGCGCGACATCTCGACCGCGGTCTCGGCCCGCGCCTTCCGCGACGTGCGCAACGCCCCGCCGAGCCGGGCGCGCGCCGAATATCTGGGCTTCGGCGAGAATGAGCCGGCGCGCGGCTTCTATCTGCCGGGCGGCGGCGGGACGCGCGGCGCCGACGCCATGCAGCCGGGCTGCAGCTGGTCGCTCGCCGCCTGGAACCGGCCGATCTCGGCGCGCGAGCTCAGGGTCGCCGGCGACGCCGCCGCTATGGGCCGGGCCGGCGAGGCCGAGATCGTCACCGGCAGCGCCTTCACCGACACGGGGATCATCGCGCGCAGCGACCTCGACCAATATCGCATCCTGCACTTCGCGACGCACGGTCTGACCACGCCGCCGCGGCCCGAATGCCCGGCGCGGCCGGCTCTGCTGACCAGCTTCGGCGGCGCCGGGTCCGACGGGCTGCTCTCCTTTGCCGAGATTTACGACCTGCGGCTCGATGCGGACCTCATCATCCTCTCCGCCTGCGACACGGCCAGCCGCGGCAGCGCCACGGCCTCGGCCGAAGCCGGCCTCTCGAGCAGCGGCGAATATGCGCTGGACGGGCTGGTCCGCGCCTTCGTCGGCGCGGGCGGGCGGATCATCGTCGCCAGCCACTGGCCGGTGCCCGAGGATTTCAACGCCACCGAGCGATTGATCTCCGGCATGTTCCGGGCGCCGCCGGGCACCGGCACGGCGGGCGCGCTCCGCCAGGCGCAGCGCGCGCTGATGGACGAGCGCGACACCTCGCACCCTTATTACTGGTCGGGTTTTGCGGTGGTCGGAGACGGGGCCGCGCCGGTGGTCCGCCAAGCGCCGACCCGCACTGCCGCAGCTTATTGAACCTTCGGCAGAATTGATTGTTAATGGCGTCGCCGCCGACCGATACGGCGGTTGAGCGGGGCCTATTGAACGAAACGCGGATCCTGGCAGTCGCGATCGCAGGCGGCGTCATCGCGGCGCCGGTTGCCGCGCGCGCCCAGAACAGCGCCCAGCCGGCTCCGCAGGAAGCGCCGGCCTTCGTCCCCGCCCCGGCCCCGCCGACCCAGGACAATCGCTCGATCGTCCCCGACGACCAGTTCCGCGACGCGCTGCCGCCGCTCGACCCGGGCCTCTACGAGCCGCTGCCGCCCATCGATCCCGCCGCGCCCGCCTTCCCGCCGGTGCCCGGCCCGGTCGAGGACGCGCCGCTCGGCGATCCGGCGCTCACCGAGCCGCTGCCGCCGCTTTCCGAATTCAACGTGCAGCCGGCCGGCGAGCAGCCCGCCGACTCCGACGACGAGGGCGAGGCGGTGCAGCGGGTGCGCTATACCCTGGTCGTCGAGGGGATGCAGGAGACCGGGCTGGAGGACCGCTTCCGCGACCTGTCGGCGCTCGACGATGCCGAGGGCGAGGCGGTCAACGGCGCGATGATTTCGCTGCGGACCGAGGAAGACAAATTGCTCCTCATCCGCCTGCTTCGCTCCGAAGGCTATTATGACGCCGTCGCCAGCTCGACGATCGAGCAGCTGCCCGAGCAGGAGGGCCGGCTCCGTATCACGCTCACCGTCGCCCCCGGCAGCCGCTACAATTTCGGCGCGATCAATATCCAGGGGCCGGACACCGACCCGCCGGGCATGGCGCGCACCTATTTGCCGCTCACCACCGGCCATCCGATCCGCGCCGCCGACGTCGAGGCGGCCGAGGCGAACGTGCTGCTGCGCCTGCCGCAGCAGGGCTATCCCTTCCCCGAAATCGGCCTCAGGGACATCGTCCTCGATCCGGAGACGCATGTCGGCGACTATACCCTGCCCGTGAATCCGGGGCCGATCGCCCGCTTCGGCGGCTTCTACACGCAGGGCGACCTCGCCTTCGACGAGCGCCATGTCGGCATCCTCGCGCGCTTCCGGCGCGGCGAGTTGTACGACCGGCGCAAGGTCGACGACCTGCGCGAGGCGATGGTCTCGACCCGGCTCTTCTCGACCGTCTCGGCGGAGCCGGTGCTCAGCCTCGAAACCGCGCCGGACGGGGTCCAATATGTGAACATCCTCGTCCAGCAGGATGCCGGCCCGGCCCGCTCGCTCGATCTCTCCGCCGGCTATTCGACCGGCGAAGGGCTCCGGCTGGAAGGCGCCTGGGAGCATCGCAACCTCTTCCCGCCCGAAGGCGCGCTGCGCATCGCCGCGATCGCCGGGACCAAGGAGCAGAATCTTACCGTCCGCTTCCGCCGCAACAATTGGGGCCAGCGCGACCGCGCACTGCTGCTGCAGCTCGACACGGGACGCCGCGATTTCCCCGCCTTCGAAGGCTATACGACGCGGCTCTATGGGCTGATCAGCCGGGAATCGACGCCGATCTGGCAGAAGCGCTGGACCTATGCCTATGGCGCCGAGATCCTGGCGACCAACGAGAACCGCACCGGCAATGCCCAGATCTCGCTCTCCGACGCCTATTTCATCGGCGGGCTGATCGGCCAGCTCGGCTACGACCGCTCGAACAGCCTGCTCGACCCGACCAGCGGCTTCCGGCTTACCGCGCGGGTCAATCCCGAGGCGTCGCTCGGCAACGGCACCGATTTCTACATTCGCAACCTGTTCGACGGCAGCGCCTATTATCCGGTCAGCGAGCAGCTCACGATCGCCGGCCGGGTGCGGCTCGGCTCTATCTTCGGCACCGAGCGCGACAGCCTCGCCCCCTCGCGGCGCCTCTATGCGGGCGGCGGCGGCTCGGTGCGCGGCTTCGGCTATCAGGAGCTGGGACCCAAGGACATCAACGACGTTCCGCTCGGCGGACGCAGCCTGTTCGAATTTGCGCTCGAGGGCCGCTACCGGTTCGGCAATTACGGCGTGGTCGCCTTCATCGACGGCGGCCAGGTCTATGAGGCGCAATATCCAACCTTCGATTCGATGCGCTTCGGAGTCGGTATCGGCGGGCGCGTCTATACCAATTTCGGGCCGGTGCGCGTCGACCTCGCCACGCCGATCGGCCGGCGCCAGGGCGAAGCCTGGCTGACCGTCTACGTCTCGATCGGGCAGGCCTTCTGATGGCCAGCGAAGCCCCCTCCGAGACCGTCGTGGTCGTCCGCAAGCGGCCGCTGGGCTGGCGGATCGCCAAATGGACGGCGATCGCGCTCGCGGTGCTGGTCGTGCTCGCCGGCGCCTTCCTGCTGTGGCTGAACACCGAGGCCGGCCACCGGTTCATCGTCGACCGGATCAACGCGATGGAGACGACGACCGGCCTGAAGATCCGGGTCGGCCGGATCGAAGGCTCGATCTACAGCCGATTGACCTTGCACGAGGTCACCCTGTCCGACCCGCAGGGCAATTTCGCGACCGCGCCGCGGGCCGAGCTCGAATATCGGCCGCTCCCTTTGCTGTTTGGCGGACGCTTCGACATCAGGGAGGTCGACATCCCGGAGGCGCGGCTCATCCGTAGTCCCGCGCTCCGGCCCGGCGACCCCAATGCGCCGCTGCTTCCGGACATCACGCTCGATATCGCGCGGCTGCATGTCGGCCGGCTGTCGGTCGACCCGCGCGTCACGGGGCGGCGGCACCTCGTCTCGCTGGACGGGCAGGTCCGGCTCAACGAGGGGCGCGCTCTGGTGACGCTGGATGCCGGCACGATCGTCGCGCCCGGCCTTGCCGGCGGCGACCGGCTGCGGCTGCTGATCGACGCGGTGCCGGCGGCGAACCGGCTGAACATCGCCGTCAACCTGCGCGCGCCGGGCGACGGCTTCATCGCGGGGCTTGCCGGCATCGACCGGCCGGTCATGCTCGTCATGGGCGGCAACGGCACCTGGGCGAACTGGCGGGGCCGCGCGGTGGCGACGCTCGACGGCCAGGCGCTCGCCAATCTGCAGGTCACCGCGCGCGACGGCACGTTCGAGGCCGACGGCCTGACGCGCCCCGGCCTGGTGCTGACCGGGCCGGTCCAGCGCCTCGCCGAGCCCGCGGCCATGCTCCATGCCAGCGGCCGGCTGGTGCAGCGCCGTGCCGATCTGCGCGTCCGCCTCTACAGCCGCGCCTTCGCCGCTGCCGCCGAGGGACGGATCGACCTCGGCAACAATCGCTACGAGGAGCTGCGCGTCGCAGCGCGGCTGCTCCGGCCGGGCGCGATCGCCCCGGATCTTTCGGGGCAGGACGTCAGGCTGGCGCTCGTCCTCAACGGCCCCTTCGCGTTGCCGGAAGTGCTCTACGACCTGCGCGCGGCGCGGCTCACCATGGCGGACTCCAGCCTCGAGGGCCTGCAGGCGAGCGGCCATGCCCGGGTGCGCGCCGACGATATCGTCGTGCCGGTCAGGGCGCGGGCGGCGCGGCTCACCGGCTTCGACGCGATCGCGGGCGGCACGATCACCAACGTGACGCTGGCGGGCGAGCTCGGCGTGACGGGGACGCGGCTCGTCTCCGACAATATGTTCCTGCGCTCCGACCGGATCGACGCCCGGCTTGTGCTCGCCTTCGATCTGTCCCGCGGCCGCTATCTCGCGGCACTGCAGGGGCGGGTCGACAATTACCTGGTCGACGGCGTCGGCCTGTTCGCGGTCAATGCCGATTTCGACCTGACGCAGAGCCCGGCCGGCTTCGGCCTCAGGGGCCGGGTCGCGGCACGGACGCGGCGGATCACGAACGAGACCGTGGCGCAATTGCTCGGCGGCCCCGGCACGCTCGCCGCCGGCATCGTCATGGACCCGTCGGGCCTCGTCCATATCAGCAACATCCGGCTCTCGGCGCCCGCGCTCCGGGTCACGTCAGGGCAGGGGGTCTACCGGCCCAACGGCTCTCTCGATATCCGCGTCGCGGGGGTGAGCACGGATTACGGGCCGCTCGCCGTCCGCGTCTCCGGCGCGGCGAGCACGCCCAGGGTCGAGGTCGCGGCAGCAAGTCCGGGCTACGGCCTCGCCGGCATCCGCGCGGTCGTGCGGCCGACCCGGGAAGGCTGGGCGCTGACCGCCGAGGGCGGCTCGCGCTACGGACCCTTCTCCGCCGATATCGTCATCCAGTCCAATCGGCGGCCGTTCACGATCCTGGTGAACCGGCTGACCTATGCCGGGGTGGATTTCCGGGGGACCCTGGTGCGGACCGCCGCCGGGCCGTTCCAGGGCACGCTCGCCTTCAGCGGCAGCGGGCTGACCGGCACCGCCACGCTCGCCGCCGCCGGACGCCGCCAGAGGATCGATCTCGTCGCCGACGCGAACGGGGCGCGCACGCCCGGCGACAATCCGATCATCATCCAGCGCGGCTTCGTGCGCGCCGGCATCCTCCTCCCGTCGAACGACGATGAGACGATCGACCTGGACGCCGACGCCCAGCTCGCCGGGCTCAGCGCCGACGATCTCCTCGTGCAGCGCGCCCGCGTCCATGTGAACCTGCGGGGTGGCGTCGGCGACGGCCAGCTCTTCGCCGAGGGGCGGCGCGGCGTGCCCTTCCGCGTCGCCGCCGCCGGCCGGCGGACCGGCGACGAGGCGACGCTCGCCATGCAGGGCCATCTCAACAATATCGGCTTCCGCTTCGCCCAGCCCGCCGCGCTCCGCCGCGAGGGCAAGGACTGGGTGATGCAGCCGACGACGATCAACCTGCAGCAGGGCCGGGTGCGGCTCGCCGGGCGCTATGGCGAGGGCCTGACCATCCAGGCGCGGCTGGACGAGCTCGACCTGTCGGTGCTCAACGCCTTCTCGCCGGGGCTCGGCATCGGCGGGCGCGCGACCGGCAGCCTCGATTTCCACGAGGCGTCAAAAGGCGCCTTCCCGCGCGCCGAGGCTCGGCTCAACATCACCGGCTTCACCCGCACCGGCATCGCCGTGCGCTCCTCGCCGGTCGACCTGTTCATCGCCGGCCGGCTGGTGCCCGAAGGCGGCGAGGCGGGCGCGATCATCCGGCGCGGCGGCGCGATCATCGGCCGGGCGCAGGCGCGGCTGCAGCCGCTCGGCCCGGCGGCGGGCAGCTGGCAGACGCGGCTGTTCGCGGCGCCGCTCTCGGGCGGGGTGCGCTATAACGGACCGGCCGACGTGCCCATGTCCTTCGCCAGCCTGCCGGGCCACCAGCTCACCGGCCCGGTCGGCATCGCCGCCGATTTCGGCGGGCGGGTGCAGAGCCCGCAATTCACCGGCGGCGTGCTGCGCTCGACCAACCTCACCTATGTGAACGAGGCCTATGGCACGCGGATCACCAATCTCGCGGTCAACGGCCGCTTCGACCAGTCGCAGCTGGTCATCGAATCGCTGACCGGCCGGGCCGGCAACGGCACGATCGAGGGCCGGGGCACGATCGGCCTCGCCTCGGCGGCGGGCTTCCCGATCGACCTGCGCGTCAGCTTCCAGAACGCCCGGCTGGCGCGGAGCGACGACATCAGCGCGACCGCGACCGGCAATCTGCACATCGTCAACAATGCTTCGGGGGCGCTGATCGAGGGCGAATTGAACCTCGGCGAGGTGCGCTACCAGCTGGTCCAGCAGGCCGCCGCCGAGATTCCGCAGTTGGCCGGGGTCAGGCGGCGCGGCGAACCGCTCAGGCCGCCCAACGAGCAGAGCGCCGACGCGCGCGTGCCGAGCATCTGGCGGCTCGACATCAGGCTGATCGCCGACAACCGCATCTACGTCTCCGGCATGGGCATGGAATCGGAGTGGCGGGCCGAGGACCTGCGCGTCACCGGCACCACCGCGACCGCGCAGTTCGTCGGCCAGGTCCGGCTGATCCGCGGCACGCTCGGCCTCGCCGGGCGCCGCTTCAGGCTCGACGACGGCACGGTGGTCTTCGCCGGCGCGAGGCCGCCGCGGATCGAGCTCGCGGCCAGTTCGACGATCGACAATGTCGATGTCGGCATCAACGTCTCCGGCAGCTCGACCAACCCGCGCATCGCCTTCACCTCGACGCCCGGCCTGCCGCAGGACGAGATCGTCTCGCGCATCCTGTTCGGCAGCTCGGTGACGCAGATCTCGGCGATCCAGGCGGTGCAGCTCGCCGCCTCGCTCAACTCGCTGCGCGGCGGCAGCGGCGGGCTCAACCCGCTCGGACGGCTGCGCTCGGCGACCGGGATCGACCGGCTGAGGATCATCGACGCCGACACCGCCACCGGCCGCGGCACCGCCGTCGCCGCCGGCATGTACCTCAGCGATGACATCTATGTGGAAATCATCACCGACGCGAAGGGCTATACCGCGACCCAGATCGAGATCTCGCTGTCGCGGACATTGAGCCTGCTCTCGCAGTTCGGGACGAACAGCGGCACCAATGTGAACATCCGCTACAATCGCGATTATTGAGGGGGCGGCTCGACCTCCGGCCGGGCGACCTTCTCTCCCTCCCGCCAGATTTTCCCGGACATGGTCGCGGTCGCGCCACGCCATGTCGGCGAGGTTATTGTTTTCGACCAGCCGGTTTGGATGCGCGTCGGGGCGCGGCGGTGCGGCGCTGGACGATTTTCAGGAGAAGATGGTGCCCAGGGGCGGAATCGAACCACCGACACCGTGATTTTCAGTCACGTGCTCTACCAACTGAGCTACCTGGGCGTATCCGGCGAATGCGGAAGCGCGGCCTATAGAGGCGGTTAGCGCTCGCTGTCCAGTCCCTGTCCCGCGCCGGGCAGATCCGGGTCGGCGGGCGGGCCAGGGACGCGATAGCCTTCGTCCAGCCAGTTCAGCAGGTCGCGGTCCCGGCAGCCCTGCGAGCAGAAGGGCTTGTGGGCGGGATCGGTGGGCTTGCCGCAGAGCGGGCAGGCGTCAGGCCTGGACTTGCTGAACATGGCCATCCGATATGGCGAGGCCCGGATTGGGGAACAAGGCCGCTTCGCCGCCGGTGCGGCGGGCGAGCTCGGCAAGCCAGGCCGACCGCGCCTTCAGCTGGAGGATGACCCGCGGCGCGGCGTGGATCGCGACCCTGCCCTGCAGCCGCCCGGCCCGGCGCAGCAGGGCGCGCGCGGCCGCGGCGCCGGGATCGGCGCGCAGGATTTCGGGGATGGAGGGACGGACCCGGCGCCGGACGATCTGCAGAAAGCCGAAGCCGTTCACCACGGTCCGCTCGAAGGGTTGCGGCAGGATCGCGTCGACGATCGCCGCGGCCGCCTGCCTTCGGTCGCGGGGCAGCGTAGGGAGGTCGATGCCGATCGAGCCGGTGATGCCGAAGCGGCGGATCGCCCGTGCCGCCGCCGCGGCGCCGGCCTCGGCGAGCGCAGCAGGTGCGAGGCTGCCGTCCACGTCGAACAGGGTCATGGCCGGGGTGAGGCTCATGCGCAGCGCGCCGCCCTCGAAGGCGATCTCGCCCGTGGCCGCTTCCTCCAGCAGCTCCGACCAGCCCGCCTCCTCGAACCGGTCGGCGCCGTGGGCGGCCGGCGTCTGGCCGGTCCGTTCGGCGAGGGTCGGGCCGGGCCGCAGCGGCGCCTCGACGGGGCGGAGCCGGGGCGGCTTGGGCCGTCCCGGCTCGGGCATCGCCTCGCGCACGATCTCGGCGCGGAACGAGGCGCCCTCGCTGACTCTCGGCAGTGGCTCGACCACGGCCTCGGCGCCTTCGGGCAAGGCGGCGATGCCCGCGACGCTGCGAAGGGTCGCGTCGAGCACGGTGCCGGCCCTGAGACCCGGCAGCTCGATCTCGGCCTCGATGATCTGGCCGTCCTCGACCAGGATCGCGCGATTCTCGCCGATCCCTTCCTCGTAGAGCCACTCAGCCAAGGGGGTATCCCGCCGCCTTGAGCAGGGCGCGGGTCTCGAACAGAGGCAGGCCCATCACCCCGGAATAGGAGCCGCGCAGCGCCCGGATCAAAGCCTCGGCCCGGCCCTGTATGGCATAGCCGCCCGCCTTGCCGCGCCACTCATTGCTGGCGAGATAGGCGTCGACCTCCTCGGCCGAGAGGCGCTTGAAGGTGACGATCGAACTGGAGAGGCGATGGCGCGCCTTGCCCGCCCCGTCGATCAGGGTGACCGCGCAATGGACGCGGTGGCGGCGGCCCGACAGCAGCTCCAGGCATTGCCGGCCTTCTGCTTCCGTCTCGGTCTTGGGCAGGATGCGGCGGCCGGCGGCGACGACCACGTCGGCGGCGAGGGTCAGTGCGCCCGGCTCCGCCACCGCCGCCGCCTTCGCCGCGGCGACGCGGCGCGCATAGGGCGCGGGCAGCTCGCCCTTGAGCACGCTCTCATCGATGTCCGCGGGGATCACCGCGTCGGGCACGATTCCGAGCCGCGCAAGCAATTCCAGCCGGCGCGGGCTCTGGGAGGCGAGGATCAGGCGCATCGGCGCGCCCGCTTACTTGAAGCGGTAGGTAATCCGACCCTTGGTCAGATCGTAGGGCGTCAGCTCGACGAGGACCTCGTCGCCCGTCAGTACGCGGATGCGGTTCTTGCGCATCTTGCCGGCGGTGTGGCCGAGGATCTCATGGCCGTTCTCGAGCTTCACGCGGAACATGGCGTTGGGCAACAGCTCGACCACCTGCCCGCGCATCTCGAGGAGTTCTTCCTTGGCCATTCAGATCCTTGCCCGCAAAGAGAGCGCAGGCCTTAGCGGCTCGGCGCCGAAATGGAAACCCCGGCGCTTGCCGGGGCTTCCTGCTCCTCCCCCGTCCCCGAATGCTCAGCGGGGCGACGCTGCCTGAGCCGCGGGCGTGGCGGCCGTCGCCGGCGCCGCTGCCGCCACCGCCACGCCCGACGGATTATGCTGGCCGAGGAAGCGCTGCATCTCGACGAGCAGCTGCAGCCGGTCCGCCTCGAGCGGCAGGTTGTGGGTGTTACGGGGCTGCTCGACATAGACGAAGTCGCGGCCCTCGACCTTGCCGGAGCTCCTGAGCCGCGAGACCAGGGTGCGCGACTGGGCGACCGGAACGCGATCGTCCCGCGCCCCATGCACGATCATGATCGGCGCCCAGCGTCCGTCCGTATGGCGGGCCGGGGAAACGTCGGCGAGCCGCGAGGCGGCGCTGCCGATATATTGCGAACCGTAGCGGCCGAGATAGTTGCGGTCGTAGGTGACCATGTCGGGAATGTCGTGCACGCCGGCGCCGCTGATCGCGCAGCGGTAGCGATCGGGGTCGCGCTGGGCGGCGCGCGAGGAGGCATAGCCGCCATAGGACCAGCCGAACATGCAGACGCGCGCGGCATCGGCGATACCCTGCTGCGCGAGCCAGGCCACGGCGTCGTTGAGGTCGTCCTGCATGCGCATGCCCCAATTGCCGTCCGACGCGGCCTCCCAGGCATAGCCATAGCCGGAGGAGCCGCGGAAATTGGGCTGGATCACCGCATAGCCCATCTCGGCCAGCGGCTGCGCCCAGATGTCCCAGCTCTCGGCGTCCCGAGCCCAGGGACCACCATGCGGCAGCACGATCAGCGGCAGGTTCCGCGCCGGGCGCAGCCGCGGGAGGGTCAGCACCGCGGCCACCTCGCGGCCGTCGCTCGCCCGGTAGCGGACGGTGCGGACCGGATTGAGGCGCATGTCGCGCAAGGTCGAGTTCACCCAGCCGAGGTTGCGGATCGAGCCGCTCTCGACATTGTAGAGATAATAAGCGCCGGCCTGGTCGGGACCGCCGACGCGGGCGACGATATTGGTCCGCGCGCGGTCGGTGGAGACGATCGTCGTCATCCCGGCGCCGAACGTCTCGTCCAGGGCCTGCTGGATCTCGCGGAGCCGGGGATTCATCCAGATCGTGCGGCTGCGATCCTCGGTCACGTCGATGCCGTCGACGGCCGTCTGCTCCACGTTGAGGTCGACATCGTCGATATCGTAATTGTCGAGCCCGAAGACCTTGCGGGTGAAGTCCATCGTGTTGAGGTCGACCTCGTAGAGCGCGCGATAGCCTTCGTGGCGGCTGACCGCGAGCGCGCGGTCCCCGGGCAGGAAGACGATCGGCACCGGCGGGTCGCGATAGCGCTCGGTCCGCTCGCGGATGATCGTGCGGAAATTGCCGTCGCCGCCGGAGCGGTAGAGAACCTGGAGCCGGCCCGAATCCGCGTCGCTGCTGAGCCCCATGCGGACATTGCCCTGACCGTCGGCGAACCAGGCGGTGACGCCGCGGCGCTGCTGCTCGATCAGCCGGGTGCGGCCGGTGGCGACGTCGACCTCGATCACCTCGGGATTGTTCAGCCGCTCGAAGCCCCGCCCCTCCGGCAGGCGTTGCAGCCGGATGCGCGGCGGCCCCTCGTGCGACATCCAGAGCAGGTTGCTGCGCACGATCGTGCCCTCCCAGCCCAGCCGGGTGGTGATCCGGGTGCGGCGGTTATAGGCGATGACCCGGGAGGCGGTGACGCGCTGCCCCTCGAAGTCGGTTCGCTGCTCAACCGCGATCAGCAATGTGTCCGGATCGATCCAGGTCCAGCCGGAGGTGCGGAAGCCCTCGCGCTGGTCGAACTCGGCGTCGCGGGCGACGATCTGGGGCCGGGCATTGGGCTCGTCCAGCGGCAGCACGGCCAGCGCCTGCTCGCCATTGACGCGGATGCGGAAGGCGAGCGCCCTGCCGTCGGTCGAGATGCGGACCTGCTGCATTTCGGGCAGGCGGGCGAAGACGGCGAGGGGGATGGGCTCGCGCGGGGCCGGCGCCGTCTGTTGCTGGGCGGCGGCAGGCGCGGCAAGCGCCCCCAGCCAAAGGAAGGCGAGCCACTTCTTCATGATGTCCCCCGAAATTTGCAGTCGCCGCGAAAGTTAGACCGAATCCGGTGACTTGCAAAGTGCGGTGATCGCGGTGTTTTTTTCAGGAAGGTTCGCCGGTCAGACAGGATTGTTCTGGTCGAGAAAGGCCTCCAGCTCCCGCAGGAATTGCAGCCGGTCGTCCGCGCGGGAGAAATGATGGTCGGCGCCGCGCTGCTCGACATAGCGGTGCGGACGGCCGGCGTCGCGCAGGCGCTCCGCCATGCGCCGCGATTCGGAGACGGGCACCAACACGTCGCGGTCGCCATGCATCAGCAGCACCGGGATAGTGAAGGCGGCCGCGTGGTGGAGCGGCGACACGGCACGGAAGTCGGGCGCCTGCGCGGACAGCCATTGCCGCCGGCCGCGGCTGTTGAAGAAGTTGCGGTCGTAGCGGGACAAGGCGGCCAGATCCGAGACGCCGGCATAGGAGATTGCGCAGCGATAGGCCTGCGGCGCGCGCTGCGCGGCGCGGAGCGCGGCATAGCCGCCATAAGAGGCGCCGGCGATGCAGGCGCGGCTGCGGTCGGCGAGCCCCTGCTGGGCCAGCCAGGCGAGCGCATCGTCGAGATCGTCCTGCATCTTGCGTCCCCACTCGCCGCGGCCGAGCTCGGCGAACCGGGTGCCGTAGCCAGAGGAGCCGCGATAATTGGGCTGGACGACGAGATAGCCGCGGTCGGCAAGGAACTGCGTAATCCAGTCCCAGCTCTCGGCGTCGCGTGCCGAGGGGCCGCCATGCGGCATCACGATCACCGGCAGGTTGCGCGCCTCGCGGCCGGGCGGCAGGGTCAGCACCGCCTCGATCTCGACGCCGTCGCGGGCCCGGTAGCGCATGGTCCTGACGGGGGCGAGCTCCCGGTCCTGGAGCGCTTCGTTCAGCCAGGCGACCCGGCTGGCCGACCGCGCCGCGGCATCGACCAGATAATAGGCGCCCGCCTGGCTGGGCCCGCCCACGAACGCAAGCAGCTTCGAGCGGTCGCGATTCCAGGAGATGATGCGGGCCCGGCCCTCGCCGAAGGTCGCATCGAGGCTTCCCTGCACGCGCCGCATCGACTCCTCGCGCCAGTGCACCGTCGAGCGCTCCGCCGTGTAGGAGACGCCCGAGATCCGGTCGCCGGTTGCGGTCGGATGGATCGCGTCGATGTCATAGCCCTCGACGGCGAACAGGCGGCGGCCGAGCGCCAGATCCGGAAGGCTCATCTCGTACACGGCGTCGAAGCCGTCGCGGTCCGAAATGGCGATCGCGGCATTGTTGCCCGGCAGGAACATGGCGGGCATCGGCACCCGCTCCTCGCGGCGCGTATTGGCGCGGGCGATCGTCCGGAAGTCTCCCGTGCCGTCGGGCCGATAGATCAGGCGTTCGGCGCCGTCGTCATCATTATAGCCATAGCCCATGCGGACATTGCCCTGGCCGTCGGCGATCCAGTACAGCACCCCGTCGCGCGAGCTCACCACCCGCCGGGTGCGGCCGGTGGAGACGTCGGCTTCGTAGACGCTCGGCCAGAACTCGGCGCCATAATAGCCGTCCTGCTTGGCGAAGACGATGCGGGGGCTGCCGTCGCGCGCCACCCAGAGGATGTCGGACGCCAGCTGGCCCGACGGCACCCAGCCGATGCGGTTCATGACCCTGGCCTCGCGGTCGATGCCGAGCAGCCGGGTGACGTACATGTCCTGGTCGCCGCTGCGGTCCTGCGTGCCGACCGCGACCACCAGCCAATTGTCGTTCACCCAGGTCCAGCTGTTGATGTCGATCGCGTCGCCGCCGCTCAGGAAGGCGGGGCGGGCCGCCGGATCGGCGAGCGAGATGATGGCGAGCACCTGCCGGCCCTGCGCCCGCATCTTGACCGCCAGCCGCGTCCCGTCCGGCGAGAGCCGGGGCGCGGAAAAATGCGGGAGCGCTGCGAACTGCTCGATCGGCCGCTCCGCCGGCGCCGCAGCCGTCGCTCCCGGTCCGGGGGCAGGAGCAGGTGCCGGCGGCGCGGGGGGCTGGGCCAAAGCGGCCGCTGACAGGAAAAGCGCGGAGAGCCATGCCCCCCGCCACCCGAACTGGCGTATCCGATCCATCTCGCCCCCGAAAGCCCCTCAAATCAGGGCTAAACGAGAAGCGCGGCGCTGCAAAGGCCCGAAAGGAAAAGCCCCGCCCGGCGGACCGGACGGGGCTTGAAGTGGCTCAGGTGCCGATGGACCCGATCAATGAACGCCGGCTTTGGCGGCCAGCGCCGCGAGCAGCAGCAAGGCGACGATGTTCGTGATCTTGATCATCGGGTTCACCGCCGGACCGGCCGTATCCTTATAGGGATCGCCGACCGTGTCGCCGGTGACGGCGGCCTTGTGGGCCTCGGAGCCCTTGCCGCCATAATTGCCGTCCTCGATATACTTCTTGGCATTGTCCCAGGCGCCGCCGCCCGAGGTCATCGAGATGGCGACGAACAGGCCGGAGACGATCACGCCGAGCAAGAGGGCGCCGAGCGCGGCGAAGCCCGCACCCTGGCCCGCGACCCAGGTGATGATGAAGTAGACGGCGATCGGCGCGAGCACCGGCAGCAGCGACGGCACGATCATCTCCCGGATCGCCGCCCGGGTCACGAGGTCGACGGTGCGGCCGTAATTGGGCCGGGTCGTGCCTTCCATGATCCCCGGATTGTCGCGGAACTGGGCGCGCACGTCCTCGACCACCGATCCCGCCGCCCGGCCGACCGCGGTCATGCCGAACGCGCCGAACAGATAGGGCAGCAACGCCCCGATCAGCAGGCCGACGATCACGTACGGGTTGGAGAGCGAGAAATCGACCCGCACGTCGCCGAAGAAGTGCTGCAGGTCGGTCGTGTAGGCGCCGAACAGCACGAGCGCAGCAAGCGCGGCCGAGCCGATCGCATAGCCCTTGGTCACCGCCTTGGTGGTGTTGCCCACCGCATCGAGCGCGTCGGTGCGGGTGCGGACGTCGTCCGGCAGGCCGGCCATCTCGGCAATGCCGCCGGCATTGTCGGTGACCGGACCGTAGGCGTCGAGCGCCACGACCATGCCGGCCAAAGCCAGCATCGCGGTCGCGCCGAAGGCGACGCCGATCACGCCGGCGATCTGATAGGCCGCGACCACCGCGATCACGATCACGAGCGTCGGCAGCGCGGTGGATTCGAGGCTGATCGCCAGACCCTGAATGACGTTGGTGCCGTGGCCGGTCTGCGAGGCCCTGGCGATGGACTTCACCGGACGGAAGTTGGTGCCCGTATAATATTCGGTGATCCAGACCAAAGCGCCGGTCAGGCCGAGGCCGATCAGCATGCAGTAGAAGAGCTTCATGCCGGTGAGCGGCGCGAAGCTGCCGTCGGCGCCGGTGAAGGTCGCGAACTCGGCGTCCATGCCGCCATGGTCGCGAAGCACCAGCCAGGTGACCAGATAGACGGCGCCGGCGCCGAGGATCGCGGCAGTCCAGAAGCCCTTGTAGAGGGCGCCCATGATCGACTGCTTGCGGCCCAGGCGGACCATGTAGGTGCCGATGATCGAGGTGACGATGCAGGCCCCGCCGACGAGCAAAGGCAGCGCCATCAGCTTCAGCAGCAGCTCGCTGCCGAGCGCGGTGAGGGTGAGCGCGATCGAGACCATGGTCACGCCGAGCGTCACCACATAGGTCTCGAACAGGTCTGCGGCCATGCCGGCGCAGTCGCCGACATTGTCGCCGACATTGTCGGCGATGGTCGCCGGGTTGCGGGGATCGTCCTCCGGAATGCCGGCCTCGACCTTGCCGACCAGGTCGGCGCCGACGTCGGCGGCCTTGGTGAAGATGCCGCCGCCGAGACGGGCGAAGATCGAGATGAGCGAGGCGCCGAAGGCCAGGGCGACGAGGCCGTCAATGACCGCGCGCGAATTGGCGGCATTGGCGGCGGGGCCGACCAGGTACCAGAAGAAGGCGGCGATCGCGAGCAGGCCGAGGCCCGCCACCAGCATGCCGGTGATCGCGCCGGCGCGGAAGGCCATGGTGAGGCCGCCCTGCAGCGAGGTGCGCGCCGCCTCCGCGGTGCGGACGTTCGCCTTCACCGAGACATTCATGCCGACGAAGCCGGTCACGCCCGAGAGGATCGCGCCGATCACGAAGCCGACCGCCGAGACCACGCCGAGGAAGACCCCGACGAGCACGGCGACGATCACGCCGACGACGGCGATCGTCATATATTGGCGCTTCAGATAGGCGCGGGCGCCTTCCTGGACGCTGGCGGCGATGTCCTGCATCCGCTCGTTGCCGGCGGGCGCTTTCAGCACCTGCATGATGGTGAGAAGGCCGTAGAGCACGGCCAGCAGGCCGCAGCCCAAGGCGATGTAGACGACGGTAAGGCCGGTCATTTTTGCGATCTTTCCCCTGAAATCCGAGCAGGAAAGGACGGTCGCCGCCGCGCGGCGCGCCCCCGTGTGCGGCGAGGGCTTTAAGGGGGATGGGGAAATGTTTCAACCATGCTCGAAACCGAGGCGCTGCGGCAGTGCGACCGGGGCGCCGTCCTCGGTCAGGCCGAGCCCGCTGCCGGCCGTGAAGGTGCCGACACGGGTGAAGGGAAGGCCGAGCTCCTCGGACAAAGCGAGGATGGCGGGCGCCTGCGCCGGCGCGGCGGCGAAGAGCAGTTCATAATCGTCCCCGGCCGTGGCCGCCTCGAGGCGGGTTTCGCCGCGATCGGCCAGATAAGGCTCGGACAGAGGCACGGCCTCGAGCGCGATCTCGGCGCGGCAGCCGCTGGCCTCCGCCATGCGGCCCGTGTCGATCAGCAGGCCGTCGGAGACGTCCATCATCGCCTTGACCAGGGGCACCAGCCGCTCGCCCGCCTCCAGCCGCGGGCGCGGATTGCGGTAGCGCTCGATCAGCTGCGCCGCGTCGCGCCCCTCCCGGAGCGCGGCGAGGCCAGCCCCGGCGTCGCCGATCGTGCCGCTGACCCAGAGCTGGTCGCCGGGAGCGGCGCCGCTGCGGTTCGGCGGGACGCGTTCCGCCCGGCCGATCGCGGTGAGGCCGAGCACCCGCGCGGGCGCCGAGACCGTGTCCCCGCCGAGCAAGGGGATGCCGAACGCGCCGAGGACCGTGCCGAGTCCGTCGGCGAAGGCGCGGTCCCAGGCTTCCTCGCCGAGGGTGAAGCCGAGCAATACGCCCATTGGCCGCGCGCCCTTTGCGGCGAGGTCGGACAGATTCACCGCGACCAGCTTCCAGGCGACGTCCGCTGGCGGATCGCCGGGCAGATAGTGGACGCCCTCCACGATCATGTCGTGGGTGAGGACGATCGCGCCGTCGCCCGTCTCCAGCACCGCCGCATCGTCGACCAGGCCGCGGGCCGCCGGATCGGTGGCGAGCGCGCGGAGCGTATCGATGAAGGCGGATTCGCTGCTTACTTGCGCACCTCTTTCGCGATCGCATCGAGCAGGCCGTTGACGAAGCCGCTCTCGCGCGCGTCGTAAAAGGCCTTGGCGACGTCGACATATTCGCTGATGACCGTGGGCGTCGGGACGTCCGCGCGGGCGGCGAGCTCATAGGCGCCTGCGCGCAGGATCGCCTTCATCGGCTTGTCGAGCCGGGCCATCGACCAGCCCTCGGCGAGGCGGCCCGCGATCAAGGCGTCCAGCTCTTCGCGCCGGGCGTCGGCGCCCTTCACCAGATCGTCGAAGAAATCGACCTCGGCCTCGGCATATTCGACGCCGTCGATCGTGGCGCCGAGCCGGTGGTGGTGGAATTCGTGGAGCAGGACGGCGACCGGGGTCGACTCCATCTCCTGCTGGTAGAGTGCCTGCACGGCGGCGAGCCGGGCGGCGGAACGGGATAAAGATCTCTTGGGGGTGGTGGCCATGGCGCGCGGCTCTAGCGGCTATGGCTGCCGCATGAAATCCCCGATCGCCCGGAGCACCGGGGCCGGGCATTCCCAGGGGATGAAGTGGCCTGCGTCCGGGACCCGGACGATCCGCACATCCTCGATGAGTCCGTCGAGGCCCTCCAGCTGGATCGGGAGAAGCGCGGAATCGCGCATTGCCCAGATGACGAGCGTTGGCATCCGGATCGAAGGAAATGGCATTTGCGTCCACGCGGGGAGCTCAGCCGCCTCGCCGGGCGCCGGCACCACGACCTCGCTTGCCCGGTACCAGTTGAGCATGGCGGTGAGCGCGCCGGGCGCGCCCCAGTCGGCGAGATAGCGTTCGCGCTCCTCATCGGGGACTTTCGAGATGTCGGCGTGGCTGGCGAAGGTCTTCGCATAGAAGGTCTCCAGCCCCATCGCCTCGAGGCCGCGCTCCATCGTCGGGTTGCGGAAGGCGGTGATGTACTGGCTGGCGGCGCGCTGGAGGGGATCTTCGATCAGGCTCCGCTGGAAGACCAGGGGATGCGGCGCGTTGACGATGACGAGCCGCTGGATCCGGTCCGGATGGCGGAGCGCGGCCAGCCAGGACACCGCCCCGCCCCAGTCATGGCCGACCAAGGTGAAGCGGCCGATCTCCAGCGCGTCGGCGAGCGCAATCAGGTCCTCGACGATCCGGTCCGCTCGATACTGCTCGACGCCCTCCGGCTTGTCCGACGCGCCGAAGCCACGCTGGTCCGGGCAGACCACGAAATAATCCTCGGCCAGCGCCGGTGCGACCGCGCGCCAGGTGCGGTGCGATTCCGGGAAGCCGTGCAGGAAGATGATCGCCTCCCCGCCCCGCGCCCCGCCGGTGGCGACGTTCAGGGTGACGCCGGTGGGGAGGGCGATCCGCGTCTGGGTCAGGCCGGTCATGGATAGCTCACCGTCAGCGGGACCTCGGGCAGGGGGATGAACTCGTCATGGTCGTCGGGCGGCAGCGCGAAGCGGCCGGCCTTCCAGTCTTCCTTCGCCTGATTGATCCGGTCGCGGCGGGAGGAGACGAAATTCCAGAAGACGTGGCGCGGGCCGTCCATCGGCGCGCCGCCGCAGAGCATGACATGGCCGCCGCTCGCGGAGCGCAGTGTAGCGGCGATGCCGGGGCGCAGGACGTAGAGGGTGGAGGGTTCGAGCCGCAGGCCATCGAGGCTGGCCTCGCCCTCGGCCACGTAGAGCGCGCGCTCGTCCGCCTCGGCATCGATGGGCATCGCGCCGCCGGGACGGAGGTGGATGTCGGCATAGACGGTGTGGCTGTGGCAGGTGACGGGCGAGCTTTCCCCCCAGAGCGAGCCCATCACCACCCGCGCCCGGGCGCCGATCCCGTCCACGACGGGGAGATCCGACTTCGGCACATGCTCGAAGGCCGGGTCCATCTCCTCCTTGGCCGCGGGCAGAGCGAGCCAGGTCTGGATGCCGCTCAGCGCGGGTCCGTCCGGGCGGACCGAGGCCGGCGAGCGCTCGCTATGGGTGATGCCGCGCCCGGCGGTCATCAGGTTCACTGCGCCGGGCTCGATCGTCGCGAAGGTGCCGAGCGAATCGCGATGGTCGATCGCGCCGGCGAACAGATAGGTGACGGTGGCGAGGTTGATGTGCGGATGCGGGCGCACGTCGATCCCCGTCCCGGGCGCCAACTGCGCCGGGCCCATCTGATCGAAGAAGATGAACGGCCCGACCGTCGTCCGCTCCCGGTTCGGCAGGGTGCGGTGGACCTTGAAGCCGCCGAGATCGTGGGTGGTGGGCAAAAGAGTGAGGAGGAAGGGGTCGTCGGTCATCGCTGAAGCTCCGCGTCATAGGCACCGTCAATCAGGATGAAGGCTATGCGCGCCATCCGTCCCGATCGGTTGGCCCAGGCATGGCTGGTGCCGCGCTGAATGACCACCTCGCCGGCGCGAAGCAAGGTCTCGCTCCCGTCGAGCACGAGCGTGATCTCGCCCTCGATCACGATGCCGTAATCGACCGATTCGGTGCGGTGCATCAAAGGGTGCGGCCCGTCGCGGTCGGGGAGCGCGTCGGCGGCGCCGATCGCGGCGAAGGCGGCGCGCACGACCTCCGGGGTCAGTTGGGCCAGCACCTCCTCGCTTTCGGGCGGGAAGTCGACCATGCGCAGCCGCGTGCCATTGGCCGGCGGATGCAGGCGGACCCCCTCCTCGGCCGGCTCGCCGGAGGCGCGGTCGATCGGCACCGGCGTCGCCCGGGTCGACCAGAGCTCGATGAAGGCGCTGCCGCGACCGTCCAAAGTGACGACGCGCGGCGCCGGGCCATCCTCGATGATCGTCGATTTGCCCTCAGCGTCGTGGCCGGTCACGATCCGGCGAACCCGCGGCTTTTCCATGGTCATGGCGCTCCCTAGCATGGCGGGCAGGTCCTGCGGAAAGATGGCTTCGCCATGCGCGGGCATCGCCACGACTCGCGAAAGGTCACGAGTGACACGAATGTCACATGGAATCGCCGGGGGGCTCTGCCTCGAAAATCGACCGAAATGTCGCTGGAACGGCGCAGGGCAAGGCGAGTCGCGCGCGTCATCGCCTGAGGGTGACAGGTGGTTTCCTACATTGCAACGGGCGCCGCCGTTCGTGCTTGACTCTAAATCTACATAGGTAGAGTTATGCCCCATGGTCCGTAGCCGTGCCTTGTCCGAGCCCGCCCGCGAGATCCTCGCCATCCTCGCCGGGGCAGGCGCCCGTTGGTGCCACGGCTATGAGTTGTGCCGCGAGGCGGGGATCAAGTCCGGGACGCTCTACCCGCTGCTGATCCGGCTGGAGGCGCAGGGTCATCTGGAGGCCGAGTGGCAGCAGCCCGCCGAGCCCGGGCGGCCGCCGCGCCACGCTTATCGGCTGACCGCCGCGGGACGGCGGCTGGCACTGGACAATCCGCCGGCTGAGTCCGGCCGCAGCGCTGCCGGCTTCCGGGGCGAGCCGGCATGAGCCGGGCCGCTTTGCTCATCGCCCGCTGTGCCGCGCGCCTGCTGCCCGCTTCGCTGCGCGACTGGGGCCGCGCGATGACGGCCGAGACCCGCGCCATCGACGGGCAGATCGCCGCCACGATGTTCGCGCTCGGCTGCCTGGGCTGCGCGCTCAGGGCGCGCCTGCTTTTCCACTTGGCGACGAAAGAGGAGACGAGAATGGACGTGCTGAGCGGGCGGCCGCGACGGCTGGCAATGGCCTGTGCGACGGGCGCGACGGGGCTCGGCCTCGTCTGGATGGCAGCCGCCGGCGCGCCGCACCGCTATCTGGCCGTGAATGCCTTGGCGCTGATCCTGGGCCTCCTCGCCATCGTCGTGCTGACCCGGGTGGGCGATGTCCGGCGCGGTATTGTCGACCTCATGCTGGCCGGTTTGCTGCTGCTCACCGCGCTGGTGGGGGTCTCGGCGGACGGGGTGACGCGCTGGGTCGCCGTCGGCGGCGTCATGCTCCAGCCTTCGCTGGTGCTGCTGCCCATCCTCGCCTTGCGCTTCGCCGGGAGCCGCGACGGCCTTTCGACGCTGGCCATCCTGCTCGCCGCTCTGGCACTGGCGCTGCAGCCTGACCGGGCGATGGCGGGCGCGCTCGCGGCCGCGCTGGCCGTGCTCGCATTGTTCCGGCCCGAGCGGAATGTGCTGCTTGCGCTGGGCGGGGCCGGCGCGGCGCTGGCCGCGACCCTGTTGCGGGCCGACCCGTCTCCGGCAGTGCCCTTCGTGGACCAGATCTTCTTCACGGCCTTCGCGCTGCACCCCCTGGCCGGCATGGCGGTGGCCGGCGGCGCCCTGCTGCTGCTCGTCCCGGCCGCGGCGGGCCTGGCGGGCGACCGCGAGCACAGGATGAGCCACGCTGTCTTCGGGACGATCTGGCTCGGCGTGATCCTCGCCGCCATGCTCGGCAATTACCCGACGCCCGTGGTCGGCTATGGCGGCAGCGCGATCCTCGGCTATCTGGTCAGCCTGCTCGGCCTGCCGATACGTGCGGAGGGAGGCGCCGCCGGACGGCAAGGTGCCGCGCGGACGGCTGATCCGGAGACATCCATGGATAGCCTGCGCACCGGCATCCCGATCGCTCATTCCGCATAAAGGGGGCGATGCGGAATCCCCCGTTCAGGTCCGTCTCATTATGGCGAGCCAGCTGCGCGAGGAAGCCGAACCGTGACCGTGACGATCCGCCCCTATCTGCCCGCCGATCGCGACGCCGCGCTCGCCATCTGCATCGCCGCCTTCACGCCGATCCACGAGGGCTTCCGGGCGGCGCTCGGCGAGACGATTTTCGCGCTCCACTATCCGGACTGGCAGGGCGGCTACGCAAACATGTTCGACGCGCTGGCGGAGGATGACGGGCGGACCGAGGTGTTCGTGGCCGAGGCGGACGGCGAGATTGCCGGCTTCTGCTTCGCCATCCTCGATGCAGGGACAAAGACCGGGGAGGTCGGGCTGAATGCCGTGGCCCCGGCGCAGCAGCGGCGTGGTGTGGGCCGGCGGCTGTACGAACATGCGCTGGCCCGACTGAAGGCGCGCGGCGCGGAGATCGCCTATGTCGGCACGGGCGGCGACGCGGCGCACGAGCCGGCGCGGCGGGCTTACGAGGCGCTGGGGTTCGACCGGGTCATCCCGGCTGTCCATTATTACCGCGAGCTTTGAAGGGCGCTTCCGGTCACCCGACCGTGATGTCGGCGTCGGCGCAGCGAATGCGAAGGACCCGGTCTTCGCCGAAGCCCAGATGGAGTCCGTCGAAGCCTTGGCGCGCTGCCAGATCCTCATCGAGGAACTCACCCCAGCCGCAATCGTCGTCGAAATAAGCGATGAGGAAGTCGAGCTCGTCCGGTGCGTCCAGCAAAGCCGCCACGTTGCTGACGGCCAGGCGCAGGTCGCCGGTGCAGCGCAGCGTCACATGCTCCGGCTGGTCCACCGGTCCCTCGTAACCATGGTCGCGGTCGAACCGGACGACCAGCGTCTCTCCTCGCGGGTCGGTTGAGATTTCAGCCACCGTATAGAGATTGTGGAGGTCGATCAGCAGGCTCCCGAGCCGAACCGCGCTGAAGCCGGACTCAAGCGAGAAATTCCGCTGCATCTTACTCGCCCGGCGCCGTCGCCCTGATCGCCAGCGCGTGCACCCGCCCCTCCAGCATGTTCCCCAGCGCGGCGTTGACGGCGCGCTGGCGGTCGACGCGGTTCTTGCCGGCGAAGGCCTCGGCCTCGATCTCGACGGTGAAGTGGCTCTCGCCGCTGCCGTCGTCGCCGGCATGGCCGTGATGCCTGGCGCTGTCGTTGATCACGGCGAGGCGGGTCGGAGCCAGGGCGGCGCGCAGCCGTTGCTCTATCTCGCGGGCGATCGGGCCGGTTAAAGACTGGGTCATACCGGCCTATATAGAGGGGCTGTGCAGGAAAGGGAGTGAGCGTTGGCGACGGCGGGCAAGAGGTTTCACGGGCGGGTCGAGGGGCGGATGGAAATCTGCTCGGCGCCCGGCTGCACCGAGGCCGGGGAGTTCCGCGCGCCCGGCGGCGAGGCGGCGGGCTTCGACGGGCCCGGAAGCTATCGCTGGCTCTGCCTCGACCATGTCCGAGAATTCAACGCCGCCTATAACTGGTTCGAGGGGATGAGCGCCGAGGAGATCAGCGAGGCGCAGAATCCCTATGGCGGCTGGGAGCGGCAGACGCGCGCCTTCGGCACCGTCGGCCAGTCGCCGCCGCCCCGCTGGGCCGATTTCGCCGACCCGCTCGACGCGATCGGCGCGCGCTTCCGGGCGCGGCAGGAGCAGGCCAGGGAGCGCCAGGACGGGCGTCCCCTCTCGCCGGGCGACCGCAAGAACCTCGCCACGCTCGGCCTCGACGTCGACGCGGACCGCAAGGCGCTGCGCACCCGCTATGCCGAGCTGGTCCGCCGCTACCATCCCGACCGCAATGGCGGCGACCGCAGCCACGAGAAGGCGCTGCAGCAGGTGATCGAGGCCTATACGGCGCTGAAGGGGCGGCCGCTCTTCGCCTGAGTGCGAGATTCTCCAGGGAGACAGGGACCGGATGACGGGCAGGGTCGACGAAGCGTCACGGGTCATCGCCGCGCCGCCGCGCAAGGTCTGGGCCGCCTTGACCGATCCGGAAGCTTTGGCGCGCTGGTTGCCTCCGTCCGGGATGACCGCGCAGCTGGACCGGTTCGACCTGCGTCCCGGCGGCGGCTACAGGATGACTTTGGTCTATGAAGATGCTGCCGGCGCGCGGGGCAAGAGTGGTGCGGACCGCGACGTGGTCACCGTGCGTTTCGCCGCGATCGCTCCCGAGAGGCGCCTGGAGCAACTGGTGGTTTTCGAATCGGACGACCCGGTTTTCGCCGGAACGATGCGGATGACCTGGCTGCTCCGGCCGACGTCCGAAGGCACAGAAGTCGCGATCCGCGCCAGCGACGTGCCGCCCGGGATCAGCGCCGAGGATCACGCCAGCGGATTGAATTCCTCCCTCGCCAATCTCGCGCGCTACGTCGAATAGGCAGGGATCGCACTCGACTTGCCCCGTCGCGAAGGGGTAGGGGACGCGAAAGATTCAGAGAAGTGCCATGGCAGACATACCCAATGTGAACCCCGACAGCCGCGCCGCGACGGTGATGGACGCGCCCGACCGGATGGTGAAGGTGCGCGAGGCCTTCGGCGTGGACAGCGACCTCGAGGTTCCCGCTTTCTCCGAGGCGGACGAGCGCGTGCCCGACCTCGATCCGGCCTATGTGTTCGATCCGGACACGACCCTGGCGATCGCCGCGGGCTTCGCGAAGAACCGCCGCGTGATGATCCAGGGCTATCACGGCACCGGCAAGTCGACCCATGTCGAGCAGGTCGCGGCCCGGCTGAACTGGCCGCTCATCCGGATCAACCTCGACGCCCATATCAGCCGCATCGACCTGATCGGCCGCGACGCGATCGTGCTGAAGGACGGTCAGCAGGTCACCGAATTCCGCGAGGGATTGCTGCCCTGGGCGCTGCAGACGCCGACCGCCCTGGTGTTCGACGAATATGATGCGGGCCGGCCGGACGTGATGTTCGTGATCCAGCGCGTGCTGGAGACCGAGGGCAAGCTCACCCTGCTCGACCAGAACAGGGTGATCCGCCCGCACCCCTATTTCCGGCTGTTCGCGACCACCAACACGGTCGGGCTCGGCGACACGACCGGCCTTTATCACGGCACCCAGCAGATCAACCAGGGCCAGATGGACCGCTGGAACATCGTCGTGACGCTCAACTACCTGCCCGCCGAGACCGAGGCCCGGATCGTCCTCGCCAAGTCGGGCGAATATGATCATGAGGGCGGCCGCGCCGAGGTCGAGAAGATGATCAAGGTCGCCGACCTCACCCGCCGCGGCTTCGTCAACGGCGACATCTCGACGGTGATGAGCCCGCGCACCGTGATCAGCTGGGCGCAGAACAGCCTGATCTTCGGCGACGTCGGCTTCGCCTTCCGCCTCACCTTCCTCAACAAATGCGACGAGGCGGAGCGGGCGACCGTGGCCGAATATTACCAGCGCGTGTTCAACAAGGACCTGCCGGAAAGCGTGGTCGGGCAGGCCTGAGCGTGGAGCCGCAGGTCTACCCGGACCGGAGCCGCCTGCTCCCGCTGGACGGGGCGCTGAACCTGCGCGACTTCGGCGGCTATCCCAGTGCGCGCGGCGGCCATGTCCGGCGCGGCATGCTCTATCGCGGCGGCGCCATGCACCTGCTCAGCGAGGCGGCCGAGCGGGAGCTCGCCGGGCTCGGCATCGCCCTGGTCTGGGACCTCAGGCGGCGCACCGAGCGCGACGACCAGCCGACGCGCTGGTGCGCGGCCGCGGGCACCGAGCTGGTCGCGCGCGATCATGAGCAGACGCCGGGCGTGCTGGCGGCATTGCTGCGCGACAACCGCCTTGAGCCGGAAGCCGCGCGCGCGGCCATGATCGAGCTCTACGGCGTGCTCGCCGAGGTGCACGCGCCCTCCTATCGCGACATCTTCGCGCGGCTGCTCGACGGCCGGGTGCCGTTCCTGCTCCATTGCACCGCCGGCAAGGACCGGACCGGCGTCGGCGCCGCCCTGATCCTCAGCGCGCTCGACGTGCCGCGCGAAACCATCGTCGCCGATTATGCGCTGACCGCAGTGGCGGATTTCGGGCCGCTGCTGGACCATTACGCCCACGTCCCGCCCGAGACGATCGCGCCTTTGTTCGCCTCCGAGCCCGCTTATATCGAGGCCATGTTCGACGCGTTCGACGCACGCCATGGCGGCGTCGACGGCTTTCTCGAACATGAGCTCGGCGTGGGCGAGGACGAGCGCGCCCGGCTGCGCGCCCTGCTGGTGCACTGATGGCCGACGACAATCCCCTCGAAGCCTTCCGCCTCGCGCTTGCGGGGGCGACGCGGGCGATCGCGGCGGACAGCGAGGTCGAGCTCAGCTTCACCTCGGACATCCCGACCGTCGCCGGCAAGAGCGTCAAGGCGCCGCTGCCGGGCCGCACGGTCGGGCCGGAGGAGGCGGCGCAGGCGCGGGGCTTCGCCGACGCGGCGGCGCTGAAGCTGCGCTATCACGATCCGGCGCTGCACCGCCGCGGTTCACCCGCCGACGATGCGGCGCGCAGCGTGTTCGACGCGGCCGAGCAGGCGCGGGTCGAGGCGCTGGGCGCGCGGGCGATGGCGGGCGTCAGGGCCAATCTCGCCCGGCTCACCGAGATGCGGATGAAGACGGACCCGCTGACCCGGGCGCGGAGCCGCGAGGAAGTGCCCCTGGGCTCGGCGATCGGACTGATGATTCGCGAGCGGCTGACCGGCGAGGCGCCGCCCGAGGCGGCGCGCGCGGCGCTCGACTTCGTCCGCGCCTGGGTGGAGGAGAAAGCCGGCGCCGATCTCGACGCGCTCGGCCTCGCGCTCGACGACCAGGCCGCCTTCGCGCACCTGACCACCAAGGTCCTGCGCGACCTGGAAATGGTCGAGGGCGAGGCCGACGGCAATCTCGATCCGGACGAGGGCGAGGAAGGCGAGGGCGGCGACGAGGCCGAGGGCGCCGAGGAGGACAGGAAGGACGAGGACGAGGACGAGGCCGGCGGCCGCGGCGAGGCGGAGATTCGCGGCGAGCAGCAGGAGTCCGGCGAGGAGCAGGGCGAGACCGACTGGTCCGAGGAGGATCCCGGCGAGGGCAGCGACAGCATGGGCGAGGAAGGCGAGGAGGGCATGCTCCCGGTCCGCCCGAACCGGCCGCTGTCCGACCTGCCGCCGAGCTTCGACTATCGCATCTTCACCAGCCAGTATGACGAGCAGGTCCCCGCCTCCGAGCTGTGCGACGAGGAGGAACTGGGGCGGCTGCGCGCCTATCTGGACCAGCAGCTCGTCCATCTGCAGAGCGCGGTCACCAAGCTCGCCAACCGGCTGCAGCGCCGGCTGATGGCGCAGCAGTCCCGGAGCTGGGATTTCGACCAGGAGGAGGGGCTGCTCGACGCGGCGCGGCTGGCCCGGGTGGTCGTCAACCCGGCCCACAGCCTGTCCTACAAGGTGGAGCGCGATACCGAGTTCCGCGACACGGTCGTCGCCCTCCTGATCGACAATAGTGGCTCGATGCGCGGGCGGCCGATCTCCATCGCGGCGATCAGCGCCGACATCCTCGCCCGCACGCTGGAAAGATGCGGCGTGAAGGTGGAGATACTGGGCTTCACCACCCGCGCCTGGAAGGGCGGGCAGAGCCGCGAGAAATGGCTGGCCGACGGCCGGCCGCCCCATCCGGGCCGGCTCAACGACCTCAGGCACATCATCTACAAGGAAGCGGACGAGCCCTGGCGCCGCGCGCGCAAGAGCCTCGGCCTGATGATGCGCGAGGGGCTGCTCAAGGAGAATATCGACGGCGAGGCGCTCCTCTGGGCGCACAACCGGCTGATCGCGCGGGTCGAGGAGCGCAAGATATTGATGGTGATCTCGGACGGCGCGCCGGTCGACGATTCCACGCTCTCCGTGAACAGCGGCACCTATCTGGAACGGCATTTGAGGCAGGTGATCGGCTGGATCGAGGGCCGCTCGCCGGTCGAGCTGATCGCGATCGGCATCGGCCATGACGTGACCCGCTATTATCAGAAGGCGGTGACGATCATGGACGCCGAGCAGCTCGGCGGCACCATGGTCGAGCAGCTCGCCGGGCTGTTCGACAAGGACTGAGCCGCGCCGGCTTCCCCTTCGCCGCCGAACGGTCTAGTCTCCGCTCGATTAAATCGTTGATCCGGGGGGATTAATGCTTGTTCTGTTGAAGATGCTGCGCCTCGGCGCAGCCGCGCTCGCCTTCGCCGCGGCGCCCGCCGCCGCCGCCAGATATGAGGTCGTCACCGCCGGCATGGTGATCCTGCCGTCCGAGGAGCCGCATGCGGCGGGGCTGGAGCGGACGGTGACGCCGGGCGATGTCCTGATGCGGGCGCCTCTGGGCTGGGCCGACGCGGCTCTGGTCGAGCGGGAGGTGGCGCTCGAGATTGCCGGCATCCGCGACACGATCGTGCCGGGCGTCTTCCTGCACCGCGCCACCAGGGCCGAGGGCGGCGATCTCGCCACGCTCGGCAGCGAGGCGCGCATCTATTGCGGCGAGATGCGGGTCAACGCGATCGGTGCGGCGATGGGGGTGGCGACCTTCGGCCTCACCAATATCGGTAGCCGGGTCGCGCGCCAGCGCCGCTTCTGCCTGGTGGACGGCGACGCCGACAACCGCTTCGAGCGCGCCTTCCTGCAGGGCACGAAGCGCCGCGAGGACCAGCATATGGTGGAGATCGCGCCGGTGCCCTACACGGCGGAAGCGAACCGGCCCATGGGACCCGGCAATTTCGTCCAGGTCCGCTACGCCGCCGGCGGCCTGATCGGGACCAGCCAGATCTTCGTCGATTTCTATACGGGCAACATCCAGCAGCCGCTGGACGCCCTCTATACGGGCGCCGGCCGCGCCCCGCTGCGGACCCGGGCGGCGACCGCCTTCCGGACGACGCCGCGCCCCTTCGTGATCGCCGACGCCCGCTTCACCGTGCTGTCGATCGATCCCGAGAGCAAGGCGGCGCGGATCCGCTACGAGAGCGACTTCGCGACGACGCCGGTTTTCGCCGGCTACCGCGCGCAGCCGATCTACGTCTTCGTGCCGTCGCGCTAGGCGCCTCGGATGAAAGTGGGGGCCGGTCGCCCATTGCTACGACCGGCCCCCGTCCTCGCAACGCTCACGAGGACAAGCTGTAGGTGTGATCCGCCTTAGCGGCGGCAGTTGCCGCTCCGGTCGATCTCGCGGCCAAGCAGCGCACCGGCGGCACCGCCGATGATCGTGCCGACCGTGCGGTCGCCGCGGCCGGCGATCTCGCGGCCGAGCAGGCCGCCGGCGATCGCGCCGATGATCGTGCCGGTCGAGCCATTGTCGCGGCGGCAGCGATAGCCGTAGTAGCGGCCATAACGCTGGTTGTAGTAGCGCTGGCTCTGGTAACGCCGGTCGTAGCGCGGATAATGGGTCTGATAGCCATTGTGCCGCGCGTCATAATAACCGTAGCGGCTCTGGGCCTGGGCGGCCGTCGGCACGGCGGCAAGCGCCGAAACGGCGACGGCGGTGGAAAGGGCGAGCTTCTTGATCATGGTCCTAACTCCTTGGTCTTGTTGGCCGATTCGGCCTCTCGACATGACGCCCTTATGCCCCGAGTCGCTTGATCGGGGTCTGAATGTGTCTGTCAGCCGTCGTTCATGAAACTGGGGGGTTTTCCTGAACGGATTTGGAGGAGCCGCTGGCTGAGGCTGCCCGCGCTGCTGCTTGCCCTGCTGCTGCTGGGGACCATGGTCCGGCTGCCGCCGCGGCCGCCGCTGGAGGGCGGCGGGGACGCGCCCCTCGTCTATACCGCCATCCCGCTCGACGGCGGCGATCCCGCCCGGCGCGACGTCGGACGGCTGCGCTTTCTCGGGGGCTGGACGATGAGCAGCCCCGACGACCGCCTCGGCGGCCTCTCCGGCCTCCATGTCGAGAATGGCGAGGCGGTCGCGATCAATGATATCGGCCTGCTCACCTCATTCCCGCTTCCCGGCGCCTCGCCGGCGCCCCGGGTCCGCTTCCGGCCGCTCGACGAGGGGCCGGGCGGCGGCAGGCGGCGGATCACCCGCGACACCGAGGGGATGACCGTGGCCGGCAACCAGATCTGGATCTCGTTCGAGCGCTACAACGCGGTCTGGCGCTACGACCGGGCCTCGCTTCGCCAGCAGGCGGGCACGCGCCCGGACGGCATGCGCGGCTGGCAGGGCAATAGCGGCGCGGAATCGATCGTCCGCCTGGCCGACGGCCGCTTCCTGCTCATCGAGGAGGGGCGGAACAACGGCCGGCCGACCAGCAATGCGCTGCTATTCGCCGGCGACCCGGCAAGGCCGGGGACGCCGGCGGCCCGCCTGATCTATCGCCGGCCGCCCGGCTACCGCGCGACCGACGCCGCCCTGCTCCCGGACGGGCGCGTGCTCATCCTCAACCGCGGCCTGTTCGCGCTGCGGCTGTCGGCGCGGCTGACCGTCGCCGACGTGCGCGGGCTCCGGGCGGGGAGCATTATCGAGGGCCGGGAAGTGGCGACGCTCGAGGCGCCGGCGGTGATCGAGAATATGGAGGGGCTCGCCGTGACCCGGGAAGGCGGCCGCACGATCCTCTGGCTGGTCTCCGACGACGACTTCATGCGGATGTCGCGGCACACCCTGCTGCTCAAGTTCGAGCTCAGGCTGTAGCCGCATAGAGCAACACCCCGCCGAAACGGGGTGTCGTGGTTCCCTGGAAGGGGTTCCGGCGGTGCCGGAACGCGGGCTCAGGCCGCGGCCGTCTCGGCCTGCTTCTTCGCGATCTCGCGCTTCAGGCGGCGGGCGTTGAGGCTCAGCTTGTCGTCGCTGGTCTTCAGCAGCCAATTGTCGAGGCCGCCGACATGCTCGACCGAGCGCAGGCCGCTCATCGAGACGCGCAACTTAATGCCGCGCCCGAGCGCGTCGGAGATGAGCGTGACGTTCTGCAGGTTCGGCAGGAACGTGCGCTTCGTCTTGTTGTTGGCGTGGGAAACATTGTTGCCCACCAGCCGGCCCTTGCCGGTCAGCTCGCAAATGCGCGACATGTCGAATCTCTTTTTCTGGATGGAAGGCCTCAGGGCCTCCCGGAAAGGTGGCGCGGATAGCTTGGCGGCGGAGATTCGTCAACCTCGGGCGCGCGCCTGGCGATCGCGGCTCCGATGCAACCGATGCAGGGACCGCTCGTTACGCTCCCAAATCCATCTGGCCCAAATCCATCTGGAGAGGAAGCTCACCCATGCTTCGGACCCTTTTGCTGATCGTCGCCTTGATCATCATCGTCGGCATCGTCCTGGTCGCGACCGGTGTCGTGCACCTTAACCGCGACGGCAATGGCGCCGTCACTGTCACCGCCAATCCGGTGACCGTCGGCACGGAGAATCGCACCATCCAGGTGCCGGTCGTGACCATGGAGAACCGCACCGTGCAGGTGCCCGCGGTGAGCGTCGGAAACGGCCAGGCTGCCAACCAGCAGTAGCCCCGCCCGTGCGGCGCCGCTAACAGGCGGGGATGCGCTATCCCCTGCCCGAGCCGATGCGCCTGGCGCTCGACGAGGCCCGCGCCGCCGCCGGGGCGGGCGAGGTGCCGGTGGGCGCGGTGGTGACCCGGGAGGGCGCGGTCCTCGGCCGCGGGCGCAACCGGATGCGGGCGGACAACGACCCGACCGCCCATGCGGAAGTCGTAGCGATGCGCGCGGCCGCGCAGGCGCTGGGCGACTGGCGGCTGGACGGCTGCGACCTCTGGGTGACGCTGGAGCCTTGCGCGATGTGCGCCGGCGCGATCGCTTTGGCGCGGCTCTCGCGGCTCTATTTCGGGGCGGGCGACCCGAAGGGCGGCGCGGTGCTCCACGGGCCCCGCCTGTTCACCCAGCCGACCTGCCACCACGCGCCCGAGGTCTATCCGGGGATCGGCGAGGCCGAGGCGGGCGCGCTGCTGCGGGACTTTTTCCGGGAGAGGCGCACTTGATGGGCGCCTCCCTTCGCGTCTAAGACTTCGCCCGGCCATGTCCGCTCCCTCGCAGCTCGCGCCCTTCCCCTGGCTCGATGTCGTCATCATCCTCCTGCTGGTGTGCCTGAACGGCGTCTTCGCGATGTCCGAGCTGGCGGTGGTGTCGGCGCGCAAGCCGCGGCTGAAGGCGATGGCGCGGACGGGGCGGCGGGGCGCGCAGACCGCCCTCGACCTCGCCTCCGATCCCGGCCGCTTCCTTTCCACCGTGCAGATCGGCATCACCCTCATCGGGATCATGGCCGGCGCCTATTCGGGCGCGAGCCTCGGGGGTCCGGTCGGGCAGCGCATCGCCCTGCTCGGCGTCGATCCCAATACGGCAGCGACCCTTGGCTTCATTCTGGTGATCGTCGTGACGACCTATGCGTCGCTCGTGATCGGCGAGCTGGTCCCGAAGCAGTTCGCCCTGCGCAATCCCGAAGGCATAGCAGTCAAGGTCGCGCTGCCGATGCGCTGGCTGAGCCGGGCGACCGCGCCCTTCGTCTGGCTGCTCGACAAGACCAGCGGCCTCGTCTTCCGGCTGCTGCGCCTGAACCGCGAATCGGGCGACCATGTCACCGCCGAGGACCTCCACCTCGTCGTCGCCGAGGCAGCGACCGCGGGCGTGCTGGAGGAGAGCGAGCGGGTGCTGATCTCCTCGGTCGTCAGGCTCGCCGACCGGCCGACCCGCGAGGTGATGACGCCGCGCATCGAGGTGGACTGGATCGACGTCGACGCCGACCAGGAGACGATCCGCCGCAAGCTGGTCGAAGCCTCGCACAACCGCATCCCGGTCGCCGAGGGGTCGGTCGACAGGCTGGTCGGCGTGGTGCAGGCGCGCGACGTGGTCGCCTGCCTGATCGAAGGCAAGGAGATCGATTTAAGGGCGCTGATGAAGCCCGCGCCGATCGTCCCCGACCAGCTCGACGCGATGGACGCGATGAACGTGCTGCGCGACTCAGAGGTGCCGATGGCCTTCGTCCATGACGAATACGGCCATTTCGAGGGGCTGGTGACGCCGGGCAATCTGCTGACCGCGCTCGCCGGCAAGTTCATCTCCTCGGCGGATTTCGACACCGATCCGCCTCTGGTCGAGCGGGACGACGGCAGCTGGTGGGTGTCGGGCTCGGTTTCCGCCGACGCGATGGCGGAGAATCTGTGCATCTCGCTGCCCGAGGACCGCGACTATGCCACCGCCGCGGGCTTCGCGCTCTCGGTGCTGAAGCACATCCCCGAGGTCGGCGCGCGCTTCTCCTATCGCGGCTGGCAGTTCGAGATTTCGGACATGGACGGGCGCAAGATCGACAAGATCCTGGCCAGCCAGATCAAGCGCGGCGGGCGGCGGGCCTAGCCGCCCAGTTTGCCGAACCGCTCCTCGAACGTCTCGATGTCGCCGCGGGCAAGCAGGTCGGCCTGCTCGATCACCCGGTCCCTGGCGAGGCGGCCCTGGAAGGGGCCCATGCGCTCGTCGAGATGGGCGACCTCGGTCGCGTTCATGCCGGCCAGCTGGTCGAAGCGGGTGATGCCCAGCTCGTTCAGGCGGGCGACGAACTTGGGGCCGACGCCCTTCAGCTGCTTGAGATCGTCGGCCGGGCCCGCGGGACGGGCGACGTCGACGCCGAGCACCTCGCCGGCGACGTCGGTGGTCGCGGTGGCGACCTCGTCGGCGACGCCCTTGCCGGTCCGGGGCGCGGGTTTCGGCTTCGGCTTCGGCTTCGGGGCGGGGGCCGGCCCTGGGTCCGGCACAGGTGCCGGCTCCCCGGCCTCGGCAGGCGCAGGCGCAGGCGCGGGCGGTGGTGGCGGGGGCGGCGCCATATAGGGCCGTTCCTGGCTCGCGACATAGGGGCTGCCGTCCTCGCCCAGCTTGCGCTCGACCCTGGGCGGCGCCTTGCGCGAGGCCCGGATGCCCAGCACCATGATCAGCAGGCCGAGCAGGATCAGGACGACGAGGATGATGGTGGTGGTGGTGTCCCAGGTCATGATTGCGCGTCATCCTCTTGCTTTGTTTCCGGCGGCTTCGGCTTGCCGGTCGAGAACGCCCAGCGACCGGTGACGATGCCGATCACCAGCGCCGCGCCGAGCAGCCAGATATTGTTGAGGGCGAGATCGATCATCCGAGATAGCCCTTGCGCGGCGGCCGGCGGCGGAGGGCCCAGCCGATGCCGAGTCCAAGCAGCCAAGCGAGTGCCGCCAGGCCGATCAGCTCGACGAGCAAAGGCAGGCCGCCGCCCGACATGCCCGGGCCGCCGGGCGGGCAGGGCGGGGTGTTGCCGTCGGCGGCCGGGCCCGGATCCCAGACCGCGCCGGAAATCCCGCCGATCAGCAGCATCCGCCCGTCAATGCCCGGCAAATCGTTGCTGCGCTGCCAGTCGAGCGTGCCGTTGCGCTGGAACGGGATGGTGGGGCCGCAGAGAAAGACGGTGCGCGACAAGGGCGCCCGGCCCATCCGCGCCTGGAGGTTCGGGACCTCCGCGTTGACGAGCACGAACTCGGCGCGGCTCTGGAGCAGGTCGACATAGGCGGCGCCGCGGCCGAGCGGGCCGCAATAGAGCCAGGCGATGACAAGGGTGACGAGGAGGCCGATCAGCAGCTTGAGCCAGCGCGACATGATTTGGCTCATAGCCCCGCCGGGCCGCTCCGCGCAATCTCGCGCCAGCCGATGTCGCGGCGGCAGAAGCCGTCGGGGAAGGAGAGGGCGTCGACCGCCGCATAAGCGGCGCGCTGCGCCTCGGCGACGCTGGCGCCCGCCGCGGTGACGCCAAGCACGCGGCCGCCGCTGGCGACGAGCGCGCCGTCCCGCAGCGCCGTCCCGGCCTGGAAGATGGTCGCGCCCGCCGCGTCGAGGCCGGCGATCGGGCCGCCCTTGGCCGGCGTGCCCGGATAGCCCCGCGCGGCGATCACCACCACCAGGGCGGCATCGTCCGAGAAAGCGGGCGGCGCGACGTGCGCGAGCTCGTGCCGGGCGGCGGCGAGCATCAGCCCGAGCAGGTCGCTTTCCAGCCGGAGCATCAGCACCTGGCATTCGGGGTCGCCGAAGCGGACATTATATTCGACCAGCTTCGGCCCGTCGGGCGTCAGCATCAGCCCCGCATAGAGGATGCCGGAGAAGGGCGTACCCGCCTCGGTCAGCGCCCGCGCGGTCGGCCGGACGATCTCGTCGAGCGCGCGCCGCTCCAACTCGGGCGTGAAGATCGAGGCCGGGCTGTAGGCGCCCATCCCGCCCGTATTGGGCCCGGTATCGCCGTCACCGACGCGCTTGTGGTCCTGCGCAGAGCCGAAGGGAAGCACGGTCTCGCCGTCGACCAGGCAGAAGAAACTCACCTCCTCGCCGGTCATGAACTCCTCGATCACCACGCACTCGCCGGCGGTGCCGAAGCCGCCCTCGAACATCAGCTCGAGGCCGTTTCGCGCCTCCTCGGCGGTCTCGGCGATGATCACGCCCTTGCCGGCGGCGAGGCCGTCGGCCTTGAGCACGACGGGGAGGCCGAAATGTCCGAGCGCCTCCTCCGCGGCGGCGCGGTCGCTCACCCGGACATAGCCGGCGGTCGGGATACCGTGCTTCGCGCAGAGGTCCTTGGTGAAGCCCTTCGAGCCCTCCAGCCGGGCCGGGATGCGGTCCGGACCGAAGACGAGCAGGCCGGCGGCGCGAAGCGCATCGCCGAGGCCGTCGACCAAAGGCTGCTCGGGTCCGATCACGACCAGGTCGATCGCCTCGCCGGCGCAGAAGGCGAGCACCGCTGCATGATCGGCGGGGTCGAGGGCGGCCAACGTGGCATGCGCCGAGATGCCCGGGTTGCCGGGCGCCGCCCACAGCTTCGTCAGCAAGGGCGATTGCGCGAGCTTCCACGCCAAGGCATGCTCGCGCCCGCCCGAACCGATGAGCAACACTTTCATGTCCGACGATCCCTCCAGCGAAGCCGGGCTCCTAGCAACGGAGTCCCCCGGCGACAACGCGCCCGCATTCTCCGTTTCGGAGCTCAGCGCGGCGCTGAAACGGACGGTCGAGGACGGTTTCGCCCATGTCCGGGTGCGCGGCGAGATTTCGGGGTTCAAAAGGGTCGGGTCGGGCCATTGCTATTTCACCCTGAAGGACGATGCCGCCTGCATCGACGCGGTGATCTGGCGCGGGACCGCCTCGGCGCTGCGCTTCCAGCCCGAGGACGGGATCGAGGTGATCGCGACGGGCAGGCTCACCACCTATCCGGCGCGCTCGCGCTACCAGATCGTGGTCGAGCGGCTGGAGCTGGCCGGCCAGGGCGCGCTCATGGCCCTGCTCGACAGGCGCCGCCGCGCGCTGGCCGCGGAAGGGCTGTTCGACGAGGCGCGCAAGCGCGCTTTGCCCTTCGCGCCGCGGCGGATCGGGGTGGTGACCTCGCCGACCGGCGCGGTGATCCGCGACATCCTCCACCGGCTCGAGGACCGCTTCCCGACCCAGGTCACGCTCTGGCCGGTGCCGGTGCAGGGCGAGGGCGCCGCCGAGAAGGTCGCCGCTGCCATCCAGGGCTTCAACGCCTTGGCCGAGCCGCCGGACCTGCTGATCGTCGCCCGCGGCGGCGGCTCGATCGAGGATCTCTGGGCGTTCAACGAGGAGGCGGTGGTGCGCGCCGTCGCCGGCTCGGCAATCCCGGTCATCTCGGCGGTCGGGCACGAGACCGACACCACGCTCTGCGATTATGCCGCCGACCGGCGGGCGCCGACCCCGACCGCAGCGGCGGAGATGGCGGTGCCGGTCCGCGCCGAATTGCTCGCTTCGGTGCGCGAGCTCGGCGCGCGGGCCGAACGCTGCGCGCGCCGCTCGGCGGAGCGGGCGGGGGAGCAGCTGCAGGCCCTGCTCCGCCACTGGCCCGAGCGCGAGGCGCTGCTCGCCCCGCAGCAGCAGAAGCTCGACGATCTCGCCGAGCGGCTGCCGCGCGGGCTCAGGGGGAGGCTCGACCGGGCGCGGGGCGAGCTCGGCCATGCCGCCGGCGCGCTCAGGCCCGGTCTGCTCGCCTCGGCCCACCGCCGGGCCAGCGAGCGGCTCGCCGCGCTCTGGCGCGTCGCCCAGCTCGCCCATCCCGAGCGCCCGCTCGAAAAGGGCTATGCCCTGGTGCGCGACCGGGCCGGCAAGGTGCTGGTCTCGGCCGAGGCGGCGCGGGCCGCGAAGTCGCTCAGCCTGCGCTTCCGAGACGGCGAGGTAGAGGCGTCGACCGGCGCAGCGGTTGAGCGTCCGGCGCGGACGCCCCATGTTAAAGAGAAGGGCGACCAGCCCAAATTGCTATGATGGCCAAATTATTGTGAGGTTTCGTCGATGCTGATGTCCAGCAAGGGCCGGCCGGCCCGGCTCCACTATCTCCCCGGCGCCTTCCGCGTGCTCAGCCATGGCGACCATGTGCTCTGCGCGGTCACCCGCCAGCCGATCCCGCTGGACCAGCTTCGCTACTGGAGCGTCGAGCGGCAGGAAGCCTATGCCACGCCCGAGGCCTCGCTGCAGGCCGAGGGAAAATGAGGGCGCTGATCAGCGCGACCGCCTGACCCTGATCCCCGGCTGATTGTTGACCCGCATCATGAAGCTGCCCAGCGCGCCGCGATTGATCACCACGCGCTGACCGGCCCGCGGCCGCAAGGCCAGCGTGTTGTTGTCGACCTGCATCCAGACGGCGCCGTCCTGCAGCGCGACCACCCAGTGGCCGAGCCCGTCCTGCGAGGCCGAGGCGACGACGCCCTCGACGGTGTCGACCTGATCCTCGTCCCGCTCGTCGTCGTCGCCGCCGCCGAAGATCGGGATGCGCGGCAAAGCGAGGCCGAACAGCCGCCGGCGCCCCTCGCGGACCTGCTGACGGTCGACCATGACCACGTCGCGCCGCTCCTGCGCGGCCTGCAGCGCCGCCACCGCCCGGTCGAAGCAGGCGAGCCGGGCCGCATCCTCGGTGATCGCGCGGCAGCGGACCAAAGCCTCGAAGCTTTCCGGCCGCGGCGGGGGCGAGTCGCCGCTGCGCTGGGCGAGGGCAAGCGCGGGCGCGCCGACGAGCAGCGGGATCAACAGCAGGCGAAGGCGGCGAGTCATGAGGACGCTCCGTTGGCGAGGCAGGGCGGCGATATTGCGGGCCGACCGCCCTTTTCGCAAGCCCGGCGCACCGTGTTCGCACGATGTGGCAATTATGTCACTTCAGGGAAAAATGGCCGAAATCCGAGAGAGTGGGGAATTGCGTCACTTCGATTCCATCCCGTAAAGATGCTCTGCTTCGCTGGCTCGACCCGGCGCAAGAAACACGGCTTCGGGCCGACACAAGGGGACCGACATGAGGAAGAACCAGTTTCTGAGCAATCTGCTCGCCACCACGTTCATTTGTGGCGCCGCCAGTTTTGCCACGCCCGCCCTCGCGCAGGACGACCAGCCGCAGTCCGGCCCGGCCGCGGCCAGCCAGCCCGCCGACGACCAAGGCCAGGAAGTCGTCATCACCGGTTCCCGCATTCCGGCTCCGAACCTCACCGCGGTCAGCCCCGTCACCGTCCTGAACAGCCAGGACGTCCGGCTGCAGGGCGTGACCAGGACCGAGGACCTGATCAACTCGCTGCCGCAGGCCTTCGCCGGCCAGGGCGGTAACCTCGCCAACGGCGCGAGCGGCACCGCCACGGTCGACCTTCGCGGCCTCGGCCCGAACCGCACCCTCGTGCTGATCAACGGTCGCCGGCTGGTCCCGGGCGACCCGGCCCTGCCGAACCCGGACATCAACGTGATTCCCTCGGCGATCGTCAGCCGCGTCGACGTGCTGACCGGCGGCGCCTCGTCGGTCTACGGCTCGGACGCCGTCTCCGGCGTCGTCAACTTCGTGATGGACACGGAGCTGGAAGGCGTCCGCCTCGACGCCCAGTACAGCTTCTACCAGCACGACAATAACAGCGACACCGGCATCGTCGACGCGCTCAACGCGCGCAACTTCGGCTTCCCGACGGGCAGCGTCGCCGACGGCGGCACCTTCGACGTCAGCCTCGCGCTCGGCGCCGGCTTCGACGACGGCCGCGGCCACATCGTCGCCTATGCCGGCTACCGCAAGCTGAACGCGGTCACCCAGGGCCGGCGCGATTATTCGTCCTGCGCCACCCAGGCCCGGACCCCGGCCCAAGCCGCCGCGCAGCCGGGCACGCCCGCGTTCGGCTTCCCCGGCGCGCCGCTCTTCTTCTGCGGCGGCTCGGCGACCTCGGCCAACGGCACGATCTTCACCAACACCCAGACGCTGCAGATCGGCCCGAACCGGACCCTCATCCCGGGCACGACGCCGTACAATTTCGCGCCGACCAACTTTTATCAGCGTCCTGACGAGCGCTATGTGTTTGGCGCCTTTGCCAATTACGAGATCAGCCCGGCGCTGCAGCCCTATCTCGAAGTGATGTTCATGAACGATCGCACGCTGGCGCAGATCGCGCCGTCGGGCGACTTCGGCAACACCTTCACCGTCAACTGCGACAACCCGCTGCTCAGCGCCCAGCAGCGCGCGATCGTCTGCGCTCCGGCCAACCTGACCGACAATGACGGGGTCGCCGGTCCGGACGTGTTCATCGACACGGCAACCGGCCTTCCCTATTTCCGCGGCAACGCGCAGCTCCTGCGCCGCAACGTGGAAGGCGGCGGCCGCGTCAGCGACCTCGAGCACACCAACTGGCGCATCGTCGCCGGCATGCGCGGGGACCTGAGCGACGTCTGGTCGTACGACGTCTACTACCAGTTCGCGCAGACGAATTTCGCGCTGACCTATCAGAACGACTTCTCGGTCACCCGTCTCAACCGCGCGCTCGACATCGTCGACAATCCGGCCACGCCGGGTGTCGACCCGACCTGCCGCTCGGTCCTCGACGGCAGCGACCCGTCCTGCGTGCCCTGGGACATCTGGGCGACCGGCCAGGTAACCCAGGCCGCGCTCGACTATCTGCAGACCCCGGGCTTCCAGCGCGGCAACGTCCAGCAGACCGTCGCCAGCGCCTCGCTGACCGGCAATCTCGGCGAGTGGGGCGTGCAGCTCCCCTGGGCGAATACCGGCGTCGGCCTCGCGCTCGGCGTCGAGTATCGCAAGGAGAGCCTCGAGCTGATGACGGACGTCGCCTTCCAGACGCTGCCGTCCTCGGATCTGGCAGGCCAGGGCGCGCCGACGCTGCCGGTGTCCGGCGAGTTCGACGTGAGGGAGGCCTTCGCCGAGGTCCGTATCCCGATCATCGAGGACAGCTTCATCTACAACCTCTCGCTCGAGGCCGGCTATCGTTACTCCGATTACGGGATCGGCGCCCGCAGCGTCAGCACCGATACCTACAAGATCGGTGTCGACCTCTCGATCGTTCGGGATTTCCGGATCCGCGGCGCCTACAACCGCGCCGTCCGCGCGCCGAACATCCAGGAGCTGTTCGCACCGCAGCGCGTCGCGCTCAACGGTGCGGGCGACCCATGCGCCGGCGCCGCCCCGAGCGCGTCGCTCGCGGCCTGCCAGGCGATGGGCGTGAGCGCCGCCCAGTATGGCACGATCCAGGCCAACCCCGCCGGCCAGTATAACGGCCTGATCGGCGGCAACCCGAATCTCGATCCGGAAATCGCCGACACCTACACGCTCGGTATTGTCTTCCAGCCGCGCTTCATCCCGCGGCTCGCGATCACCATCGACTGGTTCAACATCAAGATCGACCGTCCGATCCAGCCGATCGGCCAGGACACGATCCTCGCCACCTGCGTGCAGACGCTCGATCCGTTCTTCTGCGGCCAGGTCCAGCGCGATCAGTTCGGTTCGCTCTGGCGGACCGGCACCGGCTTCGTGCGCGATCTCAACCAGAATATCGGTAGCTTCGAGACGAGCGGTATCGATGTCGGCATCGGCTACTCGACGGAATGGGAGGGCGTCGGCGGCTTCTCCTTCAACCTGCAGGGAACCTGGCTCGACGAGGTGGTGACCGACAACGGCGTGTCCGAGCCCTATGACTGCGCCGGCTATTATGGCCCGCAGTGCGCCAACGTCTCGAGCGGCGTGTTCCCCGAGTGGCGCCACAGGGCGCGGCTCACCTATACGCATGCGAGCGGCGTAGGCATGTCACTCCAGTGGCGCTACTTCTCGGCCGTCGACGTCGAAAACAAGAATCCGAGCTCGACGCTGAACCAGCCCTTCGCGCCGTTCAACGAGACGATCCCGTCGCAGAGCTACTTCGATCTGACGCTCACCGCGCGGATCGGGGACCATTACAATTTCCGGCTCGGCGTGAACAACATTCTCGACCGCGACCCGCCGATCATCGGCGCGAACGGCGGCAACACGATCATCAATGCCTGCCCGGGCACGGTTTGCTCCGGCAACACCTTCCCGAACGTCTACGACGCGATGGGCCGGTACATCTTCGCCGGCGTCACCCTGGACTTCTAGGTCGGGAGCGGGACCAAGACCTGACGGCGGGCCGAAAGGCCCGCCGTTTTCTTTTGGGCGGCGCCCGCGCTAGAGAGACAAAGTGGAGCAGGATCTCGCCAGCGACGCCGCGGCGCTCGAGGCCGAAGCGGACCGGGCTGCCGCGGGCGGCGACCGCGCGGGGGCGCGCGCGCTTCTCGTCCGCGCCGTCGCCGCCGATCCGGGCCGGGCGGAGACCTGGCTCAAGCTCGCCGCCATGTGCCGCGCCGCCGGCGACCTCGCCGCCGCGCTCGACGCGGTGTCGGGCGCGCTCAAGGTCGATCCGCTCGGCTTCGTCCCCTTGCTGCTCAAGGCCAATCTGCTCGAGCAGAGCGGGCGGGCGGCGGAGGCGGGCGAGACCTATGGCTATGCGCTGGCCCAGGCGCCGGCGGCGGTGCCACCCCATCTGCAGGCGATGATCGCCCATGCCCGGACCGTCCACGACGCGCATGTCGCGGAGACGGCGGGGCGGCTGGCCGGCGCGGTGGCGGATGCGGCGCTGACCGGGGCCGAGCGGGACCGGCTCGCGCGCTTCCGCTCGAACATCCTGCGCCAGACCCGGCCCTATCATTCGGAGCCGACCCACTTCCATTATCCGGGCCTCAGGGAGCGGGAGTTTCACGACCGGGACGCCTTTCCCTGGCTCGAAGCGCTGGAGGCGGCGACGGCGGCGATCACCGCGGATTTCCACCGGGTGACGGGCGCGGAGCGGGCGGAGCTGGTCCCCTATATCCAGTATCCGGACGACGTCCCGCTGCGGCAATGGGCGGCGCTCAACCGCAACAGGGCCTGGACCGCGATCCACCTCGTCCAGAACGGCGTCACGATCGAGGCCAATGCCCGCCACTGCCCGGCGGTGATGGCCCTGCTCGGCGCGCTCGAGCAGCCGGCCATTCCCCGGCGCGGGCCCAATGCGATGTTCTCCCTGCTGGCCCCGGGCGCGCATATCCCGCCGCATACCGGCGTCGCCAATACCCGCCTGGTCTGCCACCTGCCGCTGATCGTGCCGCAGGGCTGCTGGTTCCGGGTCGGCGCCGAGACGCGGGAGTGGCGCCAGGGCGAGGCCTGGATCTTCGACGACACGATCGAGCATGAGGCGATGAACCCGACCGGGGAGCTGCGCGTGCTCCTGATCGTCGATACCTGGCATCCCGACCTTTCCGCCGCCGAGCGGGAGGCGGTGGCGGCGGTGATGGCCGCGACCGATCCGGACGACGCGCTGGAGGGGCTGTGAACGCCGATCCGGTCGCTTTGCTGAACGCCGCGGATCCCGGGAACGCCGATGCCGTCTTCCGGGCGGTGGCGGGCGCGGTCCGCCAGGGCTTTGCCGCCCGGGCGCTGCCGCTCGCCGAGGCCGGGGCGCGCAACCATCCCGGCGACGCGCGGATGTGGCAGGTGCTCGGCCTCGCCCACCGCCGGCTCGACGATCTCGGGCCGGCCGCGGCGGCCCTGGCCAAGGCGGCCGCGCTGGCGCCGGACGATGCCCTGATCGCGCACAGCGTCGCCCGCGCGACGATGGAGGCGGGCCTGCCGGCCACGGAGCTGTTCGAGCGCGCCCACCAGCTTGCGCCCAGCGACGGCTCGGTGCTGCTCGGCCTCGCCGCCGCGCGCTTCGCGGACGGCAATCTCGACGGCGCGATCGCCGGCATCGAGGCGCAGACCGCCCTGCATCCGGGCTGGATCGAGGGCCACAATGTCAGCGCGCGGCTGCGCTGGGTGCGCGGCGAGCGCGACGGCTTCACGCAGAGCCTGGAGCGGGGGCTCGCGGCGGCGCCGGGGGAGCTCGCTTTGTGGCGCGAGCTGGCCGACACGCTGATGCATGCCGGGCTTTACGAGGCCGCGCTTGATGCGGCCGCACGCGGCCGGGCCGCCGCCGGCGACAGCCCGGTCTTCGATGCGCTGGAGGCGGTCTGCGCCGCCGAGCAGGGGCAGACCGAGACCGCGGACCGGCTGTTCGCCCGGCTCGGCCCGATCGAGCATGTCACCATGGCGGCTCGCTACGTGCGCCATTTGCTGCGCGCCGGCCGCCCCGCCGAGGCGGCGACCTTCGCGGACGGCTGGGCGGGGCGCGATCCCGGCCAGCTGCTCGTCCCCTATCAGTCGGCCGCCTGGCGGCTGACCGGCGACCCGCGCTGGCAGTGGCTGGAGGGCGAGGAGCGCCTGATCGGGGTCTACGATCTGGCGGACGAGCTGCCGCCGCTCGACGCCCTGGCCGCGCGGCTGCGCGCTTTGCATCTTTCCTCCCACCATCCGCTCGAACAGTCGCTGCGCGGCGGCACCCAGACGGACGGGCCCCTGTTCAGCCGGATCGAGCCCGAAATCCGCGCGCTACGCCGGGCGATCGTCGCGGCGGTCGAGGGGCATGTCGCGCAGCTGCCGCCGCCGGTCGCCGGGCACCCGACCCTGATCGCGCGGCGGGCGCCCATCCAATTCTCCGGCTCCTGGTCGGTTCGGCTCACCGACGCGGGCTTCCACGTCAACCACGTCCATCCGGCTGGCTGGCTCAGCTCCGCCCTCTACATCACCTTGCCCGGGGCGACCGGGGAAGGCGAGCAGGGCTGGCTCAAGCTCGGCGAGCCGCAGGCGGAGCTCGGCCTCGACCTGCCCCCCTTCCGCAAGGTCGAGCCGAAGCCGGGGCGGCTGGTCCTCTTCCCCTCGACCATGTGGCACGGCACGATCCCGTTCGCGGCGGGCGAGCGGATGACCGTTGCCTTCGACGTCGCCCGGCCGCAATGAGCCGGGCAATGGACAGTCTTTCTCCCGAGGCGACGCTGGAGCGCGCCACCGAGCGGCTCGCCGCCGGCGACCTGGACGAGGCGGCGCGGCTCTGCGCGGCCGGCGGCGAGGACCCGCGCCTGCTGCGCGTCGCCGCTTATGTGCACCAGCAGCAGGGGCGGCCGCAGCAGGCCGCCGCCGCCTATGAGACGGTGCTGCGCGCCTTTCCGGGGGACTGGGAGAGCCTCAACAATTTCGGCAATGCGCTGATGGCGCTCGACCGCTTCGACGAGGCGGTGGCGGTCTTCCAGCGGGCGATCCAGCTGCGGCCGGACTGGCAGGAGATGGTCTTCAACCTGTCGGAAGCGCTCCGGCGCGCGGAACGCCATGACGAACGGCAGGCGGTGATGCGGACCTGCGCCTCGATCGACGGCGACGATCCCCGGGTGCTGACCGAGCTCGGCCTGGCCGAATGGGCCGCCGACGATCTCGCCGCGGCCGAGCGCGCCTTCCGCGCCGCGATCCGCCTCGCCCCCGCCTCGCCGGCCGCCTGGCTCGAGCTTGGCCTGCTGCTCGAGACGCTCAACCGGACCGACGAGCTGACGGCGCTGGCCGGCGAGGCCGACACGGCAGGGCTCGGCGCCGAGGCGCATTTCCTGAAGGCCTGGGCGCTCCGCCGGCAGGACCGGTACGAGGAGGCGCTGGTCGAGGCCGAGGCAGTGCCGGCGACGATCAGCCCCCTGCGCCGCCACGAGTTGCTGGCGGGACTCTACGACCGGCTCGGCCGTCCGGCCGAGGCCTTCACCGAGTTCGAGGCGATGAACCGCACCTCGGAGCTGCTGACGCCGCCGCCGCCGGGACCGAGCTACCGCGAGGAGATCGAGGCTGCCGCGGCGCGCACGACCCCCGAATGGGTGGCGGGCTGGACCAGGTTCGAGGTCATGCCGGAGCCGCCCGCGCCCATCTTCATCCTCGGCTTCCCGCGCTCGGGCACCACCCTGCTCGACACCCTGCTGATGAACATCCCCACGCTGCACGTGCTGGAGGAGCAGCCTTTGCTGCGCTTCGTCGAGGGCGCGATCGCGCCTGACGGCGATCTCGGCCTGATGAGCGCCGAGGAGGCGCACGGCATCCGCGCTTATTATTACCAGCTGCTGGCGGACCTGTCGCCGCTGCCGCCCGGGCGGCAGGTGGTCGACAAGCATCCGCTGCACATGGCGCGCATGCCTTTGATCCAGCGCGTCTTTCCGGAGGCGAAGATCATCTTCGTCGAGCGCCACCCCTGCGACGCGGTGCTCAGCTGCTTCATGGCCAATTTCACGCTCAACCCGGCAATGCGCAGCTTCACCCGGCTCGAGGAGGCGGCGCGCACCTATGATGCGCTGTTCGACGCCTGGGCCCGGGCCGAGGACTTGCTGCCGCTCCACGTCCACCGCGTCCGCTACGAACGCATGATCGAGGATCTGGCGGGCGAGATGCGGCCGCTGCTCGACTTTCTCGGCCTGCCCTGGGACGAGAAGGTGCTCGACAACCAGGCCGCCGCCAGGGCGCGGGGCCGCGTCATCACCGCCAGCTATTCGCAGGTAGGCGAGCCGATCTACACCCGCGCCGCCGGGCGCTGGGAGCGCTATCGCGAGCAGCTCGCGCCGGTGCTCCCGATCCTCGCCCCCTGGGCCGAGCGGATGGGCTACGAGATGGGCGGGGCGTGAATCCCGACCCCGCCGACGCGGAGGCCGTGCTCGCGGTCGGCCGCGCGGCGCTGGCGAAGGGCCGGGAGGAGGATGCGCTCCCGCTCGTCGCCGAGGCGGCGCGGCGCCAGCCGGACCATGTCGCGCTGCACCTGCTGCTCGCGCGCCTGCACCGGGCGCTGGACGCGCTGACGCCGGCGATCGCCGCCTGCGACCGGGCGGCGAGGCTCGCGCCCGGCGATGCCGGCATCGCGCAGCTGCGCGCGGGCCTGCATCTCGAGGCCGGCCGGCCGGCCGCTTCCCTGTTCGATGCGGCGCTGGCGCTGGCGCCCGGCGACCAGTCTTTGCGCTTCGGCCGCGTGTCCGCGCTGCTCGCCGAGCAGAGGGCCGATGCCGCGCTCGCCGCGCTCGAGGCGGCGCTGGACGAAAATCCGCTCTGGGTCGAGGGCCACAGGCGGCTGGCCAACCTCCGCTGGCAGGCCGGGCGGAAGGAGGACTTCACTGCTCGGCTGGAGGAGGCGCTGGCCGAGGCGCCGCGCCAGCTCGCGCTCTGGGGCGTGCTGTTCATGGCGCTCGGCGCCGCCGACCGGCACGAGGCGATGCTGGCGGCGGCGCGGCGCGGGCGCGCGGCCGCCGGCGCCCATCTGATGTTCGACGCCAATGAGGCGGCGGCGCTGGATGCCATGGGCCAGACCGAGGCCGCCGTCCCCCTGTTCGAGGCCCTGGCCTCGGTCGCCGACCCGGTCGTCGCCCATTTCCGCGTGCGCCATCTGCTCCGGCGCAAGGAGATCGAGGCTGCCGCGGCCCTCGCGGAGAGCTGGCTGACCAGGCCGGAGCGCGAGATGTTCGTCGCCTATCTGGGCGCGGCCTGGCGGCTGCTCGGCGATCCGCGCGCCGAATGGCTGGAGGGCGATCCCCGCCTGGTCGGCATTTATGAGCCCGACATCGGCCCGCTCGACGCGCTGGCCGATATGCTGCGTGACCTGCACCGGCAGCGCGGCCAGCCCCTCGACCAGTCGGTGCGCGGCGGCAGCCAGACCGAGGGCGCCTTGTTCACGCTGGAGGCACTGGCGATCGGCCGCCTTCGTGCCGGGCTCGTCGCGGCCGTACAGGCTCATATCGCGCAGCTGCCGCCGCCCGACCGGGCGCATCCGACCCTGTCCGCGCCGCGCGACCGGCCGGTCCGCTTCGCCGGCTCCTGGTCGGTGCGGCTGACCGGTGCCGGCCATCATGTCGTGCACCGGCACCAGCAGGGCTGGCTGAGCTCGGCCTGCTATGTCGCGCTGCCGGACGAGGCGGAGCGGGGGCCGGCGCCGGCCGGCTGGCTGGCGCTCGGCGAGCCACCGCCGGAGCTCGGGCTCGATCTCGCGCCGGCGCGGCTGATCGAGCCGCTGCCCGGCCGGCTCGTCCTCTTCCCCTCGACCATGTGGCACGGCACCCGCCCGTTCGGCGCGGGCGAGCGGCTCAGCATCGCCTTCGACGTGGCCCCGCCCCGCTAGGACAGCTTCAGCGCGCCGTCGCCCTCGTCGACCCTGACGGTCTGGCCGTCGCGCACGTCGCCGCGCAGGATCGCATCGGCGAGCGGGTCCTGCAGATATTTCTGCACCGCACGCTTCAGCGGGCGCGCGCCATAGACCGGATCGTAGCCCACCCGGCCGAGCCAGGCGCGGGCGCCGTCGGTGAGGTCGAGCGCGATCTTGCGGTCCTTCAGCAGCTGCTGGACGCGGGCGATCTGGATGTCGACGATCGGGCCCATATGCTCGGGGCCGAGCCGGTGGAACAGGATGATCTCGTCCAGCCGGTTCAGGAATTCCGGGCGGAAATGGGCGCGGACCACCTCCATCACCTGCGCCTCGACGTCGGAGGCCTTCTGGCCGTCCGCCAGCCCGGTCAGGAAATGGCTGCCGAGGTTCGAGGTCAGGATGATGATCGTGTTGGTGAAATCGACGGTGCGGCCCTGGCCGTCGGTCAGGCGGCCGTCGTCGAGCACCTGGAGCAGGATGTTGAAGACGTCGCCATGCGCCTTCTCGACCTCGTCGAACAGGACGACCTGATAGGGCCGGCGCCGCACCGCCTCGGTCAGCACACCGCCTTCCTCATAGCCGACATAGCCCGGCGGCGCCCCGATCAGCCGGGCGACGCTGTGCTTCTCCATGAACTCCGACATGTCGATGCGGACCATGGCGTGCGGGTCGTCGAACAGGAATTCGGCGAGCGCCTTGGTCAGCTCGGTCTTGCCGACGCCGGTCGGCCCGAGGAAGAGGAAGGAGCCGAGCGGCCGGTTCGGATCCTGCAGGCCGGCGCGGGCGCGGCGGACGGCCTTGCTGACCGCCTCGACCGCCTCCTGCTGGCCGATCACGCGCTTGCCGATCGCCTCCTCCATGGCGAGCAGTTTCTCGCGCTCGCCCTCCAGCATCCTGTCGACCGGGATGCCGGTCCAGCGCGAGACGACGGCGGCGATGTCCTCGGCGGTCACCTCCTCGCGGAGCATGGCGTTGCTTGACGCGGCGGCCGCCTCCTCGAGCTGCTTTTCCAGCGCCGGGATGCGGCCGTACTGGAGTTCGCCCGCCCTGGCGAGGTCGCCGTGGCGCTGCGCCTGGTCAAGCTCGAGCCGGGCGGCGTCGAGCTGCTCCTTGATCTTCGCCTCGCCGGCGATCTTTTCCTTCTCTGCCTGCCAACGCGTGGTCAAAGCGGCGGACTGCTCCTCGAGGCCGGCAAGCTCGCCTTCGAGCGCCTTGAGCCGTTCCCTGGAGGCGGCGTCCTTCTCCTTCTTCAGCGCCTCGCGCTCGATCTTCAGCTGGATGATCCGCCGGTCGAGCGTCTCGATCTCCTCGGGCTTGGATTCGGCCTCCATGCGGATCCGCGAGGCGGCCTCGTCCATCAGGTCGATCGCCTTGTCGGGCAGGAAGCGGTCGGTGATGTAGCGGTTGGAGAGCGTCGCCGCCGAGACCAGGGCGGCGTCGGTGATCCTGACGCCATGGTGCAGCTCATATTTCTCCTTGAGCCCGCGCAGGATCGAGATCGTGTCCTCGACCGTCGGCTCGCCGATGAAGACCGGCTGGAAGCGCCGCTGCAGCGCCGGGTCCTTCTCGACATGCTTCTGATATTCGTCGAGCGTGGTCGCGCCGATGCAGTGCAGCTCGCCGCGGGCGAGCGCCGGCTTCAGCAGGTTGGAGGCGTCCATCGCCCCTTCCGACTTCCCGGCGCCGATCAATGTGTGCATCTCGTCGATGAACAGGATGATGTCGCCTTCGGCGCCCTTGACCTCGTCGAGCACCCCCTTCAGGCGCTCCTCAAACTCGCCGCGATATTTGGCGCCGGCGATCAGGCTGCCCAGGTCCAGCGACATCAGCCGCCGGTCCTTGAGGCTGTCGGGCACGTCGCCATTGGCGATGCGCAGCGCCAGCCCCTCGGCGATCGCGGTCTTGCCGACGCCGGGCTCGCCGATCAGCACGGGATTGTTCTTGGTGCGCCGGGCGAGGATCTGGACGGTGCGGCGGATCTCCTCGTCGCGGCCGATCACCGGATCGAGCTTGCCCTCGCGCGCCGCCTCGGTGAGGTCGCGGGCGAATTTCTTCAGCGCGTCATAACGGTCCTCGGCCCCCGCCGTGTCGGCGGTGCGGCCGCCGCGCAGCTCGTTGATCGCGGCGTTCAGCGTCTCGGCCTTGAGCCCCGCATCGCGCAGCGCCTTGCCGGCGTCACCCTGGGAGAGGACGAGCGCGGTCAGCAGCCGCTCGACTGCCACGTAGCTATCGCCGGCCTTCTGCGCGATCTCCTCGGCGGAATCGAGGACGCGAATCGTATCGCCGTTCAGGCTCGGGGCGGCGCTGGCGCCGCTGCCCGACACGACCGGCACCTTGGCGAGCGCTTCGTCGGTCTCGCGCCGCGCGGACTCGGCACTGCCGCCGGCCCTGGCGATCAGCCCCGCGGCCATGCCCTGCTCGTCCTCGAGCAACGCCTTCAGCACATGGATCGGCGCGATCTGCTGGTGATTCATGCGCGACGCGACCGTCTGCGCCGCCTGCAGGAAGCCGCGCGCCCGATCGGTGAATTTTTCGAGATTCATGGAGTGACCCCGTTTCGACTTGTCCGGAATGTAGTGGAGCCGCCCCGCGACACAATGGCCGGGGCCAGCTGCCCGATCCGCCGCATTGTTTTGGCCGACGACTGCGCTAGTCTCTCGCGGAAGCCGTGGGGGAATCGCATGCGCAAGACCATTTCCGCCTTCGCCCTTGCCGTCGGCCTTTCGATCGCCGCGCCGGCCTCCAGCCAGACAGCGCCCGCGCCAGCCGCGCAGATCGAGCAGCTGCTCCGACGCGTCAATATTCCGTTCGAGACCTTCACTCTCGACAACGGCCTTCGCGTCGTCGTCCATGAGGACCGCAAGGCGCCCGTCGTCGCGGTCAGCGTCTGGTATAATGTCGGCTCGAAAGACGAGCCGGCGGGTCGGACCGGCTTCGCCCATCTGTTCGAGCACATCATGTTCAACGGCTCCGAAAACGCGCGAAGCGATTTCGATGCCCTCATGCGCGAGATCGGTGCCACCGATTTCAACGGCACCACCTCTTACGACCGCACCAATTATTTCCAGACCGTGCCGCGCGGCGCGCTGGAGCGGACCCTGTTCCTGGAGAGCGACCGGATGGGCCATCTGCTCGGCGCGCTGACCCAGGAGAATCTGACCAACCAGATCGGCGTCGTCCAGAACGAGAAGCGCCAGGGAGACAACCAGCCCTATGGCCTCGTCAAATATGTGCAGCGAGAGGGGCTGTTTCCCGAGGGCCATCCCTACCGGCACACCTCGATCGGCTCGATGGCCGATCTTTCCGCCTCGACGCTCGAGACGGTGCGCGACTGGTTCCGCGACAATTACGGACCCAACAATGCCGTCCTGGTCCTGGCCGGCGATCTCAGCGCCGCCGAGGCGCGGCCGCTGGTCGAGCGCTATTTCGGCCATATCCCGCGCGGCGCGGTCAATTCCCCCGCTGCTGCCGATGTGCCGACGCTTCCCGCGCGGGTCGAGCGCGAAATCCATGATCGTGTCGCCAACACCCGGCTCTATCGCTGGTGGACGATCCCCGGTCTCACCGCCGACGATCATGCATCCCTGCAGGTCGCGGCGCAGGTCTTCGGCGGTCTCGCCAGCTCGCGGCTCGACAATGCCCTGGTCCGCGGCGAGCAGACCGCCGTTCGGGTCGTCGCCAACGTGCAGCCCGCGCAGCGCGTCAGCATCTTCGAAATCCTGATCGACGTGAAGCCGGGGCAGGATCCGGCGGCGGTCGGCCGCCGGCTCGACGAGCTTTTCGCCGAATTCCTTCGCACCGGCCCGACCGAAGACGAGGTCCGGCGTGCGGTGATGCGCACGCTCTTCGCCCGCGTCCAGGGCCTCGAGCAGGTGGGGGGCTTTGGCGGCAAGGCCGTCGCGCTGGCGGAAGGCACGCTCTATGCGGACGATGCCAATTTCTACCGCACCCGGCTTGCGGAATTCGCCCGCATCACGCCGGACCAGGTCCGTGCCGCGATGCAGCGCTGGCTTGGTCGCCCGGTCTTCGCGCTGACCGTTTCGCCGGGCGAACGGGAACCCTATGCCGAGGCGCCGGCCGTTGCGACAAGCCCCGGTGCCGGCGCGAACGCCGCCGCAGTCGAGGTGCGTCCTCGTGCGCCCATGCCTGGCGTGGTCGCCTCCCCCCCGCTCGATTTCCCCTCCGTCGGGCGCGCCCGTCTCTCCAACGGCATCGAGATCGTTCATGCCCAACGTGCGGCCGTTCCGGTGACCCGGATCGCGGTCGAGTTCAATGCCGGCGTCGCCGCCGATCCGGCCGACCGGCTCGGCACCCAGGCGATGATGCTGACCCTGCTCAGGGAGGGCACGACCAGCCTCAATTCGATCCAGCTCGCCGAAGCGCAGGAGCGCATCGGCGCTGCCATTGCGACCGGGGCGAGCCTCGACCGCACCGTGGTTTCGCTGACCGCGCTTACCCCCTCGCTCGATCCGTCGCTCGACCTGCTCGCCGATGTGATCCGCAACCCCGCTTTTGCTCCGGCCGAGGTGGAGCGAATCCGGGCCCAGCAACTGGCCGGCATTGCCGCCGAGCTGACCCAGCCGGCCGGCCTCGCCGCGCGAGCATTGCCGGCCGCCCTCTACGGGCCCTCGCATCCCTACGGAAGGCCGTCTTCCGGCACGGGCGATCCCGCGGTCGTCCGGACGCTGACCCGGGATGAGCTGATTGCCTTTCACCAAAGCTGGATCCGTCCCGACAATGCGACGATCTTCGTGGTGTCCGACATGCCGCTCAGCCAGATCAGGCCGTTGCTCGAGCGGCGCTTCGGCAATTGGCGGGCGCCGGCCCGCGCGCGGGGTGTGAAGCGCATTCCCGCCAGCATCCCGCCGCCGCGCCAGCGGATCGTCCTGATCGACCGGCCGCAATCGCCGCAATCCTTCATCCTCGCCGGCCAGGTGCTGAACGCCGAAGGGACACGGGATCTGCTCGATCTCACCGCTGCCAATGAGGCGCTCGGCGGCGGTTTCACATCGCGGATCAACATGGATCTGCGCGAGCGGCGGGGCTGGTCCTACGGGGCGGGAAGCGGCGTCAGCCTCGTCGAGCACCAGGTGCCCTACGTCATCCAGGCACCCGTCCAGTCGGACCGGACCGGCGATTCGATCGCGGCCGCCAGGGAGCTGGTGCGTACTTTCCTGACGACGAACGGGGTGACCGCCGAGGAGATGAATCGCCTCCAGCTCGGTAACTCCCGCCAGCTGCCGGGCCAGTTCGAGACGTCGCCTGCCGTGCTCGGTGCGCTGCGCTCCAACGCGCTCTACCGCCGCCCGGACAATTATTGGGAGACGATCGCCGGCCGCTATCGCGGCATGACCGCGCAGCAGCTCGATGCGGCGGCGCGCCGCCACATCAGGCCCGACAATTTCATCTGGGTGGTGGTTGGAGACGCGGCGCGGGTGCGCCCGCAGCTTGAGGCGCTGAACCTGCCGATCGAGGTGATGGTGCCGCCCGGTGCCCAGGCGCCGGCTGCGCGTCCGGCGCCATAGGCCCGGCGGGCGTGCAAGCCTGGATTCTGTCGGTATTTAGCCGGACGCGTATTGCTTTGGCGCTACACCGCGCTAGTGTCCGCCCCCTGCACGACATGGGGAATCACATGCGGAAACTACTCACTTCATTCGCATTTGCGGCGGGCCTGTCCCTCGTTGCGACCACCTCCACCACCGCCATCGCCAGCACCGAACAGGGCGCCCGCCGCGGCGGCACCGACACGGTCGGCGCGCTGCTCCAGCGGGTCAACATCCCGTTCGAGACCTTCACGCTCGCCAACGGCCTGCGCGTCGTCGTCCATACCGACCGCAAGGCGCCGGTGGTCGCGGTCAGCGTCTGGTACAATGTCGGCTCCAAGGACGAGCCGGCCGGCCGGACCGGCTTTGCCCATCTGTTCGAGCATCTGATGTTCAACGGCTCCGAGAATGCGCCGGGCGACTATTTCGCGCCGCTGCGCGAGATCGGCGCGACCGACTTCAACGGCACGACCTGGTTCGACCGGACCAATTATTTCCAGACCGTGCCCAAGAACGCGCTCGAGCGCGCGCTCTATCTGGAGAGCGACCGCATGGGCTTCCTGCTCGGCGCCGTCACCCAGGAGAATCTGACCAACCAGATCGGCGTCGTCCAGAACGAGAAGCGGCAGGGCGACAACCAGCCCTACGGCATGGTCGAATATGCCCAGCTCGAAGGGCTGTTCCCGCAGGGCCATCCCTATCACCACTCGACGATCGGCTCGATGGCCGACCTCAGCGCCGCGACGCTGGAGACGGTGCGCGACTGGTTCCGCAGCAAATACGGCCCGAACAATGCCGTGCTCGTGCTCGCCGGCGACATCAGCGCCGCCGAGGCGCGGCCGCTGGTCGAGCGCTATTTCGGCCCGATCCCGCGCGGCCCGGTGAACAATCCGGCACAGGCCGCCGTCCCGACGCTCAGCGCCCGGGTCGACCGGCAGATGCACGACCGCGTCGCCAATGTCCGGCTCTACCGCAACTGGGCCGTGCCCGGGCTGACCGCCGATGATCAGGTGCCGCTGCAGGTCGGCGCCTCCATCCTCGGCGGCCTCGCCAGCTCGCGGCTCGACAATGCGCTGGTGCGCGGCGAGCAGACAGCGGTCCGCGTCGCCACCTTCGTCCAGCCGTTCCAGCGCCTCTCCATGTTCGAGGTCCAGGTCGACGTGAAGCCCGGCCAGGATGCGGACGCGGTGTCGCGCCGGCTCGACGAGATCATCGCCGAGTTCATCCGCACCGGCCCGACCGAGGACGAGGTCCGCCGCGCCGTGATGCGCGCGCTTTCGGGCCGCGTGCAGGGCCTCGAGCAGGTCGGCGGCTTCGGCGGCAAGGCCGTGGCGCTCGCCGAAGGCATGCTCTACGCGAACGACCCCAATTTCTACCGCCTCCGGCTCGAGCAGCTGGCCCGGGTCACGCCCGAGCAGGTCCGTGCGGCGATGCAGCGCTGGCTCACCCGTCCGGTGCTCGCCATCCGCGTCGATCCCGGCGAGCGCGAGGCCTATCAGGAAGCGCCCGGCCAGGGCAGCCGCTCCAACTTCGTTGGCGGCGGCGGCGGTGGCGGCGGCGGCGGTGGGGCCGAGGAGGCCCAGGCCCAGCCCGCACCGGCAGCCGCCCCGGCTCCGGCGCGGACCGGTACCCGCGAGCCGATGCCGGGCGTGACCGGCACGCTGCCGGTCCAGTTCCCGGCGACCGAGCGCGCCCGCCTCTCCAACGGCATCCAGATCATCTATGCGCGCCGCTCGGCGGTGCCGGTGACCCGGGTCGCCGTCGAGTTCAACGCGGGCATCGCCGCCGATCCGGCCAACCGGCTCGGCACCCAGGCGATGATGCTGAACATGCTTGAGGAGGGCACGACCCGGCTCAACTCGATCCAGCTCGCCGAGGCGCAGGAGCGGATCGGCGCGACCATCAACACCGGGGCGAGCCTCGACCGCACCACGGTCTCGCTGAACGCGCTCAGCACGCAGCTTCCCGCCTCCCTGGACCTGCTCGCCGACGTGATCCGCAACCCGGCCTTCGCCCCCGCGGAAGTCGAGCGCATCCGCCAGCAGCAGCTTGCCGGCATCGCACAGGAATTGACCAACCCCCAGGGCCTGGCGCTGCGCGCCCTGCCCGGCCTGATCTACGGCACCAGCCATCCCTACGGGAAGCCGTTCACCGGATCGGGCGACCTGGAGGTCGTGCGGTCGCTGACCCGCGACGAGCTGATCCGCTTCCACCAGACCTGGATCCGGCCGGACAATGCCACGATCTTCGTGGTCAGCGACCTGCCGCTCGCCCAGCTGAGGCCAATGCTGCAGGCGCGTTTCGGCAACTGGCGGCCGCCCGCCGGCGTCGCCCGGGGGGTGAAGGCGTTCAACGTCCCCATCCCGGCGCCGCGGCCGCGCATCGTGCTGATCAACCGCCCGCAATCGCCGCAGTCGGTGATCCTCGGCGGCCAGATCATTCCGGCCGAGGGCACGCAGGACCTGCTCAACCTCACTGCTGCCAACGAGGCGCTGGGGGGAAGCTTCCTCGCCCGCATCAACATGGAGCTGCGCGAACGGCGCGGCTGGTCCTACGGCGCCCGCGGCGGACCCAACCTGTACGAGCATCAGGTGCCCTATATCATCCAGGCGCCCGTGCAGCAGAACCAGACCGGCCCCTCCATCGCCGCGGCGCGGGAGATGGTGACCAGCTTCCTGACCACCAGCGGCATCACCGACGAGGAGATGAACCGCATCATCCTCGGCAATACCCGCCAGCTGCCCGGCCAGTTCGAGACGTCGGGCGCGGTACTCGGCGCGCTTCGCTCGAACGCCCTCTATCGCCGGCCGGACAATTACTGGTCGACGATCGCGGACCGCTATCGCAGCATGGACAAGGCGACGCTGGACGCGACGGCGCGGCGCTACATAAACCCGAACAATTTCGTCTGGGTGGTGGTCGGCGACGCGGCGCGGGTCCGCCCCCAGCTGGACGCGCTCGGCCTGCCGGTCGAGGTGGTCGAGCCGCAGGCGGCCGCCCAGCCGACCCAGCGCCCGGCCCAATAAGCCGGACTGCAAGGCAGTAAGGATGGGGCCCTCGCCGGGAGACCGGCGGGGGCCTCAGCCTTTCCGGAGCAGGCGGGTGACATGGCCCATCTTGCGGCCGGGCCTGGCCTCGCTCTTGCCGTAGAGGTGGAGGTGCGCGGCCGGGTCGGCGAGGATGGCGGGCCAGTCCTCCGCGTCGGCGCCGATCAGGTTGCGCATCTCGACGCGCGGCGCGGCCAGCGTCGTGCTGCCGAGCGGCAGGCCGGCGATAGCGCGGATATGATTCTCGAACTGCGACGTGACCGCGCCCTCGATCGTCCAGTGACCGCTATTGTGCACGCGCGGCGCCATCTCGTTGAAGATCGCCTCCTCACCGAGCGCGAAGAACTCCACGGCCAGCACGCCAACATAATCGAGCGCCGACGCGATGCGCTCGCCGAGCGCGCGGCCCTTGGCGATCGCGGCCTCCAGATCTTCCCCGGCGGGCACGGTGGAGATGTCGAGAATGCCGTCCCGGTGGACGTTGCGCGGCGCGTCCCAGGAGAGCGTCTCGCCATCCGCGGCGCGGCAGAGCAGGACGGAGAATTCCGCATCGAAGCGGATGAAGCCTTCGAGCACCGACGGCGCGCCGCCGACCGCCGCCCAGGCCGCGTCCGCCTCGCCCGGGGCCATGATTCGCGCCTGGCCCTTGCCGTCATAGCCGAAGCGCCGGGTCTTCAGCAGGGCGGGCGCGCCGATCTCGGCGAGTGCCGCCTCGAGCCCGGCCCGGTCGTCCACTGCGGCGAAGGGCGCCGGCCGGCCACCGAGCGACGCGACGAAGCGCTTCTCCTCCAGCCGGTCCTGGGCGATCTCCAGCGCCCCGACCGGCGGATGCAGCCGGCCGATCCCGGCCAGCGGCGCGGTCGGGATATTCTCGAACTCGTAGGTAACGACGTCCACCTCAGCGGCGAAGCGGGCGATGGCGTCGGCATCGTCGAACGCGCCCCGCGTGAATGCCCCCGCGACCTCGGCGGCGACGCTGTCCGCGTCGGGCGCGTAGATATGGGTGCGGTAGCCGAGCTGCGCCGCGGCCATGGCGAGCATCCGCCCGAGCTGGCCGCCGCCGATAATGCCGATGGTGGAGCCGGGCGCGAGCGTCATTCGGGGTTTTCGGCGACCGCCTCGGTCTGTTCCTGCCGCCAGCGCGCGATCCGCTCCGCCAGCCCCGCATCGGCGGTGGCGAGGATCGAGGCGGCGAGCAGGCCGGCATTGATCGCGCCGGCCTTGCCGATTGCCAGCGTCCCGACCGGGACGCCGGCGGGCATCTGCACGATCGAGAGCAGGCTATCCATGCCGGACAGGGCCTGGCTCTCCACCGGCACGCCGAGCACCGGCAAATGGGTCATCGAGGCGGCCATGCCGGGCAGATGCGCGGCGCCGCCGGCGCCGGCGACGATCACCCTCAGCCCGCGCCCGGCGGCATTCTTCGCATAATCGTAGAGCCGCTCGGGCGTGCGGTGGGCGGAGACCACCTTCGTCTCGTAGGCGAGGCCGAGCGCGTCGAGCGTCTCGGCGGCGTGGCGCATCGTCTCCCAGTCGGAGCGGCTGCCCATGATGATCCCGATCAGCGGTGCTTCGCCCGGCATGATGTCCCCCGAGGGCCGTGGAAGCGCCACCCCCTAGCTCGGCCGCTGCCCGGGGGCAATCGTCTGCCGCGCAATCTCAAAGTTGCGTTAACCTTCTCGTCTTAAGCTGAGTTCATGGCACGGCGAGACGACAAGAACGCCGACAGGGACCCGCAGGCGCGCGAAGCGCGCGAGGCGCTGCAACGGCTGACCGACGAGAATGCGCTGCTGCGCGCCGCGCTCGCGGACGCCCGCGCCCAGCTGGGCGAGGCCGAGGAGCAGAGCGGCCGCGACGCGCTGACCGCGCTCGCCGACGCCCGCCAGTTCCGCAGCGAGCTCGAGCGCGTCGTCAGCCAGGCCGCGCGCCACCGGATTCCCGCCGCCCTGATCTCGGTCGACGTCGACGATCTGAAGGCGGTGAACGAGGGCCATGGCCGGGTCGCCGGCGATGCCGCCCTGCGCCACGTCGCCCGCCTGCTGAAGAGCCTGATCCGCTCAAGCGACGTCGCCGCGCGCAACGGCGGCGGCGCCTTCTCGCTGCTGCTCGACCATCTCGACGCGGACAGCGCGCTCGACACGGCGGAGCGCATCGCCCGCTGCATCGCCGCCCATCCGCTGGATCTCGGCCATACCCAGGTGAAGCTGACCGCCACGGTCAGCGTCGCCACCATCCTGCCCGGCGACAGCGTCGAGGAAGTCCTCCGCCGCGCCGCCCGTAACCGCGAGCGGGTCAAGGAGTTCTGACGACCCCCACAGCCCGTCACCCCAGCGAATGCTGGGGTCCAGACTGCATTTTCCGAATTTTGCCCAGGCGAAGACCCCGCTGGGATGCCAGCCTTCGCTGGCATGACGGGTTGGGGTGGCGGTCCCCCGGTCAGCGGTCCTTCAGGAAATAGCGCTCGATCGCGTTCAGCTGCTCGTCGAGGTCGTAGACGATCGGCTGGCCGGTCGGGATCTCGAGCGCGACGATCTCGTCGTCGGCGATGTTGGAGAGGTGCTTGACCAGGGCGCGGAGCGAATTGCCGTGGGCGGAGATCAGGACGCGCCTGCCGTCCTTCAGCGCCGGCGCGATCCGTTCCTCCCAACAGGGCAGGACGCGCGCGATCGTGTCCTTCAGGCTCTCGTGGGTCGGGATGGCGATGCCGGCATAGCGGCGGTCGTTGGTGAGATCGAAATCGCCGCCCGGCGCCATCGCCGGCGGCGGGATGTCGAAGCTCCGGCGCCAGATCCTGACCTGCTCTTCGCCATGCTTCGCCGCGGTCTCGGCCTTGTTGAGCCCGGTCAGTCCGCCATAATGGCGCTCGTTCAGCCGCCAGTCCTTCTCGACCGGCAGCCAGAGCCGGCCCATCGCCTCCAGCGCGATGTTCAGCGTCTTGATCGCCCGGGTCTGGAAGGAGGTGAAGCAGAGGTCGAAGTCGAAGCCCCGGGCGGCGAGCAGCTCGCCCGCCTGCCTGGCCTCCTCCTCGCCCAGCGGCGTCAGGTTCACGTCCCACCAGCCGGTGAAGCGGTTCTCGAGATTCCAGGCGGACTGGCCGTGGCGGATGAGGACAAGCTGGGGCATTCGGCGAGGGTCTCCCTGCTGCCGCCGTCATTGCGAGGAGCGCAGCGACGAAGCAATCCAGCGAGCGTCTAGGCGGTTCCGGGTTGCTTCGCTACGCTCGCAATGACGAAGCGCGCCTCACTTCCGATAGGTCTCCAGCTGCGGGAGGACCGCATGCAGACCGTCCAGGCAGGCGCGCGCGAGCAGGCGGCAGCGGTCGGTCGACCAGCCATAGACCGGGTCCGGCAGATCGGCATTGTCCTTGAACGGCATTTCCAGCGTCATCGAGACCGCGCCGAAGCGCTCGGCGAGCTGGGCCGTGGACATGGAGAGATTGGCCTTGCCCGCCGCCGGGATCTCATAGCCCTTCTCGGTCTGGAAATCGGGCGTCGCGCGGACCAGCGCCTCGCTGAAGGCGTCGAAGATCGCCTGCTGCCCCTCCTTCCAGGAGGGGATGCCCTCGAAGCCCGCGAGGAAATTGGCGGCGATCGCCTCGTCGCCATGCACGTCCATCGCGAAGTCGACGCCCGTCCGGTCCATCTCGCCCAGGACGGCGAGCACTTCCGGGCTGCGCTCGGCGCTCGGCGCGTGCCATTCGCGGTTGAGGTTCACGCCCGCGGCGTTGGTCCTCAGATGGCCGCGGAAGCTCCCGTCGGGGTTCATGTTCGGGACGATGTGGAAGGTCGCCTTCTCGCGCAGCCGGCGCACGACCGGGTCCGCCTCGTCGAGCAGCCGCTCGAGCGCGCCCTCCATCCACCATTCGGCCATGGTCTCGCCCGGATGCTGGCGCGCATAGAGCCAGACCTGCAGCCTGCCGCCGGGCAGGCGGAAGTAATCCAGCTCGCGCCCGTCCAGGGTCTGGCAGAGCGAGCGATATTCGACGCCCGGAACCGCCGCGACCGAGGCGACGAGATCGTAATGCCGCTCCATCGTATAGGGCGCGAAATAGGCGACCCAGACGCTGTCGGACGCCGGCGTTAGGCTGATCGTCAGCACGCCGTCGGCATAGGTAGATTCGGCCCGGGTCCAGTCCTCCCGGTCCGTGCTGACGCAGGCCTGGTAGCCCGGCCAGCCGTCCGGATAGGCGGCGCCGCCGCAATTGGTGATGCGCAGCTTGAGCGCGCGGCCGGCGGCGCCGGTCAGCCGGAAATAGAACCACTGGTAGAAGTCGGACTGGTGGTCCTTGACGATCTCCAGGTCAGCCACATCGCCTTTGATGGCGACCACACGGATATTGCCGCCGTCGAAGGCGCTCGAAATGGAAAGGGTCATTGTGTCCTTGAGATGTCAGATAGGCCGTCAGCGGACCCTGATAGTGCGGCCCGACTCCCCAGGGAAGTCCCGAAAAAGGGCGGCGGCCAGACGACTGGCGGCAGCCACGCGGGTCGCATCAGGCGTGCCGGCGCGCGCCTCGTAATCGGCCCGGCCCTCCCAGGCGACGGTGGCGTCGGAGCGGCGCTGGATGCGGACCGCGAGCTGGGTCGCGACCAACTGGTTGGTGGTGCGGCCCACCGGCACGTTGACCCCGCCGCCGACGCCGACGGCACTGTTGCGCCCATAGGAGGCGGTGCCGCCGCCGATCCCGATCGAGAAGCCCGACCGGCGGGGTGCGATCCGGCTCTCCTGGGTCACCGAGACCACGGCGACCTGCTCGGAACGGGCGTTGCGTTTCTCGACGGTCCAGCCGAGCCGCGTCAGCTCGCGCGCGACCGCGTCGGCCACCGCGTCGAATTCGAGGCTGCTGGCATCGGCGGGGTCGCTCGGCTCGATGGCGATGACCGCGCGGGCGATCGGCTGGCCGAGATGGAATCGGGTCACCGACGGCGGCGTCGGCCCGCCATCCGTCATGCAGCCCGAAAGCAGGGCGAGGCCCGCAAGGGCGCCCAGGCAAGATGCGAATCGCTTCATCGCTTCCTCCATCCGCGGCCTTTTCCCGCAACGGCGAGGCCGTATAGGGGCGGTAACGAGTTTAACGCGTTTTTGCTGCAGCGGACAGCTACGGAGGCGGAATGACGGGAACAAAGAGGCTGCCGGTGCTGGTGACGGGCGGCGCGGGCTATATCGGCAGCCATGCGGTGCTTGCCCTGCTCGACGCGGGCTGGCCGGTGGTGGTGATCGACAATCTGGTCACCGGCTTCCGCTGGGCGGTGCCCGGGGCCGCCATCTTCGCCGAGGGCGACATTGCCGACCAGGCGCTGGTCGCCCGGCTGATCGCCGAGCACAGGATCGGCGCGATCATGCATTTCGCCGGCTCGGTCGTGGTCCCGGAATCGGTCGAGGACCCGCTCAAATATTATTCGAACAACACGGTGAAGAGCCGGTCGCTGATCGAGAGCGCGGTGAAAGGCGGGGTCAGGCATTTCATTTTCTCCTCGACCGCGGCGACCTACGGCATTCCGGACGAGGTGCCGGTCGCAGAGGGCGCGCGGACCGAGCCGATCAATCCCTACGGGTGGTCCAAGCTGATGACGGAGCGGATGCTGAAGGACAGCGCCGCCGCCTATGACCTCAATTATTGCGCCTTGCGCTATTTCAACGTCGCCGGCGCCGACCCCGCCGGGCGCTCGGGCCAGTCGACGAAGGGGGCGACCCATCTCATCAAGATCGCGGTCGAGGCGGCGACCGGGAAGCGCGGCCATGTCGACGTCTACGGCACCGACTATGAGACCGCGGACGGCACCGGCGTGCGCGACTATATCCATGTCAGCGACCTCGCCGCCGCCCATCTCGATGCGCTGGAGCGGCTGATCGCCGCGCCCGATGAGAGCCTGGTGATGAATTGCGGCTATGGCCGCGGCTTTTCCGTGCTCGAGGTGCTGGACTGCGTTGATCGTGTGACCAACCATCACGTCAAGCGGCGGATGATGCCCCGCCGCGCCGGGGACCCGCCTGCCCTGATCGCCGACAATGGCCGCATCCTCGCGACCCTGCCGTGGCGGCCCGCGCGGGACAGCCTCGACCTGATCGTCGCCGACGCGCTCGCCTGGGAGCGCAGGCTGGCGGAAAAGTCTGCCAATCCCGGCGGCTGATTTGGAAGCTTGTTGCCGCACCGCGCGCCGCGGGAGCAGCGCCGTGCAAAGTTTGTCCCGCCGCCGATCCGGCGTTGAACCGGCGGGCGGCTTTTGGTCTTTCTTTCCCCGCCCATGATTCGAGAACCAGGGGGAACAAAGCCATGAAAATCCTGACCACCGCTCTTCTCGCCGCCGGCCTGGCGTCGCTCGCCGCGTGCGGCGGCGGCGCCGCCAACAATGCCGCGGCCGCCAACAATGTCGTCGAAACGCCGCCCGTCGAGAATCTCGGCGACGCCAACACGTTGCCGCCGGTCGACGCCAATGCCCCCGCGCCCGCGGACGTCAACGCCTCCGGCAACGACAGCAACAGCGCCGCCGGCAACGGGCTCTGAATTTCACTGCCGCTGAGGTCTCCCTAGGTTGAAGCGGTCGACTCGGCCCCCGGCACCTCGTCCGGGGGCCATTTTCGTTGTGTCCTGAACGTCATTGCGAGCGGAGCGAAGCAAGCCAGGGATTAGGTTGCCGCGTCGCTGCGCTCCCCGCAATGACGACGGGGCCTAGGCCGCGGGCAGCGGATAGGCGGTCGTCGCTTTCACCCGCTCCATGGCGAAGCGGGAGGTGACGTTCTTCAGCGGCACCTGGCCGATCAGCCGGCGGTAGAAATCGTCATAATCCGCCATCGAGCCGACCGCGACGCGCAGCAGGTAGTCGACGTCGCCGGCCATGCGATAGACCTCCATCACCTCGGGCATGGCGGCCACCGCGCCCGCAAAGCTGTCCAGCCACTCGGGGCTGTGGTCCGCCGCCTCGATCTCGACGAAGACGGAGATGCCGAGTCCGATCGAATCGGGGTCGAGCAGGGCGACGCGGCGCTGGATCACGCCCTGCGTCTCCAGCTTCTGGATGCGGCGCCAGCAGGGCGTCTGCGACAGGTTCACCCGGCTCGCCACCTCGGCGACGGGCAACGAGGCGTCCTCCTGCAGGATGGCGAGGATCTTGAGGTCGGTCCGATCCATATTTCCCAACTTGGAAGATTCTTGCTGCGACGGGCTGCAATTGCCGGTCCGAGGATATATTCTTCCAAGTCTGGCGCAAGCCTTTCTCTGAGGCTCCGCGCCCCGCCGGTGGTTGACTTTCCGCACCCCGCCTTCTAGGTGGCGCCTTCGCTTTTTCGGCAATCAGCATCGTTAGAGAACAGACAGGCGTCCCGAGCCATGAAGATCCGCAACTCTCTGAAGTCCCTCAAGTCGCGCCATCGCGACTGCCGCGTGATCCGCCGCCGGGGCCGCACCTACGTCATCAACAAGACGAACCGCCGGTTCAAGGCGCGCCAGGGCTAAGGCACGGGCCTTCGAGCCCCGCACTTCCGTTTGCCCTGAGCCTGTCGAAGGGCTGTCCTTCTTTCAGGAAGGGGTGAAGGGCAGGGCTTCGACAGGCTCAGCCCGAACGGTTGATGGTAAAGCCAGCCTCCCCCAGGTCGCCCAAAGCCGTCGTCTTCGACGTCGGCAACGTCCTCTACGGCTGGGATCCCGATGCCTTCCTCGTCCGGCAGATCGCCGATGACGAGGCGCGCCTGCGCCTGATCGAAGAGGCCGACCTCTATGGCTGGCACGAGAGCCTGGACGGCGGCCGGCCCTATGCCGAGGCCGCGGCCGAGCTCAGCGAGAAATTCCCCGAATATGCCGAGCTGATCGCTGCCTGGAGCGACCGCTTCGGCGAGACCATCAGCGGCCCGGTGCCCGGGGTGCATGACATCGTCGCGGAGCTGGACGAGGCCGGCGTGCCGCTCTTCGCGATCACCAATTTCTCCGCCGATTTCTGGCCGCCCTTCTTCGAGAAGGAGAAGGCCTTCTTCTCCCGCTTCCGGGACATCGTCGTCTCGGGCGAGGTGAAGCTGCTGAAGCCGGATGCGGCCATCTACTATCTGGCGCTCGACCGCTTCCGCCTGCGCCCCGACGAGGCCCTGTTCGTCGACGACCGGCAGATCAACGTCATGGGCGCCGAGCTCGTCGGGATGAAAGCGCATCTCTTCACCGACGCGGCGGAGCTTCGCGCACGCCTCGTCGCCGAGGACCTGCTGCCCGCCTGAGGGAACCCGGGCGCGGCGCGGGCTTTCTCCCCGCATGAGGCAGCGCTGGCCCGAACGGCTCTGGATCGTCCGCCACGGGCAGAGCGCCGGCAATGTCGCGCGCGACGCCGCGGACGCTGCCGGCCTGCCCATGATCGACATCGCGCTGCGCGACGTCGACGTGCCGCTCTCCGCGCTCGGCCTGCGCCAGGCCGAGGCGCTCGGCCGCTGGTTCGCGGCCCAGCCCGAGGCGGCGCGGCCGGAGGTGGTGCTCTGCTCGCCCTATGTCCGCGCCCGGCAGACGGCGAAGGCGATCTGCGAGGCGGGCGGGGTCGGCGAGGCGGGCCGCCAGCCGGTCGTCGACGAGCGCCTGCGCGAGCGCGAGTTCGGCGTGCTCGACCGGCTGACCACGCACGGCATCCGCCTGAAGCATCCCGAGCTGGCCGACCACCGCACCCTGCTCGGCAAATTCTATTTCCGGCCGCCGGGCGGCGAGAGCTGGGCGGACGTGATCCTGCGGCTCCGGAGCGCGCTCGACACGATCAGCCTGCACCATGCAGACCGGCGCGTGCTGATCGTCTGCCACCAGGTCGTCGTGCTCTGCCTGCGCTACATCCTCGAGGAGCTGGACGAGGCGCAGGTGCTGGCGATCGACAAGGCCGGCGAGGTGATCAATTGCGGGGTCTGCGAATATGATTTCGAGCCGGACGATTCCCGCCTCTGCGCGCCGAAACTGACCCGCTACAATTTCGCCGCGCCGCTGGTCGAGGAGGCGGCGCCGGTCACGTCCGCGCCGGACGCCATGGTCGCGGCGCGCTAGCCGGAATGCCGGTCCAGCTCGTCGCCGATCAGCCGGGCGACGTGCACCACGTTGGTCGAGCCGGGCACGCCGAACGGCACGCCGGCGGTGACGATGATCCGGTCGCCGCCCTTGGCGAGGCCGTGGCGGAGCGCCATGCGCTTCGACTTGCCGACCATCTCCTCGAAGCTGGAAACGTCCCGGGTGCGCACTGCATGCGCGCCCCAGAGCAGGCCGAGCCGCCGCGCCGTCTTCAGCGACGGGGTCAGCACCAGCAATGGCACGGCCGAGCGCTCGCGCGCCACGCGCCGCGCGGTCGAGCCCGAGCTGGTGAAGCAGACGATCGAGGCGGCGCCCACGGTCCGGACGATGTCGCCTGCTGCCCGGGCGATGGCGTCGTTGGTGGTCGCGTCCGGGAGGGTCTCGGTGAAATGGACGCGGGCATAATGGCTGGGGTCGGATTCCACGCTGGTCGCGATCCGGTTCATGATCTCGACCGACTCGCAGGGGAAGCGGCCCGAGGCGCTTTCCGCCGAGAGCATGATCGCATCGGCGCCATCATAGACCGCGGTGGCAACGTCCGAGACCTCGGCGCGCGTAGGGGAGGGCGAGGTGATCATCGATTCCAGCATCTGCGTCGCCACCACGACCGGCCGGCCCATGCGCCGCGCCGCCTCGACGATGCGCTTCTGCAGCGGCGGCACCGCCTCGGGCGGCAGCTCGACGCCGAGATCGCCGCGCGCGACCATCACCGCGTCGGCCAGCTCCAGGATGCCCTCCAGCCGCTCGATCGCCGCCGGTTTCTCGATCTTGGCGAGCAGATTGGCCTTGCCGCCGATCAGCCGGCGCGCCTCGGCGACGTCCTCGGGTCGCTGCACGAAGCTGAGCGCGACCCAGTCGACATGCTGGTCCAGCGCGAAGGCGAGGTCGGCGCGGTCCTTCTCGGTCAGGGCGGCCAGCGGCAGCACCACGTCGGGGACGTTGAGGCCCTTGTTGTTCGAGATCGTCCCGCCGACCTCGACCGTCGCCTCGATCCGGTCGGCGTCCGCGGAAATGACGCGGAAGACCAGCTTGCCGTCGTCGACCAGCAGGCGCATCCCCGGCGCTGCCGCGTCGAAAATCTCCTTGTGGGGAAGGATGGCGCGGCTCTCGTCGCCCGGCGCCTTGCCGCGGTCGAAGACATAGGCCTGGCCGGCCTTCAGCTCGGCCCTGTCGCCTTTGAACTTGCCGACGCGCAGCTTCGGGCCCTGCAAATCGGCGACGATCGTCGTCGGGCGCTCCAGCTCCGCCTCGAGCGCGCGGATCGCGGCAATGCGCTTCTCATGGTCGGCATGGCTGCCGTGGCTCATGTTGATGCGGAAGGCGTCCGCGCCGGCCTCGACCAGCCGCCGGATCATCGCCGGGCTGTCGGAGGCGGGGCCCAGGGTCGCGAGGATCCGGACCTTGCGGCTGCGCGGCACGAACCGGCTGGTGGCTTCCTTCGACATGGGAGCGGCAATAGCCGCTCGACATGACAGTGCAAGGCGCTAGACGCTGCGGCTCAACCCGAATCCATGGAGATTGAATTGGCGGAAGGAAGCATCGCGGCCGACGAACTGAGGCTGCTGATCGAGCGGATCGAGCGGCTCGAGGAAGAGAAGAAGGCGATGGCCGGCGATATCCGCGACGTCTATGCCGAAGCCAGGGCGCGCGGCTACGATCCGAAGACGATGCGCACCGTGGTCCGCCTGCGGAAGATGGAGACGCACGCCCGCCAGGAGGCGGAGGCGATCCTGGACACCTACAAGGCGGCGCTGGGCCTCGCCTGATCCGCGCCGGAAAATTGAAGGAAAGGTGAGCGGCGATGGCCGGCCACAGCAAGTTCAAGAACATCATGTATCGCAAGGGCGCGCAGGACAAGAAGCGCTCGGCCATGTTCTCCAAGCTCTCGCGCGAGATCACGGTGGCGGCCAAGATGGGCCTGCCCGATCCCGACATGAACGCGCGCCTGCGCGCCGCGGTCAACGCGGCCAAGGCGCAGTCCATGCCCAAGGACAATATCCAGCGCTCGATCGACAAGGCGTCGGCGTCGGACGGCGAGAATTACGAGGAGGTCCGCTATGAGGGCTTCGGCCCGGGCGGGGTCAGCCTCGTCGTCGAGGCGCTGACCGACAACCGCAACCGCACCGCCACCAACGTGCGCACCGCTTTCTCCAAAAATGGCGGCAATCTCGGCGCCTCGGGCTCGGTCAGCCACGGCTTCGACCGGCTCGGCCTGATCGAGTTCCCGGCAAGCGCCGGCAATGACGACCAGGTCTTCGAGGCGGCGATCGAGGCCGGGGCCGACGACGTCGAATCGGACGAGGACGGCCACCGCATCTGGACCAGCATCGACGATCTTCACGCCGTCGCCCGCGCGCTCGAGGCCGCGCTCGGCGAGCCGGAGGGCGTGAAGCTCGCCTGGCGCGCGCGGACCAATGTCGAGGTCGGCGAGGAGGATGCCGGCCAGCTGCTCAAGCTGGTCGACACGCTCGAGGAGGATGACGACGTCCAGACCGTCTGGGGCAATTACGAAGTGCCCGACGAGGTGCTCGAGAAACTGGGCTAGCCAAACCCCTCCCCTTCAGGGGAGGGGATCAAGGGGTGGGGAGGACGTGCGAGCCGATCCGAAGCTCAGGAAAAGAGCCCGGCGGATGCGCCGCGAGCCTACCGAACCAGAAAAGCGGCTCTGGCGTCATCTCTCCAACTCGCAGCTCGGCGGCTTCAAATTTCGGCGCCAGGCCGCGATCCCGCCTTTCATCGTCGACTTCTTTTGTCCGGCGAAAGGTCTGATCGTGGAAGTCGATGGAGATACTCATGAGGCCGGCGCGGATGCGCGTCGCGACGTGGTCCTGGCCAATCGGGGATTCCCGACAATTCGCTTCACCAATGGCGATGTCATGACCAATATGGACGGCGTGCTGACGACCATCCTTCATGCGCTCGGAAATCGTCCCGATCGGCAGTGGAACTCTCCCCACTCCCCCACCCCAACCCCTCCCCTGAAGGGGAGGGGCTTATGATCATCATCGGCCTCGATCCCGGGCTGGCCTGCACCGGCTGGGGGATGATCGCGGCCGAGGGGAACCGGCTGAGCCATGTCGCCAACGGCCAGGTCCGCACCGACGCGAAGCAGGCGCTGGCCGCGCGGCTCGTCCGGCTCGAGGAGGAGCTGGGCCGGGTGATCGAGGCGCATGCGCCGGCGACGGCCGCCTGCGAAGAGGTCTTCCTCAACGACAATCCGCAATCGACCCTGAAGCTCGGCCAGGCGCGCGGCGTCGTCCTGCTCGCGGCCGCGCGGCGAGGGCTCGAGGTCGGCGAATATGCGGCGCGGCTGGTCAAGAAGGCCCTGGTCGGCACCGGCGCAGCCGAGAAGGCGCAGGTCCACGCCATGGTCCAGCGGCTGCTCCCGGCGGCGAAGATTGCGGGCGCCGACGCCGCGGACGCGCTGGCGGTCGCGATCACCCACGCCCATCATCTCGCCACGGCGCGGCGGGTGGGGTGAGGCTCTGAGGGCGGGCAACAACATCACCGTTCGCCCTGATGACCAGGTCGCCATGCCCCCGGCATGGCTTTGAATGTCCGGGCGACATTCAAACCTGGTCATTGTCGAAGGGCTGCCTTTCTTCTTGCCTGAAAAGTGAAGGACAGGGCTTCGACAAGCCCGGCCCGAACGGATAGGGTTTTCCCATGATAGCGAGGCTCCGGGGGACGTTGGCGGATTTCACCGCGGATAACGCCGTCATCGACGTGAGCGGCGTCGGCTATCTCGTCGCGGCCTCCACCCGCACCCTCTCGTCGCTCGGCGCGATCGGCGAGGAGGTCGTGCTCCACACCGAGATGCTGGTCGGCGAGGATTTCATCCGCCTGGTCGGCTTTGCCAGCGCAGCGGAGCGGGACTGGTTCCGGCTGCTCGTCTCGGTCCAGGGCGTGGGCGCCCGCGTCGCCTTGGCCATCCTCTCCGCTCTGTCGGCCGACGAGGTCCACCGCGCGGTGGCGAGCGGCGACCATGCGATGATCGCCCGCGCGCAGGGCGTCGGCCCCAAGCTCGCGCAGCGCATCGTCAACGAGCTCAAGGACAAGGCCGGCGGCATCGCGCTCGGCGCCGGCGGACCCGCCGCGCCCAGCGGCAGCCAGAGCCAGGACGCCGTCTCCGCGCTCGCCAATCTCGGCTTCCGCCCGTCCGACGCGGCGGCCGCGGTGGCGAAGGCCGAGGCCGAGATCGGCCCCGAGGCAAGCTTCGATCTGCTGGTGCGGACGGCGCTGAAGAAGGCGGCGAAATGACCGTCGTTCGTCAGGCCTCCTGTCGCTGCGGCCAGCTCGTCGCCCGCTGCGAGGGCGAGCCCATCCGCATTTCGGTCTGTCATTGTCTTGCCTGCCAGCAGCGCAGCGGTTCGCCCTTCGCCGAGCAGGCGCGCTTTCCGGCCGGAAACGTGTCGGTCGCCGGCGAATCGACGCAGTGGGTGCGCATCGCGGACAGCGGCCATGCGGTGACCTATCATTTCTGTCCGATCTGCGGCTCCACCGTCTGGTATCAGGGCGGTCCGATCCCGGAGGCGATCGCGATTCCGGTGGGCGCTTTCGCCGACCCGGACTTCCCGCCGCCGCGTTTCTCCGTCTGGGAAAGGCGCAAGCATCCCTGGGTGTCCCTGCAGGGCGACGACGTCGAACATCGGGACTGACCCTGACGGCCTGACCACGGCCGAACATCGGCCCGGGGACCTCGACGCGGCTTTGCGACCGAAGAAGCTTGGTCGGGCAGCGGGTGCGCCGACTCTATTCGAAGGTTTCCACGACGTCGCCGGGATGCTCCATCGTGCGCATCGCCCACGCACCGCGCAGGCCGTTGATCAGGCCGATGATGATCGCGGCATAGGCGACCCACCAGATGATGCCGGGGATCGCTCCGTTGGCCACGCTCACGATAAGGTTGAGCAGGAAGACGCCCAGCGTGATGGCGCCGGGGATCAGCCCTTTCCCCATGCTGAACCGCCAGGCGGCGAGCACGGCAACGCCGAGCTGGGCGCCGAGGATCGCGAGCAGGAACGCCTGCATGCCCCCGTCAAGCCAGCTGAACTGGACGCCTGCCTGGTCGAGCAGCAGCAAAATGGTGCTGAACACCACCACGCCGGCATAGCCGAGCGCCCCATACATGCCGCTTCGCGTGGCGTTTTCCGCGCCCCAATAATCCTCGATCTCTTTCAGCATGGCGATTTCCCCCCCGCAGGGAGCCTGAGATCATGCCGCCGCCGAGTCAATGGCGGCCGGCGGGTCGGCCGGACCGGCCATTGCCCGGTTGCAGAAGCCCGCCCGATAGCCTCTAACGGCCCGGTGACCGACCCCGACCGCCTGACCACGCCCGAGCGCCGGCCCGAGGATCTCGATGCCGCCCTGCGCCCGAAGACGCTCGACGAATTCGTCGGCCAGAAGGCGGCGCGGGAGAATCTCAGGGTGTTCATCGAGGCGGCGAAGGGCCGCGGTGACGCGCTGGACCATGTCCTGTTCTTCGGGCCGCCGGGGCTCGGCAAGACCACTTTGGCGCAGATCATCGCCCGCGAGCTCGGCGTCGGCTTCCGCGCCACCTCCGGGCCGGTGATCGCCAGGTCCGGCGATCTGGCGGCGCTCCTGACCAATCTCGAGGATGGCGACGTCCTCTTCATCGACGAGATCCACCGGCTCGCGCCGGCGGTGGAGGAGATCCTCTACCCGGCGATGGAGGATCGCGTGCTCGACCTGATGATCGGCGAGGGGCCGTCGGCGCGCTCGGTCCGGATCGACCTGCCCAAATTCACCCTGGTCGGCGCGACCACGCGGCAGGGGCTGATCACTACGCCGCTCCGCGACCGGTTCGGTATTCCGGTGCGGCTCAATTTCTACACTGTGGACGAACTGGAGCAGGTGGTGCGGCGCGCCGCGCGGCTGCTGGGCCTCGCGCTCACCGGGGACGGCGCGAGCGAGGTGGCGCGGCGCTCGCGCGGCACGCCGCGCATCGCCGGGCGGCTGCTGCGCCGGGTCCGCGACTTCGCCCAGGCCGCGGGCGATGCCGAGGTCGACGCCAGGGTGGCCGATGCGGCGCTGACCCGGATGGAGGTCGACCAGCTCGGCCTCGACGCCATGGACCGGCGCTACCTCCGGATGATCGCCGACATCTACAAGGGCGGGCCGGTCGGCGTGGAGACGCTCGCCGCGGGCCTTTCCGAGCCGCGCGACACGATCGAGGAGGTGATCGAGCCTTTCCTCATCCAGCTCGGCCTGGTCGCGCGGACCGCCCGCGGCCGCTGCCTGAACGGCCCCGCCTGGACCCATCTCGGCCTGCCCGAGCCGGCCGCGAGGCCCGGCGGCCAGGGCGGCCTGTTCGACGGGAAATAACCGCGCAGCCTTGCCGCCTTCCGTTACGGAACGGAGGCAAAACCAAGAAGTGATTGATTTTCAGCCCGATTTGTGGCTTAGCGGCCACACCGAAGGCCCGGCCGCGCTTTTGCGCGCGATTCCGCGCATTTGGGGGGACTTATGAGGAAAGCCGCTCTGCTGCTGCTCGTAGCGACCATCGCCGCAGCACCCGCAGACCCTGAGTCGAACGGGCCGGCCGGCCCTGCCGACTATGCCGACGGAGCGAACTGGCTGTGTCTGCCGGGGCGCGCGGACGCGTGCGCCTCGCCGGACACGGTCGAGCTCGGTCCGAACGGCTATGGCGGCCCGGTCGTGACCCGCGCGGCCGCCACGCCCCCCGCCGACTGCTTCTATCTCTACCCCACGGTGTCGCGCGATCCCGGCTTCAACTCCGATCTGTCGCCGGGAATGGAGGAACGGGCCGCCGTCCAGATCCAGTTCGCGCGCTATGCCAGCGTCTGCCGGCCGTTCGTCCCCGTCTATCGCTCGGGCACGGTCGCCGCGGTGCGCAGCGTCCTGAACGGGCTCAATCCGGACCCGATCTTCAACCGCGCTTATGGGGACGTCGCGGCCTCCTTCCGCTACTACATGCAGCATTACAATCATGGCCGCCCGGTCGTGATCGTCTCGCACAGCCAGGGCACGGTCTATGCGATCGAGCTCCTGAAGCGCGAGTTCGAGGGACGGCCGCTGCAGCGCCAGCTCGTCTCGGCGATCATCCCCGGCTGGAAGGTCGAGGTGCCGCGGGGGCAGGTGACCGGCGGCACCTTCCGCAGCCTGCCGCTCTGCACCCGCGCGGACCAGACCGGCTGCATCGTCTCCTACGTCTCCTACCGCCAGGGCCATGAGCCGCCCGCCGACGCGGTGCTCGGCCATGCCTCGCGGCCCGACTGGACGATCGCCTGCACCAATCCGGCCGCCCTGGGCAGCAATGCACGGGTGCCGCTCGATTCCTACTTCTATACGGGCAGCAACGAGAGCATGCCGAGCCGCGTCACCTGGTCCAGCGAGGGCGAGGCGCCCGCCCAGTTCGTCCATGCGCGGGGCCTCGCCTCGGCGGCCTGCGTGAACCACGGCCGGACCGGCTATCTCTCGCTCGGCGTGAATGCCGATCCGCACGATGCGCGCACCGACGACATTCCGGGCGAAATCTTTTTCTGGCGCTGGACGTTCGACGGCTGGGGCATGCACCTGGCCGACATGAATGCGCCGCAGGGCGACCTCATCCGCATGGTCGCCCGGCAGAGCGCCGCCTGGCAGGCGAACCGCAACCGGTTCGCCATGGCGTCTCAGCCGATCAGCCAGACCAGATAGCCGGCCCCGAGGCCGAGCAGCCCCGTCATCAGGAAGGTCAGCAGGCCGACCAGGAAGGAGCCCCGGCGCCTGTTGCCGAAGCTCTTGCGCGGCCCCGGCCGCTGGAACTTGAGCTCGACCAGGCCCGCAGCGAGGGCGCAGGCCCCGGTCATCGTCAGCGCGATCACCGCCGCGCGCGGGCTCACCAGGGCGATAGCCAGCGGCAGCACGAGTGCGAAGGGCGCGGCGATCAGCAGGGCGGCGGCCAGCTTCGCCCGCTCGGCGGCGCTCTTCTCCACCGGCGCGACCGCGATCAGGTCCGGGCTGTCCTCGCCCGAGACGGTCAGCCAGGCGAGGCTGCCGGCGAGCTGGCCGGCGATCAAGACGCCCGCAAAGGCCAGGGCCGGCAGCAGCGGCGGGCCGCGCCCGTGGGTGAAGGCGGGCAGGGCGATCGGCACCAGGTAGATCAGCCGCAGCACGATGGTGAAGGCGAGCTGCGGGTCGCGGCGGAGCAGCCGCGCCTCCTTGGCGAACATGGTCGCGAACAGGCCGCCGCGGAAATGGCGGGCGATCCCGCCCTTCGCCCGGCCGCGATTGCGCGTCAGCCGCACCGGCGCATTCTGGTAGGAGACGAGGAAGACCCGACCCAGCAACGCGCCCGCGCCGGCGAAGACCAGCATCGCGGCGCCGAGCACCAGCACCATCGCCGGAAAGTCGCCCAGGGCGGCGCGGCCGGGCAGCGCGCCGATCCCCTCGCCGCCGAAATTGTGGCGCATCAGCCAGCCGAACAGGGCGCGGCCCGCCGATTCGCGCCCCGGCCCCGCCGACAGGAATTGCGAGGCGAGGAAGACGCTCGCACCGAGGATGGCGCCGACGATCTGCGCGATCGTGCGGGCGGTGCGGGGGCTGGCGACGCGCACGATCGCCAAGGTGATCGCGAGGCCGAGGCAGGCGCTGACCATGGCCAGAGCAAGCAGCAGCAAAGGCACGCCGAACAGGCCCGGATGGCCGAGCAGGGCGACCGGGAGCGCGACCGGGAGGGTGAAGGCCGCGAAGACGAAGATGATGTTGGTGGCGATCCCGCACAATTTGGCGAGCAGCACGCGGCGCGGCGGCAGCGGCGCGGTCAGCAAAAGGTCGAGATCGCCGGCCAGGTAGAGCGTGTCCTGGCTGCGCAGCATCGCCTGCGTGGTCATGAAGCTCGCGGCCAGCACGCAGACGGCGAGCACGAGATTGAGGGCGATCGGCGTCGGCGCGATCGGCACGCCGACCAGATTGCTCGCCAGCCAGAAGCCAGCGAGCGTGTAGACGAGGATCAGGAGCGCCCAGATCGCGTTGCCGCCGCGGCGCTGGCGGGCCGCGCGGGTGGCGAGCCGCACTTCGTTGATCAGCAGCCAGAGGAAGCCGCCCGGGGTCAGGCGGTGCATCAGCCAGGTCATGCGCCCGCCGCGGCCTCCGGATCGCGGGTCGGCCGGATGAAGGCGTCCTCCAGGGTGAGGGCGTCCGAGCCCGCCTGCGCACGCAGCTCGGCAAGCGTGCCCTCGGCCAGCAACCTGCCGTGCGCGATGATCCCGATCCGGTCGGCCAGCCGCTCCGCGACCTCGAGGATATGGGTGGTGACGATCACCCCCGCACCCGCATCCGCCACTGCGCGCAGCGCGTCCTTCACGGCGCGCGCCATATTGGCGTCGAGCCCGGTCAGCGGCTCGTCGAGGATCAGGAGGCGGGGCCGGTGGATCAGCGCGCCGGCCAGCGCGACCTTCTGCTTCATGCCGCGCGAGAAGCCTTCGCAGGGCGTGTCGCGCTGCTCCCAGAGCTCCAGCCATTTCAGCAGCCGCTCGGCCTCGGGCGCCGCCTCGGCCGGCGGGATCCGCCAGAGGCCGGCGACGAAGCCCAGATATTCGGCCGGCGTCAATTTGTCGTAGAGCATCGGCTCGTCGGGCAGCCAGGCGGTCAGCCTCTTGGCGGCGAGCGGCTCGGCGAGCGCGTCGACCCCGAAGACATGGACCGAGCCGCTCTCCGGCCGGGTCAGGCCCACGGCCATGCGCAGGGTCGTGGTCTTGCCCGCCCCGTTCGGGCCGAGCAGGGCGTAGAGCTCGCCCGGCGCCACTCTCAGGTCCAGATTGTCGACGACGCGCTTGTCGAAGCTCTTCGACAGGCCTTCGATCTGCAACGCGGCTTCACTCATCCGGGCCGTCTGCCACGCCCGCCTGGCGCCGTCGAGGCGCCCGACGTCCAGGGCCGGCAGGGATAAAGGTTAACGCAAAATCGGCTCGGCTCGTCTTTTGCGGTTTGCGGGGGAGTCCCGCTCCGTTAGGGCCCGCTGTGATGAGCGGAACCGTCGATACGCCCTATCAGGGCGCCTTCCTTGGGCGCGTCCACCATTTCGCGCTCCGCGTCTATTTCGAGGATACCGACGTGTCCGGCGTCGTCTATCATGCCAACTATCTGAAATATATCGAGCGCGCCCGCTCCGACATGCTGCGCGCCGCCGGCATCGACCAGCGCGCGGCGATCGAGAGCGGCGAGGGCGTCTATGTCGTCGCCGGGCTGGACATCAAATATCGCGCGCCGGCCAAGCTCGACGACGATCTGGTGGTGCTGAGCGAAGTGCTGGAGGTGCGTGCCGCGAGCTGCGCCATTCATCAGCGAGTCATGCGCGGGACGGACATTCTGGCCGACGCCCGGGTGACCGCCGCCTTCGTCTGGGAGGGGCGGCCCAAGCGGCAGCCGCGCGCGTGGGTAGAGATCTTCCGGCGGCTGACAGAGGAACGAGACTGAGTGAATTCATTTGCCTCAAGCGAGAACGGCCTGATGTGGCTGGTCGGTCTCTTCCTGCACGCGAACCTGCCCGTGCAGATCGTCATGGTGCTGCTGCTCCTGGCGTCGATCTGGACCTGGGCGATCATCGCCAGCCACTGGGGCAAGATGCGGCGGATCAATCGCGAGAATGACCGGTTCGAGCGCGATTTCTGGAAGTCCGAGGATATCGACAGCTTTTACGAAGCGCGCGGGCGGTCCGATTTGCCGTCGGCGAAAATCCTCGCCGCGGGCATCGCCGAATGGCGCCGCTCGACCAACGGCAAGCATCTGGACAAGGACGGGACCCGCGCCCGGCTTGCCGTGGCGATGCACAGCGCCGTGGGGGCCGAGACCGACCGCGCGGCCTCGAAGCTCAACATCCTCGCCACGGTCGGCTCGGTCGCGCCTTTCGTCGGCCTGTTCGGCACCGTGCTCGGCATCATGTTCAGCTTCTCGGCGATCGCCGCGGAGAAGAATACCAGCCTCGACGTGGTTGCGCCGGGCATCGCCGAGGCGCTGTTCGCCACCGCCATCGGCCTGTTCGCGGCGATCCCCGCGGTGATCGCCTACAACCGCTTCTCCTACGGCATCAACCGGCTGGAGGCGCGGCTGCAGCGCTTCGCCGACGGCTTTCACGCCACCTTGAGCCGAGAGCTGGAGATGGAGTCCTAGATGGCGATGGGCCCGATCCTCGCCTCCGGCCGGCGCGGGCGGCGGGCGCCCATGTCGGAGATCAACGTCACCCCGATGGTGGACGTGATGCTGGTGCTGCTGATCATCTTCATGGTCACTGCGCCCCTGCTGGCGAGCGGCGTGCAGGTGGACGTGCCCGAGAGCAAGGCGGCCCCGCTCGAGCAGAGCGGCGCGCCGATCGCCTTGTCGATGAACCAGCAGGGCGAAATCTATCTCGACGACGTCCGGATCGAGCCCGCGCAGCTCGGCACGCTGCTGCGCCAGCGCGTCGCGGCGTCGCGCGAGGAAGGCGGACCGCGCCTGTTCCTGCGCGCCGACCGGGCGCTCGATTATGGCAGCGTCAACCGGGTGATGGGCGAGATCAACGCCGCCGGCATCCGCAAGCTCTCGCTGGTCAGCACCGGCGCGGACGGAGGCCAGTAGGATGGACCGGGCGGAAGCAGCGGGCGTCGGCGTCTCCGTCCTGGGCCATGCCGCTTTGCTGGCCGCCGCCTGGCTGATCGTGAGCCGCCCGAACCCGCCCGTCGCCTCGCAGGCCTTCGAAGTCTCCTATGTCGACGAGATCGGGCTGCAGTCCGCCTCGCCCGAGCCGGCGCCGAGCGCCATGGCCTCGGTCGCGACCGAAATCGCGCCGCCCGAGCAGGCCGCGCCCGCCCCCCTGCCGGAGCCGGTCGCCGAGCCAACGCCCGCGCCGCCGCGCGCCGCGCCGCGCCCGGCACCCAGCCCCGAGCGGGCCGCGCCCGCCCGCCCGGCGCCGCCCCGGGCCAATCGCCAGCAGGGCAGCGCCACCGCCCAGCGCAACACCGGCTCGCGGCTGGGCCCGGATTTCCTGCGCGGCATCGGCACCGACCCCAATACGCGCAGCAACCGCGCGCCCGCCGTCACCTATGGCCCGAGCGAGCGGGCCAGCGTCCGCCAGGCGATCGCCCGCGCCCTGATGCGCTGCCAGCGGCAGCCCCTGCCCGCGCCCGAGGCGGCGGCGATCCGCGTCAATTACCGGGTCACGCTCAATCCGGACGGCTCGCTCGCCAGCGCCCAGTTCCTCAGGGTGCTCAACGACGATCCCGCGCTCGAGCGCTACGAGCGCCGGATGCGCGACATCGCGCTCAACGTGATCAATGCCTGCACGCCGATCCGCGGCCTGCCGCCCGAATTTTACGACGTGCCCGGCGGCTGGCGCTCCTTCCCCTATCAATTCGATCCCAGGACGGTCCGATGAAAGCGTTCCATTTCCGCACCCTGCTTCTCGCCGCCTGCGCCCTAACCGGCGCCGGCGCCGCGCTCGCCCAGGATACGCCGCCCCAGCCGCAGGACGATGACGAGCCCGTCCGCGTCGGCGAGGGCGTGGTAACGGTGCAGCCCATCGCCGTGCCCTATATGCCGACGCCGAGCGCAGCCGACACCGCGGCCGGCAATACCGAGGCGCTGGGCCGGCAGATCGCGCAGATCGTCGCCACCGATCTCAGCAATTCCGGCCTGTTCAACGCGATCGGGCCGAGCGGCCTGCCCACTGTCTCCTATCCCCAGGTGCAGGCGCCGGACTTCGCCGCCTTCTCCGCGACCGGCGCGCAGAACCTGGTCCAGGGCTTCGTCCAGGCGAACGGCAACGGCACCCTCACGGTCGGCTGCTATCTCTACGACATTTCCGGTCAGAACCAGGTGACCCGCGCCGGCTATGTCGTGCAGCCGCGGGACTGGCGCCGCGCCGCGCATCGCTGCGCCGATTCCATCTATTCCCGCCTGACCGGCGAGGGCGCCTATTTCGACACGCGCATCGTCTATGTCTCGGAGACGGGCCCGGCGCGGCGGCGGATCAAGCGGCTGGCGATCATGGATTATGACGGCGCCAATCACCGCTTCCTGACCAACGGCCAATATACGGTGCTCACCCCGCGCTTCGCGCCGGACCAGCGCACCATCACCTTCATGACCTATCAGGGCAACCGCCAGCCGCGGGTGATGGTCTACGAGATCGACACGGGCCGCGTCCGGCCTTTGGTCGAGCGGCCCTATATGACCTTCGCGCCGCGTTACTCGCCGGATTCGAGCCGGATCATCTTCTCGATGGCGATCAACGGCAATACCGACATCTACACCATCCCGGTGGCGGGCGGCACGCCGACCCGGCTGACCAACGCGCCGGGGATCGACACGGGCGGCTCCTTCTCGCCAGACGGTAGGCGGATCGTGTTCGAGAGCGATCGCAGCGGCAGCCAGCAAATCTACGTGATGGACGCGAACGGCGCCAACCAGCGGCGGATCAGCTTCGGCGGAGGCGGCTATGCGACGCCGGTCTGGAGCCCGCGCGGCGACCTCATCGCCTTCACCCGGACGGGGAGCTTCCAGATCGGCGTGATGGCGCCGGACGGCTCGAATGCGCGGATCCTGACGCGCGGCGTCTACGCCGAGGGGCCGAGCTGGGCGCCGAACGGCCGCGCCGTGATGTTCACCCGCGGCGCGAGCCAAGGCCAGCTCTGGTATGTCGACGTCGCCTCGGGCGCGCTCCGGCGCGTGACCACGCCGCTCGGCGGATCGGATCCCGCCTGGTCGCCGTTACGTCCCAACTGACCCTGTCGATCGATGCATGTGAGTAAGAGGAGAACAGAGATGAAGATGCGCATGACGAGCCTCGCGGCGATCGCCCTCGCGCTCTCGCTGACCGCCGGCTGCGCCACCCGCCGCGCGGAGCGGCCGGTCGATCCGCCGACCACCACCGAGGTCACGCCCAACGACAATGACGGGCTCGGCAACGAGGGCGCCCAGGAGGGCGGGCCCGGCTCGCGCGCCGATTTCCTGAGGAGCGTGCCCGCCGACCGCGTCTTCTTCGACTTCGATTCCTATTCGATCGACGCCGAGGACCGGGCGACCCTGGACGCGCAGGCCCAGTGGCTGCAGCGTTACCCGAATGTCCGCGTCACCATCGAGGGCCATGCCGACGAGCGCGGCACCCGCGAGTACAACCTCGCGCTCGGCGACCGCCGCGCCAACGCGGCGCGCGATTATCTCCAGTCGCGCGGCATCACGCCGGACCGGATGACGACGATCAGCTGGGGCAAGGAACGGCCGCAGAACCCGGCCTCGAACGAGGAAGCCTGGGCCCAGAACCGCCGCGCCGTGACGGTCGTGCCGCAATAATCGGAATTCCTCCCCGGGACGGGGAGGAGCTCAGGAAGGATTCCGCTCCCGCGGCCGCAGCCAGATCGAATCCGGCGCGAAGGCCTCGTCCAGCAGCCGGGCCAGGCGGAGCCCGCCGCGCGCCACCTGCCGGCGCACGATTGGGATCAGCCGCTCGACGATCGCCTCGGTCATCACCGGCCGGGGCGCGTCGCGCGGGCGGTCCGCGCAGGGGTCCTGGAACAGGCTGCCATAGGCATAGTCCCGGCTGATCTCCCAGCCTTCGCGCGACCAGTCGGTGATCGTGCCCTGGCGCATCGCCGCGCGGTCGGCCCCGCTGAGCTCGGACAGGATGCCCGCCGGCTCGCCGGGCGGCTGCGAGATGCCGCGGTCGGCCAGATAGCCATCCCAGACCGAATGGAGATTGGTCCGTCCGCCGATCACCCCGTAGGTCACCTGCACCCGGTTCCCGCCGAGGTCATTATGGTCGCCGGCATGCATGGGCTGGTGCAGGTCGCCCATGAAGTGGACGAGGAAGGCCAGGGCGGCCACGCGCTCGCGCAGGGGCACGCGGACGTCGGCGAGCAGGCGGACGTTGCGCTCGATCTGCGCGGAGACGCAATTGCCGTCGGCGCAGGGGGCGCGCAGGTCGAACGGCCGGCAGATGTTCACGTTCTGATAATGCCAGGGCGAGGCATAGCTGAACCGCTCGCCGAGCGTCTTGATGCAGTCGGGCCAATAGGCGGCGAGTTCGATCGTGCGCACCGGGCAGGTCGGCGTGTCGAGCAGCCGGCCCTGGCGGAGCAGCCGGTCGATCTCGTGCCGCGTGTGCGGGCTCACGGTCATATAGGCGATCCGGCCGACCGCGCCGTGGCCATATTCCCACCAGGCCAATGCGGGCGTCGCGGGCAGGATGAGCGCAAGAAGGAGGGCAACGCGGAAGGCGAGGCGCTTGATCATATGCGGGGTCTCCGGTCCCTGGACGGCAAAGTCTAGTCTTCGTCGCCGTAGATTGCCACCGAGCGGCCGGACGGACCGGCCATGCCGCGATACATGCCCGGCGTGTTGAAGCTGGTGATGCCGTCGCCCTCAGGGGTGACGACGATGACGCCGCCCGTGCCGCCCAGCGCCCTGACCTCTTCCATCACGGCATCGGCGGCGGCCTGCGGCGCGACCCTGCCCAGGCGCAGCCGCGCGCAGATTTCGTGGGCGACGCCGACCCGGATGAAATATTCGCCGGCGCCGGTCGCCGAGACCGCGCAGCCGCGGTCGTCGGCATAGGTGCCCGCGCCGATGATCGGGCTGTCGCCGATCCGGCCCCAGCGCTTGCCGGTCAGGCCGCCGGTCGAGGTCGCGGCGGCGACATGGCCCTGCTGGTCAAGCGCCACCGCGCCCACCGTCCCGTATTTCAGGTGGATGTCGAACGCGCCCGCGCCGGGATGGTCCTGGAATTCCTGCCACTGGCGGCGGCGTTCCGCGGTCTCGAAATAGGCGGGCGGCTCCTGCGCCAGGCCCTGCTCGCGGGAGAACTGGTCGGCCCCCTCGCGGCTGAGGAAGACATGGGGGCTGTGCTCCATCACCTTGCGGGCGAGGCCGATCGGGTTGCGCGTCGCCGTGGCCCCGCAGATCGCGCCCGCATTGCGGCTGTGGCCGTCCATGATCGAGGCGTCCATCTCGATATGGCCGTCATAGGCGAGGACCGAGCCCCGGCCCGCGTTGAAATGGGGGTCGTCCTCGAGCACGCGGACCGCCGCCTCCACCGCGTCGAGCGCGGCGCCGCCGCCCGCGAGGATCGCCGCGCCCGCGTCCAGCGCCCGGTGCAGGGCGGCGCGAATCGCCTCATCCTCGGCCGGGCTCATCCGCCCCCGCTCGATCACTCCGGCGCCGCCATGGATGACGAGCCGCCAGTGCGGCCGGGCGCTGCCAGGGTCGGCGGAGGTGGCGGCCATGAACGAACTCCCGGAGATGCTGACGGCAAGCCTCGCCTCCCGCCTGTTGCGGCCGGACCGTTACGCGCAAAGCCGCGCCTTTTCCACCCGTCGGGCGGACCGGAAACGGCCCCGCAACGATTTCGCTTGCGACTCGGGTTGGATATAAATATGATATCATCATTCTTGGAGGGAATTGAGATGAACACGATGCCCGAATCCACCCAGGCGCTCAGCCATTCACACGAGCGGCCGGCGGGTACGTCGAGCGGCTATGTGATGCTGCTCGTGCTGCTGGTGACCCTCGTCGCGTCCGGCGCGGGCCTCTCCCAGCTCATCCAGGAGGAGCCGGCGCTCGCGCTCGGCCTGCCTCTGGTCATCGGGGGCCTCTTCGCCTTCCTGTTCGTGCTCTGCGGCTTCTACCTGCTGCAGCCGAACCAGGCGGCGGCGATCCTGCTGTTCGGCGACTATAAGGGGACGGACCGCAAGACCGGCCTGCGCTGGGTGCTGCCCTGGTACATGCGCACCAAGATCTCGACCCGCATCCACAACATCACCTCGGACCGGGTGAAGGTGAACGACCTGCGCGGCAATCCGGTCGAGATCGCGACCAACGTCGTCTGGCGGGTGGCGGACACGGCCCAGGCCCTGTTCGACGTCGCCAATTACATGGAGTTCGTCGAGATCCAGATCGAGAGCGCGGTCCGCGCGATCGGCGCCCGCTATCCCTATGACGATCTCGAGCATAAGGAAGTGACCCTGCGCGGCGATGCCGAGGTGGTCAGCGAGGAGCTCGAGAAGGAGCTGCAGGACCGCGTCGCCCGCGCCGGCATCATCGTCGACGAATGCCGCCTCACCCACCTGGCCTACGCGCCGGAAATCGCCCAGGCGATGCTCCGCCGCCAGCAGGCCGAGGCGGTGATCGCGGCCCGGCAGAAGATCGTGATCGGCGCCGTCTCGATGGTCGAGAATGCGATCCAGCTGCTCAGCGAGAAGGACGTCGTCCAGCTCGACGACGAGCGCAAGGCGGCAATGGTCTCGAACCTGATGGTGGTGCTCTGCTCGGAGCGGGACACGCAGCCGATCGTGAATACGGGCTCGCTTTATCAGTAGGAACCTGGCCCGTGCCCGACGCCAAGCCGAAGAAAGCCTATCCGCTGCGTATCGAGCCGGCCCTGTGGGGCGCGCTCGAGCGCTGCGCGGCGGCCGACTTCCGCAGCGTCAATGCGCAGATCGAGGTGCTGCTGCGCGAGGCTCTGGGACGGCGCGGGGTCCGCGTCGCCCCGCCCGAGGAGCGCAAGCGCGGCCGCCCGAAGAAGGAGGATTGATCATGGCACGCAAGCACAGAAGCCATGCCCCCCTGGTCGAGGAGCAGGCCTAGTGGGCGCCGAAACGCTACGGCTATGGCGCCGGCCTGCCGATCGCCTGGCAGGGCTGGGTCGTGAGCCTCTCCTATGCCCTGCTCGTCACCGGCGCCGCCTGGAGCCTGCTGCCGCACAGCATCTTGGCCTTCGTCGCGATCACGCTGGCGGCGACCGCTGTCCTCCTCGTCATCGTCGCGCGCAGGACGCGGGGCGGCTGGCGCTGGCGCTGGGGCGGGGAGGGCTGAGCGGCTGGACAGGAACGGCGCGCCGGTCCAGTCTCGGCCGATGCTGACGGACAGGCGCACCTTTCTCGCGGCGGGCGCGGCGGCGGCCGCGCTCACCCCCTTCGGGCTCCACGCGCAGCGCCAGGCGGCGCAGGCGCTGACGTCGATGACCGGCGACGTCGTCCCGATCTCCCGGGAGGAATATCAGGCGCGAATCGACAGCGCACAGATTCTCATGGCTGAACATGACATCGGTGCGATCCTGATCGAGCCCGGCGCCAGCCTCACCTATTTCACCGGCGTGCAATGGTGGCGCAGCGAGCGGCTGACCGCGGCCGTGATCCCGCGCGAGGGGGAGGCCGCGATCGTCACGCCGCATTTCGAGGAGCCCTCGGTCCGCGAGAGCCTGAAGATCGCCGCCGACGTCCGCGTCTGGAACGAGCATGAGGATCCGCTGGCCGTCGTCGCCGGCATCCTGCGCGACCGCCGCGTCACCGACCCGGTCGGGATCGAGGAGACGGTGCGCTTCTTCGCCGTGGACGGGCTCCGCCGGGCGATGCCCCGGGTCGAGATCAGGCCCGGCGCGCCGGTCGTGCGCGGCTGCCGGATGATCAAGTCGGCGCACGAGCTCGCCCTGATGCAGAAGGCGGCGGACATCACCATCGCCGCCTATCGCTACACCTACCCGCGGATCGAGCGCGGCATGACCCCGGGCCAGATCGGCACGATCATGAACGGCGCGACTGCGGCGCTCGGCGGCAATCCCGAATTCGCCCTGGTCCTGCTCGGCGAGGCGAGCGCCTATCCGCACGGCTCCGGCCAGCCGCAGCAGGTGCGCGACCGCGAGGTCGTGCTGATGGACTGCGGCTGCACCGTGCAGGGTTATCAGTCCGACATCAGCCGCACCTTCGTCTTCGGCGAGCCGACCGCCGAGCAGCGCCGGGTCTGGGAGCACATGCACCAGGGCCAGGCGCTGGCCTTCCGCACCGCCCGACTGGGCACGCCGTGCGGCGCCGTCGACGATGCGGTGCGCCGGCTCTACGAAGGCTGGGGCTACGGCCCGGGCTATCGCCTGCCGGGCCTGTCCCACCGCACCGGCCACGGCATCGGCATGGACGGGCATGAGCCGGTGAACCTCGTCCATGGCGAGACGACCCCGCTCGCCGTAGGCATGTGCTTCTCGGACGAGCCCGGCCTCTATCTGCCCGGCAAGTTCGGGATCAGGCTGGAGGATTGCTTCCATATGGGCCCGCGCGGCCCGATCTGGTTCTCGACGCCGCCGCCGTCGCTCGACCGGCCCTTCGACTAGAGCCAACAGTTCCGCCGGTTCTTCTTCCCGTGACTTGAGCTGCATGGAAGAAGCCGGAGAAGGCGACTATGCTCCGCCAGTAACGACCAAGTCGTGAGTAGGGGAGGGAAGCATCATGATCCAGGGCCCGAGGAACGCGCCGGAATCGAAGAACAAGTCCCTGATCCAGGAAGTCGCGAAGGTGCTGGGCCGGCGCAAGACGATGGTGCCGCCGGACGACCGCGCCGACCGGAAGTCCCGGGCCGAGAGCGACCCGGTCTTCGCCGCCCGCCGCAACATGATCGAGGACCAGCAGAGCGATCCGAACGGCTTCGAGCGGATCATCGGCGAGAGCGATCTCATGTCGATCAATTTCCTCGACCGCGGCCGCCGCTCGGCCGACGCCGTCTGCCGGATCAAGCTGCCGATGGACGGCGGCCATGCCTATGGCACGGGCTTCCTGGTCGGGCCGCGGCTGCTGATGACCAACAATCACGTCCTCGCCAGCGCGGCCGAGGCCGCCCAGGCCGAGGCGGAGTTCGGCTTCGAGCATGACATAGACGGCGTCCTCAAGGACCCGATCCAGTTCAACCTCGATCCGCACCAGATCTTCTTCACCTCGACCGAGCTCGACGTCACCCTGGTCGCGGTCGCGCCGATCTCCGAGAGCGGCGTGCCGATCGACCGCTTCGGCTGGCTGCCCCTGATCCCCGTGCGCGGCAAGGTTCTGGACGGCGAATGGGTGTCGATCATCCAGCATCCGGGGGGGCAGCCCAAGCAGATCGCCATCCATGCCAGCCAGATCATGAAGCTCGACGCCGGCAAGGTGACGGTCAACCTGGACTATTTCATCCATTATTCGACCGATACCGAGCCGGGCTCCTCCGGCGCGCCGGTGCTGAATGACCAGTGGCAGGTCGTGGCGCTGCATCACAAGGCGGTGCCCGCGCCCATCCCCGCCGACGCGCCGCGCGACTTCGAGCCGGAATGGCTCGCCAATGAAGGCGTCCGGGTCAGCGCGATCTTCAGCCTGCTCGAGCATAACCGCTTCGAGAATGAGAATGCGCGGCGCGCGCTGGACCGGATCGGGCGGGCGATCGGCTTCCCGCCGCTCGACGGGCCGGCCATCCCGGCCTCCGCCGCGCTGCCCCCTGCCGAGCGGCTCTCGCCGCTCCCCGCCAGCGAATGGCAGAAGGCCGATCTCGGCTATGACGAGAATTTCCTGACCGTGCCGATTCCGCTCCGACCCATGTACGCTGACCAGGCCAAGGCGAAGATCGCCGCGAAGCTGGTGCAGGGCGGCGGCCACGAGCTCAAATATTTCCATTATTCGGCGGTGATGAATGCGCCGCGGCGCTTCGCCTTGCTGACCGCGGTCAATATTGACGGCCGCAAGCTGGTCCGTCCGGCGGAACGGAAGGACACCTGGCGGCAGGACCGGCGCGTCGCGCCCGAAGTCCAGCCCGACGACGACTTCTACGTCCGGACCAAGGCGACGGAGAAGGTCTATTTCAGCCGCGGCCATCTGGTGCGGCTGCTCGATCCCTGCTGGAGCGATGCCACGGATGAAGCGGCGAGGCAGGCCGATGCCGTGCGCGGCATGCGCGATTCATTCCACTTCACCAACGCCGCGCCGCAGGTGCAGTCCTATAATGACGAGGATTGGGGCAATCTGGAGGATTATGTCCTCGACAAGGCCCAGACCAGCGAGCGCCGGCTGAGCGTGTTCACCGGCCCGGTCTTCCGCGACGACGACCCGGTCTACGGCCGCACCCGCACGGGCGGGCCCTGGCAGATCCCCCTGTCCTACTGGAAGATCGCGGTGCTGCAGAAGACGGACGAGGAGATCGCCGCCGCCGCCTTCCTGATCGGCCAGACCGAATATGTGCAGGCGCTCTACGAGGCGAAGGTCTTTTCCGGCCTGAAGCCATACACTCTGGACGAGATGCGCTCGCGCAAGATCCAGACGACGATCGAGGTGATCGAGGGGCTGACCGGGCTGGATTTCTCGGTCCTGAAGCCGTTCGACGCGCAGGGCAGCCTCGAATCGACGCGCAAGACGCGCTGGTTCACCCGGCTCGACGACGTTCTCATCTGAACCTGCACGGCTCTTTGACTTTCCCTTGGGGGTGCGCGCGCCTATATGCGCGGCCATGTCGGTAAGGCCCTGGAGAGACATCATACGCCGCCCGTCGCGGCAGATCATGGTCGGCAACGTTCCCGTCGGGGGCGATGCGCCCGTGACCGTGCAGACCATGACCAACACGATCACGGCCGACGCACGGGCGACGATCGACCAGATCCGCCGCTGCGAGGAAGCGGGCGCGGACATCGTCCGCGTCTCCTGCCCCGATGCCGAAAGTACCGCCGCGCTGAAGCAGATCGTCCGCGCCGCCCGCGTCCCGATCGTCGCCGACATCCATTTCCACTATAAAAGGGCATTGGAAGCGGCCGATGCCGGCGCCGCCTGCCTGCGCATCAACCCCGGCAATATCGGCTCGGCCGAGCGCGTCCGCGAGGTGGTGAACGCCGCCCGGGCCAATGGCTGCTCGATGCGGATCGGCGTCAATGCCGGCAGCCTCGAACGGGATCTGCTCGAAAAATATGGCGAGCCCTGTCCGGAGGCCTTGGTCGAGTCCGCGCTCGACCATATCCGCATCCTCGAGGATCATGGCTTCCGCGACTATAAGGTGGCGGTGAAGGCCTCCGACGTCTTCCTCGCCGTCGCCGCCTACCAGCAGCTCGCCGACGCTGTCGATTGCCCGCTCCATCTCGGCATCACCGAGGCCGGGGCGCTGCGCGCGGGCACGGTGAAGAGCGCGATCGGCATCGGCTCTTTGCTCTGGGCCGGGATCGGCGACACGATTCGCGTCTCGCTCTCCGCCGAGCCGGAGGAGGAAGTCCGCGCCGGCTTCGAGATTTTGAAGGCGCTCGGCATCCGCAACCGCGGCGTCCGCGTCGTCTCCTGCCCGAGCTGCGCGCGGCAGGGCTTCGACGTGATCCGCACCGTCGAGAAGTTGGAGGAAAGGCTCAGCCACATCCGCACGCCCATGTCGCTCTCCGTGCTCGGCTGCGTGGTGAACGGCCCCGGCGAGGCGCGCGAGACCGACATCGGCCTCACCGGCGGCGGCAACGGCAAGCACATGGTCTATCTCTCGGGCGTCACCGACCATCATGTCCGCGACGAGGATATGATCGACCATATCGTCAGGCTGGTCGAGGCAAAGGCCGCCGAGATCGAAGCGGCGAGCGACGCCGTGGCGCACGCCGCCGAATGAGGGGCAAGGTCACCCGCGCCTCGGCCGTCGGCGCTTCGGCGACCGGCGCCTCCACCACCGGCATGACGACGCTCGGCGCCGCCGCCGTGGGCGCCTTGGCCTTCGGCGCACTGGCTTTGGGCGCGCTCGCTGTCGGCCGCCTCTGGATCGGCAAGGCCCACATCCGCAAGCTGCGCATCGACGAGCTGGAAGTGGGCCGGATCAGTCGCCTCGACGAAGCCGAGGCCAAGCCTCAGAAATAGATGTCCACATAATCGGCGAGGCCGTCGCAGGCCTCGAAATCCTGCAGCCGCCAGTAGCGGCGCTGGCCGGTCGCGCGGAATTCATAGGTGCCGTCGCGCACGCAATTGCGGCCCCGGTCCGGCGCGTCGGTGATGACGATGCGGCCGCGGAAGATGAAGCTGCGCGGGTTGATCCGGAGCACGTCGCCGTCGAGCGTGACCCGGCCGGGGCCGTTCCGCGCGCTGTGCGAGCCGGAAAGATGGAGCAGCCCGCCATTCATCTGCGCGACGACATGGCCCCGCCGGGCGTATTCGAAGCTGATCCATTGCAGGGTCATGCCGCTGTTGCGCCTGAGGCGGTTCAGCGCCGTGCGGTCGTTGACGACGGTCCGTTCGCCGGGCGCAGGCGCGGGCTGGGCGAACGCGCCGGTGGCGGCCAGGACGATGGCGAGGCTGGCGAGCAGTGTTTTCATCATCCCTCCATAGCACATTGCCGCGCGCGCGCCTCTCCGCTTATGACCCGCCGGCCATGTCCACCCGCGCCAATCCTTCCAGCATCGCCCTGCCCTTCCTGGTCGCGACGGCCGGGATCGCGCTCTTCTCGGTCATGGACGCGGTGATGAAGCACCTCGCGCTGGCGATCGGCGCCTATAATGCGATCTTCTGGCGCAACCTGGCGGGCGCGGCGTTCGGCGGCCTCGCCTGGCTCGGCGCGGGCGGCCGCTGGCCCGCCCGCGAGGTCATGCGCATCCACCTGATCCGCGGCGCCATCTCCTCGGTCATGGCGATCCTCTTCTTCTGGGGGCTGGCCCGGGTGCCGCTGGCGCAGGGCGTGGCGCTCGCCTTCGTCGCGCCGCTCATCGCTCTCTATCTCGCGGCGCTCATCCTCAAGGAGCAGATTTCGCGCCGCGCGGTCTTCGCCTCCTTGTTCGGTTTCGCCGGCGTACTCGTCATCCTCGCCGCCCAGGCCGAGGCGGACCTGGGGCCGGAGGCGCTGAAGGGGTCGCTGGCGATCCTTGGCTCGGCCATGTTCTATGCCTACAACATCATCCTGATGCGCCAGCAGGCGCAGGTCGCGAAGCCGCTGGAGATCGCCTTCTTCCAGAGCGCGATCGTCAGCCTCTGCTTCCTGACGGCCGCGCCCTTCCTCGCCGCCTTTCCTCCCGCCGAGGAGCTGGGCGGGGTGTTCGCCGGCGCGGTGCTCGCCTTCGGCTCGCTCATGCTCCTCTCCTGGGCCTATGCCCGCGCGGAGGCGCAATATCTGGCGCCGGTCGAATATACCGCCTTCATTTGGGCGGTCCTGCTCGGCGCCCTGGTCTTCGCCGAGCCGGTGCGGCCGCTGACCATCGTCGGCGCGGCGATGATCGTCGCCGCCTGCCTGTTCGCCGCGCGCAAGCGGCCCGCGCCGGTCGCCGATGTGGAGGCGGCGCTCTAGCTCAGCCGCCGAGCACGTTGATCGTGAAGGCGAGGATGCCGAGGTTGAAGACGAAGGCGACGAGGCAATGCGCGGTCACCACGTTGCGGATGCCGCGGTCGGTGATGCTGACGTCCGAAGTCTGGAAGGTCATGCCGAGCGTGAAGGAGAAATAGGCGAAGCCGGCATAGCCCGGCGGCTCGCCGCCCGGAAATTCGACGCCCCCGCCGCGCAGCGCGACGAGATGGGCATAATGAAGCGCCCAGACGCTGTTCGCGAACAGCCAGGCCATGAGCAGGGTGCCGACGATCAGCGCCTTTGTCTTCCAGCCGGGCGAGGCGCCGGTCATCTCGTAGACCGCCACCAGCACCGCCACCGAGACGATCGCGACGAGCACCAGTAATATGGTGCGGTTGGCATCATTCGCCTCGGCATGGGCGCGCATCATGTCGGGATCGTGCACTTTCAGCAGGGGGAAGCTGAGAAGCAGGAACAGGCCGGCGGCGAGGTCGAAGGCGACGAGGAAGCCTTTCGCGGCCGCTTCGCGCCAAGGGTCGCCCGCATATTCATGGAGCGCCCAGCCGGCCGCCGGTGCGGCGACCACGAGCAGCAACAGGAACATGATGAACCTGGCGGGTGCGACCCGGTTGCCGATGCTCCTCCCCATGACTGGACGCTAGCCCAGCACCGCGGGCGGCGCTAGGGCGGTCGGCATGGCATGGGTCTGGCTCTTCATCGGCGGCGTCTTCGAGGTGGGCTTCACCACCTCGCTCCGCTTCGTCGACGGCTTCAGGAACATCGGCTGGACGCTCGCCTTCCTGGTCAGCGTGACCCTCTCCATGGGCCTGCTCGAATATGCGGCACGGACCATCCCGATGGGCACGGCCTATGCGGTCTGGGGCGGGATCGGCGCGGCGGGCACGGTGCTGGTCGGCATCATCTGGTTCGGCGAAAGCCTCGGCGCGATCCGCCTCCTCCTCCTGCTCGGCCTGATCGCCTGCATCGTCGGGCTCAAGCTGGTCGCGCATTGATGGCTTGGGATGCCGCCCTCTTCGAATGGACGAAGGAGGCGCTGGCGCCGCTCGGCGACGTGACCCTGCGCCCGATGATGGGCGTGGCCGTCCTGTATCTGGACGGGACGATCTTCGCGGTCATCGAGGACGAGCTCTGGTTCAAGGGCGACGCCGAGAGCGCGGCGATCTGGGACGCGGAGGGCTGCGAGCGCTATGCCTTCACGGACAAGGACGGCAAGGTCGAGACGATGAACTACCGGCGCGCGCCGGCCGACGTCTATGACGATGTCGAGGCGATGCAGCGCTGGGCCGGGCTTGCGGTCGAGGCGGGCCTGCGCGGGGCCGCGAAGAAGCGCCCGAAAAAGCCTAAGGGCGCGCCGCCGGCCTGAGGTGCGGGGCGACCGCGTCGCTCTCCTCGATCGACGGCAGCAGGCGCGGCTCGAAGCGCTTGTGGCTCGCCTGCTCATAGGCATAGCCGAGCGCGAGGATGCGCGCATCGTCCCACCCGGCGCCCATGAAGCTGAGGCCGACCGGCAAGCCGCGCACCTGCCCCATCGGCACGGTAAGGTGCGGATAGCCGGCCACCGCCGCGAGGCCGCCGGCCGAGCCGCCGCCGGGGCTGGTGTCGCCATGGACCGCGTCGATCAGCCAGGCGGCCGGCCGGGTCGGGCTGACCAGGGCGACCACATTGTGCGTCTGCAAAAGCCGGTCGATTCCCTCCCGGCCGGCGAGACGCCGTGCCTCGGCGCGCGCGTTGCGATACTCGAACTGCATCAATCCTGTCGTCGCCTCCGCCCGCTCGAACAGGTCCTGCGTGAACAGCGGCATTTCCCGGCCGGCATTGGCGCGGTTGAAGGCGATGACGTCGGCCAAAGTGCGGGTGCGCACCGCTGCCGGCAGGGTCGCCAGATAGGCGTTCATGTCGTGCTTCAGCTCGGCGAGCAGGACGATGATCTCGTTGCGGCCGATCGCCGCGCGATCGCCGCCGAACTCCGCGATGTCGACCAGGGTCGCGCCCTGGGCGCGGAGCACGCCGAGGGCCTCCTCATAGACCGCGTCGGTGCCCGGCGCGCCGGAGAAGCGCATCACCCCGATCCGGACGCCGCGCAGCGCGTCGGGGGTGAGGCCCGCGGTGAAGTCCGTCCGGCGCCTGTCCGCCTCCGCGGTCGCGGAATCGGCGGGGTCCGTACCGGCGATCGCGTTCATGATCAGGGCCGCGTCGCGCACCGTCGTCGTCATCGGCCCCGGCGTGTCCTGGCTGTGGCTGATCGGCACGACATGGGTGCGGCTGACGAAGCCCACCGTCGGCTTGAAGCCGACAATGCCGTTGATCGCGGCCGGGCAGGTGATCGAGCCGTCCGTCTCGGTGCCGATCGCCGCCGGCACCATGCCCGCCGCCACCGCCACCGCGCTCCCCGAGGAGGAGCCGCAGGGATTGCGGTTCAGCGCATAGGGATTGCGCACCTGCCCGCCGACCGCGCTCCAGCCGGAGATGGAATCGGACGAGCGGATGTTCGCCCATTCGCTGAGATTAGCCTTGCCCATGATCACCGCGCCGGCGGCGCGCAGGCGGGCGACCAACGGGGCGTCGCGATTGGTGACGTTGTTCGCGAGCGCGAGGCTCCCGGCCGTGGTCGGCAGCGGCCCCGCCGTCTCGATATTGTCCTTGATCAGGATCGGCATGCCGAACAGCGGCCCGCGGGCGCGGCGCTGCCGGTCGAGGCTGCGCGCCTGGTCCAGCGCGGTCGGATCGACGGCGATCACTGCGTTGAGCCGCGGGTTGAGTTCCTCGATCTTCGCGAGCGCGGCGCGGGTGCGGCTTTCGGCGGAGTTCACGGGATTTCCCCCTTGCTGCGAGAGGGCGGCGGTGGCGCTCAGCGCCAGCGCCGAGCCTAGGATGAGATGCCGGATCATGGCGCCGCACGCTAGCGAAACGGTTGCGTGCGTCCAGTACCCACCGTCATCCCGCGAAGCGGGGTTCCAGGCAGCGCAGGAAACCGGGTGCCCGCTTCGCGGGAATAGCGAAGGAGGGATCAGTCCTTCGCCGCCTTCGCCCGCTCGATCGCCTCGACGATCAGCCGCTCGGCCTCGGCGCGATCGCCCCAGCCGTTCAGCTTCGACCATTTGCCCGGCTCGAGGTCCTTATAATGGGTGAAGAAATGCTCGATCTGCTGCGCTACGATCGGCGGCAGATCGGCGGTGTCGTCGACCTCGCTGTAATAGGGAAAGGTCGAATCGACCGGCACGGTGATCAGTTTCTCGTCGCCGCCCTTGTCGTCCTCCATCAGCAGCACGCCGACCGGCCGCACGCGGATCACTGCGCCGGAAATGATCGGCGAGCGGGCGATGACCAAAGCGTCGAGCGGGTCGCCGTCCTCGCCCAGAGTGTGCGGGACGAAGCCGTAATTGGCCGGATAGCGCATCGCCGTGTGGAGGATGCGGTCGACGAAGATCGCGCCGGACTTCTTGTCGAACTCGTATTTCACCGGCTCGCCGCCGAGCGGCACCTCGATGATGACGTTGATCTTCTCGGGCGGATCGTCGCCTGCGGGGATGAGGTCGATGTTCATGATGGCGGCGGGCCTTACTCCGCGGATGGTTGCGAGTCACGCGCTCTCCGGTGCATGACGCGCGGCGATGAAGGTCGCGATCTGCATTCCCCGCCACGGCGACACGCGCGGCGATTTCACGATCAGCCTGGCGCGGATGATCGCGCATTCGCTGTCGCGGCCCGCGCCCGGCGGCGCCCGGCTGGAGCTCGAGATCTTCTCGCTCAGCTCCTCCGACCTGCCGGAAAGCCGCACGCGCCTGCTGATGAAGGCGATCCAGTGGCAGGCGCGCTACCTGCTCTGGCTGGACAGCGACCATGTCTTCCCGCCCGACACATTGTTCCGCCTGCTCGGGCACGGCCTCCCCGTCGTCGGCTGCAACCAGCCGCGCCGGAGCGAGCCGACCGGCCCGGTCGCCGTGAAGCTGAACGAAAAGGGTGAGATGGAGCATGTCTGGACGACCGAGGACCTGGCCAAAGCGGGCGCGGTCGAGGAGGTCTGGCATGTCGGGCTCGCGCTCTGCCTGATGGACATGGCTGTCCTCCACCAAGTGAAGGCGCATGTCGAAAAGGGCGTTGGCTGGGATCGCTGGGCACCGTTTGACCGCAAGCTCGCGCCGGGCACGAACGTCCGCATGGGCGAGGACATCTCCTTCTTCCGCGAGCTCACCGAGGCCGGGGTGAAGGTCTATGTCGATCACGGCCTGTCCTGGGAGGTCGGCCATATCGCCGAGCGGGTGATCACGAACGCCCGGGCCGTGGCCGACAGGGAGGCCTGGCTGGGGCGGCATAAATAGCCGTCATTGCGAGCGCAGCGCGGCAATCCAGCACAGTGGCTGGATTGCTTCGTCGCATTCGCTCCTCGCAATGACGGAAGTCTTTCGCAAACCGGCAAAGCTGCTAAGGGGCCACCCCCATGAGCAAGGGTCCGCAGCGGATCAGGGGCACCCAGGACATCTGGGGCGAAGAGGCAGACCGTTTCCACAAGGTGGTGGAGACGTTCGACCGCGTGCGCCGGTGCTACGCCTTCCAGCGTGTCGAAACTCCCGTGGTCGAGTTGACCGAGGTCTTTTCGCGCTCGATCGGCGAGACCACGGACGTCGTCTCCAAGGAGATGTACACCTTCGAGAGAGGTGATGAATCGTGGACCCTGCGGCCCGAATTCACCGCCGGCATCTGTCGCGCTTTTCTGACCGAGGGCTGGCAGCAGTTCATCCCGATGAAGCTGGCCACTTATGGGCCCGTCTTCCGCGCCGAACGTCCGCAAAAGGGCCGCTACCGCCAGTTTCACCAGCTCGATGCCGAGATCATCGGGACGGACGCCCCGGCAGCGGATGTGGAGCTGCTCGTCCTCGCCGATCAGCTGCTGCACGAGCTCGGCATATCTCGCCGGATCAGCCTACAGCTGAATACTCTTGGCGACCCGGAAACGCGGGACGCCTGGCGTGCTGCGTTGGTCGCTCATTTCGAGAAGCACCGTGGCGACCTGTCCGAAGACAGCCTGACTAGGCTCGATAAGAATCCCCTGCGTATTCTCGACAGCAAGGATCCGCGCGATCGACCCATTGCAAATGCGGCGCCGGGGATCGACAACTACATGACAAGGGGTGCAGGTCTCTTCTTCGAATTGGTAACCGAAGGCTTAGATAGGGCTGGCGTGAAGTGGACTCGCAACGCCCGTCTGGTCCGAGGTCTCGATTATTATCGCCACACCGCCTTCGAATTCGTCACCGACGACTTAGGCTCTCAGGGCACTGTCCTTGCAGGTGGGCGCTACGACGGGTTGATGGAAAGCTTAGGTGGTCCGCATATGCCATCGGTCGGTTGGGCTGCCGGCATCGAGAGATTGGCAATGATGATTGAGGCCCCTCCGAGGGAAGCGGTCGAAATCGTGGTCATTCCAAGCAATGAAGACGAATCCTTCACCATCGCGATGGAGATTCTCTCGTTGCTCCGGCGCGCGGGCATCAAATCGGACATGGCCTACTTTGGATCGGAAAATAAGAGATACGAGAAAGCGCGGAAATCAGGTGCTAGCAGGGCTCTCGTGGTTGAAGCCGGTGATGAGTTCTACGTCGCTGCTACTAGAATCAGAGACATTGACCCTTCCGCGAAGCCGGTCAGGAAGCGCCTGATTGAGGCTTTGATGGCTCGATTCGCAGTCAGCGACGATCCTGAGACTCGCTACATAACTCTCGAAAAGCGAGTTAAATGACCAAAATCTCCGCCGAACGGATCGCCGCCATCGAGGCGCGGCGCGAGGAATTGCAGCAGGCGATGAGCGCCGGGGACCTCGCGCCCGACGCCTTTGTGAAGCTCTCCAAGGATTATGCCGAGATCGAGCCCGTCGCCGCGGCAGCGCGGGAGGTCAGGCGGCTGCGCGACGAGGCGGTCTCGCTCGCCGAAATGGCCAACGAGACGGACGAGGAACTCCGCCAGATGGCCGCCGACGAGCTGGTCGAGAACCAGGCCATGCTGGAGGCCGCCGAGCGCGACCTGGCCGTGAAGCTGCTCCCGCGCGACGCCGCCGACGAGCGCGCCGCCATGCTGGAGATCCGGGCCGGCACCGGCGGCGACGAGGCCGCTTTGTTCGCCGGCGACCTGCTTCGCATGTATCAGCGTTATGCCGAGGCCCGGGGATGGCGCTTCGAGCTGATCTCGGCAAACGCGTCGGAGATCGGCGGCTACAAGGAGGCGATCGCCTCCGTGACGGGGCAGGGCGTGTTCGCCCGGCTCAAGTTCGAAAGTGGTGTCCACCGCGTCCAGCGCGTACCGGCAACCGAGAGCGGCGGCCGCATCCATACCTCGGCCGCCACCGTCGCGGTCCTGCCGGAAGCCGAAGATGTGGACGTGGTCATCGACGACAAGGATCTCCGCATCGACGTCTACCGCTCCTCCGGCCCCGGCGGCCAGTCGGTCAACACCACCGACAGCGCGGTCCGCATCACCCATATCCCGACCGGCCTCGTCGTCATCCAGCAGGACGAGAAGTCGCAGCACAAGAACAAGGCCAAGGCGCTGAAGGTGCTGCGCACCCGGCTCTACGAGATGGAGCGCGAGCGCCTCGCTTCGGAGCGGGCCGGCGCGCGCAAGTCCATGGTCGGCTCGGGTGACCGCTCGGAGCGGATACGAACCTATAATTTCCCGCAGGGACGGGTGACCGACCACCGCATCAACCTCACCCTCCACCGCCTCCCCGAAATCCTCGAGGGCCAGCTGGACGAATTGATCGGCGCCCTGATTGCCGAGGACGAGGCGGAGCGGCTGGCGAGTCTGGATGAGAGTGCGTGACGCCCTGAATGCGGCGGCCGCGCGGCTGGCCGTCATGAGCGACACCGCCCGGCTCGATGCCGAGCTCCTCATGGCGCACGCGGTGGGCGTCGAGCGCGAGGCGCTGCTCCTGCACCGGCTCGACGAGGAGGCGCCCCCCGGCTTCGAGCTCCTGGTCGAGCGCCGCCTCGCCCATGAGCCCGTCGCCTATATTACCGGCCGCCGCGCCTTCTGGACGATCGAACTGGCAGTCGGCCCGGGCGCGCTCGTCCCCCGCCCCGACAGCGAGACCCTGATCGAGGCGGCGATCGTGCATTTCGGCGATCGCGCGCCGGCGCGGATCCTCGATCTCGGCACCGGTCCCGGCACCCTGTTGCTCGCCGCGCTCGACCAGTGGCCGGAGGCGACCGGGCTCGGCATCGACGCCTCGGAAGCGGCGCTCGCCTGGGCGCGCCGCAATGCGGTCCCGCGCGCGCAATTCCGTCTCGGCCATTGGGGCGAGGGGCTGGCCGAGCGCTTCGACCTGATCCTCTGCAACCCGCCTTATGTGGAGGCGGGCGCCGACCTCCCGGCCGACGTCGCCCGTCACGAGCCCGCCTCCGCCCTCTACTCAGGCCCGGACGGCCTCGACGACTACCGTCTGCTGGCCCCGCAACTGGCGAGGCTGCTCGCCCCTTCGGGCGTGGTTTGTGTGGAAATCGGCGTCGGGCAGTTAATTTCCGCTTCCGCGCTCTTCGCGGCCGAGGGTTTCACGATAGAGTCACGAAGGGACCTCAGAGGGATCGAGCGGTGCCTGGTTCTGACGCTTGACCCGCTTTAGTGCTTTTTCACTTGGATTTGGCTTTCTGTCTGACTACATAGGGGGTCAGGGACGGGGCCGACCACAGCAGAGGATGCGTGAGGGCCTGACGTCGCCGACCCCCGATGGCTTGTCGCTTGCGAAGGCTTTGGAGCGGTGGCTGGAGTCGCGGTTTTCCGCGGCGCCTTGCCGACCGGGTCGTGCAGGTAAAGGAGGCCGGGAAGGGCCCGGCCGGTAGGGGCAGAGTAAACCACCCTTGGTGAGGATTTTCGTTTGATCAACAATCGTCAGGGCGGCCGCAGGCGCGGCCGCGGCGGCGGCGGCGGTGGACGCCCGCCCGGCGCCAATCAGAATCCCGGCAACCGGCAGGACAACCGTCAGCGCGGCAATGCCGCCCAGCTGCTGGAAAAGTACAAAGGCCTCGCCCGCGACGCGCAGATGCAGGGCGACCGGGTCCAGACCGAATATTATCTCCAGTATGCGGACCATTATTTCCGCGTCCTCAACGAGAACCGCGCGCGCTTCGAGGAGCAGCGCCGGCAGCGCGAAGAGGACGAGGATGAGGCTGAGGAGTTCGAGGCCGAGGCCGAGGGCAACGAGGCCGCCGAGAGCGACGATCCGCGCCGCGACGACCCCCGCTACAGCCGCCGCGAGGAGCGCGACGAGCGCGAGGACCGGCCCGAGCGAAGCGGCGACTACAAGGCCGAGCGCAGCGACCGGGGCGACCGCAACGGCGAATATCGCGCCCAGCGCCGTCCGCGCCGCCGGGCCGAGGCCGACGAGGACGATGGCCAGAGCGAGCGCATCTCGCTCGACGTGCTGCCGCCGGCCATCGCCGCCGCCAACGAGGACGCCGCCGAGGAGAAGCCGGCCCGCGCCCGCCGTCCGCGCCGGCCGCGCGCGACCGATGAGGACATCGCTCCGGCCGCCTGAGGCCCGACCGATTCCTTGCTGAACAAGGAAGAGCGCCATTTCCGTACCGCGGGAGTGGCGCTTTTTCTTTGCCTTGGCGGCGCCGGGCTGCTTAAAATGTGATAAAGTATCATCCGTTCATGGACGGGAAAGCTGGGCTGTGTGACGCTTCGTTACGCACCAAGAAGGGGATACCTCATGCGTGGACTGCTGCTTGTCGCCACCTTCCTCGCCGCACCGGCCTTGGCCCTGCCGGCACTCGCCCAGATCAGCGCCGAAATCCCGCCGCCCTCGCAGACCGCGCAGGGGCAGGTGTCGGTCACGATCTACAACAACAATCTGGCGCTCGTGCAGGACGTGCGGCAGCTCGACATCCCGGCCAACCGCTCGCGCCAGGAATTCCCCGACGTCTCCGCCCAGATCCGCCCGGAGACGGTGACCCTGACCGGCCAGGGGATCGGGATCGTCGAGCAGAATTTCGACTTCGACCTGCTCTCGCCCCAGGCCCTCATGCAGAAGGCGGTCGGCGAGACCGTGACGATCGTGCGCACCAACCCGGCCAACGGCCAGGAGACGCGCGAGCGCGCCCGCATCCTCGCCGCCAATGGCGGCGTCGTCATGCAGATCGGCGAGCGGATCGAGGTGCTGCGCGACGACGGCCTCCCCGTCCGCGTCATCTTCGACCGGGTGCCCGAGAATCTGCGCGCCCGCCCGACCCTGTCGGTCACCGTGCAGAGCGAGCGCGGCGGCCGGCGCCCGCTCACGCTCACCTATCTCACTCCGGGCCTCGCCTGGTCCGCCGACTATGTCGCCCTGTTCGACGAGGCGAACGGGCGGATGGACGTGCAGGGCTGGATCACGCTCACCAACAATAGCGGCACGCCCTATATGAACGCCAACACCCTGCTCGTCGCCGGCGGCGTCGGCCCGGGCCAGCAGGGCCCGACCTATGGCGGGCAGCGGCAGCTGCGCCAGGCGGGCACGGAGAGCGCGGGCCGCGAGCGGCTCGGCGACTTCTACCTCTACCCGCTGCCCGAGCGGACGACGATCGCCAACCGCCAGACCAAGCAGGTCAGCTTCCTCGACGTCGCCAACACGCCGGCCGTGCGTGCCTATGAATATCGCAACGCCTGGATGGGCACGGCGGAGCAGCCGCAGAGCGCGAACAGCGTGCTGCGCTTCTCCACCTCGCGCGACCAGGGGCTCGGCGACGCGCTCCCGGCCGGCACCGTCCGCGTCTACCAGCGCGACGCCCGCGGCAATCCGCAATTCGTCGGCGAGAGCGCGATCGGCCACACGCCGATGGGCTCCGAGCTCGGCCTCACTACCGGCCAGGCCTTCGACGTGAAGGTGAAGCCGACCGTCGAGCGGCGCGAGCGGATCAACAGCACGCGCTGGCGCACGACCATGCGCTACGTGCTCACCAACGCCCGACCCAATGCGGTCACCGTCGACCTGATGCAGTCGGGCCTCTGGGGCGACACGCGCATCGTCGAGGAAAGCCAGCCGAGCGAGCGGCGCAGCGCCGACGACGCGCTCTGGCGGGTGCAGGTGCCGGCCAATGGCGAGGCCGTCGTCACCGCCACCTTCGACACGCGCTTCTAGGCCCGGGAAAAGGGAGGCGGCGATGCGCGTCCCGCGCGCACAGGTCCCGTTCCTGCTCCTCCTGCTGGCGGCGACGCCGGCGGCGGCGCAGCAGATCGTCACCTCGGCGCGCCCCGACCGGGTCGAGGTCACCGTCTACCGGGCGCCGCACCGGCCGGCGAACGAGCCGTTCGAGCTCGAATGGCTGCGCGGCTATGCCCTGATCAGCGAAACCCGGCGGATCACTTTGCCCGCCGGCGAATCGGAGATCCGCTTCGAGGGCGTCGCCGGCGGCATCCTGCCGCAAAGCGCGATCGTGCGCGGCTTTCCGCAGGGCATCGTCGAGCGCAACCGCGACGCCCTTCTGCTCTCGCCGGACAGCCTGCTCGACCGTTCGCTGGGCCGCCGCGTGCACCTCAGGCGCACCTCGCGCGCGACCGGCGCGGTGCGCGAGCAGGATGCGGTGGTGCGCAGCGGCGCCGACGGCGCGGTGGTGCTCCAGACCGCCGAGGGGTTCGAGGCGCTGCGCTGCACCGGGCAGGCCGAAACCCTGACCTACGATTCTGTGCCCGCCGGCCTGTCCGCCCGGCCGACGCTGTCGGTCCGCGCCCGCTCCAGCGCGCCGGTGACCGCGACGGTGACGCTGGCCTATCTTGCCGACGGCTTTGACTGGCAGGCCAATTATATCGCCACCCTTGCTCCCGACGGCCGCCATGTCGAGCTGTTCGCCTGGCTGACCCTGGCCAATGGCGACGAGACCGGCTTCGCCAATGCCGACACGCAGGCCGTGGCCGGGCGGCTGAACCGCGAGACCGGGGACGACGATGACAGGCGCCCGGGCATCAGGCGCGTCGAGATCGACGAGGATGGCGAGGCCTGGTTCGACGATGACGGCGAATCGGACGCGCACGAGCTCCGCCTGCAATGCTGGCCCCAGGGCACGACCAGCTCGCTCCCCGCGCTGCCGGCGGTGCCGACCGAGGAGATCAGGCTGCAGGGGCGCTTCCGGCTGGGCGCGGTCCGGGCCGGCATGATCGGCGGCAACGACGAGGACAGCGCAATTGTCGTCACCGGCACGCGCGCGGTGCAGGAGGAGCTGGGCGACCTCAAGCTCTACCGGATTCCCGAGCCGGTCACCGTCGCCGCGCGCAGCCAGAAGCAGGTCGCCTTCCTGCAGCAGCCGCGGGTCAGGGTGGACACGGTCTACCGGGTCAGGATGGAGGCAAGCTATGACGAGGAGAGCGACACCGCCCGCCGCATTCTCGTCACCCGCAACCGGACCGCGGAGGGGCTCGGCGTGCCGCTGCCCGGCGGCACCCTGCAGCTCTTCGCCCGGCGGGCCGGCGGTCCGATCCTGCTCGGCGAGGGCGGGGTTCGCGACCATGCCGTGGGCGAGGATGTCGAGATCAGCCTCGACGATGCGCCGGGCATCGCGACCGCGCTCGTGGAGGAGGAGAGGGAGGATCTGCCCGACAATGTCGAGGCGTTCCGGGTCACCGTCACCAACGACCGGCCCGAGCCGATCCGCTACGAGCTGGAATTGCAGCTCGACGAGGATGAGCAGTTGCGGCCGCAGGGCGCCCGCCTGGCGCGGCGGAACGGCATGCCGCTCTGGCGGGTGACCGTCCCGGCCAATGGCAGCGCGACCTTGCGCTATCGCATCATCGAGCAGCAGGACGAGAGCTGATGCGCCGCCTTCTTGCGCTCCTGCTCTGCCTGGCGCCGCTCCCTGCCGTGGCGCAGGGCATCGTCACCTCGGCGCGGCCGGACCGGGTCGCGGTCACCGTCTATCGCGATCCCAACCGGCCGGCCGCCCAGGCGCCGAACCTGCAGTGGCTGAACGGCGTCGCCCTGATCAGCGAGACCAGGCGGATCACCGTTCCGGCCGGCACCACCGACATCCGCTTCGAGGGCGTGGCCGGCGGCATCATCCCCCAGAGCGCGATCGTCACCGGCCTTCCCGAAGGCTTCATCGAGCGCAACCGCGACGCCTATCTGCTCTCGCCCGCCACCCTGCTCGACCGTTCGCTCGGGCGCCGCGTCCATATCCGCCGGACCTCGCGCGCCACCGGCCGGGTGCGCGAAGAGGAGGCGGTCATCCGCTCCGGCGCCGGCGGGGCGGTCGTGCTCCAGACGGAGGATGGATTCGAGGCACTGCGCTGCACCGGCCTCACCGAGCGGCTCGTCTATGACCAGGTCCCGCCCGGCCTGTCCGCCCGGCCGACCCTGTCGGTGCGCGCCCGCGCGGCGCGGCGCGTTACCGCCACGGTCACGCTCTCCTATCTTGCCTCGGGCTTCGACTGGCAGGCCGATTATGTCGCCACCGTCTCGCCCGAGACCGGCCAGATCGGCCTGTTTGCCTGGCTGACGCTGGCGAACAGCGACGAGACCGGCTTCGCCAATGCGAGCACGCAGGCGGTGGCGGGCCGCATCCGCCGCCAGGACGTGCCCCGCCAGCAATCCGAGGGCGGCCCGCTCCGGATCAGCTGCTGGCCGCAGCAGACGACCAGCGACATTCCGCTCGAGGAGTTCGAGCGCATGGTGCGGGAAGAAGAGATTATGGACGGGGACGATCTCGTTATCACCGGGAGCCGGGTCAGCGCGCCGATGATGATGGCGCCGCCACCCCCGCCGCCGTCGCCGATGATTGCCCAGCAGGCCGTTCAGGAGGAGCTTGGCGACCTCAAGCTCTACCGCATCCCCGAGCCGGTGACCGTCGCGGCGCGCAGCCAGAAGCAGGTCGCCCTGCTGCAGCAGCCCCAGGTCCAGGTGCGCACCGTCTACCGGCAGCGTTTCTACCCGCGCCAGGCGGTACGGGGGCTCGCCCGCCGGTTCTTCGTCACGCGCAATCGGCGCGAGGACGGGCTCGGCCTGCCGCTGCCCGCGGGACGGCTGATGCTGTTCGACGAGGCCGGCGGCCGCCAGGTGCTGGTCGGCCAGGCGGTGATTCGCGATTTCGCGGTGGGCGAGGAGGTGGAGATCGACTTCGGCGAAGTGCCCGGCATTGTCTCCGTGCAGAGGGCGCTGGTGCGCAGCGAAGGCGCTACCGAATATGAAGTCGAGGTGACCAATGACCGCCCTTGGGCGGTCGCCTATGAGCTGGAAATCCTCGCCCAGCCCTCGCAGGTGCGGAGCGAGACGCGGCTCGGCCGGCGCAACGGCATGACGCTCTGGAGCACGACGATCCCGGCCAATGGCCGCGCGACCTTGCGCTACCGGGTCGTCGCGCCGTGATCGGAAGGCGCCTCGGCGTCCTGCTCTGTGCCATTCTGGCGTGGCCGGCCGCCGCCCAGACGATCGTCACCTCGGCCGGCCCGGACCGGGTCGCCGTCACTCTTTATCGCGATCCCGGCCGGCCGGCCGCGCAGGCGGTCGATCTCGACTGGCCCGAAGGCTTCGCCCTGGTCACCGAGACGCGGCGGATCACCCTGCCGGCGGGCGAGGCGGAGATTCGATTCGAGGGCGTCGCCGGCGGGATCGTGCCGCAGAGCGCGATCGTGACCGGCTTTCCCCAGGGCATCGTCGAGCGCAATCGCGACGCCATGCTGCTCTCGCCCGCGACCCTGCTTGATCGCTCGCTCGGCCAGCGTGTCACCATCCGCCGCACCTCGGTCGCCACCGGCGCCGTGCGGGAGAGCGAGGCGGTGATCCGCAGCGGCGCCGACGGCGCGGTGGTGCTGCAGACCCGCGAGGGGAGCGAGGCGCTGCGCTGCACGGGGCTTTCCGAGACGCTTGTCTATGGCGGCCTTCCGGGCGGCCTGTCGGCGCGGCCGACCCTGTCGGTCCGGACCCGCAGCAGCCAGCCGGTCACCGCCACGGTCACGCTCGCCTATCTGGCCTCCGGCTTCGACTGGCAGGCCAATTATATCGCCCAATTGTCGCCCGACGGCAGCAGCATCGACCTGCTCGCCTGGCTGACCCTGGCCAGCGGCGACGAGACCAGCTTCGTCAATGCCGATACCCAGGCGGTGGCCGGCCGGCTCAACTGGGAGAATGTCGAGCCGCAGGAGCGCGAGGGCGGGCCGATCCGGCTGCAATGCTGGCCCGCCGCGACGACCAGCGACATCCCGCTCGAGCAATTGCAGCGCATGGCCATGGGCCGCGGCGCCCAATTGCGCGATCGGGAGGAGTCGATCGTCGTCACCGGCAGCCGCATCCCGGCGCGGGGGATGCTGGACATGGCCGTGCCGATTACGTCGGTCACAGCCAGCCAGGAGAATCTGGGCGATCTCAAGCTCTACCGGATCCCCGAGCCGGTGACGGTCGCAGCGAACAGCCAGAAGCAGGTCGCCTTCATGACGCGGCAGCGGATACGGGTCCGCTTCGTCTATCGGGACTATTTCGCCCCGCACCAGGTCTTCCAATCCTATGACCCGGCGCCGCCGGAGCGGCTGCTGATCACGCGCAACCGCGAGGCCGAGGGGCTGGGCGTGCCGCTGCCCGCCGGCGGCCTGGTGCTGTTTGCCCGGGGCCCCGACCGGCCGGTGATGATCGGCCAGGGGACCGTCAGCGATTATGCGGTGGGCCAGGACGTGGAGGTCCCGCTCGGCCAATCGCCCGGTGTACGCAGCGCGCTCCGCATGCTGAGTCGCCGGGAAGACGTCGGCCAGTTCGAGCTGGTGGTGACCAACGACCGGGCCCAGCCGATCACCTTCGAGGGCATCGTCCAGTTCGACAATATCAGCGCGAATGCGCGGCTGGGGCGGCGCAACGGCTGGCCGCTGTGGCAGGTGACCGTGCCTGCCAATGGGCGCGCGGTGCTCTGCTTCCGCGCCGCCATCCCCGAAAACTTCCGCTCCTATCGGACGGCAGGCGCCGGCGGCACCTGCAGCCGCTGAAGCCAGTTCTTCATACGCCTGTCAAAGTCAAAGACCATGAAATCGATTGCGCTGCGTCACGTAACGACTTCTATTGTCGTTCGCGATTCGAAGAAGCGCGCGCCGCTCAACTGGGGAGGACAGTAAAATGACGGACATGCCCAATATGCCGGTCGGCACCGCGTCGGTGAGTTGGCAGGACAGCGCCGGCCTGCACATTCGCGTTTACTCGACGGACGGCTATAATGTGAGCGAGCGCTGCTGGGACAACAATGCCTGGACGACCGGCGGCTTCAGCGCGCCCGGCTCCGCGGTCTCGGCGACCTGCTGGCTGAACGGCAGCAGCGCCTCGATCCGCGTCTATTGCACCTATGAGGACAAGACGACGGAGATGTGCTCCGATCCGGGCGGCAACTGGTATGTCGGCGGCTACACCACGGTCTAGCGCTTCACCGGCCGCGGCTGGTGATTCTCGTCCAGCGCCACGAAGGTGAAGAGGCCCTCGGTCACCTTCACCTCCTGGCGGCCGCGGTCGCGGCTGGCGATGACCTCGATCCGGATCGCGACGGAAGTCCGGCCGATCCGCTCGACCTCGGCATAGACCGAGATCAGGTCGTGCAGCAGCACCGGGGCGATGAACTTCATCGCCTCGATCGCCACGGTCGCGACCGGCCCGTCCGCCTCGCGCGCGGCGACGATGCCGGCGGCGATGTCCATCTGGCTGAGTACCCAGCCGCCGAAGATATGGCCGTTCGAATTGATGTCCCCGGGCCTGGGGACGACGCGCAGGATCGCCGCGCCGCGTTCTTTCGTCATTGGTCCTCGTCTTCCTCGTCGAGCGGCCGCCCCGCTTCCTCGTCGGCGCCCGAGCGATTGGACAGGAAGACCAGCCCCATCAGCCCGGTACCGACCAGGACGGTAAGGCCGACGCCCAATATGGTGGCGATCGTCATGTGGACGGGCACCGGCTCGCCGAAGCTCTTCAGCCAGATCAGGGCGAGCAGGACGGTCACCACCGCCGCCAGCGCCATCCACTTCATCGTCTGCTTGTAGCGCGCCCAGGCGGCCGCCTCCCGCTCGCGGTCGTGCGGGGGCGCGGCAGGGCGCCTTGGCGGAACGGGATCATGCCGGGGCATGGCTTCCATTTGGAGGCGCCGCATGGGATCATCAAGGCCCGAGTCGCGTTAGCGGAACAGCGAAGGGAGAGGCACAATGACCATCGCCTTGATCCTCCAGGGCAAGGGCAGCGAGGTGCTGACCGTCGACTGCGCGACGCCGGTGCGCGACGCGGTCACCCTGCTGGCGGAGCGCAAGATCGGCGCCGTGCCCGTGCTCCGGGCCGGCCGGGTCGCCGGCATCATGTCCGAGCGCGACATCATCTACTGCCTCAAGAGCGACGGCGCGGCGGTGCTCGACTGGCCGGTCGAGAAGATCATGACCGCGCCCGCGATCACGGTCGAGCCGACGGGCGATATATTGGGCGCGCTCTCGCTGATGACCAAAAGGCGCATCCGCCACCTGCCGGTGGTCGAGGGCGAGGCCCTGGTCGGGCTCGTCTCGATCGGCGACCTCGTCAAGTTCCGGATGGACAAGATCGAGGCCGAGGCCGAGGCGATGCTCAACTATATCCAGAGCGTCTGAGGGCTAGGCGGCGGCTTCCCGCTTCGGCCGGAACAGGCCGAGCACCTCCTCGACGATCGGCCGCGCGAAGGCGATGAGGAAGGCGAAATAGGCGGCCGCGCCCACCGTCACCAGCACAGCCAGCTTCTTGCCGGCGCCGAGGTCGCCCAGCAGCCAGTCGGCGCCGACGACAATGCCGGCCATCGCCGCGGCCGCGGCCAGGCCGGGCGCGGCCGCGAGGAAGAGCTCGGCCCGGCTGACCCCGATCACCGGCCGTGACAGCTCGACGGTGACCGCGAGCAGGGCGCCCATGCCCCCGAGCCAGGCCCAGGCCAGCCCCTGCGTCCCCCACTGGATGCCGGCGGCGAAGGCGGCGGTCATCAGGAACGCGCCGAACAGGCCGGTCTTCACCGCCAGGCCCGGCCGGCCGAGCGCGTTGGTCGCCGGCGCGAACAGGATCTGCAGCGTCATCAGCGGCATTGCCGCGCAGAGAATCGGCACCATCCCGACCGTGTCGGTCCACTTTTCGCCCAGAAAGGTCTCCACCAAGGGCGCCGCGGTCACCGCCAGCCCGAAGTAGAAGGGCATGCAGACCAGCATGATCAGCCGGATCGACTTCAGAAACGCCGACTGGATCATGTCCGGCCGCGCCTGGATCCGGGAATAGGCGGCGAAGGCGACCTCGTTCAGCGGCGGCACGAACTTGGAGGCGAGAATCTGGGTGAGGAACAAAGCGGTCGTGTAGAGGCCGAGCGCATGGGCGTCGAGCACGCGCCCGCCGATGAAGACGTCGGCCTGGCTCTGCACGAACCAGCACATCTGCACCGCGATCATCGCCACGCCGTAGCGCAGCATCGTGCCGGCGCCGGCGAAGGCGAATCGCGGCCGGATCTGCCAGAGCCTGGCGGCCGCGAAATAGCCGCCGGCGCGCGCGAACCAGAGCATGCCGGGTGCGGCGACCAGGGTCCAGACGCCGAGCCCGGCATAGGCGCAGGCGAGCGCGGTGAGCGCGCTCAGCACCGCCGCGACCAGGTCGATACGGGCCTGCGTCTTGAACTCGAGCCGCCTTACCAGCAGCGCATGGCCCAAAGCGGTGAAGGGGTTGGCGAGATAGAAGAGCGCCTGCACGCGCAGCAGGTCCGCGACCATCGGCTGGTGGAAATAGTCCGCCGCCAGCGGCGCCGCGGCGAACTGGATCGCGGCGAGCGCGCCGTTCATCAGCAGCAGCATGGCGAAGGCCTGGCCGATCTTGTGCCGGTCCGTCTTCTCGTCACGGACCAGCGAGCTCGCGAAGCCCCAGCCCTTGAACAGATCGAGGAAGGTCAGCACCACGCCGGTCATCGCCACGAGCCCATAGTCGCTGGGGTTCAGCATGCGGATGACGAGGAAGGTCGAGGTCCAGGCGATGAGCTGGCCGAACAGCTGGCTGCCCGAGCGCCAGATCACGCCCGACTTCACCCGCTCGGCGAAGGCGGGATCGCGCTTCTCCTCGGCGGGCGCGTCGTCGGCCGCGGCGGCCGGTTGCGAGTGCGGGGCATCCATCCGCTCCGGCCTTAAGGCAAAGGGGTTAAACCAGCGTTGAGGATGCCTATATGGGTGGAGCGAGGGGGACGAATTTCGTCAGGATCCTGAAGCGGCGGTAACTTTTCGCCAAAATGGGTGTTGACGGGTTCGAATCTCCTACATATATGGCCCTTCACCGACGGGGCAGAGCGGTCTGCCCGGCCCCGTTTGCGTCTCTCTTAACCGATCACCGGTAACCCGGTTTCCACCGGGGAGGGAGCGCGTCGGCTCTTTGACATTGTCGGTTTAGATGAAGGGACATGTGGGCGGCGGCCCCGGTCGCCAGCGGCTTCAAGGCGCTGGATGATCGGACAAACCAGGCCGTTCCAAATGTCCTCTTACATATCCACAGTAATATGTATTTGTGCAGGAACGGCTCCTTGAAAGCCGGCCCTCAAGGCTTCGGGTATTCCCCCGCGGCGTGAGGATCGGACATAAACTTGAGAGTTTGATTCTGGCTCAGAACGAACGCTGGCGGCATGCCTAACACATGCAAGTCGAACGAGATCTTCGGATCTAGTGGCGCACGGGTGCGTAACGCGTGGGAATCTGCCCTTGGGTTCGGAATAACTTCGGGAAACTGAAGCTAATACCGGATGATGTCTTCGGACCAAAGATTTATCGCCCAGGGATGAGCCCGCGTAGGATTAGCTAGTTGGTGAGGTAAAGGCTCACCAAGGCAACGATCCTTAGCTGGTCTGAGAGGATGATCAGCCACACTGGGACTGAGACACGGCCCAGACTCCTACGGGAGGCAGCAGCGGGGAATATTGCACAATGGGCGAAAGCCTGATGCAGCGACGCCGCGTGGGGGATGAAGGCTCTCGGGTCGTAAACCCCTTTCAGCAGGGACGAAATCAGACGGTACCTGCAGAAGAAGCCCCGGCCAACTACGTGCCAGCAGCCGCGGTAACACGTAGGGGGCAAGCGTTGTCCGGATTTATTGGGCGTAAAGAGCTCGTAGGCGGTTCGCTAAGTCGGGTGTGAAACCTCCAGGCTCAACCTGGAGACGCCACCCGATACTGCTGTGGCTAGAGTCCAGTAGGGGAGCGTGGAATTCCTGGTGTAGCGGTGAAATGCGCAGATATCAGGAGGAACACCAGCGGCGAAGGCGGCGCTCTGGGCCGGAACTGACGCTGAGGAGCGAAAGCGTGGGGATCAAACAGGATTAGATACCCTGGTAGTCCACGCCGTAAACGTTGGGCACTAGGTGTGGGGTCCTATCGACGGATTCCGTGCCGTAGCTAACGCATTAAGTGCCCCGCCTGGGGAGTACGGCCGCAAGGCTAAAACTCAAAGGAATTGACGGGGGCCCGCACAAGCAGCGGAGCATGTTGCTTAATTCGAGGCAACGCGAAGAACCTTACCTGGGTTTGACATGTAGGGAAAAGCCGTAGAGATACGGTGTCCTTCGGGGCCTTGCACAGGTGGTGCATGGCTGTCGTCAGCTCGTGTCGTGAGATGTTGGGTTAAGTCCCGCAACGAGCGCAACCCTTATCCTATGTTGCCAGCGCGTAATGGCGGGGACTCGTAGGAGACTGCCGGGGTCAACTCGGAGGAAGGTGGGGACGACGTCAAGTCATCATGCCCCTTATGTCCAGGGCTGCAAACATGCTACAATGGCCAGTACAGAGGGCTGCTATCCCGCGAGGGTGAGCGAATCCCAAAAAAGCCGGCCAAGTTCGGATCGCAGTCTGCAACTCGACTGCGTGAAGTCGGAGTCGCTAGTAATCGCGGATCAGCAACGCCGCGGTGAATACGTTCCCGGGCCTTGTACACACCGCCCGTCACACCACGAAAGTTGCCAATACCAGAAGTCGGTCACCTAACCGCAAGGAAGGAGCCGCCCAAGGTATAGGTAGTAATTGGGGTGAAGTT
>NZ_DASPNF010000008.1:0-95188 GCF_035626655.1 Allosphingosinicella sp.
CGCGGCTTGTCCGGAAGCAACGGCGCAATCAGCCGCCACTCCGCCTCGCTCAAATCATAGCGTCCCATCCAAGGCTCCTCCCAGCAACCTTGAATCAAGCCTCAAACAAATCAGCAAGCTTTATGAGTACAGACTCTAGGCGGCCTCGCTGGCCTCGTTCGCAAGCGCCGGATAGTCGACATAGCCTTCCGGTCCCTGGCTGTACCAGGTCGCCATGACGTCGGGCGCGAGGTCCGCCCCGCGCCGCAGCCGGTCGACCAGGTCCGGGTTGGAGATATAGGGCCGGCCGAAGGCGATCGCGTCCGCCTCGCCGGCGTCGAGCGCCTGCTGCGCGCGGGCGCGCGTGTAGTCCGAGTTCAGCACCAGCGGGCCCTTGAAGACCTTGCGGATATGGGGATGGACCGGGTCGACCTCGGCCTTGCCGAACGTGCCGTCCGGGGCAGGTTCTCGCAGCTCGAGGAAGGCGATGCCGATCTCCGAGAGCGCGGCGGCGGCGGCCGGGAACAGGCTGAACGGATCGCTGTCGTTCACGCCCTGCGACTCGCCATTGGGGGAGAGGCGCACGGCGGTGCGGTCGGCGCCGACCGTGTCGGCCACGGCCTGCGTCACCTGGCGGAGCAGGCGGATGCGGTTCTCGACCGGGCCGCCATAATCGTCGTCCCGGAGGTTGGTGCCGTCGCGCAGGAACTGGTCGATCAGATAGCCGTTCGCCGCGTGGATCTGGACGCCGTCGAAGCCCGCCTCGATCGCATTGGCCGCGGCATGCTCATAATCGCCGATCAGATCGGGGATCTCGTCGAGGCGAAGCGCGCGCGCCTCCTCATAAGGCTGGCGGCCGTCATAGGTATGCGCCTTGTGCGGCGCTATGGTCGCCGAGGCGGAGACGGCCTGGCCGCCGCCCAGGCTGGAATGGACGAGCCGGCCCATATGCCAGAGCTGGGCGAAGATCCGCCCGCCCGCCGCGTGCACGGCGCCGACCACCGGCTTCCACCCCTCGACCTGCTCCCGGGTCCAGAGCCCCGGGGCATAGGGCCAGCCGAGCCCCTGACGGCTGATCCCGGTCGCCTCGGTAATGATCAGGCCGGCGGCGGCGCGCTGGCTGTAATAGGTCTGCATCAACGCGGTGGGCACATGCTCCCGGGTCGAGCGGCCACGGGTCAGCGGCGCCATCAATATGCGGTTGGGCGCCTCCACGGCGCCGAGCTTGATCGGATCGAAGAGCGAGGGCATGGGCGAAACCTATCGGATTATGCTGCGGGTGCGAAAGGATATAAGGGTTGCAAAGTGAAATGCATCACCCCGCGCGCCGCCTCGCTTTCCCTGCGCTCATCTTGGCAAATCTGTTCCTCTCGGCGGGCCCCTGGATGGTTCGTCTTGCTCAGGATGTGGGCCATATCGGGCCGGTTTCTGCCGGCTTCTGGCGGTTGGCGCTGGCCGTGCCCTTCCTCTTTTTCCTCGCTTTGCGGCAGGGCAAAGGCGAGCCCTTCCCGCGCCGGGCCCTGATCGGCGCCGTGGCCGCGGGCGGCATCTTCTTCGCCGCCGACCTCGCCGCCTGGCATGAGGGCATCCTCATCACCAAGCTCGCCAATGCGACCCTGTTCGGCAATTTCGCAAGCTTCCTGTTCGCGATCTACGGCTTCTTCCTGCTCCGCCGCCTGCCGCGCGCCCCGCAGGCGCTCGCCCTCGGTCTGGCGGCGATCGGCACGATCCTGCTGCTCGGCAGCAGCTACGAGCTCTCGCCCGAGCATTTCGCCGGCGACCTGCTCGCCTTGCTCGCCGGCCTCTTCTACACCTTCTACCTGATCGCGGTGGACCGGGCGCGGCGGGCGATGAAGCCCTGGCCGGTGCTCGCCATCGCCACCGCCGCGGGTGCGCTGCCCCTGCTCGGCTTTGCCCTGCTGCAGGGCGAGACGGTGACCCCGACCGACTGGACCCCGGTGATTGCCCTCTCGATTTCCAGCCAGCTCGTCGGGCAGGGCCTGCTTGTCTACGCGATGGGCCACCTCTCGCCGGTGCTCGTCGGCCTCTGCTTCCTGACCCAGCCCATCGCCTCGGCCGCGATCGGCTGGCTCGTCTATGGCGAGGCGCTCGGCGCCGGCGACCTGCTCGGCGCCCTTCTGGTCTGCGCGGCCCTTGTCCTGATCCGCCTCCCCGACCGCAGGCTTGCCAGCCTGCCCGTCGAGGGCCAATGAGGGCCGATGGTCGAGCCACTCGACATGAACCTGGACGAGCTGAAGGCGGCCCTGGCCCCCCGGCTCGGCGCACATGCCGCCTTTGACGGCTGGGGCGAAGCCGCGCTGGCCATGGCGGCAGGCGAGCTGGGCGTGCCGGCCGACCGGGCAAGGCTGGCCTTTCCGGGCGGCGCCGCGGAGATGATCGACGCCTGGTTCGACTGGGTCGACAAGGCGATGCTGACCGCCTTCCCGCCGGAGAAGATCGCGGCGATGAAGATCCGCGACCGGATTCGCAACCTGCTCCTCTTCCGACTGCAGACGCTTGCGCCCTATCGCGAGGCGCTGCGCCGCGCGCTTGCCATCCTCGCCATGCCGCGCAACGCCCCCAACGGCGCCGCTCTGGCCTGGCGAAGCGCCGACCGCATCTGGCGCCTCGCCGGCGATACGGCGACCGACTTCAACCATTATTCGAAGCGCCTCATCCTGATCGGCGTCTACGGCTCGACGACGATGGTCTTCCTCGACGATGCCAGCGACGACCTCGCCGACACCAGGGTCTTTCTCGACCGGCGGATCGAGGACGTGATGCGTTTCGAGAAGACCAAGGCGCGCTGGAAGGGCGCGGCCGGCCAGCATTTTTCGCCGAGCCGCTTCCTCGGGCGGCTGCGCTATCCGGCCATATAGCGGCTCCGTTTCGCTACCGAGGCGCCCGATCAAGGCTTAGACCTCGCCTTTAGAGCCCCGCGCGAAAAGGTGGGGAAAGCGAAGTGAAACTCGAAACCGGCGGCTCGTTGCCGCCGCCGCCTGAGCACGCTATTGATAATCAGTCGCAGCGCCGCTAGGCCGAAACCCCAAACCTGCGTGGGGGATCATGCGTCTGAATCCCGGTGTCGTTCGACGGCTGCTTGTGCCGCTCCTCCTCCTGCTGATCGCCTTGCCGGCCCCGGCCCGCGCGGACACGGCAGCGGTGCAGACCACCTGGCGGCTGCTCGACTATATCGCGGTCGACTATCGCGGCGCGGTCGCCGACGGACGGGTCATCTCGCCGGGCGAGTATGCCGAGATGCGCGAATTCTCGGCCTCCGTCACGCAAAGGCTCGAAGCGCTCCCCGCCCATCCGGCCAGGACACAGCTCGTGACCGGCGCGCGGGCGCTGCAGGCGGCGATTGCGCGCATGGCGCCGCCGGGGGAGATCGATCGCATGGCCCGCGATCTTGGCCGGCGCCTGCTTGGCGCCTATCCGGTGCCGCTCGCCCCCGCTGCGACGCCCGATCTCGCCCGCGGCGCCCGGCTCTATGCCGAGCAATGCGCCTCCTGCCACGGCGCCACCGGAGCGGCCGACACACCCATGGCGCGCCAGCTCGATCCGCCGCCGATCGCCTTTACCGACCGCGAGCGGGCGAACGAGCGCAGCCTGTTCGGCCTTTACCAGGTGATCGAGCAGGGGCTCGAGGGCACGGCGATGGCCAGCTTCGCCTCTCTGCCGCCGGCCGACCGATGGGCGCTGGCCTTCTACGTCGGCACGATCGCCTGGCGGGGCGAGCTCGCTGCGGAAGGCGAGCGCCTGTGGGCTGCCGATCCCGCATTGCGGGCGCGCATCCCGGATCTGGAGCGGCTGGTGTCGCTGACCCCGTCGGCGCTCGCGGCCGAACTCGGCACGTCGCGCGCGGCGGCGCTCACCGCCTGGTTGCGCGCGCATCCCGAGGCCCTGAACCGCGGCGAGGGCGCGCAGTCGCTGGCGGTCGCGCACGAACTGCTCCGTCAGGCTGTCGCCGCCTACCGGGCCGGGGACCGGTCGCGCGGCGCCGAGCTGGCTCTGAACGCCTATCTCGACGGCTTTGAACCGGTCGAGGCCGTGCTCAACGCCCGCGACGGCGGCCTCGTTGCGGAGGTCGAAACCGCAATGGGCCGACTGCGCGCCGCCATGGCCCGCGGCGCACCCGCCGACGAGGTCGCGCGGGAAGCGGAGGCGGTGCAGGCGCTCTTCACCCGGGCGGAGAGCGCGCTGGCGCCGGAGTCGGCAAGCGCCGCCTCGACTTTCCTCGGCGCGCTCGCCATCCTGCTGCGCGAAGGTCTCGAGGCGCTGCTGATCGTCATCGCGATGATCGGCTTCCTCAGGAAGGCTGACCGCCGCGATCAGCTTCGTTATGTCCATGCCGGATGGGCCGGCGCGCTCGTTGCCGGGTTCGCCACCTGGTGGGCAGCGACCAGCTTCATCACGATCAGCGGCGCGAGCCGGGAGCTAACCGAGGGCTTCGGCTCGGTCCTTGCGGCGGCGATCCTGCTCTTTGTCGGTGTCTGGCTGCACGGCAAGGCGCAGGCGGGCGCCTGGCAGGCTTATGTCCGCGACAAGCTGGATGCGGCCCTGTCGAAAGGCTCCTCCTGGTTCCTCTTCTTCCTCGCTTTCATCGCCGTCTATCGCGAGGTGTTTGAGACGATCATCTTCTTCGCGGCCATGGGCGCGGAGGGGAATGGCGCGGCGCTCGCGGCCGGCATTGCGGTGGGCACCGCCCTGCTGGCCCTGATCGCCTGGGCGATGTTGCGCCTGTCCGCCCGCCTGCCGATCGCGAAGTTCTTCCAATATTCGGCCGCGCTCATTGCAGTCCTCGCGGTGGTGCTGGCCGGCAAGGGCGTGGCGGCGCTGCAGGAGGCGGGCATGATCGGCGTGAACCCGCTCGCCGGCTGGCCGCGCAGCCCGCTGCTCGGCATCTATCCGACGGTGGAAAGCATGACGGCGCAAGGGGCGATGATCCTGCTGCTTGTCGCGGGTTTCCTCTGGAGCAACCGCCGCCGGCCGGCCGCCGCCTGAGCCGCTTGGCGGCAGGGCACCATTGTCCTATGCCGAAGCCGATTCTTCGGGAGATTGACGATGGCGGGCGTGAACAAGGTGATCCTGGTGGGCAATCTCGGCGACGAGCCCGAGGTGCGCTCCCTCAACAATGGCGGCGAGGTCGTGAACCTGCGCGTCGCTACCTCGGAGAATTGGAAGGACCGCGACGGTAACCGCCAGGAGCGGACCGAATGGCACCGCGTCGTCATCTTCAACGAGAATCTCGGCCGGGTCGCCAAATCCTATCTGCACAAGGGCTCGAAGGTCTATCTGGAGGGCCAGCTGCAGACCCGCAAATGGACCGACCAGTCGGGCGCCGACCGTTATTCCACCGAGGTCGTGCTGCAGCGTTTCCGCGGCGAACTCGTGCTGCTCGATTCGCGCGGCTCCGGCGGTGGCGGCGGCGGCGGCGACGATTATGGCGACAGCTTCGGCGGCGGCAGCGATTTCGGCTCGACCGCGCCGCGCCAGCAACAGCGCCCGGCCCCGGCCACGTTCGACAACGACCTGGACGACGACGTGCCGTTCTAGGGCTTGAGCTTGTCCTTCAGCCCCGCCAGCGCGGCGAAGGGATTTTCCTTCTCCTCCTCGCCCTCGCGCTGCACGCCCGCCGCGCGCAGCACCGCGTCGGCCTCGGGCGCCCGCGGATAGGGGTCGAGGTTCAGCGACAGAGTCTCGGCCACCGCCTCGCCGAGGTCGATCTCCGCCTTGTCGTAGAAGACAACGTCCATCTCGCTCTCGCTGAGCTCGACCTCCTCGTCGGGACGGCCGTCGGCGGGCTGCGGGCGGAAGAGGATCTCGAAGGGCACGATCAAAGCCGCCGGCACCGGCGCGCCGCTGGCGACGCAGGCTTGGGCCAGCTCGGCCTGCAAGGTGCCGCCGACGGCGATCTCCTCGCCTTTGCGCGAGAGGACGAGCGCCGCCTCCAGCCGGTCGAGGCCGAGCAGGCCGAAGCGCCGGGCAAGCGCCGCGCGCTCCGCCGGTTCGGCCGCGACCTCGATCTCCCTCGGCTGCTCGCCAAGCGTGTCGATGCGGACCCGCCGGCTGAATTCGGGCCCTGTCACGGTAATTCGCCGGCCAGGATGGTCTCGGCGGACAGGCCGTCCAGCGCCGCGGCGAACCGCTCCAGGCCTTGGGCGACGAGGGCCAGGGCCTCGTCGGAAGGCGGCGCCTCGTGGAAGATGTTGCGCTCCACGGCCGGCGCCAGCGCGCCGTCCGCCAGGCCCTGGCGGAAGGCGGTCAGCCGGCCGCCGACCGCGCCCATCATTCGCCCGACATGCTTGCCGACCACATAGTCGCCGATGCCGAGCTGGCGGAGGGTGCCGTCCATATCCTCGATGAAGATTTCGGTGAGCAGGACGGACGGCCCCTTGCCGCTCTCGCCCTCCCGTTCGAGGCGGAGCAGCACCAGCGACAGGATCGCCGCGATCATGTCGAAGCGCCCGTTCAGCGTGTCCGGCACCTGCCCGTCGCGATACCAGGCCGGCGCGCGGCCCCTGGCGACGATGGCGGCATAGAGCGGCTGCAGCGGCGCGCGCTGCTTCGTCTCGCCGAAAATCCGCTGAAAGAGGGACAAGGATCGTCTTCCAAGAATAAGCCTGCGGCTTGCGCCGGTTAGCCGATGTTCATATTGGAGGGGCTAGTCAAGGCCGGCGCCCCGCTCCGAGGTGGCTGTCCCGGCGTTCAGGAGTTCCAAATTCATGACCTTCCGTCCCGGATCACGCGCCCTGTTGGCGCTCAGCCTGGGGGCCGCGCTCACCGCCGGCTGTTCCTCGATCCGCGAGCATCAGGGCTATTTGGTCGACGAGCAGCTGGTCGCCGCGATCCAGCCCGGCGTCGACAACAAGGAATCGGTCGCCGGCACGCTCGGCCGCCCGAGCTTCACCGGCCAGTTCGACCGCGAGCAGCGCGACTGGTATTATGTCTCCCGCCAGACCCGGGCCGCCGCCTTCACCATGCCGCGGCCGCACACGCAGACCGTGCTGCACGTCCGCTTCGACGATGCGGGCAACGTCCAGTCGGTGCAGCGCACCGGCGTCGAGCTCGCGGTCAACGTCCAGCCTGACAGCCGCGAGACGCCGACCCTGGGCCGCGACCGCAGCCTGCTGCAGGAGCTGTTCGGCAATATCGGCGCCGTCGGCCAGCGCGGCCAGAGCGCGCCGACCGCGGACAATCCGGGCTAGGCGGCCGGATCAACCCAGGTCGTCGTTGCGAAAGTAGCGAAGCAATCCAGTGCGGCCTCCACGGCCCACTGGCGTGCTTCGTCGCCCTGCTCCTCGCACTGACGAGACCTAACGGACGATCCGGCCCGCGCCGAGCACGGCGAGCGTCACCAGGTCCGAGGCGCTCGCGCTCATCGGGGCGATCTGCACCTGCTGCTTCATGCCGACCAGCATCGGCCCGATCACCGAATCGCCGCCGAGCTCGCGCAGCAGCTTGGCCGAGATGTTGGCGGTCTGCAGGCCGGGCATGACGAGCACGTTGGCAGGGCCGGTCAGGCGCATGAACGGGTAGAGCTTCTGCAGCTCGGGATCGAGCGCCGTGTCGGGCGACATCTCGCCCTCATATTCGAAATCGACGTCGTCGCGCCGGTCCATGACCTTCACGGCGTCGCGGATCCGCTCGAGGAAGCTGCCCTCGGGATTGCCGAAATTGGAGTAGGAGAGGAAGGCCACGCGCGGGTCGTGACCCATGCGCCGGGCGACCTGCGCGGTCTGGATGGCGATCTCGGCGAGCTGCTCCCCGCTCGGCCGCTCGGTCACCGTCGTGTCGGCGATGAACACCGTATGGGTCTGGCCGACCATCAGGTGGATGCCGAAGGGCGTGACCCCGTCCTGCGGGTCGAGCACCCGGCGGATCTGGCGGAAGCTCTGCGCATAGGGGCGGGTGACGCCGGTGATCATCACGTCCGCCTCGTCCATGGCGAGGAGCAGGGCGGCGAAGATGTTGCGGTCCTGGTTGACCAGCCGCTCCAGCTCGCGGTGCATGTAGCCGCGCCGCTGCAGCCGGTCGTACAGATAGTCGACCATCTCGGGCACACGCGCATAGTTTCGGCTGTTGAACACCTCGAAGTTCTGCGGGTCCTCCACGCCGAGCTCGCGCAGCCGGTCGTAGACGTCGTCGCGGCCGACCAGCAGGGGAATGCCGTAGCCGCCGTCGCGGAATGCGATCGCGGCGCGCAGCACGACATCCTCCTCGCCCTCGGCGAACAGGACTCGGCGCGGATTGGCGCGCGCCGCCTCGTAGGCGAGGGTGAGGACCGAGGTGGTCGGGTTGAGCCGGGCGCGGAGGCTCTGGCGATAGGCGAGCATATCCTCGATCGGCCGCTGCGCGACGCCCGAATCCATCGCCGCCTGCGCGACGGCGGCGGGGACGATCTCCATCAGCCGCGGATCGAATGGGGCGGGAATGATATAATCGGGGCCGAACGTATGCGCCATGCCGCCATAGGCCGCGGCGACCTCCTCGGGGACCTGCTGCCGGGCGAGCTCGGCCAGTGCCTGGGCGGCGGCGATCTTCATCTCCTCGTTGATCGCCGTCGCCCGGACGTCGAGCGCACCGCGGAAGATGAAGGGGAAGCCGAGCACGTTGTTGACCTGGTTGGGGTAGTCGGAGCGGCCGGTAGCGACGATCGCGTCCGGCCGCGCCGCCTTGGCCTCGGGCGGGGTGATCTCCGGATCGGGGTTGGCCATCGCGAAGATGATCGGCTTCGGCGCCATCTCGTCGACCCATTCGGCCTTGAGCGCGCCCGCGGCAGAGAGGCCGAGAAACACGTCGGCGCCCTTCAGCGCCTCTTCCAGGCTCCGCGCCTCGGTCGGCACCGCATGGGCACTCTTCCATTGGTCGACGCCCTCGCGTCCGGGATAGATCGGCCCCTTGCGGTCGCAGACGATGACATTCTCGTGGCGGACGCCCATCGCCTTGATCAGGGCGGTGCAGGCGAGCGCCGAGGCGCCGGCGCCGTTTACGACCATCTTCACGTCCTTCATCTCGCGCCCGGTCAGGTAGCAGGCGTTGATCAGGCCGGCGGCGCTGATGATCGCCGTGCCGTGCTGGTCGTCGTGCATCACCGGGATGTTCATCCGCTCGCGCAGGGCCTGCTCGATGATGAAGCATTCGGGCGCGGCGATGTCCTCGAGGTTGATGCCGCCGAAGCTCGGCTCGAGCAGGGCCACGGCCTCGATGAACTTGTCCGGATCCTCGGTGGCGACCTCGAGGTCGATCGAATCGACGTCGGCGAAGCGCTTGAACAGCACCGCCTTGCCCTCCATCACCGGCTTGGAGGCGAGCGCGCCCAGATTGCCCAGGCCGAGAATGGCGGTGCCGTTGGAGATGACCGCGACCAGATTGCCCTTGGCGGTATAATCATAGGCCTTCGCCGGATCCTCGGCGATCGCGCGGACCGGCACCGCCACACCGGGCGAATAAGCGAGGCTGAGGTCGCGCTGGGTCGCCAACGGCTTGGAGGCGACGATCTCGATCTTGCCGGGGCGCCCCATGGAATGGAATTCCAGGGCCTCGGCCTCCGAGAATTTGACGTTGCTGCCTTCGCTCACGGCGCTCTCCCTGTTTGTCGTTCGCTCTAGGGCTTCACTGGTGACGGAGGCAAGGCAAAGCCTTAACGTGCCGACCATGGCCACACAGGCGAAGACAGGCGGGGAGCCGACCCCGATGATGGCGCAATATCTGGCGCTCAAGGCGGAGGCCGAGGGGTCCCTGCTCTTCTACCGGATGGGCGACTTCTTCGAATTGTTCTTCGACGACGCCAGGGTGGCCGCCCAATGCCTGGACATCGCGCTGACCGCGCGGGGCGAGCATGACGGCGCCCCCATCCCGATGTGCGGCGTGCCGATCCATGCGGCGGAGGCCTATCTCGCCCGCCTGATCAGGGCCGGCCATCGGGTGGCCATCGCCGAGCAGATAGAAAGCCCGGCCGAGGCCAGGAAGCGCGGCTCCAAGGCGGTGGTGAACCGCGCGATCGTCCGGGTGGTGACGGCGGGCACCCTGACCGAGGAAGCCCTGCTCGATTCCCGCGCGGCCAACTGGCTCGTCGCCGCGGCGAGGGTCGGCGAGCGCTACGGCCTGGCCGCGGCCGACGTCTCCACTGGCCGGTTCGAGCTGGCCTCGATCCTGCCGGGCGCGCTCGATGCGGAGCTGGCCCGGCTCGACGCGGCGGAGCTGATTGCGAACGAGCCGCTGGACGGCGCGGGTCTGTGGAAGACCGGCTTCGATTCGATCGCCGCGGAGCGTCGGCTGAAGGAAAGGTTCGAGGTCGCGACCCTGGACGGCTTCGGCCAGTTCGACCGCGCCGCGCTCTGCGCCGCCGGCGGCCTGCTCGCCTATCTGGACGAGGTGGCGCGAGACTCGCTGCCTTTCCTCAGGCCGCCCGTCGCCCGGTCGTCTGGCGACCATATGATGATCGACGCGGCGACGCGCGAGAGCCTGGAGCTGACCGTCTCGGCCTCGGGGACGCGCGCGGGCAGCCTGCTCGCGACCGTCGACCGCAGCGTCACCGGCGCCGGCGCGCGTTTGCTCGCGGCCGATCTCGGCGCGCCTCTGCTCGACCGCGCGGCGATCGAGGCGCGGCTCGATCTGGTCGCCCTGTTCGCCGAGGATGCGGGCCTGCGCGACTCGCTCCGCCGCCAGCTCCGCGCCCTCCCCGATGTCGGGCGGGCGCTCGGCCGGCTGGTCGCGGGCCGCGGCAGTCCGCGCGATCTCGGCCAGCTTCGCGACGGGCTGGACGAGGCGCGGCGGCTGCACGACCGCCTTGCCCGCCTTCCCGAGCCGCCGGCCCTGCTGGCCCGCCTGCTGCCCGCGCTGGTCGGCCATGGCGCGCTCGTCGACCTGCTGTCGCGTGCGCTCGTCCCCGCGCCGCCGATCGACACGGCGCAGGGGGGGTATATTGCGGAGGGATATGATGCTGCGCTGGATGCTCTGCGGGCGACGGGGGGCGAGGGGCGGCGGGCGATCGCGGCGCTGGAGGCGCGCTACAGGAGCCAGACCGGCATCGCGACGCTGAAGATCCGGCACAACAATGTGCTCGGCTTCCATATCGAGGTGCCCGCGCGCAACGCGGACAAGCTCATGGTTGCGGATTCGGGCTTCACCCACCGCCAGACGCTCGCCGGCGTCGTCCGCTTCAACGCTCCCGATCTGCACGAGCAGGCGATGCGCGTCGGCCAGGCCGGCGCCCATGCTTTGGCCGCCGAGGCCGCGCATTTTGCAGAGCTGACCGGCGCGGCGCTGGCCCGGGCCGAGGCGATCGCCGCCAGCGCCGACGCGCTCGCCCGGCTCGACGTCGCCGCGGGCCTGGCCGAACGCGCGGCCGAGGGCGGCTGGTGCCGGCCGGGCTTCGAGGACCATGCCTGCTTCGAGGTCGAGGGCGGCCGCCATCCCGTGGTCGAGGAGGCGCTGAAGGCGAGCGGCACACGGTTCGTCGCCAATGACTGCAAGCTCTCCGAGGAGTCCCGGCTCTGGCTGGTCACCGGCCCGAACATGGGCGGCAAGTCGACCTTCCTCCGCCAGAATGCGCTGATCATCCTGCTCGCCCAGGCCGGCTCCTTCGTCCCCGCCGTCCGCGCCAGGCTCGGGCTGGTCGACCGGCTGTTCAGCCGGGTCGGCGCCTCGGACAATCTCGCGCGCGGCCGCTCGACCTTCATGGTCGAGATGGTCGAGACCGCCGCCATCCTCGCCCAGGCGGGACCGCAGAGCTTCGTCATCCTCGACGAGGTCGGCCGCGGCACTTCCACCTATGACGGGCTCGCCATCGCCTGGGCGGTGGTCGAGGCGATCCATGACCGGGCAAAATGCCGCTGCCTGTTCGCCACCCATTATCATGAGCTGACCCGGTTGGCCGAGCGGCTGGACGCGCTGACCCTGCACCATGTCCGCGCCCGCGAATGGAAGGGGGACCTGGTGCTGCTGCACGAAGTCGCCACCGGCCCGGCCGACCGCTCCTACGGCATCGCCGTCGCCAAGCTGGCCGGCCTGCCGCCGCCGGTCCTCGCCCGCGCCAGGGCGGTGCTCGGCAAGCTGGAGGAGGGCAGGGCGGCGACCGGGGGCATCGCCGCGGGCCTGGACGACCTCCCGCTCTTCGCCGCCGCGGTGCAGGAGGAGGTTGCGCCCGACGCCCTCCGTGCCGCCCTTGCCGAAGTGGAGCCCGATGCGCTCGCCCCGCGCGAGGCGCTGGAGCTGGTCTATCGGCTGAAGCGGCTGGCCGAGGACAAGGCCGGATGACCGCCCGCGTCCACGCTGTGCCGCACCAGCGCGAGATCATCGACCGGCGCGCGGTCATGGCCCGGCTGGAGGGCGCGGACCGGGCGGGCTGCGCGGCGATCCTCAAGGAAGCGCTCGGCGAAGGGCGCGCCGAGATCGCGCGGCGGCTCGAGAGCAAGCCCTATGCCGGCATGGAAGCGGCCGCGGCCTATGCCTTCCTGACCGACCAGATCCTGCGCCTCGCCCATGATTTCGTGACGGCGCGGCTCCACCCGCTCGCCAATCCGACCACCTCGGAGCGGCTGCTGCTGATGGCGGTGGGCGGCTACGGGCGCGGCGAGATGGCGCTCCATTCGGACGTCGACATCGCCTTCGTCACGCCCTGGAAGCCGACCGGCTGGACCGAGACGGTGGTCGAGGCGATCCTCTACCTGCTCTGGGACCTGGGCCTGAAGGTCGGCCACAGCATGCGCAGCGCCGACGAGCTGGTCGGCGCCGCGGTCGCCGATCAGACGGTGCGCACCGCCATCCTCGAATCCCGCTATGTCTGGGGCGACGAGGCGCTCTACGACCTGGTCAATGCGCGCTTCTGGAAGGAGGTGGTGGCCGGCAAGGTGGCGGGCTTCGTCAAGGAGAAGCTGGACGAACGCAACGAGCGGCACCAGCGCATGGGCGACAGCCGCTACGTGGTCGAGCCGAACGTGAAGGAAGGCAAAGGTGGCCTCCGCGACCTGCACGCGCTCTTCTGGATCGGCAAATATGCCTATCGCGTGCGCGGCGTTGCCGAGCTGGTCGAGGTCGGCCTGTTGTCCCCGGCCGAACTGCGCCAGTTCCAGAGCGCGGAGCGCTTCCTCTGGGCGGTGCGCTGCCATCTCCATCTGATCGCCGGCCGGGCCGAGGAAAGGCTCACCTTCGACTATCAGCGCGAGATCGCGGCGCGGATGAACTATGCCGACCGGCCGGGCAAGAGCGCGGTCGAGCGCTTCATGCGCCATTATTTCCTGCACGCGAAAACCGTCGGCGACCTGACCGGCGTGTTCCTCGCCCATCTGGACGAGCAGTTCGCCGGGCGCGGCCGGCGCTTCGGCTTTCCCGCCTTCCGGCGCCGGCCGGGGAAGCTCGAAGGCTTCCTGCTGGACCGGGGGCGGCTGGCGTTGCCCGACGATGCCTTCCTGGCGGCCGACCCGATCCGCCTGATCCGCATGTTCGCGCTGGCCGACAAATATGGGCTCGAAATCCACCCGCTGGCGATGCGGGCAGCGGCGCGCCACGCGAAGCTGATCGATGGCGCCGTGCGCGCCGACCCCGAAGCCAACCGGCTGTTCCTCGGCGTGCTGACCTCCGAGCGCGATCCGGAGGCCGTGCTGCGCTGGATGAACGAGGCCGGCGTGTTCGGCCGCTTCATTCCCGATTTCGGCCGGGTCGTCGCGCAGATGCAGTTCGACATGTATCATCATTATACGGTCGACGAGCACAGTATCCGGGCGATCGGCCTGCTCTCCCGGCTCGAGCGCGGCCTGCTGAAGATGGAGCACAAGCTCGCCACCGCCTTGTTCCGGCAGATCGCGTCGCGGCGGACGCTCTATGTCGCGGTGCTGCTGCACGACATCGCCAAGGGGCGCGGCGGCGACCACAGCCTGTTGGGCGCCGAGGTCGCCCATGCGCTCTGCCCGCGCCTCGGGCTCGACGCCGCCGAGACCGAGACCGTGGCCTGGCTGGTGCTCAATCATCTGCTCATGGCCAAGACCTCGCAGCGGCGGGACCTGGCCGATCCCAAGGCAATCGACGATTTCGTCGGCGAGGTGAAGAGCCTGGAGCGGCTGCGGCTGCTCTATCTGCTTACCGTGGTCGACATCACCGCGGTCGGGCCGGGCACCTGGACCGCGTGGAAGGGCCAGCTCCTCAAGACCCTGTTCGACGCGGCCGAGGAACGGCTCCGGCTCGGGCACAAGGAGAAGGGCCGGCGCGAGCGGGTCGATGCGATCCAGCACGAGCTCGCGGAGAAGCTGGGCTGGCCGGCCGAGCGCTTCGCCGCCTATGCCGCCCGCCTCTCGGATTCCTACTGGCTCGCCGAACCGGCCGAGGCGCTGGTGGACAATGCCCGGCTGGTCGCCGCGGTCGAGGCCGATCCCGAGGCGCCGCCGCTCCTGCTGAAGGACCGGGAGCATCGCGGCGCCACTCTGGTCAGCATCTACGTCAACGACCAGCCGGGCCTGTTCTGCCGGCTCGCGGGCGCGATCAGCCTCGCCGGCGGCAACATCATCGACGCGCGCATCCACACCACGTCGGACGACATGGCGCTGGACAATTTCCTCGTCCAGGACGGGCGCCGCGGACCGCTGCGCGACCGGCACCAGGTCGAGCGGCTGCAGGATGCGGTGCTGAAGGCGCTGGCGGGGCAGGAGCCGTCGGCGGAGCGGCTGGCGGCGCGGGCCTTGCCCTTGCGCCGGGCCGAGGCCTTCTCCGTCCAGCCCGCCGTGTTCGTGAGCAACCAGGCCTCGAACCGCTATACCGTCGCCGAGGTCAACGCCCGCGACCGCTCCGCCCTCCTCTACGAGCTCACCCAGGCGCTCTACGACTGCGGCGTCGTCATTCGCTCCGCCCATATCGCGACCCATGGCGAGCGCGCGGTCGACGTCTTCTACCTGACCGGGGCCGACGGCCGGAAGATCGAGTCGACTGCCCTGCTCAGGCGGCTGGAGGCGGCGCTGCAGAAGGCGGCGGCGGGCGCGGGCCCGGCAGGGCGCAAAGCGGCCTGAATCCGGCCAGGCAGATGCCGCCGCCAGGAGAAAAGGCCCCCGCCGTCGCCGGCGGAGGCCCTTTCCGTCCGGGCTTCGCGCCTAGAAGCGGAAGCGGCCGGTAATGCCCCAGGTCCGCGGCTCGGCCAGGAAGCTCGAGAAGAGCTGGTTGGCCGTGGCGAAGCTCGGCGCGCCGAAGTTCGTGATGTGCGCGCGGCTGTTGGAGCCTTGGAACGGCGTGTTGAACGCGACCTGCTGATAATCCTGGTCGAACAGGTTCTGCGCCCAGAGCTCGACCGACCAGCGCTGGTCCGGCCCGCGCAGGCCGAGACGGGCGTTGATCACCGCATAGCTGTCCTGCTCCTTCTCCGGGAAGAGGTCGGAGCCGGTATTGTAGTCGGCGGTCAGGCGCGCATCCGCATAAACGAGGAGCGAGAGGCCGCTATTGCCGATCTCCGGCGTCCAGGTCGCCGAGGCGGTCGCCGTATAGCGCGGCGCGTTGGACAGATTGTCGCCCGGCAGCAGGAACAGGGCCGGATCGAGCGGCGTGCCGTTGTCGCGGCCGACCAGGTCGTTGCGATAGCTGGTGTCGGCATAGGTGAAGCCGGCGGTGAACTGCAGGTTCGGCGCCGGGAAGATCGCCATCTCGATCTCGACGCCGGTCGAGGTCACGCCGGAGCGGACGTCGTCCTCGGCGCAGCCGCCGGACCCCGCCGGGTTGATGCCGCCGACCGGATCCGAGTCCGTGCCGCTGCCGCCGTTCAGGGCCGAGCAGCCGTTGATGTTCTGGACGAGGAAGACCGAGCCGTTGAACGTGTTCAGCTGGAAGTTGCTGAAGCTCTGGTGGAAGGCGGCCACGTTGAGTGTGAAGTTGCGGCGGGTCCATTTGAACCCGACCTCCCAGGCATTCACCGTCTCGGCGTCGAACTCGAGATTGTCGGTGTTGAAGCCGGCATTACGGCCGCCGAACTGGCGCGGATCGGTCGGCGAGAAGATCGGCTGGCCGAGCGCCGAGCGGTCGAGGTTGAAGCCGCCGGCCTTGTAGCCCCGCGAGTAGGAGGCGTAGAGCAGCAGCGACGGGACCGGCTTCCACGACAGCACGCCGGTGCCCGTCCACTCGCCCTCGCTGCGCTCGTCGGCGAGGTTGAGCGCGTTGAGCGAGCTCGACGAATTGCCCTGGCAGGTCAGGTTGACGATGCCCTGAAGGAACGCGGAGGCCGTCGCCGGCACTGCGCCCGCATTGGCGCCTCCCGGAAGGAAGGACGAGAAGGCGGCCTGCTGGACCGGGCAGATCGTGTTGGTGTTGTTGAAGCTGGCGTCGAACTCCTTGCGCTCGTGCGTGTAGCGCAGGCCGAGCGTAAGGCTCAGATTGCTGGTGAAGTTGATGATGTTGTGGGTGAAGATCGCCCAGTTCGTGCTGTCCTGGTTGTAGGTCGAGAAATTGTCACCGACATTGTTGACTGTGGAGAGCCGGTCGAGGCCGCTGAGCACGAGGGGACCAAGCAGCGGCCCGAAGGCCTGCGGAGAGACCACCGTGGCGCGGCCGGCCGCGCTGAGGCAGCCTGGCAACGCCGGGTTGCGCAGGGCGGGATTGGGGTTGAGCGTCGCGACCAGGCGACAGGAGGCGAAGGCGCCATATTGGCTGCCGAAGCGCAGATTGTCCCGGACCTCGAGGTCCTCGCTCGCGAAATAGCCGCCGATCAGCCAGTCGAGCACGCCGTTGAAGGCCGAGCCCTGCAGCCGCAGCTCCTGGGTGAAGGTGCCGAACTCGCGGAAGGCGTTGCCGTCGTCGTCGCGGCGGAGGATGTCGACATTGCTGTAGTCGGTGTCGGAGGGCTGCTCGCTCTTGTAGCGCCGATAGGCGGTGATCGCGGTCAGGTTCGCCCCGCCCAGATCCCAGTCGAGCTGGCCGGAAATGCCCCAGTCATTCGTCTCGCCCCGATAGGTCGTGCCCGGGGTCATCGAGATGTCCCGGCGGAACGGATCGCCGGCCGACGGGAAGGTGCCGCCGAGGCTGGTCAGGACGTCGACGATACGGTTGCCGCTCGGCGAGCCGCCGGCGCCGGGCTGGCGGACGGCGAAGTCGCCGGGCACGCCAGGAGTCGGGTCGAAGGTCTCGAGCAGGCCGACATAGACGGCGCCGCAGCAGGATTCGTCGCGCCGCGAATAATCGCCGATGATCCGGACGCTGACCGCGTCGCTGGGTTCGAACAGCAATTGGCCGCGGACGAAGAAGCGGTCGCGGTCGTTGACGTCGGATTCGGTGCCGCCGGAGGCGTTCACCACGTCGTAGAAGCCGTCGCGCCGCGTGTAGATCGCGTCCAGGCGGAAGGCGATCTGCTCGCTGATCGGACCGGTGACGCCGAGCTGGCCGCGCACATAATCGTAATTGCCGTAGGACAGGTCGACATGGCCGCCAAAGTCGAAGCGGGGCCGGGCGCTGATGACGTGGATGAGACCCGCGGAGGCGTTGCGGCCGAAGAGCGTGCCCTGCGGGCCGCGCAGCACCTCGACCCGCTCGATGTCGCCGAGCTCGTTGAGGCCGATGCCCGAGCGCGAGCGGTAGACGCCGTCGATGAACACGGCGACCGAGCTTTCGAGGCCGGGATTGTCGCCGACCGTGCCGATGCCGCGGATACGGGCCGAGCCGTTGGCCTCGGTGCCGGTCGAGGAGACGAGCAGCGACGGGGCGAGCTGGTTCAGCTGGCGGATGTCGGTCGCACCCGAATTCTGCATGCTCTCGCCGCCGACCGCGGTGACGGCGAGCGGAACGTCCTGCAGGATCTGGCGGCGGCCCTGCGCGGTCACGACGATATTGTTGTCGTCGGCCTGCTCGTCAGTGGTCTGCACGGCCCCCTGCTCGGTGCCGCTGCCGGTGGTCGGCTGGGCCGGATCGTCCTGGGCCTGGGCGACGCCGGGAATGGCAAGGGCGGCGACGCTGGCGGACAGCAGCCAATATTTCCTGGACATGTAGATTCCTCCCCGAAATCCGATTGGTTTCTTGTTTGGCGCGAAAGCTAACGTGCACGGAAACCTTACGCCAGCGGAAACGCCGCGGTTTCCCGCCGGTTTGCGGGGCTTTATGGCAAATCCGCAACAGATGAGTTGCAAGCTGAAACGGGCAATTTTGCTTGCCGTTACGGAAAGGCTGGCTTTCCATTTGCGGCGCAGGAGCGGGCCGGACAACACGACGGCGCCGAAGCGGGGCTCCGGCGCCGTGCGAAGGCGTTTTCGAGAGGCGGACGCCTATTTCGGAGCAAGCACCATCAGCATCTGGCGGCCTTCCATCCGCGGATGCTGCTCGACCTTGGCGGTCTCAGCGACATCGGCCTGGACGCGCTGCAAGAGGCGCATGCCGAGCTCGCCATGGGCGAGCTCGCGGCCGCGGAAGCGCAGGGTCAGCTTCACCTTGTCGCCCTCGGCGATGAAGTCGTTCACCTTGCGCATCTTCACGTCATAATCGTGATCGTCGATGTTCGGACGCATCTTGATCTCCTTGATCTCCTGCGTCTTCTGCGACTTGCGCGCGAGGTTGGCCTTTTTCTGGGCCTCATATTTGTACTTGCCGACGTCCAGGAACTTGCAGACGGGCGGATCGGCATTGGGAGAAACCTCGACGAGGTCGAGGCCGACATCGGCAGCCTGCTCGATCGCTTCGGCGGTCAGCAAGACCCCAAGATTCTCGCCATTCTCATCGATCACGCGCACCTTGGGCGCGGAGATGAACTCGTTATAGCGGGGGCCGTTGAGCGGCGGCGCGGCGGGACGCCGGTTGAGAGGGGGTCGTATCGTCGTTTCTCCTGTTGCCTGAAGCAGCGCTTCACCTAGTCAATAACATCGCTGAATGAAAGATGGACGAAGGCGAGGAGGGCGCTTTTCGCGCCCTCCTGCCAAATTTTCCGTCGCGCTCAGCCGCGCAGGTCGGGCGGCAGCGCCTCGAGCGCGAGCCGTTCGGCGACCTGGTCGAGCGGCAGCATCTCCTGCCGGGCGTCGGCGCCGAGCGGGCGAAGCGCGACGGTGCGCTCCTCGGCCTCGCGCTTGCCGACGACGAGCAGATAGGGCGTATGGGCGAGGCTGTGCTCGCGCACCTTGTAATTGATCTTCTCGTTGCGCGCGTCGAGCGCGACCCTGAGGCCCTTCGCTTCCAGCGCCGCCGCCACTTCGCGGGCATAATCGTCCGCGTCGGAGACGATCGTCGCCACCGCCGCCTGCACGGGCGCCAGCCAGAGCGGGAAGCGGCCGGCATGATGCTCGATCAGGATGCCGATGAAGCGCTCGAACGAGCCGAGGATGGCGCGGTGGAGCATGACCGGGACATGCTTCTCGCCGTCCTCGCCGACATAGGCGGCGCCGAGCCGTTCCGGCATGACATAATCGAGCTGCAGCGTGCCCACCTGCCAGGTCCGGCCGATCGCGTCCGTGAGGTGGAATTCGAGCTTGGGCGAATAGAAGGCGCCCTCGCCCGGCAGTTCCTCCCAGCCATAGACCTCGGTGGCACGGCCCGTTGCGTGGACGGCGTCGCGCAGATCCTGCTCCGCCTTGTCCCACATCTCGTCCGTGCCGAAGCGCTTCTCCGGGCGGAGCGCCAGCTTGATGTGATAATCGGGGAAGCCGAGATCGCGATAGACCGCGTCCAGCAGGTCGCAGAACAGCCGCACCTCCTCGACGATCTGGTCCTCGCGGCAGAAGATATGGGCATCGTCCTGCGTGAACTGGCGCACGCGCAGGATGCCGTGCAGCGCCCCGTGCGGCTCGTTGCGATGGCAGCAGCCATATTCGGAGAGGCGGATCGGCAGGTCGCGATAGGATTTGATCCCCTGGCGGAAGATCAGGATGTGGGCCGGGCAGTTCATCGGCTTCAGCGCCATCAGTTCGGCCTTGCCCGAGAGAATCGGCTCATCCTCCTCCGTCCCCGGAATCTCGTCGGGGATGACGAACATATTCTCGCGATATTTGCCCCAGTGGCCCGATTGCTCCCACTGCCGCGCGTCCATGATCTGCGGCGTCTTCACCTCGCGATAGCCGGCCGCATCCAGCCGGCGGCGCAGATAGGCCTCGAGCTGGCGCCAGAGAATGAAGCCGTTCGGATGCCAGAAGACCGAACCGTGCGCCTCCTGCTGGAGGTGGAACAGGTCCATCTCCTGGCCGATCTTGCGATGGTCGCGCTTCTGCGCCTCCGCGAGCCGGACCAGATAGGCCTCGAGCTGCTTCCTGTTGAGCCAGCCCGTGCCGTAGATGCGCGAGAGCTGCGGATTGTTCTGGTCGCCGCGCCAATAGGCGCCCGACACGCGCGTCAGCCTGAACGCTTCGGGATCGAGCTTGCCCGTCGAGGCCAGGTGCGGGCCGCGGCACATGTCGAGCCAGGCGTCTTCGCCCTCGCCGGCGCGGTAGACCGTCAGCTCCTCGCCCTCGGGCAGCTCCGCCGCCCATTCGGCCTTGAACGTCTCGCCCTGCTCCCGCCAGCGCCGGATCAGATCCTCGCGCGACCAGACCTCGCGCTTCAGCGGCTTGTCGGCGCGGATGATGCGCCGCATCTCCTCCTCGATCAGGGGCAGCTCGTCGTCCGTGAACGGGCCGCGGCCGGGGGCCGGGGCGAAATCGTAATAGAAGCCGTCGTCCGTCGCCGGACCGAAGGTGATCTGCGTGCCCGGAAACAGGCTCTGCACCGCCTCGGCGAGGACGTGCGCATAATCGTGGCGGGCCAGCGCCAGCGCATCCGCCTCGTCGCGCGCCGTGACCAGGGCCAGCTCGCTGTCGCCGTCGAACGGCCGGCCGATGTCGCGCAGCTCGCCATTGACGCGCGCTGCCAGCGCCGCCCTGGCGAGCCCCGGCCCGATCGCGGCGGCGACATCCGCCGGCGTCGCCCCGCGCTCGACCTCGCGGACCGATCCGTCGGGAAGTTTGATGGAAAGCATGTTCATGACCGTTCCTGTTCGTTGCGCGCCTAATGCACGGCTCGGCGGCCCAGGGAAAGACCGGAACGGGAGAGAGGCGCCGGCTCACCCGTTCCCGGGCGAGCCACCGGCGGCGTCAGCTTGCGACGCGCAGCGCGGCGGCCCCCGGAAGCCCGGGGGTGGTAGTCGTCGTCGCACAGGCGATGAAGCAGCGCATGCGCGCCATATAGAATGGCGGGGCCCAGGAATCCAGCCGCCGGCCCGGGATCGAGGCGGGTTCGCGGGCGGCCCGGACCGACTAATTGTTCTCCGTGGAAAACCATTCGCAAGGCTAATCCCGGACGAAATCAGGCCCCGGAGGCGCTGCGACGGCCCGGCTTTTCGTTCCGGGCGCTTCACGAACATGGTATGAGCGCCTGCCTCCCGAGTCCTGGGGAGGCAGACACGAAAGGGGGATGTCATGGTAAGGAAGATCGTTTCCGCGACCGTCTCGGCCGCCCTTTGTATGATGAGCGTCGCGCCGGCCATGGCGCAGGAACACCGCTTCACCGGCTTCGATGCGCCGCGCGGGGCGAGTATCGCGCTTAACCTCAGGATCCCGCTCGGCAACGCGCAGCAGAGCCGCGAGCGGATGAGCTACGGGCTGACCCTCGGCTATGGCCAGAGCGTCGGCAGCCCGACGCTGGATGGCACGACGATCACGCGCCGGGTCAATTTCGCGGACATCCGCCTCAACCGCGAAGGTGCGCTGCGCACTGCCCGCTTCGCCGGCTTCGATCTGGCCAATCTGGACCGCAGCCGGGCGATGAACCTGGTCGGCGGCGGCAAGAAGACCTGGCTGCTCATCGGCGGCATCATCGTCGCCGGTGTCGTCATCTGCCTCGCGGCCGATTGCTTCGACGGAGACGACGATTCGCCGTCGGACAGCTGAGGCGGCGCCCGTGACCGGGCTGGCCTCGCCGGCCCGGTCGTGCGGCAAAAGCGGGAGGGCAGACAAGGGCTGGCGACGGCTGCGCCACCTGCTCGCCTGGATTGCGTTCTGGTTTTGGGCGGGCACCGCCCAGGCCGCGGTCGAGATCCGCTTCCACTCCAAGGATTTCGGCGCGACCTTTCCGCACGCCTTCATCGTCCTCACCGGCACGCTCGATGCCACCGGCGAGCCGGTCGATGCCAATTTCGGGTTCACGGTCCGCAACCTGATCGGTCCTTCCGCCCTGTTCGGCGCCGTCGAGGGGATCGTGGAGAGCGCGGAGCCGCCCTATATCGAAAGCGCGAATTTCCACTTCGCCCTGATGCTGAGCGACGACGAATATCGGCGGGTCATGGCGCTGGTCGAGCGCTGGCGGGCCCTGCCGCAGCCTTCCTACCGGCTGATGCGCCGCAATTGCGTCAGCTTCGTCGCCGAGATCGCGACCCTGCTCGGCCTTTCGGCGGATCCGCGCGGGCTGATGCGCCGCCCCCGCGCCTTTCTCGACCGTGTCCGCCAGGCCAATGCCGCCACGATCGCCGCCCGCGCGCCGCGCGGTGCGGCAAGCGCAGGCCGGTAGCTGCCTCCCCTCGCCATCCGGACGCGCCCCTGCTAGGCGCCGCGGCCATGATCCGCATCGACTATGCCGCCGCCCGCGAGGGGGTCCAGCTCGCCTATCAGCATCGTCCCGGCCGCGGCCCGACCCTGATGTTCCTGCCCGGCTATGCCTCCGACATGAGCGGCACCAAGGCGAGCGCGCTCGCCGACTGGGCCCAGCGCACCGGCCGCGCCAGCCTGCTGTTCGACTATGGCGGCTGCGGGCTCAGCAGCGGCGACTTCGAGGCGCAGAGCTTCCGCGACTGGCTCGGCGATGCGCTCTACCTGATCGATCATGTCGTGCCCGAGGGACCGATCCTGCTCGTCGGCTCCTCGATGGGCGGCTGGCTGATGCTCCATCTTGCCATCGCCCGTCCGCACCGCGTGACGGCCCTGGTGGGCATCGCCGCCGCGCCCGACTTCACCGGCTGGGGCTTTACCCTGGAGCAGAAAGCGCAGATCGCCCGCGACGGCCGGCTGGAGGAGCCCAATCCCTATGGGCCGGAGCCGACGGTCACCACGCGGACCTTCTTCGAGAGCGCCGAGGCGCACCGGCTGCTCCATGTCGAGATTCCGGTCGACTGTCCGGTCCGTCTCATCCACGGCATGCGCGACAGCGACGTGCCGCCGCAATATGCGGCCGAACTGATGGCGAAGCTCCGTTCAGGCGACGTGCAGACCATCCTCGTCAAGCAGGGCGACCACCGCCTCTCGCGCGGGCAGGACATCGACCTGCTGATCGAAACCGTCTCCAACCTGCTGGACTGACATGCTGCTTTCCCTTCTCGCCCTTGCCGCGCTCCAGACGCCGGCCCCGCCCGCCGCGCAGAGCGCCAACGACCGGCTGCGGGCCTGCATCGCGCTCGTCCGCACCGCGCCGCAGCAGGCGGCGAGCGAGGCTCAGGCCTGGCTCGAGGAGCAGGGCGCCGTCCGGCCGATGGCGCGGCGCTGCCTCGGCCTCGCTTATGCCGCGCTGGAGCAATGGGCCGCCGCCGCCACCGTCTACGAGCAGGCGGCGCAGGAGGCCGAGACGACAAGCGATCCCGGCCGGGCCGGCTTCCGGGCCCAGGCGGGCAATGCCTGGCTTGCGGCCGGCGAGGCGCAGCGGGCGCTGCAGGCGCTCGACGCCGCCCTGACCACCCCGGGGCTCGACCAGGCGCAGCGCGGCCAGGCCCTGCTCGACCGGGCCCGCGCCCAAGTCGCGCTCGGCCATCCGGACCGGGCCCGCGCCGACCTGGACAGCACGCTGCAGCTCATCCCGGGTGAGAGCTTCGCCTGGTATCTATCGGCGGCGCTCGCCCGCCGCACGAACGACTTGGTGCGCGCCGCCAGCGACGTCGCCCGCGCCCGCCAGCTTTCGCCGAACGATCCGGACATATTGCTGCTCGCCGGCACGATCCTCGGCCAGGCGGGCAATATGAACGAGGCCTACACGCTCTATCGCCGCGTGGTCGAGCTTGCGCCGGACAGCGAGGCGGGGCGCCAGGCTGCCGCCAGCCTCGCCACCGTCCGCGAGTTCGAGGAGGCGGCGCCCCAGCAGACACCGGCGCCGGCGCCTTCTCAGGCCCCGGCGCCGGCTCCGGCGCAGCCCCCGCGCTGAGGACTCAGCTCAGTTCAGGTAGAATTCGATCGTCGTCACGACCCGCACCTTCTGGAAGGGCGAGTCGCCGCCGCCGCCGCCGCCTTCCCCGGTCGAGTCGCCGTCGCGGGCGCCGATCGAGAAATAGCCCTGGGTCGCCGAGCGGATGCCGCCGACGCCCGTGCCGCTGTCGCGGGCGAATTGCTCGGCGGCGCGGCGGGCATCCTGCGTCGCCTGCGCGATCATGTCCGGCTTGACCGTGTTGAGCTGGGTGAAGCTGTACTGCACGCTCGAGCCTTCCTGGAGGGCGACGCCGCCGCGGATGAGCTCAAACTGCCGCGCATAGGCCTGCCGCGCCCGCATCACGTCGTTGGTCCGGAGTTGGATGCGGCGGTTGACCGTGACCTGGTTGGCGCCGCGATTGGTGTCGTAGAACTGGTTCACCGAGCCGCCGCCGTCGGTCACTGCCTGCGCGGGAAAGCCCGCCCGGCGCAGGAAGTTCAGCACCGTGGCGGCGTCCTGGTCGCTCTCGGCGCGGACGGCGTCGAGCTCCGTCCCCTGGGCGGTGAAGCTGATCGTCCAGGTGGCGAGATCGGCGGTGACATTGCGCTCGGCGAGGCCGCGCATGGTGACGGCGCGGTCGGCCAGATGCGCACGCTTCAGCCCGTCGCCGAGCAGATAGCCGCCGGCGACGATGCCGACCGCCAAGATGACGGCCGCGATCAAGACAAGCCTTCGATTCCCCCTGGTTTCCCCTTTGACGTCCTCTGCCATTTCACAGACTCCCACGTCCGCGCGAACCGAGCCGCCGGACGGAGACGCCTATCGCATGTCGGCGATGAACCGTGCATTTATAACGATGAACTGAGTTCAGATCCCCGGGATGATCTGCGAGCGGTTCTGCGTGATCCAGGCGGCGAGGCTGTCGCGCGTCACCCGCGGATATTTGGCCGCGGCGAAGGCGAGGAAGGCGTCGCGGTAGCGCAGCCAGGCACGCTGCGCATTCTGGATCGACTCGGGCGAGATGCCCGGCGCGTCATATTGCCGCTCGTCGGCGAGCCGGGCGCGATAGGCCTGGTTGAGCTGCAGGTCCTCGGTGCGGAACTGCCCTGCCGTAAAGCTTGGCGCGCGGCCGTCCTCGAGCCGCTGGAGCATCTCGGCGAACTGGTCGCGCAGGCCCTGCTCCAGCCGGGTGCGGAGCGAGGCGTGCGAGGAGCCGCTCCGGGCGAGGTCGCCGCTCGTGGAGGCGGCGACGAACTCCTCGAAGGCGCGGCGGAGCGGCTCATAGGCGGCGCGCTGCTCGGGCGACCAGCGGGCGATCAGGGCGCGCTGCGCAGCCTCGCGCTGCGGCCGGGCGAGCGCCGCCCGGTGCGAGGCGCAGAGGCCGGTGCCGAGGCCGGGATCGATATCGTCGCAATAGGAGAAATTGCTACCCCGCCAGCCCCGCGCGCGCAGGTTGGCGAGATGGATGACCCTGCGGTCATATTCGGCAGGCTCGGCGCCCTCCAGGGTGCAGGCGAGGCGGATGGCGACGTCGAGATTGCGCGCCGCGCCCTCGCCATTGGCGTAGATCGTCATCAGCATCGCCCGGCCGGCAAAGGGCTCGAGCATCTGGTCGGTCGGCTGCTGGGTGAAGGCGCATTGCCGCGCCCGCGCCGGATCGCGCGTAACGCCGATCCCGTAATAGAGCGCCTCGGCGTCGCAGCCCGCGAGCGACCGGGCGGTGTTCGCGTCCGGCCGGTCGGCGGCAGGCGGCTGGCTGCCGGCCACCGCGCGGCACAGGGCCTGCGAACGGGCATAGCGGGTCTCCTGCGCCAGCTCCCCGCCCGGATTGCCCCAGTCGAAGCCGGCGACCCGCGTCGGCCCTGCCGCCGCCTGGTTGGCCTGGGCGGCATTGTTCTGCTCGGAGCCGCCTGGCCGGCAGGCGGCCGTCAGCGCGAGCCCGGCCAGGACCACTGCCATCCGCATGCGATTGCCCCTCGACACGTCGGACATGTATGAACCCCTTCGCTGGTTCTCCGGCGGCGAGTCCATCAGCACGGCGCCGATGAACCGTGCATTTATAGCGATGAGTTGAAAGGGCTTCAATGCGCTACCTGCACACGATGATCCGCGTGTCGGACCCGGCCGAGACGATCCGCTTCTTCGAGGTGATCGGGCTCAGGGAGCTCAGGCGGATGGACAGCGAGCAGGGCCGCTTCACGCTCATCTTCCTCGCCGCGCCGGGCGACGAGCAGGCGCAGATCGAGCTGACTCACAATTGGGACGAGCAGGGCTATGGCGAGGGCCGCAATTTCGGCCATGTCGCCTATCGCGTGGAGAATATCTACGAGAGCTGCCAGCGGCTGCTGGACGCGGGCTACACGATCAACCGCCCGCCGCGCGACGGCCACATGGCCTTCGTCCGCACGCCCGACAATATCTCGATCGAATTGCTGCAGGACGGCCGGCTCGAGCCGGCCGAGCCCTGGGCCAGCATGCCGAATACGGGCCACTGGTGAGCGGCTGGCCGGACCGGCGCTTCCTCGCGCTGTCGGGGTCGCGGCTGCCGATCGTGCAGGCGCCGATGGCGGGCGCGAGCGGGGTTGCGCTGGCCGTCGCGGCGATGAAGGGCGGGGCGGTCGGCTCGCTGCCCTGCGCCATGCTGACTCCGGACGAGGTGCGGGCCCAAGTCGCCGCGGTGCGGGCGCAGGCTGAGGGGCCGCTCAACCTCAATTTCTTCTGTCATGAGATGCCGGACGAGGTGGACGACGCCGAATGGCAGGCGCTGCTCCAGCCGCTTTACGACGCGGCGGGCGTCAAGGCCGGGTCCGGCCGGGGCCCGGTGCGGCGGCCGTTCGGCGAGGCGATGGCCGCGGTCGTCGAGGAGGTCCGGCCGGATTTGGTCAGCTTCCATTTCGGGCTGCCGGAGGAACGGCTGCTCGAGCGGGTCAGGCGGACGGGGGCGCGGCTGATCGGCAATGCCACCACCCTGGCCGAGGCGCGGGCGCTGGCGGCGCGCGGCGTGGATGCGATCATCGCGCAGGGCTGGGAAGCGGGCGGCCATGCCGGGCGCTTCCTCGCCGATCCGCCGGACGAACAGATGGGGCTGATGGCCTTGCTGCCGCAGGTCGTCGATGCCGTGGACGTGCCGGTGATCGCGGCGGGCGGGATCGGCGACGCGCGCGGGATCGCGGCTGCGTTCATGCTCGGCGCCTCCGCGGTGCAGCTCGGCACGGCCTGGCTCCATTGCCCGGAAAGCCTGGTCGGCGCGGCGCACCGGGCCGGTCTCGCCGGCGAGGAGGCGGAGCATACCGCCTTCACCAATCTCTACAGCGGCGGCCTCGCCCGGGGCCTGCCGACGCCGCTGACCGAGGCGCTCGGCCCGATCCGCGAGGAGGCGCCGCCTTTCCCGCTCGCCGGCGATGCGCTCGCCCCGCTCGGCCTGCGCCCGCACTGGGCCGGGCAGGCGGCGCGGCTGGGCAGCGCCGAGGGTGCGCAGGCGCTGACCGAGCGGCTCGGCCGCGAGGCGCTGGCGCTGCTTTCGGGAAAGGCGTAATCCGGCCGCCATGCCTCTCGAAGTCGCCCGCGTCCCGGTCCTCTCCGACAATTATGTCTGGCTGCTTCACGATTCAGAGAGTTGCGAGACGGTGGTGATCGATCCGGCGGTGGCCGAGCCCGTGCTCGCCGAGGCCGGGCGGCGCCACTGGCAGATCACCCAGATCTGGAACACCCACTGGCACCCGGATCACATCGGCGGCAACCAGGCAATCAAGGCGGCGACGGGCTGCGAAGTCACCGCGCCGGCGGCGGAGGCGGCGCGGATCCCGACGCTCGACCGGGCGGTTGCCGAGGGCGACATCGTCTGCCTCGGCGATCATGAGGCCTGCGTGCTGGAAGTCCCGGCGCATACCGCCGGGCATATCGCCTATCACCTGCCCGATGCCGGCCTGATCTTCGTCGGCGACACGCTCTTCGCCATGGGCTGCGGCCGGCTGTTCGAAGGGACGCCGGCGCAGATGCACGCCAACATGCAGCGCCTGGCGAAGCTGCCGCCGGACACGCTGGTCTATTGCGCGCACGAATATACGCTCGCCAATGGCCGTTTCGCGCTGACTGTGGAGCCGGACAATCTCGCGCTGACCGAGCGGATGGCGGAGGTGGAGGCGCTGCGCGCGCGGGGCATCCCGACCGTGCCGACGACGATCGCGCTCGAGCGCGACACCAACCCCTTCATGCGCGCCGCCTCGGTCGAGGAGCTGGCGGCGCGAAGGGCGGCGAAGGACGCATTCTAGGGCTTTGTCGTGCTCCTGCGAAGGCAGGAGCTCCGGGTGATTGGCCGCTGTGTACGAGACGCAGCGCTCCGGCCTTCGCCGGAGCACAATCCCTCAGCGCTTGTAGAGCGCGTCCAGCCGTTCGCCGTAGACCTCCTTGATCACGTGCCGGCGGATCTTGATCGACGGGGTGAGCTGCGCATTCTCCACCGTGAACGGCTCGTCGGCGATGATGAAGCGGCGGACCTTCTCGATCACGCTGAGCTCGGCATTGACCCGGTCCACGGCGACCGAGAGCGCCTTCACATAATCGGGATCATGGGCGAGCTCCGAGAAGTCGCACCGGCGGCCATGATGCCCGCACCAGTCGGCGGTCCATTCCGAATCGGGCACGATCAGGCCGACAATGTACGGGCGCTTGTCGCCGACCACCATCGCCTGCACGATCTCGGGCTGCAGGGTCAGCATGCCCTCGACCTTGGCCGGGGCCACGTTGTCGCCCTTGTCGTTGACGATCAGGTCCTTCTTGCGGTCGGTGATGACGATCCGGCCCTTGCCGTCGATATGGCCGACATCGCCCGTGTGCAGCCAGCCGTCGACGATCGTCCGTTCGGTCATCGGCTCGTTGCGCCAATAGCCCATCATGACCAGCTCGCCCCGGCAGAGGATCTCGCCATCCTCGGCGATCTTCACCTCGGTGTTCAGCAAAGGCGGGCCGACCGTGTCCATCTTCAGGCCGACGCTCGGCCGGTTGCAGGAGAGGACCGGGCCTGACTCGGTCTGGCCATAGCCCTGCAGCAGGGTCAGGCCGAGCGACTGGAAGAAGATGCCGACCTCGGGATTGAGCGGCGCCCCGCCCGAGACCAGGGCCTTGACCCGCCCGCCGAACCTGGCCGCGACCCTGGGCCGCAGCGTCCTGTTGAGGAAATAGTCCATCGGCTTGTCCCAGAGCGGCACCCGGCCCTTATAGGCCTTGGCGCCGATGCTCTGGCTGCGGCGCATCAGATAATTGGCGAAGGCGCCCTGCTTCTCGACCTGCTTCAGGATGCGCTGGCGAAGCACCTCGAACAGGCGCGGCACCACGACCATGATCGTCGGGCGGACCTCCTCGATATTGGAGGCGAGCTTCTCCAGCCCTTCCGAATAATAGATCTGGCCGCCCAGCCCGATCGGGAACATCTGGCCGCCGCTATGCTCGTAGGCGTGGCTGGCCGGGAGGAAGGACAGGAAGACCTCGTCGTCCCAGCCGAAATCCTCGGAGATGAGCGCGGTGCAGCCCTCGATATTGTGCAGGATCGAGCCGTGATGCTGCATCACGCCGCGCGGCGCCCCGCCCGTGCCCGAGGTGTAGATGATGCAGGCGAGGTCGCCCCGCTGGAAGTCGGCCGCGGCCGCGCAGGCGCCCACGTCCGCCCGCTGCGCGGCGATCAGGGCGCTCCAGTCGTGGAAGGAGACGGTGCCGGTCTGCCCGCCGGGCAGGGGCTCCATCCCGATCACCGCCTCGCAGCTGTTCGAGCGGATCGCGGCCGGCAGCAGGGTCTTGGCCAGCTTCTGGGTCGAGACGATCACCGCGCGGGCGCCGCTGTCGTCCAGGATATGCTGGTGGTCGCGCTCGGTATTGGTCGTGTAGGTCGGCACGGTCACGCAGCCCGAGGCCATGATCGCGAGGTCCGAGATCAGCCATTCCGGCCGGTTCTCGCCGACCAGCATCACCCGGTCGCCCCGCTCCAGGCCGAAGCCCTTCAGCGCGGCGGCAAGCGCGGCGACCTTCTCCGCCGCCTCGCGCCAGGACATGCTCTGCCACTGTCCCTGCTTCTTGGCCCAGAGGAAGGGCGCATCGCCCTTCTCCTTCGCCCGGGCGAAGAACATGGCGACGAGATTTTCGAATCGTTCGAGGTGGCGCATTCTCTCCCCTGCACGGTTTGCCCGTGTCCCGGCCGGCAGGCGGCCGCCCGGCCCTCAATGGACCATCGAGTGCCGTAAGGGAAGGCGCTGCTACGCCTGCCGGCGCGGGCGTGGACGGCGCGCCGGCCATTGGCTAGGGCCTTGCCGATGAGACTGCGCCTGCGTTCCCCGTGGCTGATCGCCTGCCTCGCCGTCGCCGCCTGCACCACCGCGCGAGCGCCTGCCCCGCAGCCGGCGCCGCAGCAGCAGCGGCAGATCTTCGTCACCGCCGCCAACCCGCTCGCGGTCGAGGCCGGGATGAACGTGCTGCGCCGGGGCGGCAGCGCGGTCGACGCCGCAATCGCGGTGCAGGCGATGCTCTCCCTGGTCGAGCCGCAAAGCTCGGGGATCGGCGGCGGCGCCTTCATGACCTATTATGACGGATCGTCGCGCCGGGTGACCGTGTATGACGGCCGCGAGACCGCGCCAGCCGGCGCGGCGCCCGGCATGTTCCTCGACGAAGCGGGCCATCCGCTGCCGTTCGGCCGGGCGGTGCTCAGCGGCCGTGCCACCGGCGTACCCGGGGCTGTGCGCATGCTCGCCGTCGCCCATGGCGACCATGGCCGCCTGGCATGGCGGGAGCTGTTCGGGGACGCCGAGCGCACCGCGCGCAATGGCTTCATCATCAGCCCGCGGCTCGGGCGGATGATCGCCGGCCGCTACCCGCAGAACAGCGCCCCCGACGTCCGCGCCTATTTCGCCGAGGCGGACGGTACCTTGCTCGATCCGGGCGATACGCTCCGCAACCCGGCTTATGCCGATTTCCTGCGCCGGCTGGCCGCCGAGGGCCCGGACGCGCTCTATCGCGGCGCCACGGCCGCGCGGATCGTCGCGCGGGTCCATGAGGGCGAGCTGCCGGGCGCGATGACGCTCGCGGATCTGGCCGGCTACCGGCCGGTCATCCGCCAGGCGCTTTGCCGGACCTATCGTGTTACCCTGATCTGCGTGCCGCCGCCGCCGTCGAGCGGCGTCGCCGTGCTTCAGCTCATGCTGCTGCTCGAGCGGACCGACATCGCCGCGCGCGCCCCGACCGATCCCCACGCCTGGTTCCTGTTCGCCGAGGCCAGCCGGCTGATGTACGCCGACCGCGACCAATATGTCGGCGATCCCGCCTTCGCGGGCGTGCCCGTCGCCGGGCTGCTCGACCCGGCCTATGTCGCTGGGCGCGCGCGCCTGATCCCGGACCGCGCCGGGCCGCCTCCGGCCCCGGGCACGCCGCCCGGCGCGCCGAGGGCCGGCATGGACGCGACCGTGGAGCCGGGCGGAACCAGCCATTTCGTCATCGGCGACGCCGAGGGGAACGTCGTCTCGATGACGACGACGGTCGAATCCATCTTCGGCTCGGGGCGGATGGTCGACGGCTTCTTTCTCAACAACCAGATGACCGACTTCAACTTCCAGCCGCGCGACGCGGCGGGGCGGCTGACCGCCAATGCGGTGGCGCCCGGCAAGCGGCCGCGCTCGTCCATGACGCCCGCGATCCTGCTGCAGGGTGGGCGCTTCGTCGGCGCGATCGGCTCGCCCGGCGGCAGCGCGATCCTCGCTTATGTCGGCAAGGCCCTGGTCGGGCTGCTCGACTGGGGGCTGGAGCCGCAGGCGGCGATCGACCTGCCCAATCTGATCGCACGCGGTGCCGTGTTCAACGGCGAGGTCGACAAGTTTCCGGCAGGCGTGCTCGAGGCGCTCGCCGCGCGGGGCATTGCGTTGCGGCCGGGCCAGGGCGAGGATTCAGGCCTGCATGGCGTGATGATCGTGAACGGCCGTCTGGTCGGCGGCGCCGACCCGCGCCGCGAGGGCGTGTTCCGGATCGAACCGGCGCCCTAGGCGGCGGTCCCGACCGCCTCTGCGACATTGGCGAAACCGTCCTGTGCGAGCAGGCGCTTCAGTTCCTTGTTGACCGCCTTCGCCAGCCCCGGCCCGCGATAGACGAGCGCGCTGTAGAGCTGGACCAGGCTCGCCCCGGCCCTGATCCGTTCATAGGCGTCCATGCCGCTGGCGATGCCGCCGGCGGCGATCAGCGGCAGCTGCCCGCCCGTCGCCTTCCGGAAGTCGCGCAGCCGCTCCAGCGCGAGCGGCTTCAGCGGCGCGCCCGAGAGGCCGCCGGCCTGGTCCCGATGGCGGGATCTCAGCGGCGGCCGGCTGGTCGTCGTATTGCCGACGATCAGCCCGTCGATCCCGCGCCCGAGCGCGACAGCGGCGATGTCCTCGATCGCCCGGGCCTCCAGATCGGGCGCGACCTTCAGGAAGATGGACGACCGATCGCGGCCCCGCGTCTCGATGGCCGCGGCGAGCAGCTCATCGAGCGCACCCTTGTCCTGGAGCCCCCGCAGCCCCGGCGTGTTCGGGGAGGAGATGTTGATCGTCAGGTAATTGGCGACGCCCAGCATGACCTTCATGCCGGCGACATAATCGGCGATTCGGTCGAGGCTGTCCTTGTTCGCGCCGAGATTGACGCCGACGATCCCGGGCCGCCGGCACTGCAATTTGTCGATCGTCCCCCGCACGGTTTCGAACAGCCGCCGCCGCGGCGCCGTCAGCCGGATCCTGGCCGCCGCCACGCCCTGATTGTTGAAGCCCATGCGGTTGATCACCGCCTCGTCCTCGACGAGGCGGAACAGCCGGGGCCTGGGATTGCCCGCCTGGGGACGCGGCGTCAGCGTGCCGATCTCGACGAAGCCGAAGCCGAAGCGGAGCAGCTGCCGGAAGACCTCGGCGTCCTTGTCGAAACCGGCGGCGAGCCCGACCGGATTGGGGAAATGGATGCCCGCCACGTCGATCGCCAGCACCGGATCGGGCCGGGGCGGGTGCCCGGCCGGGAGGCGCTTCAGCATCCCGACCGTCCAGCGATGCGCCCGCTCCGCGTCGAGGGCGAAGGCGAGGGGCCGGAAGAGAGGGTAGAGCGCCACGGCGCGGCTATGGCACCCTTCCTCTTGATCGTCACCCCAGCGAAGGCTGGGGTCCATGCTGAGCCCGTCTGGTTGCCAGCCTGTGCCGGCATGACGGGTTGATTCCCTTGCTGTTTGAGGCCACATGCCCAATCGGAACGAATCGCTCCGATTTGAGTAATCCTGTCTATGCGCCTGTCCAGCCTTGCCGATTATGCCGTGGTGATGATGTCGGCCGCCGCGCGCCATTGCGGGCAGGCCAAGGTCAATGCGACCACCCTGTCGGCCGAGACCGGCATCCCCCTCCCGACTGCGCAGAAATTGGTCAGCCGCCTCTCGCTCGCCGGCCTGCTCGAATCCTCCCGCGGCACCGGTGGCGGCGTCCGGCTGGCCAGGCCGCCGGCCGCGATCAGCCTCGCCGACATCATCGAGGCGGTGGAGGGGCCGATCGCGATGACCAGCTGCGTCGAGACCGGCCGGCACGATTGCGCGCTGGAGGGCAGCTGCCACGTCAGCCCGCATATGGGCACGGTGAACAACGCGGTGCGCGGCGCGCTTGCGGCGGTCAGCCTCTCGACTCTCGCTTCGGGAGCGCGCGCATGACCGATGTAAAGAACCGGGAAGCGCTCGAAGCCGCCGAACGCGCGGCCAAATACGAGTTCGGCTGGTCGAGCGAAATCGAGCAGGAGTTCGCGCCCAAGGGCCTGAACGAGGACACGATCCGCTTCATTTCCGCGAAAAAGCAGGAGCCGGAGTGGATGCTCGAATGGCGGCTCAAGGCATATCGCGCCTGGCTCGGCATGGAGGAGGTGACCTGGGCCAAGCTCGACATCCCGCCGATCGATTTTCAGGACGCTTATTATTATGCCGAGCCCAAGCAGAAGCCGAAGCTGGGCAGCCTCGACGAGGTCGATCCCGAGATCCTTCGCGTTTACGAAAAGCTCGGCATCCCGATCGAGGAGCAGAAGGTGCTCGCCGGCGTCGAGGGCGCGCGCAAGGTCGCGGTCGACGCGGTGTTCGACAGCGTCTCGGTGGCGACGACCTTCCGCGAGGAACTGAAGCGGGCCGGCGTCCTCTTCCTCTCCATCTCCGAGGCGATCCGCGAATATCCCGAGCTGGTCCGGAAATATCTAGGCAGCGTGGTGCCGCAGCGGGATAACTACTTCGCCTGCCTCAACAGCGCGGTCTTCTCCGACGGCACCTTCGTCTACGTGCCGGAGGGCGTGCGCTGCCCGATGGAGCTCAGCACCTATTTCCGGATCAATGCCGAGAATACCGGCCAGTTCGAGCGCACCCTGATCGTCGCCGACAAGGGCAGCTACGTCTCCTATCTCGAAGGCTGCACCGCGCCGATGCGCGACGAGAACCAGCTCCATGCCGCGGTGGTCGAGATCTACGCGCACGAGGATGCGGAGGTGAAATATAGCACCGTCCAGAACTGGTATCCGGGCGATGCCGAGGGGAAGGGCGGCATCTACAATTTCGTGACCAAGCGCGCGATGTGCGCCGGGGCGCGGTCCAAGGTAAGCTGGACGCAGGTCGAGACCGGCTCGGCGATCACCTGGAAATATCCGTCCTGCATCCTGAAGGGCGAGGACAGCGTCGGCGAATTCTATTCGGTGGCACTCACCAACAACATGCAGCAGGCCGATACGGGAACCAAGATGGTCCATATCGGCGCCGGCAGCCGCTCGACCATCGTCTCCAAGGGCATTTCCGCGGGCCGCTCGAACAACACCTATCGCGGGCTGGTCCGGGTGAACGGCGGCGCGGAGAATGTCCGCAATTTCACCCAGTGCGACAGCCTGCTGCTGGGCGACAAATGCGGCGCCCATACCGTGCCCTATATCGAGGTCCGCAACCCGACCGCCCAGATCGAACATGAAGCCACGACGTCGAAGATCAGCGACGACCAGCTCTTCTACGCCATGTCCCGCGGCCTCTCGCAGGAGGATGCCGTCGCCCTGATCGTCAACGGCTTCGCCCGCGAGGTGCTGCAGCAGCTGCCGATGGAATTCGCGGTCGAGGCGCAGAAGCTGCTGGGGATCAGCCTCGAGGGGAGCGTGGGATGATCAATTTCTCAGCTATCGCGCTGATGCTTGCCCTCTCGAGCAGCCCGACCGGAGGACCGGACGTGACGCCGATCAACCTAGAGACACCGACCTATACCGCTGCGACGCGGGACCTTGAGGACAGATTCATGGAAGCGACCTACACCGATCTCAACGGCAGGTCTGTCGATTACGGGTCACTCGATGCGTCCGCATTGGCCGCCGTCATCGAGGATTTGAAGGCAAGGCATCGGCAAGCGCTTGAAGCCTTCACGACCGCGTTCGTGCGCGACGAGATCGCCGCCGGCCGAAGCGAAGCGGAGGCCAGGGCGCGAGCAGCCAGATATGTCGACGCTTATTTTGAAGACCTTTTGGACACTCAAGCGGAATTGGCTCGCGATGCCGGCCGCTAGCAAAGAGAACAGCATGCTCCGCATTGAAAATCTCCACGCCAACGTCGCGGACAAGCCGATCCTCAAGGGGATCAGCCTTGCGCTGAGTCCGGGCGAGATCCATGCGATCATGGGGCCGAACGGGTCGGGCAAGTCGACGCTTGCCTATGTGCTCGCCGGGCGGCCGGGCTATGAGGTGACAGAGGGGTCGGTGACCTTCACGCCGCCTCCGTGCTCCGGCGAAGGCCGGAGCGGTGGGTCGGAGGCGCCGGGTGAGGACGCGCAACGCTCCGGCCTTCGCCGGAGCACGGGGGAGCCGATCGATCTCCTAGCGCTCGACCCGCATGAGAGGGCCGCCGCCGGCATCTTTCTCGGCTTCCAGTATCCGGTGGAGATTCCCGGCGTCTCCAACGTCCAGTTCCTGCGCACCGCGCTCAACGCGCAGCGCCGGGCGCGGGGCGAGGCGGAATTGTCCGCTGGCGATTTCCTGCGCCTTGCGCGCGAGCAGGCCGATGCGCTCGGGCTCGACATGGAGATGATGAAGCGGGCGGTGAATGTGGGCTTCTCGGGCGGCGAGAAGAAGCGCAACGAGATGGTGCAGATGGGGATCATCGATCCCCGCCTCGCCATCCTCGACGAGACCGATTCCGGCCTCGACATCGACGCGCTGCGCGTCGTCGGCGAGGGCATAAACCGGATCATGCGCAAACCCGACAGGGCGGTGCTGCTGATCACCCATTACCAGCGCCTGCTCGACATCGTCCGGCCGGACTTCGTCCATGTGCTGGCCGGCGGGCGGATTGTCCGCTCGGGCGGCGCGGAGCTGGCGCATGAGCTCGAGCGCGAAGGCTATGGAGAGATGGCAGCGTGAGCCTGCTCGCGCTCCCGTCGCCCCGCGAGGAGGCCTGGCGCTGGAGCGATCTCTCCGCGCTGCCGGCGCTGGCCGACGCGGCGCCGACCGGCGCCATGCCGGACGATCTGCCCTGGCTGGATTGCGGGGCGGGGCCGCGGCTGCTGTTCGTCGACGGGCAGCTGCGCGAGGGCGATATCGACATGCGGGCGCTCGCCATCGAGACGAGTCATCCGCTGGGCCGCCTCGCCGGCAAGAGCGGCTGGTCGCTGCGGCTCGGCGCAGACCATGCGCCCGCAGGCCCGGTGCAGGTGATCCATGTCTCGACAGGCGCCGCCGACCATCTCGCGGCCGAGATCGTGCTGGCGGAGGGCGCGCAGGCGTCCGTGGTCGAAACCTATATCGGCGACGGCTGGACCAACCGGCTGACAGGTATCCGCATCGGCAAGGGCGCAAGATTGATGCTGAGCCGCCGCATTCTCGGCGAGACTGGCTTCGTCAGCCTGACCGACCAGGCAACGCTCGGCGAAGGCGCGAGCCTCGTCGCGGCGACCCTTGCCGTGGGTGGGCGTGACACGCGGCTCGACGGCGAGATCGATCTTGTAGGCATCGGCGCCTATGCCGAGGCCGCCGGCGCCCTGCTCGCGCGCAATCGCCAGCGGCATGACGCCAATCTGGTCGTCCGCCACCTGGTCCCAGAGGGAATGAGTCGGCAAATCTGGCGCTCGGTCGCTGACGACCGGGCCACCTGCTCGGTGGCCGCCCGCGTCGAGGTCGCCCGCGACGCGCAGAAGACGGACGGCGAGCAGAGCCTGAAGGGCCTGCTGCTCGCCCGGTCGGCGGTGATCAACGCCAAGCCGGAGCTGGAGATTTTCGCCGACGACGTGAAATGCGCGCATGGCGCCACGGTCGGCGAGCTGGACCGCGAAGCGCTCTTCTATCTCGAAAGCCGGGGCGTCGAGCCCGACGAGGCCAGGGGCCTGCTCACCCGCGCCTTCGTCGCCGACGCGCTCGACCGGATCGGGGAGGAGGCGGTGAAGGCGGCGTTCTACAGGGACACGGAAGGATGGTTCGCCTGATGGACATTGCCGCGGCCACCCGCCCGCTCGACTGGCGCCCGGACTTCCCGGCGATCCCGGAGGGCTGGGCCTATCTGGACAGCGCCGCCACCGCGCAGAAGCCGAAGCCGGTGATCGAGGCGATCACCAAAGCCTATGCCGAAACCTATGCGACCGTGCATCGCGGCGTCTACCAGCGCTCGGCGGACATGACCCTGGCCTTCGAGGCCTCGCGGCGGCGGGTCGCCAGCTTCATCAACGCCGCCCGGCCTGAGGAGATCGTCTTCGTCCGCGGCGCGACCGAGGGGATCAACCTGGTCGCGCAAAGCTGGGGCCGGGACAATCTGAAGCCCGGCGACCGCGTCCTGCTCTCCGCGCTCGAGCATCATTCGAACATCGTCCCCTGGCAGCTGGCCGGGGCCGGGGTCGACGTCGTGCCGCTGACGGAAGACCATTGCATCGACCTTGACGCCATGGCCGCGATGATCCGGCCCGAGCACAAACTGGTCGCGCTCGGCCATGTCTCGAACGTGCTGGGCTCGAAGCTCGACGCGAAGCGCGCTGCGGACATCGCCCATTCGGTCGGCGCGAAACTGCTGCTCGACGGCTGCCAGGCCGTCCCGCGCATGCCCGTCGACGTGCAGGACCTGGATTGCGACTTCTACGTCTTCTCCGGGCACAAGCTTTACGGGCCCACGGGCATCGGCGTGCTCTGGGCGCGCTACGACCTGCTTGACGCCATGCCTCCCTGGCAGGGCGGCGGCGCGATGATCGACCGGGTGACCTTCGCGAAGACGACCTACGCCCCGCCGCCCGCGCGGTTCGAGCCGGGGACGCCGCATGTCGTCGGTGTGATCGGACTGCATGCGGCGATCGATTATGTGGCGGCGCTCGGCCTCGACGCCATTGCGGCGCATGAGGCGGCTTTGGTGGCGGAGGCGCGCGAGGCGCTGCGCGGGCTGAACTCGGTGCGCCTGTTCGGGCCGGAGGACAGCGCCGGCATCGTCAGCTTCGCGGTCGAGGGGGTGCATCCGCACGATGTCGGCACCATATTGGACGAGGCGCAGGTCGCGATCCGGGCGGGCCATCATTGCGCGCAGCCCCTGATGGACTATCTCGGCGTCGACGCCACCGCGCGGGCGAGCTTCGGCGTCTATAACGGCCGGGCCGACATCGAGGCGCTGGCACGGGGGATCGAGCGCGTCACGCGCATTTTTGGGTAGGGATATTCGGGTGAACGAGGAACGGAAGATCGCGACCGAGAAAGTGGAGGCGGTGACGCCGCCGCCCAGGGCGCGCGTCTCCGACGCGGACACCTTCGCGCGCAAGAAGGACTATCTCGAAGGCTTCCTCGCGCAAAAGCCGGCGCAGCTCTCCGGCACCGAGCCGGGCGGCGATCTCTACGAAGCGGTGATCGAGGCGCTGAAGGAGATTTACGATCCGGAAATCCCGGTGAACATCTACGACCTCGGCCTGATCTACGGCGTCCAGATCACGCCGGACCATCACGCCAGGGTGCAGATGACCCTGACCACGCCGCATTGCCCCGTCGCCGAGTCCATGCCGGGCGAGGTGGAGCTGCGGGTCGGCGCGGTGCCCGGGATCGGCGATGCCGAGGTGGAACTGGTCTGGGATCCGCCCTGGGATCCGCAGAAGATGAGCGACGAGGCGAAGCTGGAGCTTGGAATGTTATGAGTGCCGAGACCAAAATCCGGGCCCGTCCCACCGCCGTCACGCTGACGCCGGCCGCTGAGCAGCGCGTTGCCGAGCTCATGGGCAGGGCGCCCGCCGGCGCGATCGGGGTCAAGCTCTCGACGCCGCGGCGCGGCTGCTCGGGCCTTGCCTATTCGGTCGATTATGTGACCGAGGAGGCAAAGTTCGACGAGAAGATCGAGACGCCGGGCGGCACCTTCTACATCGACGGCGCCTCCGTCCTCTATCTTGTCGGCTCGACCATGGACTGGCGCGAGGACGACTTTGCCGCCGGCTTCGTGTTCGAGAACCCGAACGCCAAGGGCGCCTGCGGCTGCGGCGAGAGCTTCACCGTCTGATCCGTCCGCTTTGACATCCAGGCGCCGCCGCGCCAGAGCGCCGCGGACAGCAAGGAACCCGCACGCATGACCGAGACCTGGAACGAGATTTACGACCGCGTCTACCGCGAGCCCGTCGACGTGGACGGCAATCACTTCATCAACTGCCGCTTCGAGACCACCCAGCTCCGTTATGGCGGCGGCCAGCTGCCGCGCTTCGAGAATTGCCATTTCGAGAATATCGGCTGGTACTTCCACGACGCCGCGCTGCGCACGATCCAGCTGCTCCAGTTCCAGAACCAGGAAGGCGGCGCGCAGCAGATGCTCGACGATCTCTTCCGCCCGGGGAACATCCTCCGCGAATAGGCTGCCGCGCCGCCCTTTCCATTCCGCGGCCGATCCGGCACCTTCTCCCGAAAAGGGGGAGGTGGGCCCATGAGTCGAACCTTGCTGCCGCCGGCCGGCGCGCTGATCGCATCCCTGCTTCTCGGCCAGGCCGCGGTCGCCAATGACAGCAGCGCGGAGAAGGCGGCGGGCGGGCTCGTCCTGCGCCAGAATAACGACATCGACATGGTCTCGGAGGACCTCTACGTCTCGCCGGCCGAGGTGCGGGTGCGCTACGTGTTCCGCAACCGCGCGCCGCAGGCGCGGTGGATCACCGTCGCCTTCCCGATGCCCGACCGCGACATGCTCTATGAGATGGAGAGCGAGGTCGCCTATCCGGAAGGCTTTCGCACCCTGGTCGACGGCCGACCCGTGCGGATGAGCGTCGAGCGCCGGGCCATGGTCGACGGCGTCGACCGGACCGCCGAACTCACCCGGCTGCGCATCCCGGTCGCGCCCCCGGCCGGCGAGCGTTCATACCAGGTCGCCCGGCGGATCGGACAGTTGCCGCGGGCGGCGCAGGAGCGGCTGGCCCGGCTCGGCCTGATCGATGCCGACGCGCTTCGCGATGCCGAGCGGCAGATCCTGCCGCGCTGGACGGTGAAGGAGACCTGGCATTGGGATCAGGTCTTCCCGGCCGGGCGCGACCTCCGCGTCGAGCATCGCTACCGGCCCGGCCTGGGCGGGACGGCCGGCGTGCCGCTGGCCTCGCGCGATTTCCGCAACAGCGACGATGGCCGCCAATATCAACGCGAATATTGCACCGACGCCGCCTTCCTGGCCGCGCTCGACCGGATCTCCGCGCGGGCCGAGCAGACGCAGCGCGACTATCCGATGGAGAGCAGGCTCCGCTACATCCTGACCACCGGGGGCAACTGGCGCTCGCCGATCGGCGATTTCCGGCTGGTGGTGGACAAGGGCGATCCCAATGCCATCGTCAGCTTCTGCGGCGAGGGCGTGCGGCGGATCAGCCCGACCCAGTTCGAGGTCCGCCACCGCAACTGGCGGCCGGACCGGGATCTGGCCGTGCTGATCGTCTCCGTCCCGCGGAACTGAGCCGCTTGGCGATGCCGCGCGCAGCCTCGCTTGCCCTGTCTGCGGTGCTGTGCCTGGTCGCGACGGCCTCGCTCGCCAATGACAGCACCGCCGAGAAGGCGGCCGGCGGCCTCGTCCTCACCCGGACCGACGCGATCGACATGGTCTCGGAGGATCTCTACGTCTCCCCGGAGCAGGTGCGCGTCGCCTATGTCTTCCGCAACCGCACGCGGGCGCCGATCCGAACCATTGTCGCCTTTCCGATGCCCGACCGCGACCTCGACGAGATGTACAACAGTGACACCAATTATCCGGGCGACTTCCGCACCCTCGTCGACGGCCGGCCGGTGACCATGCAGGTCGAGCGGCGCGCCATGCTGAACGGGGTCGATCATACCGCCATGCTCACCGGCCTCGGCATTCCGGTGCAGACCAGCGATCCGGCGAGCGACGTGCTGATCGAGGCCATCCGCCGCCTTCGCCCCGCCGACCGCCAGCGGCTGGCCGAAATGGGCCTGATCGGCAATGACGCCGGCCTGCACCCGATGTGGACGGTCAAGGAGACCTATTATTGGGAGCAGGTCTTCCCGGCCGGCCGCGACCTCAGGGTCCAGCACAGCTACAGTCCGGGCACCGGCGGCTCGGTGACGGTCGCGCTCGCCTCGCCCGATTTCCGCAATTCGCCGGAAGGGCGCGCCGAGCAGCGCCGCCACTGCACCGACCGCGCCTTCCTCGCCGCGCTCGACCGGATGTCCGCGCGCGAAGGAAACGGCATCGTCCTGACCCAGCAGAATCTGAGCTACATCCTCACCACCGGCGGCAACTGGCGCTCGCCCATCGGCCGCTTCCGGCTGGTGGTCGACAAGCTCAACCCGCGCGCGCTCATCAGCTTCTGCGGCGAAGGCGTGCGCTGGATCTCGCCGACGCAATTCGAGATCCGCCGGCGCAACTGGCGGCCGACGCGCGACCTCCACATCCTGATCGCCACGCCGAACGACACGAATCAGTAAGCGGCTTCGCCGTGGGGCGAATAAGCCGCTTTGCCGTCGGGCCGCGCCTCGGCTAGGGGCGACGGCATGCACGCCGGTCTCGCCCGTATCGACGCCTGGATCTTCGATCTCGACAACAGCCTCTATCCGCACAGCTGCAATCTGTTCGAGCTCGTCGACCGGCGGATCGGCCAATATGTGGAGGAGCTGCTCGGCCTCGACAGCGTCGCGGCGCGCAAGGTGCAGAAGGATTATTTCCACGCCCACGGCACGACCCTCGCCGGGCTGATGGCCGACCATGGCGTAGAGCCGGGCCATTTCCTCGATTTCGTCCACGACATCGACCTCGCCCGCGTCACCGCCGACCCGCAGCTGGTCGCGGCGATGGACGCCTTGCCGGGGCGGAAGTTCATCTTCACCAATGCCGGCGAGGATTATGCGCGGCGCGTGCTCGACCGGCTCGGCCTCGCCAACGCCTTTGACGGCCTGCACGACATCCACGCGATGAACTATGTGCCGAAGCCCGATCCGGCGGGCTATGCCGCGATCTGCGCGGCGCACGGCATCGATCCGCACCGCGCCCTGTTCGCGGACGACATGGTCCGCAATCTGAAGCCGGCCAGGGAGATCGGCATGACCACGCTCTGGATCGACAATGGCTCGGAGCAGGGGCCGCAGGCGACGCCGGCCGAGCTGCCCGAATGGGTGGATCACCGCACCGATTCGATTGCGGGCTGGCTGCACGAGATGCTGGGGGAGAGAATCGCATGACGGGGCAGCTGCAGCATGCAATCGACGCTGCCTGGGAGGCGCGGGAGGGGCTCGGCACGGGGACGGCCGGCGAGGTGCGCGACGCCGTGGAGGAAGCGCTGCGGCTGCTCGATGCGGGGGAGGCGCGGGTCGCCGAGAAGGGCGCCGGCGGCTGGACGGTCAACCAGTGGCTGAAGAAGGCGGTCCTGCTCTCCTTCCGCCTGAACGACAACATCCTGATGCCCGGCCCGGGCGGGAGCTTCTGGTTCGACAAGGTGCCGTCCAAATTCTCGGGCTGGGGAGACGACGCCTTCCGCGCCGCCGGCTTCCGCGCCGTCCCGGGCGCGATCGTGCGCCGCGGCTCCTTCATCGGCCGCAATGCGGTGCTGATGCCGAGCTTCGTCAATATCGGCGCCTGGGTCGGCGAGGGCACGATGGTCGACACCTGGGCGACGGTCGGCAGCTGCGCGCAGATCGGCAGGAACGTCCATATCTCCGGCGGCACCGGGATCGGGGGCGTGCTCGAGCCGCTGCAGGCCGGCCCCGTGATCATCGAGGACAATTGCTTCATCGGCGCCCGCTCCGAAGTGGCCGAGGGCGTGGTCGTGGAGGAGGGTGCGGTCATCTCCATGGGCGTCTTCCTCGGCGCCTCGACGAAGATCGTCGACCGGGCGACCGGCGAGGTGATGTACGGGCGGGTGCCGGCTTATTCGGTGGTCGTCCCCGGGACCTTGCCCGGGAAGGACGGCGGGCCCAGCCTGGCGTGCGCGGTGATCGTGAAGCGCGTCGATGCGCAGACGCGATCGAAGACGGGGATCAACGAGCTGCTGCGGGACTAGCGCGCAGCGCGTCGGCGAGCCTGCCGCCTTCGACAAGGTCGTGCAGCTGCCAGAGCCGGTCGTGCAGGTCCGGGTCGACCTCGGCCAGAAGGGTCGCATAAGCCTCGCCGATCACCTCCGAGAATGCGGCCATCCTTCCCGCTTCGGCGCGGCCTGCCTCGGTAAGCGCCACCAGGGAGCGGCGCCGATCTTCTGGGTCCGAAGATTTCGTAACGAGACCAAGCCGGTGCAGCTGCCTGATCCAGTCGATCACGAGCGGATGGGATTGCTGCAGCGAGGCGGCAATCGCGGTCACGCTTTGCGGCCCTCGGTCGTTCAGCAACAGCATCGTGGAGGCCGTCCGGGGCGGCGCGCGAACACCCCGTTCGGCCTCGAAGGCACCCGCTTCGGCGACCAGGCGATCCGACAATCGGCGCAGCAGGTGGGCGAGAAAAGGCAGGCCGAGCGAGCGAACATAATCGGCGGCCGGGTCGCGCATTCTCATTTCCGATTTCTGAGCCCCGCGACGCCCATTGACAAGAGAAAGGATTTACGTAAAGATTTACATAAAGGAGGAACGATGCCTGAAGTCCAGGTCCTGCGAAGCCTGTTTCTGTTCCTCTGCCTCGGGCTCGCAGCCCCGGCCGGGGCACAGTCGCTCACCGCGCAGCAGAAACGGGAGATCGCCGGGGCGGCGGCGACCGCTTATGCCGACTTCTACGTCTTCGCCGATCGCGGCGCCGCCATTGCCGCGCACTTGCGGCGCGAGGCGGGACGGGGCGCATTCGACCGGATCGACCAGCCCCAGGCCTTTGCCGCAGCGCTGACTGCCGCGATCCGCACCGTCCAGGCCGACCGCCACCTCGAAATCCTGCCGCCGCGCCCGGCGACGTCCACGACCGCGACCGCGGGTCCGCCGAGCCGGGCCGAGCGGCTGTCGTGGATCGAGCCGCTCCGCCGCCGCAATTATGACTTCGTCCGCGTCGAGCGGTTGCCGGGCAATGTCGGCTATCTGCGTCTCGATTCCTTTCCGCCGCCCGAGCTGGCCGCATCGACCGCCGCCGCTGCAATGGCGTTCCTCAGGCACTGCGACGCGATCATCATCGACCTGCGCGAGAATGGTGGCGGCACCGGCGACATGGTGCGCTTCCTCGCCAGCTATTTCTTCGTCGAGCCGACCCGGCTCAGCCGGACCTTCCGCCGCGACCGTAACCCGCAGACCAGCTACGACATGACCCTTCCGAGCATCCCGGGAGACCGGATTCCGATTGCCGACATCTTCGTGCTCACCAGCAATCGCACCATTTCCGCGGCCGAGGCCTTCGCCTTTGCGCTGCAGCAGCAGGGCCGGGCGGTCGTGATCGGAGAAACGACCGCGGGTGCAGGCAATGCCGGCGACTATCTGGATATCGGTCACGGCTTTCGCGCCTTCGTCCCCGACGTTCACGTTTCCAGCCCGGTAAACGAAACGAGCTGGGAAGGCGTCGGCGTGCGCCCCGACATCGCGGCCACTTCCGAGCAGGGACTGGCGACGGCGCATCGCGAGGCCCTGCAGCGCCTGCTCTCGGCCACCACCGACGAGCGGAGGCGCGCGGCCCTGCGCCGGGCGATGGCGAATCCCGCCCGCTGACCCTCGCCGCCCGTTCCGCGACCGCGTATCACAAGCCCAGCTTATCGCTTTGACCGCAGCTTTTGTGACGCGCTGCGAGGAGAAGCCGCTAGAGCCGTCCTCATGAGCAGCAACGGCGCAGGGCAGGCGATGGGGCGGGAGGATTGGGCGATCCTGCTCTTCCTCTCGGTCATCTGGGGCGGCTCCTTCTTCTTCATCGAGATCGCGCTGGAGAGCGTGCGGCCGCTCACCATCGTGCTGATCCGGGTCGCGCTCGCGGCGGCCATGCTCTGGGCCTTCCTCTGGTGGCGCGGGCAGCGTCTGCCCATGCCGCCGGGCGCGGCCTCGGCCTATCTGGTCCTCGCCCTGCTCAACAATGCCATCCCGTTCGTGATGTTCGTCTGGGCGCAGCAGGCGATCACCAGCGGCCTCGCCTCGATCCTCAACGCGACCACGCCGATCTGGGGCGTGCTGGTCGCGCATCTGTTCACCGCCGACGAGAAGGCGACGCCGGGCAAGATCGCGGGCGTCCTGCTCGGCTTTGCCGGCGTGGCGGTCCTGATCGGGACGGATTTCCTCGGCGAGCTCGGCAGCGGCGTCTGGGCGCAGCTCGCCTGTCTCGCCGCCACCCTGTGCTACGCGCTCGCGGGCGTCTGGGCGCGCCGTTTCCGCCGCATGGGGATCGAGCCGACCGCGGTCGCCACCGGCCAGCTCAGCGCGGCCGCGCTCGTCATGCTGCCGCTGGTCCTGCTGTTCGAGCCGCCCTGGCTGGCGGCGGCGCCCTCGGCCGGCGCCTGGCTCGCGCTCGCCGGGCTCGCCCTGTTCTGCACGAGCCTGGCCTACATCCTCTATTTCCGCCTGCTCGCCTCGGCCGGCGCGACCAATTCGCTGCTCGTCACCTTCCTGATCCCGGTCACGGCCATCCTGCTCGGCGCGCTCTTCCTCGGCGAGCGGCTGGAAGCGCGCAGCTTTGTCGGGATGGCGCTGATCGCGGCCGGGCTGGCGGCGATCGACGGGCGGCTGTTCCGGCGGCGGGCGGCTCCCCTGCGCGGGTCGCAACCGGGCTGACCTGCGGAAGTCGACACGCCGGAACCTGACAAAGCTGACACGATAGTCCTACACAAGAGCGGGCCCGGATCGCCGGCCTCGGCGCTGGTCCCGATTGCCCCGCCAATGAGAAAGAGCGGACGAAGTCTCTCACGCGAAATCCTACATTGGAAGGCTCAGGCGTCGGGCGGGAGATATTCGAACTCGACGAGGTAAACCTTCTCGCCACTGCCATGTTTCGCGACCTTGAGCAGGTCGACGACGCCCAAGAAGCCGGAGCGGCGGGCGAGGTCGCCATTGACGTCCCCGAGCGCGATCTCGCGGACGGATTCGACGAGAATATGGCCCTCCTCCATCGGATAGATCCCGCCGGCCTTCACGTGCGGCCGCTGCCAGATGCGGACGGAGCAGGTGATCGACCCGTCCTTCACTCCCTGGCGCAGACGCCTGGTGAACTGCATCAGCCCGCGTCCGCCTCCAGCAGCAGCCGGGCGATGCGCTCGCTCTGCCACTCGGCCATGCCGACCATGCGCCACACCTCCCGGCCCTGGCTGTCGTAGAGGATGGTGGTCGGCAAGGTGTCGGCGCCGACCGCGAACATCAGCCCCATCTCGGCATCCAGATAGGGCTGCAAATTGGGGAGGCGCCGCGCCGCGAAGAAGTCGGTGACCTTGCGGCGGCCGTCGGTCGAATCCTGGCTGATCGCGATGACCTGCAGGCCGTCGTCCGGCTGCGCCGCGGCGAGCCGGTCGAGCGACGGCATCTCGACGATGCAGGGTCCGCACCAGGTCGCCCAGAGATTGACCAGCAGGGGCCGGCCGCGGAAGGCCGAAAGCCGCACCTGGCCGCCGTCCGGCCGCTGGAAGGCGGCGTTCGGCGCGGGCGTGCCGCCACGGCTGCGGTCGAGCCGTCCCGTCGGATATTGCGCAGCGGCGGATTCATTGCCCGCCGCGGACGCGCCCGCCGGCGCGGCGGGGGCGGCCTCGGCCGCCGCATTGGCGCCATTGCCTTGCGGGGCCGGGGGGTTTTGCCTATCGCATCCGGCCAGCAGGAAGGCCAAGGCCAGGCCCGGGAGAATGAAGATCACGCGCCGCAAGGATCAGGACTCCAATGCCATGTGGGGCGGGCGGTTCGCCGAGGGTCCCGCCGCGGTGATGCGCGAGATAAATGCCTCGATCGGCTTCGACAAGCGGCTCTGGCGCCAGGACATCGCCGCGAGCCGCATTCATGTCGCGATGCTCGCCGCCAACAGCATCGTCAGCCAGGCCGACGCCGACGCGATCGAGGAGGGCCTCGACCGGATCGAGGACGAATATCAGCTGCACGGCGTCCCCGAGGACGAGGGCCTCGAGGACATCCACATGCATGTCGAGCACCGGCTCGCCGAATTGATCGGGCCGGCGGCGGGGCGGCTGCACACGGCCCGCTCGCGCAACGACCAGGTGGCGACCGACTTCCGGCTCTGGGTGCGCGACGCAATGGACGCGGCCGATGCCGGGCTGGCGGCGCTGCAGCGCGCGCTGGTGACGCGCGCCGCGGAGCATGTCAGCGCGGTGATGCCCGGCTTCACGCATCTCCAGTCGGCCCAGCCGGTGACCCTGGGTCATCATCTGATGGCCTATTACGAGATGCTGCGGCGCGATCGGTCGCGCTTCGCCGACGCGCGCGTGCGGATGAACGAATGCCCGCTCGGCTCGGCCGCGCTCGCCGGCACCGGCTTCCCGATCGACCGCGAGGCGACCGCGCTGGCGCTGGATTTCGACCGGCCGACCGCCAATTCGCTCGATGCCGTGTCGGACCGCGACTTCGCGCTCGATTATCTGCAGGCGGCGGCGCAGGCGTCGCTGCATCTGTCGCGGCTGGCCGAGGAGTTCGTGCTCTGGGCGAGCCAGATGTTCGGCTTCGTCGCCCTGTCGGACAGCTTCTCCACCGGCTCCTCGATCATGCCGCAGAAGCGCAATCCCGACGCGGCCGAGTTGGTGCGGGGCCATGCGGGGCGGATTCTCGGAGCACTGACGTCGCTCAGCGTGACGATGAAGGGCCTGCCTTTGGCCTATTCGAAGGACATGCAGGACGACAAGGAGCCGGTCTTCGAGGCGCACGATCTGCTGACGCTCAGCCTTGCAGCGATGACCGGGATGGTCGAGAGCGTGACCTTCGACACCGGGCGGATGCGCGCTGCGGCCGAGGCCGGCCATGCCACCGCCACCGATCTCGCCGACTGGCTGGTGCGCGAGGCGAATGTGCCGTTCCGCGAGGCGCATCATATCACCGGGCGCGCCGTCCGCCTCGCCGACGGGGCGGGGAAGAAACTCTGGGAGCTGGGCCTGGACGAGCTCCGGTCCGTCGACGAGCGGATCGAAGCCAGTGTTTTCAATGTGCTTTCGCCCGACGCATCGGTTAAGAGCCGGACGAGCTTCGGCGGGACCGCCCCGGCTTGCGTGAAGAAACGGATCGAGGCCGCAAGGAAAGTGCTGGGAATGGACGAATGAGGGCCACCAAGACGCTCCTGCCCCTCCTCCTCCCGCTCCTTGCCGGCGCCTGCGGCCTGCGCGAGCCGCTGCGCCCCGCGCCCGGGGAATCGATGCCGCCGGCGCCGGCCATGGCGCCAAGGGCGATGACCACGGACGAACTGCTCGCGCCGCCGCCGATCGGCCGGCCCGGCCGCGTCGACGAATTGCTCCGCCGCTCCGAGGAGCGCGAGGACGACCGCTTCGACCTCCCGCCGGGCGACATTCCGGTCGATACGGACGGCGCCAGCAACAGCCAGGACGCGCCCGACCAATGAAGCCCGTCCGCAAGGCCGTCTTCCCCGTCGCCGGGCTGGGGACGCGCATCCTGCCGGCGACCAAGGCGATGCCGAAGGAGATGCTCCCGGTCGTCGACAAGCCGCTCATCCAATATGCGGTTGAGGAGGCGCGCGAGGCCGGGATCGAGCAGATGATCTTCGTTACCGGCCGGGGCAAGGGCGCGCTCGAGGATCATTTCGACATTTCGTACGAGCTCGAGGCGACCATGACCGCGCGCGGCAAGTCGCTCGATCCGCTCGCCGGCACGCGCTTCCCGGCCGGGGCGGTGGTCTCGGTGCGTCAGCAGGCGCCGCTGGGCCTCGGCCATGCCGTCTGGTGCGCGCGCGAGATCGTCGGCGACGAGCCTTTCGCCGTGCTGCTGCCAGACGATCTGATGGTGGGAAAGCCGGGCTGCCTCGCGCAGATGGTCGAGGCCTATGGCAGGGTCGGCGGCAATATCGTCTGCGCGCAGGAAGTGCCGGCGGAGCGGACGGCGAGCTACGGGATCATCACGCCCGGCGCGCGCGACGGGCGGCTGACCGAGGTGATGGGGCTGGTCGAGAAACCGAAGCCGGAGGAAGCGCCGTCCAATCTCGGCGTCGTCGGCCGCTACATCCTGCAGCCGGAGATCATGCCGATCCTGGGGCAGATCGGCAAAGGCGCGGGCGGCGAGATCCAGCTGACCGACGGCATGGCCGCGCTGATCGGCGAGCAGCCCTTCCACGGCGTCACCTTCGACGGCGAACGCCACGATTGCGGCGACGCCAGGGGCTTCGTCCTCGCCAATCTCGCCCTGGGTCTGGCCCGGGACGACCTCGCCCCGGCGATCCGCGCCTTTCTCGCGGAAACAGGCGGCGGCTGATGGAGGGCGCCCTCGTCTCGTGCGACGGGCCGGTCCGACGGCTGAGCGCCGAGGAGGCAGCGCTTTATCAGGGACCGGGGTTCGTCTGGCTGCACCTGCAGGGCCGGGACGAACAGGATCTGGCCTTCATCAAGACGCAGCCCGACATTCCCGACGTCGCCGCCGGCGCCCTTGCCGCGACAGAGACCCGGCCACGCTGCGACCGGATCGAGGATGGCGCGATTCTGAACTTGCGCGGCCCCGGCGATTGCGACCCGGCCGACAGCGACCGGCTGGTCTCGATCCGCCTCTGGGTGACGGCGACCAAGGTCGTCTCGCTCTCCCGCCGGCCGATAACGGCCTTGCCCGAGGTGGTCCGCAAGATGGAGGCGGGCAAGATCAGGGACAGCGGCGATCTCGTGGCGGCCTTCGCCTGGGCGATCTCGACCCAGCTCGATCCCGAAGTCTCGGCGCTCGGCGACCGGCTGGACGATGTGGAGAGCGACCTCGCGCCCAACCATCTTTTCCGGCTGCGGCGCGACATCACCGAGATCCGCTCGGCCGCGATCAGCTTCCGCCGCTTCGTGGCGCCGGACCGGGACGCCCTGCGCGAGCTGGCCGGGCAGGATTTCGACTGGCTGGCCGACGAGGACAAGCTGCACATCATCGAGGCCGCCGACCGCTTCGCGCGCATGGCCGAGGAGCTGGAGGCGGTGCGCGAACGCGCGGCGCTGCTCCACGAGCAGATCACCGACCTCAGGGCGGAGCAGACCGACCAGCGCGCGCTCTACATCTCGGTCGTCGCCTTCATCTTCCTGCCGCTCACCTTCGTGACGGGCCTGCTGGGGATGAACGTCGAAGGCATACCCTATGCCCACAGCCACTGGTCGTTCTGGGGCGTGGTGATCTTCTGCGCCCTGGTCGGCATCTCGGTGCTGCTCTGGTTCCGCTGGCGGAACTGGCTGCGGCGATAACCGCCCCTACGCCTCCAGCTCGATGTCCCAGTAGAGATAATCGCGCCAGCTCGCGTGCAGGTAGTTGGGCGGGAAGCTGCGGCCATGCTCCTGCAGCTGCCAGCTGGTCGGCCGGTAGGGATGGTGGCGGATGCGCATGCGGGCCTGCAGCGGCGTGCGGCCGCCCTTGCGGAGGTTGCAGGGCGCGCAGGCGGTGGCGACATTCTCCCAGGTCGTCCGCCCGCCCTGGGCGCGCGGAACGACGTGATCGAAAGTCAGCTCGTCGAGCGAGCCGCAATACTGGCACTGGAAGCGGTCGCGCAGGAAGAGGTTGAACCGGGTGAAGGCCGGATGTTCGCTGGGGCGTACATATTGTCGCAAAGCGATCACGCTCGGCAGCTTCAGCGCGACGCTCGGGCTATGCACCTCGCGCTCATAGGTCGCGACGATATCCACCCGCTCCAAAAAGAGCGCCTTGACGGCGGTCTGCCAGGGCCACAGGCTGAGCGGGTAGTAACTGAGCGGCGTATAATCGGCGTTCAGCACAAGCGCTGGACAGCCTTCAGGGTGCCGGAGAAGGTCGGGATGATACAAGGCCCACAAGCTCCCGTTTCACGGAGATCACCTCCGAGAAACGCAGCCCCCGACACCTGTCGCACCCAGAACGCGGGAGACCGGGCTCTCGGCCGTCCTCTCCTGGTCCGCCACGCAATCGCCACCTTGCGTGACGCGCTCATGACACCATCCCACTGACTCTGCGTCAAGACTCCGCATGCACCCGGTCACCCGCTTCGCGCCTTCTCCCACCGGACGGTTGCATCTGGGCCACGCTTATTCGGCCCTTCGCGCCCATGATTTCGCGCGCGAGCGGGAGGGGAGCTTCCTGCTCAGGATCGAGGATATCGATCCCGGGCGCGTGCGGGCCGAATATGTCGATGGCATCATCGAGGACCTGCTCTGGCTCGGCCTCGAATGGGATGCGGACATGGTCTACCAGTCCGAGCGGCTCGACCTCTATGCGGCCGCGCTCGGGCGGCTGAAGGAGATGGACCTCGTCTATCCCTGCTTCTGCACCCGCGCGGACATCGCCGCCTCGGTCGCCGCGCCGCATCCCGGATCGGAAGCCGGGACAGGCGGGCCCGAAGGGCCGCTCTATCCGGGAACCTGCCGGGGCCTCGCCGGCGCCGATCTGTCCAGACCGCATGCCTGGCGGCTGGACGTCGCCAGGGCGGCGGCGCGGACCGGGCCGCTGACCTGGTCCAATGACGGGAAGCTGGTGGCGGCATTGCCGGAGACGCTCGGCGACGTGGTGCTGGCCCGCAAGGACGCCCCCGCTTCCTATCATCTCGCGGTGACCGTCGACGATGCCGACCAGGGCGTGACCGACGTGGTGCGCGGGCGCGACCTGTTCGTCTCCACCCATATCCACCGCCTGCTCCAGGCTTTGCTCGAGCTGCCCGTGCCCCGTTATCATCATCACGGCCTGCTGTCCGACGCCGCAGGCGGGCGTCTCGCCAAAAGGCATGGCGCGGCGACGCTCGCGGACCTCCGGGCCGGTGGGATGGATCCGGCTATGCTCGTGGCTGCCCTGCGCCGGGGCCAATTGCCTAGTGGCTATTCGCTGCCGCAGGCGTAAAGGGCGGCGCATGAGAATCTTCCTCGTCATCCTCATCGTCCTCGGCGCGCTCGCCACGCTCTTCGTGCTGGTCCGGGGTGTGATCGGCATGGCCCAGGGCAAGGACATTACCGGCCAGCGCTCGCAGCAGCTGATGCAGAAAAGGGTGATGTTCCAGGCGATCACCATCCTGCTCGCCATTGCCCTGCTCGCCGTCATGAGCAGCAGCGGCGGACGCTGAGCCGAAGGCGATGGTCCGGCTCAACAGGATCTACACGCGGACCGGCGATGCCGGCGAGACCGGGCTGGTCGACGGATCGCGCGCCTCCAAGGCCGATCCGCGCTTCGCCGCGATCGGCGACGTGGACGAGGCCAATAGCGCGATCGGCGTCGCCCTGCGCGCGATCGCGAATGACGAGGCGCGCGCCATGCTCGGCCGCGTCCAGAACGAATTGTTCGATCTCGGCGCCGATCTCGCCACCCCGTCGGGCATGGCGGGCGCGTTGCGCATCCAGCCGGACCAGATCGACCGGCTGGAGCGCGAGATCGACGCGATGAACGAGGCGCTCGAGCCGCTCCGCAGCTTCATCCTGCCGGGCGGCGCCGGCGGCAGCGCCGAGCTCCACCTCGCCCGCGCCGTGGTACGGCGGGCGGAACGGGCGACCGTGGCCGCCGCGTCGTCCTTCAGCCCCGAAGCGCTGCGCTATCTGAACCGGCTTTCGGACCATTTGTTCGTGCTCGCGCGTTGGTTGGCGCGAGAGCAGGGCGGAGACATCCTCTGGGAACCGGGAGCGACGCGCGGCGGGTGATCGTCTGTTCACCTTTTGTGCTGGCGCTCGATTGCGCTTTGCGTTAACGGCCCGAAAACGGGAGGAAGGCAATGGCGACACAGGTCCGCAATGCGACCGGCGACAGCCTGGCCGGCGCCTATGCGGCCGTCCGCCAGCTCAGCCTGGACATTGCGGCGCCGCTCTCGGACGCCGACGCCAGCCTCCAGCCCATGCCCGACGCCTCGCCGGCCAAATGGCATTTCGCCCACACGACCTGGTTCTTCGAGACTTTCGTGCTGCGCGACCATCTGCCGGGCTACAGGCTGCACGACGAAAGCTACGCCTATCTGTTCAACTCTTATTATGAGGGCGAGGGCGAGCGCCATCCGCGGGCGCGGCGCGGGATGATCGCGCGGCCGTCGCTCGACGAGGTCCGGGCCTGGCGCGCGGCCGTGGACGCGGCGCTGGTCGCGGCGATCGACCGGCTGCCCGCCGACCTGATCACGCTCGGGCTCAACCATGAGCAGCAGCATCAGGAGCTGATGCTGATGGACCTGACCGCGACCTTCTTCGAGAATCCGCTGCGGCCCGCGGTCTGGGCGGCCGAGGCGGCGGCGCCGGCGGCGGTGCCGCTCCCGCACGGCTGGCTGCCCGGACGGGAAGGGCTGGTCGAGATCGGCCATGCGGGCGACGGCTTCGCCTTCGACAATGAAGGGCCGCGCCACAGGGTCTGGCTGGATCCGCACCAGCTCGCCGACCGGCCGGTCACCAATGCCGAATGGCAGGCCTTCATGGCCGATGGCGGGTATGCCAATCCCCTGCTCTGGCTCGCGGACGGCTGGGCCTGGGTGCAGGCCGAAGGGATCGAGGCACCGCTCTACTGGCTGGGCGGGGACGAGGGCTGGCGGCGTTTCGCGCTGGACGGCGTGCGGCCCGTGAATCCGGCCGAGCCGGTCTGCCATATCTCCTATTACGAGGCGGACGCCTATGCGCGCTGGGCCGGCGCGCGGCTGCCGACCGAGGCGGAGTGGGAGGCGGCGGCCGAGGATCTCGATCCGCAGGCCGGCAACCAGCTCGACGCGGCCGGCCCGGTCCGCCCGCTGCCGTCGGCCAAAGGGCAGCTGTTCGGCGACGTCTGGCAATGGACCGGCAGCGCCTATCTTCCCTATCCGGGCTTCCGGCCGGCCGCCGGCGCGGTCGGGGAATATAATGGCAAGTTCATGGTTTCGCAGATGGTCCTGCGCGGCGGCTGCTGCGCGACGCCGCGCGGCCATGTCCGGGCCAGCTACCGCAATTTCTTCTATCCTCACCAGCGCTGGATGTATTCCGGGCTGCGCCTGGCGCGGGACGCCTGATGGCCGATATCGACCCTGCCGTCCGCAGCGTTGACCCGGCCTTCCGCGCCGACGTGCTCGCCGGCCTCGCCGCGCCGATCCCGGCGATTCCGGCGCGCTGGTTCTACGATCATCGCGGCTCCGAGCTGTTCGAGGAGATCACCCGCCTCCCCGAATATTATCCCACGCGCACCGAGACTGCCCTGCTGGAGCGCTATAGCGGCGAGATCGCGGCGCAGGTCGGCAGCGGCGAGGCGGTAATCGAGTTCGGCTCCGGCTCCTCGGCCAAGACGCCGATCCTGCTCCGCGCCGTCCAGCCCGCCGCCTATGTCCCCGTCGACATCAGCGGGGATTTCCTGCGCGAGAGCGCGGCCGGCCTGCAGAGCGCCTTTCCCGGCCTGCCCATCCTGCCGGTCGAGGCCGATTTCACCCGCACGTTCGAGCTGCCCGGCGCGGTGCGGGACGTCGCCAAGCTCGGCTTCTTCCCCGGCTCCACGATCGGCAATTTCGTCGCGCGCAGCGCCGTCGACCTGCTGCGCGCGATGAAGGAGACGCTCGGCGAGGGCGCCCGCCTCGTCATCGGCATGGACCGGATCAAGGACGTGGACATATTGATCCGCGCCTATGACGATGCGGCGGGGGTGACCGCGGCGTTCAACCTCAACCTGCTCCACCGGATCAATGCCGAACTGGACGGCGATATCCCGGTCGACGCCTTCCGGCACAAAGCGATCTGGAACGACGCGCTCAGCCGGATCGAGATGCATCTGGAGGCGGTGCGCGACGTCGCCTTCCCGGTTTCCGGCCGGCGCTTCGCTTTCAGGCAGGGCGAGACGATCCATACCGAGAACAGCCACAAATACGGCCATCGCGACAGCCGCATCCTGCTCCGCGCCGCCGGCTGGGGCGTGGTCGCCGAATGGACCGACGAGCAGCAATGGTTCTCGATCCTGCTCGCCGAGGCCGAGCCGGCCCGATTTGCACCCTGAGGGATTTGGTGATTCCCGGCAGGAACCGTTCGGGCTGAGCCAGTCGGAGCCCTGCTTTTTTCAATCCGTCCAAAAGAAGGTCAGCCCTTCGACGGGCTCGGGGCGAACGGTGAGTTTCCTTGCCGTCCGGTCCCATTGCTCCCCCTGACTCCCCCCGCTACAGCTTGCGCACCACGCTTGTGCCGGAGAGATCATGCTGCTGTCCCTGTTCCAGATCGTCGACGTGCTGCTGCAGGTTTTGTGGTGGATCATCATCATCCAGGCGGTCCTGTCCTGGCTGGTCGTGTTCAACGTGATCAACACGCACAACGATTTCGTCCGCACCTTCTTCAACGCGCTCGACCGGCTGACGCGGCCGCTTTACGCGCCGATCCGCAAGATCCTGCCCGATTTCGGCGGGCTCGACTTCTCGCCGGTCGTCGTCCTGCTGCTGATCTACGTGCTGCGCATCCTGCTGGCCGGGGTGGCCCGCGATCTGGTCCTTTCCGGAACGATGTGATGACGGCGGCGACGATCGACGGGAAGGTCTTCGCCGAGGGCCTCAGGGAACGCGTCGCCGCCGCCGTTCCGGATTTCCAGGCCGCGACGGGCCGCGCGCCGGGCCTCGCCGTCGTGCTGGTCGGCGAGGATCCGGCGAGCGCCGTCTACGTCCGCTCCAAGGGCAAGGCGACCCTGGCGGCCGGGATGGAGAGCTTCGAGCATCGACTCGATGCAACGACGGGGCAGGACGACCTGCTCGCCCTGATTGGCCGCCTCAACGCCGACGAGGCGGTCGACGGCATCCTCGTCCAGCTGCCCCTGCCGCCGCAGATCGACGAGAAGGCCGTGCTCGCGGCGATCGACCCCGACAAGGACGTGGACGGCTTCCACGTCGTCAATGCCGGTCGGCTCGCGGTCGGCGAGGAGGGCCTGGTGCCCTGCACGCCGCTCGGCTGCCTGATGCTGCTGAAGGACCGGCTGGGCGAGCTTTCCGGCCTCGAGGCGGTGGTGATCGGCCGCTCGAACATCGTCGGCAAGCCGATGGCGCAATTGCTGCTCCGCGAGAGCTGCACGGTCACCATCGCGCACAGCCGGACGCGGGACCTGCCCGGCGTCGTCCGGCGTGCCGACATCGTCGTCGCCGCGGTCGGCCGTCCGGAGATGGTGACCGGCGACTGGCTGAAGCCCGGCGCTACCGTGATCGACGTCGGCATCAACCGGATCGCCGCCGGTGAGGGCAAGACGAGGCTGGTCGGCGACGTCGACTTCGCGAGCGCTGCCGCAGTCGCCGGCGCGATCACCCCCGTGCCCGGCGGCGTCGGGCCGATGACCATCGCCGTGCTGCTGCGCAATACCGTGGTCGCGGCTTTTGCCCGCGCCGGGCTGACGGCGCCGGCCGGCCTGTGATCGAGCTCTTCGTCTCGGCCTTCGTCACCTTCCTGGTGGTGATCGACCCGCCGGGCTGCGCCCCGATCTTCGCCAGCGTGACCAAGGGCGCGACGCCGCAGCACCGCCGGGCAATGGCCTTCCGCTCGGTGGGGATTGCGGCGGGAATCCTGATCTTCTTCGCCCTGCTCGGGCGCGACCTGCTCCATGCCCTCGGCATCAGCCTCAATTCGTTCCGCATCGCGGGCGGGCTTTTGCTCTTCCTGATCGCGGTCGACATGGTGTTCGAGAAGCGCACCGAGCGGCGCGAGCACCGGGCCGAGGAAGTGGTCGAGGACAAGCAGGAGGACGTCTCGGTCTTCCCGATGGCGATCCCGATGATTGCCGGCCCCGGCTCGATCGCCTCGGTGATGCTGCAAATGGCGCGCAGCGACACCTGGACGGAGAAGTTCGTCGTCTGGGGCGCGCTCGGCGCGACTCTCGTTCTGACCCTCCTCTGCCTGCTGCTCGCGGGGCCGCTGATGCGGCTGCTCGGCCACAAGATGGAGGCGATGATCACCCGCCTGCTCGGCGTGATCCTCGCCGCCCTCGCCGTCCAGTTCGTGATCGACGGGATAAGGCGCAGCTTCTTCTAGCGGCGGGGCGCCCCTGTGAACGGTGCCGGCAGGGGAATGTCCGGCTCGGCCGGTGCCGTGCGCACGATCCGCCACATCCTGAACGGCGAATTGGCAGGCAGTGGAACCGGCGTCAGCCAGTTGGGCACCAGCCCCCGTGACAGCCGGTCGTAAAAGCCCCCCTGCGCCTCGGCCCGGTAGATGGTCGATTCCGACATCATCGGGCAGATCAGGAGATAATCGGCATGGTAGCGCTCGGCCGTCGCCCGGGCGTTATTCGGCGTGCCGCGGAAGGCGCGCATTACGTCGACGATCTGCTGCGCGTTGCGATGATAGGGGCCGGTAATGGCGTCATGATGGGTGACCGTGATCAGGCGCGGGCCGAGATCGACGAAGGTCATCACCATGCCCCGCGGCTGGGCCTGGATCGGGCCCATCGCCCAGAGCGTCGGGCAGCGGCTGTTGGCGAGGTTCACGTCGCGCCGATAGTTGGACACGGGCTCCGCCGGCCCGCCCAGTTTCGTGACCCAGCCCTGGGCGAGCCCGACGACCACGACGAGCGCGACCGCGACGCCGGCGACCCGGACGATCATCCTTTTGAAGCTCATCACCCAGGTGATGATGATCCAGGCGAAGGCGCCGGCGCCGACCGCGCTCAGCAGCTGCGCCGCCGGCCCGGCGCGGGTCTGCCAGGCGAGCAGGCCGGTGCCGAGCAGGGCAAGCAGGGTGATGGCGAGCCAGCGGAGGAACGGCGCGCGGGGATCGTCGCCCTGGACGAGCGGGCGGTCCTGCTCGACCGCCGGGGCGAAGCCTGCCGGCTGCCGTGCCTCGCGGTTCGTGACGTGGAGCATGGCGAGGCCGCCGACCAGGCCGGCAAAGGGCAGGGTCAGGGTGATCACCGCCGTGCTCCATCCGTGCCGCCAGATCGGCATGGCCTCGCGCACCTTGGAGAGCCAGAGCCGCTCCAGCTCCGGCGAGCTCTGCTCGAGCCGGCCGAGGCAATGCGGCCAGACCAGCGCGAAGGCGACCGCGATCACGACGCCGCCCAGGGCGGCGATCGCGAGCCTTTTCCGCCAGCTGCCCGGATTCGCCCTGGCGAGCAAGGCGGCGACGGCGCCCGCCGCCACCATGGCGGAGAGCCAGACCGGCGACAGCGCGTCGCACACGGGCAGCCTGTTCGCCTCGGAGGCAAAGACCAGATAGCCAAAGGCGCAGCCGCCCGCGAGAGTGACGCCATAAGCGAACAGGCGGCGCGGCTCGCCGTCGCGCACCCAGATCAGGACCGCGATGCCGCCGGCGAGGGCGAGGTAGAGCAGCATCTCCAGCCCGACGATCAGCGAGAGCGAGGTCGCCGCGCCGAGCGTGATGCCGGCGCGGAGCGGTTTCGGATCGGTGAGCGCCGCCATCGTCCAGGCGAGGAAGGCGAGCTGCCAGCCATGATGATCGAGCCGGAGCGGCTGCCACATGCCCATGACCGAGCCGCCGCAGGCCAGGAAGGCGATCGCGACCAGATAGGCATAAGGGGAAATCAGCCGGCGCGCGGTCAGCGCCACCGCCCAGAAGGCGACCAGCATCGGCAGCAAGGGCGCGACGGTGACGGCGATCGTCTCGGCCGTCCTGCCGCCGAACAAGGGCGTGAAGAGCAGCTTCAGCCCGGCGATCGGCAGGTCGACGAGGCGGGACCAGTGGATGTTCGAGCCGGCCAGGCGATGCTGCTGGAGGTCGTACCAGCCCTGTCCCTCGAGCAGGCCGCGGACCTGCATCATCCGCATATTGTCGTCGGTGTCGCCGAGCCCGAAGCCGCGGATTCGGGCCCAATTTTCCCAGATCATCCAGGCGGCGAGGCAAAGCCAGAAGAGCGCCGTCCACCAGCGCCATTGCCGATCCACGAATTTGAACGGCGCCCCCGCGTCACCCGGCATAAGCGTTTCTTTTCTTTCCATCCCTTACGAAGGGCCTTAGTCGCTCCGCCTCAAAGGGCAAGCGGGGGCCGTCAGCGTTCAAAATGAAGCAATTGGTTGAGCAACATAAGACGATCATCGGCCAGCTGATCCGCTTCGGGCTGGTCGGCGGCTTCGTCACGGGCCTCTATGCGGTCGTCTATTCGCCGCTCGCCGGGCTCGGGATCGTCACCCCGCAGATCGCCAATCTGGCCGGCTATTTCGTGGCGATGGTCACCGGCTACGTCCTGCACAGCCGCTGGAGCTTCAGGGATCACGGGACGCGCGACAACACCGCCAGGACCACCTCGCGCTTCTTCGTCGTCAGCCTGGTCAGCCTCGGCCTCAACGCCCTGTTCGTGTTCATCCTGACCGCGCCGAACATGCTCGCGGGCCCCTGGTGGTGGCCGCTCGTCCCGATCCTGTTCGTGACCCCGCTCGTCACCTTCTCGCTCAACCGCCTCTGGGTGTTCGCCTGATGGAGCGCAGCGTCTACGACAATATGGCGAAGCTGGACGAGCAGCATTGGTGGTATGTCGCCCGCCGCGACATTCTCGACCGGCTGATCCGCCGGCGGATCGACCTGCCGAAGGGCGCGCGCATCCTGGAGATCGGCTGCGGGACCGGCCACAATCTGCCGATGCTGGGCCGCTTCGGCGAGGTGGACGCGATCGAGATCGACGCCGGGGCGCGCGCCATCGCCAGCCAGCGGCTCGGCAAGCCGGTGATGGCGAGCCCGCTGCCGGCGCTCGAAGGCGTGGCGGACGGCGCCTATGACCTGGTCGCGATCCTCGACGTGCTCGAGCATATCGAGGCGGACCGCGAGGCGCTCACCGGCATCGCCGCCAAGCTGAAGCCCGGGGGGCGGATCCTGATCACCGTGCCCGCCCATCCCTGGATGTGGAGCGCGCACGACGTCGTGAACCACCACAAGCGCCGCTACACGCGCCGGACGCTGAAGGCGGTGATCGCGGCCGCGGGCCTCAGGCTCGACATGCTGCGCTGGTTCAACAGCCTGCTCTTCCCCGTGGCGGCGGGCGTGCGGCTGGCCGGGCGGCTGTTCGGCAAGGAAGGCGGCGACGACACCATGCCGCCGAAGCCGGTCAACTTTCTGTTCGGGAAGATCTTTGCGCTTGAGCGGCACGCGATCGGCCGGCTGCCGATGACGCCCGGCGTTTCGCTGGCGGCGATCGTGTCGGTTCCCGGGGAGCCTGGTCCAGGGGATTCTGGGTCAGCGCGCTGACCGGCGCCTGCCGGGCGACATGGCCGAGCCCGGGCCGCCCGCCCGCATGGCCGGCAATCTCGGCGACGATGTAGAGCGGGCGGCGCTTGGCCTCGACATAGACCCGGCCGAGATACTCGCCGATCATGCCGAGCACGAACATCTGCACCGCGCCGAGGATGACGACGACCAGCATCAGCGAGGTCCAGCCCGGGATCGCGCTGCCGGTGAAGAAGCCGACGCCGATATAGCCGATCAGCAGGATCGAGGCGGCGACCAGCCAGAGCCCGACATGGCTGGCGAAGCGCAGCGGCGCGGTCGAGAAGCCGGTGATCGCGTCGACGGCGAGGCGGAGCATCTTGCGCAGGGGATAATTGGTCTCGCCGGCATGGCGCTCGGCCCGGTCGTAGAGGATCGGCACCTGCCTGAAGCCGACCCAGGCGACCATGCCGCGGATGAAGCGCGCCTGCTCGGGCAAGGCCAGAAGGGCGTCGAGCGCGCGCCGGCTCATCAGCCGGAAGTCGCCCGTGTCGAGCGGGATCTCGATCTCGGAGAGCTTGAAGAGGATGCGGTAGAAGGCCTTGGCGGTGCCGCGCTTGAACGCCGTCTCGCCGGCCCGGGCGCGGCGCACGGCATAGACGACGTCCGCCTGCTGCTCGTCCATCGCCGTCATCATGTCGGCGAGCAATTCGGGCGGGTCCTGCAGGTCCGCATCGATGATCAGGATGCGCTCGCCGGCGCAGAGGTCGAGGCCGGCGGTGAGCGCCAGCTGGTGGCCGTGATTGCGCGAGAGGTTGATCGCGACCAGATGCGGGTCCTGCTCGGCCAGTCCCTGCATCATCGGCCAGGTGCGGTCGCGCGAGCCGTCGTTGATCAGCACGATCTCATAGGCGTCGCCCGCCACGGCCGCCGCCGCCGCGCTGAGGCGGCGGTGCAGCTCCGTGAGGCACCCCTCCTCATTGTAGCAGGGGACCACGATCGAAAGGGGCACCGGAGACATGAAGGATCCTTAGGCGAGGCGTCACTCCGCCGGAAGCCCGGCCGAGCGGTCGACCCTATAGAGGACGCTGCGTCCGTCGCGCCAGACCTGGATGAGGCCGCCGGTCAGCCGCGCATCATATTCGGGCGGGTCGATGATCCAGACATAGTCGAAGCCGTCGCGCGGGAAGGTGGCGAGCGACATGTCGAGCGTGCGCCAGACCTCTCCCCGGCAGCGCCGCGCGGTTACCACTTGCGAGGCGTCGCGAATATAGGGCCAGCCCGGCCGGTAGACGACCTGCAGCAGTTGCGCGCCGGCCATCGTCCACTGGTCGTTGGAGAAAGCGTGGCGGCGGGTGATGGCGAGGGCGGGCAGGTGGAGCAGGCGGGTCATCGCCCAATTCTCGACGCAGGGCCGGCCGACGAAGCTCACCATCCTCGCCCCGCGCGGGACATGCTCCAGCGCGGCAAGCTCGCGGTCGTAGCGCTGGTCGTAGAGCGTGGTGCTGATCGTGGTGCCGGCGGTCCGGACGAGGAAGAAGGCGAGGCCGGCAATGCCCACCGCATTGAACAGCTTCCTGTTGATCGGCTGCTTGAACCGGATCGCGACCAGGGCGATGGCGAAGAGATAGGGGGCGAGCCGCATATCGGCATAAGCGGAACCGAAGACGATGCGCGGCAGCAGGACGAACACCGCGATCAGGAAAAGGGTCGAGGCGAACATGTTGCGCGAATAGGTCACGCGCCGAACGGCGAAGGCGCCGAAGATGATCACCGTCACCAGCGCGATAGAGGCGAGGTCGAACCATTTCCAGCGGTCGCGCAGGGCGCTGGTCAGCCATTCCCACTTGCGGGACCAGTTGAACCAGTCGCCGGTCGTGCCCCCGGCCTCGCTCCGCCAGAGCAGCATCAGCGCAAAGGGCGGCGCAAGCGCCAGGCAGTGCACGCCCGACCAGAAGGCGGCGGCGGGATAGGAGCGGCCATGGTCGTGCTGGCGGACGAGTTCGGCCGAGAAGGCAAGCACGCCCAAAGTGCCCCAGCCGAAGGCGTGGACGATCCAGAGCAGGACCGAGATGGGCAGGAACAAGGCGGCGCGCAGACCGAACCGGCCCTTGCGCGCCAGCCGCAGCCAGAGCGCGAAGGCGAGCAAGGCCAGAGCGAGGGCCAGCGCGAAGTTCACGAAGCCGAACAGGAAGGGGAAATTATAGGCGAAGGGCAGAGCAAACAGCGTGGTCGGGGGGATCCGCCCATGCACCTCGTGCGCCACCCACAGCAGCCCGGCCACGGTGAGCACCGGAATGGCGAGGACGATGACCTTCACGGTCGGCTCCAGCCCGAAGATGGGCGCGAACCACTGGACGAGCAGGTCGACGCCCAGATTGCCGATCAGCTGCCACTGGAAGGTGTAATATTGCTGCAGCTCCGGGGAGGAGGCGAGCTCCAGCTGCACGGTATAGCGGCCGATATGGCCGGGAAGATCGAGCAAGGGCGGCACGTTCGGCCAGACGAGCGGGACCGCCGAAAGCACCAGCAGGGCGAACAGCACGATCCGCCGCTCCCAGAAGGCGTCGCGTTCCTGTGCTGTCGGGAAATGCTCGGACGGATGCATGGCGAAGAAGAAGAATCCCCTGTCGCCTGACTTCCTGCAATCGGGTGAAAGCGCAACAGAAAATTGGTCGGCGGCGCGGGCGGCCCCCTGCCGAAAGATGAACGAGCCTGATTAACACTTTGCTAACCCCCGGCACCTATCCCGGCTTCGACAGCGAGGAGCCGGCGATGCGCCACGAGGCATTGGAACAGTTTTCGGCGGCCCGGGTCGATCGATATGACGTGAGCATCGTCATGCCCTGCCTGAACGAGGCGGGCTGCCTGCCCGTCTGCATCGCCAACGCGCGGGAAGCGCTGGCGATGATCCGGGAGCGCCACGGTCTCGAAGGCGAGATCGTCATCGCCGACAATGGCAGCACCGACGGCAGCCAGGAGATCGCCGCCCGGCTCGGCGCGCGGGTCGCGCCGGTCGCGGAGCGCGGCTATGGCGCCGCCCTGATCGGCGGCGGCATCGCGGCGCAGGGACGCTACATCATTTTCGGCGACGCCGACGGCTCCTATGATTTCCGCGAGGCGGTGGCGATGGTCGGGACGCTCGTCGACGGCGCCGACATGTGCATGGGCTCGCGCTTCCAGGGCGGCATCGCCAGGGGCGCCATGCCCTGGAAGAACCGCTATATCGGCAATCCGGCGCTGACCGGCCTGTTGAATCTGTTCTTCCGCTCCGGGATCGACGACGCTCATTGCGGGCTGCGCGCGATTACCCGCGACGCTTTCCTCGCGCTCCGGCTGAACAGCGGCGGCATGGAATTCGCCAGCGAGATGGTGATCAAGGCCAGCCTCAGGAAGTTTCGGATCGCCGAGGTTCCGGCCACCTTGTCGCCCGATCTGCGCGACCGGCCGCCGCATCTCCGGCCCTGGCGGGACGGCTGGCGGCACCTGCGTTATCTGCTGATGCTGAGCCCGACCTGGACCTTCGGCGTCCCCGGCCTCGCCGCCATCGGCCTCGGGCTGACCGTGCTCGCCGTCGCCTTGCTCCATTTCTTCGGCCTGTTCGCCGGCCCCGGCCCGTTCGGCGCGAGCTGGACGATCGTCGCCGGCTTCCTCGTCACCTGCGGCCATTTCGCTGCGATCATGGCGCTCGCCATGCATCTGCACGGCGTTCGCGAAGGCTATCGCCTGCTGCGTCCCTCCGTCCGCCGAATCGCGCCCCTGCTCAATCTCGAGACGATGCTGAGCGTGGGCCTCGTCCTGATCGCGGCCTCGATCCTCGGCTTCGCCGCGATCGGCTGGCGCTGGTCGGCCGACAATTTCGCCTCACTCCCAAGCGTCCTCCCGCTGGTTCTCACGGCGGTCGCGGGCGCCGTCGGCCTGCAGACCGTGCTCGGCGGCTTCGCCATGGCGATCCTCAGCGGCCATGCGCCGCGCTTCGTCCGCGAGGACCGGGGCTCGGCACGGCAGGAAGGCGCGGAGGCGCCCACGGCATGACCGCGGAGACGGCCAGGCGCTCGGCCCCCCGGCTCCGCGACACGGACTGGCTGATGCTGCGCGGTCTCGCCGCGGCGCTGGAAGTCCAGCTGAAGCGCCTGACCCGGGGCGCCCGCCTTCTCGATTTCGGCTGCGGCTCCATGCCCTACCGCCTGCTCGTCGAGCAGCAGGGGGCGGTCTATGTCGGCGCAGATTTCGGCGCCGGCGCGGCGGTCGAGATCGGCCGGGACGGCAGCCTGCCGGTGCCCGATGCAAGCATCGACGCGGTGCTCTCCGTCCAGGTGCTCGAACATGTCCGCGATCTCGATCTCTATCTCGGCGAGGCCGGACGGGTGCTGAAGCCGGACGGAACCCTGTTCCTCTCGACCCATGGCACCTGGCTCTATCATCCGCATCCGGAGGATCACCGGCGCTGGACGCGCACCGGGCTCGTCGCGGACATCGAGGCGCGGGGCTTCCGGGTCGAGGAGATCGAGGCGATCGTCGGGCCGCTCGCCACCACCACCCTGATCCGCCTCGCAGGCTATGCGCATTTCCTCCGGCGCGTGCCGGTGCTCGGCCGCTTCCTGGCCGGGTCGCTGGCCGTGCTGATGAACCTGCGGGCGTTGCTCGAGGACCGGATGACGCCGGCCCAGCTCCGCCGGGACAATGGCTGCATCTATGTCACCCGCTGCGTGAAGGCGCCGGCATGAGGCGGCCGCCGCTCGCCTCGCGTTACGCGCTGACCGCGGCGGCCTGCATGGTCACGCACAATCTCGTCATGATCGCGGGGGACGCGGCGGGCATCGTCATGCCGGTGGCGGTCCTGCTCTCTTTCTGCCTCTGCGTCCTGCTCGGCTTCTTCCTGCACAGCCGCTACACGTTTGCGGTCGCGGGAGACGCGCGCAGCCTGCTGCGCTACACCGTCGCCATGGCCGCCAACGTCCCGCTCACCATCGTCCTGCTCTGGCTGTTCCTCGTCTCGCTGCACCTGCCGATGGCGGCGGCGTCGCCGGCGGCGACCCTCGTGCTGCTGGTCGTCAACTTCTTCGCGAGCCGCTGGGCGATTCTCGGCGGCCGCCGGCAGGGGCGTCCCGCATGAGCCCGGCGCCCACCGTCTCGACCGACCAGGTCGCCGCGAGCCTCAGCCCGCACCTCGCCGTCTACCGGCACAAGCGCCCGGGCTATCAGACGGTGATGCTGAACAGCCTGCTCTCGCTCTGGCGCGGGCCGCACCGCCGGCTGCTCGATATCGGCGGCGGCACCGGCGTGATCGGCCAGTGCATACACGATCTCTTCCCGGTGGATTCGGTGACGGCGATCGACGTCGTCGACCGCTTCTGCCCCGGCCTCACCATCGAGGTCGCCACCTATGACGGCGCGCGGCTGCCTTATGCCGACGGCAGCTTCGACGCGGCGACCCTCAACAACGTGATCCATCACATCCCGGTCCCGGTCCGCCCGGCCTTGTTCCGCGAGATCGCGCGGGTCGTGGACGGACCGCTCTACATCAAGGACCATGAGGCGGCGGGGCGGCTGGACCATGCGCGGCTGTCGGCGCTGGACTTCATCGGCAACATCCCCTTCGGCGGCATGGTCCGGGCCGACTATCTGACCGCCGTGGACTGGCGGGCGCTCGCCGCCGCGTCCGGCTACCGGATCGCCGAGACCGGCCGGGCGTCGCGCTACCGGCACGGTCCCTATGCCTGGTTGTTCCCGAACCGCCTGGAAATCACGATGCGCTGGGAGCGCGGCTAGCGCGGATCGGCGGACAGGATGCGGCTGCTTACCGTCACCCATTTCTACGAGGAGCATGGCGGCGGCATCGAGCGCGTCGCCGGCCAGCTCAACCGGCAGCTGAAGGCGCTGGGGCACGAGACGATCTGGGCGGCCAGCGAAAGCGATACGCCGCCCGCGCCGGACACGGCCGAGCCGGTGCCGCTGCGCTGCGTCAACACTATCGAGCGGCTGACCGGCCTGCCCATGCCGATTCCGAGCCCGGGAGCGCTGCGCAGGCTGGGCCGGGCGGTCGCCGAATGCGACGCGGTCATCATCCATGACGCACTCTATGCGACCTCGGTTGCGGCGCTGCGCGCGGCGCGGCGGCGGGGGAAGCCGGTTCTGCTGGTCCAGCATATCGCCGCCATCCCCTTCCGGAGCCGGATCATGCGCGGCGTGATGGGGCTCGCCAACCGGATGGTGAGCCGGCCGATGCTGAAGGCAGCCGACCAGGTGATCTTCATCAGCGGCACCACCGCCGCCTATTTCGAGGGCGTCCGCTTCAGACGGCCGCCGGTCCTCGCCTTCAACGGTGTCGACGTCGGGCTTTTCCGCCCCGCCGGGCCGGGCGAGAAGGCTGCGGCCCGGGCGGCGCACGCGCTGGCCGCCGACGGTCCGGTCGCCCTGTTCGTCGGCCGCTTCGTCGAGAAGAAGGGCCTCAACGTGCTGCGCGCGCTCGCTGCGGCCAGGCCGGACGTCCTCTTCGTCCTCGCCGGCGGCGGGCCGATCGATCCGGCCGGCTGGGGCCTTTCCAATGTCGCAGTACGCCAAGGACTGGCGGGGGAGCGGCTGGCCAGCCTCTACCGCGCCGCCGACGCCTTCGTGCTGCCAAGCGTCGGCGAGGGCTATCCTTTGGTCGTGCAGGAAGCCTTGGCGAGCGGCCTGCCGATCCTGTGCGGCGCCGAAAGCGCGCGCGCCGATCCCGCGGCTGCGCCTTTCCTCACCGGCCTTCCCGTCGATCTCAACCGGCCCGAGGCCACGGCAACCGCCTTTGCGACCGCGCTTGATGCGGCGCTCGCCGCCCCGGCCAATCCAGGCGCGGCCGTCTTCGCGCGGGATCGTTATTCCTGGGAGGGCGTGGCCCGGCGTTACGAGGCCGCGATCCGGGCGCTGACCTAGTCGCCGAGCGGAAGCGGCGTCCCGCAGCGGGCCGCCTGAACCGCCGAGGGCGGGGCTTGCGCGCCCTCGGGAAGCGCGGGAGGAAGGCCGGCGCGCTGCCCGTGACGGACGTCGAAAATCTCGACCCGATAGCGCCGGCACAGATCGCGGACCTGGGCCGCGTTCAGCCGGTTGCCGGCCAGGATCTTCGGCCGGTTCGACAGATCGGGCGCGTTGCGGACGAGGTCGTTGGCCATGCCCCAGGGCCAGTCGACCAGCACGACATCCGCAGGCGAGCGCGCGATCATCGCATAGGCGCGGCGCATCGGCGCCACATATTCCGCGGCGTGCTGCAGGTGCATCGGCAGAATGAGCAGAAGGCTCATCGCCGAGCCGGCCGCCAGGACGAACTCCCGCCGGCGCCCTTCGGCGACCAGCGTGTTCCAGCCATAGCCGGCGAGGAGGACGAGGCTGCCAATCAGGCCGTGCACATAGCGATAGCCCCAGCCCAGCCCCTGCCAGGGCAGCAGCAGCATCATCGCCGCGATCGTCAGCAGCAGTCCGGCGGCCAGCGGCCGGGCGATGCCCTCGCCGCGCCGGACCGCGCGCCAGGCGAGGATAAGGAAGGGCAGCAGCACCACGTTCTGCCAGGAGAGCGCACGCAGGAGATTGAACCCGGTGAGCGCGATCGCCGAGGGCTGGATCGAGCCGAGCAGGTCGGCCAGGCGGGCAAGCAGATAGGGGAGCCCGCTCGCCCCCGCCTGACCGCCCATGGCGGTCGATCCGGCGAGGAGCAGCTGCCAGTAACAGGCCCAGAACAGGCCGATCATGGCATAAGCGAGCAAATAGACCGCGCAGCGCCGCCGCTGGCCCGTCCACCACATCCGCGCCACGAAGGGCAGGACGAAGAGCGGGTGGAAGAGCAATTGATGCAGGCCGGTCGCCACGAAGCCGGCGGCCAGCGCTCCAACGTCCCCCTTCCAGTCTTCGCGGAGGAAGCTCCAGAGCCAGAGGAGGTTGAAGGCGAGATGCGCGCTCATCGCATAGGGCGTCATCGCCATGGTCAGGAACTGGGCTGAGCTCGCCATCAGCAAAGCTGCGACGAGCGCAGGGCCCGGCGTTTCGGGCCAGAGGCGGCGGCCGATCCGATAGACGGCCAGCACCGAGACGGCGGCGAGGATGGGGTTCGTCCACTCCTCCCCGACGGTGAGCGAGGCAAGCGCCCGCAGCGCCGCGTTGCCGGGCAGATAGGCCGACAGCCAGCCGGCCTGGCTGGGGATGGGCAACATGAAATCGGGCATCAACGCGCCGGCGAAGGCCTGCCACTCGGGGGGCACCGGGGCGATCAGCATGCCCCGGGAGATGAAGGCCGCGTCGAAATCGGCGAGGATCTCGTCCCGCGTCACCGCAAAATCGCCGAAGATCAGCCACGTCCCGGCGAAGGCCAGGGCCAGCACCGCAAGCGCCAGGGCAAGGAGGAGCATCGCCGGTCGCCCGAGCCGCAAGCCGGGCAAGGCCAAAGGGCGAACCGCCAGGGCGAGGAGCAGCGCGCCGGCCGGAATCAGGGCGGGCAGATCGTCCTGGCGGAACAGGTCGACGGTGAAGCCGCCATGGCGGAACAGCACGAACATCACGCCCGCCGACAACAGAATCAGCGCCGCGGCCGCCCTCAGGGCCGCGCCTAGCCGCCGGTCCGCAGCTTCGGGTTTCGCGATCAGCTCAGGCATGGTCGCTGCTCCCCGATCTCGCCGCCGCGCTCACCGCCCGACTCGCGGCGTCGCCACCGGCGGGCCGCAGTTCAGCCGGTCGAGCATCGCCGCACGCGCCAGGTCCGGCTCGCCGCCGGGCGGGATGCCGAACGCCAGGCCCTCCCGCACCCCGAACCGCTCGACCCGAAAGCTGCGGCAGAGCGCGGCCAATTGGGGCGCGGGCAGGGATACGACGTAGACGATCTTGGGCCGATTGGAGAGATCGGGCGCATTGCGCACCAGATCTTCGGCGAAGAGCAGCCCGGCATCGTCGACGAGGACGATTTCGGCAGGGCTCGCGCGGATCGCGGCATAAGCCGCGCGGTAGGGTGCGACGAAATCATGCGCCTGGCGGAGGTGCCAGGGAAGGATCAATGCGAGGCTGACGAGCGTCCCGGCGGCAAGCGCGCCGCGGAGGCGCGCCGCGGCCGGGCCGTCGGCAAGCGCCTTCCAGCCATAGCCGGCGAGCAGGCAGAAGCTGCCGATGCACCCGTGCAGGTAGCGATAGCCCCAGCCGTGGCCCTGCCAGGGCAGGAGGATCGCCATCGCGAGCAAGGTGAGGAGGATGCCGCCGGCGAGCGGACGCGCCACGCCTTCGCCGCGGCGGATCAGCGGCCAGGCAAGCAAGGCGAGGGGCAGGAGCAGGATGTTCTGCCAGGAGACGAAGCGCGCGAGATTGAGCGCCATCAGCCCGAAGCCGGCGAGGTCGATCGCCTGCAGCTGCGTCAGGACCCTGGCGATCAGGAAGGACAGGCCGCCTGACCCCCCGGCGGCGCCCGCACCGGCATCCGTGCCGGCAAGGACGATCTGCCAGTAGGAAGCCCAGAACAGCCCGATCAACGCATAGGCTGCGAGATAGAGGAGGGCGCGCCGTCGCTGCCCTGCGAACCAGAGCTGGGCGAGGAAGGGAAATGCGAACAGGGGGTGGAAGAGCAATTGATGCAGGCCCGTACCGAGGAAGCCGAACAGGATCGCGCCGGCATCGCCCCTCTTGTCGTTGCGCAGGAAGCACCAGAGCCAGAGCAGGTTCACCGCCAGATGCGCGGCCATGGCGTAGGAGGTCATCGCCATGGTCAGGAACTGGGCGGAGCTGACCAGCAGCAGGACCGGGATCAGAGCCGTGCCTTTGGCCCCTGGCCAGAGCCGAAGGCCGATCCGGTAGAGCGCGCCTGCCGAGAGCGCGGCGAGTAAGGGATTGATCCACTGGGTGCCGATGCTCAGCTGACCGAGCGCGCGGAGCGCGGCATTGCCGGGGAGGTAGGCGGAGAGCCAGCCCACCTCCGGCGACAGAGGCAGCATGAATCGCGGCATCAGGGCGTGGCTGTAGCCCTGCCACTCCGGCGGGATCGCCTCGTAGAGTCGGCCGGTGGCGAGGATGAGGGAGTCGAAATCGGCGCAGATTTCGTCGCGCGTCAGCGCGTAGCCGCCGAACACAAGCCAGGTCCCGAGCCAGGCGGCCAGCAAGGCGAACAGCGCCGCCGCGACAACGACGAAGGCCGGCTTGACCCGTATCGGCGCCAGCGCGGGCAGCCGCCAGGAAAGCAGAAGCAGGAGCGACGCGCCGGCGATGAGGATCGCGAGATCCTGCGTGCGGAAGAACAGCACTGCGAGATTGTTGCCGCGCAGCGCCAGACACAAGCCTGCGGCCAGCAACGTGCCGGCGCCGGTCTTCAGCAGCATTCGCGACAGCCGGAGGCTGTCGCACTCCGAGGTCATTCCGCGGCGCGGCTGAGATGCCATTCCGGCGCCTCGTCCAGCGTGTGCAGCCGGCGCTCTTCCTCAAACATATAGTCCCAGGTCATCGGAATCGCGTCACGGCGCTTCACATATTGCAGCTGCCAGTTGACCAGCCCGCCATAGCGGAAGGCGGCTTCGGCGCCGGCCAGGTAGAATTGCCACATGCGGAAGAAACGCTCGTCGTAGAGCTCGGTGATCTCCGCCTGATGCGCCATGGTCCGGTAATACCATTCCTCGAGCGTCAGCGCGTAATGGTAGCGCACCGCCTCCACGTCGGTGACGATGAAGCGGTGCTTCTCCGCCTGGGTGACCAGCTCCGACAAAGCCGGGATATAGCCGCCCGGGAAGATATATTTGCGGGTCCATTTGTCGGTCAGGCCGGGCCCGCCCATGCGGCCGCAGCAGTGCGAGAACATGATCCCGTCGGGCTTCAGCAGCTCATAGGTCTTGGCGAAGAAGCCGGCATGGTGCGGCGTGCCGAGATGCTCGATCAGGCCGACGCTGGTGATCCGGTCGAACTGCCCCTCGACGTCGCGATAGTCGAGCAGCTCGAACTTCACCTTGTCGTCGACGCCGAGCGCCTTCGCCCGCTCGTTGGAGAATTCGATCTGGTCGGGAGCCAGCGCGATGCCGAGCACCTCGCAGCCATAATGGCGGTGCAGATAGAGAGCGAGGCCGCCCCAGCCGCAGCCGATGTCGAGCACCTTCATGCCGGGCTTGATGTTCAGCCGCGCGGCGATGTGCGCCTTCTTGTCGAGCTGGGCCTGTTCGAGGCTGTCGGTGGGGTCGCGATAATAGGCGCAGGTATATTGCCGGTCCTCGTCGAGGAAGAGCTCGTAGAGCCGCCGGGTGAGGTTGTAGGTATGCTCGGCGTTGCGGCGCGAGCGGCTGCGCCAGTTGATCTGGTCGAGCTTGCCGGTGATGAAATTGGCGCTGCGCGTGATCGGCCCCTTGGGCTTCAGCGCGCCGGGCTTCTCGAAGGGCGCATTGTAGCGGATCAGGAGGACGAGGTCGCGAATGTCGCTGGGCGGCTCGATAACGAGGCGCTTGTCCATATAGGCCTCGCCGGCGCCGACGCGCGGGTCTTTGGCGATGTGCCAGGCGGCGCCCTTGTCGGTCAGCCGGGCCCGGACCGGACCGTGATTGGGGTCGGGCGCGCCGTAGCGATATTCCTTCCCGTCATGGTTGGTGACGATCAGCTCACCCTTCTTGATGAGCTTCTTCAGCATCTTATCAAGCAGCCACATATGTCCGCTAGTCCCCTGTTTTCGCGGCGCAGTCAGCGCATAAGCAGGGTCGAGGTCAAGGAGAAAGGCAATGATGACGGTAAGCGAGGCGGTAACGGCCCGCCACTCGGTCCGGGCCTTTCTCGACCGGCCGGTGCCGCGCGAGACGATCGCGGAGATGCTGACGCTGGCTGCCCGCGCGCCCTCGGGCGGCAATCTCCAGCCCTGGCAGGTGGACGTGCTGACCGGCGCCGCGCTCGGGGCGCTCAAGGAACGCGTCGCCGCCAGCCTCGCGGCCGGCCCGGCCGGCGAGGGCACCGAGTTCGACATCTATCCACGCGCGCTGGGCGAACCCTGGCGCGGCCGCCGCTTCGCCTCGGGCGAGCAACTTTATGCAGCGCTCGGGATCCCGCGCGAGAACCGGCCGGCGCGCCTCGCCCAGTTCGCGAGGAATTTCGACGGGTTCGGCGCCCCGGTGCTGCTGCTCTTCTCGCTCCCGCGCCATTTCGGCCTGCCGCAATGGGCGCATCTCGGCATGTTCATGCAGAATGTGATGCTGCTCGCGGCCGAGCGCGGGCTCGCCACCTGTCCGCAGGAGGCCTGGGCGCTGGTGCACAGGACGGTCGGGGAGGTGCTCGGCCTGGAAGAGGACCGGCTTTTCTATTGCGGCATGGCCTTGGGCTTCGCCGACACGGCCCATCCGGTGAATGGCTGGCGGACGGAGCGGGTGCCGGTCGGGGAGTTTGCGCGCTTCGAAGGCTTCTAGGCGAGCGCCGCCTGCTTCTCCTCGGCGATCCGGTCCAGCTCGGCACGGCTCTTCTTCTCGGCCGCGGACTTGAGCTGGCCGCAGGCGGCCATGATGTCGCGGCCACGCGGGCGTCGAATGGGCGCCGAAATCCCGGCCTCGAACACGATCTCGGAGAAGCGCTTCACCCGCGCATCGTCCGAACATTCGTAGGCCGCGCCGGGCCAGGGGTTGAACGGGATCAGGTTCACCTTAGCCGGCAGCCGGTATTTGCGGATCAGCCGCACGAGCTCGCGCGCATCCTCGTCGCTGTCATTCTTGTCCTTCAGCATCACATATTCGAAGGTGATGCGCCGGGCATTGTTGGCGCCGGGATAGGCGGCGCAGGCGGCGAGCAATTCCTCGATGCCATATTTGCGGTTCAGCGGCACGATCTCATCGCGAACCTCCTTGGTCACCGCGTGCAGCGAGACGGCGAGGTTCACCCCGATCTCCTCGCCGGCGCGGGCCATCATCGGCACTACGCCCGAGGTCGAGAGCGTGATCCGGCGCCTCGACAGGCCGAGCCCGTCGCCGTCCATGACGATCTTCAGCGCGTCGCGGACATTGTCGAAATTGTAGAGCGGCTCGCCCATGCCCATCATGACGATATTGGAGAGCATCCGCCCCTCGGGCTGGGACGGCCATTCCTCGAGCGCGTCGCGGGCGAGCATGACCTGGCCGACAATCTCGCCCGGGTTGAGGTTGCGGACGAGGCGCATCGTCCCGGTATGGCAGAAGCGGCAGTTGAGCGTGCAGCCGACCTGGCTGGAGACGCAGAGCGTGCCGCGGTCGGCGTCGGGGATGAAGACCATCTCGAAATCGTGGCCGTCGTCGGTCTTCAGCAGCCATTTGCGGGTGCCGTCGGTCGAGACCTGCTCGACGACCACCTGGGGCCGGGCGATCGCGAAGCGCTCGGCGAGCCAGGCGCGCTGCGGCCTGGCGATGTCGCTCATCGTCTCGAAGCTGGTGGCGCCGCGATTGTAGATCTGGTGCCAGAGCTGCTTGGCGCGCAGCTTGGCCTGCCGCTCGTCGAGGCCGGCCGCGGCCAGCTGCTCGCGGATCTGCGCCCTGGAAAGGCCGATCAGGTTGACGCGCGCGCCGTCGGCCGCGGCCTCGGGGCGCGGCACAGGGACCGGGTCGATATGACCGGGAATGGGCATGGCGGCTGTCATGAGGCGGCCCATGTAGGTGAAAGCGGGCGGAATTTCCACCCGCCCTCGATTCGGCGCCGGCTTCAGCGTCGCGGGGCGCAGGCGATGGCGGCGGCGTCCATAGCGGTGGCGGCGCCGCGCAGGCGGTAGAGGTCGCGGACCGCCAGGCCGTCGGTCGAGCGGGTCTCGACGACGAGGTCGATGCCGGTGCGCATCGCCGTCTGGATCTCGGCGTCGGCCTGCCCGTCGGCCGCCCAGGCGTCGCGGCCGCCGCCCGTCAGCTGGAAGGTCCGGCCGTCAATCCTGAGCAGCACCGCCGAGCCGGTGCGCTTCTCGCGGCTGAGGCGGATGTGGAGCTGGCCGCCGCGCCGGCCGGGCCAGATTCCGATCGAGGCGAAGGGCTGCCAGCCCTGCGCTTCCGGCGCCTGCCAGGGCTGGGTGATCGCATAGCAGCGCGCGCCGTCGCGGAACGCCGCCCAATTGCCGAAGGCGCCGAGCGATTGCGGCTGCGCCAGGGCGGGGGCCGCGAGACCGGGGAGGATAAGGGCGAGGATCAGCCGGCGCATCATCCGCACAGCAAAGCGCGGCCTGTGGCATGCTGGCAACAGAAAATCCCGTTTAGCTCCGGTTCATGCAACCTCCGCCACCCCTCTTCGCTGTCCCGGCGGTTCCCATTGCCCGGGACGTGTAAAATGGAGTTGAGTATGCGTAAGTTTGCGATCGCGGCCGCTTTGCTGGCCGGCACAATAGCCACCCCCGCTCTGGCCCAGGACAATAACAATCTCGGCGGATTCCGCGTCGAGGGCCTGATCGGCTACGACCATCCCAGCATCCAGGACGAGAATGCGGACGGCATCGCCTATGGCGTGGGCGTCGGCTACGACTTCCAGGCCGGCAATGCCATTTTCGGTATCGAGGCCGAGGCGATGGACAGCAGCGCCGACGAGACCGTGACGGGCGCCGTCCTGCCGGGCGACACGCTGGGCGTACGCGCCGGTCGCGACCTCTATGTCGGCGGCCGCGCCGGCTTCGGGATCGGCGGCAACAGCCTCATCTACGCCAAGGCGGGCTACACCAATGCCCGCGTCCGGGTGGATTATGAGGACGGCACCGCCGGCACGGTGAATGACTTCACCCTCCGCACCAATCTCGACGGCATCCGCGCCGGCGCGGGCGTGCAGATCGGGCTCGGCTCGAACGCCTATCTGAAGACGGAATATCGCTATTCCAACTATCAGGACGGCGTCGACCGGCACCAGGTCGTCGGCGGCCTCGGCTTCCGCTTCTAGGCGAAGTCCCAGCGAACAGAAGGGCCGGGCGGAGACGTCCGGCCCTTTTTTGTGCGCCCCTTCGGATACTGCGGGTTTTCCAGGGCCGCGACGTCACCCCATGGAAGGGAGAGATGTCGATGCGGAAACTTGCCTTGCTTGCCCTGCTGGCCGGGAGCGCCGCCACGCCGGCCGTCGCCCAGGAGCCCGCAGCCCATGGCGGCCTGCGGGTCGAGGCCCTCGTCGGCTATGACAATATCGGTGCGGACGGCGTGACCGCGGACGGGCCGGTCTACGGCCTGGGCCTCGGCTATGATTTCCAGGCCGGTAGCCTGGTCGCCGGCCTCGAGGCGGAGGCCAGCGATTCCGGCGCGGACGAGTGTAGCCAGTCCGCCGACCCTGCCGCCCGATGGCGGTGCGTGGCCGGCGGCCGCGATCTCTATGCCGGCGGCCGCATCGGCGTGGCCGTCGGGACCCGCGCCCTGCTCTATGCCAAGGCCGGCTATGCCAACAGCCGCGTCACGGCCGTCCCCGTGGTCACGGTGCCGGTCTTTCCCCCGCCGGACTTCCGGCGCGAACTCGACGGCATCCGTGCCGGCGCCGGCGTCGAGATCGGCCTGACGGCGCGCCTCTTCGTGAAGACCGAATATCGCTACACCAATTACGAGGACGGGTTCGACCGTCACCAGCTGGTCGGCGGGATCGGACTGCGCTTCTAGACAAGGCTTTTCGCCGGATTGAGGGGCCGGGCGGCGACGCCCGGCTTTTTTCATGCCCGCGCCGGACGCTTCGTCGCGCGGGTCGCCATGTTCGTCATCATCGTCGCGCCGATTTGCGGCTTCGTCTCAGCCGCGTGGCGGGCGGCGCCCGGCTGGTGTCTTGGGCCGCCAACACGGATCGGCGACCCGCCGGTCGGTGTATTCGAAAACCAAAGGCTGCCCCGACCAGGGGCCTGTTCCAGGGAGTATCGTAATGCGTAAGATTATCCTTTCGGCCCTTGCCGGCACCGCCGCCCTCGCCGCCACGCCTGCCTTCGCGCAGGACGATGCGCAGGCCTTCAACGGCGGCCATGTCGAGGCGATCACGGGCTACGACCATATTTCGGACGGCGACGACGGCATCCTCTACGGCATCGGCGCCGGCTACGACTTCCGCATCAACAATGTCGTGCTCGGCATTGAGGGCGAGGTCCTGGAGTCAACCGCCGGCGACTGCCTCGGCAATCTCTGCGTCGACGCCGGCCGCGACTTCTACATCGGCGGCCGCATCGGCGCCGTCGTGGCGCCGCGCGTCCTCGTCTACGGCAAGGTCGGCTATTCGAACGCCCGCGTCGAGGTCACGCAGGGCAATGTCGAGGACCATGCCAACCTCGACGGCATCCGCGCCGGCGCCGGCGTCGAGTGGCAGTTCCGCAACTCGCCGCTGAGCGTGCGCGCCGAATATCGCTACACGAACTACGAGCTGGGCGTGGAGCGGCATCAGGGCACCCTGGGTCTGGCCTTCCGCTTCTGAGCGGCAAGCGACAAACCACCCAGAAGAGGGGGCCGGGGCGAGATGCTCCGGCCCCTTTTTTCATGCTGGCGGCCCCTCGCAAGCATCGCTATCGTCCCTCGTCCAAATCACCAAGAAATGCGCGCGAAGCAGGGGTAATCGATGAAGGCGACGATCGAGCGGGCTACGCTTCTCAAGGGCCTGGGCCATGTCCACTCGGTGGTGGAGCGGCGTAACACCATCCCGATCCTCTCGAACGTGCTGATCGAGGCCGAGGAAGATGGCGGCCTCCGCCTGATGGCGACCGACCTCGACCTGCAGATCAACGAGCGGGTCGAGGCGAACGTCTCGGACCCCGGCGCCACGACGGTGCCCGCGCACACCCTGTTCGACATCGTCCGCAAGCTGCCCGAGGGCAGCCAGGTCGAGCTGATCGCGGCCGAGGGCCGGATGCAGGTCAATGCCGGCCGCGCCCGTTTCACCCTCTCCACCCTGCCGCGCGACGACTTTCCCGTGATCGCCGAGGGCGACCTGCCGACCGCGTTCGAGCTGCCGGCGGCGACCCTGCGCCAGATCATCGACAAGACGCGCTTCGCCATCTCGACCGAGGAGACGCGCTACTATCTGAACGGCATCTACCTGCACGTCTCCGACGAGGCGCAGCCGGTGCTGAAGGCGGCGGCCACGGACGGCCACCGCCTCGCCCGCGTCACCGTGCCGCGGCCCGACGGCGCGCAGGGCATGCCCGGCGTGATCATCCCGCGCAAATGCGTCGGCGAGCTGCGCAAATTGCTCGACGAGGTGGACGGCACGGTCCAGGCCTCCCTGTCGGAATCCAAGATCCGCTTCGGCCTCGGCACCGCCGTGCTCACCTCCAAGCTGATCGACGGCACCTTCCCCGACTACAGCCGGGTCATCCCGACCGCGAACGACAAGCTCCTGAGGCTCGACCCGGAGAGCCTCAGGGAGGCGGTCGACCGCGTCTCGACCATCGCCAGCGAGCGCACCCGCGCGGTCAAGATGTCGCTCGACCGGGACCGCGTCACCCTGTCGGTCACCTCGCCCGAGAACGGCACGGCCTCGGAGGAGATCCCCGCCGATTATGGCGCGGACGGCATCGAGATCGGCTTCAACGCCCGCTACCTGCTCGACATTCTCGGCCAGATCGAGGGCGACGTGATGGAGGTCCATCTCGCCGACGCGGCCGCGCCGACCCTGCTCAGGGAGAATGACAAGGCGCCCGCGCTCTACGTGCTGATGCCGATGCGGGTCTGACCGGGCCCCGCAAGGAGTCAGAATCATTGACTTTTCGGAGGGCGGTGCCTAGGTCGCGCGCTTTCCGGAATTTCCGTCTTTCAAGTGGAGCAGCCGCATGGCGCGCGTAACCGTCGAAGATTGCGTCGACAAAGTCCCCAACCGTTTCGACCTCGTCCTGCTCTCTGCGCAGCGGGCGCGGCAGATTTCGGGCGGCGCCGAGCTCACCATCGACCGCGACCGGGACAAGAATCCCGTCGTCGCGCTGCGCGAGGTCGCCGAGGAGACGATCAAGCCGCGCGATCTCGAGGAGGCCCTGGTCGGCAGCCTGCAGCGCGTGCAGGTCGACGAGGACGATGTCGCGGACGAGGTCGGCTCGCTGAGCCAGTCGGCCGAGGCCTTGCGCCTCACCGCCGCGGCCCCGCAGCGCAACAACAATGCGGGCGCCGATTACGACGGCTGATTTTCCGCCGTTTCCGCTGGTTTAATTTCGGCGCCGGAACCTCGACAGGGTTCCGGCGTTCCCTTATACTTGGCGGGCCTCGGCGCGGAGCCGGGTGCTGTCCGGGACAGGGAGCAAGATAATGAGAAAATTTGTGGGGTTACTTGCAGCTGCCGGGATGGCGGCTGCTCCAATTGCGGCAAGCGCTCAGGATGCGAGCGCGCTTTCGATTCGGGCCGCGGCGCCGATGTTCTCGGGGCTCAGTCTCCTTCAGGATGACGAAGAGAGCAATGGCGGCGGCAGCACGGCCGTGATCCTCGGCGTGGTGCTGATCGTCCTGATCGGCGTTGCCGCGATCAGCGGCAGCAACAGCGAGCCTTCGAACAGCCCCTAGGCGGGAGAGCCCCGGGCGGGCGCTGCGGCGCCCCCCGGCAGGTCCCCACGATCAAGCCATTCCAGCTCGGCGAGGTCCAGCACGCGGCCATCGGCGGCGTGCACCGCCATTTGCGCGACCGGGTGCCGGCTCATCCGGTCGACCAGGACCGGGTTGCTCGGGCTTCCTGAAATCCATTTGTCCCCCCACTGCCTGAGCGCGATCAGGGCGGGCAGCAGGTCCCGGCCCTTGTCGGTGAGCCGGTAGGCCACCTTGCGCCGGTCGGCCGGATCCGGCTCGCGCGCCAGGATGCCGTGCTCGACCAGCCGGCCGAGCCGGTTGGACAGGATGTTCCTGGCAATGCCCAAGGTCGCCTGGAACTCCTCGAAATGGGCGAGGCCATTGAAGGCGGCGCGGAGGATCAGGAAGGACCAGCGCTCGCCTACCGCCTCCAGCGCGGCCGGAAGCGCGCAGGTGCCGAGGATCGCCTTGCGATGATCGGGACGGATCATGACCGCCAGCTTACGCTGTTTTGCAACATTGTCATCCTCGTCGGGCGCGGCGCCCCGGGATGGAGCAATTTGCGTTGCGAATCGATACTCACACTCATATAGATTGCATATCGAAACCAAATCCGGGAATCACCCTCATGCTCCGCTTCGCCGTCCTTTCGCTCGCCCTCCTGCCCGTGCCCGCGCTCGCGGCGGGCTTCCAGGCGGAAACCAGCTCGCGCCCGGCGCAGGCGCGCTTCGTCGCGCGGGATTCGATCTGGCGCTGCACGGAGAATAGCTGCGTCTCGACCAACGAAACCGCGACCCGGCCGGCGATCGTCTGCGCCGCTCTGGCCCGCCAGGTGGGGGCGCTGCGCAGCTTCAGCGCCAATGGCCGCGCCTTCGGCGCCGAGGAATTGCAGGCCTGCAACGCCCGCGCGCGCTGAGCGGGCGGCCGCCGTTTTTGGTTGCCCCCGAGAGCGCCTGACACCATTTTAGGTCCGTGCTCAGGCAATATGAACTCGTCGAGAAGGTAAGGGGCTACGATCCCGACGCCGATGAGGCGCTGCTCAACCGCGCCTATGTCTTCTCGATGAAGGCGCACGGCTCGCAGACCCGGGCGTCGGGCGATCCCTATTACAGCCACCCGATCGAGGTGGCGGGCATCCTCACCGACCTGCATCTCGACGACGAGACGATCGTCACCGCGATCCTGCACGATACGATCGAGGATACGCTGGCGACCCCGGCCGAGATCCGCAAATTGTTCGGCAAGAACGTCGCCCGCCTCGTCGACGGCGTCACCAAGCTCTCCAAGATCGAGGCGCAGAGCGAGAGCCAGCGCGCCGCCGAGAATCTGCGCAAGTTCCTGCTCGCCATGTCGGACGACATCCGCGTGCTGCTGGTGAAGCTCGCCGACCGGCTGCACAACATGCGCACGCTCCACCATCTCAAGGATCCCGAGAAGCGCCGCCGGATCGCCCGCGAGACGATGGACATCTATGCCCCGCTGGCGGAGCGGATCGGCATGTACGAGTTCATGACCGAGATGCAGACGCTCGCCTTCCGGGAGCTGGAGCCGGACGCCTTCGCCTCGATCACCAGGCGGCTCGAGCGGCTGAACGAGGGCGGCGGCGGCGACCTCATCCAGCGCATCGGCCGCGGCATCAGGGCGCATCTCGAGGCGAACGGCGTCGAGGCCGAGGTCACGGGGCGCGAGAAGCATCCTTATTCGATCTGGCGCAAGATGGAGGAAAGGCACGTCAGCTTCGAGCAGTTGTCCGACGTCATGGCCTTCCGCTGCATCGTCGGATCGGTCGAGGAATGCTACCGGACGCTCGGCCTGATCCACCAGCGCTGGCACGTCGTTCCCGGGCGCTTCAAGGACTTCATCTCGACCCCCAAGCGCAACGGCTACCGCTCGATCCACACCACGATCATCCATGACGAGCAGATGCGGATCGAGATCCAGATCCGCACCCGCGAGATGCATGCCCAGGCGGAGCACGGCCTCGCCGCACACTGGGCCTATAAGGAAGGCGCGCCGATCGCGACCGCGGAGCACCCCTGGATCAACGATCTGGTCGAGATCCTCGACCATGCCGGCAGCGCCGAGGAGCTGCTCGAACATACCCGGATGGCGATGTACCAAGACCGGATCTTCGCCTTCACCCCGAAGGGCGAGCTGATCCAGCTGCCCAAGGGCGCGACGCCGGTCGATTTCGCCTATGCCGTGCATACCGACCTCGGCGACCAGACGGTCGGCGCCAAGATCAACGGTCGGGTGATGCCGCTCAGGACCCCGCTCGACAATGGCGACCAGGTCGAGATCCTGACCTCCAAGGCCCAGCACCCGCAGCCCGGCTGGCTTTCCTATGTCGTCACCGGCAAGGCGCGGGCGAAGATCCGGCGCTGGGTGAAGTCCAAGGAGCGCGAGGAGACGGTCGCGCTCGGCCGGAAGATTTTCGACGAGATCGTCCAGCGCATGCCGGCCAAGGTCGGCTGGGAGGCGATCACCGAGGGGCTGCGCCGCCTGCACCTGCCCGACGACGACGCGCTGATGGAGGCGATCGCGCTGAAGCGGATCGACGACGTGCAGGTGATGGAGGCGCTGCTGCCCGGCTCGACGACCCGGGACGGCGTCAAGCCGCCGCCCCAGCGCACGGCCATCTCGATCAAGGGGCTGACGCCCGGCGTCGCCTTCCAGCTCGCGGAATGCTGCCACCCGATCCCCGGCGACCGGATCGTCGGCCTCCGCCGCGAGGGCGAAGGGATCGAGGTCCACACGATCGGCTGCGAGAGCCTGGCGGACGGGGTCGATGCCGACTGGGTCGATCTCGCCTGGGGCGACCAGTCGGACGGCGGCGCCGCGAAGCTGCAGGCGGTGATCAAGAACCAGCCCGGCTCGCTGGCCGTGATCGCCGGCGTGCTCGGCAGCCATGGCGCGAACATCGTCGCGATGGACCAGACCTCACGCGACCCGAGCTTCCACACCTTCCAGTTCGACCTGGAGGTGCACGACGTCCAGCACCTGATGCGGATCATCGCGGCCTTGCGGGCGACCGACGTGGTGTCGACGGCGGAGCGGCTCTAGCCGCTACATCTGCTCCACGCGGAAAATGTCCCCGTCAAAGTCGACGATGTAAAGATTGCCCGCCTGGTCGAGGCCGAAGCTGGAAACGTTGTTGATCGTGCCCGCGGTCGGGGTGAAGGCCGTGCTGCGCAGGACGAACTGGCTGCGCGGGATGGTCTGGCCGATGCTCACCCGGGCGATCGGGATCGACCAGATGTTGGGAATCCCGAAGTCGGCGAAGAAGTAATTGCCGCGCAGCGCCTCGACGGGTCCGCGGTAGACATAGCCGCCGGTGACGACGAAGCCCTCGCGCGGGCCGCCGCCGTGCAGATATTCGGCGACCGGCGGCACGAGGCTCGCATTGGGCGTGCCGTTGAACACGGTCGTGCCCTCCATGATCCGCCAGCCGAAATTGGCGCCGGCGTCGACCGGGCGCATGAGGTTGATCTCCTCGCGTGAATTCTCGCCGACATCGCCGATCCACAGATTCTGGGTGACGCTGTCGAAGCTGTTGCGGAACGGATTCCGGAGGCCATAGGCCCAGATTTCGGGCATGCCGCCGCCCGCGGCGAAGGGATTGCCGGCGGGGATCGCATAGTCGCGCAGCGGATCGGCCGGGAAGGCGTCGGTCCGCGGATCGATGCGGATGATCTTGCCGTAGAGGACGTTGGTGTTCTGCGCGTTGTTGTTGGGATCGCCGCCGCCGCCGCCGTCGCCGATCGCGGCATAGAGCATGCCGTCGGGCCCGAAATCGAGCCAGCCGCCATTATGATTGGTGAGCGGATGGGCGAGGTCGAAAATCGTATCGGCCGTCGCGGGGTTCGCCTGATCGCGATTGCCTGCAAAAGTCTGGTAGCGGCGAAGCTGGATGCGGCCGTTGGGGTCGGTCAGGAAAACGTAGAAGGTTCCCGTGGCGTTGAAGTCCGGCGCCAGCGCGAGGCCGAGGAGGCCGCGTTCGCCGACCGTCGAGATTTCGGTCGAAACGTTGAGGAAGGCGGTGGGCGCGAGGGCGCCGGTCGCGGGGTCGAGGATGCGGATGAAGCCGCCCTGCTGGACGATCAGCAGGCGTCCGCTGCCGTCCGGAATGGGGGTCAGATAGAGCGCCGAGCCGATCCCGGTGGCGATGCGGCGGACCCGGAATGCGTCCGGCCCCTGGTTGGTGACGGTGACCGCGAGATCGAGCGTGGCGCTGGTCGTGCCGTCGCTGACCGCGAGCTGCAGCTGATAGACATTGTTCGCATCCGCGTCCGTCGGATTCTCGAAGTCCGGCGGCTGTGCGAAGGAGAGGGCGCCGGCAGCGGTGATGCTGAAGGCGGCACGGTCCGCGCCGCCCGACAGCGAAAAGGTCAAGGGGTTGCCGTCCGGGTCGGTCGCCGTGGCAGTATAGATCGTACCGGTGCTGTTCTCGGCCGCATTGGCGGTTGCCGGCGAGGTGATCGCAGGCGGCTGGTTGGCCGGCGGCGGTGGCGGCGGGGTTCCGCCTCCGCCGCCACCACTGCCACCGCAGGAAGCGAGGAGCAGCGCGATGACGGCAGCGCCGAGCCGGACCGAAATGCAGGACCCGAATCCCTTCGTCATGGCCGCAAGCTTTCACTGGGAGGGTTTCGAAATCGTTGAACGCACGAAACGGTGTTTCGATGCACGGCTATGATGCGTGCAACGGCCATGATAACGCACCCGCCATGACCGAAGCCCGCGACATGACCTATGGCGACTATCTGACCCTCGACAGGCTGCTGCATGCCCAGCATCCGGTGTCGGATCATCATGACGAATTGCTCTTCATCATCATCCATCAGACCAAGGAGCTCTGGCTCAAGCAGGTCATCCACGAGCTGAAGCTGGCGCTCGCCCTGGTTCGCGACGACAAGCTCATCGAGGTGCACAAGAATCTCTCCCGCGTCTCCCGCATCCAGGCGGTGATGACGTTGAGCTGGGACGTGCTCGCCACGTTGACCCCGACCGACTATCTGACCTTCCGCCACGTGCTCGGCTCGTCGAGCGGCTTCCAGTCCGCCCAGTTTCGCGAGGTCGAATATCTGCTCGGCCTCAAGGACGGCGCCCATCTGAAGTTTCAGGAAGAGGGTTCGGAGCAGCATGACGCGCTCGCCGCAGCGCTGGCCGTGCCCAGCCTCTGGGACGAGGCCAATGCCGCGCTCGCCCGGGCCGGCTTCGCGCTGCCGGCCGGGGTGCTCGAGCGCGACTGGTCGGCGCGCTACGAGCCGAACCCCGCCGTCGAGGCCGCCTGGGCCGAGGTCTACCGCGACACCGGCCGCTATTGGGAATTTTACCAGTTCGCCGAGAAGCTCGTCGACATTGACGACAGCATGGCCGTCTGGCGGCACAAGCATGTGGTGACGGTGGAGCGGGTGATCGGCCTCAAGTCGGGCACCGGGGGCACGGCCGGCGTCCCCTATCTGCAGAAGACGATCACCAAGCGCGCCTTCCCCGAGCTCTGGACGCTCAGGACCAGGCTCTAGGCCGGGAAGGCGGCGAGCAGGTCGACATCGCCGCTGATCTCCGCCGCGCCGGCCACGTCCCACGCCGCACCGTTCGTCAGCGGCTCTCCGTCGATCATCCCCCTCGTCGCCAGCGGCACGACGACCGCGGCCCCGTGCAGCGTGCCGGCCTTCGACCACCGCTCCACGCGAAAGGCGTTGCCCGCGGCGAGCACGGGGCCGCCCGCCGGCGTGGACGGCGGTGTCCACGGACCCGGAATGGCCACGGCCACGCCCTCCTCGAGATGCAATTCACGCGGGCGGCCGTAATCGTAGAGCCGGTAGGTGAGATCGAGATTTTGCTGGATCTCGATCAGCGAGATGCCGCCGCCGATCGCATGGATGGTGCCGGCCGGGGAATAAAGCAGTTCGCCGGCGCTCACCGGCCGCCAGTCGAGCAGGGCCTCGATGCTGCCGTCCAGCGCCGCCGCGCGCAGCGCCTCGCGCGACATTTCCTGCCTCAGGCCGAGCCCGATCCGGGCCTCGGGCGCCGCGTCCAGGATGAACCAGGCCTCGTCCTTGCCGCGCGCCAAGCCCTTCGCGCGCGCCGCCTCGTCGCCCGGATGGACCTGGATGGAGAGCCGCTCGGCGGTGAACAGATATTTGACCAGCAGGGCGGCGTCCGGCGGCGGCTCGAACCAGATCTCGCCGACCGGCACGTCGCCGCCGAGCGTGGGAAAGCCGGCCGGAAGGTCGTGTCGGCCCCAGACCCGTTCGACGGGGACCGCACGCAGCCGCGCGGCGCTCATCTTAACCGTCTTTCCATGGCCTTGCTCTAGTAAGCGAGACGGGTTGCCACAAGGTTGACCCGGGCTGGTTTCCGGCCGAGAGATTCGGCGGGGAGGCCGAGGTGGCGGCACGCAAGGTTCATCTGATCGCGGCGGCGCGGCCCAATTTCATGAAGGTCGCCCCGCTCTGGCATGCCCTGAAGGCGAGCGGCGACTATGAGCCCGTCCTGATCCACACCGGCCAGCATTACGATCCGAACATGTCAGGCGCAGTCTTCGCCGATCTGAAACTGCCCGATCCGGATTTCCATCTCGGGGTCGGCTCCGGCAGCCATGCCGAGCAGACGGGCAAGGTGCTGATCGCTTACGGGGCGGTCGCCGAGGCGCACCGGCCCGACTGGCTGGTCGTGGTCGGTGACGTCAACTCGACCGTTGCCTGCGCGCTCGCCGGCACCAAGCTCGGCATCCCCACCGTGCATCTGGAGGCCGGCCTGCGCTCGCGCGACCGGCGCATGCCGGAGGAGCTCAACCGGCTGGCCACCGACGTGCTCTGCGACGTGCTCTGGACGCCCTCGCCCGACGCCGACCGCAACCTCGAGGCCGAGGGCATAGCCCGGGACCGCATCACCCGCGTCGGCAACATCATGCTCGACAGCTTCGAGATGAGCCGGCCCGAGATCGAGGCGGCGGCGATGGCCGGCACGCTCGGCCTGACGCCGGGGCGCTACGCCGTGGTGACGTTGCACCGGCCGTCCAATGTCGACGATCCCGGCCAGCTCGCCCGTCTCGCCGGGGCGCTCGGCGCGGTGCAGGCGCGGCTGCCGGTCGTCTTCCCGGTCCATCCGCGCACCGCGCAGCGGCTCGCCGCGGCCGGCCTCGACACGAGGCTTGCCGGGCTCGGTGTCAGGCTGATCGAGCCTTTGCCCTATATCGCCTTCATGAGCCTGGTGCTGGAGGCGGGCGCGGTGATCACGGATTCGGGGGGGCTGCAGGAGGAAACCACCTATCTCGGCATCCCCTGCTTCACCCTGCGCGAGAATACCGAGCGGCCGATCACCGTCGAGCAGGGCACGAACCGCCTGGCGACGCCGGAGGCGCTGCCCGGCCTGCTCGATGCGGCGCTGGCCGCCGGGGCGCCGGCGCCGGTCCGCCCCGAATATTGGGACGGGGAAACCGCCGCGCGCTGCCTCGCCGACCTCAGGGCCCGCAATGGCCGGGGCGCCTGAGCCGCTTCGCCTCCTGCTGCTGCTGCCGGCGCGGCGCCGCCGCGACTGGCACGACCGGCTCGCCGCGGCGCTGGCCGAGCGGTATGACGTCATCGCCGCCAATGTCGCTTCGCCGGCCTGTCCGGCCCTGCTGAGGGGTATGCTGGGGGTGAAGCCGGTCCCGGCGGAAGCGGTCCCCGGCGGCGATTTCGATCTCGTCATCGACCTTAGCGAGCGGGGCGAGAGCCATTCCGCCGGCGTCCTGCGGCCGCTTTACGACGGCTCGCCCGACAGTCTGGCGCTGATCGGGCGGCTGCAGCGGGGGGAATGCCCCTTGCTCGAGATCCAGGAATGCGGCAGCGGCGCGATCCCCGCCTCATCCTATGCCGCGATCGGGGACAGCGGCCGGCTGGAGGGACGGCTGGACCTCGCCGATGCGCGGTTGGAGGTGCTGCTGCTGCGGGCCGTGGCGGGCGGCGGCATCGCGCTCGCTGACCGGCCGGCGCGGATGCCCGTCACCTTCAGCGCCGCGCGGCTGCTGAGGAGCCGGGCGCGGCGGCTGGCCGCGCGCCTGCTGGCGCCGATGCGACCGAGTGCCGGACCGGTTAGGCACTGGAACATCGCGCTTCGCTATACCGACCTGCCGCCGGACGTCCGTCATTTCGACCTCGCCGCCTATGCGCCGCTGCCGGTCGACCCCGGGACCTTCTACGCGGACCCGTTCGTGGTGGAGCGGGACGGCCAGGCATGGCTGTTCGCCGAGGCTTATCCCTATGCGGCCGGGAAGGGGGTGATCGTTTGCGCGGATGTTGGCGAAGGTGCCGCGCCTTGCGACTTCCGAACCATCCTCGAACGGCCCTGGCATCTTTCCTATCCGTTTGTTTTCGAATGGGAAAATGAGACATACCTGGCGCCGGAAGGGGCCACGCATGGCGGCGTCGAAATCTACCGTGCCACGGCCTTTCCGTGGGAGTGGAGACTGGCGCATCATTTGTTGCCGGATTGGCCGCTGGTCGATGCGACCTTGTTCGAGCATGAGGGCCGGCTCTGGCTGTTCGCCGGCGCGGCGACGCGGGGCGGCTCGGACTGGGACGAGCTCTTCGCCTGGCACGCCCCGGCGCTGGCCGGCCCCTGGACCCCGCACCGGCTGAACCCGATCAAGTCGGACTGCCGCAGCGCGCGGCCGGGCGGACGGCCGCTCCGCATCGGCGGGCGGCTGCTGCGCCCGGCCCAGCGCTGCGAGCGCGCCTATGGCGAGGCGCTGGCCTGGCTGGAGATCCGGACCCTGACCCCGGATGCGTTCGAGGAGGTCGAGGTCTCGCTCTGGCGCGCCGGGGTCGACGGCCGCAGCGGCCCGCACGGCGCCGACCTGGGCAGCCGCCTCCGCGCGGTGGACTTCCGGAGCCTGCTGGGCCCCCTGGAAAATGCCTGGCCCTAGTTCGGCGAGGGGAAGATGCCCTGCAGCGCGATGATGAAGCTCAGCGTCAGATAGGGCATCATATTGTTGTGCGGCTGGCTGCCGCCGACATTGGTCACCGCGTTCGGCGCCATCGCGCCGAGATTGGTCGGGTTGCCGTAGAGATTGAGCGCGGAGGTCTGCCCGCCCTGCAGCGAGGCGATGCTCGGCGCGAGGAACTTGTTCGTGCCCGCGGCGCCGGGGACCGAATTGGCAGCGGTGGCGGCCACTGCCGCGGTGCCCGCCTGCATGGCGTGAACGTGGGTCGGCATCGTCTGCTGCGTGATCGTGACCGAGGTCGAGCCGGCCGCCTCGCCGAGCGTGTGCCCCGACCCGACATGGATCGGCACCCGGCCGCGCAGGTTCGGCAGGGCGAAGGTGGTCTGGCCGTTGCCGCCATAAGTGGTGCCGAGCAGGGAGAAGAGCGCCTGGTTCTGGTTGATCGGCAGCAGCTGGCCGTTGCACTGCGCCCACCCCTTCGGCGTCCGATTCGGCCAGGGATTGATTTTGATCTCGGAGAGGAAGGGTTCGGACATCTTGCGGTTCCTTCAATTCGATCTGGCGACGGCTTCCGGCTGGCGGTCAGGGTCTCGCGGGGAAGATGCCCTGGAGGGCGATGCAGAAATTGAGGGTCAGATAGGGCTGCATATTATTGTGCGGCAGCCCGCCCCCGGCCGGGGAGAGCGCCTGGAAGGCCATCTGCCCGAGCGCCGGCTGGGGCGAGTTCGGGGTGTAGAAGGCGATCACGCCGGCGTCCGACCCGTTGTCCCAGATGCCCTTGGCCGGCAGCTGGCCGACCGGACTGGCGTCTTCCGGATTGGCGTCGTTGTTGCTGGCGTTGAAGATATGGGTGTGGACCGGAATCTCCGACTGGAGAAGGGTGATGCTCTCCACGCCCGACATCTCGCCGAGGTCGCGCAGGCTCAGCCCCTGGCCCTGGCCGGGCTGCATCGGCGCGCTGCCCTGCATGTCGGGCAGGGCGAAGGTCGACTTGCCGTCGCCGCCATAGGTCGTGCCCAGCAGCGAGAACAGGGCGGTGTTCTGCGACAGAGGAAGGAGCTGGCCGTTGCAGAAGGCCCAGCCGGTCGGCGCAAAGTTGAACGGGAAGATGCGCATCTCGGCGACAAATTGGTCGGACATGTCGGTCTCCGAAAATTGGGTCTCGATAAGCGTCGATCGCCGGGCTTCAGGTTTCGCTGGGGAACACCCCGAACAGCGAGATGATGAAATTGATGCACAGGAAAGGCTGCGTGTTCTCGTGCGGCTGGCTGCCGCCGGCCGGGCCGATCGTGGCCGGCGCGAGCGGCGACAGGGGCGCGTCGACGCCATAGGGCGCGGGGCTGGAGACCGGGGCGGTCACGCCGGGGACCGCGAACACCCGGCCCGTCGGCACATTGCTGTTGCCGGTGTCGCCGCTGCCGACCGCCGGATGGGTGTGCGAGGGGATCTGCTGGACGGTCAGGGTTTCCTGCTCGGTCCCGGCCATCTCGCCGATCTGGTAGGTGGTGCCGTCCGGGCCGGTGCCCTGATGGATCGGGACGCGGCTGGCGAGATTGGGGAGGTTGAAGGTTTCCTCGCCGTCACCGCCATAGGTCGTGCCGATCAGCGTGAAGAGAACGTCGTTCTCGGAGATCGGCAGGGTCTGTCCCTCACAGAACATCCAGCCATTCGGCGGGAAATTCCCGGCGAACATGCGAATCTCGCCGACAAAAGGCTGTCCCATCCGGATCCTCCTCGCAATTCAATGTGCGCGACCATGGCGGAGCGAGCGCCCTCCGCCGGATTTCCGGGTGCAAAGTGTCCCTGATTCAGCCGCCTGTCAAATGCCGCATTTACGGTTGCGTTAAACGACAAGTTACTTGCGCCGATTTCGCGAAAGCGAGTAATTGCTTAGATTTCAACAATCAAAGGACAATGTCCGACTTGATGACATGTTCGTTACTTCGGCGCGCCCCTATCGGCGGCGTTCCCCTGCACCTGTCGGAGCACCAGTTCTCATGCCGTCGCGGCGGCTTCCGACTTTGTTCCAGGTTAATCACTATTCCCGCGAGCAATATAAGAGACATAGGCTGTTCTTTGCTGGCGATGCCGGTTCGACTGTGCCATTGTGGCCGCCTAAACCTTGCGGGCCCCGGGCAGGACCCGGCGCCGGCGCCATAAAAAGGGTGGGGTTACATCATGTCGATCCGTTCGCGCATTCTCCAGTCCTACGTCCGCGCCATCGAGGGCAGTGACCCCCAGTCCTCCCGCGCCGGCCTGGCCGGCGACGAGGCCTCTGCCGCCCGCGCCGCCTTCCGCATGTCGGTCCACCCGGCCGGCGACGACACGGTGGGCTCGATCGACGTCCTGCCCAACGACCCGGGCCTGATCGGCGTGCCGACCACGCTCAGCCGGGCGCAGGTCGCGGTGGTCGGCTACAATACCGGCTTCTCGAGCGCCGGCGATCCCGCCAACACGACGAGCGACAGCCTGCAGTTCGTGATCCTGACCGCGATCGGCTCCGGCACAATCATCCGTTTCACCGACCGCGCCTGGAACGGCTCCGCCTTCGTCGCGGGCGGCGGCGACGGCTCGCTCGCCTTCACCGCGCCTTCCGACCTGGCGGCGGGAACGGTGGTCAGCCTCACCTTCAGCGGCGGCAATTTCAGCTACACGATCAACGGCGTCACCACCGCGGGCGGCAGTGCCGGCGGCTTCGACGTCAACGAGGCCGGCGACGCCATCTACGTCTATCAGGGCCCCGACGCGGACACGCCGACGACCTTCCTCACCGCGATCGAGATCGCCGACGGCAATTCCACCTTCAACGGCAACCTCACCAATACCGGCCTCACCGTCGGCACTACTGCCGTAGCCGTGCAATATGACAGCGCCGCCTATAGCGGGCCGACGACGGACGCCTTCGCCCACCTGCACAACAACAGCAGCCTGGTGGCGAACCTCCACGACAGCACCAACTGGACCGGCGACAATCATGTCAGCGGCGGCCAGGTCGGCCACGATCTGGTCGAGCAGGGGCCGTTCAACGTCGCGCCGGACCTCCAGCTCTGGTCCGCGGCCGGCGGCGGCGGCAACGGCATCGTCAGCACCAATATCGACGCGACGGTCAGTGGCGGCACGCTCGGCCACAATCTGGTGATCCGCTACACCAACGACCAGGGCGACATGGTGCAGGTGTTCGCCAACCCGCTCGACATCGCCTTCGACACCGCCGAGGGCAAGTTCTTCATCATCGATTCCACGGCGGGCGAAGACGGCAGGATCCTGCAGGGCAACATCTCCGACCTGATCGGCAACCCCAACACGCCGGTGACGACGACCCTGCTCTATTCGAGCAACCAGCCGCTCGGCAACGTGCAGTCCCAGATCCGCGACCTGCAGATCGATACGGTCAACAACCTCATCTACTTCACCCACGGCGAGCGACTGGAGAGGATCGCCTTCGACGCGGCCGGCCAGACCTCGACCGTGCTCGCCAATTTCGGCACCGGCAGCGGCAATCCGAACGGGACGTCCAACAATTTCATCGACGATTTCGTCATCAATTTCGCGACCGGCACCGCCTATCTGACCAGCCACCGGATCGTCGCCGCGCAGGACGGCGATATCGTCTCGCGCAACTATATCTACCGGGTCAGCAACCTCAGCGGCAGCGCGACCTTCGGCAACGGCCAGATCAGCGTGCTGCCGTTCAGCCCAGACGACGACGAAGCGAACAACGGCATCAACTTCGCGAACGGCGAAGGCTTTCCGCAGGAATTCGGCACGCTCGAGGGTATTGCCCTCTCCGCGGACGGCAACACGCTCTATTTCACCGCTGCCAGGACTTTGTACGACCACGATGGCGACGGCGGCTTCGCCGGCGACGGCAACCCGGCGACCACCGATCCGATCCTGACGCTCGGCGGCGTCTTCTCCTATTCGCTGGTCGGCAATCCGACCGGCGTGTTCACCGTGATCTTCCAGCCGACCGACGACGGCAATGACGGCTCGCAGGCGATCAGCGAGGTCAACGGCCCGCAGGGCCTGCTCGACGATCTCGAGATCGATCCGCTCACCGGCCAGCTCTATTTCCTCGATCTGACCGGCGACCAGCTCGGCATCACCAACCCGCCGGGCGACGAGGGCATCTGGCGGCTCAACGCCAACGGCACGGGCCTCGAGTTCATCCAGGCGATCTTCAACAATGACGCCCTCGGCGCGGGCAGCCTCTGGCTCAACCGCGCGCCGACCGTGACCGCCTCCACCCAGGCGACGCCGGGCGTGACCGAGGCGTCGAACGCGCCGGCCTCCGGCAGCACCGCGCTCGTCCAGCCCTTCCTCTCGCTCGACGTCACCGATATCGAGACCGCGTCCAACCCCACGCAGCAGCTCAACGGCGCGACCGTCTGGATCTCGAACAACTTCCAGTCCGGCGCGACCCACCAGGACACGCTGACGATCAACGGCACGACCAGCGGCACCGTCAACGGCATCACCTACACCTACAATGCGGCGACCGGCGCGATGCGGCTGACCGGCATCACCACCTTCAACAATTACGAGGCGACGATCGCGCTGATCCGCTTCAACACCAGCGGCGACGACGTGACCGCCTTCGGCGCCGCGCAGACGCGCACGATCAGCTGGGCGGTCAGCGACGGCCTCAACCACAGCGATCCGGTCAGCACGACGATCAGCGTCACCGGGATCAACGACGCGCCGGTAAACACGGTCGGCGCGGCGATGAACTTCACCGAGGACACCAGCGCCAATCCGGTGACCGGAATCTCGGTGTTCGACGTCGACGCCAATCCGGCGACGCAGGACATCACCGTCACCCTCTCGGTGGGCGTCGGCACGCTGACCATCCGCACCGACGTGGCGGGCGGCATCCAGGCGAGCGACGTGATCAGCGGCAACGGCACCGGCACGATCGTCATCACCGCCACCCAGAACGAGATCAACGCGACGCTCGCCAATGCGACGGGCCTCACCTTTACCGCGCCCGCCGATTATAACGGCTCCGCCAACCTCACCATCACCACCAACGACAACGGCTTCAACGGCAACGATCCGGCCCTGACCGGCACCGGCACGACCGAGCAGGACCAGGACGTCAAGGTGATCAACATCGCCGCGGTCGCCGACATCGTCGCCGACAACGTCTCGGTGGCCGAGGATTCGGGCGCCAACATTCTCGACCTGCTCGCCAATGACACGTTCGAGAATCCGACCCGCTTCATCAGCGCCGTCACGCAGGGCGCCCACGGCACGGTCACGATCAACGACAACAACACCGCCGGCGTCCTCACCGACGATTTCGTCGTCTACACGGTCACCGACCCCAATTATAATGGCAGCGACAGCTTCGATTATACGGTAACGTCCCCCGCCGGGGTCACCGAGACCGTCACCGTCAACGTGACCGTGACCGCGGTCAACGACCCGATCAGCACGACGGCGCCCGCTTCGCTCACGCTGGACGAGGACGCCCTGAACTTCGCCGTCGCCGGCCTCTCCATCGCCGACGTCGACGCGGCGCTCGCCCCTGCCGGCGTCTATGACGTCACCCTCACGGCGACGAACGGCACGCTGACCCTGACGACGCTCACCGGGCTGACCTTCAGCACCGGCGACGGCACCGCCGATGCGACGATGACCTTCCACGGCACGCTCGCCGACCTCAACGCCGCGCTTGCGACGGCCACCTACACGCCGACCGCCAATTATAACGGTTCCGCGACGATCACCCTGTCCGCAACCGACTTTTTCGGCGGCATCGTCGCCACGGGCACGGGCGCGGCGACCAACGACAGCGACATCATCAACGTTACCGTCAATGCGATCAACGACGCGCCGGTCAACACCGTCCCGGGCACCCAGACGATCAACGAGGACGGGACGATCACCTTTTCCGGCGGCCTGCTGATCTCCATCAGCGACGTCGACGCGAACGGCCTGGACGTGACCACCACCGTCACCGTGCTGCACGGCACGCTCACGGTCGGCGGCAATGCCGGCCTCACCTCGCTGACCGGCGACGGCACCGGGACGGTCGTGATCGTCGGCAGCGTGGCCGAGGTCAACAATGCCCTGAACGGCCTGCTCTACACGCCGACGGCCCATTATAACGGCCCGGACACGCTCACCATCACCACCAATGACGGTGGCAATACCGGCGCGCCCGGGGCGCTGCAGGACCAGGACACGGTCACGATCAACATCACGGCGATCAACGACACGCCGGTGGTGGCCGTGCAGGCCGCGGTCGCCTCGACCGAGCAGGTCACGGGCTTCATCGATCCGGCGGCCACGATCACCGACGTCGAGCTCGGCGCGCTGAACGGCGGCAATGGCGATTATTCGGGCTCGACGCTGACTGTCGGCCGCAACGGCGGCGCGGCGCCGGAGGACCTGCTGAGCTTCGGGCCGAGCGGGGCCTTCACCGTGAACGGCGCCAATCTCCAGGTGGGCGCGCTCGTCTTCGCCACCTTCACCGGCGGCAATGGCACTCCGCTCGTCATCACCTTCACGAGCAGCGGCACGCCGGCCACCCAGGCGCTGGTCAACGCGGTCGTCCAGTCGCTGCAATATACCTATACGGGCAACACCCCGCCGGCCTCGATCGTGATGGACTATACGTTCAACGACGGGGCGCCGGGCAATGCCGGCCAGGGCGCCGGCGGTTCGCCGACCGGCACCGACTCGATCACCATCAACATCACCGACACGCCCGAGAACGCGCCGCCGGTGCTCGATCTCAACGGCGCCGCGGCGGGCGACGGCAGCACCGCCGCGGTCACCGAGCAGTCGGGTCCCGGGACGCTGGCGCCCGATCTCACCATCACCGACGCGGACGACACCGATCTCGTCGGCGCCACGGTGGTGATCAGCGGCCCGGTGTCGGGCGACCTGCTCGCCGTCGCCGGCGTGCCCAATGGCACGTCCGGGACGATCAGCTGGGTGTGGAACGGCACCGACACGCTGACCTTCACCGGCACCGCGAGCCTCGCCGATTACCAGGCGCTGCTGCGCACGGTGACCTTCGAGGCCAATGGCGACGATCCGGGCACCAGCCGCACGATCAGCTGGAGGGTCAATGACGGCATCGACAACAGCAACCAGCCGACCACAATCGTCACCGTCACCCCGCAGAACGACCCGCCGACCCTGACCGGGACCGGGAACGACCCGACCTTCACCGAGGGGGGGGCGCGGTCGACCTGTTCAGCGGAGTCCTCGCCTCGACGATCGAGGCGGGTCAGACGATCACCTCGCTGACCCTGACCGTGACCAACGTCACCGAGAGCAACAGCGAGGTGCTGAGCATCGACGGCTCCGACGTTGCGCTCGGCAACGGCAATATGGTCGTCACCAGCGGCAACGGC
>NZ_DASPNF010000009.1:0-151253 GCF_035626655.1 Allosphingosinicella sp.
GCCGCCATAGCCGCCGCCGCCGCCGCCGAAGCCGCCACGTTCCTGGAAACCGCCGCCGAAGCCACCGCTCTCTTCACCAAAGCCGTCGCGCTTGTCTCTGCCGCGCCCACCGCGCTCGCCGCGGCGCCCTCTGTCGAAACCCATTCTCTTGATTACTTTCCTGCCGCCCAATCCCCTGTTTCAAACCACCGCGCCGGGCATAGCGCGCAACGGCATGTCGCGCCGGAAAGGCGCGCTGCCGACTCACATAGACGAAAAAAGCCAGTGCGGCGAGTGGTTTTGGCTGTGGATTATTTTGATTTCCCCTCTGCGCGTGCAGCCGTGCAACACCCGCATTGCTCCCGCGCCACAGTTCGTGCAAGGGCGGCGGAACCGTCGCAATCGCAGAGAGGACCATGTTCGACCTCGCCATTCTTGCCCAGCCCGAAGCTTGGGCGGCGCTCGCCACCCTCGTCGTCATGGAGGTGGTGCTCGGCATCGACAACCTGATCTTCATCTCGATCCTGTCGAACAAGCTGCCCGCGGACCAGCGCCAGCGCGCGCGGCGGATCGGCATCGGCCTCGCTTTGATCATGCGGCTCATGCTGCTCTTCTCCATCGCCTGGCTGGTCGGCCTGACCGCGCCGGTCTTCGATCTCGGCATTTCGGGCGGCCTCGATTCGCACGGCAATCCCGCCTTCGAGACCAGCTTCTCCTGGCGCGACCTGATCCTCATCGCCGGCGGCCTCTTCCTGCTCTGGAAGGCGACCAAGGAGATCCACCACAATGTCGATCCGTCGCCGAATGACGACGTCTTCGACACTTCGAAGAAGCAGCTCGGCTTCAGCGCGGCGATCGTCCAGATCCTGCTGCTCGACCTGGTCTTCTCGGTCGATTCGATCCTGACCGCGGTCGGCATGACCGAGCATCTGATCATCATGGTGATCGCCGTGCTGTTCGCGGTCGGCGTGATGCTGCTCGCCGCCGATCCGCTCGCCAATTTCATCAACCGCAACCCGACCGTGGTGATGCTGGCGCTCGGCTTCCTGCTGATGATCGGCGCGGTGCTGATCGCCGATGGCTTCGGCGTCCATGTCCCCAAGGGCTATATCTACGCGGCCATGGCCTTCTCGGCTTTGGTCGAGGGGCTCAACATGTTCGCCCGCCGCGCCAGGACCCGGAAGGAGGAGGCGGCCGCGGCGCCGGCGGACGAAGGCTGAAGCCATTGAGCGTTAACCCGCATCGGCCTATGCGCCTCCTATGAGCGTCTATTTCCACGAAGAAGACCTGCCTGAAGGCGTCCTCGGCCCCGGCCCGGTCGCGGTCGACACCGAGACGATGGGGCTGATCCTGCCCCGCGACCGCCTGTGCCTGGTGCAGATTTCGGACGGCGGCGGCGACGAGCATCTCGTCCGCTTCGCGCCGGGCAGCGACTATGCCGCGCCGAACCTCAGGGCCGTGCTCGCCGACCCGGCCCGGCTCAAGCTCTACCATTTCGCCCGCTTCGACCTCGCCTCGATCCAGGCCTTTCTCGGGATCATGGCGGCGCCCGTTTATTGCACGAAGACGGCCTCGCGGCTGGTCCGCACCTATACCGACCGGCACGGCCTCAAGGATCTGGTCCGCGAGCTGCTCGGCCAGGAGATCTCCAAGCAGCAGCAGAGCTCCGACTGGGGCGCGCCGGAGCTCAGCGACGCGCAGAAGGATTATGCCGCGGCCGACGTCCGCTATCTCCACCAGCTCAGGGAGAAGCTCGACGCCCGCCTCGCGCGCGAGAACCGGGTCGCGCTCGCGCAGGCCTGTTTCGACTTCCTTCCGCACCGCGCCCTGCTCGATCTGGCCGGCTGGGCGGAACAGGATATCTTCGCCCATGTTTGATCTGCGTCATGTCCGAGCAAGCCACTAGCGAGCGGATCGTCAAGCGCGGCTGGGCGCAGCCCGGCGGCGCGCATGACAAGCTGATCCGCGTCCTCAAGATCGGGCTGCCGGCCTTGATCGGCGTGGTCCTCGCCTTCCTCTTCTTCTCCCCGCTCGGCGAGAAGCAGGAGGTCAGCTTCCTGCTCAAGAAGGACGAGGTCGGCCATGCCGAGGAACGGCTGAAGCTCACCGCCGTCACCTATCGCGGCCAGGACAATGACGGCCGGCCCTTCATCCTCTCCGCCCGCTCCGGCGTCCAGCAGACCAGCGCCAACCAGGTCGTCGACATCAGCGACATCCAGGCGCAGCTGCAGCTCGACAACGGCCCGGCCCGCATCCAGGCGGACCGCGCTCAGTATCAGATGGACCGCGACCATGTGAACGTGGTCGGCCCGCTCGTCTTCACCGCCGCCGACGGCTATCGGATGACGACCCGCGACGTGAATGTCGACATGCGCGCCCGCACCATGCAGAGCCGCGGCCGGGTCGACGGCCAGATGCCGCTCGGCCGCTTCACCGCCGGCCAGATGCATGTCGATCTGCCCAACCGGCGCGTCGTCCTCACCGGACGTCCGCGCTTGCATATCGTGCAGGGTGGGCTCAGATGAGCCGCATGGCGCTCCTTCGCTTCCTCCTCGTCGCCCCCGTGCTCGTCGCGGTCGCCCCCGCTTCGGGCCAGCAGGGGTCGGGCCTGTCCGGCTTCAACAGCAACGCGCCCGTGGACGTCGAGGCCGACCGGATCGAGGTGCAGGACCGCGCCGACCGGGCGATCTTCTCCGGCAATGTCGTCGCCCGTCAGGGCAATATGACGATGAGCGCGGCCCGGCTCACCGTCGCCTATACCGACACGCGCGGCGTCGACGTGCAGCGGCTCGAGGCGAGCGGCGGCGTCATGCTTCGCACGCCGAGCGAGACCGCGCGCGGCAGCTTCGCGCTCTACGACGTCAACCGGCGGATCGTCACCATGACCGGCGGCGTCCAGCTCACCCAGGGCCAGAACCGGGTGCAGGGCGGACGGCTGGTGCTCGATCTCAACAGCCACCGCGCCGTGATGGACGGCGGCGGCTCGAGCGGGCGGGTCAGCGGCCGCTTCACCGTGCCGCAGCGCCAGGGCGGCTCGAGCAGCAATAACTGACGCTTCGGCCACACCGGGGCCGAAAACCGTCGAAAACCGCCATGCATAAAGCTTGCCAGTTGAGCGAAGTCCTTGCTTCGCCTAGGAAGGCCGCAGGACTGCGGAGCACCAATGAACGACGCCGGCGCCCTTGAAAGACCCGATACGGGCGAGAAACCCAATACAGGCGCGGCGCTGGCGGATCCCTCTCGGGGCCTGTCCGTCGTCTCCATCGCCAAGTCCTACGACAGGAAGACCGTGCTCTCCGACGTCTCGCTCGGCGTCGACCGCGGCGAGGTGCTCGGCCTGCTCGGCCCGAACGGCGCCGGCAAGACCACCTGCTTCTATTCGATCATGGGCCTGGTGCGGCCGGACAGCGGGCGCATCCTGCTCGACGGGCAGGACATTACCGGCCTCCCCATGTACCGCCGCGCGATCCTCGGTCTCGGCTATCTGCCGCAGGAGACCTCGATCTTCCGCGGCCTCACCGTCGCCCAGAACATCATGGCCGTGCTCGAGGTCACCGAGCCCGACAAGGCGGCGCGGCAGGAGCGGCTCGACCAGCTGCTCGCCGAATTCCATATCGAGCGCCTGCGCGACAGCCCGGCCATGGCGCTGTCCGGCGGCGAGCGGCGGCGCTGCGAGATCGCCCGGGCGCTCGCCGCCAGCCCCTCGATCATGCTGCTCGACGAGCCCTTCGCCGGCATCGACCCGATCTCGATCCAGGACATTCGCGACCTGATCAAGGACCTCAAGAATCGCGACATCGGCGTTTTGATCACCGACCATAATGTCCGCGAGACGCTCGACATCGTCGACCGCGCCTGCATCATCTATGGCGGCCAGGTCCTCTTCGCCGGCTCGCCCCAGGACCTCGTCGCCGACGAGAATGTCCGCCGCCTCTATCTGGGCGAAAGCTTCGAGCTCTGATCATGGCGCCGCGCAATCGTCATTGCGAGCGAAGCCAAGCAACCCAGAGCGACCTTCGAGGCCAGGCTGGGTTGCCGCGTCGCTTCGCTCCTCGCAATGACGGGGTGAGATAAGAATGGCCCTCGGCCCCCGCCTCGACCTCCGCCAGTCCCAGTCGCTGGTGATGACGCCGCAGCTCCAGCAAGCGATCAAGCTGCTGGCGCTCTCCAATCTCGAGATCGAGACCTTCATCGCCGAGGAACTGGAAAAGAATCCCCTGCTCGAGGCCGAGCGCGGCCCCTCCGGCGACGAGGAGGTCGTGGCCGCGCCCGAACCCGATTATGACGCCGGAGCAGGCGGCGAGGGCGATCCCGACGCCCTGCCCGAGGCGGACGCCGGCGGCGGCGACGGCGCGCTCGACCTCGACCATGACGGGGAGGATTTCCACCAGGACAGCGCGGTCGACCGGATGGGCGCCACGGATTCAAGGGGCGCAGACGGCAGCCTCGGCCTCGACCATATCTCCCTCTCCGGCTCCGGCGAGGGTCCGGATTTCGACGCCTTCGCCGGCGACGATCTCTCGCTGCACGACCATCTCCGCCGCCAGGCCGGCGAGCTCCTCTCGGGCAGCGACCTGCTGATCGCCGAGCAGCTGATCGACCGGATCGACGAGACCGGCTATTTCCTCGTCTCCCTGGCCGAGACCGCCCAGCGCCTCGGCGTCCCGCCCGCCGAGGCCGAGCGCATCCTCGCCGTCATCCAGACCTTCGATCCGTCCGGCGTCGGCGCGCGCAACCTCTCCGAGTGCCTCGCGCTGCAGGCGAAGGACGCGAACCGCTACGATCCCGCCATGGCGCGACTGATCGCCAATCTCGACTATCTCGCCAAGGGCAATCTCGCCGCGCTCAAGCGCATCTGCCAGGTCGACGACGAGGACATGGCGGACATGATCCGCGAGCTGCGCGCCTACGACCCCAAGCCCGGCTGCCGCTTCGAGACGCACGAGCGGGTCGACGCCATCGTCGCCGACATCTTCGTCACCCGTCGCGGCGGCGGCTGGGCGGTGGAGCTGAACAGCGCCACCCTGCCGCGCCTGCTGGTCAACCGCACCTATTATCAGGAGCTGTCCTCGGGCCCGCAGGACAAGCAGTCACGCGCGTGGCTCAACGACTGCCTGCAGAGCGCCAACTGGCTGCTGAAGGCGCTCGACCAGCGTGCCCGCACGATCGTCAAGGTCGCCACCGAGATCGTCCTCCAGCAGGAGGGCTTCTTCCGCCACGGCGTCTCCCACCTGAAGCCGCTCACCCTGCGCGCGGTCGCCGAGACGATCGGCATGCACGAGTCGACGGTCAGCCGCGTCACCAGCAACAAATATCTCGCCTGCGACCGCGGCCTCTACGAGCTCAAATATTTCTTCACGAGCGGCATCCAGAGTGCCGACGGCGGCGACGCGGCGAGCTCCGAAGCGGTGAAGAGCCGCATCAAGGCCCTGATCGCCGCCGAGGATCCCAATGCGATCCTCTCCGACGACCAGCTGGTCGAGATGCTGAAGGGCGAGGGCTTCGACATCGCGCGGCGCACCGTCGCCAAATATCGCGAGGCGATCGGGCTGGGCAGCTCGGTGCAGCGGCGCCGGCAGAAGGCGATCGGGCGGGCGGCGTGAGATCTCCGAGTGCGAGTAGGTCAGGGTAGAAGCGCGATCCCGCCCGCGACGATGACTCCCAGGACAAGGATGGCGATTCCCCCGAGCAGGGCGAACACGGCGAGGCGATACCTGAAGACCCGGCCATTATAGATGATCAGGGCCTTCGAGGCGGCAGCGTCAATCCGTTCTTGGTCTTCAAGTGCTTCTGAACCCTCAAACAGCTTCTTGTCGAAATGGCTGATGATCGTGAGGCAGGTAGCACACATAAGCCCAGCGAATGCGAACAGGCCAAGTGATCCGCCGACAATAATGGTCGCTACTGGAAAATCGGCTTTGGCCCAAAGGCTCTGGAGCACAATGGTCGATGCCGCTGCGAAGCCTCCGATCAGGCCGGCCAGTCCTCCGGCCTTGGTATCGATGACGTCGAGTGATTTCAGAGCGCTCGCCGCATGGGCGTCTTTCCGCATTTCTCCAAGAAGGGCGAAATAGGATTTAGGGCTGTCTGACATTGCATGCTCCCGCCAAGCTTTCTTCGAACATAGCGCCGCCCGCGTTTCAAGGCAGAGGGTCGGCAGCATTCACATTGCGGACAGCCCGCTGCGGAGATAGCCATAATCCATGAGTTTTCGCTTTGCCGGCGCCGTCGCGGCCATCCTGCTCCTCACCGCCTGCGCCATCCCCGAGGCGCGCCTGCGCACCGGCCTGCGCAATGCCGGCCTGTCCGAGGCGATGGCCGCCTGCATGGCGGAGCGGATGGTGGACCGGCTGTCGCTCGCCCAGCTCAGCCGGATCGGCGACCTGCCGCGCGCCTCCTCGGCCGTCTCGATGAGCGAGTTCCTCCACCGCCTCCGCGCGCTCGGCGACATGCAGATCGTCGGCGTCGCCAGCAGCTCGGCGGGGCTCTGCGCGGTCGGGCTGGGGTAGGCGATCGCTCGCTGAGAACGCCCACATGAGTCATCCCGGCGGAAGCCGGGATGACCAGGAAGTGCCGGCTCCCCTTCAAATGTTGGAATTTCTCTGGTCCAGTGGCGGCATGCCCGCTTCGCTCAGCGCTGCCGCCGTGCCTCCTTCGCACTCGCGCGGGCCCGGGCGGAAGGTGACAACGCAACAAAAATCCCGATTCCGTCCACCTTGTCACCTTTCGCGCGCCGGCCGCGCCTGTCCTCCCGCCTCCCTTGCAGCCCGCTCCCCCCTGTGCTTTAGGCCCGCTCCATGAACATCCATGAATATCAGGCCAAGGAGCTGCTCGCGAAGTTCGGCGTGCCCGTCCCCGCCGGCTTCGCGGCGATGAGCGTCGAGGAGGCGGTCGCCGCGTCGGAGAAATTGCCCGGGCCACTCTACGTCGTGAAAGCCCAGATCCATGCCGGCGGCCGCGGCAAGGGCAAGTTCAGGGAATTGGGCCCCGATGCCAAAGGCGGCGTCCGCCTCGCCCGCTCCGCCGGGGAGGTCCGCGCCGCCGCGGCCGAGATGCTCGGCAACACCCTCGTGACCGTCCAGACCGGCCCGGCCGGCAAGCAGGTCAACCGCCTCTACGTCACCGACGGCGTCGACATCGCGCAGGAATTCTATTTGGCCCTGCTCGTCGACCGGAAGACGGGCCGGATCGCCTTCGTCGCCTCGACCGAGGGCGGCATGAACATCGAGGACGTCGCCCACGACAGCCCCGAGAAGATCCACAGCTTCGACGTCGATCCCGCCACCGGCTTCATGCCGCATCACGGCCGCACCGTGGCGAAAGCGCTGAACCTGACCGGCAACCTGGCGAAGCAGGCGCAGAAGGTCGCCAAACTGCTGTTCGAGGCCTTCATCGGCACCGACGCCTCGCAGATCGAGATCAACCCGCTCGCCGTCACCGACAAGGGCGAATTGCTCGTCCTCGACGCCAAGGTCGGCTTCGATTCCAACGCCGAGTTCCGCCATCCGGACCTCGAGGCCCTTCGCGACGTCACCGAGGAGGACCCGATGGAGGTCGAGGCCTCGAAGCACGACCTCGCCTACATCAAGCTGGACGGCAATATCGGCTGCATGGTGAACGGCGCCGGCCTCGCCATGGCGACGATGGACATCATCAAGCTGAACGGCGCCTTCCCGGCCAATTTCTGCGACGTCGGCGGCGGCGCCTCGAAGGAGAAGGTCACCGCGGCCTTCAAGATCATCCTCAGCGATCCCGCCGTCGAGGGCATCCTCGTCAACATCTTCGGCGGGATCATGCGCTGCGACATCATCGCCGAGGGCATCGTCGCAGCGGCGCGCGAGATGGACATCAAGGTGCCGCTCGTGGTCCGGCTCGAGGGCACCAATGTCGAGGAGGGCAAGGCGATCCTCGCCGATTCCGGCCTCGCCATCGTCCCGGCAAACGATCTCGGTGACGCGGCAAGGAAGATCGTCGCGGAGGTTGCGAAGGTAGCTGCGTAAGATTGACCTGAACCGTCACCCCGGCGCAGGCTGGGGTCCATGCAGAGTCCGCTTGGATGCCAGCCTCCGCTGGCATGACGAGAGAAGAGAGGACCCGAAATGAAGCTCCTGGTCGCCGTCAAACGGGTGATCGATTTCAACGTGAAGCCGCGGGTGAAGCCCGACGGCACCGGCGTCGATCTCGCCAACGCCAAGATGAGCATGAACCCGTTCGACGAGATCGCGGTCGAGGAGGCGATCCGGCTGAAGGAGAAGGGCGCCGCCACCGAGATCGTCGCCGTCTCGATCGGCCCGGCCAAGGCGCAGGAGACCTTGCGCACCGCTTTGGCCATGGGCGCAGACCGCGCCATCCTGATCCAGACCGACGACGAGGTCGAGCCGCTGGCCGTGGCCAAGCTGCTCGCCAAGGTCGCCGAGGAGGAGCAGCCCGGTCTCGTCATCCTCGGCAAGCAGGCGATCGACGACGACAGCAACCAGACCGGCCAGATGCTCGCCGCCCTGCTCGGCTGGGGCCAGGGCACCTTCGCCTCGAAGGTCGAGATCGCCGGCGACAAGGTCGACGTCACCCGCGAGGTCGATGGCGGCCTCGAGACGGTGAAGCTCAATGTGCCGGCCGTGATCACCACCGACCTTCGGCTCAACGAGCCGCGCTATGCGAGCCTGCCCAACATCATGAAGGCCAAGTCCAAGCCGCTCGCGCAGAAGACGCCGGCGGATTACGGCGTCGACACCGCGCCGCGCCTCCAGACCCTGAAGGTCGAGGAGCCGTCGAAGCGCCAGGCCGGCGTCAAGGTCGCGGACGTGGATGAATTGATCGGCAAATTGAAAGCGCTTGGGGTTGTCGCCTGACTCCCCACCCCCGTTCGCCCTGAGCCTGTCGAAGGGCTGTCCTTCGCTTGGGGCGTTGAAAGAAGGGCAGGGCTTCGACAAGCTCAGCCCGAACGGTCTTGAGAGAATATTGAGGACATGAACATGATCGCACTGGTTCTCGTCGAGCATGACGGCGCCGTCGTGAAGGACGCCACCCTCGCCACCGTCACCGCCGCCGCGCAGCTGGGCGAGGTCCATGCCCTGGTCGCGGGCGAAGGGGTCGGCGCCGTCGCCCAGGCCGCCGCGAAAATCGCCGGCGTGACCAAGGTCCATGTCGCCGACGGCGCCGCCTTCGGCCACCAGTTGGCCGAGAATGTCGCGCCGGTCGCCGCTGCTCTGGTCCGCGACCATTGCGATTATTTCGTCGCCCCGGCCACGACCACGGGCAAGAACATCGCCCCGCGCGTCGCCGCCTTGCTCGACGTCATGCAGATTTCCGACATCCTCAGCGTCGAGGGGCCAGACACCTTCACCCGGCCGATCTATGCCGGCAACGCGATCGCGACAGTGAAATCGTCCGACGCGAAGAAGGTGATCACCGTCCGCGGCACTGCCTTCGCCAGGGCCTCCGCCGAGGGCGGCAGCGGCAGCGTCGAGAGCGTCTCTGGTTCGGATGCGGGCCTGTCCAGCTTCGTCGGCGCCGAGCTCAGCAAATCCGAACGCCCCGAGCTGACCAGCGCCAAGATCATCGTCTCCGGCGGCCGCGCCTTCGGCTCGTCCGAGCAGTTCCACGCCCTGCTCGATCCGCTCGCCGACAAGCTCAAGGCCGGCGTCGGCGCCAGCCGCGCGGCGGTCGACGCGGGCTATGCGCCGAACGACTATCAGGTCGGCCAGACCGGCAAGATCGTCGCCCCCGAAGTCTATATCGCAATCGGCATTTCCGGCGCGATCCAGCACCTCGCGGGCATGAAGGATTCGAAGACGATCATCGCCATCAACAAGGATGAGGACGCGCCCATCTACCAGGTCGCGGACATCGGCCTGGTCGGCGACCTGTTCAAGATCGTGCCGGAGCTCACGGAGAAACTGTAGCGTCGCTGTCATGCCGGATCGGTCGTCCGCCTGGGTCGAAGACTATTTGCGCGATGGCTATGCCATCGTCCGCGGCCTGTTTTCGCCGGACGAGATTGCGGCGATCGGGGCGGCGGTCGACCAGGTCCACGCCGAGGGCGTCGCCCATGGCCGCAGCTTCCGCCACGGCAATCTCTTCTACAATGTCGAGCCGAGCGACGACGGGCCGCCGCAGGTGCGGATGGTCCAGTGGATGTCCTGGCACCAGCCGGTGCTCAACGCCGTCCGGCTCGACCGCCGCCTGGCGCGCGTGCTGGAGCCGTTGATCGGGCGCGACCTCAAGCAGATCATCAACCAGCTTCACTGGAAGACGCCGGGCAGCAAGGGCGATTTCGCCTGGCACCAGGATTCGCGCTTCCGCCTGCCCGAGGTCGCCTACCGCAATCTCGGCACCTCCTACGTCCAGACCGGCCTCGCCATCGATCCGCACAATCCCGGCAGCGGCGGCATGCGCTTCGTGCCCGGCAGCCACCGGCGCGGCAGCCTGCCGCTGGACACCACGACCGAGGTGCTCGGCACGGCGATGGACGACGCCGCCCTGGTGGAGGCCGGATTGTCGCCGGAGAAGGTGGTCGACCTGGTGCTCGAGCCGGGCGACCTCGCCTTGTGGAACCCCTATCTGGTCCACGCCTCCGGGCTCAACAGCTCCGGCCACCGCCGCCGCCTCTACATCAACGGCTATATCCGCGCCGGGGATTGCGACCGCGGCGAATGGGCCTTCCGCGACGGCGAGCCGGTGCCGTTCGGCGCGGAGCCCGCCCTGGTTCATTACGAGGCCCTGCACGAACGCGGCGAGCCGCATTACGTCTGAGGTTCGGCGGCTTGCTCCGGCTCGTGCCGCAGTACCAGCCAGGCGGTGACCATCGAGGAGATGTCGAGCGCGGCGTGGAGCAGCATCGGCAGCAGCAGCGAGCCGGTCTCGAGATAGACCCAGCCGAACAGCGCGCCGATGAGGCCGGTCAGGAGCACGCCCCGAATGCCCTGGTAGGAATGGGCGAGGCCGAACAGCAGGGACGAGGCGGCGAGCGCGCCCCACTGGTCGAGCCAGCTGCCGAAATAGGCCATCAGATAGCCGCGATAGGCGAGCTCCTCGAACACGCCGGCGAAGACCGAAACGAGGAGCGCCCAGCGGAGCTGGCGGCCGTTCCGCGGCAGGATCGCCTCGAGCTTGCCGAACTGCCTGCGCATCGAGGCTGCCGCCTTCGGGCTGGCCGCGACGAGGATCGGGCGCAGCGCCAGCCCGCCGAGCGCGCCCATGGCGATGCCCAGCGCGAGGCCCGAGGCGCTGCCCGAGGCAAGGCCCATCGCCGCCCAGTCCCGCCCGGCGCCCCACCAGAGCGCCATGGCACCGAGCCCGAGGCCGGTCAGCCAGACCAGGGTGTGCTGATATTCGCGCACCAGCGCCGCGCTGCCCTCCCGCGCCAGCCGCTCAAGAAAGACCTGATAGGCGAAGTAGCCGATGACCGGAAAGACGATCCCCGGGACCAGGATGACGAAGAGATGGTCGAGCAGGTTCGGGGTCACGCCAGCCCCTCGAGGAAGGCCGCGACATTGGGCCCGAGCGCGTCGACCGCATAGCCGCCTTCCATCACCACCAGGCCGGGCAGGCCCAGCGAAGCGATCCGGGCGGCCATAACCGCATAGTCCGGCGTCTCCAGCTTGAAGAAGGAGATCGGATCGCCCGCCCAGGTATCGGCGCCATAGCTGATCACCAGCAGGTCCGCCCCGAAGCCGGCGATGGCGGCGAGCGCCCGCTCCAGCGCCGGCAGATATTCGGCGAGGCCCGCGCCGCGCGGCAGCGGCAGGTTCAGCGTTGCGCCTTCGCCCGCGCCTTCCCCGCGCTCGTCCGCATGGCCCCAGAAATAGGGATAGTCGGTCCGGGGGTCGGCGTGGATGGAGGCGAAGAAGACGTCGCCCCGTTCGTAAAAAAGGTCCTGCGTGCCGTTGCCATGATGATAGTCGACGTCGAGGATCGCGACCCGCCGCCCGGCCGTAGTCGCTGCCTCGGCCGCGATCGCCGCATTGTTCAGGTGGCAATAGCCGCCGAGATAGTCGCGCCCCGCATGATGACCCGGCGGCCGGCACAAGGCGAAGGCGGCCCGCTCCCCCACCAGCACCGCATCGAGCGCGGTGAGCGCAGTCTGTGCGGACCAATAGGCGCCCCCCCAGGTCCCTTCGGCGATCGGCGAGGACGCATCGAAGCTGTAGGCGCCGAGCTTCGCGTCGATCCGGTCGAGCGCGAGCGGGCGCCGCCGCACTATCGGCCAGGCATAGCCCGAAGCGTCGCCCGCACGGCCGGCCGCCCGCCAGTCCTTGTGGGCGCTCCACAGGAAGGCGAGATAGGCCTCGTCATGCACCGCCCTGAGCGGCGCCTCGCCATGGTCGACCGCCCCCTCCACCGGCCCCAGCGCGGCCAGCACCGCCTCGGCCCGTGCCGGCGTCTCGGCATAGGGGACGAAGCCGCCATTGTGCAGCTCCATGGTCGGCGCATGGGCGAGCTGGCGCGGATCGAAGAAGCAGCGCATCAGCGCGCCACGGGCTGCAGGGCGCTCGGCAGGAAGGGCTCGGACAGCATCCGCGCCATCGTCCGCCAGCGGCGCTCCAGCGGAGCGTCGCCCCATTCCACGAAGCGCCCGACCAGCTCCTCGCCCAGCCCGTAATTGATCACATAGGAGCGGTATTGGTCGGTGAAGGCGATCGACTGCCGCGCCCGGGATTCGGAGACCAGGGAATAGCGCTGGGTGAGACGGATGGCCTCCGCCCGGTCGATCCGCCCGTCCAGATAGGCGGCGGCGATGGCGATGCGCGCGCCCGAAAGCTCCTCCACCACATCCTGCAGCCGCAGATAGGCATCCGCCTCGCCGCCCGGCAGGCCGGCGAGCGGATAGAGCACGCGCCGCTCGAAGGCGAGCCGCTCTTCCCCGGGAAAGGCGAGCTCGACCCCGTAATTGGCGCTGCCCTCGGCAATGAAGCTCTGCGGCGAATAGAGCGGATAGACCATATATTCGACCCAGCCGCGCCCGCGCGCCAGGTTCCGCTCCAGCAGCATGTTGTAGGCGTGATGGCCGGGATAGCCTTCGTGGCAGCCGAGGTCGATCGCCCGGCCCATCCGCACCGGCTGATCGGTGTTGACCTGGATCAGGCTGTGATAATTGCCCTGGTACCAATTATAGCCGGACCAGCTCCGCTGGGTGACGAATTCCAGCGTGAAATGCTCGCCGCGCGGCAGCGGGATATGGGCGGCGGTGCGGCGGCGGCACTCGGCGATCGCCGCGCGCATGACCGCATCGAGCCGGTCGCGGGGGATCACGAACCGGCCCATGAAGGCGTCGACCCGCTGCGGCAGCGGCCCGTCGCCCGGCACCAGCCGCTCGATCCGCGCCAGCACCGGATCGAACTCGCTCAGCGGACGCGGCTGCGGATCGACGCCGTAGAGGCCGAGCGCCTCCTCGCGGAAGCTGAGCCGCTCGCCCTGCAGCATCCTCAGGCGGGTGATCGCCGCATTGATTTGCGCGGAGAGGAAGAGCTGGCGCCGTCCCGCGAGCGTCGCCGGCGGCGGCCGCAGCGCCTGCAGCCGCCGGCTCAACAGCCGCGCCGCTTCCGCCAGTTGCGGCAGGGTGCGCGGATTGGCCCGGGCCGCAGTCCGCCAGGCGGGCGGGCCGTAATAGGCGTCGACATAGCCTTCGTCCCGCTCGCCCAGCTCGAGCACGAGCCGCACATAGTCCCGCGCGATCGCATCCATATTGTCGCGGGCGGGGGCGCGGGGCTGCGCGGCGGCGGCCGTGGCGAGGGTCAGGGACAGGAAGGCGGCGAGCAGGGCGCGAAGCAGGGTCATGGCGTCAGCATGGCGGCTTCGGCGTCGCGGTGGAAGTGGGTCGTGAGCCCCAACCAAATTCATCCGAAATGGACCAATCCACCGCTTTTCGAAACTTCTTGCGACTCATTGCGCGTAAATGGATGATCATCGTTTCGAGTCGGAGGCTGAATGGGGGGCTTCGACATCCTGCTGGCGGCCTGCAGCTTCGTCATGCGCGAAGCGGCGCTGTTCGCCGCCTTCTGTTTCCTGCTGCTCGGCCTGAGCGACCTCATCGTCGATCTGATCTGGCTCGGCCTGAGGCTGGCGCGCCGCGGGAGGCGGCCGCCCTTCCCCGTCGCGGCGCAGCCGGGCCGGCTCGCCATCTTCGTACCCGCCTGGGACGAGGCGGCGGTGATCGGGCGCATGCTGACCCATGCCCAGGCGGCATTCGCCGGCGCCGATTACCGCCTCTATGTCGGCTGCTATCCCAACGATCCCGCGACGATCGCGGCGGTGCGCGCCGCCGCGGGACCGCGCCTCCGGCTCGTCATCGGCCCCGCGCCCGGTCCGACCAGCAAGGCCGACTGCCTGAACCGGATCTGGGAGCGCATGCTGGAGGACGAGGCGGAAGCGGGCGTGAGGGTCTGTAACTGGCCACGAACTGGGAAGAGAGGAACGACCCGGGATTTGGCGGGATATGCCGGGACATGGTGGGATGAAAATGGCGGTTTTCCGCCACTCCGGCCGCGAAGCGGCCTGTGATCTAACTTCCAAACAATAAATGGCCACGCGGCGCCTGAAGCGGCGTTGCATCGTCGGTTCACTCTCTGTGCGAGCCCTCCGAGAAGGGCCCCGACTTCCCAGTTCCCGGGGGCGGCACTTCCCAGAACCGAAGAGCCGCAGAAAACTGCGAAAAATCGCTCCCTTCGCGGCGATTGCCTCACGACGCCACTTCCCAGTTTGTAATGATGAGCTCGCCCGCACTTTGGGCGTTGTCGCCGCCGGCAACGGAATAGGTGGTCTCGACGCCCTCGATGGCGAAACGCCTGAAGATCTGGCGCACCTCTGGCCGGTCGTTCAGGCTCAGGATGAAACGGCCTTTCAACCCTGCCAGTCGATCGGCCATGAGAGCGAATTGGGACTGGTCGAACAGGTCCGCGCCATAGTCGTCTTCGCAATCGAAGTAGGGAGGATCGAGGTAAAAGAGCGTGCCCGGCCGGTCATATCGATCGATGAAAGCGAGCCAGTGCATCCGCTCGATGACCACGCCGGACAGACGCTCGTGCAGGGCCTCTAGGACGGGCGCCAACTTCGTCACATCGAACCTCGCCGGCGTCGTGGCGCTGACGCCGAAGTGCCGGCTCGCCACCTTGCCACCGAAGGCCAGGCGCTGAAGGTAAAGGAAGCGCGCGGAGCGCTGCAGATCAGTCAGCGTCGACGGGTCGGTGCGCATGAGCCGCTCGAACCCCGCACGCGTCGTCAGCTGCCACCGGATCATGTCCATGAAGGCGACGTAATGGTGCTGGAGGACACGGAAGAACGTCGCGACGTCCTCCGACCAATCGTTGATGATCTCGACCTTGGGTCGGCAATCGCGGCGGAGGAAGATGCCGCCCATTCCGACGAAGGCCTCGGCATAGCAGGTGTGAGGGATCGACCCGATCCGGGTCACCAAGCGGCGAGCGAGGTTTCGCTTGCCGCCAATGTAACCGGCGGCGGGGCGGACAGCCTGAACGGGTTCGAGGCCGCTAGCGCGGCCGGGCATTGGACTCGACTCCATGAAGGGATGTTCCCTATTGCCTCGCCTCCCGTGCGCGGGGGGCGGGGTGATTCCAGCCTGATCAAGCTGGTTCATGGCGGGTCGACACCGCCGGCTCGGGGCGCGCCAACGCCCCTGCTCCCGCCTCGCGGCGGACAACCTATGGAATCCGTAGCTCAGCGCCACCATGTGTCTCCCCTCGACATCATGGTTAACGGGAGATCGACATGAAGAACGGTTTGTACTCGGTGCAATTCGGCGTCGGCGGTCGCATCGGGAGCGGGGTCGTCACTTATCGCGACGGCCAAGCGACCGGCGGGGACGCTGGTTTCGCCTATGCGGGCAACATCGCCCAGGATGGCGACCAGTTGAGCGGTAAAATCGACATTTGGCAGCACACGCCCGGCCAGGACAACGTCTTCGCAGGTCTGAAGTCCTTCCAGCTGGATGTGATCGGCCACCAAGCCACCGAGGACACCGCCGGTCTGCATGGCACGACGACCGATGCCCCTGGGCAGGCCGTCAAAGTCTCCATGCAGCTGATCCGGGCGCTTTGAGCAGAACTCCGCCGCGGAGCCGGCGTCAGCGAGGAGGGCAAGCAGGCCCGGCATGTTGTAAATCGCCGCGGGCGTGTGATCGACCTCGGTCAGGACGCGGGCTGGCAGCGGATCGGCGGCCAAGCGCGCGAGGATAGGGCTGCGCGCCTTCATTGAACGGCAACCGCCGCGGCGCTATATCGAGGGAGCGACGCGCGAAACACGGTGAACCTGCCTGCCGTAGCACGGGCCCTGCCCGGAGCGCATTGCGAGGGACCGGCAGTCCTCGCCGCGCGCCGCACCCTCGCCCAGCCGAGATCGTTGACGCCGCTGTCTTCCTCGTCGTCGGGGCCGAGCGCGGTCATCGCTGCGCGGCCTCGCGCTGCTCGATCATGCGGACCGCCTCTTCCACATTTTGCCGATAGGCCCCGCGAGTGCCCTCCCGGAACGTCTCGAAGATGGCATCCTTCAGCGCGCGCGGAAGGCCGCGCCAGTGAGGCCAGCACATCAGCTGACCGTCCTTTGCCGGACGGGGGCAATCCGGGATGCGGCAGGGATGGCTCACGCCTCGTCCTCCCCGTCGTCGGGCTCGTCGGCCGCATCCTGAGCAATGAGCGCCGCCAGCGCGGCGGTGATCTGCCCGAAGATCAGAGGGTAGCGGCTCTGCAGGCGCTCGATCTCGCGCGCCCGCGCCCACTGCAGGCTGGTGACGAACAGCTCGCCGCGATCGGCGGTGACTTTGACCACCGCCTTCAGCCAGCGGCCGTCTTCCAGGCGAGTGAAAATGAGGCGCTGATCGTCCTGCTGGAAGACCAGATCCGGATCCGCGCCTAGATCGGGCAGGCGCCGATATTCGGGAATGCCGATCTCGGGGTGGCTGCGGCGCTGCTTGGCCCAGGTATCGGCCGACAGGACGCCGACCCGGCTTTGGGCGCCTACGGCGTCGCGCAGCTCGTCATTGAGCAGCATGACGGGGAAGGAGGCGCCCTCCTCGTCCATCGCCTGCAGGAAGGCCGGAGCATCGACCAGGTCGCGGAGCATGGCGCGCGCGCCGGCCAGATCGTGGTCGCCATAGCGGCCGAGTGTCGAGACCGCCTTGTCGCCGATCGCGCGCATGCTCGCCTGACCGGGATTGTAACCCCAGCCCGGATCGATGCCCGGCGGGACGGCCTCAGGCGTAGGCGAGCCGGACCGCCAGAAGCGGCGCGGTGGGCCATCCTGCGGCGGCCGAGGGCTGACCTTCCAGCCGCGGCGTTCGAGATCCCGCTCGCCGAGCTGGACGACCGTGCAGCGGCAATTCCAGCCACAGGGCGGGAAATGTGTGTTCCACCACTCGTGGTCGACCGGCAGGATCGTCCCGTGCCAGCGGCGGTGAAGCGGCCGCGTCCGATCGTCCATGACGGCCGAGTAGCGGAGGAAGGGCGCCACATCTTTGCGGTCCTGGATGCGGGCCCACTGGCCGGCGGCGCGGCTGACCCGCATGTTGGTCCGGAAGATCGTCTCCAGGCGCCGCGGTCCGATGAAGACGGGCGCGCTCGTGCCGGTCAGGTCGCGATCCTCGACGCGGCCCCACCACCCGGCGCGCTGCAGCTCGGGGATGATGTTCGCCTTCCACTGCTCGAAGGTCGAGCCGTTGTTGAGAGCGTCGGCCAGCGAGTTCCGGATCGTGTCGAGGAGATCAAGGCGGGCGAGCTTGGCGACGGTGAACGCGCGCGCATGCTCGTCCTGCCACATGTCGTGCCACTTGACCGTGGTGCGCAGCTCGCCCCGCGCGTCGAAGGCACGACGGGTGTCGTCGGGCGGGAGGCCGATCAGGGGGCGGATGTCAACGAGCCCGCTCACGCTGCGGGGCTCCGCTGGCAGAAGCACGCGCGATTCAAACGGGACCGATAAGGTTCAAAAGACGGGAGGTGGCAAGGGTGCGATAATCGCGCCCGAAACAGAGGATCGGAGCGATGGAGTGGACGTTCAACGTGGACTTTACCCCCTTGCTGTTGCTTGGGGCATTGCTCGCGCTGGGATGGCGCCCACGGACGAGAAAATGAATGTCGCCTCAATCTCATGAGGACACTCCGTCAGCGCCGGCCGTTGCGGCCATGCGGACGGCGAAGCCGGCGTTGGCCAGGCGCTCGATCAGCGGGCCGAGGTCGCCCATCTCAACCTCGCGGCGGAGAATGTCTGCCACTTCCTGTTGGGAGCCGGCGCCGGCCAGCTCGGCGAGCAGCTCGTTGGCGCCCAGCTCGTCCGCCAGCTGGCGCCAGCCCTCGTCGGCCATGATCTGGGCGGTGGCGTCGTCCACGATGTCGGCCGTGGCCGCCTCGGCGAAGGCGACCTCGTCGATCTCTGCGGACCAATCCTCATCGAGCAGCTCGAAGATCTCGGGACCGAAGATCAGCTCGCCCTGATAGGGCTCGATCTTCTCAAGATCGATGCCCTCGCCTTCATAGGTAAGGGTGACGTGCGGCTGATATTCCGCATAGTCCCAGCTGGCGCCGGCCTCTGCGATCTCTTTGTGGCGACACTCCAGCTCGCGAGCTGCGAACCGCAGCACGATTGCTCCGCCGCGGCCCAGCTGCTCGACCGCGCGCGGTCCGCCTGCCGTGATCGTGATGCCGGCCCCCTCGCCGACCGGCGTCCAGGCCTGGCCGATCTTGAACCAGTCGACAGGGCGGCGCGACTTCGCGATCGTAACGTGCATCTCGGCCGCGGGGATGGTCGACTTGAAGCCCTGCGCCTTCGCCCAGGCGATCAGCGCCTTGGCGTTGCGGAGGCGGCGGTGGATGTAGAGCGGGCGCGGCTCGCTCAGGCCGACAGCCTCGGCCTCAGCCGCGGGCTCGCCTTCCGCGTCATTCGCAGCCTTTGGCCTGCGCGGTGCCGGCAAGGCGGGCGGCGTGGGCGTAGGCGACGGTTTCTGCTCGAAGCCGTCACCATAGATGTCGCGGAAGCTCTCGGCGGTGCGGACGTAGCCCATCTCAGCGAGCGCGGCGTCTGTCTCGGCCGTCGCCTTCAGGTCGGTCTCTTCCTCGACCTGCCGGATCAGAATGGGCGCGGCGACATCGGGGCCGAAATTGAAGTCGGTAAACCACCGAGCCGGGCCGCGGGTGAAACTGCCCGTGTTGAGGTCGGCGTCGGCGGTGATCAGCTCCTGCTTGACGCCGGCATGGACCTTCCCCTGGGCGAGGGACGAGCCGTCATCGGTGGTCATCGTCTGGCTGAGGATGATCTTCGCGATCGCAGCGTCCATATAGGTGGGCATCTTCTCGAAATCGATGCCATTGGTCGCGACCTGCATGAACTCCAGGACGACGCCCTCGGGGACGGCGATGCCGCTGTCGTTGGCCAGCGCCATCATCGACTGGAGCAGCTTCTCGATCTCCGCATTGGAGGTCCCGCGGGGATAGGTGCCCTTGGCGGGCGGGACGCTGAACCGGTCGAGGAAGATGTTCCAGAACCGGATCCCGTTTCGCTTGAACAGCGTCGGCCAGTAGAGCCACTCCGCCAAGGCGCGGCCGTAGGGCTGATCGTCGTCGCTGGCGCCGGTCTTCACGACCCAGAACTTGCGGTCCGGCAGCACCTCGCCGCGCTGGTTCCGCATCGTGATCAGCCGCAGCCTGCCGTCTTTGTCGTAGCGGAAACGGCGGGCGTGGCGGACCTTGACGTCCGACCATTGAAGGAGGCCGTCGCGGACCTCCCACAGCAGCTCGGCGATCGCGATGCCGTAGAAGGACGCGTAGAGCATCTTGTCGGTGATGCCGTCCCAATCGAGGCGCTCCAGATTGGCCTCCAGGGCCTCAGCGGCGGCCACAGAGCGCGGATCCTCGGCGTCGCCAGGGATAACCGACCATTCGCGCGACACGACGGCGCTGCGGCGCTGCTCCAGGCAGGATTTGACCTGGTCGTCGAGAAGGATCCGGTCGTAGGCGCCCCAATCGACTGCGCCCTGCAGGCGGACGTCGCGAAACTCCTCCAGCTCATATGTAAAGGGCCGGGTGATGTCGCGGCCGTCATGCGTCGTGGCGATCGGCTGCGCCAGCTCGGCCGGCGGCCGCGAGGGCGTCCGAACCGGGACCAAGGCGCGCGAGCTGCTGCGGCCGTAGCGACGGGGAGGCCTAGACATGGAAATCTCCAACGGAGCTGCGGCGGGCGATCGTGCCGAAGCCGCGGGTTGTGGTGATGAAATCGCCGGCAGGGGCGGCGCGTTGGCCGGTGGCGTGGAAGTCAATCGGGCCGAGATCCTCGTCCATAGCTGCGACCAGGTGCATGCAGGCGATCGCGTTGTCGCCGTGCCGCTTCCCCTTCGCGCCATCGACCTTGGAGACCTTCGCCCGGTCCGGGATGCAGGGGACGCCGCGGACCAGTTTGATCATCCGCAGATCTTCGAGCGTGCCCTCGTCCTTAGGGATCAGGAAGGTCTCGTCCTCGATGCCGGCGCGCAGCTTCGGCATGAACGCGAGATAGGTTTTCTCGGTCGCCATGACGGCCTCGATCCGCTCGAAGCCCCACTTCTGCTGGGCCTTTTCGGCCATCGCGGAGCCGTTGCCGCGCCCGTCCATCTTGCCCCCGGCGAAAAGGGGTAAGCGTTCGATGATCCAGTCGAGCACGAACTCCTGGTCGGTGAACGGAACGTTCCGCATCTCCAGGATGAAGCGGCAAATCTTGCGCATCGCCAGATCGGTCTGGCCGAAAGCGATCGGCGAGCCGTCGCCGGATCGGGCAAAGTCCTGGCCGAAGAAGCTGCGCCTGCTCCGGTCGAAGGTGTCGAGGATCGGCTTGACATGCGTCTCGAGGAATTCGCGGATCCAGTCGCGCCGGTAGGCGTCAGCCTCGCGCTCGAAGCCATCCGGGCAGCGCAGGCGGACCACCGGCAGCTCCTCGCGCATGGCGCGCTCGATCGTCGCCCGCGCCAGATAGGTGCCGGATCCGCGCGCCGGGATGACGTCCAGCTCCTCCTCGGCCGCTTCGCCATAGGTGGCGCGCAGATCCGCCTCCCACTCGGCCTCGGCCTCGGGCGACCAAGTCTTGCCGGTGCGCAGGCAGATCCGCTTGAACAGGCCCTGGGCCAGTGCGTCCTTCAGCGTCAGGCGCATCACGACGCCCTTCCGCTTGCCGGCGCGGATGTCCTCGATCAGCGAGTTAAACGGATTGTCGGCCCCGTCATGCGTCGAAATGACGACGACGCGGCCGCCCCACATCAGCAGCGCGAAAGCGGCCTTCAGCAGCTCGTCCAGCTGGTCGTGGAACGCCGCCTCGTCGATGATGACCATGCCCTGCTTGCCGCGCAACGATCGCGGCTTAGAGGACAGGGCGACGATGGAATGGCCGGACGGGAAGTCGATGCGGAAGGCGAGGATGCCCTCCTTCGAGCCATCATCGAACAGAAACTCCGAAACGGCGCCCGCGGCCTCGTCGAATGCTTTGGCGAAGTCACCGCAATAGGCGATGAACTCGCGGGTCATGTCGAGATTGTAGGCGATGTAGAAGACGTCCATGCCGCCATGCCCGGCGCCCGCGACCAGGACCGCGTCGGCCGCGAAGCCGTAGGTGATGCCCGTGCGCCGGGACTTCTCGATGACGAGCAGCTGGTTTGCGTCGCTGAGGACGATGCCCTCTTGCTGGTAGGGCAGGAGGACGTCCGGCAGCTCTTCGCGCGGCGTCAGGGCCGTCGAGGCAAGAAGATCCGTGCCCGCGCTCACCGGCAGCCCCCGGGCTTAGTCTTCTGGCCGCGCACGTGGTGGCCGCGACGCTGCCGATCGCGCACTGGCGGATGCCAGCGGGCCTCACCGGCGCCGATGCTGTCGACGAAGGCGACCGCCTGGTCGTAGCCCGAGTCCCCGTCGAAGCTGACCAGGTCGAAATGCGGAAGGTCGTAGCCGGTGCCCTTCGGCGCGCGATGGTCGGAGATCCGGATCAGCCAATGACGGCTGCGCCCGTCGCGCAGCTGCAGGTGCTTTGTCGCGGAGCCACGAACGCGGCTCGACAACATCCGGACGACGACCAGGCCACGGCCGCGGGCATGCTCGCATAGGGCGATGGCCATATTGGCGATCGAGCTAGGCGTGGCGAAATGCTCGGGCGCGCAGTAGCCGGCCACCACGCGGATCGGCTCGGCGCTCATTCCTTCATGCCCAGGAGACGGCGCTTGACCCGGTCGATCGTCGCATCGCTGGCGCCGGCTGCCCGGCATTCGGCCTCGGCCTCATCCGCCGCCTTCTGGCGCGCCTTGACGAAGGCCTCCGCCCGGATCTTCGCCTCGCGATCGACGTCGATTTTCGAGGCGGAAGTGAAGTCCTTCACCGCGCGGCCGAACTCCATCAGCTCCTTCATGCTGAGATCGGGATCGTCGTTGTCGGCGACGTTCATCGCCATGCGGGTGGCGATGGTGGTCCCCAGCTGGATCAGAAGCCGGCCCTCAAGGCTGCCGGCGTCGCCGAACTCGGCGGCAAAGGCCTTGGCGACGGATTGCTGGTCTCGCAGCCTCGCCGCCAGCGCGCGATATTCCTGGGCGTAGCGGCCAACCGCGGAGCGGGATGCCTCGCCGCCCAGCGCCTCGATCGCCGCCTTGATCTGATCGACCGTGGCGCCGCGCTGAATGGCGGAATTGACCTCGGCCAGGATGGCGGGGGGAAGCCTTTTGATGGAAGACTGGCCGGACATGGGTCAGTCCCCCGTCTTGAAGCGCGAGACGCCCTCGACGACCATGAGGCCCTGGGCCACATCGCGGCCATCCGAGAGGATGCGAGCGGCGAGGTACGGCCCCAGCTCCTCGATCTCGATCAGCTGGCAGGCGGCGCCTCGGTCAGCGAGCCAACGCAGCTGCTCGGCAATGTCGCGCCTGGCGACGCGATGCCCCAGCTGGTTGAGCAGCAGGGTCAGCGTCTCGTCGTTGTGCTCCCCACCGACGTCGAACAGCAGGTCGAGGATGGCGCGGCGGACAACCGGAAGGATGATCTCGGGGATCACTTGCCGCCCCTCGATCCCAGGATTTCACGCAAATAGTCATGCTGGGTGCCGAGCTGCTTCTCGACGCCTTTGAGGCTGCTTTCGACGCCGGACATGCGGCCGGCGAGCACCGAGATCATCTGCGTCAGGTCAGCCTTGGTCGGCGCCCCGTCGCACTCTTTCTCGACGACGGCGAGCCGCGTGTCATGGTCCGCAAACTTGCGGGATCCGCGCTCGAAGCGTCCGGCGATGTCCTTTTCGAGGCTCCGGACCTCGCCCTCCAGCTCCTGGATGGCCTTCTCAGCCTCGCCTTTCGCCTCCTTCAGCTCGGCCTTGGTGGCGAGCTGGGTCTTCAGCCAGAGGAAGCCCGCCCCGAGGATGATCGTGACGACGCCGAGCGCGATCGGCCAGATCACCTGCAGAAACCGAAGCCAGTCCACCCGGACCCCCAAAAACGCTGTTGCAACAGCGTCTTCATGGCCGCTGAAGGGGTGTCCGCCGTGCTTCCGCGGGCGGACAGGGGGTCAGTCTTCCCCGTCTCCGAACATGTCCATCTGGCGATCGTCGCGCTGGCTGGCGCCGCGGGGCACTTCCGGCCCGCCCGCGCCCTCGTCGGTCTGGTTGACCAGGTGCGAGACGTAGGAGCGCTTCGTGCGGAGCATACGCGCGGCCGCGGCGCATTCCAACTCCCCCGCCCGGACAGCCGCGAGGATCGGAGCGCGCTTTGCGCGGTTGATCGCCAGCTTCGCGGTGGGGAAGTGGAAATACTCCGACCCGTAAATGGCGCTGAGCTTGGCCGCGGTGCCGATCCCGACGACGTCGACGATCGAGCCGCGGCGGCCGTAGGTCTTACCCTTCTCCGGATCCTTCGGGATGTAGATCCGCATGCCGCCGAACACGTCGCACAGCTGCAGGGTCCGGTAGGCGCCGATGTGATCGGCCATTTCCAGCATACGCGCGGTCCAGCCTTCGCCGGTCTTCGCGTCCTCTGGGATCGGCAGCTCCTCGTAGCCGAGGAACTCATGGTTGGCGGCGGTCATTCGGCCACCGCCTTCCCGATCGCGCGGCGGACTTTCTTGCCGAGGAAGCGGATGGCCTGGTCGAGATCGCGCGCCGACCAGGCATGGTGGTTTACGGCGAGGCCGAGGGCCTTCTGGCTGTAACCGATGTGGCAGGAGTGGAGGACGCGGAGCTCGCGGAGCTTGGCGGCGATCGCCTCCAGGACGGCGTGGCGCTCCAGGCGCGGCATGTCGATGCCGGGCGAAGTCTGGCGCAGCTCCCTCAGCCGTGCCTCGTCCGGCCAAACGACGCCCTCTCGACCCGCCCAAGCCTTGAGCGCCTCGATGACGCGGAAGGCCTCCCGCGGGCCGAGGAACTGGATGCGCTGCTTGCCGGTCTGCCGTGCGACGAAGGCGTCCAGCGCGCGATCGTTTGGTTCAGCGACGGCGCCCAGCCAGTAGACCGTCCACCACAGCGCGCGGATCTTGCCGACGTGGCCGCGGTGGCCCATCGGGGCCTTGTAGTCGCGGTTGAGGCGATCGAGCACCTTGCCGATCTCGGCCAGGGTCATGTCACCCATCGACGCCTTGCCGGTGACCTCCAGCTGGATCGCCTTGCGGTCCTCGTCGCAGATGTTCAGGCGGCGGCAGGCGGCCCGGACCGCGCCGTTGAGCTTCGTGCGGCTATCGGTCCGCCCTTCGGCCGTGCGCAGCGCCGCCGCGGCGATCTCGCCGAATGCCTTAGCCAAGGTCGCGCTCCTTCCACCAATAACGGGGTGCTCCCGCCGGCACAGTGGCCGCCTGTGCCGGTGGGCCGTCGAGCCGAGGCCGGTGCGCTTCGTATGAAGCCAAGCGCTCTCTGGCCTGGTCGAGGGTCAGGTTTTCCGCGATGGCGAGCCGCATCTCGGCATTGTGCCGGGCAAGACGCGAGACCTTCCGCGCCTGGTCGCTGCGAGGCCCGCCCGTCCGGATCATGCCGCCTCCCGCCGCGCCAGCTCGGCGCGCAGGCGATGGGTTGGAACGGACCGGAGATCCACGCCGGGCAATCGGAGGCCACGATGCCGCCCCGGAACGCGGACGAGATGACCGGCCTCGACCAGGCGGGCAACCATGAGGAAGACGCCGCTGTTGCTGCGCATGCCCAGCTCGCTCATCATTTCGCGGTAGGAGGGCGCCACGCCGGTGCGCTCGATCCGCCCGCGGATGAACGTGAGCAGCTGCAGACCCTCCGGTGTCATCGGCGCACCTGGGCGGCCAGATCGGGCCTACCGATCTTGTGGGCCAGATCCCGGCAGAGCTGGCCGAAGGCCTTGCCGTCGATCGCCGCGAAGGCGTCGAAGGTCATGACCTCCATGGCCGCCTTGGCGGGTTTCCCCGGCTTCTTCATGGCCTGGATGTCGAGCGCGTCCGCACTCTCGATGGCCAGGATGTGGATCCGCGCGGCCATCAGTGCACCGCCACCGACTGCATGTCCGGCAGCGCCTCGATGAAGTCGGCCATGTTGTCGGCCGACCGGCAGACCATCAGTTCGTCGAGGTAGGCGCAGAGCCCGGTCCCGTCCGGGTGGATGAGGGTAACGGCCAGGCGCGGCGCCCCGGTCTTGGGGCAGGGCAGCGCGGCGAACCCGATGCCAGCCTGGCCGATGCCGGTCGGCCGCACCTTCTGGACCTCGGCCGTGATGCCGCCGAAGAAGGTGGGATCGTCGCTCATCGCGCCTGCTCCGCGATGATGCGCTGGGCGCGGGCCTTCCATGCTGTGACCATGGTGTAGCCGCCAGCGGTGCTAGTGATCTTCAGCCCGGCGATCGTCAGCTCGTGCGTACCGAACTTGAACCGGCTGAAGGCACCGAACGTGTCGGCCAGGACGTGCAGCACATCGAGGGGGTCCGTAGGCTGGGCGGCGAGTAGAGCGTCAATCCGCTCTACGACTTTGGGGAGGATGGCGACCTGGACGTTCATGCCGTCACCTCGGGCCGCTGGACCTCGATCTCGCGATCATCGATCGCGACGGCATGAGGCATGTAGTTGGCCGGGAGGTCGACCATGGCGATGATCCGGTCGCAATCGTCGGAAACCATGTCCTCATGGACGCCGAACGGGAAACGGCACTCGCGATCGTCGACGATCTTGGCCGCCGGACCCTTGCTGGTCCGATAGAGAATGAGCCAGCGCTGGGTCATGCCGCCTGGTCCACTTCGACTGTCTCGGTCGCCGCGGACTTCGGCGCCGCGCGGTCGATGAAGAACTCCTCCTTCTGCTTTGGCGAGAAGCCTGCCTTGGTCAGGAGCGGGCCGAGGTCCTCGGTAGCCAGCTCCTTCAGGATGGCGGGCTTGTCGAGTTCGCGCTTGACCCGGATCAGGTCGGTGAGCCTGTTGCGGCGGAGGCTGTCGAGGCGGCTGGCAGCCAGCCGCAACACCGCGGCGACAGCGTCGGCCACCTTCATCTTGCCAATGGCGAGGCTGGGCGGCGTGGTCCGCTCGCCGAGGATGCAACCGCCCAGCTCGATGCTCTTGCGCTTGCCGCCGGTCAGCTCGCCGCCGGCCACGCCCCACCAGGCGCGCAGCTGCCGGAACTTGTCCTCGGCGGCCTGCTCGACCGGCGCGATCAGGGCGTCACGGGTCGCCTGCAGCTGCGCGATCGCGGCGTCGGTGTCGGCCCGCGCCGCCTCGATGTAGGACTGCATCTCGGCATATTCGGCGGCGAGCTGCGTCGCCTCCTCGATGGTCTGGGGCGCCAGCTGGCGGGGGGCTTTGCGGCGGGGCATCAAAATTCCTTCTCGAGACTGGGTTGGGAGGATCCGGCGAACGGGAGCGCGGTGCCGCAGAAGGCGCATTCCGCGCTGAAGCGGCCGACGTGCCAATGGGATCGGCCGCAGCCGGGGCAGTGGTTGACCTGGCCGTGGCGGTAGGTGGGCGCGTAGCCGCGCTGCCTTACTTGGGCGGAGGGATCGGGGCGCAGGCGCCGGGCGAAGGGGACAACGACTGCGCTCACAGCGTCGGCCTCCGGCTGACCTGGTAGAGCCACTCGATCGCCTCGTCGGCCATCGCTTCCGTCGGCCCTAGTTCAGTCTCCCCCTTGCCCCATTGGCCCGTGGGCGCAGCCGCGACGGAGCCGATCAGTGCGTTGACCTGGTCCTCTCCGGTCCGCACGACCAAGGAGCCGGACCAGCCATTGCTGAAATTGAAGCGGACGCGAGGCTGCAGAGGCGCGAAGGTGTCGGCCGGCGATAGGTCGCAAGCGAAGCTGGTCATGGCAGCACCGCCATGATCATCGCGAAGCCGAAGCCGATCAGGAGGCTGTTGATCAGGGACGTGGCCAGCCATTCCGGGGCGAGCCGGATCTCGCGGCGAGGGATGTCGAAGAGAGGGGCGAAAAGGCGGCGCTTCATGCCGAGGCCTCCCCGTAGATCGCCGCGCGGTGCAGCAGGCCGAAGAAGGCGCGCAGGACACGGCGGTCGCCGATCGTCCCGGCGAGCTTGCGATCGAGCTGCGCGTATTCGGCCTGCTCGGCTGCGCTGAGCGGCGCTGCGTCGAGCAGCTCGGCCGCGGGGGCCAGGTGCGTCCCTTCATGGGCGGCGCTGATCTTGCGCACCGGGAAGGCGCGCGTCCGCTGGCCGCGGATCTCGGCCATGATGGGCTGGCCGGTAAGGACGACGCGGCAGGCGCTCGCAACCTCTCCGGGCATCTGCAGCCAGAGCCGCTCGTTGACGACAGGTTGAACGGACATGGTCAGGTCTCCTCGCCGGCATCGCGCCGGTCGCTGTTGTTCGGGCAGGTCGGGCAGTGCTCGTCGTGAAGGTGATGGGCGTGGTTACGCGGCGGGCCTTCGCGGCGCCGGGCGCGGACGCAGCTGGCGAGCGGGATCGAGCCCCAGATCGGGCAGACGACGTCCTCTTTGCCGTAGGCGGCGCGGACGAGTGTCTCGGCCTCGTCGTAGCTGCCGGCATAGTTTCGGCTGAGGACGCGGCTGACATAGCCGCTGGAGCGGCCGAGCCGATCGCCGACCTTGCGCTGATTGGTGGCGTCGCAGGCCGAGGCGAGCAGCCGGACCCATGCTGGCATGTCGGCGCCCCAGGCGAGGGCGGCGCGCGCGACATTGGTGGGTGCGGCGGGGTTACTGGCCATCTTTGGCCTCCCGCGCGCTTTGCAGCCCTTGGCCGAGCGGGACCGACTGGCCGTTGTTGCGGTCGACCAGTCGCCGCTCGGCGCCCTTCGAATTGGTGATGATCGGGCTTTTCGGCCCGGTGTTCCGGACCAGGCGATAGGTCGACCAGTCCCGGCGCGCGCCGAGGTTGCCGTTGACGCCGTGCGACCTGGACGGGATGACCCGGTTGCCGTCCTTGCTGACGTAGCCGGCCCGTGAGAGCAGGTTGATGAAGTCCTCGGCGGACCGCCGCGTCACTTCGGCGGTGAGGATGAGCAGCGGGATGTCGAATTGCTTGAGGATCCGCATGGCGGCCCACATGCGGCCGCGCTGCGACGCGCGCTTCGTGGTGACCGCGAGCGCCTGATTGACGGTCGGCGGCTCGGTCAGCGCGAAGGCCTCGGGCGCTAGGGCGAAGCGCTGCGGCGATGCCGCCAACTCCCGCACATAGCCGCTCCGCTTCCAGCGGCGCAGGCGGCAGTAGAGGGGCCGATCCGAAGCGCCGGACGCCTCCAGGATCTCGGCGAAGGTCGCGGGGCGGCCAAGGCGGCGCATCGCGGCCCAGGCGTCCGCGCTCAGCGAGCCGAGCGTGGGGGCCTCGTTCAGCAGCCGGCCCTTGTCGCTGATTTCGTAGCGCGCGGCCTCGGCCGGCGTCACGACGACCAGGCCGACCCGCGACCAGCGCTTCAGCCGCTGCTGGATAGCGTTCGGATGCGCCCGGCTCGCCCGGTGCAGCTCGTTCACGGTCCGCGGGGCCTCGGAGCCGCGCAGCGCGCGCCAGAGCGGCACCGCGACCGAGCTGCTGGTCGGGACTTTGACCTCGTAAGCCATTACGCAGCAAGCCTGCGCGCCATGACGTCGCCGGTCTGGAAGGGGCGGTCGCCCCACCAGGCCGCGTCGATCTCGGCGGCGGCACTCTCCATCGCGAGCCGCTCGGCATTCTTGAGGTTGACCACGATGCGGCGGGTGACACCGCGGCAGGCCTGGACGATCGCCTCGACCAGGTCGTCGGCGATCTCGACGCGCGGGCAATAGTGGGCGCGGAGCTTCAGGGCGTCGTCCAGGGAGGCCGGCTGGGCCGGCGTCGTGACGAGGATGCGATTGTGGAACCGCTCCCAGCTCTTCAGCTTCTGCGGGAGTGCTTCCTCGCCCACCAGCAGGATCGGGACCGTCGTGGCGTCGTGGATGTCGCGCAGGATCTCGACGTGCTGCTTGCCGACCAGGTAATCCATCTCGTCAACGATCAGGCCGCGTGGGTCAGCGTTCAGCTGGTCGATCACCTGCTGCAGGATCCGGGGCGCGCTGCGCTCAAGCCTGGGAATGCCCAGCTCCTCGGCAATCGCTTCGAGAAGGGAGCGCTGGGTCCAGATGGACTTGGCTTCGAGATAGGCGGCGCCGGTGCGCTGGGCCGTGAAGGCCATCGCCACGCTCTTGCCGTAGCCGGAATGGCCATACAGCAAGCCGATGCGCGGCATGCCGGCGCCAGCCTCGGCGCAGTCGAGATAGGTCTGCAGGCCCAGCGCCATGTTGGTCAGCTGGGCGAAGCCGGCGGACGGGCGGTCACCCAGCGCCAGCCTGGGCTGAATATTAAGAGCGTTCATGCAGAGTGCCTCCTTGCGGCGTGGGTGTGGGTTGCGGGTTGGAAGGGGGCCATCAGCGCCTTCTGTGCGCGGTAGGCGGTGGTCGAGGCGAAGAGCTGCGCGCGGGCCAGCTCGGCAGGATCGACATCGTCACCGGCCGAGGCGGCGGCGAGGATCTGATCGGCCCAGGCGACCTTTTCCGCGGTGGATGGCTCGGCGGGGCGCCTGGGCGCCGTCCTGCGCATTGCATCATCGAGGCGGGCCTGATCGGGGACCGCCGGGGCCGGCGCCGTGGCGATGCTGTCAAGCTGGGGCGTGGTGCGCGCTTCTGTCCGACCTGGTAGGATGGCGAGCCTGCCGGCCGCGAGGGCATCGTCCCGGAGCAGCTGGTCGCGAGCGTCCTCGAACCGGAACGCCCGTTGCTTCTGGCGAAGCTCGGCCCGCGCCTGCGCCATGTGCTCATCTTGGTGGCGCTTGGCCGCGCGGGCGAATTGCTCCTCGGAAATCCCGGCGCGCTCGTGATTGATCGCGGTGTCGATGAAGCGGCCGTTCTCGTCGAAAACGAAGATCGCGCCCAGCTCGTCCTCGTCACGCCGGATTGTGACCATGCGGCCCATCCAGGGCGCGAGCGATGGCGACCAATAGCGGCCGTGCTTCCACTGGATGCCGCGCTTGCCGACCTTCGCCGAGCCGATCAGTTTGGAGAGGGCGATGCGTAGGACGTCCTCGGATGGCGCCTTCGCAGAGAGCTTGGAGGACTGACGCCAGCGTTCGAGGGGCGAGACCCGCGTGCTGCTATGCTCCCGGCGGTGGTAGACGCCATCCAGCCAGGCATCGAGGATGGCCTGCAGCTGCTCCGGCTCCAGGCTCGGAAGGATCACGGCCTTGCCGGTCCGCTTCTTTTCGCGGGACCGCAGGGCTTGGGCCTCGGCGACGTTATGGCCGGAATAGCCGTCGAGCAGCTCGGCGCGCTCGCGGGTGAAGGTGCCGAAGAGCCGCTCGATGAAGGGCTTCTTCCAGGGGCTGCCGGGCGGACAGCGGAAATGCTCGATGCCGAGCGTTTCGAGCGCGGAGACGATCGAACCGTTGATGTAGCCCGAGCCGTTGTCGGTCATCACCGTCTCGGGCATCACACCCCAGGCGCGAATGGTGTCGATCAGCAGCCGCCGGACCGATTGCCCGCTTTCGCTGTCCGCCACGAGGAAGCGGGCGCGGCGGGAGTAGCGGTCGATCACGCCGAGGATTGCCTTGCGGCCGCCCTTCAGCTGGACGTCCACCGGCGTGGTGTCCAGCTCCCAGACTTGGTTGGCGTGGGTGCAGGAACCATCGGCGCGGCCGAGCGAGATCCGGTAGCGGCTGTTGAACAGGTCCGGGTTGCGGGTCGAGGCGAGCAGGGCCGCCTTCTCCTCCTCCAGCTTCGCGATGAAGCGGCTGAGCGTCCGGCGCGAGGGCAGGACATGAAAGCTGCGCGAGAGCAGTTCGAGGACACGCATGGCGGACCGGGGCTGCTCTGCGATCAGGGCCTCGACGGCATCGGCCACGGCCGGGTTCTGGGTGAAATAGTCGGAGCCCTGCGGGCGCCCGACGGGGCGGAGATTGGCGGGGACGAGCTTGGCCGTCCGCTGCTCCAGCGCGGCCCGCGCCTGCTCCGGCAGGTGGGCGATGCTATAGAGCCGTCCGCCGCCGCGTCCGCGCCGTTCGATCGACGGCCACCGCTCAGCGTCGGCGCGCAAGAGTATGCCCTTCTTCGAGTGAGGCAGGCCGGGGAGCTTCAGCTCCGCGATCTCGGCTGCGCTGAGATGTCCCCCCGCGCCCGTCATCGCGCATTTGTCCCGGCCCGAGTCAGGTTCGTCACAAGGTCTCTTGGCCCGCGGCGCGGTGCCGAATAGATTCCCGTTACTTCAGGGGCGGGGCGCCTGTTCATGCGCCCTCTCCGATCCTGCGTAGCAGGCGGACCTCTTCGTCCGTCGCGGTGGCGAGCGGACCGAATTTATGGCCAGTCTTTTCTTGGATGCGGAGGGCAGTGGCGACGGTCCGCGGCCGCTTTCCCGCAATGATCTGGCTTGCATAGGGGACGCTGCAACCGAGGTCCCTGGCGAGGTCCGTGGGCCGGATTTTCTGCTTCGATGCGGTCAGCGTCATGTGACCGAGTTAGCAATCCTGCAAACAAATGCAAACGATTATTTGCAGGATTGCAAACATCGGTCCGCCGCGGCCTCTGCTAGCGTCAGGCTGATGAAGGGCCTCGAACTCGATCAGCTCCTGATGCGGAACCTCTGCCAATGGGCGAGCCTGGCGCCGAGCGCGCTCGCGAAGAGGGCCGGCTTGGCCGCCTCGACGGTGTTGCGCCCATACAACGGCACCGCGGACACGCGGATCAGTCGGGCGACGATCAACAAGCTAAGGGATGCGTTTCCCGGTTTCCCTGGTTGGGAGGATAACCTCGCCCTGCAGCCGTCACATGTTCCAACGAGCGACCGGGGCGACGGCGAGGATCTCTCGCCTGAGGTCCAGGAGGCGGCGGACCAGCTGGGCCTGGCGATGATCCCCGAGCTGGTCGACTACGCCTTTGGACTCGGCGGCACCTATTCGGATGCGCTGACCGAGGTGCGCCACGTGCCCTTCAGGCGCGACTGGCTCAACCGCCGAACCCAAGGCGTTCCCGCGGACGTCTTCCTGACACCGGGGCGCGGCGACTCAATGGAGCCGACGATCCGCAGCGGCGACGACATCCTGGTCAACCGGGCGGAGAATGTAATTCGCGACCAGGACGAGATCTGGGCGGTGGCCTATGGCCAGATAGGCGCGATCAAGCGGGTGCGCCGACTGGCCGGCGGCGGCTGGCAGCTCCACAGCGACAACAAGCTCGTACCGCCGATCGACCTTGCCGATGACGAGCTGCACGTCGTGGGCCGTGTCATCTGGGTTGGCCGAGGGATGTGAACCGATGATCTTTGTGCTCGCTGCCGCCATGATCGCAGCTGCGCCGGCTCCGGCCTGGCAACCCTATCCGATGGAAGGCGGCCGCGCCTGGCTCGACACAAATAGCGTCTTGGACAACGGCCGCTACCGCTCGATCCTGTTTCGCATCGACGGCGGTGCCGGCGACCTGGACGTCTTCTACGTGAGCCGGATCGAGGTGAACTGCCCGGCCCGGCAGATCCGCGTCCGCAATGTGGCCGTCTACGATCTTCGCTGGCGCGAGTTGCTGAATGCGCGATTGGCGGCGCGGCCGTTCACTCCGCCGGGGCGTGCAATGCGCGTTGTCGACGCTGCCTGCAACAGCCGGACGGCTCGGCCCGATCCCACGCCGGCAGACGCGCCCAGCACCTACGCCGTCGCGATCAGCACGATCTGCGGCGAGGCGCGCGCGCAGCGCGAGCGGGGCGTAACTGACTGGCTCGATCGCGTCGCCCGCGCGGCGCCGATTACCGACGAGCAGCGCACCAGGCTCCAACTCGATTGCGAGGCCTACGACCAAGGGCGGTCCGACGCGCGCCACTAGGGCCGAAAAAATGGCCGTCAGCGTGCGAAAAGGCCCCGGGGGGTGCGGCAACCCTAGCGCGACCGCCCCTCGTCCGCGTGGGCAGGCTGCCCAGCGGCCCTGGCGGGCATTTGATGCGGCCAGGGAAACCCCGAATTTCGCTCCCCGCGCGAACAACCCCTGATTTGGGCCTCATTCGCCCGGCAGAATCAGCCAGGGCCGTTCCGCCCGCCGCTGCCCTCATGGGCAGTCCAACGGCGCCACATTTCCCAGGAAGCCTCATCGGGGCGGTCGAGCTGCAGGGCGCGATAGATCCCGGCCAAGGCGTGATCGGCGCCGCTGAAGCTCCAGGGCGACTTCGTCGCTCGGAGGCTTTTCCACAGCTCGTCATAGGGTCGCCGATCGCCGCGGCCGCCATAGACCCAGAGATAAGCGAGCGCGAAGCGGACCGCGAACGAGGGCCGAGGCGTTCGGTAGCGGCATTCCTGGACGGCGTCCTCCAGCGCGAGCAGCGCCTTGTCACGCAGCTGGTCGGTCAGGAGGCTCGACTCGGACATGGGGAACAGATACGGAACGGGCGCGATGATGGGAACAAGGGGAGGACCGACAAAGTGGCGCTGGGCCACGCCGACGCGCGCCGGACGCTGGTGGCCGACACGCCGCGAGGCCGGCGATGCTGCGGTCCGGGCTGGGCTGGCCAGTCGGGATCCGCATTCGGGCAAGCTCTACCTCGACGTCCTGACTTGGCTCCAGGAGGAGCCCGCCTAAGGCAGCCTCAGCCCCATAGGTTGCCGCCTTGCGCGGCCTTGGCAACGTTCCCGAGGTGTCCCGCAAAGTCGATGAACAGCTGCGGCTCGAAACTGACGATGACGCGCTCCTCTCCGTCGCGGTCGAAGCTGATCATCACGAAGCGCTTGCCGTCCTCGGCCGTAAACCCGCCAACCTCGATGGCGTCGCGCCCCTGCGGCGCAATTAGGATCTCTCGCATCATCTTCTCCCGTTGAGCATCTTGATTATCAACTCACCCCAGGCTCGGCACTCATAAGCCCATGTCCCTGGCGGGGCGTCGGTCGTGGACCACGACACTCCCAACTCCTTCAATGCGACGTCCGGCACGAGCGGCCTGACGCTGAACCCGCGGCCGGTCCTGACCTTCTCGACGAAGCCGTGCCGGATTAGGCGGCTCACGGCGGATCCCGTCGCACCTCGGCTCGATCGTATCTTGGCGGCCAGCATGTCGACAGTGAACGGCCGCAGATCAAAGAATGCCTGAACGTCCGGGTCGAAGTCGTCTGTGCGAGCTAATGCCTCATAGGCCCGTGTCCCCGTCGCTCCGATTGGTCCGGAGATAGCACCTCTGGCCTTCCGGTTCCCGTCGAAGACCGTCACGGCTTCTGTCGCGATGCGGACCGCGTCATCCTGGTCGAAGCCAGCCTCAAGCAAGCGAGCCATGTTGTTCTGGGTCATGCGACCGGCATGCTAGGTTCGGACGGCTCCGCCGCAAGGGGCCAATTTCTGGCGTCCCCGATATCCGCAGCGCGCTTGGCCGGCGACGGTCGCAGACTTGCGCTCCCGGCGATCCGCGGTCAAAAGAGGGGATAGTTCCGCCCCCGCCCGGCGTCCGCCAGCGGAAGCACGGCGCCCCCTCTCTCTCCCCCTATCCACCTCGGCATGGGGACTGAGAAATCCAAGCCGATCCGGGTGCTGAAGCCCGGCACCTACACCTCCGTCGAAGGCGTGAAGGTCACCTTCTCGCTCGCCGATCTCGAGGAGGCGGCGGCGAGCTACGACTTCGCCAGCGATCCGGCGCCCCTGGTGATCGGCCACCCGCAGCTCGACAAGCCCGCCTATGGCTGGGCGAAGGAGCTGCGCGTCGAGGACGGCGAGCTGGTCGCCGATCCCGACCCAGAGACGCTCGATCCCGCCTTCGCGGAGATCGTCAACGCCGGCCGCTATCGCCGGATCTCGGGCCGCTTCTACCAGCGCAAGGCGCCGGCCAATCCGAAGCCGGGCCACCTTTACCTCCAGCATATCGGCTTCCTCGGCGCCGCGGCCCCCGCGGTGAAGGGTCTCGGCGTGGTCAACCTCGCCGATGGCGACGGGGACGACCTCATCACCATCCAATCTGACGAAAGGGAGATTAGCATGTCCGAAGTGGACGCCACGATCACTGCCGCCACAACCGCCCTCGAAGCTCGCTCGGCCGAGCTGGACCAGCGCGAGCAGCAGCTCGCCACCCGCGAGCAGACTGCCAGCGCCGCCCTTCATGCCTCCAACCTCGCCTTCGCCGACCGTCTCGTCGCCGAGACCAGGCTGCTGCCGGCCGGCAAGGGCTTGCTGGTCGGCCTGCTCGATACCCTCGACGGCGTCGCGGCCGACACCGTCAGCTTCGGCGAGGCCGACAAGGACATCTCTCCGGCGGACGCGCTCCGCAAGCTGCTCAGTGGCGCCCAGCCGATCGTGTCGCTCGGCGAGGCGGCTCCTGGCGGCGGCGAGGAAGAGCCCGGCTCGGTGAGCTTCGCCGCGCCGGCCGGCTTCGACGTCGATGCCAAGCGGCTGGAGATCCACTCCAAGGCCCTGGAGCTGCAGGCCGCCGACTCCAGCCTCTCCTATCTCGACGCGGTCAAGCGGGCGGGGGGCTGAGCCTGGCGGGGCTACGGCCCCGGCGAAACAGTCCGTCCAGACGAAGGAAGAACGATGCAGAAGACGCCCATCCTCACCCTCACCAGCCCGGTCGCCACGGCGGCGGTCGCGCAATATCGCTTCGTCGATTTCGACGGCACCCAGTGCGATGCCGCTGGCGCCAAGCCGATGGGCGTCTCCGTCCACCCGGCGGCGATCGGCGAGGTCTTCGCCGTCGACGTCCTGGGCACGACCAAGGTCGAGGCCGGTGCCGCGATCGCGCTCGGCGCCAAGGGCCTGACCCCGGTCAAGACCGACGCCAACGGCAAAGCCATCGCCCAGGGCGGTGTCGGCGAGATCGCCGGCTACGCGCTGCAGGCGGCCGGCGCGGACGGCGCAATCATCGAGATCCTGCTCACGCCGTAACCGGCGCGAGCGGGGCATCCCCAACCACCCGAGATCCACATCCGAAAGGGACACTGTCCATGAACATGAAGACCTCCGCAGCTCGGGTGATCGACCCGATCCTCACCAACCACAGCCGCGGCTACAAGCAGGACGGCTTCATCGGCGACCTGGTCCTGCCGATCGCCGACATGCCTACCCGCGCGGCCAAGCGCATCGAGTTCGGCCGCGAGAGCTTCCGCCGCTACAAGATCAAGCGCGCGCCGGGCACGGCGATCGCCCAGGTCTCCTTCGGCTACGAGGGCAAGCCGGTGCAGCTCAGCCAGTACGCGCTGGCGGCCGTCACGCCCGTCGAACACCAGGAAGAGGCGGACGAGGTCCCCGAGATCGACCTGCTCTCCAGCAACGTCGATACCGTCCTCGCCGTCATCGCGCTGGAGAAGGAGATCCAGCAGGCGTCGGCGGTCCGCAACGCCGCCTCCTACGCGGCCACGAACAAGGTGGCGCTGGCGGGCGGGGCCAATTGGTCCGACGACGCCTCCAAGCCTGATGTCGCGGTCGCCGACGCGAAGGAGGTCATCCGCGGCCGCACCGGTCGCCGGCCGAACACGCTGACCCTCGGCCCGAAGGTCGCGGCTCGCCTGAAGGTCCACCCGCGCGTGATCGAGCGGTTCAAGCACAGTCTGGCCGTCGATGCGGTGGTCACCGATGCGATGCTCGCCTCCTTCTTCGACGTGCCGCGCGTCCTGGTCGGCGATGCCATCTTCGACAACGACGACGGGACGTCCTCGGACGTCTGGGGCGAGGACGCGCACTTGGCCTATGTGCCGATGGCGGGGACGCCGAACATCAACATCCCGGCGTTCGGCTACACCTATCGGCTGCGGAACCACCCGTTCGCCAAGCCCGCCTATTTCGAGCGCGGCCTCAACAGCTGGCTGAACGACGTCTTCGACGAATTCTCGCCCGAAGTCGTCGGCGCCGATGCCGGCTTCCTGTTCCAGGCCGCGCTCTAGTCCCGACGCTGCCTGGTGGCCGGCGGAGCGCGCGCATTAGCTCCGCCGGTCCTCCCCTTCCCGGTCATCCATCTGGAGATCTGACCATGCGGACCTACGACATCCTCTCGCCCATCGATGACGGCAAGGGCCGTCGCGACAGCGGCACCATCGATCTCAGCGACAAGGACGCGGAGCAGCTGGTCCCCCTTGGGATCGTGGCCCTCTCGACGAAGCAGAAGGCAACGCCTCCGCCTCCGCCTCCGCCGCCTCCGCCTCCGCCTCCGCCGCCTCCGCCGCCGCCGGGTGGCGATACTCCGAAGCCGCTGGCCGGGCAGGGTCTCGACGAGCTGAAGGCGACCGCCAAGGCCGAGAAGGTCCCGCGCTACGGTCTGATCAAGGACGAGGCCAGGCTGCGCGAGGCCATCGAGGCGCACCGCGCCGCCCAAGCGAAGGCCTGACCGTGGGGGGGAGGGGCATCTTTGGGATGGGCGCGGTGCTGGCGTTCGCGAGCGCGCTCGCCGGCATCCCTGCCGCGGCCATGCAAAGCAAGGCCGTGCTTTCGAAGGAGGCACAGCCCTCGTCGCAGCGCCGGATGCGGGGCTTGGTGTTCGGCGATTGGACGCCGCCCCGCTACCGTCGCTCAAAGAACCCGCCCGATCGCCGCCGGCTGCGCACCAATCGGCTCCACATCAGCCGCCGCGTCCGTCGCCGCCATCGGCGGCGGCGATGACTGGTCAGCTCGCCTTCGGCGTCTGGGGGATCGTCGCCGCGGCGATCTGGACCTGGGCATTGTGGAATTGTGACACCTCGGCCGGCGATGGCGACGCGGTCTTCGTCGCCATCGTCTGCGGCGCCGGCCTCGTCTGGCCAATCGTGCTGGCGGTCCTGGTGATCGCCTTCCTCATCTATCGCTGGCGCCGATCGCGGCGGCCGGAGCGCAGCTGGAGCTGAAGCCGCGATGCAATCCTTCGTCAAACAGCCTGCAGAGCTGCTGAAGAAGGCGGTGGCCTTCGACACCGCCGCGGCGATCGCCTCGATCATCGACGTCTCGGCCGCCAAGCGCGGCCTGGTCGTCGGCAGCGCCGGCCTGGTCGTGGCCGGCGAGCTGGTGGCCGGCATGCTGTTCGTCTCCATGTCCGGCGGGACGGACGGCGAGCACTACCTGGTCACCGCCAGGGCGGAGGACGCTGACGGGCAGGAGCTGGAGGGCGAGATCGAGCTTGCCGTCATCGATGGCGCCTGGGTCATGCCGGATGGAGGCGACGGCTATATCTCGATCAAGGAATTCGTCGACCACTTCGGCATCAAGGAAGTCGTCCTCATGACGGACGCGGCCGGCGACGGCCGAATTGATCGCGATTACCTCATCACCGCGTTGGCCGCCGTCCAGGCGCTGGCCGACGCATGGATCTCGAACCGCTATCAGGTGCCGCTCGCGGATGCGCCGGCTGTGGTGAAGGTGGCGATCGCCGACATGGCCCGCGCGCGGCTCTACCCGCGCGGGGCGCCCGAGGGCGTCGACGGCAATGCCAAGGCGGCGCAGCGGATCCTCGAACAGATCGGCTCTGGCAAGCTGCCGCTTCCCGGCCTCGATGCGACGGCGGAGGCGCCCAGCTCGGCGCCGATCGCCGTCTCGGCCGGGCAGCGCCAATATCCCGATGGCCTGAAGGATTACTGACGTGGCCGAGGGTATCCCCGTCACCATAACCTTTCAGGAGAACCTCTCCGAGGCGCTGACCAGGGCGGCCGCGTTCGCGGGCGACTTGTCGCCCGCGATGAAGGAGATCGCCGACCTCATCGAGCGCGAGACGAAGCTCCGCTTTGAGACTGAGACCGGGCCGGACGGCCGCCCATGGAAGCCGAGCCAACGGGTGCTCGATCACGGTGGCCAGACACTGAGTCTGCACGGTGACCTGAGGTCCTCGATCAGCGCGACGTATGGGCGGGATTTCGCCGAAGGCGGTCCCGAGCGCTCCTTTGGCTCGGCGATCTATGCGGCGATCCACCAGTTTGGCGGCGTGATCCGCGCCAAACATAAGAAGGCTCTTAGCTTCGGCGGCCGCGTCCTCGCGGCGGTCCGCATCCCGGCGCGCCCCTATGTCGGCTTCAGCAGCGAGGACCAGGACCGCGCCGCGGAGATCCTGACAGACTTCCTGCGTGGCGCCTTCGAGGGCGGAGGGGCGGCGGCATGAGGCTAAACCCGATCGTCGAACGGCTGAAGGAGAAGGGCTTCAAGCGCGCCCAAGGCGTGCTGGAGCTGATTTCGCTGAAGGCGCCCCCGTTCCTGCCCGCGTATTATGTAGTGCCCGAGACCGAGACGGCCGAGCCGAACAGGCTGACTGGCGGGCACAGCCAGCGCACCGACCTACGCTTCGGCGTCGTGGTCATGATGGAGGGCGCTGGAGCCAACCAGGACCGCACCTCTGACCAGCTGCACGAGGAAGAGGGGAAGGTGATCCAGGCGATGCTCGGCTGGGTCCATCCGGACGCGGCGGACGGCGTCGGCTGCGACTACGCCGGCGCCCGCATGCTGTCCGTCAGCGGAAGCACTCTGAGCTGGATGGTGAGCTTTAGGACCAGGCGACTGATCAGGAAGGTGAACGCATGACGACCGAAACGCAAGCCCACGCGCAGAAGTGGAGCCCCGCGAAGCCCCGCCAGGACGGCGTGTTCCTCGATGAGCACAAGCTGCCGCTCAACCACCGGCTCCGGGCCGAGGCGCTGGCCCAGGCCGGAGCGCCCGAGGATCCGGGCGGGCAGGTCAGCCCCGAAGTGATCGCTGACACGGCGGCTCGCCTGGAGGCCGAGAAGGCCGACGCGGCCGCGGCCGAGAAGCCGCTCGCCGAGCAGACCATCAAGGAGCTGCGCGCGACGGCCGAGCGGCTGCAGATCTCGCTGCCCGCCAAGGGCAAGCATGGGGAGCTGCTCGCCGAGATCGAGCGGGTTCTGCGTGAGCGCGCCGAAGCGGTCGCGGCCGAGCCCGCCTCTGACGAAGGGAACAACGGACAATGACCAAGAGCGCAGCCAAGAAGTTCGTCCTCGGCAAGATCGAGACGACCGAAGGCGTCGATGCGACGCCCACCGTGGGCGCCAATGGCATCCTGACGGTCGGCCTCGATGCCAGCGGCCTCGAAGGCGAGCAGAAGGTCCGCGAGCTGGACGGCCAGTTCGCCGGCTCGCGGCCGAGCGTCTTCAAGCAGATCCGCAAGCCGGTCAGCTTCGGCATCGAAATCGCCGGCAGCGGCGTATCCGCGATTACCGTCCCGGCGTGGATGGCCTGGCTGCGGATGTGCGGCTTCGACGCGGGCGTCGTCGGTGGCACCTCCGTCGTGCAGTCCCCGATCAATCCCTGGGCGGCGCCGTCGATGACGCTGTGGCCGATGTACGACAACCTGAAGGTCGCCGCGCTCGGTTGCCGGTCCAACCTGCAGCTCACGTTCGAGGACGATGACGTCCCGATGTTCAGCCTGTCGCCGACCGGCTTCGTGCCGGCGGGCATTGTCTCCGAGGCCGTCCTCGGCGCGGTGACGATCGCCAACCAGGCCGATCCGGTCCTGGTCAGCACCGCCAACACGACGTTCTCGTTCGACGGCTATTCCCCGGCGGTCCGCCGGCTCACCATCGACCTCGGCATGAAGCTTTCGCCCCGGTCGCTGACCGGCCCTGCCGATCGCATGGCCGCCAGCAATCGCGAGCCGACCGGCAATTTGCTGGTCGAGTTCCCCGATCTCACGACCAAGAATTACTACACGAAGCTGCTCAGCCGAGCGACCGGCGTGCTTCAGGTCGTGCACGGCACCGTGGCCGGGAACATCGTCCAGGTCGACGCGCCGAAATGCGAGATCGGCCTGCTCACCACGCCGACCGAGGACGACTTCCTCATGCTCAACATCCCGTTCCGGCTGCTGCCGAACGCCGGGAATGACGAGCTGATCATCACCTCCAAATAAGGGACTGTCACCATGTTCGTTGTCACGAAGGAGAAGCTGGCCCGGATGCATGTCGAGTGGAACACACTCGACGATGCCGGAGCCACGGTCACCAACAGCTTCGGCATGAAGGTGAAGCTCGTCGAGCTGGATCGCTTCGAGGAGTTCATCGCCGCGTTCGCGAGCGGGCGGACCGGCTCGGCCATGCTGGGCGAAGACCAGGCGGAAAAGCCGCCGCTGCTCCTGCGTGACTTCATCGCCGAGGTTGCCCGCGATTGGGATGGGATCATCGACGAAGCGAAGAAGCCCTTCCCGTTCAACCCTGAGAACCTCGCGGTGATCATCCAGCAACCCAACTTCATCGTCGGTTGGGCGCTGTCCTACATCAAGGCCTGGAACGGGCAGAGCGTGGTGCGGGAGGGAAACTCCGGCGGCTCGTCCGGTGCTGGGCCGGCGGGGGCGGGCAATCGGCAGCAGAGGCTAGCCCGGCAGAGCAAGCCGAAGCAATCCGGCGGCAGGTAGAGGGCGGCGTCCAGATAGCTCCCGAGCAGCAGGCTCGACTGGAGGCGCCTTCAGACGACCGCTGCGAGATCTGGCCCGACCAAGCCGACGCCGTGGCGCTGTTCCTTTCGATGGAGAGTCAGTGGCGATGGACGGGGGCAGGCATGGCGGGGGCGTTCAGAACCGGCCTCGACTACTCGGCCCTACCGGTCGTCGCCGAGGCGATCGGCGTGAAGCCCTCGCCCGAGATCATCGCGGATCTGCGCATAATGGAAGGAGAGGCGGTCGCCGTCTGGGCGCGCAGGGCAAAATGATCAGGGGCCGTCATGTCTGACTTCATCGTTACCGCGCGGATGGTCGCCGAGGCCTCGGGCCTCGTCGCAGGCGCGAACCAAGGCAAGGAGGCGCTGAAGGCCCTCGGCGGCGCGGCGCGCGAGGCGGGCCAAGCGGGGCGCGGCTTGGGGCAGGCGTCGGGGGAGCAGGCGCAACAGCTCCGCGCCGCCGCGACCGCCCAGGTTTCCCTGACGAGGGCGCAGCTCGAAGGGCTGAACGCCCTATCCGGCATCGCGCAACAACTGCGCCAGGCCGAGCTGGCCCAGCGCGGCTTTACCCAGCAGGAGCTAGCTGCGGCAGCTGCCCTCGGCGTGTTCGCCCAGCGGGCTCGGGCAGCAACAGCCGCGAACCGAGAACTCACCGTTTCTGTTGGGCAAGCTCGTGCCGGCGCCACCCAATTGGCAGCGAACCTAGGCGACGTTTCGCTCGGCCTCGCCATGGGGGTGAACCCCGGCATGATCTTCGCCCAGCAGATCGGCCAGATCACCCAGGCCGTCTCCCTCATGCAGGGCGGAACCAGCCGCTTCGCCGCCTTCATGGTGAGCGGTTGGGGGATCGCGCTGACCGCAGGTGTGACCATCCTCAGCGCCCTCGTCGCCGGCCTGTTCGGCGCCTCCGAGGCAACCGACACCAATGCGACCGCCCAGCGCCAGGCGATCAGCGCGAGCGACGCGCTCAGCCAGGCGCAGGGCGCGCTTGGCCAGATGTTCGACCTGACCACCGGCAAGGTGACCAGGAACACCGAGGCAATCCGGCTCAACACGATCGCGATCGCGCTCAACCTTCGCACCCAGGCGCAGAGCCAGCTCCTGCAGTCTCGCGGCGCCATCGCCTTCGGCAACGCCCTGCCCGACATCTTCAACCGCATGGCCCAAGACAGCAGCCTGTTCGGGGGCCTGCCGGGCAGCATTGGCGGCCAGTCGGCCTCGGCCAATCAGGAGATCCTGCGGCGCTTCAGGATCGGCAGCGGCCCCACGGCTGATCAGAGGGCGGCGGCGATGGCGGCGCTATCCGATCGGCAGAACGAGGAGCTGCGCCGCGCCGCCCGCGAAACCGACCGTCACCTGGCAGCCCAGCATCGCGAAGCGGCGGCTGCGACGCAGCGGCTCCTGGAAGCGGTCAATAATGAGGTCCAGGGTGCCGACGCACTCCGGATCGCGGACGAGACCCTCCGCTCGGTTGCTTCGGGCCAGCTGAGCAGCTCGCTACGGCGGTCAGGCTCCAGTGGGCGTGGACGCACTCGTAGGCCGACCGATCAGACCGAGTTCGGCGAGGATGCCGGCGACCGCATCCGCGACCTGGTCGGGCAGTTCAGCGACACTCCGCCCCAGGTGGAAGCGGTGCGCCGCGGCCTTGCCGACCTCGATGACCTCATGTCGGACATCGAGCGGCGGCGCCCGCCGAACTGGCAGGCCCTGCTCGAACAGGCGCGCGCGGCCAGGCCGGCGATCGAGGCAGGCCTCAACCGCCCCTTCAACGAGTTCATCCGCTCCCAGGACCAGTCGCTGCAGCTAATGCGCCTGCAGGCCGAGGGACGCGACGATGAAGCCGAGGCGCTGCAGGCCATCCTCCGCCTCGAACAGCAGATGGGTCCGCTCAAGCGCGAGCAGAAGATCGAGATCCTTAACAACGTCCGCGCCCTGCAGGAGCAGCAGCGCGCGACCGAGATCCTGCGCCAGCGCCAGCAGCTTTACCTCAATGCCCTCGGAGAGACCCGCAAGGCCCTTGTCGCCACCGTCGAAGGCGCACTGGGCGGCGACCTCAGCAACCTCGCCAATCTCCCGCGGCAGTTGCTGGCCTCGTTCAACCGGTTGACCGCCGAGAGCATCATCGAGCGCCTGTTCGGCAACTCCTTCCGCGCCCTGGAGGACGAGATCACCGGGCGCAACCGGGTCAGGGATGCCAACGAGGTCTATGCCGCCACCACTGAACGGGCGACGGCGGCGGTTGGCCAGGCGACGGACGTGCTGGGCAATTGGACGGCGGGCCTGATCGAGAGCCTGAGACAAATTCAGGCGGCCAGCGATGGCGCCGCCCAGAACCTCGCCAATTGGAATGCCGGGGGCGGTGGCGGGGGCGGCGGCGGGCTCGGCTTCGGAAACGGCGACATCCAAGGGTTGCTGGGCGGCGCGTCCGGCGGGGATGGCAGCGATGTCCTGGTCATCGGCACGACCGAGATCACCCGCAACCCTCGCATCTTCTTCCAGAAGATGGTCGAGGGGCTCCTGCAGGGCATTCTCGGCGATCAGTTGGCCGGTCTGCTGTCCAAGGGCATCAGCCGCGGCCTGGAGGGAGCTGCGATCGGCAGCATGGTGGCCGGTGTCACCAAAGCGCTCGGCATCAAAACCTCCACCACGGGCGCCCAGATCGGGGGCGCCCTCGGCAACCTCATCCCCGGCCTGCCTCCTGGCGTGGGCTCCGCGATCGGCGGGCTGCTCGGCGGGCTGCTCGGCGGCGCGCTCGCCTCGACCAAGCGCGGATCCGCGACGATCACCAGCGTCGATGGGCGGGCCACCACCCGAGGCAACAGCTCGGAGTTCATCTCCCAGGCGACTTCCATGGCCGGGAGCATCCAGAGCGGCCTTCAGCAGATCGCGGACCAGCTGGGCGGCCAGCTCGGCGCCTTCGCCGTGTCGATCGGCGTACGCGACGGCAAAATCCGCGTCGATCCGACCGGCCGCGGCGTCACGAAGACGAAGAAGGGTGCCGTGGACTTCGGCGATGACGAGGCCGCGGCGGTCATGTTCGCGATCATGGACGCGATCAGGGATGGCGCGGTGACGGGCCTCTCCGCGGCCGTCCAGAAGGCCCTGCAGTCATCGACCGACATCAGCAAGGCGCTCCGGGAGGCCCTGAAGGTCGACGAGGTCGAGACGCTGCTCAAGGGGCCGATCGGCGCCATGACGAAGCAGCTGCGCGAGTTCGAGCGCCAGGCGGCCGAGCGGGTCCGCATCGCCCGGCAGTATGGCTTCGACGTCATCGAGATCGAGAAGATCAACGCGGCCGAGCGGCTGAAGCTGGAGAAGCAGCTTCTCGAGGAACGCACCGGCGCGCTCCAGCAGCTGCTCGACGACCTCAATTTCGGGGACCTCTTCGAGGGTTCGATCACCGACCAGGTCGCGCGGATCCGCGAGCAGCTGGCGGCGGCGACGGCCGAGGCCGAGGCCGGCATCGAGGGCGCGGCCGACCGACAGGCTGACCTCAGCCGCCAGCTGATCGACCTGCTGCGCGAAGGCTTCGGCACCGCCGGCCCGGAATTTGCCGGCGGCCTGGAGCAGGCGCGGACAGCGGCCGAGCGCGTCATCCAGCTGGAGAATGAGCGGCTGAAGGCGGCGCAGGAGGCGGTGGCGGAGACGAACGCCCAGCTCAACGAGGCCAATGACCAGCTGGCCGTGCAGAACACTCTGTTGCGGGGCATGTCCGGCGGCATCGACGCGATCTCGGCGGGGATTGACCTGCTCAATATCAACCTCGGCGTGTCTGGCATGGTGCCGACCGGCCGCTCGACGCCTCTCAACTGATGACGAAGGTCGTCCTCGTCACTGTCGCGCCGCGCAACCCGGCAACCGGGGCGACGACGACAATCCGGCTCGCCGGGGGAGGGGATCGGAAGCCCTACCTCTATGGTGGCAATTCCTACCGCGCGGGTGTCGCGGCGCTCCCGCGGCTGCGCGCCGAGATTGGGTTCGATGAGAAAGGTTGGACGGGAGACATCGTGCCCCAGACCGGCGCGATCAGCTGGGCGCCGTATAGCAAGGCCGGGCTGACCGAGCTTGCCGCCTACTATTGGCCGAACGCGGCGATCACGATCCAGACGGGCGAGGAGGAGACAGGGATCTTCACCACCCTGCTCACGGGCAAGGTGGCGGACGCGACCGTCCAGGGGCACAGGCTGGTGATCACCGTCGCAGATCTCTCCGACGATCTCACCAAGCCCCTGGTCACCGCCCGCTTCGCCGGCACCGGCGGCATCGAGGGCGGAGCCGAGGCAAAGAACCGGATCAAGCGCCGCACTTGGGGACGCGCCTTCAACATCGAAGGCCGGGTGCTCGACAAGGCCAACAACATCTATGAGTTCGGCGACCCCAGCTTTCCCTGGCAGTCGTTCGAGATGCTGCGCGACAAGGGCCGCGACGCCGCGCCTGCGCCGACAGTGGTCGCTTGGCAGGGCTCGATCGCCGCCACCCTCGCCGCCCTGGTCGCCGCGGCGCCCGCAGCCGGGTCCGGGGCGGTGGCGCCGTCCATCGCATGCGCCAAATGGTGGACCCAGCCTGCCGGGCCGCTCACGGCCGACGTGAAGGGCGAGATCGGCGCCGGCTACGTCGAGACGGCCGCGTCGATCGCGGCGCGGATCCTGACCGCTGTCGGCGGGCCTGCGGTCACCAACACGGCGACGGCCGATGGCTGGCGCAACGGCGTGGCGGGGATCCATGTGGACGAGGATGAGACGATCGCCCAGGCGATCGACCGGCTCCTCCTCGGCGTCTCCCTCGTCTGGAAGCTCGATCCCGCGGGTACGGTGACGATCCGGGAATTCACCTTCACCGGCCCGGTCGAGGCCCTGCGGTCGGAGGACGTTGAGCGGCTGCGCTCCATCAAGCCGATCAAGACCCGCCGCGTCGGCTACCAGCGCGCCTACCGGGTCCACAGCGATGGCGAGATCGCCTCGGTGCTGCTCCAGCTGGACGCGGACGCTGCCGCGGCGCTCAACGCGGCCGTCAGCGCCTTGGCCGCCGCGGCCGACGACAATGTCTTCACCAAGCAGGAGAAGGCCACCTTCCTCTTGCCGACCGTGGCGGAACTCGACGCCCGCTATACGAATGTGGTGGCCAGAGCAGCTGCCTTAGGCGTCAGCACGGCGACGGCAGTGAGCGCACGTTCAGTGCTCCGGGCCTATCTCGCCGCTCTGACGCCCGCCTACGACGACGTTGCGCAGGATACGACGCTGTCCACCAACCTCATCGCGGCCTTCCCAGGCGGGTGGCCAGCGGACTGCACGATCTCCACCAGCGGCATCTACACGCGCTTGAACGACACCAGTTCGGGGGCCTTCCAGCACGCTTGGAATAGCTACAATGTCACCGCCGGCCAGACCGTAACTTGGCTCGTGCCGATCAAGAAGGACGCGGTCGCAGGGGCCACCCGCAAGCCCCTGTTCCGCGTCTTCGATCAGACCGATGGCACGTTGATGTGGACGGACTGCTACGTCGATACCCAGGCCGGCTCGGTGAGCGTCGGTGGCTCGACTGTACCTGCCGTCGCCGTGGTCCTCAGCCTGAACGATGCCGAGTGGGCCCTGTTGCTCACCCTGGTCGTGCCCGCCAGCGTAACGGTGGCCAAGTTGTTCATCTACCCGGCGGCGCAGACTGGTGGCTCCACCGTGCCGAACGCTACCGGCGCTATCGACGTGCGGGACCCCGTGTTCGTGGTCGGTGACGTCGACAAGGCCGGGCGGGATGTCTTCCGCTATCGACTGGCCTACTATTCTGGGAGCCTAGACGCCCTCGCCAAGGCCATCAGCGAGGCCGACACGCTTTGGGCCAACCAGAATGGCGCCAACATCCCCGGCTCCAATGCCTCCGGCGGTGACAATCTCATCAAAGACCCCTTGCTGCTCGACAGCGGGCTGGAGGACTGGTTCTTTGAGGCCGGCACCACGCGGGTAGCAGGCGGCGCAGGCGATCCGGTCTATTTCGCGCGGACGGCGGCCCTGCCGAGCAATGGCTTGGGGCAAGACATAATTCCGGGGATGACCTATCCGACGCCGCAGCTCATCCCGTGGAACCCTGACGAACCTCTCTATCTATCGTGCCGGTTCAGGTTCAACGGGGCCGGCGGCGGCCGACAGCTCTTCTTCTATGTCATCTGTTGGAACGCAGGTTTCGGCAGCGAGGGCGCCAGCGTTTACAATGCAATGGAGGCCGTTGGCACCGGCTGGACGCTGAACAAGGCTCCGAAGTTCACGGTGCCAGGGAACACTGCCTACGTCACGGTCATCTTCGCCCCGCTGAACGTCAATGGGATGACGTTGCAGGCGGATGTCGGAGACTTCCGCATTGGCAAGACGGAGCTCGGCGCCGACGTCACCTTGACCCTCACTCCGGCGGCGGATCAGGCATTCAGTGCGACCTATACCGGCTCGGTGACGGACACCCTGCCGCGCCTGATCGTCAACCAGCTCAAGGCTGGCAACGTCGATGTGTCGTCGTTGGCGTCGTGGACCTACACGCCCAACGGCTGCGCGGTGTCGACCTCGGGCCTGTCCGGAGGGCAAGTCAATATCACCGCCGTTTCAACGGTAAATGCGACCCTGAAGGTCGAGGCGGCCTATCTCGGGACCACTCGCTCGAAGACGATCACGATCACCAGGAAAGACGGCCCCATTCCATCAGACGGCGGTGGCTCCGGGGCGACCTCGTTCTGGGTCGATCTCGCCGGAGACGTGAATGAGGGGGCCTATGACAGTACGCCTATCGTGCTGACGCCCTCCGGTCTGCGCATGCGCTCAAACGCTTCCGGCCAGATCAGGCTCGTGGCGACCGCCGAGTACAATGTCGGCGTCGGCTTCAACAAGTCCGGCACGATGGCGATGAAGTGGCAGCGCTCGCCCGACAACTCGACCTGGACCGATGCCGGCGTGTCGGCAACCGGCTCGGGGGCGTTCAGCGGTGACGGCAATTTGGACACCAGCGTCACCGGCTACGCAAACACGAACGCTCTCGCGACGGGAATGTCGGCGAGCACCGACTATTACCTTCGCCTGATCGCCATCATTTCCTCCGGCAACGGCACCCACCTCTACGTCACCGGCAGTGCGTCAGGAGCACAATCGTGAGCGAGCCAACCGGTCCCATCTTCCCGCCTAAGGAAGACCGGGTCATCCCGCCGCCGCCCCCGCCGCCGAGTTCGATCGTCCTCCTGCCGACGCCGATCGAGGGGGCGCCGGAGCCGGGCCAGACGATCAGCGAGGATCCGCCAACGCACGCGCTCTGGCGAGAGGCGAGTGTCGAGTTCGTCAACCCGTCTGATTATGCCGGGGGGAACCCGGACCTCGTGCCGATCGAGGAAGGCTGGTGCGGGCCGTTCATGGTGCCGGACTTTGCGAACCGGACCTTCGTGCCCGATCTGGACGCCGCGCGCGCATGGATGTGGGAGCGGGTGAAGGCCCGCCGCGCCCAGCTGGAGACCTCGACGGCGCCGACGCCCTTCGGAGCCGTGCAGATCGACGAGAAGTCCAAGACGAAGATCAGCGGCCTCGCGCTGGCGGCGACGATCGCCTTGGCGGCGGGAGCGCCCTTCGAGGAAGAGTTCACGATCGCGAACAACAGCGTGGTCGTGCTCGATGCGGAGGCAGCCCAGGCGATGGGCCTCGCCGTCGCCGCCCATATCTCGGCGATCTACGCGGTGGCGCGCGACTTGCGGGCCCAGATCGACGCCCCGGGGCAAAGCCTTGCGGAAGTCCTGGGTGTGGATGTCGACGGCGCGCCCTGGCCGGCAGAGGGAGAAGGCTGATGCCCGTCGATGCAGGTCTGGTTGATTGGTTGAAGACCGGGGCCAAGTTCGAGGCCTCGACCGACGCTGGCATTGCCGCAGCCTGGGGCGCCGATGCGGCGGAGACGGAGATCGTCTCGCCGCTCGCGCTGCTGGCCGACGCCGCGGCCGAGGCGGTCCGGCAGGAAGCCTTCCTGAAGGGGCCGCTGGTGATCGACCGGCATGTGGTTCGCGGCCTCAAGGCCTATCTCGTCGGCAGGCCGGCAACGATCACGATCGACCGGCTCGGCTACGACGCCGGGGTCGATGTCTTCGTGATCGGCGCCGAGGAGCGGGACGGCGTCGAACTCACCAATCTCACCGTGCTGCGGAGGCTCTGATGGCCAACATGCTTCTGGTCAAACCCATCGTCGCCGGTGCGGTCGCGGCCTCGACGGGCGCGAACGCCGCGAACCTGCTGACGCCGGATCCAAAGGAGGCCTGGTCGAGCACGGCCGCGGGTGCCGCCTCCAATCTCGACTTCGACTTCGGCGCTGGCATTTCCATCGACTCCGTGTTCATCGGCTTCATCGGAAACGCTGCGGCGCCGACCGTCAGCTGGACGAGCGGAGCGGCCGCCTACACGACCACCAATCGCCTCGCGACGACCAGCGCGCTCGCCCCTTCCCGCCTTGCCTCCCCTCCGCGCAGGCACGGCTTCTGGCGGACGGCCGCGCCGTTCAGCGACCGCTTCCACCGCCTCGTCTTCACGCCCAATGTCGCGGCGACCGTCACCATCGGCATCGTGGTCTTCGGGCTGGCCCTGCAGACGACCTACAATCGCGAGTGGGGCGCTGGGCGCCGCATCATCGACACCGGAGAGGTGGAGCGTCTTCCCGGCGGAGGCTTCGGCCTGGGCGACGGGGCGGTCAAGGGCGCCTTCTCCTGGACGTGGGGCGACCTCACCGACGCCGAGGTCGACGCGATCTACGGCGTGGGCCTCGACCGCGGGACACGCCGGCCGATCGTCGTGGTCGAGGATCCGGCCGACGCCGCAGGTCTGAACGAGGGGCTGCATTACAGCCTGTTCGACCGGTTCGAGCCCTATGAGCGACAGAACCCGAACCTGACGCGCTGGTCATTGTCGGTGGAGCAATGGGTGTGACGGCGTCCGCCAACGGAAGCATGGCGCCCTTTAGCCTTCGTGCAACGAAGGCGACGGCCGCCGGCAAGGGCGGGGAGCCCAGGAGGGTCAGCGACCCCGGACCCCTTCAAGCCCTTGCCGGCAACGCAGTCAACCGGAGCCGCCCGATGAGCATTACGCCCAACGCCAGACCAAGGCTCACCCGAGATCGGGCGATCCGGATGCTGGCTCGCAAGGGCGTCAACCTGGAGACCACTCCCTTCGTCATCGGCGGCCTGCGCGGCAATTTCCCGAAGAGCATGGGGCCGACGGCGGGCAACGACCGCGACACCTATGACGACGGCTTCTTCATCCTCACCGCGACGTTCTTCCGGACTTACAACGGCAACAGCGACCCGTCCGGCCGCAAGACGGGCCGCGCCTCGCTCGTGCCTGGCGTCTATCCGGTCTACAAGTTCGACACGCATCGCGGCACGAAGCGCCAATATCCGGCGATCTGCCAACGCCGCGGCGAGGTCACGGTGCTGCGCGACGGCAACCCGCCCCGCCTGGACACCGGCAGCCATTTCGGCATCAACATCCACGAGGGCGGGAATTGGGGCACGTCGAGCCTCGGCTGCCAGACACTGCCGAACGACCAGTGGGAAGGCTTTTACGCCGACGCCAAGCGCGAGGCGATGGCGGTCTATGGTGATCGGTGGGATGACGAGACGATCACCTATGTCCTCTTCGACATGGCGGCAGAGGACCTGGTCGAGGCCTCCGCTCAGCCTGGTCCGGCGCCCGCGGCCCCCACGACCCCGTTGCCGGCCGCGCCGCCTGCGCCCGCGGTGCAGCCCGCCAGCTGGTGGGATGAGACGCTGAAGGCTGCGGCGGAACTGGGCGCGACGTTTGGGGCATCCGCCGCGCTCGCCGCGCCGCTGGTCCTGCCGGACCCGGTTGCCGTTGCTCACGCTCCGCAGGCACTCCTGACGCCCAAGGGCCTGTTCGCTGGCTTCATCGCGGCCCACGAGGGCGGCCTTTCCGTCCATCCGAACGACAACGGCAACTGGTATGATCCGGCCCGTTATCGCGAGCAGCTCCCGCAGCGGCGAGGCTTGGGCACCTTGGTCGGCTCCAAGTATGGCGTCACCGCCTACGCGCTGATCGCCTACCGGCTGCGCAAGGATATGCCGTTGGCCGAGGCGCTGCGCGTCACCGGCGAGACGATGGCGGCCCTCGACCTGGACACGGCGATCGATATCGGGGTCGAGCTGTTCTACCGGCAGCCCGGCTTCGAGAAGCTCGCCTGGAACCGCGTCACCATGTCGATCGTGGACAAGGGCTGGGGCTCCGGGCCGGTCACCGCGATCGACATGCTCCAGGAGCTGATCGGGGCCAGCACGGTCGGCGGCATCGGGCCGGAGACGACCGGCAAATATGCCACCTTCCTCGGCCAGCACGGCGAGGAGGGAGCGGCGCGCCTCTGGGCGGACAAGCGCAAGGCGTTCGATCTGCACGTCGCCACGAACCAAGGCCCCAGCGACCCGGACCGCGTCTTCCTGAACGGTTGGAACAACCGCACCGACTCCTTCCTCCCCGGGACGCCCTGGTGGCGTCAGGCAGGCGGTGAGGCATGAACTTCGAGCATCCAGCGGCCTCCTATATCGCGACGCTCGCGGCGATCGTCATCCTGTGCATCGTCGGCGCGCTCGTCGTCGTGCTCTCCCCCGCCGATACGGACGTCGCGCTGGCGCGGCTGATTGGCGCGCTTGCCTTTATCGGCACCGGCGTGACCGGTCTGATCGGCGTCATCAGCGCCTTCCGTCCGCGCTCCCCCAATCCCGGCCCTGCCAGGCAGGACGCCAATCAGCAGCAGGAGCAACTCTAATGGCTCTCCCCGCCTTCCTGGCGCCGGCCGCGATCGGCGGCTTCTTCAAGCGCTCCTGGCCGTTCATGCTGGCCGGCGCCGTGGGGCTGATCCTGCTCCTGACCTATTGCGAGGGCCGCAAGGCCGGCTCGAACGCCGCCGATCTCTCCCGCGAACGCGGGAACGTGAAGATGCTCGAAAACACAGCCGCTGCGAGCGAGAACGCCGCCGCCGCCCGGCTCGACGACCAGGAGCGGCAGCAACAGGAGCAAGCCCAGCTCCGGAGGGTGACCGACAATGCGAATGATCCTGCTCAGCGCCGTCGCGCTTTTCACCGTTGCCTGCGCGACCAGCAGGCCGCCCGAGCGGCAGGTCGCCCAGCACCCGTCTGCCAGTGACGTAGCCAGCCCGCGCTGCATCGGCCAGGAGCCGGCGGCGCTGTCGGATGAGCAGCTGGCGTCGGACGAGGCGGGCACCACGCACCATGGCGACGACTTCGCCGCCGCGGTGATCGATTGGGGTCGATCCTGCGAGGCAGCCCTCTCCCGCGTCTGCAGCTTCCACCGCGACCTTGGGATGGGGCTTCCGGCGGACCTGCGCTGCGACGTGGCGAGGCGTCAGCAGGAGTGAGGTGAGGGCGGGCGACAAGCCCGCTTTCACGGCCTTTGCAGGACAGTTTCAGGGCTCTTTCTCATCGGTAATTTTTGGCCAGAATTTTTGGCCCGCTACAGGGTCAAGGCGGTGGTCCTCCACGATGCCGAGGATGTCGTCCACTCGGCCGAGCTCGCTCTGTTCGACGCGCTGATCGAGCGGCACGACCTCGTCCAGCTGCCCGTCGTGCCGCTGGTCGATCCCGGCTCCCGCTTCGTCTCCGGCCATTATCTCGACGAGTTCACGGAAGCGCATGGCAAGGAGCTGGTGGTGCGGACCGCGCTGGGCGCGAGCCTCCCGTCGGCCGGCGTCGGCTGCGCGATCTCGCGCGCGGCGCTTGCCGCGCTCGCGGCCGAGCGCGGCGCCCCCTTCGATCCCGAGTCCCTGACCGAGGATTATGAACTCGGCCTCCGCCTCCGGATGATGGGCCGGCGCGGCGCCTTCGTGCGGCTGCCCGCCGGGCCCGGCCGGCCGGTGGTCGCGACCCGTGAATATTTCCCGGCGGCGCTCGAGGCGGCGGTCGCGCAGAAGGCGAGGTGGATGACCGGCATCGCTTTGGCGGGCTGGGACCGGCTCGGCTGGTCCGGCGGCCTTGCCGAACGCTGGATGCGGCTGCGCGACCGGCAATCCCCCATCGCCGCTTTGGTGATGGCCGCCGCCTATCTGGCGCTGGCGCTCTGGGTGCTGCTGCTGCTCGCCCACTGGCTCACACCTTGGGAGCTGCCGCCCTTCGGTCCGGTGCTGAACGGGCTGCTGGTGCTCAATTCCGTCCTTTTGCTCTGGCGGCTGGCGGTCCGCTTCGGCTTCGTCGCGGCCGCCCATGGCTGGCGCGAGGGGATCAGGTCGCTGCCGCGTACGGTCACGGCCAACATCGTCGCGATGATGGCGGCGCGGCGCGCACTCGCCCGCTATCTCTCCGGCCGCAGCCAGTGGGACAAGACGGCGCACGCTTTCCCCCATCAGGTCCCGGCGGAATGAAGGCCGCGCCCGTCCGCTTCCTGCTGGCGGTGCTGCTGCTCTGGGCCGGCGTCCGCGCCGCAATCCTGCTGCCGGACTGGTCCGGCGGCCTCGCCCCGGTGCCCACCGCCACCGCCGCGCCGGTCAGGGTGGCGGGCCCGGCGCCATCAACAATGCCGGTCGCGGCGGCGGCGATGCCCGATCCTGCGCGCATTTCGATGCGCGGCCAGCCGTCGTCAGCGGAGATCCGGGCCCGTCCGCAGCCGATCTTGCTCGCAGCGACGCCGGGCTTGGCGGTGCGCATGCCTTCACCCGCGCCGCGCATCGGGCGTCCGGGCTTGCCGGCCGCGGCACCGCCGCCGGCCCTGATACCGACCCCGCTTTCCCTCCCCGCGCGCACCGGCCCCTCGCGCTGGTCCCTCTCCGCCTGGCTGCTCGTGCGCGACGAAAGCCGCGGGCCCGCTTTGGCGCCCGGCGGCACGCTCGGCGGCAGCCAGGCCGGCGCGCGCCTCACCTTTGCCCTCGGCGGCGGCGTCGCGCTCAGCGGGCGGGCCTACCTGCCCCTGCGCGAGACGGCGGCTGCCGAGCTGGCGGCGGGGATCGACTGGCGGCCGTTGCCCTCGCTTCCCGTCAACCTCCTTGCGGAACGGCGGCAGCGGCTTGCACGGGACGGCCGCTCCGCCATCGCGCTCGCCCTCTATGGCGGCGCCAGCCGGGCGCTCACGCCCCGGACACGCCTCGACGTTTATGGCCAGGCGGGCGTGGTCGGCCTCCGCTCGCGCGATCTTTTCGTGGACGGCTCGGTCCGCCTCGGCCGCCGGATCGGTCCGGTCGAACTCGGCCCAATTGAAATCGGGGGAGCCGCCTGGGGCGCGGCCCAGCCCGGCGCCGCCCGTCTCGACGCGGGCCCGAGCCTGTCCTGGCGCCTGCCCGTCCGCGGCGCCAATCTGCGCCTGCAGGCCGACTGGCGCGTCCGCCTCGCCGGCGACGCCGCGCCTGGCTCCGGCCCCACCCTCACCCTCGCCGCGGATTTTTAGCCCGGCTTCACCTTCCGCGCGCGGCTGATCCCGATTAGGGTCCACGGCCCATGGACCTTTATCTGCCGATCGCGGGCCTGTCGGTGAACGCTTTGGTCATCATCGGCCTCGGCGGGCTGGTCGGCCTGCTCACCGGCATGGTCGGCGTCGGCGGCGGTTTCCTGACCACGCCGATCCTGATCTTCTACGGCATCCCGCCGGCCGTGGCGGTGGCCTCGGCGACGACGCAGATCACCGGCACCAGCATTTCCGGCGTGCTCGCCCATCGCCGCCGCCGCGGCGTCGACGTCCATATGGGCGCGGTGATCATCGCCGGCGGCGTCATGGGCTCGATCCTCGGCGGCTTCCTGTTCCGCCTGCTCCAGCAGCTCGGCCAGATCGATACCGTCATCTCGATCCTCTACGTCGTCCTGCTCTCCTCCATCGGAATCCTCATGGCGAAGGAGGCGGCGACCGCGCTCGGCATCCTGAAGCCCTCGGAGCGGGCGCTCGAGCGCGGCCGGCGGCGGCACAATCCGATCATCGCCGCCTTGCCCTTCCGCTGGCGCTTCTACCGTTCGGGCCTCTACATCTCGCCGCTGGCGCCGCTCGGCCTCGGCTTCATCTCCGGCATGCTCACCGTCCTGCTCGGCGTCGGCGGCGGCTTCATCATGGTGCCGGCGATGATCTATCTGCTCGGCATGTCAGCCGCCGTCGTCGTCGGCACCTCTTTGCTGCAGATCCTGTTCGTCACCGCGATCACCACCATCGTCCACGCCACGACCACGCGCTCGGTCGACATCGTCCTTGCCGGGCTGCTGCTGCTCGGCTCCGTGATCGGCGCCCAATATGGCGCCCGGCTCGCGCAGAAAATGAAGCCCGAATTGCTGCGCATGATCCTCGCCATCGTCGTCCTCGGCGTCGCCTTCCGGCTCGGCCTCCAGCTCACCTACCGCCCGGAGGAGATTTACACGGTGCAGATGCTGTGAGGCGCGCGCGGATCATCCTGCTGGGCCTGCTCGCCCCGCTCATCCTCGGCCAGGCGCAGCCCCGCTCGCGCGAGGCGCAGCCGCGCCTCGTGCCTGACGTGTCGCAGGAGCATATCGAGATCCGCTATTCCTTCACCGGAGCCGAATTGCTGCTGTTCGGCGCGATCCTCTATCCCGGCGGCCAGACCCCGGCGCGGCCGCCGGACATCGCCGTCGTGGTCAAGGGGCCGCTCGAGCGGATCGTGCTCCGCGAGAAGCAGCGCGTCGCCGGCATCTGGATGAACGTCGAGCGGGTCCGCTTCCGCTCCGCCCCGGCCTTCTACGCGGTCGCCTCGTCGCGGCCGCTTGCGCAGCTGCTCAACGAGCGCACCGCCTCGATCTACGAGCTCGGCCTCGACAATCTCCAGCTCTCTCCGGGCGGCGGCGTCTCCAGCGAGGTCATGCGCCGCTTCGAATCCGGCCTGATCGACCTCAGGCGCCGCAACCAGCTCTATGCGGAATATCCGAGCGGCGTGGAGATCCGCCAGGGCGTCCTCTACTCCGCCCGCATCCGGATCCCCGCCCGCGTGCCGGTGGGCAATTATACGGCGGAGACCTTCCTGATCTCCAACGGCCGGGTCATCGCCGGCGCCGCTCGCGACATCCGCATCGAGAAGCTGGGCTTCGAGGGCTTCGTCGCCAACGCTGCCGAACATTGGTCGCTGACCTACGGCATCGTCTGCGTCGCTCTGGCCCTGCTGCTCGGCTGGGGCGCGAGCGCGCTCTTCCAGCGCCGCTACGCCTAATTTTCCGCCCGCGCGGAGGCTGTGCCGGCCCGCTCCCCCGGGCCCCCGCAACATCACGCCAAACAAGAGAAATCTCTTATTTACTCTCTTCGTCTAGACACCGGTGCCAGCACTCAGAGGCGCCCGAATGACCGACGCGATGAATCTGCACAATTTCCCGGCACGCGACGACCTGCCGGAGACCGGGCCCGTACCGCCCGCGCCGCGTCCCGGCCTCGTTCCGCGCCATGAGCCGATCGGCCAGATCATCGAGGTGGGGGGCAGCGGCGCCTGCGTCGAGATTTCCGGCCACCGCCTGTTCGAGCTGGCCGAAGACAAGGACCCGTCGATCGCCATGTCCGGGCAGGTCGGCAGCCAGATCAAGATCGGCGCCGGCAATCGCTGGCTGCTCGCCAACGTCCGCAAGCTGAAGGTGACGGACGCCGAGGCCGGCAACATCACCGCCGAGATCGACTTCCTCGGCGAGGGCGACGAGGACCGCCAGACCGGCCGCCTCGTCAACTTCAAGCGCGGCATCACCTCCTATCCGATCCCCGGCAGCAAGGCCTATCCGGTCTCCGGCGACGACCTGAAGCAGATGTTCGCCGCCGACGAGCGCGCCCATGTCGAGATCGGCACCGTCTATCCGACCAAGGATGTCCGCGCCGCCCTCTATGTCGACGCCCTGCTCGGCAAGCATTTCGCCCTGCTCGGCTCGACCGGCACCGGCAAGTCGACCAGCGCCGCCCTGATCATGCACCGGATCTGCGACATGAGCCCCGAGGGCCATATCGTGATGGTCGATCCGCACGGCGAATATTCGGCCGCGTTCAAGGGCCATGGCGAATTGTTCAACGTCGACAATCTCGCCATGCCCTACTGGCTGATGAACTTTGAGGAGCATTGCGAGGTGTTCGTGACCTCGCAGGGCGCCGACCGCCAGCAGGACATGGACATCCTCGCCAAATGCCTGCTGCAGGCGCGCGCCAAGAATCGGGCGGCGGAAGGGCTCTCCAAGCTCACCGTGGATTCGCCCATCCCCTACACCTTGTCGGACCTCACCAACGCGATCACCGCCGAGATGGGCCTGCTCAACAAGGCCACCGACACCGCGCCCTTCATGCGGCTCAAGACCAAGATCGACGAGCTGAAGTCCGACCCGCGCTACCAGTTCATGTTCTCGGGCATGCTGATCGCGGACACGATGGGCAGCTTCATCTCGAAGATCTTCCGCCTGCCCGCCAAAGGCAAGCCGATCTCGATCATCGACGTCTCCGGCGTCCCCTCCGACATCGTCTCGGTCGTGGTCGCGGTGCTCTCCCGGCTGGTCTTCGACTATGCGATCTGGTCGCGCTCCGAGGTGCAGCGCCCCGTCCTGCTCGTCTGCGAGGAGGCGCACCGCTACATCCCGTCCGACAAGAGTTCGGCCGGCCAGGCGGTGCGCAAGATCCTCGAGCGGATCGCCAAGGAAGGCCGCAAGTACGGCGTCTCGCTGGGCCTGATCACGCAGCGCCCGTCCGACCTTGCCGAGGGCGTGCTCTCGCAATGCGGCACGATCATCGCGATGCGCCTCAACAACGACCGCGACCAGGCCTTCGTGAAGTCGGCCATGCCGGAAGGCTCGCGCGGCTTCCTCGACGTCATCCCGGCGCTCAGGAACCGGGAGTGCATCGTCTGCGGCGAGGGCGTCTCGATCCCGATCCGGGTCAGCTTCGACGATCTCGAGCGCGACCGCTGCCCGGCCTCGTCCGACCCGCTCTTCTCGTCGCTCTGGAGGCAGACCGGCGAGGAAGAGGCGATGGTCTCCCGCGTCGTCAAGCGCTGGCGCGCCCAGGGGCGGTAACGCACCGTCCCCGGAGTCATCCCGGCGAAGGCCGGGACCCATTGAACCTTGCTGCGGGAAGAAGGGGCGAAGGCGCTTTCGGCCGCCCTCTCAACCCGTGTGCATGGGTCCCGGCTTTCGCCGGGATGACTAAGCGGGGTTTCTCGTGGACGCCGAGGCAGGCCGCGACTGCGCCTGCGCCGCGCCGACCGGCGTGCCGAGCAGCCCGCGCAGCCGCGTGCGGAACGCTGCCAGGTCGCTCCCCGACAGAGCCGAGCGGGCGACGAAGCGCACCGAGCGCGGATTGATCGTCACCCCGTTCCGGTAGGTCTCGAAGTGGAGATGCGGCCCGGTCGAGAGGCCGGTCGAGCCGATATAGCCGATCACCTGCCCCTGCCGCACGCGCGTGCCCGGCGAGACCGCGATCCGGCTCATATGCGAATAGGAGGTGGCGAGGCCGCCGGCATGGTTGAGCCGGACCTGGTTGCCATAGCCGCCCGCCCAGCCGGCGCGGCTGACGGTGCCGTCGGCCACCGCCACGATCGGCGTCCCGTAGCCGCCGCGGAAATCGAGCCCGCGATGCATGCGCGCATAGCCGAGGATCGGGTGCATCCTGAGGCCGTAGCTGGAGCTGACCGAACCCGGCACGGGCTGGGTCATGCCGCCGCCCGTCTGCCGCCCGGCCCCCGACGCTTCGAACCACTGGCTCTGGCCGTCGGCATTGGCCCATTGCATCAGCTGCAGGCTGCGCCCGCTCGTCCGGATCAGGCCGGCATAGAGCAATTGCCCGGTCTCGACCTCGCCGGTGGCGGCGCGGCGATGCTCGATGATGATGTCGAACATGTCGCCCGCGCCGATCCCGGCGGGAACCTGCACCTGCGTGTTGAGCGCGCGGATATAGGCCTCGACCACGCGCGCCGGCACGCCCGCGGCCCGCGCCGAGCGGTATAGGCTGGCGCCGACCCGGCCCTGGATGCGCAGCGGCGTCTCGTCGACCCGGATTGGGATCTCGTTCAGCGTCAGCAGGCCGTTCGCACGCACGATCTCGACGCGCAGGTCGAAGCGGGCGCGGAAGGCGAGCCGCTCGAGCGGCCGCGCCACGCTCGGCTCCGGCCGGCGACCGAGGCGGATGTCGACGGTCGCGCCGGGCCTTAGCTCGGTCGAGATGCTCGCCAGCAGGGTGGCGACATGGTCGGCCTCGCTGCCGCCGACGCCGGCGCGCTGCAGGATCGTGGCGACGCCGTCGCCGCGGCCCACGGTGGCGCGCAGGTCGACGATCGGCCGCTCGGGACTCTGGCTCAGGGGCTCGACGGCGTCGGTCGCCGCCATCCGCCGGCCGGTGCCGGCGCCATAGGCCAAAGGCTGGATCGAGACCGCCTGCGCGGCCTCCAGCTGGACATCGGTATAGGGGGCGGGGCTCTCGCCCGGGACCGGCTGGATGCCGGGGCTCAGCGCCCAGGCGCCATAGCAGAGCGCGCCGCAGGTCAAGAGGCCGCGGAACCATTCGCGCGAGCCGATCCGCTGGCCGAGATCGACGACCAGGTCGACATTGGCAAAGCGGCCGCTGCGCGGCGCCAGGCCCTTGCTACCGAAGCTCTGGCGAAGCAGGGGCGGCTGTCGCAGCGACGGCAGCTCGAGCGCCAGCTGTCCGCGGCCGCCGGCCGTCACGCCGCTGAGTTCCTTTATCTGATACAAGGCCGGCTGGTCCCCGCGCACCCGAAAAGCCCGCCGCGCACCCCGCCCGGCTGGCGGCAGGACTGTGAAGAAAACAGGTTAAAGTCAAATTACGCTTTTCCGCCTCCCGCTCCCTCTGCGGCAGGGCGAAAGCGGCGCGGGGCGAGTAGCATAGGTAGTTGCGCTTTGCCGCAGGCTTCACGATCTTGGGGCGATGAACGCCGCGCTGAAGGCCATTCTCGGCCCGACCAACACCGGCAAGACGCATCTGGCGGTCGAGCGCATGTGCGGGCACAGCTCCGGCATGATCGGTTTCCCGCTGCGTCTCCTGGCGCGCGAGGTCTACGACCGGGTGGTGAAGCTGAAGGGCGCGAACCAGGTCGCGCTGATCACCGGCGAGGAGAAGATCGTTCCGCGCGACGCGCGCTGGTTCCTTGCCACCGCGGAATCGATGCCGATGGAGCGTGATTTCGCCTTCGTCGCGCTGGATGAGGGCCAGCTCGGCGCCGATCCCGAGCGCGGCCATGTCTTCACCGACCGGATGCTCCACGCCCGCGGCCGCGAGGAGACGATGATCCTCGGCTCCGAGACGCTGAAGCCGATGGTTCGCGCCCTCCTGCCCGACGCCGAGATCACCACCCGGCCGCGTTTCTCCACGCTGTCCTGGGTCGGCCCGGCCAAGCTTTCCCGGCTGCCGCCGCGCTCGGCCATCGTCGCCTTCTCCGCCGAGCAGGTCTATGCGGTCGCCGAGATGCTGCGCCGGATGCGCGGCGGCGCGGCGGTGGTAATGGGCGCGCTCTCGCCCAGGACCCGCAACGCCCAGGTCGCCATGTACCAGGCCGGGGAGGTCGACTATCTGGTCGCCACCGACGCGATCGGCATGGGCCTCAATATGGACGTCGACCATGTCGCCTTCGCCGGCCTCTCCAAGTATGACGGCCATCGGCGCCGGCGCCTCACCGCCGCCGAAATGGCGCAGATCGCCGGCCGCGCCGGCCGCCACCAGCGCGACGGCACGTTCGGCGCGCTCACCCTGGAAGGCGACCTGCTCGCCGAATTCCGGCCCGAGGAGATCGAGCGGATCGAGGAGCATCGCTTCGCGCCCCTGGAGTTTGTCTACTGGCGCGAGAGCAGTCTCGACTTCCGCAGCGTCGAGGATCTTATCAAGTCGCTGGAGCGGCGCCCGGTCCGCCGCGAGGTCCGCGCCGCGCCCGAGGCGGTGGACCTGTCGGTGCTCAAATTGCTCTCCTCCGATCCCGAGGTGATCGCGCGGGCGACGTCGCCGGAGCTCGTGCGCCGGCTGTGGGCCGCCTGCGGCCTGCCCGACTTCCGCAAGACCGGCCCCGAGCATCACAGTCGCCTCGTCGCCCGCCTCTACACCCATCTCGCGGAAGGCGGCGGCCATATCCCGCAAAGCTGGTATGCCGAGCAGGTCGCCCGGCTCGACAATGTCCAGGGCGACATCGAGACGCTCGCCGACCGGATCGCGAGCGTCCGGACCTGGGCCTATATCGCCCACCGCTCGGACTGGCTGGCCAATCCCGAGACCATGGCCGAGCGCACCATGGCGGTGGAGGAGAAGCTCTCCGACGCCTTGCACGAGCGCCTCACCCAGCGCTTCGTCGACCGTCGGACCTCGGTCCTGATGCGCGATGTCGGCAAGGGCGCCGGCGAATTCCCGGTGCAGATCGACGAGGAGGGCGAGGTCAGCGTCGGCACCTATGCGATCGGCCGGCTCAACGGCTTTTCCTTCGAGGTCGATCCCACGGCCCGCCATGCCGACCGCAAGATGCTGCTCGCCACCGCCGAGCGGCGGCTCGGCCATGAATATGAGAAGCGCGCCGCCGCTCTGGTCGCCGACAAGGACCAGCATTTCACCCTGCGCACCGAGCCCGGCGCGCCGGTCGCGATTCTCTGGCGCGGGCACGAGGTGGCGCGGCTCGGGCCCGGCAAGAACCTGCTCTCGCCGCGCATCCAGCTCGACCGGCGGATCGACCGGGTGTCGGAAAAGGGCCGCGAGGCGGTGATCCTGCGCCTCAAGGACTGGCTCCGGCGCGGCGCCGAGGCGGTGCTCGGCCCGCTGCGCGCCGCCGGCCATGCCGCGCAGGATCCCGGGGCGCCCCCTGCCGTGCGCGCGCTCCTCGCCTTGCTCGTCGACGAGGGCGGGATCGTCGCGCGCGAGGCGGTCGCGGGCGCGCTCGGCGCGCTCGACAAGGAGCAGAGGCGCGCGGTGACTGGCTTCGGCGTCCGCATCGGCGCGCTCGACCTGTTCATGCCGGCGGTGCTGAAGCCGGAGGCGATGCGCTGGCGCGCCGCCTTCCGCGCCGCCGCCTCTGGCCAGGAGATGCCGGCGCTGCCGCCGCACAATGCCGTGGTCCTGCCGACGCCGCCCGACCGCGCCCTGCTCGGCCGGCTGGGCTTCCGTGCGATCGGCCCGCAGATGATCCGCGTCGACATGGCCGAGCGGATCGCGGCCCGCGCCCATGAGGCCCGCGCCGCCGGCGACGAAGCGGAGCCGCTCGACCCCGCCTTCGTCACCTCGCTCGGCCTGGCGCCCGAGGCGGTGGCGAAGCTGATGCGCGACATCGGCTTCCGCCCCAGCGAGGCCGCGCCTTACTGGGTCTGGCGCGGCCGCGAGCGCCGCCGCCGGCCGCGCGGCCCGGACAAGGGCTCGCACCATTTCGCCGCCCTCGCCGAGCTCCGCCGTGGCTGAAGCCCCCGGGAGTCTGCGGCTCGACAAGTTCCTCTGGTTCGCCCGCATCGTGAAGACCCGCGCCCTGGCGCAGGCCATGGCAGAGGACGGCCGCCTGCGCCTCAACGGCCGCGTCGTCGACAAGGCCCATGCCCCGGTCCGCACCGGCGACGTGCTGAGCTTCGCCCGCCATGGCGCGGTTCGCGTGCTGAAGATCGAGGCGCTCCCCCTCCGCCGCGGCCCGGCCGCCGAAGCCCGCATGCTCTATTCGGAATTGACGAGCGAAGCCGGCCAAGCCTAGGGATTCCGGTCTCTGGGGAGAGAAGACCGACATGACCTACGTCGTTACCGATGCCTGCATCCGCTGCAAATATATGGACTGTGTCGAGGTCTGCCCTGTCGACTGCTTCTACGAGGGCGAGAATATGCTCGTCATCAACCCCAGCGAATGCATCGACTGCGGCGTCTGCGAGCCCGAATGCCCGGCCGAGGCGATCCTCCCCGACACGGAGAGCGGGCTGGAGCAGTGGCTGGAGGTGAACGCCACCTATTCCGCCGAATGGCCGAACATCACCCGCAAAAAGGACAGCCCCGCCGACGCCGACGAGCATAAGGGCGAGGAAGGCAAGTTCGACAAATATTTCACCGCCAATCCGGGCGAGGGCGACTGATGAACGCGGGGATCATGCTCGCGGTCCTGAGGATCGTCACCGGTCTCCTCTTCTTCGAACATGGTCTCCAGAAATTCGCGAGCTTCCCGCCGGGCCCCGCGGCGGGCATGGGCTGGACCTTTGCCAATCTGGGTGCCTGGGCGGGAATCATCGAGCTGGTTTGCGGCCTGCTGATCGCCATCGGCCTGTTCACCCGCGCCGCCGCCTTCCTGGCCTCGGGCACGATGGCGGTCGCCTATTGGTATGCGCATGCGCCGCAGAATTTCTTCCCCGTCAACAATGGCGGCGACGCGGCGATCCTCTACTGCTTCGTCTTCCTCTATCTGGTTTTCGCCGGCGCCGGCCCGCTCAGCGTCGATGCGGCCCGCGCCAATCGGACGCCGCCGCCCGCGCCGCCCCAGCCCTGATCGTTTCAGGCTGAATCAGCCCGGAGCGTGAATCGAGGGCTGCACGCCAGGATGCCTTGATCTGAATCAGGCGCTTTGGTTGCGTGTTGCAACGCAGCGCTAGATTTCTCGGCAATTTCCTGCTATATAGGCGCTCTCGAAGCGGGTGTTTGCGCATCCGCGTCCCGCTGATCGTTAGAAAGATTTGCCGCGCCAACGACCTTCGAACTGCGTCTTTTGGGGCAGATGCACTTTGAATCGTTCTCGCGGCCGCATTCCATAGGAAGGTCTCATTGATGGCAACGAAGGCGTTGAGCTTCGACGTTGGCGATTATGTCGTTTACCCCAAGCATGGCGTTGGCCGTGTGATCGAGCTGCAGAGCACGGATATCGCGGGCATGGAGCTCGAGCTTTATGTGCTGCGCTTCGAGAAGGAAAAGATGACGCTGCGCGTTCCGACCAACAAGGCGGAAAGCGTCGGCATGCGCAAATTGTCATCCGACAAGACCATGCAGGAGGCGCTCGCCACCCTGAAGGGCAAGCCCAAGGTGAAGCGCACCATGTGGTCGCGCCGCGCCCAGGAATATGAGGCGAAGATCAACTCGGGCGACCTCGTGTCGATCGCCGAGGTGGTCCGCGACCTGTTCCGCCCGGACGACGCGCCCGAGCAGTCCTATTCCGAGCGGCAGATCTTCGAGGCCGCCTCCACCCGCCTGGCCCGCGAGCTCGGCGCGATGGAGGAGATCGACGAGAAGGCGGCGCTCGAGAAATTGCTCGACATCCTGAACAAGGCCGCGGTCGTCCATCACAAGATCCGCATCGAGGCCTGAACGGGACGCTGACGGGTCCCGATGGGAACTGTCAGGTTCGTGAACTTCGAAGGGGCGGTCCGGCAGCGGGCCGCCCTTTTTTCTGCTTGCCCTGCGACATTTGTAACTGTATTGTATCGATAACACAGCAGGAGATACCCGATGCGCAGCCTGTTCCTCACCGCGGCCTCCGCCATCCTCGCCGCCTGCACCGCCGGCGCCCGGGAGAATGCGAGCGGCCAGGGGAGCGGCAGCGCCGCTTCGACCGGCACCGCGACCAGCCGCGATTTTCAGGTCGGCGCGTTCGACAAGATCAATCTCACCGGCGCCGCCAACGTGTTGGTCGCGGTCGGCGGGCAGCCGTCGGTTCGAGCCGAGGGCGATGCCGCCCTCATCGAGAGGCTGGAGATTGCGGTCGTCGGTGGGGAGCTGCGCATCGGCATGCGGGAAGGCAGCTGGTCGGGCAATCGGGGCGGCGTGACCGTCCGGGTCACGGTGCCCAGCTTGCAGGCCGCGTCGCTCGCCGGCGCCGGCGACATGAACATCGACCGCATCCAGGGCGACCGCTTCACCGCGGCAATCGGCGGCGCCGGCGACCTCGACATCGCCCAGCTACGCGTCGCCAGTGCCAGCTTCACCGTCTCCGGGGCGGGCAGCATGCGCGCCGCCGGCGGGGCACAGCAGGCTGAGGCGACGCTCAGGGGGGTCGGCAATCTCAACCTGAACGGCTTCGAAGCCAGGGACGCGACCGTCGCCTTGAGCGGCACCGGCAGCGTCGAGCTTCGGGCGACCGGCACAGCACAGGTCCGGCTGTCCGGCGTCGGCAGCGTCGCGATCCAGGGTGGCGCGCGCTGCACCGTCCAGAGGAGCGGCCTCGGCCATGTCAGCTGCGACGGCAACGATATCAGCTAGCCTTCGGCGCGATCATTGACGATTCACGATTAGGCGTCATGGTCCGCCCATGACCCGCCTCACCCTCGCGCTGCTGACGCTCGCCGCTCTGGCCGCCCCGGCCCGGGCCGCCGACCGCGCCATCCCGGTCGCGGACTTCAACCGGCTGATCGTCGAGGGCCCCTATCGCGTCGAGCTCATTGTCGGCCGGCCCACGACGGCGGTCGCGAGCGGCTCGCGCGAGGGCCTCGACCGGGTGAGCATCGAGACCACCGGCCAGACGCTGCGCATCCGCCCGCGCCGCAACCTCTGGGGCGCGAATGCGGCGGCGGATCCCGGCCCGGTCACGATCCGGCTCACCACCCGCGTCCTGCGCTCGGCGCGGCTGCTCGGCCCGGCCGTGCTGGACGTCGGGGGCGCACGCGCGGGCACGGCCGGCCTCGCGATCGACTTCATGGTCGAGGGCAGCGGCACGCTCAGGGTCACGGGGCTCGACGCCGACGCGCTCTCGCTCGGCCTGCTCGGCGCCGGCTCGCTGGAGGTGGCGGGCACGGCCAGGAGCGTGCGCGGCCAGTTCCAGGGCACGGGCAGCGTCGCCGCCGCCAATCTCGCCGCCGACACCGCCACGATCACCACCAACACGGTCGGCGCGGTCGCCCTCCGGGTGAATGGCCGCGCGGAGATCAATGCCTATGGCCTCGGCACGGTCACGATCGGCGGCACGCCGGCCTGCGTGCTCAGCGGCCCGGGCGCGGCCAACGTCCGCTGCGGCGGCTCAGACCAGGGCCAGGCTCGCTAATTTGCCGAGCAAAGCCGGCGGCAGCGCGTCCAGCCCGTCCGGTTCCCCGTCCAGATCGGGCGGCGCATCGGCCGCGGCGAGGTAGCGCCAGCCCTGGTGCGCGCGCTTCGGATGCAGGCGCACGCGCACCAGTTCCGGATCGAGCCTGATGATGGTCCGCCCGTCGCTCTCGCGGACCGCGAAGCCGAGGATCCGGTTCCGGGCGATCAGCCGATGTTTGACGATCCAGTAGAGCGACCCGCCGATCAGCTCATCCGCGCGCTTCGGCATGAACCGCGTGACCAGCGGTACGATGCCGTCCGCAAGCCGCGACTGCTGCCGTCTGGCCAGGGTGTCGACGCTCGCGCAACTGAACGCAACCTTCGAGAGATGCAGATGTGCCACGGAATTTTAATGGGAAGCCAAGGGCTTGCGATCAACCCACCAGGCCGGACGCCACCGCCAGCCCGAGGAAGACCAGGAAGCCCATCGAATCGGTCGTCATCGTCACGAACACGGACGAGGCCACGGCCGGGTCCGCCCCGGCTTTTTCCAGGGTCAGCGGCACGAGCACGCCGGCGAGGCCCGCAATGACGATATTGGCCATCATCGCCGCCGCGATCACGCCGCCCAGCGCGGGATTGCGGAAGACGAGGCTGACGCCGATGCCGATCACCAGCGCCACGCTGAGGCCGTTGAGCAAAGCGACCCGGATCTCGCGCCCGACCGCGCGCCAGCTGTTCGACCGGGTCAGCTGGTTGGTGGCGAGCGCGCGCACCGTCACGGCGAGCGTCTGCGTCCCGGCATTGCCGCCGACCCCGGCGACGATCGGCATCAGGGTGGCCAGCGCCACCATCTGCGTGATCGCGCCCTCGAAGAAGCTGATGATCGTCGAGGCGACGAGCGCGGTGACCAGATTGGCGAGCAGCCAGCGCACCCGCGCCTTGTAGGAATCGAGAACGGGCTCGTTGATGTCGCCCTCGACGCCGGCGCCGGAGAGCAGGAGCGCGTCCTCGCTCGCTTCCTCCTGGATGATATGGGCGACGTCGTCCGCGGTGATCATGCCGACCAGCCGCCCGGCCTGGTCGACCACCGCCGCCGAGATCAGAGCATATTTCTGGAAGCGGAGCGCTACCTCCTCCTGGTCCATGTCGACCGGGATCAGGGTCTGCTCGCGCTGCATGACGTCGGCGACGGCGATCCGCCGCGGCGTGCGCAGGATCCAGGAGAGCAGGCAGGTGCCGACCGGCCGGTGCGCCGGATCGACCACGAACACCTCCCAGAAATCGGTGGTGAGCTCGTCGCCGGCGCGGAGGAAGTCGATGATGTGGCCGACGGTCCAGTGCTCGGGCACGGCGACCGCGTCGCGCCGCATCAGGCGGCCGGCCGAATCCTCGGGATAGGAGAGCGCCTCCTCGATCGCCGCGCGGTCGTCGGGATCGAGCGCGCGGAGGACGGCGCGCTGCTCCTCCTCCTCAAGATCCTCGATCAGCGCGACGGCGTCGTCCGTCTCCAGCTCGCCGGCAATCTCCGCGACCTCGTGCGGCTCGAGCTCGTCGATCAGCTCCTCGCGCACCCACTCGTTCATCTCGGCGAGCACGTCGCCGTCGAGCAGGTCGGCCAGAGCGGCGGCGAGCGAGCGGCGATGGTCGCTGCCCACCAGCTCGAACAAATCGGCGATGTCGGCCGGATGCAGCGGCTCGACCAGGGCGCGGGCGCCCTCGGGATCGCCGGCCTCGAGCCGCTCGATCACCTCGTCGACATATTCGGGGCGGAGCCGGTCGTCCTCGTCGAGCCGGGTCTCGTCGGCCGGCGCTGCCGCCAGGCCTTCCGCTTCGGAGGCTTCGAGGTCGCTGTCGCTCATCTCGCTCCTCCTCCGGTTCGCGTGTTGGCTGGGTTCGTGGGCGCTTCCTAGGCCGGAGCGCTTGCCCTGTCGATACACCAAGCCTAAGCCCCGCGCCGAAGGAGAATCCCATGTCCGAACAGAACACGCTCGTCTTCAATCTCGACAGCGGCGGCGACGTCGTCATCCGCCTGCGCCCCGATCTTGCGCCGCAGCATGTCGAGCGCATCCGCGAGCTGGCCAGAGAGGGCTTTTACGACGGCGTGATCTTCCACCGCGTCATCGACGGCTTCATGGCACAGGGCGGCGACCCGACGGGGACGGGCATGGGCGGCTCCGACAGGCCGGACCTGCCGGCCGAGTTCAGCGACGAGCCGCATGTCCGCGGCACCGCCTCGATGGCGCGCGCGCAGAATCCGAACAGCGCCAACAGCCAGTTCTTCATCTGCTTCGAGGATTGCGGTTTCCTCGACGGCCAGTACACCGTCTGGGGTGAGGTGGTGGAGGGCATGGAGCATGTCGACAATCTGCCCAAGGGGGAGCCGCCCCGCGCGCCCGGCAAGATCGTCAAGGCGAGCCTGCGCGACTAGGGGATCGAAGCCATGAGCCGGCCCGTCACGCTCATCACCGGAGCGTCTGCGGGTCTCGGCGCCGAGTTCGCGCGGCAATGCGTGAAACGGGGTCACGCCATTGCCCTCGCCGCGCGCCGCCGGGACCGCATGGAGGCGCTTGCCGCAGAGATTGGCGGCGATGTCCACATCTTCGAGGCTGACCTGTCAAAGGCCGGCGCCGCCGCCAGCCTGATCGCGGAGCTCGAGGCGGAAGGCCTGGCCGTCGTCACCTTGATCAACAATGCCGGCTTTGGCCTCGGGGGCAGGTTCGCGGACCGGCCGCTCGAGCGGCTCAGCGAGATGATCGACCTCAACGTCCGCACCCTGACCGAGCTCTGCCATCTGGTCCTCCCCGGCATGCGCGAACGCGGTGCGGGCGCGATCCTCAACGTCGCCTCGACTGCCGCCTTCCAGCCGGGCCCGAACATGGCGGTCTATTATGCGACCAAGGCCTATGTCCTCTCCTTCACCGAGGCGCTCCATCACGAGCTGAAGGGGACCGGCATCGCCGTCTCCGCGCTCTGCCCCGGCCCGACCGAAAGCGAGTTCAGCGACGTCGCCGACTCGCACAGCCCGACGCTCGAACGGATGAAGGTGCCTGCGGCGGGAGTCGTGGCGGCGGGCCTTGAGGGCCTCGCCGCGAACAAGGCGGTCGTGATCCCCGGCTTCAAGAACAAGGTCGGCGCCCAGATGAGCCGCATCCTGCCGCGCTCGACGATGCGGAACATCATCGGGCGGATCAAGGTCTAGGCGGGCGCGGCGCCCTCCCAGGGCTGTCCTTCCGGTGCCCCGCGGCCGAGCTTGTCGGGAAGCGGCTCGCCCTTCGGCGTGAACTCCAGCGACACCGAATTGATGCAATAGCGAAGCCCGGTCGGCGGCGGCCCGTCCGGGAAGACGTGCCCCTGGTGGGAGCCGCAGCGCGCGCAGACGATCTCGGTCCGCACCGTGAAATGGCTGCGGTCCTCGATTTCCCGCAGATGGCCCTCGGCGAAGGGCGAGGTGAAGCTCGGCCAGCCGGTGCCGCTGTCGAACTTGGTGCCGCCCTTGAACAAAGGCAGGCCGCAAAGCGCGCAGCAATAGACGCCCTCGCGCTTCTCGGTGAGGAAGATGCCGCAGAAGGGCGCTTCCGTGCCGTGATCGAGCAGCACGCGGCGGGCGTCGTCGTCGAGCTGCGCGGCGAGCGCCCCGAACTGCGCCTCGGAGGGCGGGGTGAGATCGAAGGCGAGTGTGGCGGTATCGGTCATGACCAGGTCCTTTTTTCCGGTCGTCAGGGGGCGAATTCGACGAGCGGTCGGCCCTTCTCTAGCACGTAGGTGGCGAGTTCGCTCCCCTGCCCGGTGCCGACATTTCGTGCGGAGTGATAGACGCCAGCCGGCACGAACAGAACCTCGCCGGCAGCGAGCGTCACGGCCGCCTGGCCCTGGAGCTGATATTCGAGCCTGCCCTCGAGCACGTAGATGATCTCCTCGCCCGGATGGCGGTGCGCGGGAAAGCTCGCGCCGGGGGCGAAGTCGATGCGCGCCTGAATCGTCTCGCGGCCGGGGATGCTGAGATCGTGGCGCTGAAGATCGGTGCGTGTGGAGCCCGGCGGACGCGGGGCCTGGGCCGAAAGGGCGAGGGTGCTGCCCAGGGCAAGCGCGATCGCCGCGAAATAGCTGGTGCGCACAAGGGGTCTCCTTCTGAAATGCAGGGGCGCGGGCAACCTCGCCCGCGCCCTTCATCGGTCAGCGGACCGATCTGAACCCGGCCCTCATCTCATCGACGAGCGAGGCGGGCTGCTCGAAGGCGGCGAAATGCCCGCCTTTCGGCAGCCGGTTGTAGTGTATGAGCTTCGGATAGGCGCGTTCGGCCCAGCTTCGCGGCGCCTGGTTGAGCTCGTCGGGGAAGGCGCTGACGGCCATCGGCGCCCGCACCCCGATCGGCTCGAAGAAATGCACATTGTTGCGCTCGATGCCGAACCCCGACGAGGTGCGCGGCATCGCCTCCCAGTAGAGCCGTGCGCCCGATATGGCGGTGTTGGTCAGCCAGGTGACGGTGATGTTGTCGAGCACATCGTCCCGGCTCAGTCCCTCATCCTCTCCGTCGAAGGCGCGGGCGATCATCCGGTAACTCGAAATGTCGTGGTCGAGGAACCAGGCGGCAAGGCCGATCGGCGAATCCGCAATGCCGTACAATGTCTGCGGGCGGTGGCCCATCTGGTTCGCATAAGCGAGCCCGTGGGTGAAGAAGAGGTCGAGGCGTTCGTAGGCCCAGCTTTCGTCTTCCGAGAGGCCGGGCGGCGGCCCCTCGCCGGCGCGCAGCGCGTCGAAGACCTCCGGCGGCGCCGTGGAGGCCATGTTGGTGTGGACGGCGACGAGCTCCGGCGGGGCGATCGCGCCCATGATCTCGGTGATCAGCGCGCCCCAGTCGCCGCCCTGCGCGACGAACCGGTCGTAGCCGAGCCGCTTCATCAGCGTGAGCCAGGCGTTGACGATCCGCGGCGGATTCCAGCCGGCAGCGGCCGGCCTGGCTGAGAAGCCGTAGCCCGGCATCGAGGGGATCACGACGTCGAACGCGTCGGCGGGCGTGCCGCCATAGGCGGTGGGATCGGTCAGCGGGCCGATGATCTTGAGCTGCTCGACGATCGAGCCCGGCCAGCCGTGCGTGATGATGACGGGCAGCGCATTCTCGTGCCGCGAGCGGACATGGATGAAGTGAATGTCGAGGCCGTCAATCTCGGTGATGAAATTGGGCAGGGCGTTGAGCCGCGCCTCGCATTTGCGCCAGTCATAGGAATTCGCCCAATAGTCGGCGAGCTTCTCCATCGTCGCGAGCTGCACCCCCTGGCTGTCGTCGGCAACTGTCTCGCGGTCGGGCCATCGCGTCGCGAGGATGCGGCGGCGCAGGTCCGCGAGGTCCTCCTCGGGGGCATGGAACTCGAACGGCCTGATCCGCGCGTCCGCCGGCGCGCCGCCGATAACGAACGTCCTGGGCTCCCCGGATTCGGGTGCAGCGGTTTCGGCGCCGTCCGGCGCGGCGGGATGACGCAGGTCTGACATGATCGCTCTCCTTGATCGAAGATAAGATCGGCCTAGTCGTGACGGTGGCGGAATTGATTGAACGAAAGCGCGGTTTTGGAATGAATGTGCCGTTGAAATTCGCGGCGCCCGGGCGCATGGGAGCGGCGCTCGGGGAGTCGCCTATGACTCGCGGCCAGGACGTGCGGAACACAGCGGCGGGAGGTCTCGCTCCCTGGCAGGTCGAGCTCACCCTGCGGCGCTTGCTGAACAATCCCTGCGGCCATTTCCCGGTCGTGGATCTGGCGCGCCTGTGCGGTCTCTCGCGGAGCTATTTCACGCGCGCGTTCAAGATCAGCACCGGCACGTCGCCACATCGCTGGCTGGTGCGCGAGCGCATCCGCCGGGCCAGCGAGCTGCTGGAGCGGACCGACGAGCGCATCAGCGCCATCGCGCTTGGCTGCGGCTTCTCGGACCAGAGCCACCTCACGCGCATGTTTCACGCCGCGGTCGGGATCAGCCCGGCGGCCTGGCGGCGGCAACGCCGGGCCGGCTTCGTTCCACCTCTTGCCCCGCCGGGGCGGTGAGCGGCTTCAGGCCAGGTCCTTCAGCAGCCAGTCGTGGAAGATGCGCAGGGGCCGCCGGCTCAGCGCCGCGCGGCGGCAGGCGAACCAATAGGCATAGGGGCTGGGCGCGGCGAAATCGAACAGCCGCACCAGCCGCGGATCGTGCGCATGCTCCAGGTGCACCTCGAACATGAAGGCGACGCCGAGCCCCTCTGCCGCGGCGTCGAGGATCAATTGGCCGGAATCGAACTGGTCGATCGCCGCCGGCTCCAGGCCCGGCAGGCCGGCCGCCTCCAGCCAGAAGTCGAACGCCTCGGGCAGGTCGCGATGGAGGAGCACCGTCGCGTCCCTGAGCTCGGCGGGATCCTTCAGCCGCGCGGTTCCCTTGCCGCCGACCGCGACCACCCGGTTCGCCCCCAGCTTCACGCTGTAGAGCGACTCGTCCACCTCCTTGGCGAGCGTGATCGCGGCATCCAGCCCCTCGTCGAGCCGGCTGAGGGCATGGGGTCTGGTGTCCAGCTCGACATGGAGATCGGGCTGCAGGGCGCGAAGCTCGCCCAGCCGGGGCATCAGCCGGTGCGAGGCGAACAGGGGCAGCACCGCGAGCCTGAGGCGGGTCAGCTCGCTATGGCCGGCGGCGCGCTCCATCGCCAGGCCGAGTTCCTCCAGGGCCGGCCCGATCTCGGCCAGCAATTGCGCGCCCTCATGGTTGAGCAGCACCGCCTGGTGGCGCCGCTCGAAGAGCGGCCGGCCCACGAAGCGCTCGAGCGCCTGCACGCGGCGCGACAAAGCGGGGGAGGACAGGGCCAGGGATTCGGCCGCCGCCTTGATCGAGCCGAGCCGGGCGGTCTGGACAAAAGCTTCCACGGCGGTGAGCGGCGGCAGCCTCTTCATTGCGCCAACCCCGCTTCAAGGGAGCAAAATTGTGCGGCGCACATCATGCGCTGACTCTCCGGACGGCAGATTTCCGCTCATTTTTGATTGCACTTTTCGCAATCATGGATGCCCTCTTCGCACTTGCACAAAGTCTTCGCAAGCGCAAAAAAGGCCCTGCCTTTCAGGCATCCTCTCCTAAAAACTTCCAAAGGGCCGGTTTCGACCGGCCCTCTTTTTTTGCCCTTCAGCCGCCCGGCCCGGGCCCCTTTTTCTCGCGCCGTCGTTTGACGCCGGGGCGCGGTTGCCTATGTGAGGGCCGCACAGGAGAGCGAGCCACCATGGCGGACGTCGAAACCAACTCCCGGAAACTCCAGGTCGCGACCATGCGGCCGGACGACAGCGGCCGCGGCATCGCCCGGCTGCCGCGCGCGATCATGACCCAGCTCGGCCTCGCCGAGGGCGACGTCATCGAGCTGGTCGGCAAGCGCACCACCCCGGCCCGGGCCGTCGGCCCCTATCCGGAGGATGAGGGCCTCGAGATCATCCGCCTCGACGGTCTGCAGCGCGCCAATGCGGAGATCGGCTCGGGCGACTATGTCGAGGTGCGCAAGGCCGAGTCGAAGCCCGCCACCCGCGTCGTCTTCGCACCGGCGCAGCGCAACCTCCGCCTGCAGGGCTCGGCCCATGCGCTGAAGCGCAGCTTCGGGATGAAGCCGCTGACCGCCGGCGACGTGGTCGCGACCACCGGCCAGCAGCAGGTGCCGCGCGGCGACATCCCGCCCGAGCTCAGGCAGATGCTGACCGCGCCCGCCTTCGCCCTGCAGGAGATCCGCCTCGTCGTCGTCTCGACCGCGCCCAAGGGTATCGTCCATATCGACGCGAACACCGAGATCGACCTGCTGCCCGAATATACCGAGGCGAAGGAGAGCCGCCGCGCCGACGTCACCTATGACGATCTGGGCGGCCTCGGCACGACCATCGACCAGCTGCGCGAGATGGTCGAGCTGCCCCTGCGCTATCCCGAGATCTTCGAGCGGCTCGGCGTCGACCCGCCCAAGGGCGTGCTGCTCCACGGCCCGCCCGGCACCGGCAAGACGCGCCTCGCCCGCGCCGTCGCCAATGAGAGCGACGCAACTTTCCTCCACATCGCCGGGCCGGAGATCATGGGCTCGGCCTATGGCGAGAGCGAGAAGCGCCTGCGCGACGTCTTCGAGGAGGCCGCGGCCAACAGCCCCGCCATCATCTTCATCGACGAGATCGATTCGATCGCGCCCAAGCGCGGCCAGGTGACCGGCGAGACGGAGAAGCGCCTGGTCGCCCAGCTGCTCACCCTGCTCGACGGCCTCGAGCCGCGGCAGAATCTGATCGTGATCGCCGCCACCAATCGGCCCGAGGCGCTCGACGAGGCGCTCCGCCGCCCCGGCCGCTTCGACCGCGAGATCGTGATCGGCGTGCCCGACGAAAATGGCCGGCGCGAGATTCTCGGCATCCACACGCGCGGCATGCCGCTGGCCCAGGACGTCGAGGTCCCCGGCCTGGCGCGCCAGACCTACGGCTTCGTCGGCGCCGACCTCGCTGCCCTGGTGCGCGAGGCGGCGATGGAGGCGGTGCGGCGGATCATGCCGAAGCTCGACCTCGAGGACGGCACCATCCCGGCCGAGGTGCTCGACACGCTCTCGGTCACCCGCAAGGATTTCGAGGAGGCGCTGAAGCGCGTCCAGCCCTCGGCGATGCGCGAGGTGATGGTGCAGGCGCCCAATGTTGGCTGGGACGATGTCGGCGGCGTCGACGACGCCCGCGAGCGGCTACGCGAGGGGGTCGAGCTGCCGCTCAGGCATCCCGACAGCTTCCGCCGGCTCGGCATCCGCCCGGCCAAGGGCTTCCTGCTCTACGGCCCGCCCGGCACCGGCAAGACCCTGCTCGCCAAGGCGACGGCGCGCGAGGCCGAGGCGAACTTCATCGCCACCAAGTCGTCCGACCTGCTCTCCAAATGGTATGGCGAGAGCGAGCAGCAGATCGCCCGCCTGTTCGCCCGCGCCCGCCAGGTGGCGCCGACCGTGATCTTCATCGACGAGCTGGACAGCCTCGTCCCCGCCCGCGGCGGCGGGCTCGGCGAGCCGCAGGTGACCGAGCGGGTGGTCAACACGATCCTCGCCGAGATGGACGGGCTGGAGGAATTGCAGTCGGTCGTCGTGATCGGCGCGACCAACCGGCCGAACCTGATCGACCCCGCTCTGCTCCGCCCGGGCCGGTTCGACGAATTGATCTACGTGCCGGTGCCGGACGCCGAGGGCCGCCGCCACATCCTCGGCATCCACACCAAGGGCATGCCGCTCGCCGGGGATGTCGACCTCGACACGCTGGCGAAGCGCGCCGAGCGCTTCACCGGCGCCGATCTCGAGGACCTCGTCCGCCGGGCCGGCCTGTTCGCCCTGCGCGGCTCGATCGAGGCAAAGGAGGTGACGATGGACGCGTTCGAGCGGGCGCTCGCCGAGACCCGCGCCTCGGTAACGCCCGAGATGGAGCGCGACTATGAGAAGATCCAGGAGAGCCTGAAGCAGGAGGCGCGCAGCGCCGGCTCCTCGATCGGCTTCATCGCTCCGGGGATGCTGACGCCGCGGGGTCCGAAGGGCTGACCCGGAGCGCGGTCCAGGCCGCGAGCGCGGCCATGAGCAGGGCGGTGAGCAGCAGCGGCAAGGCGAGGCTGAAGCCGTAGATCCAGAGGCCGAGGCCCGGCCCGAGGACATAGGCCATGCCGTTCACCGAGGTGACCTGGCCCGCCACCGCATTTTGCTGGTCGAGGCCGACGGCGAGCGAGGCGCCGCTGGTGAAGCCGGGCCGGAACAGGCCGAAGCCGAGGGAGGCGAGGCCGAAGCCGAGGATCAGGCCATAGGCGCTCTCGGCGAAACCGGTGACCACGCAGCCCGCCGCCGCGACCAGCGAGCCCCAGATGACGAGCTGGCGCGGGCTGAGGCCGAGCCGGGGGATGAGCCCCCATTGCGCGAGCAGGGAGGCGAGCGCGCCGGCGATCAGGACGATCGCGATCCAGTGCTGGGCGTCGGAGAGCGGCACCTTGAGCCGGTCGATCACCAGGAAGCCGATCACCGAGAGCAGGATCGCCTGGCCGTGGCCGCCGGCGAGGCCGATGATCGTCCAGGGCAGGACGCGGGGATCGCGCCAGCGCAGCCGCTCCGGCCCGCGCGGCTCCTCGGCGGCGGCGGCGCCAGCATCCGAGCCGCCGATCGCGGGATAGGCGACGATCGGGCCGGTGGCCGGGTTCTTCGGCGTGTCGTCGGGCAGGCGCAGCACGATCCCGGCGAGCACCAGGAGGCCGATGCCGGCAAAGACGATCAGGGGCGCCGAGAGGCCGAGCGGCGGGAAGATGAACAAGGGCGCGATCGCCGGGCCGATGATCGTGCCGAGGCCGAAGGAGGAGGCCAGGACGGCGAGCGCATTGGTCCGCGCCTCGCCGTCGGTGCGCGCGGCGACATAGGCCTGGACCGCCGAGGGCGAGGCCGAGCCGAAGGCGCCGTAGAAGCTGCGCCCGAGGATGAAGATGCCGAAGACCAGAGCCGGGCCCATCAGCCCGGCAAGGCCGAGCGCGAGCGCCCCGCCGCAGATCAGCATCGAGACGATGAAGCCCGCCAGCCCGAGCCGCATCAGCGCGCGCCGTCCGCGCCGGTCCGCGCGGTGCGCCCAGACCGGGGCCATGATCACCCAGGCGATGGCGGAGAGCGAGAAAGCGATTGCCACCCAGAGGTCGGCGACGCCGAGCTGCCGGCCGATCGCGGGCAGCAGCGACTGCATCGCCGTATTGCCCGCCGCGGCGACCAGCATCACCGAGAAGAGCAGGGCGAATCGTTCGCGCGAGAGGCCGAAGCCGCTCATTCAGCCTTCCCGTCCGCCGGCCGGGCCGGTGTGCGCCTGCCGGTTCTTCCCTTTGCGGGACGGCAGGACGTTGCCCGGGCGCGGCGCATCCGCCTTGCCTTTCGCGCCTCAAGCTGGCAACGCACGGGCTTTCCACAAAGATCTGGGACCATCATGTCGGCATCCTTGGAAGAGGCACGGACCAACAGGCGTTTCGCGCGCAAGGGGAGCGGCAACCCGCTCTGGCATTTCCTGCGCGGCTTCATCAAGCATCCGGTGATGGTCGGCTCGATCATTCCCTCGTCCAGGGCGACCATCGACAAGATGCTTGCGCCGGTCGACTGGGCGAACTGCAAGCTGTTCGTCGAATATGGCCCGGGCGTCGGCACCTTCACCGAGCATGTGCTCCGCCGCATGGCGCCGGACGCGACCCTGATCGCGATCGACACCAATCCCGATTTCATCCGCTACCTGCGCGGCAAGTTCACCGACAACCGGCTCTTCCCGGTGACGGGCTCCGCCGCCGACGTCCGCCAGATCATCGCCGATTGCGGCTTCGAGCATGCCGACTATGTCCTCTCCGGCCTGCCTTTCTCGACCCTGCCGGCGGGCATCGGGCCGAAGATCGCCGAGGAGACGCACAAAGCCCTTCGTCCGGGCGGCGCCTTCCTGGTCTACCAGTTCAAGGCCAAGGTCCGCGATTTCATGGCCCCGCATTTCGAGCGGATCGACAAGGGCTTCGAGTGGGCGAACGTCCCGCCCTGCCACCTCTTCTGGGGCTGGAAGGACTGATCTTTCGGGCTGACGGCCCTAGCCTTCGCCGAACCTCTTCTTCCCGAAATTGAGCCGTCGCGAGACGTTATAGTCCGCGGTCGCGACGAGGAAGTAGCCCAGCGCCCATTTGATGCGGTTCCAGAGCGTCATGCTCTTGCGGTGCTCCTCGGGGAGGATGCGCTTCGAATTGGCGATCTCCCCCTCGACGAAGCGCCGCATCATCGCCGCGAAGGCCGGATCGTCGACGCGCAGCATCATCTCCAGGTTGAGATAGAGGCTGCGCATGTCGAAATTGGCCGAGCCGATATGGACGACGTCGTCGATCACGATCAGCTTCGAATGGAGCTTGGTCGCCTGATATTCGTAGATTTCGGCGCCGCGCTTCAGCAGCAGATTGTAGAGGAAGCGCGCCGCGCCGACCACGAACTGGTGGTCGAGCTTGGCGGGCGTCACGAGCCGCGCCCGGCCGCGCCGCGCGATCCCGAAGATCCGGCGCAGCATCGAGAAGCTCGGCGCGAAATAGGCGACGATGAGGTCGAGCCGCGTCGCCCGCATCATGTCCGCCTTGACCGACTTCGCCCAGGGCGAGAGTCGCCGGGTCGGGCCGCCGAACAGCCAGTGGAGCGGGCCGTAGCGGACGCTGTGCTTGCTCAGCATCCGCCTCAGCCGGCGGATCGAGGCATCCTCCGTCTCCGCCCAGGCGAAGAGCGCATCGAAATAGCCGCCGAGGCATTCGACGCTCGGCCCCTCGACCATCAGGCCGAGGTCGCGCCAGGCGCCCTGCTCGATCGTTCCGAAATAATCGTCGGAGATGTTGAAGCCGCCGATGATCGCCTTCCGGCCATCGGCCAGCGCCAGCTTCTGGTGGTTACGCAGCAGATAGCGCCGCCCCCAGCGCGGCACGAAGCGGCAGAAGCGCGCCTTCGCCTCCTCCAGCGGCTTGAAGAAGCCCTTGGGCGCCGAGGAGGCGCCGAACCCGTCCACGAGCAGCGAGACCGAGACCCCGCGCTGCACCGCCGTGACGAGGGCATCGCGCACCCTCCGGCCGGCGACGTCGTCCTCCCAGATATAATAGAGGACCCGCAGCGAAACCTCGGCGCCCTCGATCAAGGCGATCAGCGCCTCCAGCCGCTCCGGTCCGTCCGGCAGCAGGGTCAGGCGATTGCCCGCGACCTCCATCGGCCGGACCAGGGGTTCCGCGTCGCTCATCCTCTCTGACTGACCTTATGCCCGGCTGATGGAAAAGCGCCAGCGGTTGAAGGCGCTGCCGGTTCCGTTACGGAGAGGTGTGGCCGTCACCCGCCTCTCGCTGACCGATTTCCGCTCCTATGCGGACGCCCTGCTCGCGCCCGGGCCGGGCTTCGTCATCCTCACCGGCGAGAATGGAGCGGGCAAGACCAATGTGCTGGAGGCCGTCTCCCTGCTATCGCCGGGCCGCGGCCTGCGCGGCGCCGCGCTCGGCGAGATGGCGCGGCGGGGCGGCCAGGGCGGCTTCGCGGTGGCGGCGCGGCTCGGTGAGATCGATATCGGTACGGGCACGGCCCCGGGCGCGCCCGAGCGCCGCCAGGTCCGCATCAACGGCGCGCCCGCGTCCGCAAACAGCCTCTCCGACTGGCTCTCGGTGCTCTGGCTGACGCCGGCCATGGACCGGCTCTTCGCCGACGCCGCCTCGGGGCGCCGCCGTTTCCTCGACCGTCTCGTCCTCGCGCTCCGCCCGGACCATGCCATGCACAGCGCCCGCTACGAGGCGGCGATGCGCGCCAGGAACAAGCTGCTCGGCGAGGAGGGGCCCTGGGACGAGGCCTGGCTCGACGCGCTGGAGGCGCGCATGGCGGAGCATGGCGCCGCCATCGCCGAGGCCCGCGCCGTCACGATCGCCGCTCTGGCCGAACGGCTCGCGGCCGTCCCTGAGGGACCTTTCGCCCGTGCGCTGATCGCCCTCGAAGGCGGTGCGCCGGCCCCGCTCGCCGCCGCGCGTGCGCGCGACGCCGCCGCCGGCCGCACCCTCGCCGGCCCGCACCGCGCCGATCTCCTCGTCACCCACCAGGCCAAGCAGCAGCCCGCGGGGCTGTGCTCCACGGGCGAGCAGAAGGCCCTGCTCATCGGCCTGATCCTCGCGCATGCCGACCTCGTCGCCGAGCGCACGCAGCGGCGCCCCGTCCTCCTGCTCGACGAGATTGCCGCCCATCTCGATCCGCGTCGCCGCCGCGCTTTGTTCGAACGGCTCGGCAGCGCGGGCGGGCAGGTCTGGATGACCGGCACGGAGGCCGGGCTCTTCGCCGGCATCGGCGCGGCGAGCTGGTTCGACGTGGGCGGCGGCGCGGTGCGGCCGGCCGCGGCGCGGGCGCAGCTCGGCTAGCGGCGCGAGAGCCGGGCGATGAAGGCGCCGATCGCCGCGCGCCCCTGCGCCTCGCCGATCGCCGAGCCGTGCCCGCCCGGAATCTCGACCAGGTCGACCGTGCGGCCCTGCGCCCTGAGCTGCGCCGCGAAGGCGCGCATGTTGCGCGGCCGCACGACCCGGTCGTCGCGCGAGGAAATGAGCAGGATCGGCGCGCGCGCCGAGACGGCGTAGCCGAAATAGTCGAAGCGGGCGAGCGCGGGATCGAGGCGTATCCGGACGAAGGGCCGGGCGATCCACGGCACGAAGTTGCGGCCCACGGCGGCGATATCCGACGCCGTCCCTTCCAGGATCAGCCCGTCGAAGCCGGCGCCGTCGCGCGCCATTGCCGCCGCCTGGCTGCCGCCGAAGGAAAAGCCGTAGGCGAAGAGCGGCCCCCGCCCGATCCAGCCCTCGCGCCGGAACGCCGCCAGCAAGGCGGGCCCGGTGGCGATCGCCGCCTCGATCGTGCCGGGCACGTCGGTGCCGCCGCGTCCGGGATAATCGTAGAGGATCAAGTCGGCCCCGGTCGTCGCCGCGAGCGCCGCCGCGCCCCGCGACTGGGCGGCGACGAAGCTGCCATTGCCGCCATGATAGATGATCACGGTCTCGCTGGCCGGATTGTCCAGCCGCACCGCATGGACCCGGCCCAGCCCCGGCAGGTCAAGCATCGCCTCCATCATCCGGTAGCCGGGCGGCGGCTGCAGCACCGCCTGCGGCGGGGGCTCCAGCTGCGGGAAGAAGCTGGCGCGGTCGATCACCGCGGTGCAGCCCGCCAGCAGCGCCGGCACCGCGAGGACGAACATGGCGCGCTTCGCCGGATTGCCGCTCATCCATATGCCCCTTTCCCGCTTTGCCAGGTTCGGCCGCCGCCACTGAACCGGCCTTGAATATCCCGGCTGAACCCTGGCTGTCAGCATCCCTCAGAAGGCGTTCAGCGACGCAGGTCCATTCCGGCGCCGATACAGTCCAGGGAGACTCGACATGCAAAGGTTCCTGTTGATCAGCGCCGCCGTCGCAGCGGCCCTCTCCGCCCCGGCTTTGGCCCGGCCGGGCGGCGAGCGCGAGCCCGGCTGGAGCCGCAGCGAGATGCGGGCCTATGGCTTCCGCCAGACCCCGCAGGGCGCGCGCATGACGATGAACCAGGACGTGCTCTTCGCCACCGCCAGCGACGAGCTCTATGCGCGGGCCCGGGAGCGGCTGCGGGCGCTCGCCCGCTACCTGCGCGCCAATCCGGGCGTGCGCGTCGCGATCGACGGCCATGCGGATGCGCGCGGCAGCGACGCCTACAATCAGGATCTGTCCGAGCGCCGCGCCGGGAGCGTGCGCGACGCGCTCGACGAGCTCGGCGCCGGGCGCACCCGCTTCCGGGTCGCCGGCCATGGCGAGCGCAGCCCCGTCGCCTCCAACGCGACCGCCGAGGGCATGCGCCGCAACCGCCGCGTCGAGATCACCCTGCTGGGGCGGCGCGCCGACGAATTCTGACCCGGGCCGGTCCGGGGTCCACGCGCGCGCACGCGCCTGCGCGCGCGTGACATTTCTGCTTCAGCCCCTATATGTCGGCTATGACAGACACCCCCAATGACAACAGCTACGGCGCCGATTCCATCAAGGTGCTGAAAGGCCTCGACGCGGTCCGCAAGCGGCCGGGCATGTATATCGGCGACACGGACGACGGCTCCGGCCTCCACCATATGGTGTTCGAGGTCTCCGACAATGCGATCGACGAGGCTCTGGCCGGCCATTGCGACCGGATCCTGATCACGCTGAACGCCGACGGCTCGGTCTCGGTCGAGGACAATGGCCGCGGCATCCCGACCGACATCCACCCCGAGGAGGGCGTGTCGGCGGCCGAGGTGATCATGACCCAGCTCCATGCCGGGGGGAAGTTCGACAACACCTCGGACGAGAATGCCTACAAGGTCTCCGGCGGCCTGCACGGCGTCGGCGTTTCGGTGGTCAACGCGCTCTCCGAGGTGCTGGAGCTGACCGTCTGGCGCAATGGCGAGGAACATTGGATGCGCTTCCGCCACGGCGATGCCGAGGCGCCGCTCAGGGTGCTCGGCCCGGCGCCGGCCGGCAAGAAGGGCACGAAGGTCACCTTCCTGCCCTCGGCCGAGACCTTCAAGATCACCGAGTTCGACTTCGACACGCTCGAGCACCGCTTCCGCGAGCTCGCTTTCCTCAATTCGGGCGTCCGCCTCGTCCTGACCGATGCGCGGCACGAGGACGAGAAGAGCGTCGAACTGTTCTACGAGGGCGGCATCTCCGCCTTCGTGCGCTATCTCGACAGGGCCAAGAACGCGCTGATCCCCGACCCCATCTCGGTCACCGGCCAGCGCGACGAGATCGGCATCGAGGTCGCGCTCGAGTGGAACGACAGCTATTACGAGCAGGTCCTCTGCTTCACCAACAACATCCCGCAGCGCGACGGCGGCACCCACCTCGCCGCCTTCCGCGCCGCGCTCACCCGCACGCTCAACAATTATGCCGAGAAGTCCGGCATCATGAAGCGCGAGAAGGTGAACCTCACCGGCGAGGACATGCGCGAGGGGCTGACCGCGATCGTCTCGGTCAAATTGCCCGATCCCAAGTTCAGCTCGCAGACCAAGGACAAGCTCGTCTCCTCCGAGGTCCGCCAGCCGCTGGAAAGCCTGATGGCCGACAAGATGGCGGAATGGCTGGAGGAGAATCCGGCCCATGCCCGGACCATCATCCAGAAGATCATCGACGCCGCCGCCGCGCGCGAGGCCGCCCGCAAGGCGCGCGAGGCCAGCCGCAAGTCGGTGCTCGGCATCGCCTCGCTGCCCGGCAAGCTCGCCGACTGCCAGGAGAAGGACCCGGCCAAGTCCGAGCTGTTCCTCGTCGAGGGCGACAGCGCCGGCGGCTCCGCCAAGCAGGGCCGCAACCGCGAGATCCAGGCGATCCTGCCGCTCAAGGGCAAGATCCTGAACGTCGAGCGCGCCCGCTTCGACCGGATGCTCTCCTCGAAGGAGGTCGGCACCCTGATCCAGGCGATCGGCACGGGGATCGGCCGCGACGACTTCAACATCGAGAAATTGCGCTACCACAAGATTGTGATCATGACGGACGCCGACGTCGACGGCGCCCATATCCGGACCCTCCTGCTCACCTTCTTCTACCGGCAGATGCCGGAGATCATCGAGCGCGGGCATCTCTTCATCGCCCAGCCGCCGCTCTACAAGGTCGCGAAGGGCCGCTCGGAGGTCTATCTCAAGGACAATGCCGCGCTCGACGATTATCTGATCGAGGCCGGCGTCGGCCTGACCGCGCTGGAGAGCGTCACCGGGCCGCGCTCGGGCGACGACCTCCGCGCGCTCGCCGAGCATGCGCGCAAGGTCCGCTCGCTCATGGCCTATGTGCCGCGCCGCTATGATCCGGCGATCATCGAGGCGCTCGCCCTGACCGGCGCGCTCAACCCCAATCTCGGCGACCGGCGCGACGCGATCGCGCTGACCGCCGAGTGGCTTAACGCGGTCGACGAGGAGGGACAGTGGACCGGCGAGATCGGCGCGGACGGCGATTATGTGCTGCGCCGGCTCTGGCGCGGGGTCACCGACCACCATGTCATCGACCACAAGTTCCTGGTCTCGGCCGAGGCGCGCAAGCTGCACGGCCTCTGCGCGCCGGAGGCGGAGACCTATGCCGCCGCCTCGCGCTTGGTCTCGCTGCGCGGCTCCTCGGTCGCCACCGAGCCGGCCGAGGAAGCCGAGGAGAATGAGGGCGGCGCCGTGAAGGCGCAGGCGCCCGATCCGCGCGGCGCGCTCGTCACCCGCCCGACCCAGCTGCTGGAAGCGATCCTCGCCGCCGGCCGCAAGGGCCTCAGCGTGCAGCGCTACAAGGGCCTCGGCGAGATGAACGCCGAGCAGCTCTGGGAAACGACGCTCGACCCGACCAACCGCGCCCTGCTCCAGGTCGAGGTCAGCCAGGCCGACGTCGCCGACGAGATCTTCACCCGCCTGATGGGCGACGTGGTCGAGCCTCGCCGCGACTTCATCCAGGAAAATGCGCTGAACGTGGCGAACCTGGACGTCTAGGCTGGTGGATGAAGATTATTTACCGGCGTACAACCTGTCGAATACTCTTAGCCGCGTCATCCCAAGGCTGGCCCCCACCACCGGCGTTTTTGTTCATTATTGTAGTTTGGCTGCATTCTATTCGATTATCGAATCTCGGAAAATTCGTTACACTTCCGCGCTGAGCACCAACGACCCCTCCGAGTTTCTTCTCGGATCGTCGATCGTCAACGAATGCGTCCGAACGACGCTTCCAGGAATTTTGAGGGGCGCGCGTCTCGCGAGAAGCCTGCAGCCGATACACCTTGAAAGAAGGTTCAGGGCTTTCGTTTTCTGCATGACAGAAGCGGTCGACGATGAGGCGGACGTCGGGGACCTGAGCCAGTGGCGACTCTATGGAGCCGACGGTCGGGGTGTTGGCTTGGTCTTTGATGCCAGCGAGACCGCGACGTCCGAGCTGCTGAGTAGGCTCGGCTCTATTCCGCGACGGATTGTGTATGGAGAGGACGAAGGTCGGCGGCTGGTTGAAGAGGTTATCCAGGATTATTTGCGGGATTTCGAGGCACTCCCCGAGTCGACGAAAGCGTATCTGGAGAGAGACCCTGTTGGCCTGAACAAGGCGAACTACTTACAGAATACGGTTTTTTGGTTGCCAAGTGTAATCAAGCATCGAGCCTACCGCCACGAGCGCGAGGTTCGATTAGTCCGGGGGGACATCGGGGATCATGTCGGGAATCCCCTCATTTTTCCGGATCGCGCCGGTTTGAAGCGGCCAACGGTGGAATGCGCCATCGGCGAACTGGATGGTCCGCCGGAATCCCGGTGGACGCGATCTCCAATACGGAAGGTGATCATCGGACCTTCCGGCGACCAGTCCGCAATCGAAGATAGCATTCGCTACTTCATGGAGGCCCATTCATGGACGCTGGAAATTGGACGTTCCGATATTCCGTACCGAGCGCTGTAATGCGGTTGACCCAGGTCGACGCCAGCGAACCAGCGCCGACCTGGATGCCTCCTACCGCCGCCCGTCGTTCGACGCGAAGCGCTGCCTTTGGGCAAGCTGGGTGAGGCCCAGAAACTCCCGCCGCCAGAAATTCCCGCCGGCGCCCCGCTCCGCCAGCGCCCTTGCGTCGGCGAAGGTGAAGCTGCCGAGATTGGAGTCGCCGCGAAGCAGCTGGCCGTAGGCGGCCACGGCCACCGCGAAGGCGGTGTCGCCCGTCGGCGCCCGGGCATTGCGGATCATGCCGGCGCCGACCGGCTGCTCGATCAGCCGCGACGCGTCCTGGCCCGGCAATTTGTAGCGGAGCCTGAGGAAGGCGAGCTCGCCATTGTCGTCGCCCATCGTGCGGCGCTGATTGCCCTCGTAGCGGCGCTGCGGCAGCCAGCCGCGGCCGCCGACCGGCACCACCTCGTAGATGGCGGTGACCTGGTGGCCGGCCCCGATATCGCCCGCATCGACCGCGTCATTGTCGAAATCCTCCTCGCGGAGCGCGCGATTCTCATAGCCGATCAGCCGGTATTCGCTGACATACATCGGGTTGAACTCGATCTGGATCTTCACGTCATGGGCGATGGTGAAGAGGGTCGAGCTGAGCTCGTCGTCGAGCACCTTCTGCGCTTCGCGGGGGCTGTCGATATAGGCGTAATTGCCGTTCCCGTGATCGGCGATCTGCTCCATCATCGCTTCGTTATAATTGCCCGTGCCGAAGCCGAGGGTGGTGAGCGTGATGCCGTCCGAGCGCTGCCGCTCGACCAGGTTGATCAGGGCCTGGTTGTCGGTGACGCCGACGTTGAAGTCGCCGTCCGTGGCGAGGATGACGCGGTTGATGCCGCCGTCGATCATGTTCCGCCGGGCGACATTGTAGGCGAGCTGGATGCCCTGCGCACCCGCGGTCGAGCCGCCGGCCTGCAGGTTCTTCAGGCTCTCCACCACCGCCGCGCGATTCGAGGTCGGCTCAAGCACGACGCCCGCGGCGCCCGCATAGACGACGATGGAGACGCGGTCGCGCGGGGACAGCCGGTCGGCGAGCAGGGCCAGGGAGCATTGCACGAGCGGCAATTTGTCCGGCGACTGCATGGAGCCCGAGACGTCGACCAGGAAGACCAGGTTGGCGGCCGGGCGCTGGGTGCGGGGCAGGTCATAGCCGCGGAGCCCGACGCGCAGCAGCCGGGTCTCCGGATTCCAGGGCGTGGTCGTCATGTCGGTGTTCACGCTGAACGGCCGCGACCGGTCCTGCGGCAGCGGATAATCGTAGCGGAAATAGTTGATCAGCTCCTCGGTGCGCACCGCACCCTCGGGCGGCATCTGGCCGTCGTTCAGCAGCCGGCGGACGTTGGAATAGGAGCCGGTGTCGACATCGACCGAGAAGGTCGAGACGGGCTGGTCGGCAACCGCCAGCACCGCGGCGACGTCGCGGCGGTCGTAGCGCTCGCGATTCTCGGGCGAGGGCACGTAATTGGGCTGGTACCGCAGGTCCGGCCGCCCGTTGCGCAGCGCCAGGGTTCCGTCCGAGGGCCGGCCGGGCTGGGTCCTGCCGACCTCCTGGCCGCCGACAACCGTCACCGGCGAGACGGACTGCAGGTTGGGCCGCGGGACCCGCGTGCCGGTGATCACCACATCCTGGCCGGACTGGCTGCGCTGCTCGGTCTGCGGGGCCGGCGGGCTGTACTGGGGCGGTGGCGACGGGGGCGGGGGTGGCGGCGCATAGGCCTGGGGCAGGTTGTTCACCATGCCCGCGGCCGGGCCGCGGCCCCGGCCGTAGCCGGCGCGATCATAATCATAGTCGCCGCCGCGCTGCAGGAAGGGCGCGCAGCGCGCGTCGGGATCGCCGTTCGGCGGGGGGATTCGCCGCATCCTTGCGGCGCTCTGCGCGTCGGCCGGAGCCAGTGCGATGGGGGCTGGGGGCAGGCCGGTCAGGATCAGGGCCGTCATCGAAAGCATGCCGACGAAACGCATCGCATCCTCCTCTCCGCAAGGGTGATGTGACAAAATCACATTATGGCGACTGAATAGGGTATGAACTGCGCCGTAACGAACCGTTCAGGCGGCCTTGATCGCGCCCCTGACCTTCATTCGGTCGATCCAGCCGAGATCGTCGGTGTTGAGCCCGGCGATGGTTCCCGGGCCGAGCCCGTAGAGCGCGGCGAGCAGGTCGCGGCGGCCCTCCGGCCTGGTCCTGGCGAAGGCGGCGGTGACGCCCCGCAGCAGCTCGCGCTTCTTCCACGCCTGCTTGGCCTCGGCCTCGAACAGATCGTGCAGCGCCCCGGCGGAGAAGTCGCGCTGCCGGGTCAGCAGCATCGCATTGGTCACCGCGTCGCCCAGCGTCCGCCCGGTCAGCGGATGGATGAAGCCGCCGCGCAGGCCGAGCTTGGCGACCCGCGCCCCGCCCAGCCGCCAGAACGCCGCGAAGTCGCCGCCATGAGGCAAAGGCCGCACCTCGACATGCTCGCCCCCGGAATCATCGGCGCTGGCCGTTGGCTTCCAGCCGCGCGCCGCCACATAGGCGTCGAGCCGCGCGCCGGTCTCGGCATCCGGCTGGATCCGCTCCGAGACCATGACGTCGCCGACGACCAGCCGGTCCGCCGACAGCGGGATGCACTGCATGAAGCGCAGGGCTCCGTCCTGCGCGACCGTCGCGTCGATCAGCACCGGCCGGTCCACCCGGTGCGGCGCGGCAAAGGCATATTCGCGCTCCAGCCGCACCTCGTAGAGCAGTTCGAGCGAGGAGAGATTGGCAGGTCCGCGCGCGTCGATCGCGCTCTCCGCCTTCAGCTCCTCGCCGCCCTCGAGCACGAGCGCGTCCTCGCGCACCGCCACCACCCTGGTGCCGAGCCGATATTGCTTCGGGTCGAGCGCCTCGACCAGCGCCCGGTGCAGGTCGACCCCGCCGAAGCCGCTCCAGTTCAGCCTGAGGTTCCGGTTCATGCCCGGGAAGGAGAGATAGATGCCCGGCCAGCGGGCGATCGCCTCGGCGCCGATCAGGCCGGCGCCGTCCCGGCCGAGCTCGGCGTCGGAGAAGGTGCGGATGCCGGTGCCGCCGAACGTCTCGGCTTCCTCGACGACCAGCAGGGGGACGTCCGGCCGGTGCCGGGCCATGGCAAGCGCAGCGAGCGCGCCGGCCAGGCCGCCCCCCGCGATCACGATTCCGTCCCGCCTGCCTCGCGCCATGACTCGCCTTAACCTTATTCCGCCCCGGGAAGCCACGCTTGACCTGCATCAAGCCATTTTGGGACTGTCGGCGGCCCCGCGATGAATGATAAGCACAAAGCGTGAACGACGACGCGTCCCCGAGTCAAGCGACCCAGAATCAAGCGGCGGCTGCGCCCCTGCGCAAGATCATCCATGTCGACATGGATGCCTTCTATGCGTCGGTCGAGCAGCGCGACAATCCGGAGCTCCGGGGCAAACCCGTGGCGGTGGGCGGGCAGGTGCGCGGCGTGGTCACCGCCGCCTCCTACGAGGCGCGCAGGTTCGGCGTGCGCTCGGCCATGCCTTCGGTGACGGCGAAGCGCCGCTGCCCGGAGCTGATCTTCGTGAAGCCGCGCTTCGACGCCTACCGCGCCGTCTCGCAGCAGATTCGCGCGATCTTCCTCGATTACACGCCGCTGGTCGAGCCGCTCAGCCTGGACGAGGCCTATCTCGACGTCACCGAGGACCTGAAGGGGATCGGCATCGCCACCCTGATCGCGCAGGAGATTCGCGCCCGGATCCGGGCGGAGACCGGGCTCACCGCCTCGGCCGGCGTCTCCTACAACAAGTTCATCGCCAAGCTCGCCTCCGACCAGAACAAGCCGGACGGCCTCTGCGTGATCCCGCCGTCCAGGGGCGAGGCCTTCGTCGCGACCCTGCCCGTCTCCCGCTTCCACGGCGTCGGCCCGAAGACGGCGGAGAAGATGGCGCGGCTCGGCATCCAGACGGGCGCGGACCTCCGCGCCCAGAGCCTCGCCTTCCTGCAGCATAATTTCGGCAGCTCGGGAGACTATTATTTCAATCTCGCCCGCGGCATCTGCCACCGCCAGGTGAGGCCGGACCGGCCCTACAAGTCGATCGGCGCCGAGGACACCTTCCTCGAGGACCTGACCGACGGCGACGCCCTGATCGCCGAGCTCGACCGGATCAGCCAGACCGTCTGGCGGCGGATCGAGGACAAGGGGATCAAGGGCCGCACGGTCACGCTGAAGGTCAAGTTCCGGGACTTCCAGATCATCACCAGAGCGAAGAGCCTGGAGCGCAACGTCGCCGACCGCGCGGAATTCCTCGAGACCGGCGTCGCCCTGCTCCGCACCCTCCTCCCGGTCGCCAAGGGCATCCGCCTGCTCGGCCTGACCCTTTCGAATCTCACCGAAAGCCCCGACCGCGACGAGCTCGAGCCCGCCGAGCTCGAGCTGGAGCTGCCGCTCTGATGTGCAACGACTACCGCCTCATCGAGCGCGTGCCCGCGGAGACGCTCTTCCCCAATGTCCTCGCGCCGGAGGGTATCCCCAATTTCGAGCCGCGCGCGGATATCCGCATCACCGACCGCGCGCCGATCCTGCGCGCCGCGACCGACAAGCCGGGCGCCGTCGAGCTCGTCCAGCGCCGCTGGTCCTGGCCGGGCCCCGGCGGCAAGCCGGTCTTCAATTATCGCGCCGACGGGCGGGAGTTCCCGAAGGGCCGCTGCATCATCCTCGCCGACGGCTTCTACGAATTTACTGCCCATGCGGATCCGAAGTCGAAGACGAAGCACAAATGGCTGTTCACCCTGCAGGACCATGACTGGTTCGGCATTGCCGGCCTCTGGCGCCATGACGCCGGCATCGGGGAGGAGGCCTTCACCATGCTGACCATCGAGCCGCATCCCGACGTCGCGCCGTATCACAATCGGGGCATCTCCATCCTGGGCAGGACCGACATGGCCCGCTGGCTGGACCCCGCCATTCCCGCGAGGGAATTGCTGAAGCCGCTGCCGGCGGGCTCGCTTCTGGTGACGCAGGTCGCCTGAAGATCTCGGCAATTTCAGCATGGCGAAGCGAAGGCCGGGCTCGTCGAGCCCGGCTGCTAGAAAGCGTCCGGATCCTCGGCCATGCGCGCGCGGTGGTAGCGGCTCCGATAATAGATGATCAGGAACAGGTTGAGCCAGCCGAAGGCGACCAGCGCCCAGCCGATCGGCTTCAGTGCCCCCTCGATGCCGGCGCGCTGCGCGTAGATGACGATGCCGGTGCCGATCGCGACCAGCAGCAGCCCCAGGATCCGCGGCACCCGCATCAGCCGCCGGAGCTCCTGCCTGTAGGCCGCAAGCTCGGCCGGATCGTCCAGATTGGGCCGCTTTCGCATTTCCATCCGCCATGCCTAGCGCCCGGGCCGGCTTCGGGCTAGACGGGTCTATTCCCCGGGGGGCCGCTGCGCGCGGCTGAGAGTCGGCGAGCACGCCGAGACCCGTCGAACCTGATCCGGCTGACACCGGCGTAGGGAGGGAGATGCGGGCCGCCCGTCCTCCCTCCGCTGAAGGAGAATGACGAATGGCCGACATCCCCGCCCGCACCGAGCTCAAGGTCACGACCGGCCCGATCCGCGGCAGCCGCAAGATTCACGTCGGCCCGCTGGGCGTTGCGATGCGCGAGATCGACCTCGAGCCCAGTTCGGGCGAGCCGCCCTTGCGCGTCTATGATTGCTCCGGCCCCTATACCGATCCCGCCGCGAGCATCGACATCATGGCGGGCCTGCCCGAGCTGCGCCGCGACTGGATCCGCGGCCGCGGCGATGTCGAGGAGGTGCTGCAGCGCGAGGTTCGCCCCGAGGACAACGGCCAGCTCGGCCCCGACCGGAGCGGTGGCGTCCAGCCTTTCCCCAACGTCCGCCGCAAGGTGCTCCGCGCAAAGCCGGGCGCGAATGTCTCCCAGATGCACTATGCCCGCCGCGGCATCGTCACGCCCGAGATGGAATATGTGGCGGTCCGCGAGAATCTCGGACGCGAGCAAATCCGCGGCCACCTCCGGGACGGCCAGGATTTCGGCGCCTCGATCCCCGATTACGTCACCCCCGAATTCGTCCGCGACGAGGTGGCCCGCGGCCGCGCGATCATCCCCAACAACATCAACCACCCCGAGTCCGAGCCGATGGCGATCGGCCGCAACTTTCTGGTCAAGATCAACGCCAATATCGGCAATTCCGCCGTCGCCTCCGACGTCGCGCAGGAGGTCGACAAGATGGTCTGGGCGATCCGCTGGGGCGCCGACACGGTCATGGACCTCTCCACCGGCCGCAACATCCACGACACGCGCGAATGGATCCTCCGCAACTCGCCCGTCCCGATCGGCACCGTCCCCATCTACCAGGCGCTGGAGAAGGTCGGCGGCGTCGCCGAGGAGTTGACCTGGGAAATCTACCGCGACACCCTGATCGAGCAGGCCGAGCAGGGCGTCGACTATTTCACCATCCATGCCGGCGTGCGCCTGCCCTACATCCCGCTCACCGCGAAGCGCGTCACCGGCATCGTCAGCCGCGGCGGCTCGATCATGGCGAAATGGTGCCTCGCCCACCACCGGGAGAGCTTCCTCTACACCCGCTTCGACGAGATTTGCGAGATCATGAAGGCCTATGACATCGCCTTCAGCCTCGGCGACGGCCTCCGCCCCGGCAGCATCGCCGACGCCAATGACGTGGCCCAGTTCGCCGAGCTTGCCACCCTGGGCGAGCTGACGCAGATCGCCTGGCGCCACGACGTCCAGGTGATGATCGAGGGCCCCGGCCATGTGCCGATGCACAAGATCAAGGCCAATATGGACAAGCAGCTCGAGGCCTGCGGCGAGGCCCCCTTCTACACGCTCGGCCCGCTCACCACCGACATCGCCCCCGGCTACGACCATATCACCAGCGCGATCGGCGCCGCGATGATCGGCTGGTTCGGCACGGCGATGCTTTGCTACGTGACGCCGAAGGAGCATCTCGGCCTGCCGGACCGCGACGACGTCAAGGTCGGCGTCGTCACCTACAAGCTCGCCGCCCACGCCGCGGACCTGGCCAAGGGCCACCCGGCCGCGAAGCTCCGCGACGACGCGCTGTCACGTGCGAGGTTCGAATTCCGCTGGCGCGACCAGTTCAACCTCAGCCTCGACCCCGACACGGCCGAGCAATATCACGACCAGACCCTGCCGGCGGAGGGCGCCAAGACCGCCCATTTCTGCTCGATGTGCGGGCCGAAATTCTGCTCGATGAAGATCACCCAGGAAGTCAGGGATTTTGCTGCGAAGCAGAACCAGTCGGCAGACAGTTTCCTCGCAGCCTCCACCCCCACCGTTCGCCCTGAGCCTGTCGAAGGGTTTTCCTTTCTTACGGCGGAAGAGAAAGGCAGGGCTTCGACAGGCTCAGCCCGAACGGAGGAGAAGGGGGAAGCGGACTTGTCCGCCGAAGCCTTGGCTGAGGCGGAGGCCGGCATGGCCGAAATGAGCAAGGTCTTCCGGGAGAAAGGCAGTGAACTCTACATGGGCGCCGGCGGGCGCGAACATGACTGAGGGCCTCGCACCTTCGTTGCGATACTCCTGAATTCGCAGCATAAGCGCGATGCAGGAGAGGGGGGCTTCGCCATGCGCGCGATCATGAAGTCGGCAATATTCGTTGCCATATTTGCGGCCACGATGACGGGCACGGTGCAATCGCAAGGCACCTCGGCCGGCGCATCCGCGACCTTCGTCTTCCGGAAGGCTTATGACCGCGGCCTTGGCTTCGGCAGCAGCACGGCGCAGTCCTATTATCATCTGCCGGCCGGCGTCTGTCAGGGCCGGCGAAGGCTCGCGTCCTTTTCGTGGCTGAGCGGCGCGGAGCGGGAGCGCCAGCTGCCGGCGGGCGCGCCGGTGACCCTGTGGATGTCGACCATGCGTGCCAGCGGGGCCTGGCGGAGCAATTGCGGGAAGTCCGTCCGCTTCACGCCGCGCCCGGGCGCCACCTACGATGTCGCCCTGAGAGCCGTCGTCGGCTCCCATTGCGAGGCCAGCGTGGTTGACCGGTCGACGGGGCAGGCGCCGGCTGATCTGAGCTTCGATGACAAGTTGGACTGCGGCTGAGGACCTGCAGCGAAGCCTGCCCCGGCTCGATCCGGGATGATCTTCCGCGCCGGAGCGAGGCGAGCGGCGAAGATCAAGGCGGCCTTGCACAGCGGCGCTCCTCCCGGCCGCGCCGTGCGGCCGGCGCCACTTCGACAAGCCCCCTGTCCCTACCGCCGCTCCACCGCGAACGCCGTCGTCGCGCGGTCGATCAGCGGCTGCTGCAGCGGCTGCCAGGCCGACGTGACGATGCGGCCGTCCTGGACCAGCTCGTCATAGCGCCGCCCGGTCTGCGCCAGATCCTCGGAATAGATCATCATCAGCTCGCGCCGGCCGCGGCCCGTCCCTTGCGGATCGTCGAGGATCTGGACCATCCGGACGTTCATCATCTCGGGCGGGATTGAATAGCCGGCGCGGGTCAGGATGCCGGTCACGTGCTCGCGGTCCGAGCCGGCCCTGGTCGGGCTGTCCGTCCGCCGCGGCCCCCAGACCAGCCAGGTCGGCGCGCCCCACAGATCGTAGCGGGTGTTGCCGTCCGCATAATTGTACCGCGCAGTGGCGGCGCTCGGCAGGTAGCTTTCGAACTGGATCCAGTAGAGCCGGGTCAGCCGGCGCTGCGCGTCCGCTTCGACGTAGACGTGAATTTCGGCGTCGGCCACGCCGTAGAGATTGAAGCGCTCGCCGCCGACATAGGTCGCGCCGGCCGGCACCCGCACCGTCACGCCCTCGCCGGCATGGTTCACCGTCCTGCCGTCGACCCGCGCAGCCAATGTCGAGGGAACCGCCGCCGCGGTCGTTTCCTGGGCGCAGGCCGGCGCGCTCCCGGCCGCCGCGATCATCGCCAGAGCCAGCCAGTACCGCATCGCTCGCTCCCTTTCTCGGCGAAGCGTATTACTGCTTTAATACAGCGTCAATGCGGAATTGCAGTGACAGTGCTCCAATTTCTCGCCTTGCGGCTCGCGTGTTACCAACTCCATTCCGGATCAATCTCCCCTCCCAATGTAGGATAATCTCTGTCCTAAGCTGGGGATGACCGACTCATCCTCCCCCGTCCCTCCCCCCGAGGACCCCGCCACCCCATCCGACGCCGACGAGGACGACGCCCTCTTCGAGCCCGTCCTGCTCCGCTACCGCCACGACGGCTGGGTCCCCGACAAGCAGCTCGAATTCATCCAGCGCCTCGCCGAATGCGGCTGCGTCGACGAGGCCTGCCGCGCGGTCGGGATGAGCCGCGACTCCGCCTACGCGCTGCGCCGCCGTCCCGACGCGCAGGCCTTCCGGCTCGCTTGGGCCGCGGCGAAGGACGTGATGGTGGAGCGGCTCGACGATGCCGCCATGGCGCGCGCGATCAACGGCGTGCCGGTGCCGATCTTTCACAATGGCGAGCAGATCGGCGAGCGGCGGCATTTTGACGAGAGACTCACGATGTTCCTGCTCCGCTACCGCGATCCGGTCCGCTACGGCCGTTGGCACGACCGGCTGGAGGAGGTGAGCCGGCACGAGGACGGGCCGATCGGGATCCTCTCCTTCCGCATCGCGCGTATGCTGAAGGCGGCGTGGCGGCAGTTCAACGCCGCCTTGCGGGGCGAACGGATGCCGGACCCTGAGCCGGAACCCGTCCATCGCGGCCGCCCCGACGGCGACGAGGACGAGCGTTGAGCTGTAGGATTATCGTGTCAGCTTTGTCAGCTTCTGGACTGTCAGGTTCCGCACCCGCCGGCCCGAAACTGATCCAGAGCAACCTTTCCGCGCGGGTCGACGTTGATCCCGGGCCTGCCCGCGTGGCAGTTCCCGCAACAGGATCGGAGATGGAGCGATGACGGGATCATCCGCGAACGCCACGGGCGAAGCCATGCAGATTCCCCCCGTCGTCTCGCGCGCCGAATGGGACGCCGCTTTTGCGCGGATGCACGAGCGCGAGAAGGAGGTGATGCACGCCCGCGACGCCCTGGCCGCCGAACGCCGCCGCATGCCCTGGCTGGCGGTCGAGAAGGATTATGCGTTCGAGGGGCCGCAGGGTCGGGTGAACCTGCGCGAGCTGTTCGGCCGCTGCCGCCAGCTCATCGTCTACCGCGCCTTCATGGAGCCGGGCGTGTCGCGCTGGCCGGAGCGGGGCTGCATCGGCTGCTCGCTGGTCGCCGATCACGCCGTGCATCCCGCCCACCTCAATCAGCGAGACACCCAGCTCGCCTTCGTCTCGCGCGGCTCGCAGGCGGACCTCGCCCGGCAGAAGGCGAAGATGGGCTGGGAGCATATCCCCTGGTACACGTTGACCGACGAGTTCGACGCCGATTTCGGGGTCGACCAATGGCACGGCACCAATTTCTTCTTCCGCGACGGCGAGCGCATCTTCCGCACCTATTTCACCAGCGGCCGCGGCGACGAGCAGATGGGAAACTTGTGGAACTGGCTCGATATGACCGCGCTCGGCCGCCAGGAAAAATGGGAGGATTCACCCCCCGGCTATCCTCAGACCGACCCCTATGACTGGTGGGTCTGGCACGACAATCGCGAGGCGGAGCCCGAGCGTGAGTGACGCGGTGAGGCGCCCATGACCTACGCGAAGGACGCCGTGCCGCCCTTCTACCACGGCACCCGCGCCGATCTGTGCGTCGGCGACCTGCTCGCGCCCGGCTTCAGCTCCAATTACCAGGAACAGAAGCTCTCCTGGGTCTACTTCTCCGCCTCGCTCGACGCGGCGATCTGGGGCTGCGAGCTGGCCAGGGGAGAAGGCCGCGAGCGCATCTACATCGTCGAGCCGACCGGCCCGTTCGAGGACGACCCCAATCTCACCGACAAGAAATTCCCCGGCAACCCGACCAGCTCCTACCGCTCCCGCGACCCGCTCCGCATCGTCGGCGAGGTCGCGGAGTGGGAACCCCATCCGCCCGGGCGGCTGCAGGACATGAAGGACGCGCTCGCCCGGATGGCGGCCGAAGGCGACATGAAGATCATCGATTGAGCCCGGCCGTTGCCGCCGGTTCATCGCCGGCCCGCTACCGAAACGATCCGGCCGCGTTGCCGGCGCCGTCCAGGGAGGGAAGAGATGAAGGTCCGTCTCGCTGCACAGCTGCTGCTGGCGCTGGCCATCCTCGCCCCGCCGGCCGCATCGGCGGCTCCGGTCCGGCCCCGCGACCGCGCCGAAATGGTCGCCGGCTGGCGGATCAGCTCGGGCGGCTCGGGCGACGGCGGCTATGTCGCCCGCCTGTCCCGCCGCGGGCGCGGCTGGGCCTACGAACATTATCTCGAATATTGGCGCGGCAATGGCGGCGTCGTGCTCTCGGACGAATTTCGCCGCGGCCGCTGCCGGAGCGGGGATGCGAGCGCGATCGTGCCGTTCGAGCTCGGCACCTCGCGCAGCTCGTTCGACCAGCGGCTGGCCGACTATCTGCGCGAATGCCCGTTGCCCCGGGCCGAGGCGGCGGCCCTGCGCCGCTCGCTGGCCCGCGCCTGGCCGCATTTCCTCCGCCACGCCCGCCGGGCCCGCGCCGCCCTGGACGCCGAGCTGGCGTGGATCGCCCGGGGCAGCCCGGCGCGCTGACCGCCGAACAAAACGCGCGCCGCGCGCCCTGCTCTGTGCTATCCTCCCCGCCCGGGGAGGATACGCTCATGCCTGATCCCGAACTGCCGGTCGACCGGCTTGCCCACGCCTACGCGCAGTGGCGCGACACCAGGGGGATGACCCCCGATCTGTTCCTCGACCTGATGGCCGACGGGATCGAGATGCGCTCGGTGCTCGAGCCCGCTCTGCCCGACGATCTCGCCGCCTGGCGCCGCTCGCAGGGCGAGGCGCGCGAATATTTCGCGATCGTCCACCGCGACTGGGAGATGATCGATTTTCCCCAGGAGAAGATCGTGGCGGACGGCGACACCGTGGTCTGGATCGGCCGCTGCGCCTGGCGGCACCGGCGGACCGGGCAGGAGATCGACACGCCCAAGGTCGACATCTGGACCTTCGAGGGCGGCAAGGCGGTCCGCTTCCTGGAGATGTTCGACAGCCTCGGCTTCGCCCGGACGGCGGAACTGATCTGAGCGCGACGACGGGCGACGCGGCATGAAGATGGTTCCGCTTTTCCACGTCGCCGACATGCGGACCGCGGTCGATTTCTACACGCGCCTCCTCGATTTCACGCTCTGGGGGGCGCCCGACGATCCCGTCGTCAGCCTCACCCGCCACGGGGCGGAGCTGATGCTGACCAGCCTGCCGACCGACCAGGTCCCCCGCGTCAATGCGCATCTGCTCGTCGACGACGTGGACGCCCTCTTCGCCCGCTGGACCGGGCGCGGTCTGGACCAGTCGGGCCGTACCGAATCTCCGGTCCATCTCGGTCCGGTCGACCAGAGCTGGGGGACGCGCGAATTTTATGTCACCGACCCGTTCGGCAACACGCTGCGGGTCGTCCAGCGGCCGGCCTGAGCGGCGACGCTTTCAATGTAGGAAAGTCTCTGGTCTACGCTGGGGATGGCCAGTCTTTCGTTCCTCCCGGGTCTGACCTTTCTCGCTCCTCGGGCGCGCGCGCGTAGAGGCGTGACCTTGGTGACCTTTCGCGTCCCCTGCGGCCGCCCGTCAGTCCTTCGTCGCCCGCAGGGTGAAGCGGCGACCGTCATGATAGGTAACCGTGCCGGCGAAGGCCCGCGACCCCGGGGCGAGGTCGCCGGCGAAAGTCACCGCGCCCTGCGGCGACTCGACGTGCATGCGCACGGCCCTTCCGTCGACGGTGAAGGAGCGGACCGGGAGCACATTGTCGCCCCGGTTGGTCGTCAGGCTGCCCGTATAGCCGCCCGCGGCTGGCGTGAGGCTGAGCTGTCCGAGCGTGATCCGGCCCCCGCCCGTGTCGATCCGGAAATGCCAAGCGCCCGCCAGCGACGGGCGCGCGGCCGGAACGGTCATGCAGGCGGAGAGGCAGACCAGGGCCAGCGCGGCCAGGAGCGAACGGAGGGAAATATTCATGGCGAAACCGTAAGAGCAGGGCCCCGGGAGCGCCACTGCCCGGCGCGTCGCTGGTCGAAGCCCGACCCGCTCCCGTCGAAACCCGCCCGCAACCGCCCCGCTGGCGGCGCGTTCCCGTCCGCATGCTCAGCCATGTCTCCCTCGGCACCAGTGATGCCGCCCGCGCCGCCGCTTTCTACGATCCGGTGCTCGCCACCCTGGGTATCCGCAAGCTGCACGAGCGCGACGGCTCGCTGGATTACGGCACCTCGATCATGTTCTTCAGCCTGGAGAAGCCGACCGACGGCCGACCGGCCAGCGTCGGCAACGGCGTCCATGTCGCCTTCCTCGCCGAGACGCGGGCGATGGTGGACGATTTCTACCGCGTGGCGCTGGCCAATGGCGGCGAGGATGCCGGCCCGCCGGGCCTTCGCCCCGAATATGACGCCCATTATTACGGCGCCTTCGTCCGCGATCCCGACGGCAACAAGATCGAGGCCGTCAGCTTCGCCGCCGCCTGAGCCTCTCGCCCTTTCCGTCGCGCGATCGGTCGTTTCGGTCGCACGCGCCTGTCCCGCCCGGCCGGTCCGGCTAGGCGGCGCCCTTCACCGAGGAGACGGATCATGAACCCCAACAAGGCCCTTTGGGAAAAGGGCGACTTCACCCGCATCGCGGAGACCATGCGCGAGAGCGGCGAGGAGTTGATCGCTGCGCTCGGCATCGGCCCCGGCATGGAGATGCTCGATCTGGGTTGCGGCGACGGCACCACCGCCCTGCCCGCCGCCCGCGCCGGCGCGAACGTGCTCGGCATCGACATCGCCGCCAATCTCGTCGCCGCGGGCAATGAACGGGCGCAGGCCGCGGGCCTCGCCAATCTCCGCTTTGAGGAAGGCGACGCCTCCGATCTCGCCAGCCTGGCCGACGCCCGCTTCGACTTCGTGCTCACCATGTTCGGCGCCATGTTCGCCCCGCGCCCGCACGACGTCGCGAGGGAGATGGTGCGCGTCACCCGCCCCGGCGGGCGCATCGTAATGGGCAACTGGATCCCGGGCGATCCGACCCTGGTCGCGCAGATTCTGAAGATCAGCGCCGCCTATACGCCGCCGCCGCCCGAGGCTTCGTCAGCCCGGTGACCTGGGGCGTTGCTGACAAAGTCCGCGAGCGCTTCGGCGCCGCCGGCATTCCCGCCGGGCGGATTTCCTGCCTGCCCGACACCTGGGTCTTCCGCCATGACGGCCCGCCCGCCCAATTCCTCGACATCTTCCGCCTCTATTACGGCCCGACGATGAACGCCTATGCGGCGGCCGAGGCGTCGGGCCGCGCGGCCGATCTCCATGCCGAGCTCACGCTCCTGTTCGAGGCGCAGAACCGGGCCGGACCGGACCGCACCGAAATCCCCGCCACCTATCTGCGCGTGACGGTCGAGCGCTAGAGCGCGCCGGAATCACCCGTCCGGGCGATGGCTTTTCGCTCCGGATGGGGCATGATCGTGCGGACGCAAGAATAGGGAGACTCGCCATGTCACTAGCCGGTGCCCGCCCGATCGCCATGATCACCACTAAGGACCGCAAGGCCGCCGAGCCCTTCTACGCCGAGGCGCTCGGCCTGCCGCGCGCGGGCGATGACGGCTTCGCCGCCCTGTTCGACCTCGACGGCGTGATGCTCCGCCTGACCGAGGTGCCCGGCCACATTCCGCCGGCCCATCCGGTGCTCGGCTGGCAGGTCGACGACATGGAGGCGGCGGTCGCGGCGCTGGCCGCGAACGGCGTCGCCATGAACATCTATCCGGGCCTCGGCCAGGACGAAAAGGGCATCTGGACCTCGCCGGACGGCAGCGCGAAGGTCGCCTTCTTCAACGACCCGGACGGCAACGGCCTCAGCCTCACCCAGTTTCTCTAGCCGCCGCGCGGATCGCGGTGCGCCGGCTCGTCGCTCTCTACCTCCTGCAGCGCCGGCTCTGGCGGATCCTCCGCCCGCGCACCCGCGGCGTGAAGGTGATGCTGTTCGACGAGGCCGGGGCCGTGCTGCTCGTCCGTCACACTTACGGCCGCACCGACCAGTATCTGCTGCCCGGCGGCGGCATCCGCCCGTTCGAGCAGCCGGCAAAAGCGGCGGCGCGGGAGATGCGCGAGGAGCTGGGCTGCGGTCTTGCCGATCTGGTCTTCGTCTCCACCCATATTTCGACCAGCGAAGGCAAGCGCGACACCGTCCACCTCTTCCGCGCCCGCGTCGACGGCGCGGTCCGCGCCGACGGGGTCGAGGTGGCCGAGGCGCGCTTCTTCGCGCTCGATGCCCTGCCCGGGGGCGTCTCGCCCGCGACTCTCCGCCGGATCGACGAATATCGGGGCGTGCGGGCGGTCAGCGAAGCCTGGTGAGCCGCGCCTTCACCGGGCCTTCCGCCTGAACACCGCGCCGCCGGCCCGGCCCCAAGAGAGTGTTGAGCCGTACTGATTCGACTCTCGGCGAGGAGCAGAACATAATGGGAACATGCGAGTCGAGCCGTGAGCCCCAAGACCCGTGGCGCACGGGGCTTTGGTCTACCGCCGCAGCGGATGAGCGACGCTGCCGCCCAGCTCCTGCGACGCGGCATCGTTACCACCCGGACCCTGGTGGATCTCGGTTGCAAGCTGGAGATGCGGTGCCGTCGCTGCGGTCGGACCGTCGTGGCCGACCCATATGAGCTGCGGCAAATGTTCCCGACCGCGACACCCTTGCGTGAAGCCGGGCTGAGACTCCGCTGCGAACGGTGCGGCTCGAACGACCCCCGGATGTGGGTCTGGGTGATGGGCTGGACGAGGGACAAGCGGCGGAAGAGATCGCCGTGACCCTCTCGGATGACAGGCTGACGGGGCGAGCCGAACCGCCCGTTCTGCCTACCGCTTCTCCGCCGCGACGAAGGCGAGGAGGGCTTCCTCATAGGGGTCGCGGGCGCCGTCGGCCTCGACCTTGCGGTCGAGCCAGCCCTGCTCGTCGGGCGTGACCTCTTCGGCCTCGGCGAGCCGCGCGGCGTGATCGACGTCCTTCTCCTCGTCGAGCACCTTCTTCGCCTCCGCGAACGGATTGGCGCCGCGCATCCGGGCGAAGAAGCCGGCGACCGAGCTGGAATGATCGTTGACGAAAGCCTCGAGCCGCGCCGCCTCGTCCCGCTCGAGCGGCTTGTAGGAGGACCAGGCCATCAGATGGTTGCCGACCGCCTGGACGAACAGGGTTTTCCATTCGGGGGCGTTGTCGGACCGGAGGCAGGCATCCTTGAGCCGCCACAGCAGATCGGCCTCGTCCTGACCGACGACCAGAGCGCCTTCGCCGCCCGGCGCGAAGACGAGCCGGCGGAGCAGGCGGCATTCGTCGGCGTCGACCGTCCTCGCGCCGCGCACGACCGCCTCCTCGATCTGGGCGAGCGCCCAGCTCCTGAGGCTTGCGGGGCAGTTAAGCGCGCGCTCGATCACCTTGACGACCAGCTCGACCTCGAGCCGGCTGACCGGCTCGCCGTCGCGGTCGACCTCGGCGATCAGCCAGGCGGCATTGGCCTCGTCGACATAGCCCCGCGGCGCCTTCTGGTTGACGACATAGTCGGTCAGCGCCTCGATGAAGAAGTCGCGCCATTCGGGAGAGGGCTCGCCGACCGCGCGGTTGAGGTCGAAGACGATGCCGGCCTCGGCGTCGGAGACCCGGCCGTCCGGCCAGACTGCGCGGCGCACAGCCAGCACGTCCTCGGGCGTGATCCGGTGGCCGTTCCGCAGCGCGGCCGCGAAATCGGAGAAGGAGAAGCTCATATTTCTGCCCCGTCGTTTCGGGCGCCCATCCTAGGCGCCAAGGGTTAAAGCGGCGCTAAATGCGGCAGGCCGAGCCAAGCCGAGGGAACCTTTTCGCCATGGCGGGCTTTGTCGCCCGCGGATGCCTGACCGCATCCGGGGGCGTCCGGGCCGGGCCAGGGCGCCCGATCCTGTTTCGAAGGGGTAATGCCTTATGAAGACTGTGTTGAAGCTCGCCGCGGTGGCCTGCCTGGTGTCGCTCGGCGCCTGCAGCCGGACGCCGACCGAGAATAATGCCGCCAACGTCCAGGACGCGATGGAGAACGTCGCCGACAATATGGAGGCGATGGCCAGCAACACCGCCAACGACCAGGCCGCGGACGCGCTCACCAACGGCGCGGATGCGGTGCGCGACGCCGGCAGCAACGCCGCCGACGCGATCCGCGACAGCGGCAGCACCAACAATGTCGAATCCAACACGGTCGGCATGTAGGCTGGTCTTCCCGACCGGCCACCTGGAGGGCGCCCCGACGCGGGCGCCCTTTTCTTGTCCGGGGCGGCCGACCCGCTTTCGCCCCGGCCCAAGCGGCCTATAATCGGGCATGGACGACGCCCGGGCCCTGATCGACGCGCTTGCGCTGGCGCCGCACCCCGAAGGCGGCTGGTACCGCGAGACCTGGCGCGCCGAGGCGCCGGCCGGCACGCGCGGGTCCGCGACCGCCATCCTCTTTCTGCTCGAATCGGGCCAGAGCTCGCACTGGCACAAGGTGGACGCGACCGAGCTCTGGCTGTTCCACGCCGGCAGCGCCCTTCGCCTGGAGACCGCGGCCGCGGACGAGGGCCCTGTCGAAACCGCGCGGCTCGGGCCGGACGTGCTCGCGGGCGAGGTGCCACAATTCCGGATCCCGCCCGGCCACTGGCAGGCCGCGCGCGCCGACCGGGGCTGGGCCTTGGTCTCCTGTGTCGTCTCGCCGGCCTTCGACTTTGCCGGCTTCACGCTCGCCCCGCGGGGCTGGGCGCCGGGGCCGCGCTGAACTGCACCAGATCCCAGCGATTGCCGTAGAGGTCGAGGAAGACGGCGACCTTGCCATAAGGCTGCGCGACCGGCGGGCGGACGAAGGTGACGCCCCTGGCGAGCATCGCCGCATGGTCGCGGTCGAAATCGTCGGTGCGCAGGAACAGGAAGACGCGCCCGCCCGCCTGGTCGCCGACGAAGGCGGCCTGCTCCGGCGTCGCCGCGCGGGCGAGCAGCAGGGAGGTGCCGCCGGGCGGCGAGCCCGGCGGGGCGACCAGCACCCATCGCTTGTCCTGCTCCGCCTGATACTCGTCAGCGAGGAGCTCGAAGCCGAGCTTCTCGCTGAACCAGGCGATCGCCTCGTCATAGTCGCGGACGACGAGCGCGACATGGGCGAGCGACTGCGCCATCTCAGCTGTTGCCCTGGATCCAGTTGCCGAGCGGCCCGAGCGCCGAGCCCTCGCCCCGATTCTGCCCGCCGATCGGCATCGCCGCGGCGAGCATCCGCCCGGCCAGCCGCGCGAAGGGAAGGGACTGGATCCAGACCTTGCCCGGGCCGGTCAGCCGCGCGAAGAACAGCCCTTCGCCGCCGAACAGGGCGCTTTTCACCCCGCCCGCGCCGATCAGGTCGAACTCGACGCTCGGCATCATCGCCGCGATGCAGCCGGTATCGACGTGCAGCTCCTCGCCGGCGGCGAGCTCGCGCTCGATCACCATCCCGCCCATCTGCACGAACACCCAGCCGTCGCCCTCCAGCTTCTGCATGATGAAGCCCTCGCCGCCGAACAGTCCGGTCATGATCCGGCGCTGGAAATGGATGCCGATCGAGACGCCCCTGGCGGCGCAGAGGAAGCTGTCCTTCTGGCAGATCAGGGTGCCGCCGAGCGCGTCCAGCTTCACCGGAATGATCGCCCCCGGCACCGGCGCGCCGAACGCGACCCTGGCCTTGCCCGTGCCCTGGTGGGTGAAGACGGTGGTGAACAGGCTCTCCCCGGTCAGCAGCCTTTTGCCGGCGCCGAGCAGCTTGCCCATGAAGCCGCCCTGCTCCTGGCCGCCGCCGTCGCCGAACACGGTCGTCATCTCGACGCTTGCATCCTTCCAGACCATCGCCCCGGCCTCGGCGACCGCGCTCTCGCCCGGATCGAGCTCGATCTCGACGAACTGCAGCTCCTGGCCACGAATCGCATAATCGATGTCGTCGGCGACATTGGCCTGGCGGGAGTGGCTGTAGGGCGCACCCCAGGGGGAAGTGGACATGGCGGGAACCTCGTTGCTGGCGTGAAGCGTCGAATCTAGCCCCCCGCCCGTGGCCGCGGAAGGTGACAAAGTGGACGGATTCGCGGATTTTGTTCACTTGTCACCTTCCGGCTCCGGGCCCCGCGACCGCTGCCATGCGCGAGGCGGCCGGCCGCTGCGATCGAGCCGCTTCAGGAGTCTCAGCGCGGCGTCATTGTCGGGGCGCGTGATCGTGCCGATCACCTTGCCCTTGCGGACGATGCCGCGCGTGCGGCCGCGGAGCAGAGCCTGCCAGAGCGGATAGTGCTCGGCCGGCACAACCTGGGCATTACCATGGAAGGCCGCATCCCACGCCGCCGCGAAGCTCTCTGCGCCCGGCCGCTCGCGCAGCGCATAGGCGCTCTTGCGGCTCATCCCGACGGCCCGGCAGGCGGTGCTGATCGAGCGCTTCACATGGAGCAAGCGGATGAACTCGCGCTGGCGCGCTTCGGTCCAGCCGTCGCGGCGTGCGCGCAGCGGGACGGGATCGAAAGCGGGCAGCTGCCGGCGAGGCGGGCGCGGGGTCGACGGATCGTCCATCCGCGAGCGTAGATCACAAATTCGCCGTGTAGGAAAATTCGCCTCTGCGGGCGCGGTTGCGGATATGGTGCGCGCCATGATTCGCGCGCTCGGACTCGCTGCCGCCCTTCTCCTTTCCGCCTGTGGGGAGAGCCAGCCCGCCAACGCGCCCGCCCCCGCCAATACGGCGGCGCAGTCGGGCAACAGCACGGCCAATGCGCCGGTCCCGGACCGGGCGCGGGTTCGGCTGGAGACGGAGGCCGGCAATATCGTGCTGGAACTGAACGGCCGTGCCGCGCCGGTCACCACCGCCAATTTCCTCGCCTATGTCGACCAGCACCGGTTCGACGGCGTGACCTTCTACCGCGCCTCGCGGACGCCGCGGCGGACCGGCCAGGGCTTCATCCAGGGCGGCATCCGGCGCAATGCCATGCTCGGCCTGCCGCCGATCGCGCACGAGCCGACCAGCCGCACCGGGCTGCGCCATGTCGACGGCACGATCTCCATGGCGCGGCTCGAGCCGGGCAGTGCGATGGGCGATTTCTTCATCGTCTCGGGGACCATGACCTCGATGGACGCTGGCAACCGCCGCCCCTCCAGCGGCAACAATGACGCAGAGGGCTATGCCGCCTTCGGGCGCGTAGTGGAGGGGATGGACGTCGTCCGCCGCATCCTCGCCGGCGCCACCGTCGAGAATGCCGGCGCCGGCGCGATGCGCGGCCAGATGCTGGAGCGGCCGGTGCGGATCAGGCGGGCGGTCCGCGCGGACTAGCGGCGAAGGGCAAAGGCGCACCGCCCGTTAGGCTCCCCGGGACAGATTTCGATCCCGAGGAGAAGTGCCATGCGTATCCGTCATCTCTTCGCCGCCGCGTTGCTCGGCGCCGCCACCCTCGCCGCCGCGGCGCCCGCCGAGGCCCGCATCAACCAGCGCCAGGGCCACCAGCAGCACCGCATCTACCGCGGCGTCGTCTCCGGCCAGCTGACCGGGCGCGAGGTCTGGCGGCTGGAGCGCCAGCAGGCGCGCATCGCCCGCTACGAGGCGCGCAGCCGCCGCGACGGTCCGGGCCTCACCGGCCGCGAACGCTACCGGCTCGAGCGCATGCAGGACCGCGCCAGCCGCAACATCTACCGGCAGCGCCGCGACCGGCAGCACTAGACGTCGGCGGGCAGCGCCCAGTCGATCGGGGGCAGGCCGTTTGTTTCGAGGAACTGGTTCGCTTTCGAAAAATGGCGGCAGCCGAAGAAGCCGCTATGGGCGGAAAGCGGGCTCGGGTGGGGCGCCCTCAGCACGAGGTGGCGCCCGCCCTTGTCCACGCTGTCAATCTGCGCCGCCTTCTTCTGGGCGTAGCTGCCCCAGAGCATGAACACGACCGGGCTCTGCTGCCGGTTCACCTCGGCGATCACCGCGTCGGTGAAGCGCTCCCAGCCCCGCTCGCGGTGCGACGCCGCCTGGCCCATGCGCACGGTGAGCACCGAGTTCAGCAGCAGCACGCCCTGCTTCGCCCAATGCTCGAGAAAGCCGTGCCGGGCCGGCGGGATGCCGAGATCGCTCTGCATCTCCTTGTAGATGTTGACCAGGCTGGGCGGGGCGGCCGTGCCGGGCTTGACGCTGAAGCAGAGGCCGTGCGCCTGGCCGAGGCCGTGATAGGGGTCCTGGCCGAGGATGACGACGCGGACCGCGCCCAAAGGCGTCAGGTCCAGCGCCCGGAAATATTCGCTGCCCTTCGGAAAGATGCGCTGCCCCGCGGCTTTCTCGGCGAGCAGGAAGTCCTTGAGCCCTTGCATATAGGGCTGCTCGAACTCGGCCCCGAGCGGGCCGAGCCAGCTTTCGTGCAGCCTGATTTCGCTCATCCCGCCAGCAGCTCCAGCGTGCGTTGGTCGCGCGCGCCGTGGTAGAAGAGATCGAGCGCCTCGGCAAAAAGCGCGGGCTCCGCCGCCACCGCCTCGAACAGGGTCAGCGAGGAACGGAATTTGAGCGCGTCGATGCCGCCCAATGTGGCGTCGGCGCTCCGCCCGGGGTGGGCCAGCATCGCCGCCACGCCCTCGCGCAGCCGCGCGCCGAGCAGCGGATGGGCGAGCCAGGCGCGGGCCTCGTCCGCCGAACGGATCGCATAATGGACCGCCATCGGGCTTGAGCCGAGCCCGGCCAGCTGCGGGAAGACGAACCACATCCAGTGGCTCTGCTTGCGCCCGGCCCGGAGCTCGGCGAGCGCCGTCGGCCAGATTTGCGCCTGCGCCTCGACGAAGCGGCCGAGATCGAAATCCGCCATCTCAGCGCTTGAGCGGCGTCGGATCGGGGCGTTCGCCCGCCGCCCGCGCCTCGGCCAGCCGCGCGCCCTCCGCGGCGAGCATGTCGAACAACTGGTCCGGATCCTGCCAGCGCAGCGCGGCGGCGAGCGCCTCGCGGCCCTCCGCCACGACGATCTCCCGTTTCCCCTGGACCAGGCCCTCGAGGATCTGGCGGGCGCATTCGGCCGGCTCCATCCCGGCATCGATATTGGCGTCGGACTCGCCGCGCGCGCTGCCGTCCGCCTGCAGCGCGTTCCTCGCGACGCCCGTCCGCACCGAGCCGGGCAGCACGTTCATCACTTGGATGCCATAGGCCTTCTCGACCTCGGCGCGCAGCGCGTCGGCATAGCCGATCAGCCCGTGCTTGGCGGCGGCATAGCCGGTCCTCAGCACCGGGCCGAGCCGGCCGGCGACCGAGGCGATCATCACGATCGTGCCCGACCGCCGCTCGACGAGGCGGGGGAGCAGGGCCTGGGTGAGGCGGATCGGGGCGCGGAGGTCGACGTCGATGAGCTGGTCATAAACCTCGGCCACGGTGTCGACGGCGAGGCTGCGCTGGCTGACGCCGGCATTGTTGACCAGCAGGGCGACGCCATCGCGCCAGCGCCATGCCGTCTCGACCGTGGCGGGGAGCCTCGTCCAGTCCGTCGCCTCGAAGGGCAAGACCAGGCTCTCCGTCGGCAAGGTCGCGGCGACCTTCTCCAGCGCGTCCTGCCGCCGGCCCGAGAGGATCAGGGTCGCGCCTTCGGCCGCAAAGGCTTCCGCCAGCGCCGCGCCGATCCCCGACGAGGCGCCGGTGATCCAGATCGTCTCCCCCTGCCAGGACATGACGGCCGCCGGTCAGCGCCGCCGGCGGCGCTGCTGGGCCCGCCACTGGCGCACCGCACGCAGCGTCTCGGTCACATGATTGCGCCAGTCGAGGTTCGAATAGACGTGGATGATCCGCCCGTTCGGGGCGATCACATAGGAGGTGCGGTTGGTGAGGTTGCCCCGCTGGGCGGAGAATTGGACGTCATAGTCGCGGATGATCGAGCGGCTCGCCATGCCGACCGGGAAGGCGTTGCGGCAGGCCTCGACAGAGAAGCGGCGGAGCAGGTCGTAGCTGTCGGCGGAGAGGCCGATCACCTGCGCGCCGTGCCTGCGAAACTCGGGCGCCGCCTCGGAGAAGGCGTGGGCCTCCAGCGTGCAGCCCTCGGTGAAGGAGCGCGGATAGAAATAGAGCACGACCGGGCCGTTGCGCAGCGCGCGGCGAAGGTTGAACTGGAAGGGCCGGCCCGCAAGCGCGCCGCTGGTGCTGAAATCGGGCGCGACCTGCCCCTCCGGCAGCGACGGATAAGCGGCGCTGGGCAGGACGGCGAGGCTCAGGGCGAGAGCGGGGGCGAGCAGACGCATGTTCGGGCGACTCCCTTCTTCTGGTCGGGCCTTCGAATAGACGCAAAGCCTGCGTGCCGCCAGCGCAACGAGCGGCTTCGGCGCGCCGGATCGGCCCGCGGCTGCGCCCGCCGGAACTTGGCGGCGGCCCGGCGCTTTGCTAGCCATGGCGTGGGGGCACGGAGCGGGAGACGAAGGATGAAATTGAAGCTTCTTGCCCTGGCGGCAGCGGGTGCGCTGGCCGCCTTTGCGGGCACCGGACCCGCCCATTCCGTCCAGCCCGCGGGCGGTGCCTGCGCGATCGGGCTCGCCGCGGAGGCAGACGGCGAGAGCTTCGAGATGGCCGGCCGCGCCGAGGGCGCCGCGCAGGCGGCCCTGGTGCAGCAGACGGGGCGCAATTTTGCGCAGGCGGCGGCGCGGCTCTGCACGGCGCGCGTGCTCAGCGCCGCCAATCTCCGGCCCTATCGCAAGCTGCTGGTGCGCAATGCCGAGGCGGCGACCGAGCCCAATATCTATGACGATGCCGAGGAGCAGCCGGGGGCGCTGATCATCGAATATGTGTTCGAAAGTGCCGCGCCGAGCGCCGCCCAGATCGAGCGGGCGCTGCGCTGCTGGCGGAGCCCGCAACTGGCGGGCTGCCAGGTGGAGGATGTCGGTCCCTAGGCCGGGAGGCCGAGCGTCCGGCCCAGCGCGCCCGCGGAGACGTAGAGCCGGTCCCTGATGTCGGCGGGGAGCATCTCCTGGAGCAGGCGATCGAAGGCGGGCCGGTCGCCCAGGGAGGCGCTGCGGACCATGTCGAGCGCCAGCGCCTCGTCATGGCTGAGCCGCGGGCAGCAGAAGGGGGCGATGCAGAAGGGATCGGGCCAGGCCGCGCCGACCTCGACCAGCAGCAGCTGCAAATGGGCGGCGGCGCGGACCGAGCCGAGCTTTTCAGCCACCGCCTGCATCGGGCAGCGACCGTTCCTGCCCAGCATCACCCAGAGGCGTATCCCCCGGGCGAGGCGGGCTTCGGAGGGCGGAAGATCGCGAACATCGCGCACATGAAGCAGCAGGTCGGAGAGCATGACCAGACTTTATTGCGAGTAGTTCGCAATAGCAATAGTGATCGTCAGGTCCGCACGTCGCTTCGTCCCTCGATCTGCAGGACGTCGCTTTCCCGCTCGGTGAAATCGCCCCCTTCGCCGCGGAAGGCGGCGCGCAAGGTTTCCGGCGCGACGCCTTTCTCCCAGCGGGCGATGACGATGGTGGCGACGGCGTTGCCGACGAAATTGGTCAGCGCGCGGCATTCGCTCATGAAACGGTCGACGCCGAGGATCAGGGCCATGCCGGCGACCGGGATGCCCGGCACGACCGAGAGGGTCGCGGCGAGGGTGACGAAGCCCGAGCCGGTGACCCCGGCGGCGCCCTTGGAGGAGATGATCGCCACCGCCATCAAGGCGAGCTGGTCGCCGAGCGAGAGCGGGATGTTGCAGGCCTGGGCGATGAACAAAGCGGCGAGCGACATGTAGATGCAGGTGCCGTCGAGGTTGAAGCTGTAGCCGGTCGGCACGACCAGGCCGACGATCGGCTTCGGGCAGCCGGCGCGCTCCAGTTTCTCCATCAGGCTCGGCATCGCGCTCTCGGAGGAGGAAGTGCCGAGGACGAGGAAGAGCTCGTCCCTGATGTAGCGGACCAGCCCCCAGAGCGAGAAGCCCGCCGCCCGCGCGATCGCGCCGAGCACGAGGATCACGAACAGCAGGGAGGTGGCGTAGAAGGTGCCGATCAGGGCGCCGAGGTTGAACAGGGCGCCAATGCCATATTTGCCGATCGTGAAGGCCATCGCCCCGAAGGCGCCGACGGGGGCGGCGTACATCAGGATATGGACGATGCGGAAGATGACGGCGGTCAGGATCTTCAGCCCGTCCTGCAGCTTCGCCCCTTTCTCGCCGAGCAAAGCGAGGGCGATGCCGAACAGGATGGAGACGAACAGGACCTGGAGGATCTTGCCCTCGGTGAAGGCGCTGAAGAAGGTGGTCGGGATGATCTCGAGCAGGAAGCCGGTGACGCTCTGGTCGTGCGCGCGGGTGACGAAGGACTCGACCTTGGCCGCGTCGAGGCTGCGCGGGTCGACGTTCATCCCGTGGCCCGGATGGACGAGATTGGCGACGACCAGGCCGATGGCGAGGGCGAGGGTGGAGACGGCGAGGAAATAGCCGAGCGCCTTCAGCCCGACCCGGCCGAACGCCTTCAGGTCGGCCATGCCGGCAATGCCGGTGACCACGGTGAGGAAGATGACCGGGGTGATGATCATCTTGACCAGGCTGACGAAGCCGGTGCCGAGCGGCTCCAGGCTCTCGCCGAGGCGGGGCGCGGCCCAGCCGGTGAGGATGCCGGACGCGATCGCGACCAGCACCCAGAAATAAAGCGTCCGCCAGACCGGCCGCCGCGCCTTCGTCATGGGCCCTCCCCCTCGTCCCCCTTGATAGAGGGCGGAGCGGGCGCTGTCAGGCCATTGATCTTGCTCCGGGCCGGGCCTAGCGGACGGCCATGAACGAGAGCGCGGCCGCGGTCACGAGCATCGCCCACCAGATCCAGCTGGCGGTGGCGCCGGTCTTCCTGCTCGCGGGCATTGCCGGGATCATCAACGTGCTCGCGCACCGGCTCGCCCGCGTCGTCGACCGCTCGCGCCAGCTCGAGGCGGAACCGCCCGATGACAGCGAGCTGGTCCGCCGGCTCTGGCTCGCGGAGCTCGGGATTCTCGACCGGAGGATGCGGGTGGTGAACTGGTCGCTGACCTGCTGCACGGCGGGTGCGCTCTTCGTCTGCGTGCTGGTCGGGGTGCTGTTCGTCGCGGGCGTGGGCAAGATCGGCTTCGCCCAGCTGATCGCGGTGCTGTTCGTCCTGACCATGCTGCTGCTGGTCGCCGGCCTGCTCCTGTTCCTCTACGAGGTCCGGCTCGCGACCAGGGCGCTGAAGATCAGCCGGGAGCGGCGGATGGAAAGGCTGGCGGAATGAGCGGGAACGGCAATCCGGGGAGCGGCGAGCAGCTGGCGCGGGTGGCGCTGATCGTCTCGGCCGTGGCGCTCGCCATCGCGATCCTCGGCCTCTTCCTGCCGCTCGCGGGATAGCGGCGGCAGGGCGGACATGGACCTCAGCGGGCGGGGGTGAAGGCGCCGACGAGGATGTAGAAGAGGATCATCAGCGGGCCGAGGGCGAACAGGGTCAGGGCGACGGCGCCGATCCTGACCAGGGTCGGATCCCAGCCGGCGCTGCGGGCGAGGCCGGCGCAGACGCCGAGGACTTTGGCATTGCGCTTGTCGAGGGCGTAGCTGGACATGGTCTTGGTTCCTGATGGCAATGGGTGGTTGGTTGGAACGGTCCGGGAGGGACCGGCCTGGTCTTAAGCCAGGACCGGGCCCGCCGCGGCGGTGAGGAAGAGGCTGGAGGCGACGAGCGCGCCGAACACCGAAATGGCCAGTTTCTGCAGGTTGAACGTGACAGACATTGCAATCTCCTTTTTGGCGACCGGCGGACCATCCGTCGGTCATGCAAAAGGTACTGCGAGCACCGTGCCAAATGCGAGAAATGGCGGAAATCTGCAGTTTTCTGAAATTGGCCCGGCTGCGGGCCCCTTCGCCAGCGCCAAGCATTGGGAATTTTCACCAACAGTCGGTGAACGCCCGCGAACGCCGTGCCCGTTTCCGGACAGTGTCGCGATCGGACATGGAAAGGTCGGGAAGGTCAGGGAAAGGTCAGACCAAAAACGCATCGTCCTCCTCGCCGTCGCCTTCGCCGAGCGGCAGCAGGCCGGCGGTCTCGCGCTTCGCATTTTCCTACATTAGGAGGGGAAATGATCCGTTTTGGATGGAATGAAGCGGCTCCAGATCCGACGCCGACCAATTACGCATGTCTGCCACGTATGTATTTGCCTGCGTATGGCGTATGATGTATGCAGTCTCAATGATCGATGTCATGGCAGCACTGAAAGACCGCCGAGCCAAGGCTGAGGCCAAGGTCCTACGCGCGTCTAAGGCATTGGATTCAGCTAAAAAAGAATTGGAAGATGTGGCGGCCGCAGAGCGAGTGATGGCGGACATTACGGGCGAATCGGTGGAGGTGAAGGCAGCAAGCGGGGCAACTTCCGAGCGAGATAAAGATATCGCGAAGCTACTGGGCCTTACGCTGGAGGATGCGAAAACGCCTGCCGAACTTTACCCCCTGTACGTGGAAGAGCATGGGGGAGCGCTCAATCTGGATGCCTTCAGAACTGCGCTTTGGCGCCTACAGAAAAGGGTGATCCAAGGCTCGGAAAAGAGCTGGACGGTAAAATCCCAGAACGGTCGGTACTGGCGTATGCCCGCGTATGCGTCTGCCGACATTGACGAGCTTTTGGGAGGAGATCCAGACGACTCCTGAACGAATTAGGGTCACCGTTGGAGCGGTGACCCTAACCGGAGGCAGGCACCCCACCTCATGCTCTTATCAAGCGTCGAAATCTTAGTGGGCCTCCGATTCATCGTCAACCAACTCTCGGTGCCAGGGTTGGCGAACAGAAAGGCCCAAGATGGCAACCTACAAGTATGGGCATTACCTTGCCCAAGTCGATCACACCGCATTCGATACGGTGTATACGCCCGGAACGGCGGCGCCCTTTTCGGGCATTTATCGCTGCATGGGGTGCGGGAGCGAGGTGGCTTCCAACAAGGGCGAGCCGTTGCCGCCGCAAAACTCTCATCAGCATAGCGCTTCTGAAGGTGCAATCCGCTGGAAGCTGATCGTGTACGCGGATCACGAGAAGAAATAGTCAGGAAGCCCGGGCGGCCACCCGTCCGGGCTCTCCCCAGCCGCTCAAGCTTTGGATTTCCAGGGCTTCATCTATCGTGATGAAGCGCCTCGGAAACGCGACCGACATTCACGCCAAAGTGATTTGCGATATCCTGCTGGTGCAGGTCGGGATTGGCAGCCGCGAATTGGCGGATTTCTTCCGCCATTTCCGCCGTCACCTTGGGACTGCGAACCTGAGCGCGTCGAGTTGCTGTTCGCCGGTACATGGAGTCTGCAATCTCGTGCAGCTCGTCGATACCATGGGCTTCCGCAAGTTCTCGTAGGCGGACACGAGCATCCGGAATACTGATGTAATTCCGCATGAGCACCTCATGACTAAATCAGCGGCAGTTGTGCTGCCCCGTAGTCATTTGGTCGCTCCAAGCTTCTCCTACAAGGGGGGATCCAAACAACCTTGGACTGATCCCTTACGTGGTGTTCCCAAACTAGCCACGCATAGCCCGTTGCGGTCGACGCTCTTTCATCCAACCGGCCCTTCACCATAGGAACTCGCTCAACAAACTGAGCGAATTTAGATGGCGGGTCATCCCTGAAGAGCCGAGTATATCGCCCGACACTTTCGAGAAAAACCGTCCTCACGAGCACCGCTACGCCCCGACGAGCTACATCGAAAGACCGTTGGACGAACTCCTCCGCCAGCCGGAAAGGGGGATTGGTTATCACCCAATCCACAGCATTCGTTTCGTAAGGATAAGACAGGAAGTCACGGACCGGGGCGAAACCATAATCGTAGGCGTCGGCGCAGCGAACCTCTTTGAAATATTCCCTCAGCACCTTAGCCATATGTCCGGCGCCACACGCTGGCTCGAGACAGGACAATCTATCTAGGCCATCTACGCCGATCACGTGTTCGAGTAACGCCCTTGTCGCCCAAGGAGGCGTCGGAAAATCGTCGGGGCTGTCGCCCGGTTCAACACGCTGCGACATAACCGCGTGTGTCGTATTTTGCATTGGAGCTCTCCCAAGTCTGGGATTGCATAAACTCTTCAAGAGTCGGTGAGAATCCCCTTTGTGCCGGTGCGAACGCAGGCCCGCAGCTTAAGCCTCGCCCGCAGCCTCCGCCTTCCGCCCCTTCACAAACACATCCCCCGCCGCCGCCCCCAGCAGCGGCGAGATCGGCGCCAAAGTCTGCATCCACACCGGCAGCGGCACGAAGAAGATGAATGCCAGCAGGGCCGCGAGGATGCCGCCGATCGTCCAGCCGGGCCAGGCGTAACCGGAGATCGCCTTCGCCACCGCCGCGGCGGCGAAGGTGCCGAGGAACCAGGCGAGGAGGACGGAGATCTGGGCGCCGGCGGGGGCGGTGCGGATGCCTTCGATCAGGGCCTGGCGGTCGTTCGGATCCGTGGGGACGTGGAGGGGCCAGATCGAGGTGCCGACATAGCCGACCAGCATCATCACCAGGGCGCCGGCGACGAGGCCGGCGAGGAGGGCGAGGAAGGCTCTCATGCGAGCGAGGTTAGAGGGTTTTGGGGATTGGGGCCAGCGGGTTCCCCTCCCCCTTGAGGGATTGCGGCCGCCCTTGGGTTCGTCCGGGGGACGAACCTGCGGCTGCAATGGTTGGGTGGGGGGTGTCGGGCGCTGGACAGTTTTCCGCAGCCGCCGGGCCCCCTCTCCCTACCCTCTCCCCGCGGGGGAGAGGGGATCAGCTCCCGACGATCGTCCCGCCGTTCGGGTGCAGCACCTGGCCGGACATGTAGCGGCTGTCCTCGCAGGCGAGGAAGAGGAAGCTCGGGGCGACCTCGTTGGGCTGGCCGGGGCGGCCCATCGGGGTGTTCTCGCCGAAATGCTCCATCTTCTCCGGCGTCGAGCCGCCGCAGGGGTTGAGCGGGGTCCAGATCGGGCCGGGGGCGACGGCGTTCACGCGGATGCCGTCGCCGACGAGATTTTCGGAGAGCGAGCGGGTGAAGGCGGTGATCGCGCCCTTGGTGGCGCTGTAGTCGAGCAGCTGCTTCGAGCCCTCGTACATGGTGACCGAGGTGCAGTTGATGATCGCCGACCCCTTTTTCAGGTGCGGGCGGACGGCCTGGGTCAGGAAGAACATCGAGTAGATGTTGGTCTGGAAGGTGCGCTTCAGCTGCTGCTCGGTGATGTCGCGGATATCCTCGTCCGGATGCTGCTCGCCGGCATTGTTGACGAGGATGTCGATGCCGCCGAGCTGCTCGACCACCTGCGCCACGGCACGGTCGCAAAAGGCCTTGTCGCCGAGATCGCCGGCGATGGTGAAGGCCTTGCGGCCCTCGGCCTCGACGATGCGCTTCGTCTCCGCCGCATCGTCATGCTCGCAGAGATAGAGGATGGCGATGTCGGCGCCCTCGCGTGCGAACAGGGCGGCGACGGCGCGGCCGATGCCGCTGTCGGCGCCGGTGATCAGGGCGACCTTCCCCTCGAGGCGGCCCGAGCCGGGGTAGAAGGGCTGCCAGTCCGGCTTCGGCTCCAGCCTGCTTTCGTGGCCGGGGAGATCGTCCTCGCGGATCATCTCGATCGTGTCGCCTGCTCTGTCGTCGGCCATCGCGTCCTCGTCCTGCCCCGGTCGAAAGGAACAACCTTTTGGTCGAAAAGCCGTTCCTGCCGGATCGTTTCGGGGCTGCGATGAAGCGGGGAAAACCTGCTTGACCGCGCTGCGTAAGTGCCACAAACGTAGCGGGCCATAAAACGTGGCTTTGTAAGGCTTTGCCGCAGGGGACGGCGGCGGGGAGAGGGGATCGACCCATGATCACGCCGTCCGGCGCGCGCAAGGCGCTGCTCGTTCTTTTGCTCAGCTCGGCTTCACCCGCCTTCGCGCAGGACGCGCCGCCGGCCGAGCCCCAGCCCACGCCGACGCCGGCCCCGCCACCTCCGGCCACGGGAGACCAGCCGCCGCCGGTCGCCACCGAGCCCGCCTCGCAGGCGCAGGGCGGCCGCACCTACACGCCCGCCGACTTCGCCCGCTTCGCGCCGCGCAACGCGCTCGACATGCTGAACAACGTGCCGGGCTTCTCGATCAACGAGGGCGACACCGAGCGGCGCGGGCTCGGCCAGGCGACCGGCAACGTGCTGATCAACGGCGAGCGCTATTCGGGCAAGTCGACCAGCGTGCTGACCGAGCTGCAGCGGATCAGCGCCTCGAACGTCGTCAGGATCGAGATCGTCGACGGCGCCACGCTGAACATTTCCGGGCTCAGCGGCCAAGTCGCCAATGTCGTGACCCGGTCCGGCGGCCTTTCCGGCAATTATCGCTGGAGCCCGCAGATCCGCGCCCACCGCACCCCGGCGCGGCTGCTCCAGGGCGAGGTCTCGGTGAACGGCGCGCTCGGCACGGGCACGACCTATACGCTGAGCGCGCGCAACAACAGCTTCCGCAACGGCAATGCCGGGCCCGAGCTGGTCACGGACGGCGCCGGCAATATCATCGATACGCGCGACGAGGTGCTGAGCGTGAACGGCGACGAGCCGCGCCTGTCCGGCTCGCTCCGGCACAATTTCGCGGGCGGCTCGGTGCTCAACCTCAATGCCGCGGGCGGCATGCGCTGGCAGGACGTCGAGGAGAACGGAATCCGCATCGGCCCGGGCCAGCCGGACCGGACGCGCTTCGTCGAGGAAAGGACGCGGGGCCATAATTACGAGCTTGGCGGCGACTATGAGTTCGGGCTCGGCGGCGGGCGGCTGAAGCTGATCGGGCTGCACCGCTTCACCAACACAAGGTTCCGCCAGACCCTGATCCAGACCTTCTCCGACAACACGCCGACGCTCGGCCAGCGCTTCAGCCAGGTCGGCGACGAGAGCGAGACGATCGGGCGCGGCGAATATCGCTGGCGCGGCGGCAGCGCCGACTGGCAGGTCAGCCTGGAGGGCGCGCTGAACCGGCTCGAGGTCGAGAACGGGCTGTTCGAGATCAACCCGGCGGGCGACTTCGTGCCGATCCCCTTCCCGAACAGCACCGCCATCGTGCAGGAGCGGCGCGCGGAGGCGGCGATCACCTATGGCCGGCCCCTGACCTCGAACCTCACCCTGCAGGTCTCGCTCGCCGGCGAATATTCGCAGCTCACCCAGGAGGGCGCCGGCGGGCTCAGCCGCACCTTCTTCCGGCCCAAGGGCTTCCTGAACCTCGCCTGGCGGCCGCGGCCGGGGCTCGACATCAGCGCGCGGATCGAGCGCGCCGTCGGTCAGCTCAACTTCTTCGATTTCGTCGCCTCGGCCAATGTGTCGGGCGGGACGACCAATGCCGGCAACGCCAATCTGGTGCCGCCGCAGAACTGGAACGCGCAGCTGCAGGCGACGCGCAACCTCGGCGCCTGGGGCACGATCACGGCGCGGCTCTACGGGCGGCTGATCTCCGACATCGTCGACGTCGTGCCGATCGCCGGCGGCGGCCAGTCGCCGGGCAACCTCGAGGGCACGGCGCGGATCTACGGCATCCAGTGGACGAGCACGTTCAACTTCGATCCGATCGGCATCCCCGGCGCCAAGCTCGACGCCAACATCACGCTGCAAAGGTCACGGCTGACCGACCCGCTGACCGGGCAGCACAGGGCGATCAACGAGAACCTGACCCGCGAGGTGAACCTGCAGTTCCGCCACGACATCCCGCGCAGCCAGTGGGCCTATGGCGTCAACTTCTACCAGTTCCGCCAGGCCGAGGGCTTCCGGCTCGACCAGCGCTTCCACTATCTCGACACGCCGGGCAGCCTCGGCGCCTATGTCGAGCACAAGGACGTGTTCGGGCTGACGGTGCGGGCGAGCGTCGACAATCTGCTCGACACGAACGAGAGCTTCGAGCGGACCTTCTTCGCCGGCAACCGGCCGAGCCCGATCCTGTTCACCGAGCATCGGGACCGCTTCTACGGCCCGATCTTCACCCTGACGATCAGCGGGACGATCTAGCGGTCCAGCCGGCCGCGTAGCGGACGCCCTCGGCGGCCAGGCGGCCGGGGCCCGGGAGCAGCACGTCGCTGCCGCGCAGCACCCGGGCGCGGGCGTCGGCGCGGCGGCAGCGCGCGACCACGGTCGGGAATTCGAGATCGGTGTGGCGGGCGAGCGCCGACGCCGTCGCGGCGCGGCAGCTCGCCTCGCTCGCATAGCTCTGCGGCTCGGTCCTCACCTCGCGGCAGGCGGCGTCGCTTTCGCCGCACCCGAGGATCGCCATCACGTACATCAGGGACTGCATTGACCCGCTCCTTCACAGCGCCAAATCCCTCAGCCGCGCCGCTTGTTCCAGTTGTTGCGCGGCCGTTACTTGGGATCGCGCACGCCCTCGCCTATCTAGCGACGAAGATGACGGACGCTGCGACCGGGACCGCGAACAGGATTGCCAGGCGGGGCGAGCCGGGCCTTGCCGTGCTCCGCCGGTTCCTTCCCTATCTCTGGCCGGCGGGCGAGCCGGCCCTGAAGGCGCGCGTGCTGCTGTCGCTCTCGCTGGTTCTGGTCTCGATCGGAGTCACCACCCTCGTCATGCCGCTGGCCTTCGGGGCGGCGGTGAACCGGATGACGGCGGGGCTGGAGCCGGGCGTGCCGATCGCCATCGCGCTCGTCGTCGCCTATGCGGCGGCACGGTTCGGCGGGGTGCTGTTCGACAATCTGAGGAACGGGATTTTCGAGCGGGTCGGGCAGGATGCGACGCGGCGGCTGGCGGAGACCACCTTCCGGCACCTGCACGACCTGTCGCTCCGCTTCCATCTCGAGCGCCGGACGGGCGCGGTCACCAAGATCGTCGAGCGGGGGACGAAGAGCATCGACATGATGCTCTATTTCATCCTGTTCAACATCGGCCCGACGGTGCTGCAGCTGCTGATCGTGCTCTCGCTCTTCTGGGTGAAGTTCGGGCTCGGCCTGGTCGCGGCGACGGCGGTGATGGTCGCCGCCTACATCCGCTTCACCCGGGTGGTGACGGACTGGCGGACCAAGCTGCGCGTCGAGATGAACGATCTCGACACCGGCGCGGTGGCGCGGGCGGTGGACAGCCTGCTCAACTACGAGACGGTCAAATATTTCGGCGCCGAGGAGCGGGAGGCGGCGCGCTACGGCAAGGCGGTGAAGCGCTATGCCGAGGCCGCGGTGAAGAACGAGACCAGCCTCGCCTGGCTCAATATCGGCCAGTCGCTGATCACCAATCTGATGATGGCCGGAGCGATGGGCTTCACCGTCTGGGGCTGGAGCGTCGGGCGGTTCAGCGTCGGCGACGTGGTGGTGGTCAACACCCTGCTCGCCCAGCTCTTCCGGCCGCTCGACCTGCTCGGCATGGTCTACCGCACGATCCGCCAGGGCCTGATCGACATGGAGGCGATGTTCGAGCTGGTCGACACGCCGGCCGAGGTGGTCGACGTGCCGGGCGCGCCCGACCTGCGCGTCTCCGCCGGGCTGATCCGGTTCGAGGACGTGCATTTCGGCTACGAACCGGAGCGAATGATCCTGAAGGGCGTCGACCTGGAGGTGAAGCCCGGCTCGACCACGGCGATCGTCGGCCCGTCGGGCGCCGGCAAGTCCACCCTCTCGCGGCTGCTGTTTCGCTTCTACGACCCGCAGGCCGGGCGGATCACGATCGACGGGCAGGACATCAGGCAGGTGTCCCAGAAGAGCCTGCGCGCGGCGCTGGGCATCGTCCCGCAGGACACGGTGCTGTTCAACGACACGATCGGCTACAATATCGGCTATGGCCGCGAGGGTGCCGGGCCGGAGGAGATCGAGGCGGCGGCGCGCGGGGCGGCGATCCACGACTTCATCGCCAGCCTGCCCGAAGGCTATGAGGCGATGGTCGGCGAGCGCGGCCTCAAGCTGTCCGGCGGCGAGAAGCAGCGCGTCGCCATCGCCCGGACATTGCTGAAGGACCCGCCGATCCTGATCCTCGACGAGGCGACCAGCGCGCTCGACAGCCGCACCGAGGCGGCGATCCAGGAGACGCTCAGCGACGTCACCCGCAAGCGCACCTCCCTGGTCATCGCCCACCGCCTCTCGACCGTGGTCGACGCCGACCAGATCGTGGTGCTCGACGAGGGCCGCGTCGCCGAGCGCGGCAGCCATGCGCAATTGCTGCGCCGCAGCGGCCTCTATGCCGAAATGTGGACGCGCCAGCAGAGCGAGCGCGACGCCGAGACCGCAGAAGCCGAAGCGGCGGAGTAAGCGGGTCTTAACCCAGATTGTATAACCCGGCCTTCTGCATTTACTGCATTGTAACCGCTTTCCTCCAAGGCGGCGGAATATGTCGACGCGGCGTGTCTTTCGCCATGACTGGAGTGGCTAATGTTCGACGTCGCCTTTTGCATCGCCATGCAGCACGACCCCTGGCTGGTCGGGCTGGCGGTGATCATCTGCTGCGCGGGCGCCTTTTCGATCGTCCAGATGTTCGAGCGGGCGCGCCACACGGAGGGCGTGCCGCGGCTCGGCTGGGCCTTCCTCACCTCGGTCGCCGCCGGCGCGACGATCTGGTGCACGCATTTCGTGGCGATGCTGGCGTTCGAGGCCGGCGCGCCGGTCCATCTCGATCCGGTGCTGACCATCGCCTCGCTGATGATCGCCGTCGTCGGCTCGCTCGCCGGCTTCGCCGTGGCGGGCTGGGCGCGCGGCCGAGCCCATGCACCGATCGGCGGCGCCATCTTCGGCGGCGCCATCTCGGCCATGCATTTCACCGGCATGGCCGCCTATCGGGTCGACGGCATCGTGACCTGGAGCTGGACCTATGTCACGGCGTCGGTGCTCTGCGCCGCCATCTTCTCGGCGCTGGCCCTGAGCGTCCTCTGCTCGGCGATCCGCGACAGGAATCGGATCCTGCTCGGGACCGGCCTGATCGTCGTGGCGATCGCCACCCTGCACTTCGTCGCGATGACCGCGATGCAGATCACCCCGCTCAGGATCAGCGAGACGCCGCTGGACCCGGCGGAGATGCGCGCGCTGGCGCTGGCGACCGCCCTGGTCGGCCTGATCGTGATCGCCGCGGGCATCTTCGCGGCGCTGATCGACCGCCACACCCGCTCCGACGCGATGCGCCGGCTGCACCACATGGCCAATAATGACGCGCTGACCGGCCTGCCGAACCGCGTGGCCTTCCAGACCGAGCTGGCCCGCCGGTTCGGCGCCGCGCGGGACGGGCGAACGCAGATCGGCCTCTGCGCGATCGACCTGACGCGCTTCAAGGAGATTAACGACGTCCACGGCCACAAGGCCGGCGACGAGGTGCTCGCCAGACTGGCGGACCGCATGCGGGAGGCGATGGGCCCGGACGACATCGTGGCCCGCCTCGGCGGCGACGAGTTCGTCGCGATCGCCAGCTTCGAGGACCCGGCCCGCCTGGCGACGCTCGTCAACCGTCTCGAGAGCGCGCTGAAGCAGCCGCTGGACCTCAGCCATTTCACGACCCGGGTCGGGGCGAGCATCGGCATCGCCGTCTATCCGCGCGACGCGGCCGACGCCCAGACCCTCGCCAACAATGCCGATCTGGCCATGTACCGGGCCAAGTGCGAAGGCTCGCTCGCGCCATGCTATTACGATTCGGCGCTCGACGAGGCCATTCGCGAACGGCGCGAGCTCGCCAACGACCTCAGGCTGGCGATCGACCGCAACCAGCTGGAAATGCATTATCAGTTGCAGGCCTCGGTCGTGACCCGGGAGATTACCGGCTACGAGGCGCTGCTGCGCTGGACCCATCCCGAGCGCGGCCAGATCCCGCCGGCAGTGTTCATCCCGATCGCCGAGGAGAACGGCCTGATCCTCCAGCTCGGCGAATGGGTGCTTCGCCGCGCCTGCGCGGATGCCGCGGGCTGGGACCATGAATCGAAGGTCGCAGTCAACGTCTCCGCACTGCAGCTCGCCCATATCGACCTGCCGCAGCTCTTCCACCAGGTGATGCTCGAGACCGGGCTGCCGCCGCGCCGGCTCGAGGTCGAGCTGACCGAAAGCGCGATCATGGCGGACCGGGAGCGGGCGCTCCACGTGCTGCGGCAGATCAAGGCGCTCGGCGTCGGCGTCGCGCTCGACGATTTCGGGACGGGCTATTCCTCGCTCGAGACCCTGCGTGCCTTCCCCTTCGACAAGATCAAGCTCGACCGCTTCTTCGTCTCGGAACTGGAGGGCAGCCCGCAGGCGACGGCGATCATCCGCGCCGTGCTCGCGCTCGGCCGGAGCCTCTCCATTCCGATCCTGGCCGAGGGCATCGAGACGCGCGACCAGCTCGACGTGCTGATCCGCGAGGGCTGCGACGAGGTGCAGGGCTTCCTGCTCGGCCTGCCGGGCCCGTCGCCCGTGGTGATGACGCAGCCCTGCGAGGACGAGAGCTCCCAGCGGCCGGCCAAGGACGGGTTGAGCGACGCCGCCTGACCGGCCGCTCCTGCACGGGCAGCGGTCCAGGAAGCGATTGAAATCCAGCGCCTGCCGGTGTTTCCTCGGCTCCGGCCGAAGGAGGACGGGATGAAGGCTGTCGCTTTGCTGCTGGGCCTGTTGGCCGCCGCGCCGGCCGCGGCGCAGGAGATCCCGGCCCTCAGCCTGGCGCCCGGGGAAGCAATTACCCTGCGCTTCGACGATGGCGGCCGGGTCGGGCCGCCCGAGCGGGGCCGCGCCGCCTGGTCCCGCTACGATCTGTTCGCCGCCCGTCATCTCGCGGGCATCGCGCCGCCCGAGGCGCCGGAGACGGAAGGCACCTTGCTGCCCTCGACCGACGAGGCGCGGCCCGACCCGATCCCGGCGGACGTGGTGCGGGTGCGCGCGCTCTCGATCGACGGCCGGCATACCTTGCTGGTGGTGGAGAACGGCCAGGGACGGGCGCTCGCCTATCGCGCGCGGATGACGACGGACCAGGGCACGCACCCGACCGACGTCTGCGTCGTCCTCCCCCGTTTGCCCAGCTACGAGCATTGGGCCTTCCCGATCCACCGGCTCGAACTCTACGACTTCCGCTTCATCCCCTGGGCGCCGGGGCGCAGGCCGACCTGCGAATGAGCCTCAGCCCGGGGCGCAGGTCAGCCTGACCTCGCGCCGGCGCCGGTCGAAGACGATCGACGAGCAGTGGCGCAGCTGGTCCGCGCCGAGGGCGAGCCGGTCCCACCGGCTGGTGCGGCGGCGGTCGCCGGTGACGACGATCTCGTCGGGGTCCCCGCCTGCCTCGCGGATCGTCGCGGTATTGCCGAAGTCGCCGGTGCGGATGCCGAGCTCGGTGATGGTGAGCGGGCCCACCGTCAGCGGCCGGCCGAGCCGCATATTGCGTACGGGCCGGCTGATCCCGAAGGCGATGTGCATCGGGACGGCATCGCCGCTGACGATGCCGTCCTGCGCGTTGGCGATCCGCACCGCCGCGCCGGCCGTGGCCAGGGTGCGCGGTGCATGCGGATCGAAGCGGACGCGCAGCGGCTGGCCGGCGAGGTCGATCAGCGCATAGGATCCGCCCCAGCCGCCGAACAGGCCGCCTTCATCCTCCAGCGGCAGGGTCACGGTGCGTTCGCCGGGCAGCGAGGGACGGAGCACGAAGCGGACCACCCGCTCGGGCACTCCGCCGGGCCCAATCACGCCGTCGGCGCCCTGGACATAGGTGCGGGGGGTCCAGCCGATCCGACGCTTGCGCGGGCGTGCGCCGTCGCCGATCGCGATCCGGCCGACCGCGGTGAGGCCCGGCACCTGCTGGGGGCCCACCATATAGCCGAAGGCGAAGGGCCCGGCGCGCAGGCGCGCCTGACCGGCAGCGAAGGGCGCGGTGAACATCGGGATGGCGGGCGCGGCGGGATCGATCCGGATCCGGCCGGGCGCGCCGTTGAGGGTGACGGCGACGATGCCGTCGCCGCTCACCACCCTTTCCTCCGGCTGGCGCCGCTGTGCGCCGGCGGAAGCGGAAACGAGGACGAGACAGAGCAATGGACTGAAACGCATACAACCTCCCCGATCCCCTGCGCCGCGCAGGCTGGCGCGCGATTGCGGCGGGAATGGGGCCCCGGCGTGCCGAGGCGAGGCGGCGAAGACGGTCGCAAATCGGATGCAATTGCCGTCCGGCGGGGGTGATTTGCCCGGGGCGACGCGCTAGGCGGGGCCGGTGACCGACCCGCTCGACATCCTCCATCATGTGTTCGGCTTCCCCGCTTTCCGCGGCGTGCAGGAACAGGTCATCGGCCGGGTGATGGCGGGAAAGCACAGCCTCGCGGTGATGCCGACCGGGGCGGGCAAGTCGCTCTGCTACCAGATTCCGGCGCTGGCGCGGGAAGGGACGGCTTTGGTCGTCTCGCCGCTCATCGCCCTGATGCACGACCAGATCAGGGCGGCCGAAGCCTTCGGGATCAAGGCGGCGTCGCTGACCTCGGCCGACGCCAACCGCGCCGAGACGGTCGAGCGGCTGAAGCGGGGCGAGCTGGATCTGCTCTATGTGGCGCCGGAGCGGGCGACGGGGGAGGGCTTCCGCCAGCTCATCGCGCGAATCCCGCTGGCGCTGATCGCGATCGACGAGGCGCATTGCGTGTCGGAATGGGGGCACGACTTCCGGCCGGACTATCGGCTGCTGCGCCCCTTGCTCGACGCCTTTCCGGAGGTGCCGCGGCTGGCACTGACCGCGACCGCCGACGCGCGGACGCAGGCCGACATCCTCGGCCAGCTCGGCATTCCGGGGGACGGGCTGATCGTCGCCGGCTTCGACCGGCCCAACATCCGCTACGCGATCCGCCCGCGCGACGGCCATGCGGCGCAGCTCAAGGCCCTGCTCGGCGAGCAGGGCGGGCCGGGCATCGTCTACGTCCAGAGCCGCGACAAGGCGGAGCAGATCGCCGCGCAGATCGCGGCGACGGGGCGGCCGGCTCTGCCCTATCATGCCGGGCTCGAGCCGCAGGTCCGCGCCCGCAACCAGGCGGCTTTCGTGGCAAGCGAGGAGATGGTGATGGTCGCGACCATCGCCTTCGGCATGGGCATCGACAAGCCGGACGTCCGCTTCGTCGCGCATCTCGGCGCGCCCAGGTCGATCGAGGCTTATTATCAGGAGACGGGGCGCGCCGGGCGCGACGGCGAGCCGGCCGAGGCGGTCTTGTTCTGGGGCGCCGAGGATTTCGCCCGCGCCCGGCGGCGGATCGAGAGCGAGGTGGAGGAGGGCCGCCGTCCCGCCGAGCGCGAGCGGCTGAACGCGCTCGCCTCCCTGGTCGAGGCCGCGACCTGCCGCCGCGCCATCCTGCTCAGGCATTTCGGGGAACAGCCGCCGGCCGAATGCGGCAATTGCGACAATTGTCTGAGCCCGCCGACCGCGCTCGACGTCACATTGGTCGCGCAGAAACTGCTCTCCGCCGCCTTCCGCACGGAGATGCGCTTCGGCGTCCAGCACCTGACCGACGTGCTCGCCGGGCGGGAGACGGACAAGGTGCTGAACTTCGGCCACCAGCGGCTCAGCGTGTTCGGCATCGCCGGGGCGGAGGAGCTGGCCCTGCTCAAGCCGGTCGCCCGGGCGCTGATCGCCCGCGACGCGCTGCGCGCCGACGATTTCGGCGGCCTCTCCTTCGGCCCCTCGGCCAGGGCGATCCTGAAGGGCGAGGCGGGGCTCGAGATCGTGCTGCCGCCGAAGCGCGCGCGCAGCCGCGGCAGGGCGGCGCGGGACTATCCGCACGATCCCCTGTTCGAGGCGCTGCGCGCGCGGCGGCGGGAGCTGGCGGCGGCGGCGGGCGTGCCGCCCTATGTCATCTTCCACGATGCCACCCTGCGCGAGATGGCGGAGCGGAAGCCGGCGACGCTGCAGGCCCTGGCGCAGGTCTCGGGCGTGGGCGATGCCAAGCTCGAGCGCTACGGCGCCGACTTCGTCGAAGTGATCGACGCCCATCTCTCGACCGTCTAGGGGACGCGCATGTTTTTCAGGGAATTGGACAAAAAGGTGCTCGTCGCGGATTCGCCCATGCGGCTGCAGGACATGGCAGCGGCGGCGGCGCGCGGGGTGACGCTGGCGGTCAACAACCGGCCGGACGGCGAGGCCTTCGACCAGCTCGACGCGGCGACGCTCGGCGAGGCCGCCAGGGCGGCGGGCCTCGATTATCTGCACCTCCCGATCGAGCTGGAGTTCAGCGGGGACAAGGTCGAGGCCCTGCTCGACGCGATGAACAGCGCCGAGGGCCGCGTCCTGCTCTTCTGCCGCAGCGGGACGCGCTCGGCCTATCTCTGGGCGCTGGCCCGGGCCCGGGAAGGGGCGGTGCCGGAAGCGCTGGCGCAGAATGCGGCGCGGGCCGGCTATAATCTGGGTCCGCTGATGAAGTGGCTGAAGCCGCGCGAGGGCGAGGGCGCTTCGCCTAGTTGATGTCCTGCCGGCGGAACAGCCGGAAGGTCAGAACGACCAAAGCGAGCGTCCAGGCCGCGACGATGGCGAGCGAGGCCGCCGGCGCCATCGAGAAGGGCCCCGAGGGGAAGGGGATGACGAGGACATGGCCCCCGGTCAGCCATTCCGCCAGATTGGCGAGATGGTAGCCGGGCAGGATCTGGTAGAGGCCGCCGATCAGGCCCGGGGCCCAGGGCTCGAGCATCGGGGCGAAGAAGCGGAACAGCCGCTCCACGGTGGTGATGACCAGGCCGATGACGAGCGCGGCGATGGTCGAACGCGTCAGGATCGCGGCGAGGCTGGTATAGGCGACGCTGAGCAGGAGCGGGCCGAGCGCGGCCAAGGCGGCGAGGCCGTGCGCCTTGACCAGCGCCGCCGTGCCGAGGTCCGGAGGGACGGGCGTGCCCGTGGCGAGGTCCTTGAGCCAGCTCAGCAGGTTGAACAGGATCGCGCCGAGCGCGAAGCCCAGAGCGAGCAGGGCCAAAGCGACGACATATTTGGCGGCGATCAGGCTGCTCCGCGCGCGATGCGGGACGATCAATTTCCAGGTGTTCCAGCCATATTCGCCGGCGAAGACCACCGCGACGAAGGCGCAGACCAGATAGCGGCCCAAGGGCTCGAGCGGCACGTTCCAGAAGCCGACCGCGTCCGCGATCCAGCCGGCGGCACTTTCGGGCCGGCCGACCTCGCCCTTGGCGACCTGAATGGCGATGGCGAGCGACAGGATCAGGGTGACCCCGATCGGCCAGATCCAGACCAGGCCCCAGGTGGCGCGGTGGCGGCGGAACTTGAGCGCTTCGGCCCGGATCGGATCAAGCATCGGCGGGATCCTCCTGGGTCAAGGCGAGGAAGACCTCCTCCAGATTGGCCTGGACCGGCGCCAGGCTGAACAGGGCGGCCCCGGCCTCGACCAGGCGCCTTGCCACCTCGGGCGCCTCGGCGCGCGCGGCGGTGACCATGAGGCCAGCACCCTCCCGCGTCACGGGCCAGTGCGGGCGCAGCGCCGCCTCCGCGGCGTCGAGCGGCGCGGCCTCGACCCTGAGCTGCGTCGACTCCTGGTCGAGCAGGCCGGCGACGGTGGCTTCGCGGACCAGCTCACCCTTGTTGATGATGGCGACGCGGTCGCAGACCTGCTGCACCTCGCTGAGCAGATGGCTGGAGAGGAAGACGGTCTTGCCGCGGTCCGAGGCGAGGCTGCGGATCAGCTGGCGCATCTCCTGGATGCCGGCGACGTCGAGGCCGTTCACCGGCTCGTCGAGGATCACGATCTCGGGATCGTTGAGCAGGGCGGCGGCGACGCCGAGCCGCTGGCGCATGCCGGTGGAATAGGCCTTCACCTTGCGCTTCGCGTCTTTGGCGAGGCCGACCTGGTCGAGCAGGGCGTCGATCCGTTCGGCACCGCCGCCATGGGTCAGCGCCAGCACTTCGAGGTTCCGGCGGCCGGACAGGAAGGGATAGAAGGCGCCGCCGTCGACCAAAGAGCCGACCCGGCGGAGCAAAGACGGCTCGGCGGCCAGGTCCTGGCCGAACAGGGAGACCCGCCCCGCGCTCGGCGCGATCAGCCCGATCAGCATGCGGATCGTGGTGCTCTTGCCGGCGCCGTTGGGCCCGAGAAAGCCGTAGACCTCGCCCGCGCCGACCGCGAGCGAGACGCCGCGCACGGCCCGCACGGCGCCGCCGCGCCGCCCGTAGGTCTTGCCGAGATCGGTCAGCGCCAGCACCGGGGCGCCGGCTTCGGTCACGCTCACATCCATTGGTGTATTAGAGATATAATACAGCTTGGTGTCAAGCGCCTTCGGCAAGCAGGCGCTGCGCCTCGGCGAGATCGTCCTCATGGACCATCAGCCGGACCGGCACGACGCCGAGATCGGCGCCGCCCCAATTGGTCTCCGTGTCGAACAGGATTGCCGGAATGTCGGCCGCCTCGAGCGCGCCCCTGGCGATCTCCGCCTCGATGCGCGTGAAGAAGCGGGCGGCCTCGACCAAGGCCATTACCAGGGCACCACTTCGCCCGCCGCTTCCTCAAGCGCGGTCGGCTTGCGGCCGAGCATCCTGTTGCGGTGCGGGAAGCGGCCGAACCTCTCGATCACGTCGTGATGCTTCTTCGCATAAGTCAGCATGTCCCTGTCCCCGAGAGCAGTGAACAGCAGCAGGCACTGGCGCTGGTCGGCCAGGTTCTCGCTATGCTCGAAGGGCATATAGAGGAAGCCGCGCTGCGCTGACGTCATGCCGTCGTCATAGCCGCGCTCGACCGCGCCCTTCGCAATGGCGAGGGCGAGCGGATCGGTGGAGAATTGGTCGGCATGGCCGCGGAACATGTTGCGCGGGAACTGGTCGAACAGGATCACTGCGGCGAGGGCGGCGTCCGGGTCGGTGAGGAAATCGTCCGCTTCATGCCCGCGCTCCTCCTCCCACAAGCTGAGGAAATGCTTGCGGATTTCCTCGTCGAAGGCCGGGTTCGCCTTCCACCAATCGTCCCAGCCGCGGGAGAACCAGAAGGTGAGGACCGCCTGGACCTGATCGGGCGTCATGCTCAATCCCAGGCCGGGATAATGGTCTGCACCCGCACCGGCAGGCCGTCGATGCTCTCGGTGCGGCCGGCGATCTTGGCGAGCCGCGCGGCCGGGTCCTGCTGGGCGTGATATTTGACCAAAGTGTGCCGCTCCTTTTCGAGCGTCATGCGCGGCACGCCCCAGCCGCAGCTGGTCTGCACGCTCTCCACCTGGATGTCGAAAACCTGGCGGGCGCCGGGCAGGCGCGGGAACAGAGCGGCGAGATCCGCGAAGCCCTCGTCCTGCGGCAGGATCGGGCGGCCGCGGCCGTAGATGCGCAGGATCAGGGCCGGATTGTCGAAGGCGCAGAACATCATCGTGATCCGGCCGTCGGCGGTGAGATGGGCGTGGGTCTCGTTGCCCGAACCGCCGAGATCGAGCCAGGCGACGCGGTTGGCGTCGAGGATACGGAAGACGTCATAGCCCTTGGGCGAGAGGTTGATCCGCCCGTCCGCCGCCGCGGTGGCGGTGAAGAAAACGGGCTGCCTGGCGATGAAGGCTTGGTGGTCCTCGGTCAGGTGATCGGTGAAGTCCGCCATATTCCAACTATCCTATGACTGCGGTTATCGCCGCAACAATTGCCAACCCGACGAACCCCAACAAGGTGCCAGTCCAGACACGAAACGAACTTCTACGAACAATCCAATTTCTCGGCACTCCCGCAACGGGACCTCTCGGGCCGTGCAGCACAGCATACCCTTTGGCTGCATTGGCTTCCTCAAATACACGAAGGCGCTCGGAATCTTCGATTTCGCACAGCCGGTGTTTCATCAGGAGCTGCACGGAAGCTGCCCCCAGCAGTCCGGAAAATATTGCCAAGAGAACGGCTACCCACCGCGTGGTATCGTGGTCGAACGAGGCCGTTAAGAGAAATGCTTGAGCGGCAATCGCGAGAGGTGGCGTCTGCCAAACAAAAGAATCAAATCCCTGCCGCCGCTGGCAGAGCATTAGATACTGCTCTTCTGTCATCATTTCCCCCGCTATGCCGCAGTCCCTCCAACGGTCAGCCCCTCGATCAGCAGGGTCGGCTGGCCGACGCCGGCGGGGACGGACTGGCCGCCCTTGCCGCAGACGCCGACGCCCTCGTCGAGGCACATGTCGTCGCCGATCGCGGCGACGCGGGTGAGCACGGTCGGGCCGTCGCCGATCAGGGTCGCGCCCTTCACGGGCGCGCCGAGCTTCCCGTTCTCGATCCGGTAGGCCTCGGTGCAGGAGAAGACGAACTTGCCCGAGGTGATGTCCACCTGGCCGCCGCCGAAGCTCTTGGCATAGATGCCGTTCTTCGCCCGGGAGAGGATCCCGGCCGGATCGTCCCTGCCGCCGAGCATGAAGGTGTTGGTCATGCGCGGCATCGGCGCGTGGGCGTAGCTCTCGCGGCGGCCGTTGCCGGTGGGGGCGACGCCCATCAGGCGCGCGTTGAGCCGGTCCTGGATATAGCCCTTGAGGATGCCGTCCTCGATGAGGACGTTGCGCTGGGTCGGCGTGCCCTCGTCGTCGATGGTCAGCGAGCCGCGGCGGCCGCCGATCGAGCCGTCGTCGATCACGGTGACCCCGGGCGCGGCGACGCGCTCGCCGATCCGGCCGGAGAAGGCCGAGGTGCCCTTGCGGTTGAAATCGCCCTCGAGACCGTGGCCGACCGCCTCGTGCAGCAGCACGCCGGGCCAGCCGGGGCCGAGCACGACGGTCATCTCGCCCGCGGGGGCGTCGACCGAATCGAGGTTCACCAATGCCTGGGCCAAAGCGATGTCGATCGCCCGGTTCCAGGTCGCGGGCTCGAACAGCTCGTCATAGAGATAGCGGCCGCCAAGGCCGTGATAGCCGCTCTCGCGCCGGCCGTTCTGCTCGGCGACGATCTGCACGTTGAGCCGGACGAGCGGGCGGATGTCGTGGGCGACGAAGCCGTCCGGGCGGACGATGTCGATCACACTCCACGAGCCGGCGAGCATCACCGAGACCTGCGAGACGCGCGGATCGCGGGCGCGGGCGGCGGCGTCGATCTGCTGGCAGAGCGCGACCTTCCTCGCGAAGGGGATCAGGCTGAGCGGGTCGGCGTCGGTGTAGAGCTTCGCGTTGGTCCTGAGGGGCGGGCCCTGCCGCGCGCCCTTCATCGGATCGAGCACCTGCATGGTCTCGGCGGCGCGGCGGATCGCGGACTCGCTGAGCTCGTTCGCCTGGGCGAAGGCGGTGGTCTCGCCCGAGACGCCGCGCAGGCCGAAGCCCGCCTGGGTGTTGAAATCCGCGGTCTTCAGCCGGCCGTCGTCGAAGCCGAAGCTCTCCGAGGCGGTATACTGGAGATAGAGCTCGCCATCGTCGCAGCCCTTCAGCGCATCGGCGGTGAGACGGAGCGCGGCGTCGGGATCGAGGCCGCCGGGGCGATAGAGGAAAGCGCGGGGATCAGTGGTCATCAGACCGGATATAGGGAGGGCCAGGGCAAATGTCGAAAGGGACGCAGCGCAATTCCCGAAACCGTTCGGGCTGAGCCTGTCAAAGCCCTGCCCTTCCCTTTCGCGGCAAGAAAGCGGTCCTTCGACAGGCTCAGGACGAACGGAGGAGGGGGCCCGTCAGCCGAGGCTCAGTGCCGTTTGTCCGCCGGGCCGCCCTTCAGGATGAAGCGCTTGTCGCAATAGCCGCAATCGACATAGCCCTTCTCGTCGATCTGCAGCCAGACGCGCGGATGGCCGAGCGCGGGCGAGATGTCGGCGGCGCCGTCGCAGGCGACGCGGGCGCTTTCGGTATAGGCGAGCTCGGGCTCATAGGGGTCGATATCGGCCATGAGCGAGCCTTAGCGAAGGCGATGGGGCTTCGCCAGACGGGAAAGAGCAGCTATGCGCTTGCCGCATGAGCGAAGCGGCCATCTCGATCGTCGACCTGCAGAAGACCTACAAGGGCGGCAAGCGCGCGCTGGACGGGGTCAGCCTGGAAATCCCGCGCGGCGGCATTTTCGGGCTGCTCGGGCCGAACGGGGCCGGCAAGTCGACGATGATCAACATCCTCGCCGGCCTGGTCATGAAGAGCGGCGGGACCGCCAGCATCTGGGGCTTCGACATCGACGCGCATCCGCGCAACGCCAAGCGCGCCATCGGCATCGTGCCGCAGGAAATCCTCTTCGATCCCTTCTTCACGCCGAAGGAGGCGCTGGAGATCCAGGCGGGCCTCTACGGCATCCCGAAAAGCGAGCGGCGGACGATGGAGCTGCTCCGCGCCGTCCATCTCGAGGACAAGGCCAACGCCTATTCGCGTACCCTCTCCGGGGGCATGAAGCGGCGGCTGCTCGTCGCCAAGGCGATGGTCCATGCGCCGCCCATCCTCGTCCTCGACGAGCCGACCGCGGGTGTCGACGTCGAGCTCCGCCAGCAGCTCTGGGATTATGTGCGCTCGCTGCACGCCCAGGGCGTCACCATCGTGCTCACCACCCATTATCTGGAGGAGGCGGAGCAGCTCTGCGACCGGATCGCGATCATCAACCATGGCAGGCTGATCGCCAATGAGGCGACGAGGGACCTGCTGGCGCTGGCCCAGGAGAAGGTGGTCGAGGTGACCGTCGACCGCGACATCGAGAAGGCGCCGGAGAATCTCTGCTTCGACAAGATCGAATTGGCGGGCGAGCGCACGCTCACCATCACCTATCGCAAGGACCGGGTGAATGCCGGCGAGGTGCTGGCGGCGGTGCAGCGGGAAGGGCTCGGCGTAGTCGACGTCTCCACCCGCGAGGCGGACCTGGAGGACGTGTTCCTCAACCTCACCAGGGCGGCGAACATTTGAGCAGCGCCTGGGACGTCCTGATCCTCGGCTCCGGCGCGGCCGGGCTCACGGCGGCGCTGAACCTCGCGCCGCGCTTCAGGGTGGCGGTGCTGGCCAAAGGGGAAGGCGCGACGGGCTGGGCGCAGGGCGGGATCGCGGCGGTGCTGGAGCCCGGCGACACGTTCGAGAGCCATGTCGAGGACACGATGATCGCCGGCGCGGGGCTCAACAACCGCGCCACGGTCGAGTTCGTCGTCGAGCATGCGCCGGCGGCGATCGCCCGGCTGGCGGAGCTCGGCGTGCCGTTCAACAGCGACAGCGACGGCGAGGGCTGGCACCTGACCCGCGAGGGCGGGCACAGCCACCGGCGCATCGTCCATGTCGACGACGCCACCGGCTGGGCGGTGCAGCAGGCGCTGGAGAAAGCGGCGGCAGCGCATCCGAACATCACGCTCATTCCCGACATGGTGGCGATCGACCTCGTCACCAGCCGCCACGGCCACCGTTACTCAGGGGACGGCCATGTCTGGGGCGTCTATGCGCTGAACAAGGCGAAGGGGAAGGTCGAGACCTTCTGCGCCCGGGCCACCATCCTCGCCACCGGCGGGGCGGGCCGGGTCTATCTCTTCTCGACGGCGCCGAGCGGCGCGACCGGCGACGGCATCGCCATGGCCTGGCGGGCGGGCTGCCGCGTCTCCAACATGGAGTTCATGCAGTTCCACCCGACCTGCCTCTACAATCTGGAGGTCAAGAACTTCCTGATCACCGAGGCGGTGCGCGGCGAGGGCGGGCGGCTGATCAATCCGGTCACCGGCAGGCGTTTCATGACCGACTATGATCCGGAGCGGCTGGAGCTGGCGCCGCGCGACGTGGTGGCGCGGGCCAACGACGCCGAGATCAAGCGCTACGGCCTCGACTACGTCCACCTCGACATCAGCGCGATGGGCGCCGACTTCGTCCGCGGGCATTTCCCGAACATCCACGAGAAACTGCTCGGGCTCGGCATCGACATGACCAGGGAGCCGATCCCGGTCGTGCCGGCCCAGCATTATACCTGCGGCGGGGTGGTGATCGACCTGGACGGGCGGACCGATCTGCCGGGCCTCTATGCGGTGGGCGAGGTCAGCCAGTCGGGGCTGCACGGGGCGAACCGGCTTGCGTCCAACAGCCTGCTCGAATGCTTCGTGTTCGGCGAGGCGGCGGCCAGGCACATCGACGCTAACTGGGACGAGCTCCCCCCGCCGCCGCCGATCCGCGCCTGGGACGAGAGCCGGGTCACCGATTCCGACGAGGAGGTGGTGATCAAGCAGAACTGGACCGAGATCCGCCGCTTCATGTGGAATTATGTCGGCATCGTGCGGACCACGAAGCGGCTCGAGCGGGCGCAGCACCGGATCAAGCTGCTGACCGACGAGGTGGAGGATTATTACGGCCATTTCCGGGTGACGCCGGACCTGGTCGAGCTCCGCAACCTGCTGCAGACCGCGGAGCTGATCGTGCGCTCGGCGCTGAAGCGGCGGGAAAGCCGCGGGCTGCACTATACGCTGGATTATCCGAAGACGCTGGCGAAGGCGGTGGATACGGTGCTGGCACCTTAGGGAGGAATCGATGTTATCGCTATGGACGATGGTGCTTTCCTTCGCGGCAATTGTCTCCTTGCCAGAGACCGCAGAGAACCCCGCCGGTCTCACACGCCAGCAGGCGCGCACCCTGTCCCCTCGGGATATCGCTCGGATTACCCTGAACGACCTGGCGGAGCAGGTGCAGGAAGTGGCAAGGCCCATTCGTCAGGGCGCGCCCTATCCCGATGACCGCCTGAAATTCCTGAGTTTCGCTTTCGCACCCGAAGCAGCTGGGCCCGGGCTCTGCAGCGCGAGAGTGATCAATGTCAGCTACGAGAGCGACGCACCGGAAAGTGCCAACGGAGAGAGTCTGCCTGTTCGTCCGAGCCACATCTCCGTCCATTCAGTCTATCGCCTCGCCGGGGATTTCAACTGGGACGGCGAATGGCAGACCGAGGACCGGGCTCGACAGCTTGCCAGATGCCGGCAGGCAGGCCCCGTACTCACGAGCGACACCGGCGGCACGTCGAGGCCAGCCTATTTTTTCTTCGATGGAGCGCTCGATATCAGGCCCGCAGTCGTCGCAGTGCAGCGGGCCTCGGCCGAGGCCCGCGCCGGCACAGCGACTGACCTGCAGTGCGCCGGGCCACATTTCGTGTTCGACCCCTGTCGCGATCCGCGTGTAGTTCTCCGACCGGTTACGCTGGACGATCTCACGAACATCGACAGCGAGGCCATCGGCCCCTCACTCTACAGAGTCAAAGCCCATTTCCGTGATCCTGCACACAGGGATCGCGAGATCACCCTCGGCCTTCAAATCGATGTTGAAACGGCCGCAGCGCATCGTGTTGTCCGAATAGGCCCCATGCGCGTGAGCCGGTTTGTCGTCATGTGGGACTAGCCCCCAGAAACTCCCGCATCGCCTCCGCCAGCCGCTCGGGCCGGTCGAGCATGATCATGTGGCCGCTGTCGTCGATGCGGACGAAGCGGGGATTGCGCGCGTCGGCATAGGCGGTGCGGTAGCGGCGGTCGGCGGCCGGGGCGAGGCGCGCGTCGAGCGCGGCATAGACGATCGTGAAGGGCACGCGGATCGCGGGGAGCCTGTCCGTCAGGTCCATCGCCGCAAGCTCGGTCATCGTCCGGCCGACCAGAGCGGGGTCGCTGGTGCGGAAGCCGGAGCCGGGCGGGGCGAAGACGTTGACGAAGGAGGAATAGAGCCGGCGGCCGCCCTCGGTCCGGGTCAGACTCTCGATGCTGCGGGCGAAGATGCCGGCATCGGCGCTGGTCTGGCCGAACAGGCCGGCGGGCGCGGGCAGCATGTCGACGACCATGATCCGGCCGACGAGGCGCGGATGATCGGCGGCGAGCAACATCGCCAGCGTGCCACCCATCGAATGGCCGATGATCGCGGGCCGGCGGAGCCCGCTCTGCTCGATATAGCGGGCGAGCTCGCGCGCCAGCGGCTGGACGACGGGGCCGCTTGCATTGCCGCGCGCCGGGTCGCCGGCGAAGCCCGCGACCTGGACGAGGTGATAGCGATAGCCGGGGACGGCGCGCACGGTCGACGACCAGACGCTGCGCCCGGTGCTGAGCCCCGGGATCAGGATCACGTCGGGGCCGGCGCCCCGCGTCTCGACGCTGAGGCGGGTCGAGGTGAAGGGCGCCGCGGCGGCAGCGCCGGGGGCGAGCGCCAGAACGGCGACGCAAAGCATGAAAAGACGGCGATTCACGCCTGCCTTCCTAGCGCCGAATGTTTGAACGGCGCCTTACCTTGGTTTAGATCGCCTTCATGGCTTCCCCGCATCTCTACCTCGTCGACGGTTCGTCCTACATCTTCCGCGCCTTCCACCGGCTGCCGCCTTTGACCAACAAGCACGGGCTCAATGTCGGCGCGGTCTACGGCTATACGACGATGCTCTGGAAGCTGGCCGACAGCCTCAACAAGGCGGACGGGCCGACCCATCTGGCGGTCATCCTCGACGCGTCGGAGAGCACCTTCCGCAACCAGCTCTACGACCAGTACAAGGCGAACCGGCCACCGCCGCCGCCCGAGCTGGTCCCGCAATTCCCCCTGATCCGCGACGCCACCCGCGCTTTCTCCATCCCCTGCCTCGAGGAGGACGGCCTGGAAGCGGACGACATCATCGCCTGCTATGCCAAGGCGGCGGTGCGCGAGGGCTGGCAGGTCACCATCGTCTCCTCGGACAAGGATCTGATGCAGCTGATCGAGCCGGGCGTCGACATGCTCGACACGATGAACGACCGGCGGATCGGGCGCGAGGAGGTGATCGAGAAGTTCGGCGTCGGGCCCGAGAAGGTGGGCGAGGTGCTGGCGCTGATGGGCGACAGCGTCGACAACGTCCCCGGCGTCCCCGGCATCGGCCCGAAGACGGCCTCCAAGCTGATCCAGGAATATGGCGACGTCGAGGCGGTACTGGCGGCGGCGCCGGAGATGAAGCCGTCGAAGATGCGCGACAATCTGATCGAGCATGCGGAAAAGGCCCGGATCTCGCGCAAGCTGGTCGAATTGATCTGCGATTCGCCCTTGCCGGAGCCGCTCGAGGGGCTGGCGATGAAGGGGATTCCGGAGGAGCCGCTCCGGGAGTTCCTCGACCATCACGGCTTCCGCTCGCTGCTCGCCCGATTGGGGGCGCAGTCGCAGGCGACGGCCGCGCCAGTCGCGACCGAGACCACGACCCAGCGCGAGGTCCGGCCCGAGCCGAAGATCGACCGGTCGCTCTACGAGACGGTGACGACCGAGGACGCGCTCGACCGGTGGATCGCGGAAGCAAACGCCAAGGGCCTGGTCGCCTTCGACACGGAGACGGACGGGCGCGACTGCGTCTCGGCTAAACTGGTCGGGATCAGCCTCGCCACCGACTGCAACAAGGCCTGCTACATCCCGCTCGAACATGGCGGGGACGACATGTTCGCGGAGCGGCCGGAGCAGCTGCCGTCGGCCTTGGTGCTCGCGAAGCTGAAGCCGCTGTTCGAGGACCCGGCGGTGCTCAAGATCGGGCACAATCTCAAGTTCGACTGGGTGGTGCTCGAGAAAAGGGGCATCCGCGTCGCGCCCTATGACGACACGCTCGTCATGAGCTTCAATCTCGACGCGGGCGGGCTGAACAGCCATGCGCTCGACGACCTGGCGAAGAAGCATCTCGACCATGACTGCATCGCCTACAAGGACCTCTGCGGGACCGGGCAGAAGCAGATCACCTTCGACAAGGTCCCGGTCGACCGCGCCACCGAATATGCGGCGGAGGATGCGGACGTCGCCTTGCGGCTCTGGCTCCGCTTCCGGGCGCGGCTGCCCTTCGAGAAGGCGACGCGGGTCTACGAGCTGGTCGACCGGCCGATGGTCGCCGTGATCGGCGCCATGGAGCGGGACGGGGTCAAGGTCGACCGCGCGGTGCTGAAGGGCCTCTCGGCCGAGTTCAACACCGAGATCGCCGCGCTCGAGGAGACGATCTGCGGCGAGGCGGGCTGCCGCTTCACGATCGGCTCGCCGCAGCAGCTCGGCGACATCCTCTTCAACAAGATGGGGCTTTCGGGCGGGCGCAAGGGCAAGTCGGGCGTCTATTCGACCGACCAGAACGAGCTCGAGCGGCTGGAGCGCGAGGGCGTGCCGATCGCCCGGCTGGTGCTGGAATGGCGGCAGCTGACCAAGCTCAAGTCCACCTACACCGACGCCCTCCAGGAGCAGATCAACCGCGACACCGGCCGGGTCCATACCAGCTACAGCCTCTCCGGCGCGCAGACCGGCCGCCTCGCCTCCACCGACCCCAATCTCATGAACATCCCGATCCGCACCGAGATCGGCCGGCGGATCCGCGACGCCTTCGTCGCCGAACCGGGCTTCGTGATGATGTCGGCGGACTACAGCCAGATCGAGCTCCGCCTCGCCGCCCATATCTGCAACGTGCCGCCGCTCAAGGCCGCCTTCGAGGCCGGAGAGGATATCCACAACCGCACCGCGCAGGAATTGTTCGGCGAGGTGAACCGCGACACGCGCGGCCGGGCGAAGACGATCAACTTCGCGATCCTCTACGGCATTTCCCGCTGGGGCCTGGCGCAGCGGCTGGAGACCACGCCCGACGAGGCGCAGGCGATGATCGACGCCTATTTCGAGCGCTTCCCGGGCATCCGCGCCTATATCGGCGATACGCTCACCTTCGCCCGCGAGACCGGCTTCACCACCACTTTGTTCGGCCGCAAGACGCATTTCCCGCGGATCAGGTCCAACGTCCAGCACGAGCGCCAGGGCGCCGAGCGCGCCGCGATCAACGCGCCGATCCAGGGCACGGCCGCCGACATCATCAAGCGCGCCATGGCCCGGATGGGGCCGGCGCTGCACGAGGAGGGGCTGACCGGCACGAAGATGCTGATGCAGGTCCATGACGAACTGGTCTTCGAGGTGCCCGAGGCGGAGGTGGCGGGGGCCACCGGGGTGATCCGCCGGGTCATGGAACGCGCGGCGGAGCCGGCGATTGAGCTCAGCGTGCCGCTGGGTGTGGAAATCGGGACCGGCCCGAACTGGGGCGCCGCGCATTGACGAAGGGCGCAGGCTCTTCGCGGGCCACAGAGGCCGAAGCGGCTGCCGCGCGCCCCGATGACGACATCGCCGCCCTCGCCAAGGGCGGACGGACCAATTTCTTCGGCTTCGTCATCCGCCTGCTGGCGCGGATCCCCTTCCTGTTCATCGCCGGCCAGCTCTACGGCCCGTCTCTGCTCGGCCGCTTCGCCTATGCGGTGATCGTCGTCGAGCTTGCCGCGCAGCTCTCGACGCTCGGGCTGAAGCGGGGGCTCGCCCAGCAATTGTCGACGACCGACAAGCCGCACAGCCACGTCATCGCCGACGGCCTGCTCTGCGCCTTCATCGCCTCGGCGCTGGCGAGCGCCTTGCTGATGGTCTTCCCGCAGGCGATGTTCCCGCAGAACGACGTGCGCAACCTGGAATTCCTGCTGCCCTTGGTCATTTTCGGTATTGCCGGCGCCGACGTCGCGCTCGCCGCCCTGGCCTACAAGCATGACGTCAAGTCGACCGTGCACGTTCGCGCGATCGTCGAGCCCTGGGTGATCAGCATCGCCGCCGGCGCCTTCTTCTACACCCAGTTCCGGGACGACGGCCTGATCCTCGCTTATGTCGCGTCGGTCATTGCCGGGCTCGCCGCCGCGCTCTGGCGGCTGTTCCGCTCCTACGGGATGGCCAAGGGCTGGCGGCCCTATCCGGGCAGCCTCATCTATCTCGCGCAGCGCAACATCCCGCTGGCCGCGGCCGATGCGATCGAATGGTTCTCGCGCCGGCTGGACATCGCCATTCTGGGCCTGTTCGTGGCGCCGCAATATGTCGGCATCTACTATGTGGCGCAGCAGGTCGCCTCGATGCCGCAGAAGCTGAAGACCAGCTTCGACCCGATCCTCGCCCCCGTGGTGACGCAGAAACTGGCCGAGGGCGACCGCGTGGCAGTAGCCAAGCAGGTCCGGCAGGTCGGCTTCTGGATCATCGCCGCCCAGGCCGGGATCGCGCTGTCGCTCGGCATTCCCGGCGAGGCGCTGATGGGCCTGTTCGGCAAGGAGAGCGCCTTCGTCGGCGGCACCGCGGCGCTCGCCTTCCTGCTCGCCGCCGAGGTGGTCGCGGCGACGGCGGCAGTGTCGGAGGCGGCCTTGGTCTATGTCGCGCGGCACCGCAATCTGATGATCTCCTGCCTGATGATCGCGACCCAGGCGGCGCTGACCGTCGGCCTGATCCTCGGCATGCGCTCGCTGCCGCTGAGCCCGAGCGACCTGCAGGCCTATCAGGCGGCGGGCGCGGCGGCCGGCCTGGCGCTGGCGCTCGGCATGGCCTCGATCCTCAAGTCCCGGCTGCTCGCGCGGCTGCTCGGCGCGCCCGTGCAGGGCTGGCGCTGGTCCCTGATCCTCGCGGGCGCGGCGGCGTCCCTGGTCGGCTTTCTCGGCACCCTGCTGCCGGAATGGCTGGAGCTCAGCGTCGGCGCGCCGGCCATCCTCCTCACCTTCGGCCTGGTGGTCTGGTATCGCGGCTTCACCGACGACGACCGGACCCTGTTCCGCATGGGCAAGAAGGAGAAACCGGGCCTCCCGGGCTCGGAGCCCGCCACGCCCTGACTCCCTGGTGCCGCGATTTCCGGGTCGTCGGACGTTGCCCGACTTGAAATCGCTCAGTGGCGGAAGTGCCGCATGTCCGTGAAGACCATGGCGAGGCCGGCTTCGTCGGCCGCGGCGATCACCTCCTCGTCGCGGATCGAGCCGCCGGGCTGGATCACCGCCGTCGCCCCGGCCTCCGCCGCGGCCAGCAGGCCGTCCGCAAAGGGGAAGAAGGCGTCCGAGGCGACCGCGGAGCCGATCGTGCGCGGCTCAGGCCAGCCGGCTTTGTCCGCCGCATCCTTCGCCTTCCAGGCGGCGATGCGCGCGGATTCGAGCCGGTTCATCTGGCCCGCGCCGATCCCGGCGGTGGCGCCGTCTTTGGCATAGACGATGGCGTTGGACTTCACATGCTTGGCAACCGTCCAGGCGAACAGGCAGTCGGCCAGCTCCCGTCCGGTCGGCGCGCGCCTGGTGACGAGCCGGAGGTCGTCGGGGCCGATCATGCCGTCGTCGCGCGATTGGACCAGGAAGCCGCCGGCAATCGACTTCATCGCCCGCCCGCGCCGGGCCGGATCGGGCAGGTCGCCGGTCAGCAGCAGGCGCAGGTTCTTCTTGCGGGCGAAGACCGCCAAGGCGGCCTCATCGGCATCGGGGGCGCAGACGACCTCGGTGAAGATGCCCGAGATCGCCTCCGCGGTCGGTCCGTCGAGCGGGCGGTTGACCGCGATGATCCCGCCGAAAGCCGAGACAGTGTCGCAGGCGAAGGCGGCGTCATAGGCCGCGGCCAGATTGTCCGCCGTGGCGACGCCGCAGGGATTGGCGTGCTTGACGATGACCACGGTCGGCGGGCCACCGCGAAACTCGCTGACCAGCTCGAGCGCGGCGTCGGCATCGTTGTAATTGTTGTAGCTGAGCGCCTTACCCTGGATCTGGCGGGCTTGGGCGATGCCGTTCACGCCGCCCGCCGCCTGGGTGTAGAGCGCCGCGATCTGGTGCGGATTCTCGCCATAGCGGAGCTCCGCCTGCTTGATCATCGGCAGGGCGACCCGGGCGGGGAAACGTTCGCCCTGGTCGACATGGGCGAACCAGCCGGCGATCGCGGCATCATAGGCCGCAGTGGCGGCAAAGGCCTTTGCGGCGAGACGCTTGCGCAGATCGAGTGACGTCCTGCCACCGCTTCCGTCCAGCGCTTCGACCAGCTCCGCATAATCGGCAGGATCGGTGACGATGGCGACGAAGCAGTGATTCTTGGCGGCCGAACGGACCATGGACGGGCCGCCAATATCGATATTCTCGATGATCTCGGGCCGGTCGGCGCCCCGGGCCACGGTCCGGGCGAAGGGGTAGAGATTGACCACGACGAGGTCGATCGCGCCGATCTCGTGCTCGGCCATCGCCGCCGCATGCGCGGGATCGTCGCGGACCGCGAGCAGGCCGCCATGGACCTTCGGATGCAGCGTCTTCACGCGGCCGTCCATCATCTCCGGGAAGCCGGTCAGATCGGCAATGTCGCGGACCTCGAGCCCGGCCTCGCGCAGCGCCCTCGCGGTGCCGCCGGTCGAGACCAGCTCGACCCCGTGCCGGGCCAGCGCCTGGCCGAGCTCGACGAGGCCGGTCTTGTCCGACACGGACAGGAGGGCGCGGGCGACTTTCACGTCCGTCATGGAAGGTCCTTCGAAGCTGGATTCGGGGACGCCTTAGCGCCGCCCTTCCGGGGCGTCACCCCGCCCGCTTCAATTCCCAGCTTATGGTCATGCCGTCGGAGGGCGTCTCGCCGGTGATGACGAGCTGGAGCGAGGCATGGGGACGGGCCTCGCCGTCGATCCAGAGGCTGTCCTCCGCGGCGAGCTGGCCGCCCCGGCAGCGGAACTGCCAGACCGCGCCGCCCCTGAGGCGCAGGAGCGCGCCCTGGCCGTCGGCGGTGCTGGTCACCTCGACGGCGGGGGCGAGGTGGAAGCGGACGGCGAAGGCGATCGTCTCCTGCTTCCGCTTGCGGCCGGCAGCGATCAGCCGGTCCTCGCCGTTCAGCAGCCGGCCGTCGCTGGAGAGGTTGAGCCGGCGCTCGTGGACGAGGCCGTAGCGGCGGACATAGCCGTCATGGCTGGCCTCGCAGCGGGCGACGCCGGCGGTCTCGTCGCGAACCAGCTCGACCTCGGCCACGCCCTTGCCCAGCGAGCCGTCCTCGTGGATCGCGGTCGAATTGCGGTCGCCCAAGGTCAGGGTCGAATGGGCGGCGGTGGTGCGCAAGGCGAAGCTGAGCTCCGCGGGCAGGGCGCCCGCCGCGTCGCCGGCGCCGCCGCAATTGACGATCAGCCGCGCCGGGCCGTCGCTGAACTCGAAGGCGAGCGTGGAGGCGCAGGCGCCCGACAGGGAGCGCGGCGGCGGGGGCGGGGCGGCGTCGAAGACGAGGATGCTCTGCTTCGCCTGCAGCCTTTGATAACCCCAGCCGCGCGCCTGGCGCAGCGGCCTGACCGCGATGCCGGCGCCCTCGATTGCGGCCGCGACCCGGCGGCGGCTCGCCATGTTGCCGCCCTGCCAGCTCGACAAAGCCTCGTCGCCGAGCGTGATCGAGAGCAGGGCCGCGACCCCGGCGGAGAGGGCGTCGGTCAGCCATTCCGGCACGTCGCGGCGGCCGGCAATGTAGACGCCGCGCAGCTGGCCCAATATCTCGACGACCGAGACCTGCTCGGCCGGCGAGCGGCTGACCAGGCCGCCATCGTCATGCAGCGAGACGCCGAGCGCGCGCGACAGGCCGACCTCGCCCGTCCTGAGGCGCGCCGGCCCGCCCTGCACGACCAGAGCGGCGGCGATCACCCCGCTCCAGGCGGCGATGCGGGCGAGGCCGGGCGGGGCCTTGTCGGCGCCCCGCTCGAGATGGCGGGCGCCCCGCGCGAGGGCGTAGAGGACCGAGGAGCGGTAGACCGGATCGGCGCTGGACAGGATGTAGGGCGCATAGGCCGTCCAGAAGAGGATGCGGCGGCCCCAGAGGTCGGCGCGCCAGGCGGGCTCGCTGACCTCGTCGGCATGGGCGGCGAGCCATTTGCGCATCAGCCCCTCGGCGCGGACCGCCCCGCGCTCGCGGGTCGCCGCGGCGGAGAGGTCGCGCAGCCAGGCGAAGCTCTGCAGATAGTCGCTGAAATCGGCGGCATAGCCCAAAGTCGCGAAATCGAACTGGGGCACCGGCACTTCGGTGCCGCCGTGGCGGATCACGCCTTCGAGCAGGGCCTCGCCCGCCGCCTTGTCGCCGGCGATCGGGTCCTTGGGCACGGCGATCAGCTTCAGCGGGACCTTGCCGCGCAGGCGCAGGGCATGGAGCGGGGTGCGCCAGCCGAAGCGGTGCAGCCTGTAGCTCAGGCGCTCGAACAGGGAGAGGCCGCGGTCGTCGCCGACGCGGATCAGCCTTTTGCCCGCCCCGATCTCTTCCTCGCCCGTCTCGCTCTCCACCCGTCCGAGGATGCTCATCCCCTGAGGCCCTTGATATTCTCCGCATAGGATTCCGCGCCGCCGCGGAAGGTTGCGGTGCCCGCGACGAGCACGTCCGCGCCCGCCGCGATCACCCGCCTGGCATTGCCCTGGTCAATGCCGCCGTCCACCTCCAGGTCGACCTTCAGGCCCTCCTTGTCGATCCGGTTCCGGATCGCATCGATCTTCCTGAGCTGGCTCTCGATGAAGCCCTGCCCGCCAAAGCCGGGATTGACGCTCATCACCAGGACGAGATCGACCTCCTCGAGCACATAATCGAGCGCCTTGGCCGGGGTCGCCGGGTTGAGCGAGACGCCGGCGCGCTTGCCGAGCTTGCGGATCGCCTGGAGCGTGCGGTGCAGATGCGGACCCGCCTCGGGATGGACGGTCATGATGTCCGCGCCCGCCTCGGCGAAGGCCTCGAGGAAGGGCTCGGCCGGCGAGATCATCAGATGAACGTCGAGCGGCTTGGCAGTGTGCGGCCGCAGCGCCTTCACCACCATCGGCCCGATCGTGAGGTTCGGCACGAAATGCCCGTCCATGACGTCGACATGGATCCAGTCGGCGCCGGCCGCGTCGACGGCGCGGACTTCCTCGCCCAGCCGCGCGAAATCGGCGGAGAGGATGGAGGGAGCGATGCGGACCGGCTGCTGCACGCCCGCGAGCCTAACAGAGGCGCGACTCGGGGAGCAAGGAAAGTGCCGGACTTATCCCCGGTTATCGGACGGCGGCGAGCCGAGCCGAGTCAGGGACGCGATGAAAAAGCTGTCGGCGCCGCCCTCGGCCTCGTAGCGGCCCGGCAAGAGGCGCTGCTCCTCCTCGATCCGGTAATCGTCGCGCCGGTCGAGGAAGGCACCGACGACCTCCTCCCCCTCCCGCCGTTCCAGCGAGCAGACCGAATAGACGAGCCTGCCGCCCGGCTTCAGCCAGCCCGCCACGCGCGTCAGCATCGCGCCCTGGACCTCGGCCAGCGCGGCGATCGCCTTCGGGCGGACCCGGTGCAGCACGTCGGGATGGCGGCGGAAGATGCCGGTGGCGGAGCAGGGCGCGTCGAGCAGGATCGCGTCGACCAAAGCCGGCGGCGACCACGTCATGACGTCAGCGGCCACGACCCTGGCCGAAAGGCCGGTGCGCGCCAGATTCTGCGAAAGTCGCGCGAGACGACTTTCGGAAATGTCGATTGCGGTGACGTTCCAGCCGGCTTTGGCCAGCTGCATGGTCTTGCCGCCGGGCGCGGCGCAGAGATCGAGCACCGTGCGCCCCTCGCCAGAGCCGAGCAGGCGGGCCGGCATGGAGGCCGAAATGTCCTGTACCCACCATTTGCCCTCCTCATAGCCCGGCAGGCCCGCGACGGCGGTGCCGCGCGGCAGGCGAAGATGGTCCGGTTCCAGGCTGATCCCCTCGAGACCGGCCGGTGGCGCGCCGATCAGGTCGACGGGCGGCGGCGCAGCGATGGAGCGGGCGGCGGCGGCGACCACCGCCTCACCCCATTGCTCGCGCCAGCGCTCGGCGACCGGCGCGGGCAGGCTGGGCAATTCGGGCAGCGCGGCCTGCTGCCGAATCAGAGCGCCGAACACGCCATGGACCAGCTTGCGCGGGCCGCCGTCGACTAAAGGGAGCACCGTGGAGATGGCCGCATGGGGCGGCGTGCCGAGGGCGAGCGCCTGGACGAGGGCGAGGCGCAGGGCGAAGCGGGCCTTGGCATCGTCGGGCAGGCGCTTGCGGGTCGCGCCGTCGATCAGGGCGTCGAGATCGGGCAGCCGGCGCAGCGCCTCGGCGGCGATGGCATGGGCGAAGGCGCGGTCGTCGGCACGGGTCAGGTCGCGTGCCGCATTGTCGAGCGCGGCTTCAAGCGGCAGGCCCTTGCGCAGCACCGCGTCGAGCAGGCGCAGCGCGGTGCGGCGTGCCTCCGTGCCGGGAGGATCGTTGCTGCTCAGCGCCGGCGCCCGTGCGGATCCAGCGCGCTCGCCGGCTTATGGCTGCGCGGCACCGACGAGGATCCGCGCGGCGCCTCGATGGGCCGGTCGAACAGAGGCGGCGGGCTGTGCAGGCCCATCTCGCCGGCCATTTGCTCGAGCGCCGCGATCCGGTTCTCGGTGGCCGGATGGGTGGAGAACCAGGAATCGCCGCGGCCGAGGCCGGGGACGATGTAGAGCGAGGCGGCGGCGGGGTTGCGCGCCGCGATCGGATTGGGGACGGCCTGGGCGCCGCGCGCCAGCTTGGCGAGCGCCGAGGCGAGCTTGCGCGGATTGCCGTGCATGCGCGCGCCGCCCTCGTCGGCGCCATATTCGCGGGCCCGGCTGATCGCGAGCTGGACCAGCATCGCGGCGAAGGGGGCGACGATCACGGCAAGGATCATCGCGATCATGTTGCCGCCCCGGTCACGGTCACCGCCGCCGAAGAACAGGCCGAAATTGGCAAGCATGGAGATGGCGCCGGCGATGGTCGCGGTCATCGTCATCACCAGAGTGTCGCGATTCTTCACGTGGGCGAGCTCGTGCGCCATCACCGCCGCGACCTCGTCGCGGTCGAGGATCGCGAGCAGGCCCGTGGTCGCCGCGACCGCGGCATTCCGGGGGTTGCGGCCGGTGGCGAAGGCATTGGGATGGGGCTCGTCGATCAGGTAGACGCGGGGGGTTGGCAGGCCGCCGCGCCGGGCCAGTTCCTCGACGATGCCGAAGAGCTGCGGGCAGGAACGGGCGTCGACCTCCTGCGCATTGTGCATGCGAAGGACGATCTTGTCGGCATTCCAGTAGGTGAAGAGGTTCATACCGGCGGCGATGACGAGCGCGATCAGCGCCCCGCTCGTACCGCCGATCAGATAGCCCAGGCCCATGAACAAGGCGGTCAGCGCCGCCAGCAGCATGGCCGTGCGAATGGTGTTCATCTTGCCTTTCGATCCTCCGAGGATGAAATGTGGGCGGATCAAAGGTCGAATTCAACGGACGGACCATGGCCGAGCGCCCGCCCCACATCAAAGCCCCCGCCTATCTGACGCCGAGCCCGCCCGTGCCGGAGCCGGAGGAGGCGAAGGAGAGCTCCGAAAGCGGCGGCCCCAGGGGCAAGGAGCCCACGCGCTACGGCGACTGGGAGAATAAGGGGATCTGCTGGGATTTTTGAGCCCCGCGGCAGGCACGCTCCGTTGTGCTCCGGCGAAGGCCGGAGCGCTGGACGATGGCATCCCATGGAGCGTCGCAACGCTCCGGCCTTCGCCGGAGCACGGTCGTGCCTAGACCCCCTCCGCCCTGAGCGGCCGCGCCAGCAGCCGGCCGACCACGTCATCCACCGACGCCTCTTCCGCCAGCAAAGCGCAGACCGCGGCGACGATCGGCATGTCGACGCCGAGCCCCTCGGCCGCGCGCTTCAGCACCGGGGCGGTGAAGGCGCCTTCGGCGACGGTGCGGCGGTCGGACAGCAGCTCCGCCGGCCGCGCGCCCTCGCCGATCCCCTTGCCGAGCGAGAAATTGCGCGAGCTGGTCGACGAGCAGGTGAGGACGAGGTCGCCGAGCCCGGCGAGGCCCGCCAGGGTCTCGGCCCTCGCGCCCTTGGCGAGGCCGAAGCGGGTCATTTCCGCAAAGCCGCGCGAGATGAGCGCGGCGCGGGCATTCTGGCCGAGCCGCCGGCCCTCGACCACGCCGCAGGCGATGGCGAGCACGTTCTTGACCGCGCCGCCCACCTCGGCGCCGGCGACGTCGTCGCTGAGATAGGGCCGGAACCAGGGCCGGGCGATCCGCGCCGTCAGCCGCTCGCCAAGCGCCTGGTCCTCGACCGCCAGCGTCACCGCGGTCGGCAGCCCCGCCGCGACCTCATGCGCGAAGGTTGGCCCGGAAAGCACCGCGATCGGCGCCTCCGGGCGCAATTCGTGCGCGATCTCGTGCATGAGCAGGCCGGTCCGGTCCTCGATCCCCTTGGCGCAGAGGATCAGTGGCGTCCCGCTCGCGGGCAGGCCGCCGAGCACCGCGCGCAGGAACTGCGCCGGGCTGACCACCAGCAGCGCCTCGCAGGCCGCCAGCTCGGCGAGGTCGCCGGTGGCGCGGATCGAGGGGCTGAGGGCGAGGCCCTTCAGGAACAGCGGGTTCTCGTGATCCCGGTTGACCGCTTCGACCACCTCGGGCTCGCGCGCCCAGAGCAAAACGGGCTCATCATTGGCCGCGGCGACCTGGGCGAGGGCCGTGCCCCAGGCGCCTGCGCCGACGATTCCGATTCTCACGCCTTCACCCCGGCGCCGCGCGCCTTCTCGGCCTCGGGATCGAGCGGCCAGCGGGCGCGGGCGGGCGCATCGAGGCCGTCGACCAGGCCCGCGTCGAAGCGAAGCGCGCCGGCCCAGCCGATCATCGCCGCATTGTCGGTGCAGAGCCACAGAGGCGGAGCGACGAAGGGCAGGCCATGGCCGGCAGCGAGCGCCTTCAGCGCGGTGCGGACCTCGGCGTTGGCCGCGACGCCGCCGGCGACGACGAGCGCGGTCGCGCCGTCCGCCGCCTCCAGCGCCAGGCGGGTGCGGTCGAGGAAGCAATCGACCACGGCCTGCTGGAAGCTCGCGGCGATGTCCGCGTTGCTGTAGCGTCCGCTCTCCTTGGCGCGCAGCACCGCACTCTTCAGACCCGCGAAGCTGAAATGCGGCTCGCCGGAGCCGACCAAAGGACGCGGCAGCGGCACGGCCTGCGGATCGCCCCCGGCCGCGGCCCGCTCGACGGCCGGGCCGCCCGGAAAGCCGAGGCCGAGCAATTTGGCGGTCTTGTCGAAGGCCTCGCCAGCGGCATCGTCGATCGTGGTGGCAAGGCGTCGATAGCGCCCGACGCCAGCGACCAGCAGCAGCTGGCAATGGCCGCCCGAGACGAGCAGCAGCAGATAGGGGAATTTGAGGTCCGGGCTGCTCAGCATCGGCGAGAGCGCGTGGCCTTCCAGATGGTTGACGGCCACCAGCGGCTTGTTCGCCGCCAAAGCCAGCCCCTTGGCGGTGACCAGCCCGACCATCACCCCGCCGATCAGCCCGGGCCCGGCGGTCGCGGCGATGGCGTCGACCTCGGCGAGCTCGACCTGGCCCTCGTGCAGCACCTGCTCGATCAGCTCGGGCAGGATCTCGACATGGGCGCGCGCGGCGATCTCGGGCACGACGCCGCCATAGGGCCGGTGCGCGGCCTCCTGGCCGGCCAGGCGGTGGGCGAGAATCCGCCGCTCCGACGTGACCAGAGCGGCCGCCGTCTCGTCGCAGCTGGATTCGATGCCGAGGATGAGGCTCATCTTTGCTTCCCTGCCATTTGCGATCCCGCTAGTTCAAGCGCCGCATGACCCAGCCCCTGCGGATCGGAACACGCGGCTCGCCGCTGGCGCTCGCCCAGGCGCAGATGGTGGCGGCCGCGCTGCACGCAAGCTGCGGCGTTGAGACCGAGATCGTGCCGATCACCACGACGGGCGACGTGATCCAGGACCGGGCCCTCGCCGAGGTCGGCGGCAAGGCGCTCTGGACCAAGGAGCTGGACCGGGCGCTGGCCGATGGGCGCACCGACTTCAGCGTCCATTCGATGAAGGATGTGGAGACGCTCCGGCCCGACGCCCTGGTCATCGCCGCCATGCTGGAGCGGGCGGACACGCGCGACCGGCTGATCGGGGCGGACAGCATCGCGGCCTTGCCCGAAGGCGCGCGGGTCGGCACCTCCTCGCCGCGGCGCACCGCGCAATTGCTCGCACGGCGGCCCGACCTGCGCTGCGCGATCATCCGCGGCAACGTGCAGACGCGCCTCGCCAGGATCGAGGCGGGGGCGTTCGACGCCACCCTGCTCGCAGCGGCGGGGCTGGACCGGCTCGGGCTCGACCTGGGCGCGCCGCTCGATTTGCTGCCGGCCCCGGCGCAGGGCGCGATCGGGGTCGAAATCCTGGCGGAACGCGGCGACCTGCGGCGGCTTCTAGAGAGGATCGACCATCGGCCGACGCATGAGGCCGTGAATGCGGAGCGCGCCTTCCTCGCTGCCCTGGGAGGCAATTGCCACAGCGCGGTCGCGGCCCTGGCAACGGGGGGCGTCGTGCAGGCAGAGATCCTGAGCGCGGACGGGCGCGAGGTGCATGCAGGCGAGGGCGAACCAGCGGAGCTTGCCCGGCGCCTGCTCGAGGCCGCCAGCCCGGCGCTGCGCGCGAGCTTCGCGCCGTGAAGCTCCTCATCCTCCGCCCGCAGCCCGGCGCCGACGAGACGGCGGCGCGGGCGCGGGCTTTGGGCCTGGACCCGGTGGTGGCGCCGCTCTTCGCGGTCCGGCCGCTGCCCTGGACGCCGCCCGACCCGGCCGGCTTCGACGCGGTGATGCTGACCAGCGCGAGTGCAGCCCGGCAGGCTGCCACGGGGCTGGCCGCGTTCAGGGCCCTGCCCTGCTATGCGGTGGGCGAGGCGACGGCGGCGGCCGCCGAAGAGGCCGGGTTCACCGACCTCCGCGTCGGCCCCGACGACGGCAAGGCGCTGCTGCTGATGATGGCCGAGGACGAGGTGCGCAGCGCCTTCCACGCCTGCGGCGAGGACCATCTGGCGATCGGCCATCCCGCGGTCGCGATCACCCGCATCCCGGTCTATGCCGCCGAGGCGCTGGAGCGGCTGCCGGTCGCGGCCGAGGACCATCTGGCCCTGCTCCATTCGCCGCGCGCCGCGACCCTGTTCGCGGGGCTGGCGGGCGACAAGGGGCGCATCGGGATCGCCGCGATCAGCATGAAGACGGCCCGCGCCGCGGGTGAGGGCTGGCAATCGGTCTCGGTCGCGCCCAGACCCCGCGATCAGGCGCTGCTGGAGCTTGCCGCCGAGCTGTGCCAGAAAGCGGGCGAATGAACGGCGATTACGACCCGATCGAGACGGCGCCGCTGCCGCCGCGCCGGCCCTGGCTGCGCAAGGCGGCGGTGCCGGCTATCTGCTTCGTGCTGGGGCTCGGGGTGATGGGCTATCTGCTCTCGCACTGGGAGGCGGGCGCGCGCTTCCTCGGCGTCGCGCCGCAGCCGGCCGCGGCCGAGGCCAGGGCGCCCGAGCCGGCGCCGCAGCAGCAGGCACCGCCGCCGGTCGTGCAATATGAGCCGCCGCCGACGGCCGGTACCGCCGCGCCCGGCACCCCCGCCGAGCAGGATGTCGCGCGCCGGCTGGCGGCGCTGGAGCAGAGATTTGGCCAGATCGACACCTCCTCGCGCGTC
>NZ_DASPNF010000010.1:0-543121 GCF_035626655.1 Allosphingosinicella sp.
GTCGAGCGGTTCTTCTGCAAACTCAAACAGTTCCGCCGCGTCGCAACCCGCTTCGACAAGCTCGCCAGAAACTTCCTCGCCGCCGTCGCACTCGCCTCAACACGACTCTGGCTCAAAGCTTATGAGTCCACGCCCTAGGCGGCCATCGCGCAGGCCGTCGCCGGATCCACCTCCATGTCGGCCAGCTCCAGCACGAACTCCTTCGCCGGGGCGATCGCGTTCCGGCCGGCGCTGTAGCGGCCGCGGGTCACGCCGGTCGGCCGGAAGCCGAGCTTGCGCAGCACCCGGCCCGAGGCGGGATTGTCGGTGAAGTGGCCGGCGACCAGCCGCGGCAGCCTCAGACTGTCCCGCGCATTGGCGAGCAGGGCGCGGCCAGCCTCCGTGGCGATGCCCTGGCCCCAAAAGGGCCGGGCGATCCAGTAGCCGAACTCGACCTCGTCATCCTGCGTCCGGCCGAAGCCGATCCCGCCGACGAGGCGGGGCGCGCCTTCGGTCCTGAGGAAGATCAGGCAGGCGGCCTGGCCCGCGGGACGCTCGCGCGTGAGGAAGGTCTCGGCGTCGGCCATGCTGTATGGCCAGGGCGCGGTGGCGAGGTTGCGGACGATGCGCTCGTCGGCAATCGCGTGGAAGAGCGCCGGCGCGTCCTCGCTCCAGCCTGGCCTCAGCAACAGTCTTTCCGTCCTCGCGAACATAGCTCTTTCCCTTCGCTCTCCTGCGCGTCCCTGGCCCCGGAGGGTTGCAGGTCCGCGACACCGGATTGTGAGGGAGAAAAGAAAAGGGAGAGGGGGTGACCCTCTCCCTCACATGTTCCTTTCGAGAACCTTTGGGCCACCCCGTCCTGGGCAGCCCGTCCTCGACTGCCCCTATTTCGCGTCGCTAATCGGCATGTCGACGCACACGAACTTGCGGCCGAGCTTGCCGTCGCGGAACGCGACGGTGCCGCCGGCAAGCGCGAAGAGGGTATGGTCCTTGCCCATGCCGACATTCGCGCCCGGATAATATTTGGTGCCGCGCTGGCGCACGATGATGTTGCCGCCGACGACCGTCTCGCCGCCGAACTTCTTCACGCCGAGGCGCTTGGACTGGGAATCGCGGCCGTTACGCGACGAGCCGCCTGCTTTCTTATGTGCCATGGGTCTTCTCTAACCTGAATTCCGTTTATTCGGCCTTACCAGCGGCCGGCTTCTTCGTCGAGGCCTTCTTCGCAGGCGCAGCATCGGCGGCCGAAGCCGCCTTCGCCTTCGGCGCCGCCTTGGTCGCGGCCGCCTTCTTCGGCGCCTCGGCCTTCGCCTCGGGCGCCGCTTCTGCGCCGCCCTTGGCCGGCGCTTCCGGCGCGGGCCCAGCCTCCGCCTTCGGCTTGGCGGCCTTCTTCGGGGCGTCGCCGATCGCCAGGATCCTCAGGATCGTGTGCTGCTGGCGGTGGCCCTTCTTGCGGCGGTAATTGTGCCGGCGGCGCTTCTTGAAGACGATGACCTTCTCGCCCTTTGCCTGGGCGACGATCTCGGCCGCGACGGTGAGGCCGGCGGTCGGCTTCAGCTCGCCGCCGTCGCCGGCCAGCAGGACATCGGACAGAGTGACGCTGTCGCCGGCCTCGCCGGCCAGCTTCTCGACGACGATCTTGTCTCCGGCGGCGACGCGATACTGCTTGCCGCCCGTGCGCACGATTGCGAACATGGGCTATCCAATTCAACTCGAAATGCTTGGCGCGCGAGGCAGGGCCTCGCACGGGAAGAGGGGCCGCTACAGGCTGGGGCGGTTCCTGTCAACCGAAGCGCAAGGAAAAACGGCCTAGTGCCGCCGTTCGCGGCGCAGCTGGTAGCGGCCCTTGTCGAAGGGCTCGAACATGCCGGCAATGGCGGGATGGTCGACCGGCTCGTCCTCATCGTCGGGCAGCAGGTTCTGCTGGCTGACATAGGCAATGTAGCTGCTCTCCGCATTCTCGGCGAGCAGGTGGTAGAAGGGCTGGTCCTTGCGCGGGCGGATGTCCTCGGGAATGGCCTGGTACCATTCCTCGCTGTTCGCGAAGACCGGGTCGATGTCGAAGATCACGCCGCGGAAATCGAACATGCGGTGCCGCACCACGTCCCCGATCGAGAAGCGGGCATGGGCGACGGGCGGCGCCTGGATCGCGCCGCCCCTGACCTGGTTGAGGATGTCGGGCTGCGTCATGCCCCATATCTAGTGTGCGCCGCGTGGCCCCGCAAGCGAGCCAGGGCTCGGTTCGCCTCAGCCTGGGGTTGGCAGGACGTATCTCCTGCAAAATGCGCGTTGTCGCGATTTCCGAGCCGCCGAGCGTTGCGCTCGGCTCGAAATCGCTCTAGAGGCGCGCCTCCAATCGACCGGGCGGGCCCAGGCGGCCCAGGCCTTTCATGCGGAGAGGTGCCGGAGTGGTCGAACGGGGCGGTCTCGAAAACCGTTGAGCGCGCAAGCGTTCCGAGGGTTCGAATCCCTCCCTCTCCGCCACATCCCCCGCGAGATCGCTCCAGTTCCGTCCTAAAAATCCTCGCATTTCTGCGGATTTTCGCCTAGATGCGGTCAAGTGTCGTCCAACGCGATACCCCCAGATCCGGGGGCATTTGGGGGCACTGGCGGGGCATCGGCTCTGCGAAATGGGGGCATCGGTGCTCACAGATCTCAAGGCTCGAAATGCCAAGCCGCGCGCGAAGAACTACAAGCTCGGCGATTCTGGCGGCTTGTATCTCTACGTTACGACCAAGGGTTCCCGTTCTTGGCGAATGAAGTATCGCTTTGCGGGCAAGGAGAGGCGGTTGAGCTTCGGCCCCTATCCCGAGGTGTCGTTGGCGGAAGCCCGGCAAAAACGGGATGAGGCCAGACGGCTGCTTCGCGATCACCGCGACCCGGCTATTGAACAGTTAAGGCGCAAATTGTCCGCGGCGGTTGACCATGCGGAGACCTTTGAGACAGTCGCTCGGCGTTGGTATGCGATGCACAAGCAGCGTTGGACACCGGTTCACGCGAGTGACGTGATCAAGAGCCTGGAACGCGAGATATTTCCTTCGCTGGGTAGCATACCAATCAGCCAGCTCGATGCTCCACTCGTGCTCGCAACCCTGCGCAAGATCGAGGCACGGGGCTCTCTGGAGACTGCGAAGCGCGTGCGACAACGCATGTCGGCCGTGTTCATCCACGCGATATCTGAGGGCATTTGCTCCACCGATCCGGCGGCGATCGTGGCCAAGGCAATGAAGCCGGCCCGAAAGCGATCCAGGCAGCCGGCCATTGCTGACCTCGACGAGTTGCGACAACTGCTCCGCACAGTCGAGGGATCGGGCGCAAGTCCGGTTACGAAAATCGGCTCGCGGCTGCTTGCGCTAACAGCCGTCAGGCCTGCAGTTCTTCGAGGCGCGCAATGGAGTGAATTCGAGGGAATCGATTGGGAGACTGGCGAGGCCATGGCAAATGGCCATCCGATATGGCGCATTCCGTCACAGCGAATGAAACTTGTGCTCGAGCGCAAAGATGATGCCTCCTACGAGCATCTTGTGCCGCTTTCGCGGCAAGCGTTGGAGGCGCTGGTCGCGATCCGCCCGCTCACCGGCCGATTCAAGCTGGTCTTCCCAAGCGAGCGCCATGCACATCGTCCGATGTCTGAGAATGCGATCGGGTATCTGTATAATCGCTCCGGCTACCACGGCCGGCATGTGCCCCATGGCTGGCGGGCGGCCTTCTCCACCATCATGAACGAGCTTGCGGAACGTGAGGGAAGGGCAAGCGATCGCGCGATCATCGATCTGATGCTGGCGCATATTCCGACGAACAAGGTCGAGGGGGCTTACAACCGTGCCGCCTACATGGAGCGCCGCCGAGAGATCGCTCACGAATGGAGTAACATTCTGACGGAAGGCCTAGTGCCGGCCAGTGAACTCTTATTCGGGCCACGGCGATGACCGGGCACCTGAAGCAGCCTGGAGCGACCGGTGTTCCGCCCTGGATCGATTGGAAGCTGACGAAGCCGAGGCGACGGAAGCTGCAAACGTGGCTCGAGAAACAAGACTTTACCCGGCTGGATGAAGAAGCCCTTTTTGGGGTGATCGAAAGCGAGGTTCGCGCCTATGTGCAGACCAAGGCTCTGGCCAAGCAAAGCTCTGCAGGTGCGGTGCGGAATAATCTGTCAAAGGCCGTTGCGGCTTCCGAGAAGCTGCTGGAGGCGGTTCAGACACTCGACGGCAACAGTCAGTTCCTGCTGATAACGATCACCGCCGGGGAGTCCCTCCGCGACAACGTCGCACGCAATCATCGGGCATTGGTAACAGCGCATGCAGCAGCGAGAGCAAACTACCCGCTGCGCGGTAGAAGGCCGGAGCACGAGAGCCAGAGGTTAGCCGCTGTACTCGCAGAAGCCTTCGAAATGCACACCTCTGGATTTGTGAGGCAGACCAAGGGTGGCAAATTTGAGCAATTTCTTCGCCAAGTTCTAGCGTTGGTCGGCGAAGAACGCACCGACCTCCACACACTGGTCGAGCAGGTGAGCCAGAGGCAGCTCATCACACCCCTCGGCGAAGGACTCTGGATGTTCACTCCCTACGAATTCGCGCCAAAGCGAAGCCAATAGATAGGGAGTGGTTGGACGTATCGGCCTCCACGGGGCCTCAGTGCACTGATCTGCACCTGAGGAGACCAAAATGAACTTCGCCCTGATCAACCTGTCCGAGGTCCGCGGCCGGATCCGGCGCTCGCGCGGCACGATCTACAGCGAGATCGGCCGCGGCATTTTCCCGCGCCCCCTCAAGATCGGCAAGCGGTCGTTCTGGCGAGACGACGAGATCGATGATCTGATCACCGCGTATGCGGCTGGCGCGTCGCCGGACGAGCTGTGCCGCCTGTGCGATACGTTCTACGAGCGCCGGCTGGCCCGCTAGAATGTCGCGCCGCCACGACGTGCGGCGGATCAAGGCGCATTTCACCTATTCCGCCGACGAACTCGCCCGTACCCTTGATGTCAACGTCCGGACCGTCCGCAAATGGAAGGCCGAAGGCCTGCGCCCTATCGAGGGCCTTTACCCGCAAGTGTTCGCGCCGCAGGAGATCGTCCGCTTCATCCAGGCAAGGCAACAGCCGCGCCAGCCACTGGCACCGGGCGAGATCTATTGCGTCGCCTGCAAACGTGCGCAGCGCCCGGCCGGCGATGTCGTGAATGTCGTGCCGCGCTGGAGCACGAATGTCGACCTCGTCGGCGTGTGCCCGTCCTGCGCGCGGCACATCTATCGTCGGGTCAGCCTCGGCAAGCTGGAGTGCGACCGCGGGACTCTCGGGGTGCGCTACGAGGATGGCACGGCACCTTATTCGCAATGCGGCGACCTATCTCACAGCGCACCTTTGAAGGAGAATGACCAATGACCCGACTGAACCCCGAGAACGAGCGCCTCAAGCGGCGCTATATCCGCTACCTCGAGCAGGCGGATGGCCTTGCCCCCATCACGATCGACAACGCGCTGCGCGCCGTCGTCGCGTTCGAGCACTTCACCAACGGCCGCGACTTCGGCAAGCTGCGCGACAAGGACGCCCACGCCTACAAGATGCATCTGCTCGAGGGCAAAGACGGCCGCGCCGCCAACCGCGCCACAGTGCAGGGCAAGCTGAAGCCCGTGCAGCGCTTCTTCCGCTGGCTCGCCGAGCAGGACGGCTATCGGAACAAGATCCGCTACGGAGACGTGAAGTTCTTCAACCTCTCCCGGAATGACCAGCAGATCGCCCGCGACCACCGCGTGAAGCCAACGCCCGAACTCGAGCAGGTGCTGAAGGTCGTCCGTGCCATGCAAGCCACCACGGACGTCGAGCTGCGGGATCGCGCGATCATCTGCTGCGCTCTCCTCACCTGCCCCCGGGTCAGCGCGTTGATCACGCTGAAGCTGAAGCATGTGCGCCAAGACCGCCTCGGCATCGACCAGGACGGCCGGGAAGTGCACACCAAGTTCGGCAAATCCTTCACCTCCTTCTTCTTCCCGGTCGGCGACGACATCCGGGACATGTTCCTCGATTATGTCGACCATCTGCGCACGCTCGGCTGGGACGATGATGATCCGCTCTTCCCGCAGACCGAGCGCGCCATTGCGGCGGTTCGCGAGGGTCGCCCCCTCCGACTGATCCGGAAGCATTGGGCGACCCCCGATCCGATCCGAGCCATCTTCCGTCGCGCGCTCGCCGCCGGGGGCATGCCGTATTACACGCCGCACTCACTTCGGCGGACAATCGCTCGCTTCGGGATGAGCCTCTGCAACAGCGCCGACAAGATCAAGGCCTGGTCGCAGAACCTCGCCCACCAGGATGTGCTGACCACGTTCACCAATTACGGCTCGCTCACCCCGGAGAAGCAGGGGGAAATCATCCTCTCGATGAACTCCGCGGAGGCCACTGACGAGCAGGCGCTCGACGCCCTGTTCGACCTGCTCAAGACGGATCCGCGGTTCCGCGCCAAGATGGAGAAATAAGATGATCGACGTCGGCTATCAGATGCCGCTGTTTGAGTGGTATTCGATCCATGTCGAGTTCGCGCAGAGGCGCGAATGGGTGCTCGGCGGTCTGCGCAGCAATTGGCAGCGCGTGCAAGAGCTGGCAGACGAGGAAATCATCTTCCGATACTGGTCGCCTGACCTCATCGTCCCCATCGATCTCTACGACTATGAACGTACCATCGAGAAGCGGGCTCGCACCGCTGGCTCATTCGATTACGAAGCGCGGATCCAGTACGTCGGGGACGACCAATTGTGGCGCCTCTATCCCGGGCCACTCGAGACCCCGCTGCCCGACGGGGAGATCTTCCAAGGCTGCCTCGTCCTCACTTTCATCGCCGGGAACGATGCAGATGCCAAGCGGATCATCGAGGCCAAACTCGACCGAATCAAACCGATCCTCGAGATGCAGCGTGACCGGATCGACGAATTCCACCTGACGTTGACCGAAGTGATCCGGGCCGAGATCGATCGTCTCCGGGCTGGCGGGGGCGCGTGCTCCGCCCCGGGTGGCCACGCGCCGCAGCCGCACCCCATTTCGTGACGTACTGGTGCAGACGCGTGGCAAGAGGATCAGCCCTGCGCTTTATCGGAGGCTCGCGCGCGCGGGCGCGCGCGAAGTGCTTCCGCCCCTGAATTCGCAATTGGAAAACGCGCCTAGCGAGCGGACTTCAATTCGAGGCGAGCGGTAAAGGCCATCGCATCTGGTTCAGCACTGGGGTCGGAGGCAATCCAGCCGGATCCGGCAAATGCCGCGATCTGTTCATAATCCGCGGACCACTGCATCAGTTTCGTGCGCTGCTCGCCGTTCAAGCTCACTTCTTGCAGAGCCCAGCGCTGAAACATGCTGGAGAGCGCCAACATCTCATCATAATCCAGCGTCTCAAGCGCTTGCTGGACATTGACATGATGAGTCACCACGGGCGGCGTAATTTGTGTCTCGCGGCTCATCCGCAAAGTCTATCAACTCTGGGAGCCGCGCAGGAGTCCTCTTGGATGCGCGCCAGCCGGTGTTCGACGGATATGATGTCCGCCATAAGCGGCCGCCATTTCTCTCTTGAAGCGGTGTTTCACGGGAGGTGAGGCTATCGGGCGCCCCGCGCAATGCCCCGCCAAACGACTGTTCTGCGCCCATTTTAGCCGATTGGCGGTCAAGCGGACAACCTCGAAACCTGCCATTTATTCAGATGCGCCTCCGCGACAGCTAGCGAGTCCGACCCCTCCCGGGGCGCCCAAGCCCTCCCCACTTGTGGTCCATCAAGCTGGAATCAATCCTTCCGCACCAAAGATCCGTCGCTCCTGGTCCACCGGACATCGTCGTCGGATTGGATGCCGTCGAGAGGGTCAAATGCGAGATCGGCAATAAGGTGGCGTGTCGCCGGGTCGACGACCTCGTCGAAGCGCATCTTCGCGTCGACGATCGGCGCAATCAGCTGCGCGCGCACGTCGCCCTTCATGTTACGCGCAGTTACGACCGCCTCGACTTGGGCCTTGCCGCTCGTGCCCGTCCCGAGCTCGACTGACAGTTCCACCTCGAACGACTTCTCCTGCCGGAAGGACGAGCAGGACCATATCAGGACCGGACCCGGCCCCTCCTCTTCTATGTAGAAGGTAAAGGGCTCATGACGCGACGCCGGACCAAGCCGGCCGAAGTCCATGTGCCGAAGCGGATCGTGGAAGGCTCGCGGATACGGCGCGGGCTTCCCGAAGACAAAGACGTAGTAGGGTTTCGAATGCAACGTCGTGTTGCCGGAACGGACCTCCAGCGACAGGCCCTCGGCAGTGATCGGGCCCGCATTCTCGATCGTAATCCGGACGCGCTGCTGTGCATGAAGTCGCTGCAGCCCGAGATGCATGGCCGGCAGGTCCTTTGCTATGAGACGGTCGCGCCACTTCCTCTTGCGCTCGTCGAATGAATAGTCTCGGCTAAGCGACGAGAGCCCGAACGCGTCCTCTCCGTCCTGTCGGGGCGCTGCTCGCAGAATCGCGCTCTGGATCGTTTCCGTCTGCTCGTCGGACGCGGGTTCCACAACCAGCTTGCGCCAAGGCAACGGCGTGATCGCCTCCACGCGCACTTCGATGAGGGGTTGCTCCGTCCTGAGCATCCCAAGCTCTCGCTCGAGCCGCGCCCTCTCCCGCTCGTCGGGAGAGGGCTCCGGCGCACGCAGCCAATGTTCGGGCAGCTTGGTTGCACGAAGACCATGCGTGATCGCGCCATCGCGCGGCCGCATATCGTGGCTGAGCAGCTCTAGCTGAGCGCGGTCGCTGACCAGCGCGTGCAGCGCTTGCGCAACAATTCGGTCGTCGCCGTCATGGCGATCGAGATCGTCCAACGCATCCCAGTCGATCCTTGCATTGGCGACAAGCGCGACATCGACCCGGGGTGGGCCAGCGGACAGTTCGGCCGGCAAGCGAGTTTCCAAGAAGCTATCGAGCATCTTGTTGAAGCTCCGTGCGCGCGAGCCCAGACGACCATCGTTCTTCTTGGCGTCGATCTCGCTCTGCGCCTGGCGGCACACGAGTAGGAGGATGGGTCCTTGCCCAAACTCGGCCCAGGGCAGCTGGTCGAGTGGTTTGGTCTCCAAGACCACTTGCGTATCAATGATGAGAACTCGTGCGTAGGCCGAGATGTTCAGGACCACGGACATTATGCTTTCATGCCAGCCGCAAAGCTCAGCGGCAACGAGGTCGCTGCAAGCCCCAAGTAGGGCATCATAGCCAGCTTGATCGTCAACCCTTGATCGTCAACCACTGGGACGCTTCGGCAGCCCTTTTTTCCGGATCCGAAATAGCTTGACGTGCAAATCGCCGGGATTCAGAAGGAACCCCGGCGACCCGAAACGCTTAAGAAGGTCTAGTTCTTAGGACCCTTCTTACCCGTCTTGTAGGTCTCGACCACCGTCGTGCGAGGACGGCGCTCGGCCTCTTCCACAGGAATGAACTGGCCAGTGCCAGCATCACGCCCGCGTTCGTGCGTTGCCATTTCACATCACCTCCTTTCGTGGCAGCTGCCTATCGATCAGCCGACACTCGGGTGGCGCGTGGAATACATACGCAGGCGTATAATCCGAAAATGAGACGAAAAAGTCGAGTCTTTTGGCGATGCCTACGCCTGTTGGTTGGCGGGTGCGGCCCCTTTTTGCCCCTTGTCGGCGGTGCGCTTCAACACCGTCTGGAGGCCGTCAATGTGTTCAAACAAGTCGTCGGACACTGACTGCCAAAGGGGATCGAGGATAAATTGCACGCCTTCTCGCCTCGCTAGCTTCGCAGCCGGCACAAAGTCGGCATCGCCCGCGACCAGGATGATGGTGGACGCCAACCGCTTTAGGGTGAGGGACGCGATATCGAGCCCGATCCGCATGTCCACGCCCTTCTGGCGGAGGTCGAGATGCACCATCCAAGGCTCTAGGGCATGCCACGCCGCTGTCCGCGCACGGAAATCCGCAACCGCCTCGGCCGTCAGCGTCACAGTTCCATCTGCCGCAGGCTCAATGGCGTGGATTTCATCGATCGCCGCCTTCGCCCTTAATAGCTTGGCCATTCGCTCGTGCTGGACCGTCCAGCCACCCAGCTTGCTTAGAGAGCCTAGGCGTAGCGCCATATTCCGCTGCTTCCGCAGCAGCAGGAAAAGGTCTTCTTGGAATTTCGCCAGATCGGACTTGCCGAAGTTGATTTGCTCTCCGGTCAGCGGGTGATGCGCTTGTCCCTGAAAGGGCGGGGCGTCATAGTAGAAAATGCGATAAATATGGCGATGCCAGTTGCCGCCCTCGTCATCTGTCAGCTTTTTCACGTGCGCCCGGCAGATGGACCGGATGATTCCGCATACCTTGTAGGGTGTCAGCTTTTCAGGCTCTGAAACCAGCTTCGACAGGCGCTTCGCCAAAAATCCGCCATCGATCATGATCGCGATTTCTCGGGCCACGGTTTTCCCCTGACACAAAAAAAGCCCCAAGATTTCGGTAACGCTCTGGATGGTCGAGCGAACCTACTCTCAAGGGGCGGATTCCGCGTGTATATGGGAAAACGTTTGCAAAATTGCAAACGAAAATCGTTTTCGAAAATGCGCTACGTCGATTTTTTGGAACGCCTCGGCGGCGGCCTTTTCCGCTTCAGTTTCACATTCTCGGGAAGCTCCGTTGGGTCCACGCCGATGAAGCGTTACAGCGCCCTCGTCTGAGTCCATGGCTAGCTCTAGCGGCAGAGAGACGGCTGGTTTGCGACCCGACCGACCGAAAGCCAGTCCGTTTCCGGCCAAAATCAGCCGGTTCGCGGATGCAGTCTCTGCCGCAGGCGGATGGCCCGCCTATACAGACGCATGGTCGCGCAGATCGTCTTTTTCGCCCGATGCCCGTCAGAGGCCCCCGATCGACGGGCCGGAACCCTGGCCTCTGCTTTAGGTCGCAGATATTCTTTCAGACAGCCGACACGACCACAAGGCTGAGGCCAACAGTGAGGACGCCGACAGCTGTGAACGCCATCGGCAAAATCGCATTCAGGCAATTCATCAGTCGCCGTAGCGTGGTGGGCACACACCGTTGACTGGTTCGAGAATGCGCTGCCCCTGTGGCGTCCAGTATACACATCGCCGCTGCTGGGGCCTGTCTTCGAGGAGTGGGTTCGCCCGGCGCTGAGCGTTAGCTTGAGCTGCCTGCGCCTCTACGCCAGCAACTGCGCCCATGATTGCAAGATCCCCAGTCAAGGCTTCGTCGCGGCGCTGATGCCAGCAATCGCGCCACTCCTGAGTTCCACGCTGGTGACCGGCCGCTTCGCAAATGCCACGCGGGCTCATTCGATAAAGGGAAGCACAGCCGGCGAGCCCGACTGTCATGACTACCGCAATGGCAATTGGACGGAGCATGCCCCTCCCTCACAGACGAGTGTACATACTATAGTTGATAAACTATCGGCCGTCCGGACGCCATCCCCTGTGCATGGATATGCGGGCGTTGGTGGGAAGCAATTTCGCGCGCGTTCGGCGCGAGAAAGGCCTTACCCAGGAGCAGGTCGCCGAGCGCTCCGGCTTCTCGCAGCAATATCTCAGCGGACTTGAACGTGGCCGCCGCAACCCGACCATCGTGAGCCTCTATGAACTCGCGCAGGCTCTGGAAGTGGACTATCTGGATCTGCTGAAACGACCTGGCTGAGCCCCAGTTCACGGCACGTGGTTGACCAACACGTCAATGGTGAGTCCGGCGCCACGCGGCAATGTCGTCCGCGCTGACATCTGCTTGATAGCAGCGCAGCGCATAACCTCCGGGTCTGCTGTAGGCGCTCCTGCGTCCACAACTCCGCCCGGCCCGATCGCGGCTGTACGGGCACGGGCAAGAGCCTGGATACGAAGCAATCGAGGCCCGAATGATTTGCTGCCTTACTTCAGCATCAGATTGGACCGCCACGGCGGGCGCCGCAGGTGCGACGACGCCGATGGCCAAGCGAGCAATCGGCCTCATGACAATCATTCTCCGAAAATCCGGTGGCCGTAGGCGACTAGGAGAGTGGCGCAGTTGAAGACTGTCGCGACCCCCAACCAGAATTCCTTGCCGCCGAAGTGAGGTATCCGGGTCATCGTGAAAAGGCGCATAACATAGTATCGTCCCAGTAACGACTCGGGGGAGGGGCAAATGTTTCGACCAATCACGCGCTCGCTGGCGACTCTCACGCTATTATTTGGAACGGCCGCTCAGGCGCAGCCCGGGCAAGGTCTTCGGATCGAAAGTCGTTCGACCCTGGGCAACAGGGCGCCGTCGGGCGTCAGCGTGGTTGGCGGCAGGTGGATGGCCGCCCACTTCATTGACGTGGGGCAGGGGCAGGCGGTCCTGTTTGAATTCAGCTGCGGTCTGGTGCTGGTCGACACAGGCGGCCAGGAAGAGGGGGCGCGAAACAATCCGCGGCGCTTGATAGACTATCTCAACCGGCTATTCGCTCGTAGGCCCGCCTTAAGGCGCACGATCGATCTCGTGGTGCTGACGCATCCGCATCTGGACCACACGTTGGGCGTCACAGCCCTCACGGACCCGGCGAATCGTATCCGAATTCGCAGCGTCGTGACGAACAACCAAGATAACGGCTCGGGCATCTCTGGGCAGCGTGCCCTATGGCGCTATGCTGCCGCAAACAACATCACCCCGGAGCGGGTCAGTGTAAACGATATCCCGGCTGCTGCGGGGCTCAGCAACGGAAGGATCGATCCTGTCAATTGCGCTCAGGTTGATCCCGATATCCGGGTTCTGTGGGGATCGGTCACCGGCACTCAGTCATGGCGATCCAACGGCAACAATCACAGCGTGGTTGTGCGGATCCGTTTCCGTGAAAGCACCTTCCTCGTGACCGGCGATCTCACGAGTCAGGCCATTCCGACCATGTTGGCGCGATATGGTGCCCGGTCGCCCCTGCTGGCCGCAGACGTGTTGGCGCCCGGCCATCACGGTTCCCGCGACGGCACGACACTGGGATTTCTTGGAGCTGTCAGACCGGAGCTCGCGGTCATCTCGGCCGGTGATCCCGGTAATCCGGCCGAGGTCGGACTGGACGGCACGGCCTGGGATTACGGTCATCCCAACTGGGCCTCGCTGTCTCTATTGCTGGACAGAGCCCATCACGGCGTCTCGTTCACGCGGCCGTCGCGTACTTTTTCTGTCGGCATAAGCGGACGGCCCTTGGACAACTCGCGGCCGCCGGTCATTCGGACGGAGATGATCGCGGGAGCGGTATTTACAACCGGATGGGACGGAGATGTGGTCGTCTATGCCAGCGACGCAGGGGAAAAGTTCGTCGTAATCAACTGATTCCGAAGGCGCGTCGCTGATCCTACCCGTTCCGCCACTATTCCACCGATGTGCAGCAACGGCGGCTAGCGCGTGAACTTACATAGCGTCAACTCGCGGACTTGGCAGGCACGCGCTGGGTCCAGAGTAAGGCGCCTACCACCCTCGAATGATCTGCTGTCTGTTCTGCGCGTCCGTTTTGTAGGCGAAAGCTGGCATCGCAGTAACGACGGGATCAACACGAAGGGAAGTAGGATCTCTCATCGCCTTCCCTACTGGACGAGGTCTAGTTTTATTTTGTGATCTGCCACTGTACCAACTTGCGGTCACGGGTTGTTGACCTTTCTGGTGCCGGGTCCAATGATGCGCTTGATTCGGGGGGGGAAATGTCGAACGGCGATGAATCGGAGGACTTCCTTGCGCAGGAAGTCGCGAAGCTGAAAGCTGATCTCGTTCGCTTCGTGCTCTACGAAGCACGCGCGGCAGGCGGCGAGGCTAGCGATCAGGCGCTCAAAAAGGAGATCGCCGCAAAGATCGAAGAGGCAGTCACGAAGGCGGTCGCTGCCAGATTTGATGCTGCTGGCAGCGGCGTCATGTATCGGATCAAACAGGCGGAGCAGAAGGCTGAGCAACTCGCCAAGGCCGCCGGCGATCACTTCGAGAGCGTCGAGGCGCGAATCGCAGAGATAGATGGCTCTCTGGCGGTGATACGCGAGGCCATTGTCGTTGTTGCCTCAGCCGCGGCGGCGGCGGCGGGACAGGAGTTTGTGCCCCCTAAGCCTGCAGACCCCAGGCAGTCCGGCGGACAAAAAACTGGGGCATCGGCCAGCGCAGGCAATCAAGGAAACAGCTCCGCGGGCTCCGGATCCCGGCATGCAGCGCTGGTAAACCCCGCTCCGACCGCTCTCGAAGAGAAACTGGGGCCGCGGACGATCACTGGATTCCTGAAGAGGAGGAAGAAACTCCTGATCATCGTCGGATCGATCCTCGCGATCCTTACGACCTTGTTCCTGCTCGGATTACCTCCATTTGGCGGTGGGTCTGAGGACCCTCCCGCATCTGTCATCCAGGATACACAGATGATCGACCTCGGCGACAAGCTCGAGGCCGCGGAAGACGCTCTGGATAACGCGATCGGAATGATCGACAGGCAAGGCGACCCCGGCGGGCGTCGCGTGACCCAGCTTGAAGGCGACACGCCGACCGGCCTGGCAGTAACCCTGCGCGAGGTTCGGGAACGCACCGATGATCTGCATAGCTTCATAGGTGAGCCTGGCGTTCAACGGCGTTTTCAACAGGGGAACGCCAGTCGCGCCTTTGCGCAGCTCACGCTCGATCTTCGCGATACCAGAATGACCTTGGAGGCAGCGATAGCGGCTTTGCCGGGGCTATCGGCCGATCCGCTGGCTGGCCGCGACAATTCACAAGCGGCGCTGCCCGCCGCGCCTGCGGAGAATACCCCCACCCTCACGCAACTGCGCGACTCGCTAACCAAGATGAAGCAGGCAATGGCAAACTTGGCGGGTGCTCTGAGAGGAAGAGGCGCTTCATGACGGTCGCTGGCCGTCAGCAGACACTTGAACTGAACCTTCAAAGTGTTTCGATCGGACCTGCTATCCTGCGGCAGGGACGCGATTACGGCCTGCGGACCCGAAACCTGGGTCTTTCCGATTTTGCGGCGGAGCTGCTCGAGGACTTCGCTTTATCCTTGTCGGAGTGGGCGAAGGGCGGACGCAGGCATTTCGAAATCCTGTTCTGGCTGGGAGAGAAGGACGGCCGCTACGCGCTGCTGAAGGGTGCCTTTCTCGGACCCGGTGGGATGGGTCCCATCGCGGTGGCGCAAGGCGTCTTGATTCCAGAAGAAGTGATGCGCTCGATCGGCGGGCGGGCGCATCACCTGCTGCCCGAAATCCCGACGCCTTCCCTGCATGAATGGGAAGCCGTTTCTATGAACGTCCGGTGGCCTTTGCGGGACGGCACGGTCTCGTCAGATGGCACCGGACCCGCGCCGCCCGCGGAGCTGGCATCGCTGGGACTGATGCTGGCTTCGTCTCCTCCGCCATGGTCACCAGTTTCCTTGTCGGCCAGTGAAGACACCGAGCGTCACTGGCAACAATTGCTCGATGCGATTCCCTGGGAGAGGTTGGCCATCCAACCCAGCTGGTCGAGCACCGATGAGCTCCCGGAGATGGGGCGTTTTAGCCTCAGGCCAATTGCACTCGTATCGGCAGGTTCGAAAGGCGGTGCGAGTGTTTCCCATGGACCTGTCGCAATGGCAAATAAGGCGCCGGGGCGAACCCCGCTTCAGGCTGCAGACCCTTCGCTCGAACTGCTGGTAGCCCTGTTCGACAAGCTGGATCCCGTCGAAAGGGCGGCGCTGTCGCCAGCTGCTCTACGAGCGCTTCAGGCGCCAAAATGGACTCCGGGGCAACCCCCACAGGAGAATGTTCTCAACGCAATCTACGACCTGTTGAGCGGGGAGCTGGACAGTCGCGATTTCTGGGACGTTCTCGAGCTTGTTTCGATCAGAACGGGAAGGCTGGAAGCGCCGGACGCGCGCGAAGCCGTAGCACAGGCGGTCACCACGTTCTTTTCCTCGACCGCGAGTTCGGACCGGGAAGTCTTCGTGCCGATGCTGAGCCAGTATATCGAGCGGATTTGGGTTCACCTTCCCGGGAACCGTGAGCAACCGCTGCTCTGGGCACTTGATCGTGATGTCCTCGACCGGATGGACCCCAGCGAGATTCGTCTCATGGTCGACACCCTCGACCGAAGTCGACCCACTTCAGAGCTCGCTGCCTGGCTTTACCGTCACGCCGACACTTCTAGTGAGGCCGGTGACCGGATATCCCCGGAGGCGGCCCTCGCCCTCGTGGACGAGCTCAACACAATCTATGAGCCAGGCAAACTGACTCCTCCGTCGATCGATCTGCTCGGCGCTGCAGTCAGCATGGCAGAACGTGTCGCTGCCGAAGCGCCTAGAGGAGATACACTGAAGCGTCTTGTTCGCGCCGTTCGGCACCAGTGCGATCTGTTGATGGCGAACGAGGCCAAGGTACTTCCTGGTTGGAAGGTAGCCTCGCTCAGGTTTTTCCCCCGCATTGTTTCCTTCTTCCGGCGACACCGTATCGCTGCACCGCTTCGTGCCTGGTGTGCGGAAATCAGCAGTGCGTTCAGCCAGTCTCCCTCCCCGCTCGGCTTACGCGAACCGACGCAGAGGAGCCCTGATGCGGTCGCGCATCTCCTGGTGCTTCACAGTCTGACCAATGCCCGCCTCGCTGGACAACCCAAATGAACGATCCTGAAGACGGCGACGGCGCCGAACCGGAACAGGCCCCTCTCGGCAAGCAATTCAAGCTGCCGGTCCGGTCAACCCGACCGATGCAGCCTCCGCACCTAACATATGCTGGCCCCGACCAAGACGGGTCGGCGGAAGCTGACGCCGCAGCGGGGCCGGAGGAGGGTGTTCGCGGCGGCCCGCCGCACGGGGAGGGGGTTGGCGGCGGAGGCGGCTCAACGGTTCCTCCCCCAAACCACCTTGATGGCGATGCGATCAAACATTTTGCCGGCAAGAGGATCTTCAAGGTTGGCCTGATCGGCTTTCCGGGCGGAGGCAAGACCTTCTTCCTCAACCGACTGAAGTACAGCTACGCGAACTTCCAGATCGAGGACGACAGACGTTTCTATATCGATCCTCCTCATGACGAGGAGCCGGTCGGACAAACCACCTGGCCAACCTACCACCAGTTTACGCGCATGTCGCAGGAGGAGTGGGAAACAAAGGCCCTGGAGGGTCTCGATGACGGATCGGAGAGGGATTTCGTCCTCTTTGATTTGCCCGGTGAGCGCTTCAAGTCGGCCGTGACTGGTCGCATGCGGGGCAACATGGCCGATGCGATTGCCGCATGTGACGCTCTGATCCTTGTGTTACCCGCCGAATTGGTTTTCGGCAGCGCCGAACCAATAGACGAGATCATCATCCATCAACTCGCCGCTGCCGAGGATGAACTTGATAATCTCCCGGGCAACGCGAGCGGCAGCGATCAGGCCAATCCCGGAGAAACGTCAAGGAGCAGGAAGGAGCGACGGCTCGCTGATCTGGAAGCCCGACGCAAACGCGACGAAGTCGAGGAGAGACGAGAAGCTCTGCAAGCTCTGATTGCAGATCTCGAACAGCGACTGGAATTGCCGGAGGCGGCCAGGGACGGGGCGGACGTGCTTGCTGAAGCGCGCGCCCAACTCAACCGGTTCGTTAGCAACATTGACACTTTGGTCGCACGCGTCGGGCCGCTGAGGCGACTAGGGATTACGTCCGAGGAATTCGACTCGATGAGCGACGATGAGCAGAAAGCCGCCATACGCGGGACTGCGACGAGGACCTACGCGCCGCTCATCTACGTAGCGATCTCGAAGGCCGACGAGGTATTCTCCGACGCCTCGCCAATCGTCCCATTGCGGGCCGAGCTCGACGGGCATCCGAGAGACATTCTGGATGACGTTCCAACGGAGGCGTTGTCGGTATGTCAGCCCGGCATCTTTAAGGGTATCAGCTCGACCTTTGACTGGTATCGATTTGATTTTGTTACCTCCTTTGAGGGGCAGTCGCGCAAGTGCTACGGGGCAATTTCGACGGCAGACGTCATCAAAGGCGAAAAAATCAAATATGATGATGTGCCCCATTACGGGGTATCGGGTGTCATAGATTGGCTGGAATTCGCGAAGCGTAACGTAGCGGCGATCAAGAAGACTGGCTTTGCCCGCTTCGTCGCGTTCTTTCGCGGATCCGCCCCCAAGTGGGAGCTTGCGGCTGCTCGCGAGGCTGCACTTCAAGTCGCTGAGGAAAAGGGTTTTGGACTAACTCAGCCTCGCCGGAGCCTGATGGCTCGGCTGTATCGCCGAATGCTGAAAATGCAGCCAAAGGCAGCCAAGAAGTTCGTCGGGGGCCTCTTGGCTATCCTAGCTCTCTTTACGGTCTATTCCACTGGCGTGGCCGAGGCCACTTGGGTTTGGTGGAACGGTGGTGCCGGGGGTTACGACCTGACGCCTCAGCCTCGCTATCCGGTGGAGGTGGCACGGCTGCGGGCGGCCAATCAGCGCTTTGCAACCGGGTTTCTGATCGCGGATGTGCGCCCGTGGTCGGAGGTGCCATTGGCCGGGGAGATGTTCACGGTGGCTCCGACCAGACGGGTCAGGCCTAGATTCACCACCATATTGGCCGAGCTGCAGGCTCAGCCAGCGACGATATCCCGGGATGTCGGGGAGGCGTTCATTGGGCGCCTGAATCGTCTGCAAGCCGAAATGAACACGGAATATGCAGCGACTGACGAAAATGGCGTCCATCGAGAGCGCGCGTTTATCAGCTATCATATCGGTCTCGTGCAGCTCCGCATGGGTGACTTTGGAGGGGCCGCGACCAGCTTTGGCTCAGTCCTAAGTTTGTTGGAGAGAGAGGCGCCGCCCAGAACGAGGCTGGGTGAAGGCCGCATGCTCGGAGTCATTATTGCTACCCGTTACGCGCGCGGCATCGCGTACTTGGGCGGCCAGAACACAAGTGCCGCAATAGCTGACTTCGATGTGGCGTTGGGGATGTTGCCGTCTCTGGGCGACCAACCTGCCTCGGGAGGACGGCAGGGAACAACCGGCTCCAACTCGCGCAGGATATTGCTGACCTCTAATCAAACAGGCGGTTTTTTCGATTTCGAGACGCTCCGCACTCCCGCATCTCTTAACACTGCCAGCCTCTGGGCCGATGCGTTGGCCGCGCACATTCGCGGCTTCGATGCGGCTAGAGATCTTGGGCCTTCAAGCGATCTGTCACGGCTCATGAATCGGCTTGGACGCATCAAGAACGATATCCCTCGCGATCACCCACTTGCCGCCAATTACATGATCACGGGTGCACTCCTGGGTCGGCCGCTTAGCGAAGTCCGCATGGCCGCAGTGTTTACCGACACCGAACATAGGAATGTCGCGGAGGCGGCGCTGCGAGCTATCGGTCGCCCTTCAGTTGGGGGCAGCGACGTCTGGACCGCGGACCGTCAGATCCGGGCCGCGTTTGCACGTGGTGACGTTCGAGCTGTTGACGAAACACTGGCACGTTGGGACACTTCGCAGCGGGCACCGGCATCTGATCAGGAATTCCTGCGTCAACTGGCGGACGAGATCGTATCCACCGAGCGCCAGGCGCTGCCACGCAGCGAGAGGGAATCGCTGCTCCAAGCATACGGCAAATATCTGCGCGGATCGGATTTCCTGGCATTGGCCAACGATCTCGCGGTCTTGGGTGGTTCCGTGCTTGCCTTGCTGTTTTCCTTGCTTTTGCTGGCTGTGATCTGGCGCTTCCACGTCTTCTACAAGAGATCTTGGGAGACGCTCCAAAAGTTCGTCCAGCCGCAGCACGGAAGGGATCGCAAGGCGACGGAAATTGCGACTTAGCCCGGATATGATCGATGACGCTGAGCTTCTTCGCTTTCTGGATGTTGATTGCGGTCGCTGTGATTGCTGCGATCGCCGCATTCTCGAATCGTATCACACGCACTTTGTGCCTCCTGATTGCGGTGGCTCTTCCACCGTTGATCGCACTCACGGTCGTCGACCGTAATGCCCCTGCATTCGGCGACGTGCGCCTGAGGCTGATATCCTCAAGTTTCAGTCGGGAGGATCCCTCGCCGATCTGGCTGGGCGGCGATCGCAGCCTGGACGACATCCACGTAACAGGATTGCCCCCCCAACTTGTCCGCATCCGGTCTGACGGCCGGGTCAATGCGTTTCCGACGCGCCGGGGGAAACCGAATGAGGAGGGGCAAAGGCCCGCAGCGGAAGCGGGGATGGCAAGCGTCAGCCAGAATGGAGCCAGCACATTCCTTGGGACATATCCCTTGGAAGCCGGTGATCGCTTCTGCGTGCAGCAATGCGCGGAGCCGAACGCTACCTGGTACCGGATCGATGCTGCGGGCTCCCGTCTTCGGATCGAGGGAAGTGATGCATCATTGCCTGAGTTCCGCACCCGCGGCCGGTCCAATTCTCGTCCATCGCAGGTGATTTTCCCCGTTCGGGACTATGGACGGCCATGGGAGGGGCGGGCCGACGCCCAGCAAGACGTTTGTCGATCGCGCTTCGTCTGCGACGCGAGTACGCGTCAGCCGGTGCGGAGCTTTTTGTTTCGCGATGGTAGGCCCCAGTTGTTCCTTGCCTTGCTGGACGAGGATGCGGTGCTTGAGACACGCAGGCCCGAGGGTGCCGCGCGGCTGACCGCCACGAGTGCCCAAGGCCCTGTTCCGGATATCTCATCCGGGGCGACTCTGACTTTATGGGAAGTATCTTATGCTGGGCCCGACGTTGATTTGACTGAGGCGGAGCGGCTGAGTTCCCTGATCCGCCGGCGAGTCCTGAATCTGCAGCTGGATGCCACCCGTATCACGCTCGGCTTTGCGCTGCAGCCGATCCGGGTAATCGAGCGAGATGATCTTGCCCTGGCAGCGGCACGGCTAGAGCAAGGCGGGCTGGATGCTCCAGTCGTCATCGCCCTCGCTGGGGCAGAGACCGGCACCGAGCAACCCGGCAACATCATCCACTTTGACGCCATTGGCGGACGTCTTGCCGCGGCGATTGCCCCCGGAAGTGGCAGAGTCGGCAGCCTCATTTTCCCTAGAGCGCTTACCAACGCTGGAGCCTCGGATCGCCTGTTGCCCCAGGTCGGCGGCTCTGCTTCTGTCAACGTTACTCGCGCAGGCAATCAGGAGTTCTCGATCGGTACCGCTGACCAAGGCGGTCGGTCCGTTTCCATGGCTGTCGACCGCCTCAGCTTTCCCATGATTTTGCTCATTATCGTGGCGTTCTGGGCGTGTCTGTTTGGCGTCCTGCAATTCATGATCTGGAGAGACAGCCCTGCCGCTCTGATCCTGACACTCGCGCTTCAGGTCATGCTGCTCCTCCGGGCTTTCGTGTCGATCGGAAGCGCAGTGCTAGATCCACAGATCGACCTCAGGACAGTGCTCGCGGACTCTCTTATCGGCTACTGCCTGGTTCCCTTTGCCATGGCAGTTCTGTTCCCCGGCTCCAGGCCGGGTCGTTTCGATTATGCGCCGGCCGGCGTAGCGCTGGTTGTCATCTCCCTGCTCCTCGCGCGCGAATATGGCGCAAGTTTTTTTCTCCTGGCCGCTGCTATCGCCGCCGGTGTCGTAGGCACCTTTCGGCCACTTGGCGTGCGGGCATGGTCGTTTCTTTTCCGTCGTGAGGGAGCGCTTCGGATCTGGCGCTCATTCCGGCATCTCGCTCGCTATGGCGGTCCCTTATCGCGCAAGCGTACCTCGACCCGGCGAAGTCTCGGTAGTGGGGCGGAGGCCGTAGCGCGCTTACTGCACATACCACGTCGTATCCGTGGTCTCGTCTTTCTGGGTCTGTCACTCTTCGCCATTCGCGCGGGCCTGTACTACTTCCTGCAAATCCAGGAGAGAATCTACCTCCCGGACGGGACGGGGATCGCGATCACCGTCGTGTATCTGCCGGCCGCGCTCCTCATTGTCGCTGGCCTGTTTGATGCGGCGCGCCACAGTCCCGCGTCAGGCTCCCCGATCTGGACCGGCGTCTGGACCGCGATCGTCGTCATGGTTCTTTTCTATCTGGCCCCAAGGATCGTCGCCGACCGTGGGTTCACACTCGTCTATCTGGGCCCCCTGATCATAATTTCGGCAGCTTATGCGTGCGCGCGTTGGGGGGGGTGGACGAAAGCGCTTTGGCGTGCGCCGGCGGTGGGCGCTATAGCTGCGTTTGCAGTTGTAGTCGGCGTGGCTAGCCTTTCTTCGGCGGGCAGGGATCTGCCTCAGGAGGCCAGCGCAGAGACGCCCCTCGATAGAGAGCAGCTACTGACGAGTCTTAGGACCGCTAACGACAGGCGCCTCGACGATTGGCGCGTCGACGCGATCGTTGATTCAGACGCTTTAAATGAAGCCGGGACTACGAGCGCCGAACAAATCAGACGATGGCGCTTCCTGCTCGCCAGTTTCACCGCCAGCGTTGGCGGCAGAGGGTTCCCCTATCAGGCAGATATCTCTGATCTTCGGCGTGTTCAGACCGATGACAATGTGAGCGCCGTTCACCTGATCGCGCCTTTTGGACGATCGGGGGCCGCCATGTTCATTCTCATGCTGGGCGCGGCTGCGTTTGGTGCTCAGCGCGTCAGTGGGCGGGGAGGGTTTCTGCCGACAACGTCAGTTCTGGCAGTGTGGACGGTCTTTGGTGCGGCAGCCTACATGATCTTGGCCAATATGCTGTTGGTCCCGTTCACCGGGAGAAACGTCTATTTCATGGCGACCCTGTCGCACAGCGATCTACTGGAAGGCGCTGTCCTCGTCGCCATGGCCTTCGTGGGCTTTGTTAGGCGATCGCGAGGGGCAACATGAAAAAGCCAACCCGACTGATCCTGCATCCCCTGCCTGCGGAGCAACCCGAGAAACGTCCGCGACCCTCCTTTATGGCGCGCGCCGCTTCCACATTCCCGGTGCTGCTGATCCTGTTGACGGCAATGATTGTACTCGCCGCGCCCAGTCCGCTTGCCCGCGACAGACAGGAGCAAAGCGCCACACTTAGTGCGACTAGCTATACGCGCATCATCAATCAGGGCTTCATTCCGCTAAATTGGCTGGTCCGCGTCGAGGATCCTGTCACGGGAGAGCCAGGCGTCGCTTTGTCGGCAGAGGCCGCGGCCAACCCTGATGTCCTTCGCTTCGTTCGCGGGTCCTATCTTGGTCAGGACCTTGCCTCGGCGGCGCCCGGCCTATGGCGATTCGAAGGAGGACGCCTGCTGAGCATCAATCCAAATGTTCATAACCTGCAGGACCCCTTTGCCTGGCAGGGAGGCTGGCGAGGCAATCTCTCGTTTCGAGACGGCGCCTCGGACGCCGAGCAATTGGGCGACCCCTACCTGATCCTCACCGCTGGCAGCGGGGACAGTCTCGTCACTCGGGAACTTCTCCTGTCGAGCCTCTATCGACACCAACATGGAGATGACGGGGGAGTGGTTGCGATTGATACCGCGGAGGCGTCCGGGATCACAGACCGCGGATTCGCGTTCCGCGACAATCAGGAGAATGTGGTCGCCACACTGAGCATGATCGGCAATCGGCCGGTTATTCTCATACGTTGCGATGGCAGCCGCACGCACGAGGCAACGATCACTACTGCTGGCCACGCTCCGAGATCATGCCAATCGCGCGGCAGCACCGCTTCTCAAGATGAAGAACGCGTTTCCTATCCACTCTCGGACGAGGACAGGATTGTCTTCCGGATGCGAGGCAATCCCAACCCGGTCCTGACCGCACAGCTTGCGTATGGACGTTCGTTCATATCTCGCCACCGGGCCTTCGGTGCTCGCATCATAAATCCAGAGCTCCATGACTTGGCGCAGGAGATATCCCAAGCGATGGGCTGGGCTGTCGGTCGCGATGGCTGGGGAAGCGAGTACGGCTCACGGAGCATCGCACTAACCCTCGATCGGGCCATGCAGGCTGATGTGGAATCAAAGCTTCGGACCTATGTCGATGAGCTTCGCGCGGGATTAGGACGGAGTGAAGACGATCTGTTTCCTGCAGCCGTCACGGTCATGGACGCTTCAAACGGCGAGCTGCTTGCGCTGGGGAGCTTCCCGACGCCAGATCTTCTGGAGGAGCGACCGGACCTGCGTTTCTCTTCGCTGGCCCGGAACCAGAATTTCGTCGCCCTGCCGATAGGATCTGCTGCAAAGGTACCCGTCGCGACCGCTATCCTTGGGCGGTTCCCCGACCTTCGAAATCTATGCATCAGCGGCACTGCTCTTGACCCGGCAGATGGGGGCAAGCGTCGCATCCACACAATCTTGGGCATCGAACTGTCTGATTCAATCGGTGACCTTGTCGGCGACGGCATGGTGGACTTCGATCGCTTCCTGCGAAAGTCAAGCAATCGCTTTGGAGCCGCCCTAATTGTGCTGGCCGCCGCCCGAACCGATCCGGTCCGGGATACCCAAGGTATTTTCGCTCCCCTAGGTCCCACGACCCCACGGCCACTTGCGCCGCTTGATGTGTTTTCATTGAGAGTGGCTGGAGAGGCATGTCCGGGAACCCGACGTTATGGGCAGGCGCCCGCCTATGTCTTCCGCCCAATCGGACCGACTACGAATTTCGCGCGTCGATATCTCGGCGTCGAGGGCCTCCCAATGCGTTTGCGGGACCTGCAGCGCAGGGACGGCGATGGGTCCGAGCAAAGCCGAGCGAGTTGGATCGATTGGCTCGAGCATCATTTCGGAATGGATGCCGTCGCCGGCGAAACGGGTCCACCGATCTACGACGCGATGATATGGCAGCCTATTCTCGGTGGAGGCAACCGGGACCATGATCTGGACCGGTTCTTCGCGAGCGTCTCGCCGGACCGGGAACGCTTCGGCCTAGGCTCGGCACAGAGAGTCCGCGATTATGTGATGGTCATGCTTGGCGGCGGGAATGCGCGCTGGACAACGGTGAAGCTGGCAGAAGCCTATGCCCGGATTGTCTCGGGCCGCGCCATAAATGCTCGCTTAGTTGTCGACGATCAGCCGAGTCAGCAGCGTCTGGAATTCTGGCCGGTCCGGCCAGAGGTACGCGATGCGCTTCTATCGGGAATGAGCCAGGCCGCGGGCGGCGACGGAACAGCGAGCCGGGTTGGTGCGGCCCTGAATGGAGTGCCGGTTCCTCCTGGACAGGTCTTTCGTGTCTTTGCAAAGACGGGCACCCCCGCCGTCGCGCAGCCGGATCGGTCGCCAATCAATAGATTGGTCAATACGCTCATCCAGAGTCGGATCCTGGTCATGAGGCAGGGCCGGCTGGAGGTTGCGGTCCGCCGAAGTGAGACACCGCAGGCGGCGCTGCCGCGTCTCGCAGCGGATCGCCGGCTACCCTACAGCAACCGCCGCACTGAGGAGGTGTTGGCTGCGATTGCGGCGATCAACGCGGCACGTGCGCAGAGGGGCAATGGTGGTCTCCAGTTCGGGCCGAACGAGACACTGACGGGGCTTAGTCCTGATTTGATCGAACGACGGGCCAACGAAGCGCCGGAAGGTGGCGTGGTCGTGTTCGTGGTGGGACGCTATTGCGCCTCCGACGTGAAATTCACATCGCCGTTGCGTACCCTGTCTGTGGCGATCAACATTCAGGCCAGGACGCAGGTTAATGGCGGCTCTGGCCCCAACCCGGCGGCAATTCTCGCCGAGCGACTGTTGGTCCGCAATGGCTCCCTAATTTCATGGTTGCGTTCCGAGCCTGCGACCGGAAGGCGGACATGTTCAAACTGAAGCTTGATCCGCCGAAAGACGAGCTCAGGCCTCCTCGCAAATGGCTTAGTTGGCGGCTCGCCTTGCCGGCTCAGTTCTTGTTGGTATTAGTGCTCGGCGTGGCAATCTGGCGGGACGCCCAGATGCCCAGTGTTGAGAGTTCAGAAGATAACCTAACGAGGGTTCGGTACTTGGTTAGTCGGCAGGAATGGCCGGGTGGCCCCCCTACCTTGGCAGAAATTCGCGATCGTTACGCCGGTGATCTTCCTGCAATGCGGGTTTCGAACGAGCCTGGCGCCTGCGCGGACCCCGGAGCTCCGATAGACTACGGGGATACCGTCTTCATCGAGTTTTCAAGTGCCGAGGAGCGATGCAGGGAAGAGGAGGGGACGCGTCCAGGCCGCACCAGCCAATAACCGCAGGCGCCGTCCTTGATGAGGTGTATTTGGGATCGACACTATAGTGGCGTCGATATCGGGGATGACTTAGCATTAGCCGAGGGCACTCAAATCTGCCGCTCTATCCAAGTGCCCTTCGTCACGGTGGCGGCCTGTGTCCGCACGAACCTCCTCACACTCGTAGTGTGATGTCTCCATAGCCCTGAATGACACAGGCACGCGCGCCTTCGCCAAGGCCGTGGTGGTCCGGCCTGAATGGCACCGCGAACGATTTCTTCAACTCGCAACAATCCTAGCAGGCCCCTGTCCAACTGCCGGTATGGAACTCGTAGGCGGCGCATAAATATGGCCTCCTATGCCTACTTACCTTCAATGTGCACGTTTGACTGAGTGCCTTGAATGGACGCCTTCCTTCTCAGTTGATCATCGCCAACTTCAACACTAAGCTCCTGGGTTGCACGCCATACATAGCTGGGGCCGGGCAATGGACTCGGCGCTGTCCGGGGGAAAGCGCGTGAACTGGCCTAACAGGGATCGGAGCGACTCGCACTCGACCATGAGGGTTCGCGTCTTCATCGATCATTGGGAATTTGCTCGTTCATGGCAACTTGAACATTCGAAGATCACCCGTCGAAAATTAACCGAGCCCGATCGACGGAACGCGCAAATAGAGTCGCAAATGATCCAATGGGCGCTACTCCCCGATGCAATACTAAAGCATCTCTCCGAGATGGCATATATAGGGGACGCCCCAAAAGAGATGAGGGCGATTGATGTTTATGCCTCAATCTTGAAAACTAATGATGCAGCAACGAATGCTTTTCGAGATTGGTTGGACGAAGAGCTTGATCCTTTGCCCGGCTTTCAAGTCCATAATTTTTTGCGGAAGCAGGATACTTCTACGCCGCACTGTAGTCGATGTGGCGCAGATCTAGAAAAGCCGGAGCTTGAAAAGGGACTCAAGACAAAGGTGGCCTGCGACATGCTTTCGTGCGCGGTTAAGGACCTATACGATATTGGTGTATTAATTATGGACGACGCTGAACTCGTACCCAGCGTGCTTAGCGTCCAAGAGATCTTCGACAAGCAGATCATACACGTCGGAGCGCGCAACGAGGGTGATGAATTAAGGAGCGCGGCTTGGGGACATTTTTTATTGGAGGACCTGATGCCAGACATCATTTCGTCCGATGAATTCAGACGGCAATTTGATAACCGGCGGAAGAACAAATGATGCGTTCACGCTATGACTCCTGCGCGAAGGTTCGGGTCTTCATGGATTACTGGAATTTTGCGATCAATTGGAGAGATCTGACTGGAAAGACCCCAGATAAGAATCTTAATTGGGAGAAATTGCCCTTTGCTATCCTTGATGGGCTGGACGCCATCCCCCATCTCAGGAACATTAGAAAGGAACTTCGAGGCCTTAAGGTTTACGCTGCGGTGAAGCCTTGCGACCACGCCGATGATACCTTCAATTCAGACGAGATGGAGGAAGAGAGGCGATTCCAAACTTGGCTTCAGCACGACCTCGATCAGATTTCTGGCTATACGGTCGACATAACAACGAAATCGAATACGCCGTTACTTTGCTCGGTTTGCAATAATAACACGGTCCACTTCATTGAACAGGGGGTTGACACAAAAATTGCAATCGATCTCGTTTCGCTGGCGAGCAGAGACCTGTATGACATTGCTGTCCTGGTTACGGATGATCAGGATCTTGTACCAAGCACACAATGTGTCCAAGATTCGATTGACAAACATGTTGTGCATTTGGGCTTCAAAGAGCGTAAGTCTCCCGTGCGGCTGGAGACATGGGGGCATCTCTTTGTTGAAAATATGCTGTCCTCGATCGCTCGGTAGCCAAGCTTCGCTTGGCCATCCGTGTTCGCACCGGTCACCTAATAGCCGCCACACGCTGCAAACGACCCGCGATGGTCGTTCGACGGAAATAGTGTCCGCCGCGACGCACGCCTAACCTGCTGATGATGTCTGTAAACAAATTGACCGAGATGGAGGGTTGCCCATCATAGTGTCCCGTTGAGACTGCTCCATTGGCGAAAGATCCTGATTACATGGGCGTGACGCGGCTAGATTGGCGCCCGCTTGGAGAGGCGGTCCGTGCCTGCGCATATTCGTCTAGCTAATGGATCATGAACTCGAGCCAGTTCCACTGCGCGCCATATAGCCGGCGGCGCTGGTCGGCCGTCTAAGGGTTGGCTACACTCCTGTCATGACGACAGATTCTAGGATCAAAATGCGGAGCCATGCGACGCCGCCACAGCAAACGGTAGTCGGACGCCCGTGAACGCCGTCGAAATCGAAGAAGCAGTCTCGGCGCTCGCGGAACTTCCCTTCGATGCGCAGGAGTTTCCGTTCGCCTTTCTCGAAGCCTTCGGAAACAAGGCGACGACGCTCAAGCGGCTCCGCTCAGGGGCATCGAATAAGTCCGACCTGGGCGGCGTTCTCCAGACCAGCAACATTCACATCGCGACGGCCGCTCCCGGAGCGGTGTCGGCTCAGCTCGCTGCGCTTCGGGCCAGCCCTGCCACGGCGCGAGGCAAAGCCAAGTTCATTCTGGCGACCGATGGCGATACGTTCGAGGCCGAGGATCTGGAGAGCGGCGAGACGGTCGCCTGCCAGTTTGCAGACTTCCCCAATCACTTCGGATTTTTCCTGTCGCTCGCAGGCATCACCACTGTTAAGCAGGTGCGCGAGAGTTCGTTCGACATTCGAGCGACCGGACGCCTCAACAAGCTCTATGTCGAGCTGCTGAAGGACAATCCCGACTGGGGCACCAGCGAGCGCCGCCCCGACATGAACCACTTCATGGCTCGGCTGATCTTCTGCTTCTTCGCGGAAGACACGGACATCTTCCATCGCAGCTATCGCTTCACGGACACCGTCGAGAAGATGAGCGACCGGGACTCCTCGAACACCCATGAGGTGATCGGCGAGCTGTTCCGCGCGATGAATACGAAGATCGCCGATCGCAAAGAGGCGGGCATCGCGCGCTGGGCCGATCCGTTTCCTTATGTGAACGGCGGCCTCTTCTCCGGCAGCATGGATGTGCCGCGTTTCAGCCGGATCGCGCGCTCATACCTCCTCCATATCGGCAAACTGGATTGGACGAAGATCAATCCGGACATCTTCGGGTCGATGATTCAGGCAGTCGCCGACGATGAGGAACGCGGCGCCTTGGGGATGCATTACACGAGCGTTCCGAACATCCTGAAAGTGCTCAATCCGCTCTTTCTGGACGACCTGCGTGAGAAGCTGGAGGAAGCCGGAGACAACGCGCGCAAGCTGCTCAACCTTCGCAGTCGCATGGCGCGCATCAGGGTCTTCGATCCGGCCTGCGGCAGCGGCAATTTCCTTGTCATTGCCTACAAGGAAATGCGGGGAATCGAGGCGATCATCAACGAACGCCGCGAGGAGACAGGGCGGAGGTCGGATATTCCGCTGACCAACTTCCGCGGCATCGAGCTGCGCGATTTTCCAGCCGAGATCGCGCGACTGGCGCTCATCATCGCCGAGTTCCAGTGCGATGTGCTTTATCGTGGGCAGCAGCTCGCCCTTAACGAGTTCCTGCCTCTAGACGCGCAGAACTGGATCACCTGCGGCAATGCGCTCAGGCTCGATTGGTTGAGTATCTGCCCGCCGACGGGGACAGGTGTGAAGCTGCATGGCGACGATCTGTTCGCGACACCGCCGGATCAATCGCAAATCGACTTCGAAAATGAAGGTGGGGAAACCTATATTTGCGGAAATCCGCCTTATAAAGGAAGCAAGTGGCAGAATGAGGAGCAGAAATCTGAGTTGGCGAACGCTTGGGCAAGGTCCCCAAATCTAGCCAAGATCACTGACTACGTTTCTGGCTGGATCGCTCGCTACTTCGATTATGCGGAGCGGGTCCCCGATGCGATAGCCGCGTTCGTGGCGACCAACAGCATCTGTCAGGGCCAGCAGGCCTCCGAAATATGGCCAGTCGCCTTTCACCGCGACATAGAGATTCGCTTCGCGCACACGCCGTTCAAATGGAGCAATCTGGCAAGCCACAACGCTGGCGTCACCGTCATCATCGTGGGCCTGGGGCGCAAGTCCAATAAGTCGAAATGGCTGTTTGACGACACCAACTTGGTGCGCGAATGCAGCGTCATCGGACCTTACCTCGTGCCAGAGCGCGTCGAAGTCGTTCAGAAGGCCAATAATCCGATTGGCCCTCAATCAGCGATGCTATTCGGCAACATGCCCCGAGACGGGGGACATCTGTTCCTCGACGAGAGTGAAGCGAAAAGACTCAGGGCAAAGGTTCAGACGAGAACCTATGTCAGGCGGTTCGTTGGCTCGGAGGAACTTATCAATGGAAAACAGCGGTACTGCCTCTGGATTGAAGATGAGGACGCAGAATCTGCAAGAAAGGATGCCTTCATAGCTGCCAGACTGGCACTGGTGACAGAAAACAGATTGCAGTCGCCCGCAGAATCAACGCGCACCTTCGCGGCACGCCCTCATAGGTTCGTCCAAATCGCCGGGCGCTCTGACAAGACAGCGATCGTCGTCCCGCGGGTCTCTTCTGAGAATAGAGATTACCTCCCGGTCGACTTCCTAACGAGCGATTTCATCATCGGAGACCGAAATTTTGCCCTCTATGATGCGCCGCTGTGGAACCTGGCGCTCATTGCCTCGCGGCTGCACTGGGTTTGGATCGGTACCGTGTGCGTGCGAATGCGTACCGACTTCTCATATTCGAACACACTCGGATGGAACACATTTCCAGTCCCTACTCTAACCGAGAAGAACAAACTTGATCTAACTCGCTGCGCTGAAGGGATTTTGCTGGCGCGAGAAAGACATTTCCCCGCCACCATAGCGGACCTGTACTCTCCCGGAGCAATGCCCGACGATCTGCTCCAAGCCCACCTTGAGAATGATGAGGTGGTAGAGCGCATCTACTTCGGTCGACTTATCAAGAACGATACAGAAAGACTGGAGAAACTCTTCGATTCATACAAAAAGATGGGCGCATCATGAAGCTATTTGCGCAAGATGAGAAGTCAGGAACGACGACGCTTTCCGAGCTGGTTCGAATATATGGCGAGCTTTCGCCGCCCACTTTTTTTGGATGTTACGCGTACGCGACCCAATCTGGATTTCGTGCCTTTGAGTTGGCCATGGGCGACGATTTCTGGTCGTCGACAACTTCGCATTGGCTCTTCGGAATCGACTATGGCCGGACGGACCCTAGGGCGTTGCGCGAGATTGCGGATCGCCAGAACGCCGACATACGGATTTATGACGGTGCCTGGGTCGTAAAACAGGACGGGTTCATGCCGCGCCGGGATTTTCATGCGAAACTTGCGATCATGGAAGATGCGGAGGCCCCAGCATGTGGAATCGTCCTCGGGTCAGGAAACTTCTCATTCAACGGCTTGAGACGAAGCGTGGAAGCCGGAACGGCAATCATCGCCAGCGCCAAGGAGGAGATCGAAGAAAGGACTGATCCTCTAAAGAATGCGTTTGAAATCCTGTGGAATAACTCGACGCCTCTTCAAACAATCATATCCGACTATGAAGATCGTAGGGCCGCGCTTTTGTCCAAATCGGATGCGATGAAGCCGAAAAAAGTTCCAAAGGCCGCCAACATGTTCTGGATAGAAGCCGGATACGTTACAAAGAATAGAGGAAAACATGCTCCCGGAAATCAGATATTTTTCCCGAAAGGCTTTCGAGGATTTTTTGGATTCCCAAACAAAGCTAACGAACAGAAAAACTCAGTCATAGGTTCGGTTACATTCGCAACTAAAATAGGTCCTGACGTGACAAATGATCTGAGACTTAATAGAAATAGTATGGAAAAAATTTCTTTGCCAATTCCTGAAACCCATGGATTCGGCGTCTATGATGGTAAAGTATTGGTGTTTGAAAGGCGGGGTGGCAAGTTCTTCATGAGCGCATTTGAGTCGGCCGAGTTCGAGTTAGTGTTTAGCCATCGGCTTGTGGCTATCAAGCGCATGAATGGCGGAAGGCGTTATGGAGAAATTGTCTGATATGGCACAGTCCGTTCCATCAGTTTCCGTCACCTATGCCCGCAATGGCAGCGCCACCAAGGCCAACGCACTTGGCATGCGGCCGATGCAGGAGCGCGCGTATGAGAAGCGCGGCGAGCAGTATCTTCTCCTCAAATCGCCGCCGGCGTCGGGCAAGAGCCGCGCGCTCATGTTCATCGCGCTCGACAAGCTGGCCAACCAACGATTGAAGCAGGCGATCGTCGTCGTTCCGGAGAAATCCATCGGCTCCAGTTTCGCCGATGAACCCCTGACCCAGTTCGGCTTCTGGGCCGACTGGACGGTGGTGCCGAAATGGAATCTCTGCAACGCGCCCGGCGAGGATGGCGGCAAAGTCAATTCGGTCGGTGCCTTCCTGGAGAGCGACGACAAGGTGCTCGTCTGCACCCACGCGACCTTCCGGTTTGCCGTCGATCGGTTCGGCGTGGAGGCGTTCGATAATCGTCTGATCGCTGTCGACGAGTTCCACCATGTTTCCGCGAACCCGGATAACAAACTGGGCCTGCACCTGGGCCAGTTCATGGCCCGCGACAAAGTGCACATGGTCGCCATGACGGGCAGCTATTTCCGGGGTGATGCCGAGGCGGTGCTCGCCCCGCATGACGAGGCGAAGTTCGAGACCGTCACATACACCTACTACGAGCAGCTCAACGGCTACGAGTATCTGAAGCAGCTCGACATCGGGTACTTCTTCTACTCCGGCCCCTACACCGACGACATTCTCGCGGTGCTCGACCCCACTCAGAAAACCATCATTCACATCCCCAACGTGAACGCGCGCGAGAGCACGAAGGACAAGATCCGGGAGGTCGAGCACATCATAGAAGAGCTGGGCGACTGGCAGGGGATCGACCCCGTCACCGGATTCCAGCTCATCAAGATGGCAGACGGCAAGCTGCTGCGCATCGCCGACCTGGTCGACGACGACCCGTCCAAACGCGACCGCGTTTCCAACGCACTCAAAGACCCGTCCCACAAAAACAACCGCGACCATGTCGACATCATCATCGCGCTTGGAATGGCAAAGGAAGGGTTCGACTGGATTTGGTGCGAGCATGCGCTGACCGTCGGCTATCGGGCCAGCCTTACCGAGATCGTGCAGATCATCGGCCGCGCCACTCGTGACGCGCCCGGCAAGACTCGCGCGCGCTTCACCAATCTGATCGCTGAGCCGGATGCGTCAGAGGCCGCCGTCACTGAGGCCGTCAACGACACGCTGAAAGCAATCGCGGCAAGCCTGCTCATGGAGCAGGTGCTCGCGCCGCGCTTCAACTTCACGATCAAAAACCCGCAGGACGGCCCGACGCCGGGCTTCAACTATGGCGAGCAGGGATACCAGCAGGACAAGTGCAATGTCGGCTTCAACGAACAGACAGGCCAATTCCAGATTGAGATCAAGGGGCTCACCGAACCCAAAAGCGAGCAAGCCGCGCGCATCTGCAGGGAGGATTTGAACGAAGTGATCGCCAGCTTCGTGCAGGACAAGCACACAATCGAACGCGGCCTGTTCGACGATGAGCTGGTGCCAGAAGAGCTGACTCAGCTTCGCTTGGGCAAGATCATCAAGGACAAATACCCCGAGCTGGACGAGGAAGATCAGGAGGCTGTGCGCCAGCACGCCATCGCCGCCCTCAATCTGACGCAGCAGGCTGCGCGGATTGCGCTTGGCGACGACAAGGAGGACGGAGAGCCGAGCGCCAACACGGCGCTAATCGATGGCGTGCGGAAATTCGCGATGGACGTGCGCGAGCTGGACATCGACCTGATCGACCGGATCAATCCGTTTCAGGAAGCCTATGCGATCCTCGCCAAGACGATGAGCGAAGAGAGCCTGAAACAGGTTGCCGCGGCCATCTCCGCCAAGCGGACCAGCTTGACGCCCGAGGAAGCGAAGGTGCTGGCCGTACGCGCGGTGCGCTTCAAAAAGGAGCGTGGCCGCTTGCCCTCGATCAGCTCGACTGACGCCTGGGAACAGCGAATGGCCGAGGGCGCCGCCGCCTTCGTCCGTTTCAAAGACGAGGGTCGCTATGAGTGACCTCGATCTTGATGAACTGCGAAGCGAGCTCGCGGAATTCGCGCAGCCCGAAAAGACCGGAGGCCGGAGCGCGCGTGAAGAGCGCATCATCGCTGGATTTGAAGAGATCCAGCGATTTGTCGACGAGCACGGTCACGCTCCTCACCATGGTGAAGACAAAGACATCTTTGAGCGGCTCTACGCCGTGAGGCTCGACCGCCTGCGCGCGCTCGAGGAATGTCGCGCCCTCCTCGCGCCGCTCGACCGTCAAGGCTTACTGACAGGCGGCGAAGCCATTGCAGCCCCGGCCGAGGATATGGATGAGGACGAGCTGCTCGCAGAGTTGGAAGGAGCGGCAGGGGTGCGCGACATCACCGAGCTTCGCCATGTGCGTTCCAGCGTCGAGAAGCGCGCCGCCGAGGAAATCGCCAATCGCGAGAAATGCGAGGATTTCGACGCCTTCAAACCCCTGCTCGATCAGGCCCGGTCGGAATTGAAATCGGGCGCACGGTCGACCTGTGTGATCGACAACAGCGAGAACAGCCTCGAAGACATCAAGAAGGGTGCGTTTTTCATCGTCGGCGGACAGCTCGCCTATGTCGCGGGCGAGAGCGAAGCCTTCACGACTGAATATCAGAGGAGCGACCGCCGCCTCCGCGTCGTCTACGACAACGCAACCGAGAGCAATGTTCTCGCGCGCTCATTCCAAAAATCGCTCTATCGCGATCCGGCCGCGCGGAGGCTTTCCGACCTTGGTATCGGGCCTCTTTTTTCCAGCGAAAGCGAGGATGGCGACTTGGCTAGCGGCACGATCTACGTTCTGCGAAGCAAGTCCGATCTTCCTCTCGTCGCAGCCAATCGGGAGATTCTGCACAAGATCGGTGTGACCGGAAACGATGTTGCGCGGCGCATCGCCAACGCCAAGCTCGATCCGACCTTCCTCCTAGCTGATGTGGAGGTCGTTGCGACCTACACGCTCTATAACATCAACCGGACGAAGCTGGAAAACTTGATCCATCGGATTTTCGATCCTGCCCGGCTCGACATCGAGATCAAGGACCGTTTCGGCAATCCGGTTTTGCCGCGTGAGTGGTTTCTGGTGCCGCGCTTTGTTGTTGACGATGCTGTGGAGCGTATCAGGGACGGCTCGATCACGGACTACGTCTACGATCCGCGGTCCGCACGCTTGGTCCGCCATGAAGGGCAGGCATCGTAGGAGAGGAGGGCGTTCCGTGCCCCTAAGCGATGCGAAATTGTCCGAAGGTACCGATTGGAACTAAGAGCAGGTGGTGCCCAGAAGAGGACTCGAACCTCCACGCCCTTGCGAGCGCCAGCACCTGAAGCTGGTGCGTCTACCAATTCCGCCATCTGGGCACGGGGTAGGCCGCGCGAGTTAGGGGGCGAGCACAAGCTTGTCAACGCGCGGAATCACGATGAGTGAGCATATCCTTGAGGCGAGGCTCGGACGCGTCTCTAAACGCCAACCCTGTTCGACAGAACTCCCGTCCCAAACAGGAAGGCTGTAACGCCTTGGTGCAGCACGCGGCGCGCCGCACGATGAATGACGCGTGCCTCCTGAGGTGCCCCCGTCTAAATGGTCAGCTGTCGAGGCTTAGCTTTGTCCGCTTTGCGCCGCTGGCGGTCGTTCAGCGCCCGATCCGGCAACCCTGAAAGCAGCCGCTTACCGGGTGCTCCCGAAGGACCGGTGCGCCCATCTCAGACAATCGGGCCGAGTTTGGCGAACGGCTGCTCTGACCCATCGCCGGACATTTAGGACCGCTACAACGCTTCTCCGGACCGGACACCCGTTCATGTAACTGCACTCCCCAGTGCGATCGCATCCTGCATTCCAATCTGGGAGGCGCTATGATCAGGACATGATCGAGCACCTACGCTCCGCGCTCGGCGCTTACTTCTACATCCGCACCGCGCGGATCACGAAGAAGGCGGTGCATGCCCTGTTCGACGCGATCGTCGCCGAGGCGGACAACGCGGGCCGGCCGCTCTTCCGGGTGGAGCGGGCGACACAAGGCGACGTCCGCTACTCCGCCTTGTGCCTCGCCCATGACCGGCTGGTCCCGTTCCTCGACCCGGCGGCTCGCAAGGTCGACCGGGTGCACGGCTTCATCCTCGTCGTCGAGAGCGGCGGCGGCGTGGCGGTGCTGCGGTCGGGCCTGGACGTCACGGCGACCTTCCGGAAGGCCCACCTGGCGCCCGTCGGGCGCGGCAGCGTCGAGCGCGCGATCGCACGCCACGACGCCGTGTTCGAGAAGCTAAGCCTACGCAACATGACGGTCTCTAAGCTCGCCCTGCGCTCCAAGACGCTAGAGGCGCGCGACCTCGAGAACGCCATCGCGACCTCCAGCGCGAGCCGCTTTGTTCCGCAGAACTACCGCGTCAGGCGCGACGACGGCAGCTACTCGGCGACGCCGAGCACCGGACGCATCGCGTTGCGCGCCGACCGCACCGATGTCGAAGGCGCGGTGGACTGGGCCGCCGATGTAATCGACTTGCTCGCGGAGGAGGCGGCGGCCTCCTCCGCCTTCATCAGGCGGTTCGCAAGACCCGCGGAGCTCGACGCGATCCACGCCGGCACCCCGCCGACCTTTTTCGCGGTGGACACGATGGCCCTAGCCGACGCGGTATGGGAGGCCCAGGACAGGATCAGGCTGGTGCGCGAAGAGGCGGGTGCCTGGGTGGAGCTGACGAAGGTCGAGGTGCAGGACGTCTTGGAAGCGCTCGATTACCCACTCGCCGTCACCGCCGCCGCCGCAGCCGGCGACCACCAACTGCGCGACGACGCGGACGCGGCCGTCGGCGCCATCAGGGTCAACAGGTCGCGTATCGCGCTGCGGTCGCTCGACATCCCCGCCATCGCCGACCTCCACGTCGAGCGCGCAGATCACGCACTTGGTGGCGACCCGGACCGGCAGGCACTCGTCCGGCACCTCGACGGCGAGGACATGTTCACCGTACTGTTCGCCGACCAAGCATTGGCGTATATCGACGGCGCGTTGTTCCGGGACGAGGAGCTGCTCGGCGGCGGCGCGGCGTTCATGCGCCATCTCGTCGCGGAGCCCGCCCTCGTCGCCTCCACCAGCGAGAAGGGGGACTTCGCCGCGGGCCAGACTGCCTTCTCGCCCACGTCGGTGTTCCGCGCGGTCGTTGACGTGATCGCGAAGGAGGACGTGCTCGTCTGCGACGACCTCGGCGACGAGTGGGCTGACTTCATCGGAGTGTCCACGGGCACGTCGCCGACGACCGTCACCTTCTACCACGCGAAGCACGGCGCGACGTCGCTCGGAGCCTCCGCGTTTCACGACGCGGTCGGCCAAGGCATCAAGAATCTGGGGCGGCTTGGCCTCGGCGGCGAGGCGATGGCTATCAAGCACGCGTGTTGGGACGCCAACTACAAGGCGGACAAGGTCGCGACCGCGATCGCGCGACGCATGCGCGGCGGCACGCGGGAGGAGGTCGAGGAGAAGATCGCGGAGGCCACGATGGCGCCCGACGTGCAGCGGCGCGTTCTGATCGTTACCTCCTCGCTGAGCCGCGCCGCCGTCCAGGCGGCCTTCGACGCGGCGCACGCCGGCATCGCGCCCAAGCCCAACTTCGTGCAGCTCTACTGGCTTCTCACCGGCTTCTTTTCCGCCTGCGCGGAAATCGGGGCGGTCGGGTTTGTGGTGTGCAAGCCATAGGCACTCCGCCTTCTCGCAAGGCTCGGCCTCGATGGTCGACGCGCGGGTAGCCGAGCGGGTGACGTCGCCGTTGTAGGCGCGGGCGAAGGCGTTAAACGACTGCTGCTCGGTGGAGCGGAAGAGGTTTAGACGCTTGAGAGACTGTAACCGGCGCGAGATGAACCGGCACGCGCGCGGGCGCCGACCGCGTTGCCAGCGCGCCGCTTATCGTGAAAACGGAGGCCGATGTCCGACGAAGAGGAAAAGCAGGAGGCCCTCAATGTAACCAGCCTCGCGGCGGCGATCGCCGCGGGTGCGGCTGACGCCTACCTGAAAACCATGCTGCACACTCTAGACCACGACGGGTGGACGGCGTTCGCCGACGCATCGGTCGCGGCGCACCGCCGGGGCGACATCGACCTCACCGCCCTGCTCGATGGGCCCACAGACCGACGGATCGGCCATGCGACGCAGCGTCTCGTCGGCCACGCGCTGCCGGCCAGCGGCATGTCGCTCGCCGATGTGCTCCGCCTTGACGCCGCGGCAGCCGCGCGGACCCAAGGGGAGGGGATTCCCTATTGGTTGAGCGCCGCCTTCGGCGAGTGGTGTCGGACCTCCCCGGACAACGTTGTCGCCGCGTTCGATGCCCTGAAGTCAGGCGAGGCGGCGCCCCGCCTAGCCCAACCCGCCGTTGCGGCCGCGCTGGCCGTCGATCGCGCGCGCTTCCTGCCCACCGTGCTGGCCATGCTCGACGGGTCGGACGAGGCCGGGCAGGACGCCGCCGCCAACGTGCTGGGCCGGATCGAGGACCTCGCCCCGGCCGACCTGGACGCCACGGTTGCCGCGCTCGAGGCCGCCCTGTCTCGCGCCCGCGGGGACCGCGTCGTGGCTCCGTTGAGGGCGCTGCTCGCAATCGCGATGCGCGGCCAAGGCGCCGTCGGCGCGCGCGCGCTCGGCGAGGCCGCGACCCGCGCCGATGCCCATGTCCGCGAAGCGGTGGCGATGGAGATGATGTTCGGCGCCGCGAAGGCACCGCCGGAGGTCACGCGCCCCGCGCTCGCGCTGCTGGCAGGAACAGGCGCCGACGAAATCGCCACCATCGAGGGGATCGACCACATACTGGCCGAGAACCTGTCGGGTCCGCTGGCCGCGGACTTCGCGGGGCTCACCGATCGACTGCTAGTGGGCGGCGTGGCCAGCATGAAGCGCCTCGATTCCTACCAGCACCGCCTGCTAGAGGCGGGCGCCGGCGCGGTCGGCCTGGCTGTGACGCGCTGGCTGCTGGGCGACGAACTGCGGCTATACGCGGCCGTCAGCGACATCTGCCTCTCGGTGCACGGCGACCCGCTCACCTTCGAGCTCGACTTCTCCGGCAGCGGGCTGACCGCGGAGCGGGCGGTCCGGATCGCGCGCCGGTCGTGTGGCGTGCTGCTGATCTCCCCGGAGGCCGCCGCCTCCATCATCGTCAGCCTCATGCGAAGCGGCCCCGCCGACGCGATCCCGGCGCTCGCCGAAATTCTGTGGGACCCCCTCCTGATCAGCTACTGGATCGGCCCGCGGAAGTACCTGGAGGATGTTCTACCCGGGTTGCCACCCGCCGCCGCCGAGGCGGTCACCGGCGTGATCGCCCGCCTGGAACGCTACTCCGCCGCAGTCGAGGCGGCGCGCGACATGCCCGAGCTCCGGCCGTCGCAGCACCACCGCCACCTCGTCGCCATCAAGCGCCGCGAGGAGCAGATCGCGATCGAGAAGGCGGCGCGGGAGGGATCCGTGCTTGCCTCGCTGTTCCCGATGTCGGTGATGCTGTTCGGCGACAGCGCGATCTACGACGTCGTGACCGAGCCCGGCAAAACAATCCGCCAGGAGACGCCGCTCGGCGTGCACGAATACTCCCACGAGCTCCCTCGGCTCGACGTGATCGACCCGTTCGGCACCTGGTACCAGCGCGCCACGATGATGAGCGATGGGGGCGACGAATGATCCCCATCGTTCGCGAGTTCTTCCGGGGGCTGCGCGAGCGCGACGAGCTCGACGCGATTATTCCCGAACTGCTGACGGCGATGGGCATGGAGGTGCTGTCCCGACCGATGCTGGGGACGCGGCAATACGGCTCGGACGTCGCGGCGGTTGGCACCGACGACGACGGCGTGCGCAAGCTGTTCCTCTTCTCGATCAAGCGTGGCGACCTCAACCGCCGCGAGTGGGACGGTGACTCTGACCAGGCACTGCGGCAGTCCCTCAACGAGATCAGGGACGCATACCTTGCCGGCGTCGGGCCCGAGCATCGCGGTTTGCCGGTCGTGGTGGTGATCACCGTCGGAGGCATCGTGCTCGAGAACACCCTGCCTATGGTCAATGGTTACATGGCCGCCGAGGCGCGGCCCGGCTTCGAGCTGCGGCTTTGGACCGGCGACACGCTGACAACCAAAGTGATCGACGGCGCGCTGCGCGAGGAGGTGTTCCCCTCGGGGCCGCGCACGCTGCTGCGCCGGGCAGCGGCGCTGGTCGAGGAACCCGACACGTCGGTCGCGCAGTTCTCGCGATTGATGCACGAGGTGGCCGCGGACGACGGGCAGGAGACCGTTGCCCGCGTGCGGACGATGTATCTTGCGCTTTGGATCCTGACCGTCTGGGGCCGCGAGGCCGGCAACCTGGAGGCGCCCTACCGCGCGAGCGAGCTCGTCCTGCTGCGGTCGTGGGAACTGCTGTGGCGCGAGATCGAAGAGGCCGACGGGCGCCGCCTGTCGGCAAATCACGCGTTTAACGAGGTTGTCGGACTCCACCTGCGCATCTGGGACGAGCTCTACCGCGAAAAGGTCCTTCCGCACGCCGGCAGCCTCCACGCGCTGAGCTTCGCCGTATGGTCGCACGAGCCCATCGACATCAACCTGGCCCTGTTCGAAACCGTCGGCCGGATCGCGATGGGCGGCATGTGGCGGCTGTGGCTCGAGCAACCGGCGACGGCGACATCCATCGCCGTCGAGGCGCCGCGGCCCGAGCTGAGCGCGATCGCTGAGGGTCTCGCGGCGGCGGTGTTCTCTAACCCCGCCCTGTTCACGCCCGCGACCGAGTTCCAAGGCGCCGACGTGGCGCTCGCGCTCATGCTGCTCACGGCCTTGCCGGACACCCGGGGGTCAGCGGCTGCGTGGGTGCAGCAGATGTCCCGCGCCACGCGGCTCGGCTTCTCTCGCCGCGCGCAGTATCCGCTGCGGATGGGCGACTACGAGACGCTGATCCGGCAGGAAGACCTGCGTCAGGACGACGACCGGTGGCGCGACGCGACGTCGGCGAGCATGATCCAGCCCCTGCTCGCGGCGTTCGCGTGGGGACTGGGGAAGCCGGAAATCGCCACCGAAATCGACGAGTTCCAGAGGGGCGATCTCGCGCACAGCAACTTCCAGGCATGGGTCGTTAATGGAGCCACCGAGGAGAAGCTGTGGTCGGGGGGGCGCCTAGTCGGCTCGTCGCGCGGCAGCCTCGCAATTGGTGAGGCGGCGTCCGACCTCGTCGACGCGCTGCGCGCCGAGGTCGCGGGCAACACCGCGCACGCGCAGCTCTCGGCGGTGCGGCTGGACCACTGGCCGGTCCTGCTGCTGGCATGCCGGTTGAGGCGGCTGCCGCCGCCGCCCCAGCTCTGGCTGCCGCTGCTGGAATATCTTGTCGGGCGGCCGGCGCCGGCGGTGCAGCCCGCGCCGGCGCTGCGGCGTGCGCGCAGGATGATCGGCAAGCCCCGCATCCGGTCCCTGCTGCTGTCCCGCGCGTCACCGAACGCACTGATGTTCGAATGGGTACATGCTGCCAGGAAGGCAGCCGGCGATGCCGCCCGGCCCCGTCGCCGGCGGCGGCGTGCCGACCCCATGGCCGTCGGCGACTAGCTCCGGCCTGTGCCCTAGCGGAATTGCGCGTGAGACCCGTCCCGGGTCAGGATGCGATGCGTTCGGCGAGACCGCCGAGCCCCTGGAGGTACCCGGATGATCGATCAGAACCTCATCCTCGCCGGGGCCGCCGCATGCCGCCACGGCGGCAGACGCTGATCGCCAAGGACATAATCGCGGGAAACCCGGCAGTCCTTGAGATCCTGGCTTACGCTATCCGGCGCGGCCTCGACTCTCCCGAGAAGGTCGCATTCGCATATCGAACCTCAAGTGCGCGGTCACGCGTCCTGCTCATCGAGCCTTCGCCGAAAAAATAGGAGACCGCGAGCCCATGCTCGGTTCCGACTTCGAGGGGGTGATGCGGCACCTCGACGCCGTCCTCGCCTTCGGCGCTATCGATCGTTCGGCGTTTATCGGGAATCCTGATGCGTCGGCGAGCGCGCCAGACCCGCTATAGGTCAGACACGCGGCTGGCGTCGGCCCAATGCGATTCCTACGGTGATGCGTCGCACCGGTCGAGAGATGTGCGAACGCAGTGTGATTGACAACGGGAGCCACCGTGCCGACTGAGGGCGCACCATTCGGGCTGCGATGAAGAGGTGGCGTTGTTGTGTCATTCGGAAAGAGGAGGTCGGACCAGCACCTAATCGACCAGGACGGTATCGGTCTTCTGCGTACGAAGCTGCCGCGGCACTGGCTGCTCCGAGAATATCGCCCCGACTATGGGCTTGATTTCACGATCGAGACATTCAGACCCGCGAACGCTGGTGGCGCGGCACTTGGGCCCGCCAATTTTGAGACCCTCGGCGAGCACGTGTTCGTTCAACTGAAAAGCGCGGCGGAGCCCGAACTCTACTCCCTCAACATTTACGGGCGCTCCAACGTCGAAAAGGGTCCAGAGCAACTCAACCGGAAGGACAAGATCGGAACGATCGAGACCTACCGGATTCAGCTTGAGATGAGCGAGCTGGTGACCGTCGAGCGCATGGGGATCGGCGTGCCGGTGCTATTGGTGGTAGCCGATCTCGCCCGGCAACGTTGTTCGTACGTCTGCCTTAACGACTATATCGACAAGGTCCTGATCCCCCGGCACGCGGACTATCGAACAGCGGGATCGCGTGTGATTCACGTCCCGGTCTGGACGGAGATGGGGTCCGAAGCGGGGCTGACTGGCCTGCGCTGGTATGGGAAGCGCGCCAAGCTGCTCGCGGCGTTCCAGCGGTTCCGATATCAGTATTCCGAGCTTCAGCGCCGCGACAACGGAGATTGGCGCCCACTCGCGCGCTATTTCGCCGAGCGGATCGTCCCCTACGATTTTTGGGACGACACCGAGATGTGTGAGCTGATCGCATTTTACGGCGCGCGGCTTCGGCAGTTTCTGGAGACCGGGCAGCCGGGTTGCCTCACACTACGCGAGGACGCGGTGCCGGAGAGCTTTCGCAACAAAGAGTTCTTCGAGCACATGAAAAAGCAGGACGTGTTCGAACTCTGGCGCTGCCTGGCGCATCTGCCCAACGTCTACGAGGACGTGTGGCGCGAGTGGTTCCTACCGACCGGGCTTGGCCAGGCATCTTCGGCTCCCTGATTCGAAGCTAGGTATCGGGTGAAATTCAGCAGTCCGTGGACGGCGGTCGAAAGAGATGGGCGAATCCCGGACGTCTGGGCGCGGCGAAGAAATGTCCGCTCTGGACAGTTCGCTTCCTGTTAGCCGCCAGTCCGCTCACGGCCACAAGCGGTCGTCGCTCGCTGAACCGCTTTGCCGAAGCAAAGCCGTGGGATCGGATGTGGGAACGCTTCGGAGCGAAAAAATAAGATCTATTTCAATCAGCCCCCTAGGGTGCAGGGTACGGCGGTCACCGCCTCTGCCGCACTTTCCCCCTCGACGCACCTGTTGCATCAGGCCGGGCCGAACGCTTCGTCCTCATTTGCAAAGGGTGCGCTAGAATGGATCGTTTGATGGTTTCAGTCGCCGAGGCCTGCGAGATGCTCTCGTTGGGTCGAACGACGATCTATAAGCTGATCGGCGAGGGCCGACTCACCGTGGTCAAGGTGGGGAGCCGAACGCTTGTTCGGCTCAGCTCAATTCGTGAGCTCGTTTCGAACTAGAACTCTTGTCCAGTGGCCGTGGGGGCATCGAAAGGGGCATCGCAGCGTACCGCGAGATCGATAATCATATAAGATCAGATATTTGGGCGCCACTTTCGAATCCCTCCCTCTCCGCCATTTTCCGGTTCGCTGAAGGCTGGCGTTGTCCGCGGCAGCGGGCGCCACGGCTGCCGGCAGCGGGCTCGCAGCAAGAAGGGAAATGGTGCCCGGAAGAGGACTCGAGCCTCCACGCCCTTGCGAGCGCCAGCACCTGAAGCTGGTGCGTCTACCAATTCCGCCATCTGGGCACGGGGTGGGCGGGGCGCGTCAGGGTCGCGGGCGCTCCTTGTCAAAGCGGGGAATCACGATCGTCGCCTCGGCTCGATCCGCCGCCAGGATGAGCGTCCCCGTCGCAGGTGACGATCACGGACCTGGCGGGGCTCGAGCGGTTCGCCGAATTCCGGCCCGACTATCTCTGTCTGGAGCGGCGCCCGCGCTGATCAGGCCGCGTTGGAGGGTTCGCCTTTCCTGGCCTTGCCGCCGGAGCCGATCCCCTGATCGTCGTCATAATCTTCGGCCGCGCCGGGATTGCCGATGCCGGCGCCGCCGCCGGACACGGCGCCGGTGCGGCGGTCGAAGCCCGCGCGCCTGCCGCGATCGCTATCCTGCTTCGAAGGCATGGTGTTCCGGGCCATGATCTCGCTCCGCTGCTCTGGCGCTAAAGCGGCTCGACCGGGCCGAAGGTTCCGTCAGCGCCGCCGTCAGTCCGCTTTCGACCAGGCGCGGCGGCCGCGCAGCCAGGTGCCGGCGATGGCGCGATCGTCGCCCAGGACCTGCAGGGCGAACAGCCGGTCGTGCAGGGAAACGCCGGCACAGCGGCGGGCGAGCAGGGGCGTGCAGGCCTCGTCCAGCAGGACGAAATCCGCTTCCTGGCCGGGCAGGAGCGCGCCGACGCGATCGGTGATGCCGAGCAGGCGCGCGCCGCCCGCAGTCGCGAGATGGAGGGCGCGGAAGGGATCGAGGCTGGCGCTCCTGAGCTGGCAGACCCGATAGGCCTCGCCCAGCGTGTGGAGGATGGAAAGGCTGGTGCCGGCGCCGACATCGGTGCCGATGCCGAGCTGGACGCCGTGCCGGTCGGCCTGCGCCAGGTCGAACAGGCCCGAGCCGAGGAACAGGTTGCTCGTCGGGCAGAAGGCGATGCCGGCGCCCGCCTCGGCCATTCGGCCCAGCGCCCGGTCGCTCATATGGACGCAATGCGCGAAGACCGAGCGCGGCCCGACCAGGCCGAAGCGGTCGTAGACGTCCAGATAATCGGCGGCCTCGGGATAGCGCCCGGCGACGAAGGCGATCTCGCCCGGATTTTCGGAGAGATGGGTGTGCATGAGCACGTCGGGATGGGCGGCGACGAGAGCGCCGGCATCGGCGAGCTGCTCGCTGCTCGAGGTCGGCACGAAGCGCGGAGTGACCGCATAGCCCAGGCGCCCGCGGCCCCGCCAGCGGGCGATCAGGGCCTCGGTGTCGGCGCGGCCCGAGGCGACGTCGTCGCGCAGGCCTTCCGGCCCGAGATCCATCAGCACCTTGCCTGAAATGATCCGCATGTCGCGCGCCAGCGCGGCCTCGAACAGGGCGTCGACCGAGCCGGCATGGACGGTGGCGAAGACGAGGGCGCTGGTCGTGCCGTGCCGCAGCAGCTCGTCGAGGAAGAAAGCGGCGACCGCATCGGCGTGGGCGCGGTCAGCGAAGGCCTTTTCGGCCGGGAAGATATGGCGCTCCAGCCACGCCATGAGTTGCTCGCCATGCGAGGCGATGCTGCCGATCTGGGGATAATGGACGTGCGCGTCGACGAAGCCGGGGACGATCAGGCCTTCGAGCGTCTCGACCGCGGCCTCGGCGAAGCGTTCGGCGAGCTCGGCATGGTACCCGCAGGCGAGGACGAGGCCGTTCTCCACCACGAGCAGCCCGTCCTGAAAGTGGCGGATGGCTTCGGCGCCGGCGACGGCCGGATCCTCGGGGACGCTCAAGATCTCGCCGCGAAAGGCCTTCATGCCGCGCTCCGCAGCGTGAGCAGCTGGGCGAGCGTGGCGATGGCGATCACCTCCGGCTCCTTGCCCTCGAGGCCCGCCAGGCCGATCGGGCAGGTGAGCCGGCCATGATCGATCCCGTCTTTCTCCAGCCGCGACAGAAAGCGGGCGCGCTTGGTCTCCGAGCCGATCAGCCCGACATAATGCGCCGGCGAGGCGAGCGCGGCGGCGGTCAGTCGATAGTCGAGCCCGTGGTCGTGAGTGAGGATAACGACCGCCGTCCCGCCGTCCGCCGAGCCCGCGCAAGCGGCCATCGCCGCCTCGTCGGCGAGCACGACGCCCGGCGTCTCCGCGGCTTCGGGCCGGCTGTCATACCAGGCGAAATGGAGCGGCAGGCCCTCCGCCCGCGCCGCGATCGCCTTGCCGACATGGCCGGCGCCGAACATCAGGACGGGGAGGCGGTCGGCCTCGTCCGGCTCGACGAAGCTGTCGCCCGCTTGCGGCTTCGGGCCGCGTGCGGGGAGGGTGGCGGGTCGGGCCGTCGCCGGGCCGCGCTGCAGGGTGTCGCCCAGACTCACCGCATATGGCCCGTCTTCCCCGGGCACCTCGGCGAGCCGCTCAACGAGCAGCCGCACCCGGCCGCCGCAGCACTGGCCGAGCAGGGGCCCAAGCGGATAATCCTGCACGCGCCAGCTCCCCGGCGGATAAGCGAGCAGGGCGCGCGCCTGCTCCATCGCCTGATGCTCGAGTGCGCCGCCGCCGATCGTGCCGGCGAGGCCGGCCTCCGTCACCACCATGCGGGCGCCCGGGCCGCGGGGCGCGGAGCCTTCGGTGGCGAGGATGGTGACGAGCGAAGCGGGACCGCGAAGCAGCGCCGCGCGCGCCTGCGTGGTCCAGTCAGCCATCGCGTGTCCTGAGCTCGCCGATCGCGGCGAGGATGCGCTCGGGCGTGGCTGGCGCGTCGAGCCCGGGCAGGCCCTTGCCCGGCGCCGCCGCGGCGACCGCCTGGGTCAGCGCCGAGAAGACCGAGATGGCGAGCATGAGCGGCGGCTCGCCGACCGCCTTGGAGCGGTGGATCGTCGCCTCCTCGTTGCGCCCGCGCTCCCAGATCGCGATCTCCATATGCGCCGGCCGGTCGTTGGCGGTCGGGATCTTGTAGGTGGAGGGCGCGTGGGTGAGCAGCCGGCCGCGGGCATCGTAGACCAGCTCCTCCGTCGTAAGCCAGCCCATGCCCTGGATGAAGCCGCCCTCGATCTGCCCGAGGTCGATCGCCGGATTCAGCGAGCGGCCGACATCGTGGAGGATGTCGACAGCGAGAACCTTGTGCTCGCCGGTCAGCGTGTCGATCACGACCTCGCTGAGCGCCGCGCCGTAGGCGAAATAGAGAAAGGGGCGGCCTTTGTGCGCGGCGCGATCGTAGTGGATCCTGGGCGTCGCGTAGAAGCCGGTCGCCGAGAGCGAGATGCGGCCCAGATGCGCGCGGCGGCAGAGCTCGCCAAAGTCCCACTCCGCCGAGCCCGGCTGCTCAGCGGCGAAGGCATCGAGCCGCTCCCTGATCGTCTCGGCGGCGCGCTGGGCGGCCATGCCGTTCAGGTCCGATCCCGAGGAGGCGGCGGTGGCCGAGGTGTTGGGCACCTTGTCGGTGCGGGTGGCGGTGACCTTCACCGTATCGATGGGCACGCCGAACACGTCGGCGACCACCTGGGCGACCTTGATCATCAGCCCCTGGCCCATCTCGGTGCCGCCATGATTCACCTGGATCGAGCCGTCGGCATAGACGAGGACCAGGGCGCCCGCCTGGTTGAGGTGGGTGGTGGTGAAGCTGATCCCGAACTTTACCGGGGTGAGCGCGAGGCCTTTCTTCAGCACCTGCTGGCTCGCGTTGAACGCCTCGACTGCCGCGCGCCGTTCCGCATAGCCGGCACTCGCGGCCAGCTCGGCGATCAGCTCAGGCGCGACATTGTCCTCCACCACCATATGATAGGGCGTGATGTCGCGGCCTGGGCCGTAGAGGTTCGCGCGGCGCACTTCGAGCGGGTCGCGGCCGAGCTGAGCGGCGATCGCGTCCATCACCCGCTCGATCCCCATCATTCCCTGCGGCCCGCCAAAGCCGCGAAAGGCGGTGTTGGAGACCGTGTGGGTCTTCAGGCGCTGCGAGACGATCTCGACCGCGGGCAGGAAGTAGCAATTGTCGGCATGGAACATCGCCCGGTCGTTGATCGCCGGCGAGAGATCGAACGTGGCGCCGCAGCGCGAGGCGAGGTCGATGCGGATGCCGGTGATGCGGCCGTCGCTGTCGAAGCCGACATCATAGTCGATGGTGAAATCGTGCCGCTTGCCGGTCGCGACCATGTCGTCGTCGCGGTCGGCGCGGAACTTGGCCGGTCGCCCGGTCTTCGCCGCGACGAGCGCGCAGGCGGCGGCAAAGGCGGCGGCCTGCGTCTCCTTGCCGCCGAAGGCGCCGCCCATGCGGCGGACCTCGACAATGATATCGGCATGGCTGCGGCCGAGCAGCAGGGCGACGAGATGCTGGAGCTCGCTTGGATGCTGGGTCGAGCTCAATATATGGAGCCGGCCCTGCTCGCCGGGCGTGACGAGCGCGGCTTGGCCCTCCAGATAGAAATGCTCCTGGCCGCCGATTTCGAGCGTGCCGGTCAGGCGGTGCGGCGCGGCAGCGAGCGCGGCCCCGGCATCGCCGCGGGCCATGATCTGCGTCTGCTCGATCTCCGAGCCGGCGGCCTTCGCCTCGGCAATGGTGACGAGCGCCGGACGCGGCTCGATGACGGCCTTGCCCAGCCGGGCGGCGCGGCGCGCGGCGCGCGTGCTCGTGGCCGCGACGAGGAAGAGCGGCTGGCCGGGGAAGAGGATCTCGCCCTCCGCGAGGAGCCTGTCGTCATGGACGACCGGCCCGACATTGTTCTCACCCGGAATATCGGCGGCGGTGAAGACGGCGACGATGCCGGGCGCCGCGCGCACCGCGTCGAGATCGAGCGAGACCAGCGTGCCATGCCCGTCGGCGGCATGGCCGAAGGCGCAGTGGAGCAGGCCCGGCGGCTCGGGCATGTCGTCGACATAAAAGGCGGCGCCGGCGACATGCAGGTCGGCGCTGTCGTGCGGCAGCGCCTGGTGGACGGCGCCCGTCCGGGCGCGGGGCGGCGGGGCGGTCCGGTCAGCCATGGAGCACGCTGACCGGCTCGCTTCGTTCGGCCCAGAGCCGGCGCAGCAGATTGGCGGCGACGGAGCGGCGATAAGCGGCGGAGCCGCGCAAATCGTCAATCGGGTCATAGTCCGCAGCAAGCGCCTGCGCAGCGGCCTCGACGGTTTCCGCGCTCCACGTCTGGCCGGTCAGCGCGGCCTCGCAGCCCGGCGCGCGGGCGGGGATGCCGGCCATGCCGCCGAAGGCGACGCGCGCCTCCGTCACCATACCGTCCGCGAGGCGCAGCGCGAAGGCGCCGCAGACGCCGGAAATGTCGCTGTCGAACCTCTTGGACAATTTCACGACCCGGATCAGCATGTCCGGCGAAGGGCGAGGGATGCGGACGCTTTCGACGAATTCGCCAGGCCGGCGGTCCTGCTTGCCGTAGCTGAGGAAGAAGCTCTCGAGCGGCATCGTCCGCCGCTCCGCGCCGCGGCGGAGAGTCAGTGTGGCGCCGAGCGCGATCAGGGCCGGCGGCATGTCGCCGATGGGGGAGCCGTTGGCGATATTGCCACCGATCGTGCCCGCATTGCGGACCTGGACGCCGCCGATCCGCCGGACCAGCTCGCCGAGATCCGGATGCAGGCGGGCGAGCGCAGCGCGCGCGTCGGAATAGCTGACCGCGGCGCCCAAGGTCAGCGCGTCGGGACCGTCCTCGATCCGCTTCAGGTCGGCGATGTCGCCGATGAAGATGGTCGGGCCGAGGTCGCGGTGCTGCTTGGTGACCCAGAGGCCGACGTCGGTGGCGCCCGCGACGATCCGCGTCTCGGGGTTGGCGAGCAGGAGATCGGCGAGGTCGTCGGCCGTCTGCGGATGACCGTAAGCGGGCGCGAGCGCCTTGAGGGCTGCGACGAGCGCAGCGTCATCCTCCGCTGCAACCGGCACCGCCTCGCCGGCTGCGAGGATCGGTCCGTACCCGGTGCAGCGGCAGAGATTGCCGGCGATGACGTCGCCGACGCTCTCGCCCTCGGTCCCCGCCGCGCCGATGCTGCGGCCGTAGAGCGACATGACGAAGCCGGGTGTGCAGAAGCCGCATTGCGAGCCGTGGCGCGCGACCAGCTCGCGCTGCACCGGATGCTCGCCGCCGAGGCTCTCGACGGTCTTCAGCGCCTTGCCGTCCAGCATCGGCAGGAAGAGGATGCAGGCATTGACGGCGCGCCATTTGACCGCGTCGCCCTCGAGCGTGCCGACCAGCACCGTGCAGGCGCCGCAATCGCCCTCGGCGCAGCCTTCCTTGGTGCCGGTGCGGCGGAGCGTGTAGCGCAGATAGTCGAGCAGGGTGACGGTGGGATCGGCCGCGTCGGCCTCGACCACCACGCCGTCGAGGAGGAAGCGGATCATCTCGGCGTCCCCGCGGCGATCCAGGCGCCGAGCTGCTGCCGCTCGGCCGGGGTCATGCGGGTCGGATTGCCCAGCGGCATGGCCTGGGAGTTGACAGCGACCCGCCTGATCCGCGCCGCCGCGGCTTTGACATGCTCCCAATTGTCCAGCCGCACGCCAAGCGGCGGCGCAGGGACATTGTGGCAGCTCGCGCAATGGGTCGCCAGGATTGGCTGGACCTGCGCATAAGTGACGGCCTGACCCGATGCCGCGCCGCTTTTCTCAAGCGTGACGTAGGTGACGCTCGCGGCAGCCAGAACCAGGGCCAGGGCGATCGTGCTCCCATATGGCTTGCCACGCCCGCGCAGGTTGAACACATGCCGGATCGCCACCCCGGTGAGCCCGAGCAGGGCCAGCACCAGCCAGGGCCGCCGGGCGCCGTAGGTCATCGGATAATGCTGGCTGATCATGATGAACAGCACCGGCAGGGTCATGTAATTGTTGTGCAGCGAGCGCTGCCTGGCCGCGGCGCCGAGCTTCGGATCGGGCGTCCGCCCGGCAACCAGGTCGGCGACCACCTTACGCTGGTTCGGGATGATGATGAAGAAGACGTTGGCGACCATTACCGTGCCGATCATCGCGCCGACATGGAGATAGGCGGCGCGCGAATTGAACAGGCCGTCGAGCAGGGAGGCCGCGAACAGCAGGCAGGCAAACCAGAACAGGCCGAGCGCGAGATTGTTGGACCCGACCGGGGATCGGCAAAGGCCGTCATAGACCAGCCAGCCGAGGAGGAGCGCGGCGAGGCCGATCGCGATCCCCGCGCCGGCGCCCAGCGGCGCCTCGGCCGGGTCGAGCAGGAAGCTGTCGGCGCCGACATAATAGATGAGCACGAGCAGCGAGAAGCCGCTGATCCAGGTGAAATAGGCCTCCCATTTGAACCAGTGCAGCTCCTCGGGCATCCGGGCCGGCGCCACCTGATATTTCTGCTTGTGGTAGAAGCCGCCGCCATGGACGGACCAGACCTCCCCCGAGGCGTCGCCCGCGGCGGGCTGTTTCAGGTGGTTGTCGAGCCAGACGAAATAGAAGCTCGAGCCGATCCAGGCGATGCCCGCCACCAGATGCAGCCATCTGAAGGCGAGGTTGAGCCATTCGGACCAGTCGATCGTCACTGCTCAGCTGCCCCGGTAGGTCGAATAGCTATAGGGCGAGACGAGCAGGGGGACGTGATAATGGCCGCCGTCCGGCGCGATGCCGAAGTCGATCAGGACTTCGTCGAGGAAGGGCGGGTCGGGCAGGTCGACGCCCTGGCTACGAAAATAGGCCGCGACGGCGAAACGTAGTGCATAGCGTCCCGGCGCGAGCCCCGTCTGCGCCAGGTCCGGGCAGCGGCCGTCGGCATTGGTCCGTCCGCGCGCAATCTCGCCGTCGGGGCCGCTCAGCACCACCGCCAGATCCGCGGCCGGGCGGCCGTGCATCGTATCGAGCACGTGAGTGGAGAGGGTGGTCATGCCGTCGTCTCCAGTCTGAGCCGGACGATCTTGCCGATCTCGTCGATCGCCGTGGCGATCTCGGTGTCGCGATCGTTGGCGAGGCGGCGCTCCATCGCGGCGAGGATGCCCGCCTTGTCGGTCAGGCGCACGCAGATGATGAAGGGAAAGCCGAATTTGGCGCGGTAAGCCGCGTTGAGCGCGTGGAAGCGGTCGAACTCGGCCTGGGTCAGCCGGTCGAGCCCGGCGCTCGCCTGCTCGGCGGCGCTGGCCTCGGTGAGCGTGCCGTCCACCGCGGCCTTGCCGGCGAGCTCGGGATGGGCGCGGATCAAAGCGAGCTGCTCCTCGGGCGTCGCCTCGTTGACGACGGCCATCAGGTCGGCATGGCGTTCGCCCGAGGCGGGACGCGCATCGGCGCGCGCCTCCACCCAGGGGGAATGTTCGAACAAGGCGGTCATCGGACGACGCGCCCGAACAGCCGCAGCCGGCTGACGCCGCCATCGGGGATGATGTTGAGCCGCACGAACCGGATCGGGCCGAGGCTGACGATCTCCTCGCGGAACGTGTGGACGCTGTCCGCCGAGAGCTTCACCTCCGGCAGAAGCACGGGCCAGCTCTCTGCCGCCGCGGCGATCTCCTCGGGCGTGCCGCTTGCGTCGGCTGTCGCCTGCAGGATGCAGCGATCCGGATAATTGCCTTTGAAATGGGCGGTGTCGACGACCACCTCGTCGATGATCCCCGGCCTTCCGAGCTCAAGGATCGCCCAGTCATGGCCGGGCTCGCGCCGCCGCCGCGTTTCCCAGCCATCGCCCATGTTAACGCCGCGGCCGGGAGCGGTCAGGTTCTCGATACTGCCATAATGCTCGTCATTGGCGATGATGCCGCGCCCGCCATTCTCCATCGCCAGCAGATCGAGGCGCTTGTCGCAGTCCACGGTCGACCAGTCCTTGGCCACCCGCCCCCAGACGCGCAGCCTCGCGACGCCGCCGTCGGGGAAGATGTTGAGGCGGATGTGGGTGACGGGCTCGCGATGCTCGACAGGCACGTAGATCCGGTCGTCCCCCTTGAGCGCGAGGCGCGGCGTGACCTTCGTCCAGCCGGCCTCGTCGTTCGGCATCGCCCCCACGCTCCGGCAGACCTCGAGCTCTGCGCCCGGCGGGTAATTGCCGGTGAAGTGCCTGGTGTCGATCTCGAAGCCCGCGACAAGGCCCGGCACGCCAAGCCGGATCACGCACCAGTCATGGCCGGGCACGCGCTTGCGGCGGCTCTCCCAGCCGTCCATCCACTTGCCGTTCTCGTCATATTTGCCGGGGATGAAGACCGGCTCGGCCGGATCGATCAGCCGCGCCTTGTCGGCGAAGAAATCGTCGGTGGCGTGGACGACTTCGGCCCCCAGCCGCGGCTGGGCCAGGTTGATATGGTGGCGGCGCAGCTCTTCAAACATTCGGATGCACCTCGCGCCAGTGCCGCGCGATTTCGATGCGCCGGCAGAACCAGACGTCCTGGTGGCCGAGCGCGTGTTTCAGGAAGCGCTCCAGCCCGGCCAACTTGCCCGGCCGGCCGGCGAGGCGGCAGTGCAGGCCCACCGACATCATCTTCGGCCGCTCCTCGCCCTCCGCGTACAGCACGTCGAACGTGTCGCGTAGATAATGGAAGAACTGGTCGCCGGTCTGCATGTTCGCGCTGGCGAACCGCATGTCGTTGGTCTCCAGCGAATAGGGGACGATCAGATGGTCGCGGCCCGCTTCCCTGGTCCAGAAGGGGAGGTCATCCGAATAGTCGTCGGCGTCGTAGAGGAACCCGCCTTCCCCGGCGACGAGCCGACGGGTGTTGGGGCTGGTCCGGCCCGTATACCAGCCGAGCGGGCGCTCGCCGGTCAGCTGCCGGTGGACGTCGATCGCGAGCTCCAGGTCCGCGCGCTCCTCGGCCTCCGGCACGTGCTGATAGTTGATCCAGCGCCAGCCGTGCGAGGCGATCTCGTGCCCCGCCTCGAGGAAGGCCTCAACCGCCGCCGGATTGCGCTGCATCGCCAGCGCGACGCCGAACACGGTCACCGGCACGCCGTAACGCTCGAACAGTCTGAGAAGCCGCCACACGCCCGCGCGCGACCCATATTCGTAGATCTGCTCCATGCTCATGTGCCGCGCGCCCTGAACGGGCCGGGCGTTGGCGATGTCCGAGAGGAAGATTTCCGAGGCCGGGTCGCCGTCGAGCACATTGGCCTCGGCGCCTTCCTCATAATTGAGCACGAGCTGCACGGCGATGCGCGCGCCGCCGGGCCAGGCCGCATGCGGCGGCGTGCGGCCGTAGCCTGTGAGGTCGCGGGGATAAGAGGTGTCGGTCAAATGCAGCGCCTGTTCAAACAAGGCAGGATGAAACGGAGCTTCCTCGCGCACAAGTCTCCAAATAAGAAAGCTCCATGCGCGAGCTGACCCCCGAACCCCTGACCGCCGCGGCCTTCGCGCCGTTCGGCAGCGTGATCGAGGCCTCGGACGCGGCGACGAAGATCGACATCAACCAGGGCCATGCGGTCCGCTACGACGCGCTCGCCGAGGTGGATGTGGCGGACGAGGGCGGCCGCGCCGTGATCAGCCTGTTCCGCGCGAAGCCGCTCGGCGAATTGGTGCTGAGGACCTTCGAGCGCCACCCGCTGGGCAGCCAGAGCTTCGTGCCGCTCGGCGGCCGGCCCTATCTGGTGGCGGTGGCGCCGGCCGGGGCGTTCGACCCCGCCGCGGTGCGGCTGTTCCGGGCGGAAGGGCACCAGGGCGTGCATTATCGCAAGGGCACCTGGCACCACTTCCTGCTCGTCCTTGAAGAGAGCGATTTCCTGGTCGTCGACCGGGCCGGGCCCGGCGACAATTGTGAGGAGGTGGAGGTGGAGCTGGCGGACCGGATCCGCGTCCGCCTCTAGGCCACCACCGGCTCCAGCATCCGGATCGTTCCCTCCGCCGCATCGATCTCCGCGCGTATGCCGACGGGGATGCTGAACTGGTTCTCGATATGGCCGAAAAGGCTGCCCTGGAAGGCGGGGACGCCGAGCGGCGTGAGGTGGTGGGCGAGCACCTCGGACAAGGTGAAGCCGCCGATCGAGGAGGAGTTGCGGGCGATGCAATCGGTGCACTGGCCGAAGACCACGCCCGCGACGCGGCCGAGGATGCCCGAGAGGGCGAGCTGGGTGAGCATGCGGTCGATCCGGTATTGCGCCTCGTCCGTATCCTCGAGGAACAGGATCGCGCCTTCGAAGCTCGGCAGAAAGGGCGTGCCGACGAGGGCCGAGAGCACGGTAAGATTGCCGCCGAGCAGCGGGCCGCTGGCGCGGCCGGGGCGGAAGGTGCGGATCGGGTTGCGCGGGGCAAGGCGGTCGCCCGCCGCGGCCGGGTTGCTCCAGGTCGGCGTCTCGCCTTCGAAGGCGAGCCGGCGGAAGCTGTCCCAGGAAAGCTGCCCCCAGGCGCTGCTTGCATTGGGCCCGTGAATGGTCGGGCAGTCGGTCCGCGCGGCGAGCGCAAGGTGCAAAGCGGTGATGTCGCTGAAGCCGGTCAGTAGCTTCGGATTGGCGCGGATCAGGCCCCAGTCGAGGTGCGGCAGGATGCGGGCGCTGCCCCAGCCGCCGCGCACCGCGAAGATCGCCTTGACCTCGCGGTCGGCGAACATTCCGTTCAGGGCGCGGGCGCGCTCCCGGTCGGTGCCCGCGAGATAGCCGTGGCGGCTGAGGAGATTGGCGGCGGGTTTCGGGATCAGGCCCATGGCGCGGATTGTTGCCTGGATCTGGTCGAGGTCGAAGGAGTCCGCGGTAAAATAGGCCGGCTCCACCAGGCCGACCGTGTCCCCCGGCCGAAGCCGCGGCGGCTTGCGACGCGCGGGCAAAGGCGCCGCCTGAGCGACCGTCGGCAGAAGCATAGCGGCAGCCGCCGCTCCCTGGATCATCGTGCGTCGATTCAGCATGCGCTCTCCCTTAACCGGCCGACAGCCAGGCGAAACGTGCGACGAACAGGGCCGCGAGCACAAGCAGCAGCCAGTCCATCTTCGTGACCTTGCCGCGCAGCAGCTTCAGCAAGGCATAAGCGGTGATCCCGAAGGCGAGGCCGTTGGCGATCGAGAAGGTGAGCGGGATCATCGCCAGCGCGAGGAAGGCGGGGATGGCGATCTCGGGCTCCTCCCAGGCGATGTCGGCGAGCGGTGCCATCATCAGCGCGCCGACCAGGATCAGGGCCGGCGCGGTGGCGGCGAGCGGCACGAGCTGCGCATAAGGCGCGGCTAGCATCATCAGCAGGAAGAGCAGCCCGGTCACCACCGCGGCGAGGCCGGTGCGCCCGCCCGCCTGCACGCCGGCGGCGCTCTCGACATAGGAGGTGACGGTGCTGGTCCCGGCGAGGCTGCCGAAGATGGTGGCGACCGAGTCGGTGAACAGGATGCGGTTGAGCTTCGGGATGCGGCCGTCCTCGCCGATCAGCCCGGCGCGGCGGGTGACGCCGACCAGGGTGCCGACATTGTCGAACAGGTCGACGAAGAGGAAGACGAACAGGATTTCGAACAGGCCGAGGCCGTGGCTGCCCGACAGGGCGAACACGGCGGCGAGATCGAGCTGGAAGGCGGTCTGGGAGATGGCGCTGAGGTCGTAGGGCTGGGGCGCGAGGCTGACCTGGCCGGCGAGCCAGGCGGCAAGCGTGGTCGCGGCGATGCCGATCAGGATCGCGCCGCGCACCTTCCAGGCGGTCAGGGCAGCGGTGACGACGAGCCCGAACAGAGCGAGCGCGGCGGTGGGTGCGCGGAGGTCGCCGAGCGTCACCGAGGTCGCCTCGCTGGTGACGACGATGCCGGCATTCTTGAGGCCGATCAGGGCGATGAACAGGCCGATTCCGCCCGCCACTGCGGCGAAGAGATGCGGCGGGATCGCCTGGATGATGAGCTGGCGGATGCCGGCGAAGGTCAGCAGCAGGAAGGCGACGCCCGAGATGAAGACGCAGCCCAGGGCGACCGGCCAGGGCACGCCCATGCCCTGGACAACGGTGAAGCTGAAATAGGCGTTGAGGCCCATGCCCGGCGCAAGCGCGAGCGGCACGTTGGCGACGAGGCCCATCATGATGCTGGCGAAGCCGGCGGCGAGGCAGGTGGCAGCGGCGACCGCGGCCACGGGCATGCCCGCCTGGCCGAGGATCGCCGGATTGACCAGCACGATATAGGCCATGGTGAGGAAGGTGGTGATGCCGGCGAGGATCTCGGTGCGCAGGCTGGTGCCGCGCGCATTCAGCTCGAACCGCCGTTCGAGCAGGCCCTGCTTTTCCGGTTCAGCTTCCGTCGCCATGCCCCGCTCCCTGCCGCAGCTTAGCGCGGCGCGAAGCGGAAGAAAGCCCCGCCGGCGGTATGGACCCCGGCCGCGGCGCAGGGGTTTATCCGGCACGCATGACCCGCCCGTCCGAAACCGTCCGTCCCGCAGCCGAAGCCGCGCCGCTCGCGCCGATGGAGGCGAAGCTGGTGAGCGAGTTGCCGGAAGGCGACGGCTGGCAATTCGAGCCCAAATGGGACGGCTTCCGCGCCGTCGTCCGGCGCGACCGCGATAGGGTGGAGATCTTCTCCAAATCCGGCAAGCCGCTCGGCCGCTACTTCCCGGAGGTGGCGGCGATGCTCGCGGATCTCGGGCCGCGCCATTTCCTCCTCGACGGCGAGCTGATCCTTCCGATCGGCGGCAGGCTGTCCTTCGACGCGCTGCAGGCGCGGCTGCATCCGGCCGGGAGCCGGATCGCCAGGCTCGCCCGCGAGACTCCGGCCCAGCTCATGCTGTTCGATCTGCTCGCGCTCGGCCGGCGCGACCTGCGGCAACGCCCGCTCGCCGAGCGGCGCGAGGCGCTCGAGCGATTCCATGAAGCGGAGGCCGTGCCCGACCTGCTGCTGTCCCCCTGCACGCGCGACCGCGACAGGGCCGTCGGCTGGCTCGAGCGGAGCGGCGGCGCGCTGGACGGCGTCATCGCCAAGCGCCGGGACCAACCCTATCGTCCGGGCGAGCGTGCGATGCTCAAGGTGAAGCAAAGGCGGACCGCGGACTGCGTGGTCGGCGGCGTCCGCTACGAGGAAGGCGGCGAGGCGATCGCCTCGCTCCTGCTCGGCCTCTACGACGAGGAAGGCCTGCTCGACCATGTCGGCTTCGTCTCCGGGCTCAGCCGCGCGCAAAAGACTGCGCTTGTCGCCACCGTCGCGCCGCTTTCGGGCGGGGTGGGGTTCACCGGCAAGGCCCCGGGCGGGCCGAGCCGCTGGAATGCGGGCCGCGAGACGCCCTGGGTGCCGCTCGCGCCGCAGCTGGTCGCCGAGATACTCTACGACCAGGTGACGGGGGGCCGGTTCCGGCACGGCACGCATTTCCTGCGCTGGCGGCCGGACAAGGATCCGCGGCAGTGCACCTTCGAGCAGCTCGCCCCGCCGATCGCGCCCTCGCAGCTCGGTTTCGCCGGCTGACATGGCGGTCGCGCCCGCCGAACTATTGGACAGACTGGCGCCGCTCGGTTAGCGAGAGTCCCGGTCACCGGCGTGAAATCCAAAGGCTGTTCAGGCGGTTAACGAGGATCAAGCGGCGGCGGCCCTGATGTGGCCTGGGAGGAATTCCATGAGTTTGAAACTGACGGGGACATTGCTGACGGCGCTTTCGCTGACGATCAGCAGCGCTGCGGCCGCGCAATCTGCGGCGCCTTTAAGCCTGGCCGGCGCTGCGAATGTCGAGCGAGCCGGCGCGAACATGAGCGATTCGGGCCAGCTGAGAGGCCCGGGCCTCTGGATCGCCGGCGCGGTTGTGCTGGGCCTGATCATCTGGGGCATCATCGAGCTCACGAACGACGAGACGGACTTTCCGACGAGCCCGTAAAGCGGACGCCGGACGGCAAGAAAACAGAAAGGCGGCGGTCTCGCGACCGCCGCCTTTCCCTTGGCCGAAGCCGGCGTTGAGGCCTAGAAGGTGAACTCCGCCGCAATCGTGAACGACCGGCCCCGCGGATCCGCAACGCGCGGCTCCCAGGAGCTGCCCGCGCCGGTATTGCTGTCATAGGTGATCGCGAAGGGCGGATCCCGGTCGAACACGTTGCGGACGCCCGCGGTCAGCCTGACATGCTCGAGGCCGGTATAAGTGACCGAGAAATTGTAGATGATGTAGTCGCTGACCCGGGGATTGAAATCCGGACGCGCCGCCGAGCCCGGCAAGGCCTGGTTCCGGTAGCCGTTCCGGAAAATCTGCGTCAGCGTGAAGTTCCAGTCGTCGTTCCGCCAGCTGATGAACGCATTGTGCTTCCAGCGCAGGCCGAGATCGCCGGTGAGGGTGAAGACGCCGATCAGGTCCGTATAAGGCAGGTTGGGCAGCAGCTTCTCGCGCTTCTCGAGCAGATAGGTCCCGTCCAGCCCGGTGTTGAAGATGCCGCCCAGGCCGTCCCACGACGCGCGCAGCGCGAAATCGATGCCCTGCGTCCGCCGCGAACCGAAATTGCCCGTCCGAAGGTCGACGCCGGTGATGATCCCGTTGGTACGCTGGATCCGCTCGGGGAAGGCGTTGATGTTCGCCAGGAGCTGCGGAATGGTGATCGTGCCGATCGTGTTGTCGACCGCGATGCTCCAATAATCCATCGCCAGGCTGAACCGGAACGGGTTCGAGCCCGGGGTCTGGAAGACCACGCCCATGGTGAACTGCTCGGAGGTTTCCGGCTCGAGGGTCAGATTGCCGCCGCTCAGCGAATCCGGGGTGATCGGGGCGCATTGCGGCTGCGGGCCGTTGACCGTGCCCTGCGGGCACAGGGTCGGATCGACGAGCGTGTTGCCCGGATTGGGCGATATCGTGGTGCCGTTGAAGATCTGGTTGAACGTCGGCACCCGGAAGCCCGTCCCGTAGGAGCCGCGGAACATGATCCAGTCTGCGGGGCGGAACCGGGTCGAGATCTTCGGATTCCAGGTCGAGCCGAAGCCGGTATAATCATCGACGCGGCCGGCGAGGATGATGTCGAGGCCCGGCAGGACCGGGAACAAAGCCTCGGCATAAGCCGCCTTCACCGTGCGGTGCTTGGGCGTCAGAGCGTTGATATTGTCGAACGCCACGTTGAAGATGTCGGGCTGGTCGAGCGCGGCCGCGGCCGAGCCGTTGAACTCGTAGCTCTCCCGACGATAGTCGACGCCCACGGCGAGCTGCGCGTCGCGCCCGCCCATCTGGAAAAGCGTGCCCGAGAGCGCCGCGTCGAACTGGCGCACTTCATAGCGGCCGCCATAAAGCACGGTCCCCTCGGCCGAGACGGCATCAAGGGCGGCCAGCGCTTCCGCAGTCTGGGTTTCGCTGAACGGGTTGAGGATGCCCGAGTTGAGCAGGCCGATAATGCCCGGGCCGGCGGCGCCCGGCGCGGTGGGCGCCCGCGGATCATAGGCGCCGCGGTCGTCGATCGGCGTGTTCGGATCGTTGGCGGTAAACACGCCGCGGAAATGATAGCCGGTGCCAAGCACCGACTGGGCTTCGCTGCGCGCATAGGAGGCGCCGGCCCGATAGGTCCAGTTTTCGAAAATTGGCCCCTCGACGCCGAGCGCGGCGCGGAAGGTCCTCGTGTTGGTCTCATATTCGCGCGGGCCGCAGGCGATGCAGCGCCAGCGTCCGGCGATCGGCCGTCCGTAGCGCGCGTCGAGCGCCGCCTGCTGCGCGGGATTGGGGAACGCCGCCCGGATCGCATTGAACACCTGGTTGTACGTCGCCGCCGTCATCGGATTGAGCGGATAGGCCCAGGGCAGGGTCGTGGCACTGGACGAATATTGGTTGGCGGAGAATTGCTTGGACGAATCGGCATCCGATCCGGTGATCTCGAGCGAAATTTCGTGGGCCTCGCCCAGGCGGACGACGCCGCGCCCATAATAGGTGAGCGTCTGGATCGGCTGCTGGATCACAGCCGCGCGGCCGGTGTCCCACGAGCAGGCATATTGCGCGGTCGCCACCGCCCAGAGGACCTCGTCATAGGCCATGCCGCCGTCCACCGATTCGCAGCCGGCGCCGCCCGGAAGATCGAGGATGTTGATGCCGCCGGCGGCGCCGTTCGCGCCGTTGGGCAGCGTCAGCGTCAGGCCGGTGAGCAAGGTGCCGGCGGGGAACTGATTGGGGTTCGCGGCGATGTTGAAGATCGATGCGACCGGTGCGCCGCGCGTGTCGATCGAAAGGCCGCGATTGGGCTGGTTGCCGTTGACGAAATCGCGGTCCGAGCCGCGCAGGATGCGGTTCCAGCTGTAGGAGACCGCGGCCATGACGTTGAAGCCCTGCTCGTCGAGGTCGCCATAGCCGACGATGCCGGAGAGCCTGTAGATATTGCCGCCGCCCTCCTCGGTAATGTCGGAGAAGCCCTGGACGCTGATCCCCTCGAAATCGGTGCGGGTGATGAAGTTGATCACGCCGCCGATCGCGTCGGTGCCGTAAATGGCCGAGGCGCCGTCCTTCAGGATTTCGATCCGCTCGATCGCCGAGAACGGGATCTGGTTGACGTCGACCGCGGAGCCCTGGAGGCCGTGCGCGGCGACGCGGCGGCCGTTCAGCAGGACGAGGGTCGCCGAATTGCCCTGGCCGCGCAGATTGGCCGAGGACAGGCCGTTGGTGCCGCGCTGGGCGCCGGTGACGACGTCGGCGTTGGACGCGAGATTGTCCGGGCCGGTGGCGTTGCTGGGCAGGAAGGAAATCAGCTGCTCCGGGCTGCTGATGCCGTTGCGCGTGATCTCCTGGTTGGTGATGATCTGGAGCGGCAAGGCGCTGTTGTTCGGATCCTGGCGGAGGCGCGAACCCGTCACGAAGACGTTGTTGCCCTCACCCTCCTGATCCTGGGAAGGCGCCGCGGCACCCGTCGGAGTCGTGGCAGGCTGCGTTTCCTGCGCATCCGTACCCTGTGCGAAAGCCGGTTGTGCAGCGCCGATGGTCAGCGCGATGAAAGCAGTGCCGGAAACCAGGAATGTTCTGAACGTCGAATCTGACATTTGGATTGCCCCCCAAAGCCCAAGACGATCAGGTTTGCATCAAATCACAAGTCTGTCACCCCCCGGACGCGAAACTGTCGACGAGCCGAGTGTGTCAGTTTCGCTCGGCGATCTGGACGAGGACGGCGTCCATCGCCGGCGTGGCGCTGGCCCCGTCGGGTACGTCATTGGCATAGATGGAAAAGATCAGGGTGCGGCCGCTGCGCGCGACCATATAGCCCGACAGGGCGGAGGTGGCGTTGAGCGACCCGGTCTTGGCGAACAGCCGGCCTTCCAGCGCCGTGCCGCGGAAGCGCCGGGCGAGCGTCCCGTCGACGGCGGCGACGGGGAAGGTGGCCCGCCAGGCGGCGCCCCAGGGCTGGCCGGCTGCCCAGCGCAGCAGGGTCACCGTGCCGCGCGGCGTGACCCGGTTGTAGGTGGACATGCCCGAGCCGTCGGAAAAATCGTAGTCGGTGCGGCGCAGGCCGGCCCGCGCCAGCATCGCCCGGACCACGACAAGGCCGTCGGCGATCAGGCCGCCGCCATTTTGCCGGCCGAGCCGGCGGAGCATCAGTTCGGCATGGAGGTTCTGGCTCGCCTTGTTGATGACGCGCAGATCCTCGACCAGCGGCGGCGGCGCGAGGCGGAGGAGCAACGCGCGCTCGATCCGGCGGGCGGGCGGCGGTGCGGCGGCCGGGCCGACCGGCCGGTGATGCGCGCTGACAGTGCCGGAGACGCGCACGCCCCGCGCCACGAGCAGGGCGCGGAGCCGCCAGGCCGCATAATAAGCCGGGTCGTCGATGCCGAGCCGGATGCGCTGCGGCTCTGCGCCCCGGACGATCGTGCCCGTCAGGCGCAGGACGTTGCTGAACGGCAATCGGTCATAGGCGAGGTCGGTCTCGCCCGCCTCGACCGTCACGGCGCGATTGTCGATCGTGTAATAAGGCAGCGCTGCCACGGCCGGCGGCTGGCCGACGGCGCCCGGCGTGATCCGCAGGACGAGCTCGTTATCGTCGAGGGTGAGCGCGGAAATGGCGGTTCCGGACCAGGTCGGGATGTTGTTCCAGCTCATCCCCGGACTCCAGCGCTGGTCCGGATAGAAGCTGTCGTCGCCGATGACGTTGCGCACGCGGCGGGTCCGCGCCGCCACCGCGTCGGCAAGGGCGGCGAGGCAATTGACGGCGCAGTCGGGGGCGCTGGACAGCCGTGCGTCGCCGAAGCCCTCCAGCACGACGTCGGGCGCCGAGCCGCGCTCTGTCTCAAGCGCGACCGAAGCACCGCCGGCCGCGTCGGGGCGGTCGAGACCGGCCAGGGTCGCGAAGGCGGCGGCCGTGGTGAAGAGCTTGGTGTTCGAGGCGGGGATGAAGCGCGCATCCGGGGCGACCGCAACCAGCTCCCGGCCGTCCTCGGTCGCGACCGCCAGGCCGAAGCGGATGCCGGGCCCTGCCTGGCGGAGCTGCGCCTCGACGCTTTGCTGCAGCGTGAGCGGCCGGCTCGTCGGCTGCGCGCCCGCTGGCGGCGCGGCGCCGAGCGCGAGCGCCGCTATTGCCGTTCGTAAGATTGTCATCGACCCTCCCGCCTCGAGACCAGCCTAGGGCGAAACGGTCGCGCAGAAAACAGGGCGCGGCGCCGGCCGAAATCGTGTAGCCCGCCCGCATGACTTCAGCCTTGTTCCGGGTCGATCCGCGCGACGACGTCGCCGTGGCGCTGCGGGACCTCGCGGCCGGGGAGGATGCCGGCGTCAGGGTTGCGGAGCCGGTCCCGAGCGGACACAAGGTCGCGCTGCGTCCGATCGCCGCCGGCGAGACGGTGCGCAAGTTCGGCTTCCCGATCGGGCGCGCGCTGACCGACATCGCGGCGGGCGACCATGTCCACGTGCACAATCTCGCAACGGCGCTGCGCGAGCGCGGCGACTATGCCTGGCAGCCGCATACAGACGGCGCGCCGGCCGGGGCCGAGGCGGCCGAGGGCTTCCTCGGCTATCGCCGCGCCGACGGCCGGGTCGGCACGCGCAACGAGATCTGGGTGATCCCGACCGTCGGCTGCGTCGCCCGCATCGCCGAGAAGATCGCCGCGCGCGCGGCCGTCCGCCATGCCGGGCGCGTCGACGGCATCCACGCCTTCGCCCATCCCTTCGGCTGCTCGCAGCTCGGCGACGACCTGGACGGGACGCGCGCCCTGCTCGCCTCGCTCGCCAGCCATCCCAATGCCGGCGGGGTGCTGATCCTCGGCCTTGGCTGCGAATCCAACCAGCTGAGCGAATTGCTGCCGGGGATCGCGGACGGCGCCAATGTCCGCGCGCTGGGCGCGCAGGCGGCGGGCGACGAGATCGAGGAAGGACTGGCGCTGGTCGACGCGCTGGTCGAGACCGCCGCGCAGGCGAAGCGCGCCCCGGTGCCGCTCTCGGCTTTGGTCCTCGGGGTCAAATGCGGCGGCTCGGACGGCTTTTCCGGACTCACCGCCAACCCGCTGGTCGGCCGGATGAGCGACGCGGTGACCAGGGCGGGCGGCACAGCGATCCTGACCGAGATTCCCGAGATTTTCGGCGCCGAGCATCTGCTCATGGAGCGCGCGGCCGACGAGGCGGTGTTCGCGGCGATCGGGCGGCTGGTGAATGGCTTCAAGGCCTATTTTACGGGCTATGGCGAGGGCCTCGCGGAGAATCCGTCGCCGGGGAACAAGGCCGGCGGCATCACCACGCTGGAGGAAAAGAGCCTCGGCGCCGTGCAGAAAGGCGGCCATGCGGTCGTGACGGACGTGCTTTCCTACGGCGCCAGGGCCAGCCGCCCCGGCCTGACCCTGCTCGAGGCGCCGGGCAATGACGCGGTCTCCTCGACGGCGCTGGCGGCCGCGGGGGCGACCGTGATCCTCTTCACCACCGGCCGCGGCACGCCGCTCGGCTTCCCCGTGCCGACGATCAAGATCGCCTCGAACAGCGACCTCGCCCGCCGCAAGCCGGGCTGGATCGACTTCGACGCTGGCCGGGTGCTCGACGAAGGCTTTGACCCGTCGACCGAGGCCCTGCTGGAGACGATCCGCGCCGTTGCCTCCGGGCGGGAAACCGCCGCGGAACGCAATGACGAGCGCGAGATCGCGCTCTGGAAGCGGGGGGTGACCTTGTAGGAAAGAAGGCGCGGAAGCCCGCCAGGGACTTCCGCGCCCTTCACTCAGGCATTCATTGGGATGGCCGGCCGCACCACGACATCGTCACTCAGCGGCTCGCCGCGGATGAAGGCGAGCAGGTCGGCATTCACAACGTCGGGGTGGGTCTGACACAGGCCGTGCGGCAGGTCCTTGTAGGTGCGGAGCGTGCCGTTCTTCAGCAGCTGCGCCGACAGGGGCCCCGAATCCGCATAAGGGACGATCTGGTCATCCTCGCTGTGGATGACGAGCACCGGCACGTCGATCGCCTTGAGGTCCTCGGTGAAGTCGGTTTCGGAGAAGGCCTTGATGCACTCATATTGGGCCTTGATGCTGCCCATCATACCCTGCCGCCACCAATTGTCGATCAGGCCCTGCGACACCGTCGCGCCGGGCCGGTTGAAGCCGTAGAACGGACCGGCGGGGATATCGATGTAGAGCTGTGCGCGATTGGCGGCGAGCGCGGCGCGGTAGCCGTCGAACGCCTCGATCGGCGTGCCGCCGGGGTTGGACTCCTTCTTCACCATGACGGGCGGCACCGCGTCGACCAGCACCGCCTTCGCGACCCGGCCCGGCTCGGCGCGGGCGACGTAGCGGGCGACCTCGCCGCCACCGGTCGAATGACCGACATGGATGGCATCGCGCAGGTCGAGCGCCGCGACCAGGGCGGCGACGTCGGCCGCATAGGTGTCCATCTCGTTGCCGCCGTCGCTCTGGCCCGAGCGGCCATGGCCGCGCCGGTCATGGGCGATCACGCGATAACCCTGCTGGAGGAAGAACATCATCTGGTTGTCCCAGTCGTCGGCGCTGAGCGGCCAGCCATGATGGAAGACGATGGGCTGGGCGTCGCGCGGGCCCCAGTCCTTGTAGAAAATTGCGGTACCGTCGGTGGTCGTGATGTAACCCATGGTGCGTCTCCTTGCGCGAGGCGAGCGGGGAGTGAGGAAGCGAGTCGCCGGGGCAGGGTGGGAGTATAGGCCTCGACCTGTTGCGGGGATAAGACTTTGGTATGGACGGAGGCCTCGTTACGGTCAGGTGATGAACCAGGACGAACGCGATCCAAATGCCCGCCTGAACGGGCCGGAGCTGGCCGCCCTGCAGCTGGAGCGGCTGCGCTGGTCGCTGCGCCACGCATATGAGGGCAATGCACGCTACCGGGCGAAGTTCGAGGCGGCGGGCGTGCAGCCGGACGACCTCAAGTCGCTCGCAGACCTTGCCCGCTTTCCCTTCACCACCAAGGCCGATCTGCGCGAGGCCTATCCGTTCGGTTTCTTCGCAGTCCCGCGGGAGCGGCTGGCGCGCATCCACGCCTCCTCGGGCACGACCGGCAAACCGACCGTGGTCGGCTATACGAAGCGGGACATCGAGACCTGGGCGGCTTTGGTCGCGCGCTCGATCCGGGCCGCCGGCGGGCGGCCCGGCATGCTCGTCCATGTCGCTTACGGCTACGGCCTCTTCACCGGCGGGCTGGGCGCCCATTACGGCGCGGAGGCCCTGGGCTGCACCGTCGTCCCGATGTCGGGCGGTCAGAGCGAGAAGCAGGTCCAGCTGATCGAGGATTTCCGCCCGGATATCATCATGGTCACGCCGAGCTACATGCTCGCTTTGCTCGACGAATATCGAAGGCAGGGGCTCGACCCGCGCGCCTCCCCGCTCAGCATCGGCATCTTCGGCGCGGAGCCGTGGACCGAGGCAATGCGGCGCGAGATCGAGGCGGCCTTCGCGATCAAGGCCGTCGACATTTACGGCCTTTCGGAGGTGATCGGCCCCGGCGTCGCCCAGGAATATGCGGCGACACAGGACGGGCCGACCATCTGGGAGGATCATTTCTACCCGGAGATCGTCGATCCCGGGACCGGCGAGCCGCTGCCGGACGGCGAGGAGGGGGAGCTGGTCTTCACCTCGCTGACCAAGGAGGCGATGCCGATCGTCCGCTACCGGACGCGCGACCTGACCCGGCTGCTGCCCGGCACGAACGGACCGATGCGGCGGATCGCCAGGATCACCGGGCGCTGCGACGACATGCTGATCGTGCGCGGGGTCAACCTCTTCCCGACCCAGATCGAGGAGCAGATCCTCGCCTGCCCGGCGCTCGCCCCGCATTTCCGGATCGAGCTCAGCCGGCCGGAGCGGCTGGACGTGGTGAAGCTGGAGGTGGAGCCGCGCACCGACGCTGCGGCCGACCAGGCCAGGCGCGATGCGGCCTCGCTCGGCGAGCGGATCAAGGGCGTGATCGGGATCAGCGTCGAGATCGTCCTGCAGGCGCCGGGCGGCATTGCCCGCTCGCAGGGCAAGGCGCAGCGCGTCGTCGATCGCAGGCCGCGCGGCTAGCAACGCCGGCCGGAATCGCCTTATGGTCGCCTGACCGGCCGGGAGTGAGGGGAAAGCAGAGATGGCGGAAGCCTATATTGTCGAAGCGGTGCGGACCGCGGGCGGGCGGCGCAACGGCCGCCTGGCCGGCTGGCATCCCAATGATCTGGGCGGCGCGATCCTCTCCGCCGCAGTGGAACGCAGCGGCATCGACCCCGCTGCGGTCGACGACGTGATCATGGGCTGCGTCAGCCAGGCGGGCGAGCAGGGCCTGCATATCGGCCGCAATAGCGTGCTCGCCTCGACGCTGCCGGCAAGCGTGCCCGCCGTGTCGATCGACCGCCAGTGCGGCAGCTCGCAGCAGGCGATCCATTTCGCCGCGCAGGCGGTGATGTCCGGCACGCAGGACGTGGTGATCGCCGCCGGCGTCGAGAGCATGAGCCGGGTGCCGATGGGGATCACCATCCTGCCGGGCACGGGCGCGAAGCCGTTCAGCGACAAGGTGCTGGAGCGGTTCGGAGTTTCCAGCTTTAGCCAGTTCACCGGCGCCGAGATGATCGCCCGGAAATACGGCTTCAGCCGGGAGCAGCTCGACGCCTGGTCGCTCGAAAGCCATCGGCGTGCCGCCGCGGCGACCGAGCGCGGCGACTTCGCTGACGAGATCTTGCCGCTCGACGTGGACCTGGAGACCGGACCCGACGTCCACAAGGTCGACGAGGGCATTCGCTGGGACGCCAGCGCGGAAGGCCTGGCGAGCCTCAAGACCCTGGTCGAGGGCGGGGCGATCACCGCCGGCAATGCCAGCCAGGTCTGCGACGGCTCCTCGGCGGTGATGATCGTCTCCGGCCGGGCGCTGCGGGACCATGGCCTCTCCCCGCTGGCGCGGATCGTGAACCTGACGGTGACCGCCGGCGACCCGGTGATCATGCTGGAGGAGCCGCTCTTCGCCACCGACAGGGCGCTGCAGCGGGCGGGTCTCCCGATCGGCGAGATCGATCTCTACGAGGTCAACGAGGCCTTCGCGCCGGTGCCCCTCGCCTGGCTGGGCCATGTCGGCGCCGATCCCGAGCGGCTGAACGTCAATGGCGGCGCGATCGCGCTCGGCCACCCGCTCGGCGCCTCGGGCACCAAGCTGATGGCGACCCTGGTCCATGCGCTGCGCAAGCGCGGCGGGCGTTACGGCCTGCAGACGATGTGCGAGGGCGGCGGCATCGCCAACGTCACCATCATCGAAGCGCTCTAGCCGTGGCCGGGCCGCTCGCCGGCGTCCGGATCATCGAATTTGCCGGGCTCGGCCCGGGCCCGTTCGCGGCGATGATGCTTGCGGACCATGGCGCCGAGGTGATCCGGATCGACCGGCCGGGCGCGACGCTCGACCGTTCGGATCCGGCCTTGCGCTCGCGCCGCTCGGTCACGCTCGACATCAAGACGCCGGAGGGAGCCGCGCAGGCCCGGGCGCTCTGCCGGACGGCGGACGGGCTGATCGAGGGCTTCCGGCCCGGGGTGATGGAGCGGCTCGGGCTGGGGCCGGACGTCCTGCTGGCCGACAATCCGAAGCTGGTCTACGGGCGGATGACCGGCTGGGGACAAAACGGGCCGCTGGCGCAGGCCGCGGGCCACGACATCAATTACATCGCCATTTCGGGCGTGCTGCACACTGTCGGCAGGGCAGGGGAGAAGCCGGTCCCGCCGATCAATTATGCCGGCGATTTCGGCGGCGGCGGCATGCTCCTCGCCTTCGGCATGGCGGCCGCCCTGGTGGCGGTGAGGAATGGCGGGCCGGGGCAGGTAGTGGACGCGGCGATGACCGAGGGCTCGTCCCTGCTCGCCGGCATGCTGCGCTGGCTCGGCGCCACGGCACGCTGGCGGGACGAGCGCGGCGTCAACCTCCTCGACGGCGGCGCCCATTTCTACGACAGCTACGAGACCGCCGACGGCAAATATGTCGCGATCGGCGCAATCGAGCCGCAATTCTACGCCTTGCTGCTGGAGAAGCTCGGCCTCGCCGACGATCCGGACTTTCGCCCGCAGCTGAACCCCGCCGGCTGGCCGGCCTTGTCGGCCCGGCTGGCGGAGATTTTCCGGACGAAGACGCGCGACCAATGGTGCGCGCTGCTCGAGGGATCGGACGTCTGCTTCGCGCCGGTCCTCTCGCTTGCCGAGGCGCCCGGCCATCCGCACAATGTCGCGCGCGGGGCCTTTGTCGAGGTGGATGGCATGACCCAGCCGGCGCCGGCGCCGCGCTTCTCCGCGACGCCGAGCGACCCGCCGCGGCCGCCGCCCGACGCGGGCGCCGACAATGATGCCCTGCTGGGCGGATGAGGAACCAGGGATGAGCAGCCAGCATCTCGTCGATCCGGAGCTCGCGCCGTTCCTCGACCTGTTCCCCAGCGTCCTGCTGTCGCACGACAATCTGGAGGAGGTGCGCAACCGCGTGCTGCCGCTGCCGCCGATCGAGGAGAGCGGTGTCGATCTGGAGCGGATCGCGGTGCCCGGGCCGGCGGGGGCGCCGGAAATAATGCTCCACGTCTACCGGCCGCGGGAGGCGGCGCGACCCATGCCCTGCATCTATCATATGCATGGCGGCGGCTATGTGCTCGGCGCGGCCAGGGATATGGAGCCGGTGCACCGGCCGCTCGCCGCGAAGCTCGGCTGCGCGATCGTCTCGGTCGATTACCGGCTTGCGCCGGAGGCGCCTTTCCCGGGCCCGCTCGAGGATTGCTATGCCGGGCTCGCCTGGACCTTCGCCAATGCGGAAGCGCTCGGCGTGGATCCGGGGCGGATCGGGGTGATGGGCGAGAGCGCCGGCGGCGGCCTTGCCGCGGCGCTCGCCTTGCTGGCCCGCGACCGCGGCGAGTATCGGCTCGCCTTCCAGCAGCTGATCTATCCGATGCTCGACGACCGGACCTGCACGAGCGAGCCCCATCCCTTTGCCGGGGAATTCCTCTGGCACCCGCATAACAATCGGTTCGGCTGGAGCAGCCTGCTTGGCCAGGCGCCCGGCGGGGAGGGCGTTTCGCCTTATGCGGCGGCCGCACGGGCGACGGACCTTGCCGGCCTGCCGCCGGCTTTCATCGGCACCGGCGCGCTCGATCTCTTCCTGGAAGAGGACGTGGACTATGCGCGGCGGCTGGTCCGCGCCGGCGTGCCGACCGAGCTGCACGTCTATCCGGGCGCCTTCCACGCCTTCGACATGATGGCGGGCGCGGCGGTCGCCGAGCAGGCGCGGCGCGACAGCCATGCCGCGCTCGCGCGCTTCCTCGCGGCGTAGAGAAGATGCGAAGAGATCCGGCTTCCGCATCGGACCCTATTCTTCCCGGATGAGCTTGGCGGGCATCGGTCCTGGGCGCACCACTGCTCGCCCATGGCCTGTATCGCGGCCTCTTCCCGACCTCTACAGATGTGCTTCACCATATGCACCGACGGGGAGCGGATCGTGCGGCTGCACGCGCTGAAGACCAAGATCATCACGCCGCGCTACGAGGAGACGCTGGCCTATTATGCCGGCCTGCCCGGCCTCGCGCTGGTCGAGCAGTGGGACGAGCCGGACGACAAGGGCGCGATACTGGGATTTGCCGGCGGCGCCGAGGAAGCCTTTCTCGAAATATATGCGGGCCCGGCCGGCGCCGACTTCGGTGGCCTCAGCCTGCAATTCCGCACCGACGATGCCGATGACTTCCGGGCGGAAATTGCGGGTCGCTATGCCTGTGAAGGACCGGTCGACCGTCCCTGGGGCAGCCGCTATCTCTATTTGACCGATCCGAACGGCATTCGCATCATCGTCTATTCCGGCGGCTATTAGGCCGCGTTTCACAGGGCCGTGCGGGCTCTTTTCTGCGTCGCGCCTAAATCCGAAATCACGAAATGGCAGCGGGAATGATGTCGCGCGGCACGCTTGGCCGCCTGATCTGGATCGGCCGCGAACGAGTTCCACGGATGAACATGGCTGACCTGCACTCGTCTTGCGAATCCACAATGATTCTGGCACCTTCGCCTCGGCCAACGGATCGAGCCATCGCCGGTCCGCACGGGGGGAAAGATGGGCGATCGGGACGGGGGCGAGGTCCGCTACCGCGCCTTTCTGAGCTATAGTCACCGGGACGCCGCCGCCGCCGGCCGGCTGCACCGCCGGCTCGAAGCCTATCGCATCCCGCGGCGGCTGATCGGCCGCGAGACGCCCGCGGGCCCGGTGCCGGCGCGCCTCTGGCCGATCTTCCGCGACCGCGAGGAGCTGCCCGCCGCCGCCGACCTCAGCGAGACCGTCCGCGCCGCGCTCGCCCAGTCCGGCGCCCTGATCATCCTCTGCTCGCCGCATGCCGTGGGCTCGCTCTGGGTCGAGGAGGAGATCAGGGTCTTCCGCGAGCTTCACCCGGACCGCCCGATCCTGGCCGCCATCCTCGACGGCGACCCGCCCGACTGCTTCCCGCCCTTGCTGCGCGCCTATCGCGGCGAAGGCCACGAGCCCCTCGCGACCGACCTGAGGCGCCACCGCGACGGCGAGCGGCTCGGCCTCCTGAAGCTGGTCGCGGGGATCACCGGGCTGGGGCTGGACGACCTCGTCCAGCGGGACGCGAGCCGGCGGGTGAGGCGCGTGATGGCGGTCACGGCGGGGGCGGTGGCGGCGATGCTAGTGATGGCCGTGATGGCACTGATCGCACTCAATTCAAGTCGCGAAGCAGCGCGACAGCAGGCCGAAGCCGAGGGCTTGGTCGAATTCATGCTTACGGATTTGCGGCAGGACCTCAAGGACGTCGGACGTCTCGACATCATGACCAGGCTCAACCAGCGCGCAATGGCCTATTATGGTGCACAGGGACGGCTGGAGAATTTGTCCGACGAGAGCCTGGAGCGGCGCGCGCGGGTTATCGGTGTCATGGGCGAAGATGACGAGAATGCCGGCGATCTCCGGGGTGCGCGCGCGCGCTATGAAGCCCTCCACCGGACAACCGAAACCCTCCTCGAGAACGATCCGAACAATCCGGAGCGTATCCTCGCGCATGCGGCGAGCGAGAACCGGCTGGCCCTGCTTGCCGTCCGGAGCAATCCTCCTGAGGCCGCTGCGGGTTTTCGCTCCGCCCGGCGCTTGCTCGCCTCGATCGCGGATTGGGGGCAGAATCATCCGGGCTGGCTGCGGCTTGCCGCCTACGCCGAGGGCAATATCGGCGTGATCATGCTCAGGCTCGGAGAAGACAAGGCCGCCGTGCTGGAGCATTGCCGCCGCGCGGTGCATCACAGCGAGCGCTTGGCGACGCTGCGTCCAGGCGATGCCAGCGCCTCCTACGACCTCGTCTTCCATCTGTTCTGGCTGGGGGAGGCGCTGCGCGCGTCGGGACATGTCGAGCCCTGGCGCCGCACGCAGGCGGCCTATCTGATGCTCATGCGCAGCCTCTACCACAGGCATCCGCGGAACGTTCAGCTGGGGGAGCAGCGCATGGAGATTTACGTCAGCCTCGCGGAAACCTTGCGCGCCCGGGGCGAGCGCCAATCGGCGCGCCGATATCTGACCGCCGCCCGCGACCTCAGCCAATGGCTGGTCAGGCATGATCGGCGAAATGCCGTCTGGGCAGGATACGAAAGGCGGCTCGCGGAATCCTTGGCAGGGAGGCACTGAAATGACCATACCAACGCACATTTCGTTCTTCGAAATCGCCGGTGGCCCGGGCAATTGGGCCGCCTACAAATATCAGGTGGATGTGCCGGTGACGCGGGACGGATACGAGGCTGACATCCAGCGTATCGCCAATGCGGGGACCTTGCCACGCGGTGGTCGCAGGCCGCAGCGAAACCCAATGCGCCCCGAGCGGTATCTGGACATTCGCGAGGGGCGGGGGGACGGCATTTACGCCTACGCCTTTTACCTGAATGCGGTCGTCGACGGGCAGCAAAGATTGCTGTTCAAGGAAGGAGAAGACCCTTTCCCAATGCTGAAGATGAACGCCGGCGCCAATCATGATTTTCTGAAGGGCGCTCGGGTTTATAATAATCAAGCTGGCAAAGGCGCACGCTGGGCATCCTTCTGGTGCGATCTGAGCGCGGTCCGCCGCGCCGACCTCGCGACCCGCATCCCCGATCTGCCCATGCACCATCCGCCTTACATCATGACCATACCCTTCGCCTTCAACGTCATCGATCCCCTCTTGATGGCCTCCCCCTGGGTCATTCCCGGTGCGGGGGACGATGATGACGGGCATGGTGGTCCGTTCATGGACGAATGGGCCGATGCTGAGAGCCCAAAGGTTGGCGGCGGGGCCAAGGTTGCCCGAGGGAGGCTCACCCATGGCGGCATTCATCCATCGGCCGCGGCCTATCTAAGCGTTCCGCTCTGAGCCCGTCATTCCGGCCCGGAGCCGGGGCAGCCCGCGCATCGCAACAACCAAAGGGGTAGAGAAAATGGCTAGTCCAAAAGACGGAGTCGTCCGCTTTTATGAGATTGCTGGCGATGGCAATGATGACGCGGTCTACAATTATCACGTCACGACTCCGGCGGGCGGCCGCGATCCGAAAGACGTCGTCCGCGATGCCGTGCGCGATGGGAGGCTGCCGACGGGCGGCAACCGGCCGGGGCGGGGCTACGGCGGTCCGGAACGCTATCTCGACATTTCCGAAACCAGATCGGGGCATTGCACTTATGCGTTCGTGCTCAACGCGCGGCGGATGAACGAGCAGCGTCTCCAGTTCGTCGATGAGCCTTTCGTCCCGCTACCGCTGAATCTCCACACCGGTGAGGCGTTTCTGACGGATTTCGAATTGGGCTATGATGGCGGCGGGCTCTGGGCATCCTTCTCATGCGACACAGATGCGGTTCGGAATTCGGACTTCGTGCGGGGCCTGGGCGGCCATGATGGGAAGGGCTTGAGCCGCCGCGACCATGACGAAGAGCTGCACGAGCACCATCCAGTGGTCCTGACGCTTCCCTTCACCTTCAACCTTATCGATCCTTTCCGACGGGCGGCGCCATGGATTTTCCCGAACGAATCGCACCTGCATCCCATGTCGCAGTACACGCACGGCGGAATACATCCCTCGATGGTATCCTATCTTGCGCTCACCCTATGAGTTTTCGGTATAGGAGTCGCGTGACCGCCGTCCCCCTCTCCACGATCATCGCCCTCGCCCGCGCGGGGGCGCTTGATCATGCCTGGGCGCAATATTGCGCGGCTGGCTACGACCGGGACGAGGCCGATCCCGCCGCGCTGACCGTCCGGGGACGCCTGCTGAAGGATCATGCGCTGCGCGCCGAAGGAGAGGCGCGGCGCGCTTATTATCTCCGCTCGGCCGAGGCCTACCGGCGGGCGGCCGCGCTGCAGCCGGCCACCTATCCGCTGATCAACGCCGCGACGCTTTCCCTGCTGTCGGGCGACCGGGGGCAGGCCGAGGAGATCGCGCGCGAGGTACTGGAGCGGATCGCCGCCGAGCCGGACGAGCCGGAGACGCCTTACTACCGGGCCGCCACCGAGGCGGAGGCCTTGCTGCTGCTCGGCCGGCGAGAGGAGGCACGCGACGCGCTCGCCGCGGCGGTGGCAGCCGCGCCCCGGGCCTGGGAGGACCACGGCTCGACGCTGCGCCAGTTCGTGGCGATCGAGCAGGAGCTGGGCGGCGATCCCGCCTGGCTCGACCTGCTGCGGCCGCCGCCTTCGCTCTCCTGGTCGGGGACCGGTGGCGATCCTGCGCCCGAACTCCTTCGGCAGGTGACGCGGGAGCGGGTCGGCTTCGCTTTCGGGCCGCTGGTCGATGAAGCCGATCTCTCGGTCGCCGAGGCCCTGCTGGAGGCGGAAGTTGCACTGCACCTCGTGCTTCCGGCCGGGCGCGAAACGCTGCCGCTTCCCGCCGGGCGCGTCGATGCGGTTCTGGCTGCCGTCGAGACGGTGATGCAGGTACGTCCTGCGGACGGACCGCCGGATGCCGCAAGGACTTCGCTTGCCGGACGGATCGCCCATGGCGCTGCGCTGCTGAACGCCGAACGGCTCATGAGCGAGGCGCTGAATCTGGTCAGCCCGCTGGAGGTCGTCTTGCCCGCGGACATCCCCGCCGATCCGCGCCGCCCGGAGCTCTCGCTGCTTGCGGTCAGCGTCGGTACGGGTGGGGATGCCGCTTTCGAGGACCGGCTCGCGCAGGTGGGCGCGGCGATCGACGCCGCCGGGGCGACGGCATTGCCCCCCCGGCTGGACGGCGACGATATCCTGGTCGGCTATGCGGAACCCGAGACCGCTGCGACCGCGGCACGCGCGATCTACGCCGCGCTGCGGGGGCGGATGCCGCTCCGCATCGCGGCGCATCACGGCCTGATTCCATGCATTCGCGATCCCTTTTCCGGCGTTTCGAGGCCGACCGAGGAGGGGACGGCGATCGTGCGTGAGATCGCCGGTGCGATTCCGCCCGACACCCTGTGCGTGTCGCACGACTTCGCAGCGCTGCTCGCGGCTGCAGCCGGCGCCGCCGGAATCAACTGGATCGGCGAGTTGCAGGCATTCGACGGCGGTGCGGCGATCGGGCTCTACGCGCTCGCAACGGCAGTCCCTTCAGAGAATTAATTCCTCCAGCCGGTGCGGCGCGACCACGATCAGCCGGTCGGCGTCGCGCCGGATGATGCCGCGCCGCTCCAGCGCGTTGACCGCGCGCGACGCGGTCTCCCGCGTGGTCGCCACCTGCAGCGCCAGGTCCGCCACCACGGGGACCGGGCGGATGGCGAGATCGGGGCTCTGCCGCGCGCGGCGCAGCAATTCGGCGTGGACGCGGCCGACCGCGGACAGAGCGACATGCTCGTACATGCGCGACTGGGTCTGTTGCAGCCGGTCGACCATCGCGCGGAGCAGGGCGAGGCCGATACAGCCATGCTGCTCGGCGAGCAGAGCCAGCACGCTGCCGTCGAGCAGGAAGGAGGAGACGTCGTCCACCGCGACCACGTCGGCGTCGTGGATCGCCGAATAAGGCGGGCTGACCACGCCGAAGAAATCGCCGGACAGATACTCGTGGAGCAGCACGATCTGGCCGTCGAGCGAATAGACGATGGCATGGGCGCGGCCCGCCGCGATGATGTAGAGCGTCGAGATGCGGTCGCCCTGCCGAACGATCGCGGTGCGCACCGGAAAGTCACGCAGCCGCCCGCGCATGAAGATCTGCGCGGCCAGATCGGGCGAACAGTCAAAGACGCCGCACAGCAATTCTTGCACGCCCTCGCCCGTGCCCTCCTCGTCTTGCGCTGATCCCGCCCCCGGCATCCGCGGACAATAGCCGAGAAAACCGGTCGGACGGAATATGGGTCGGACGGCAAAAAGGACCCCGTCCGCCAGGAACTTCAACGCCGAGCCTGACGGACGGGGAGGGGGTGAGCCCCCGGCGGGGATTGGTGGGGGACCTCCGGGGCGCTCGCAACCTGAGACGCCGCCGCCTCGCCGAACCCGCACCCGCATTCGTCGAATTTGTGCCGCGGCCGTCATGGACAGGCGCGGCGAAGCCCTTTAGGGGGCCTCGCTCCCCCACCCCCGCCATGGCCACGAAGATGACGACCAGCGGCCTCGAAGCCGTGTTCATGGAAAATCGCGCTGCCTTGCTGCGCTTCCTGCGCGCGCGCGGAGCGGGCGAGGGCGCCGAGGATTTGCTGCAGGACATGTGGATCAAGGCGTCGGCGGCGGCCAGCGGCCCGATCGCCGATCCCCTGGCCTATCTCTATCGGGCGGCCAACAACCTGATGCTGGACCGGCGCCGGGCCGAGCTGCGCGGACAGAAGCGCGACCATGAGTGGCACGATGTGAGCGGTGGCGCGCTCGGCGTCTCCGAACTGCCGTCGGGCGAACGCGTGCTGATCGCCCGCGAGCAGCTCGACGCGGCTGACACGGCGCTGAAGGCGCTGGGCGAGCGGACCGACTATGTCTTCCGCCGCTTCCGGATCGAGGGCCGCAGCCAGCGGGACATCGCCGACGAGCTCGGCATCAGCCTCAGCGCGGTCGAGAAGCACCTGCAGAAGGCCTATCGCGCACTCGTCGAGCTGAGGAGGACGTTCGATGCGGGTTGAGCGGAGCGGCGGCGTCTTTCTGCCAAGGGGGCGTGAATGACGGACAGGGACGTGCAGCGTATCGAGGAAGAGGCGATTGCCTGGGTCGTGCGCCTGCGCGATGCGGGCGCCGAGGACTGGGACGCCTTCACCCTTTGGCTGGAGGCCGATCCCGCACATCTGACCGCTTATGACGAGGTGGCGCTCGCCGATCTCGCGGCGGAAGAGCTGGCGCCGGCGCCGCGCCCCGTCCAGCCCGCCTGGACGCCGGCGGCCGCGCCTGTCTACCGCCCCGACCGGCGCCGGTTCCTGGGCTGGAGCGCGGCTGCCGCCGCTGTGGCCGGGATGGTCGCCTGGTCCACCCTTCCCGCCGGCGCCGCGCTCTATGCGGTGGAGACCGGGCCCGGCCAGCATCGCCGCATCGACCTCGCCGACGGCAGCCGCATCGATCTCAACGGCGCGACCCGCATCCAGCTCGACCGCAACAATGCGCGCTTCGCGAGCCTGGAGCGCGGCGAGGCCCTGTTCACCGTAGTCCACGACGAGACCCGTCCCTTCGAGGTCGAGGCGGGCGGCGCGCGGATGCGGGATCTCGGTACGACCTTCAACGTCGTCGCCGAGCGTGGCGCGGTCGAGGTCGGCGTGTCCGAGGGCCGGGTGCTGTTCGATCCGGGCGGCGCCGCGGTCAATCTGTCGCCGGGCATGAACCTGCGCCGCGCCGCCGCCGAAGCGCGGCCGGTGGTGTCGCGCACCGAGCCCGACGCGGTCGGCAGCTGGCGCGCCGGGCGGCTCAGCTACCGCTCGGCGACGGTCGGGCAGATCGCCGGCGATCTCACGCGCAATCTGGGCGTCAGCGTGCGGGCGAGCCCGTCCGTGGCGCAGCAGAGCTTCACGGGCGTGATCATGCTCGATCCGGACAAGGGTGCGGCCGTGCGCCGCGCCGCATCGCTTTTGGGGGTCAGCGCCGGCCGGTCGGGGGATGGCTGGATACTGACGGTGGGGAGCAGTGGGACGCCTTAGGACCATATTCGCAAGCGGCCTTTTGACAATTCCACTTGCCGCATTCGCCGCGACGCCGGCCGAAGCCGTCCAGAGCCGTGCGCTGGACCTGCCCGGCGGGCGGCTCGGCGATGCCATCGTCGCGCTCGGGCGGCAGGGCGGTGTCAGCATCGGCGTCACCGATCCGGCACTGGCCGCCAGCCGGGTGCCGGCGGTGCGCGGCCGGCTGACCGTCGAGCAGGCTTTGGCGCGGATGCTCGCGAACAGCGAGGCGCGCTTCGTCCGGGTCGGGCCGGGCAGCTACCGGATCGTCCGCCGGCCGGCGCAGCGGCCCCAGCTGCGGATCGCACGCCGCCCGGCGCGAGCGCAGCCACCGGTCATCCTCGCGGCAGCACCCGAGCCGGCTGAGGAGCAGGCCGTTTTGGTCGTCGGTGCGCGGCGGCCGATGCCGCTCTCCGCCTATCCGGGCGGGGTCGACATCCTCGGCGGCGACGATCCCGAGCTGGCATACGCGCCGCGCGGTAGCGAGGCGCTCGTCGCGCGCCTGCCGGGCGTCGCCTCCACGCACCTCGGCCCGGGGCGCAACAAGCTGTTCATCCGGGGCATCGCCGATTCGAGCTTCAGCGGCCCTACCCAGGCCACAGCCGGACAATATCTGGGCGAGACCAGGCTGAACTATAATGCGCCTGATCCGGACCTCAGGCTGTTCGACATCGACCGGATCGAGATTCTCGAAGGGCCGCAGGGCACGCTCTACGGCGCCGGTTCGCTCGGTGGGGTGATCCGGATCATGCCCAACCGGCCCCGCACGGACCGGGCCGGCGGGATGATCTCCGCGGGCGCGACCGCGACGCAGCATGGCGATCCCGGCGCCGATCTTGCCGGCGTTCTGAACCTGCCGATCGTCGAGGACCGGCTCGCCGTCAGGCTGGTCGGCTATGCCGTGCAGGACGGCGGCTATATCGACGACCGCCTGCGCGGTCTGGACGACGTCAATCGGGTCCGCACCTTTGGCGGCCGCGCCTCGCTCAGGCTGGAGACGGACGACGGCTGGACGGTCGACGCGGGCGCCAGCGGGCAGCGCATCCGCGGCCGTGACGGGCAATATGCCGATCGCGGCGCCCCGCCGCTGACCCGGCAAAGCGCCATCGCCCAGCCGTTCGGCAGCGACTATCTGCTCGCCGACCTCGTCGTCTCGAAGGATTGGGGGCGGACGCGCTTCACCACGGCCTTCGGCTGGGTCCATCACGACATTGACGAATTGTACGATTCGACGGTGTTCAACCTGCCGCCGCAATTCTACGCGCAGGACACGCGGGTAAGGCTCCTCTCGGCCGAGAGCCGCCTCTCCGGCCAGACCGCCGGCGGCCTGAGCTGGGTGATCGGCAGCAGCATCGTTTCGAACCGAAGCCGCCAGCGCCGCTCCGCCGGGCCCGTGGACGCGCCGCAGCAGCTCGCCGGCGTGGAAAACGGCATCGAGGAGCTGGCCCTGTTCGGCGAGGCCAGCCTGCCGCTCTCGCCGACCTTCACGATCACCGCCGGGCTCCGGTTCAGCCGCTCGCATCTCTCGGGCAATTCGCTGGACGCGTCGGCCGTGGTGCTGCAGCCGCTGTTCGGCTCCGTCGATGCCAGCCGGGCCGCCGACGCGAGCCGCAACGAAAGTGCCCTGCTGCCGTCCGTGGCGCTGGCGTGGGAGGCCGCGCCCCGCCTCCTGGCCTTCGCGCGCTACCAGGAGAGCTTCCGGCCGGGCGGGCTCTCGGTCGAGGGCAATGTCTTCCGCCTCACCGCGGGCGGCGCTCCGACCGACGTCGTCACGCCGGCCGGCGACATGATCATCCGCCGCTTCCGCAACGACAATCTCTCCTCCTTCGAGGCCGGCCTGCGCTACGGCCGCAGCGGGGCCGGGGCCTTCGACGTCTCCGCCTCCTTCGCCTATACGCGCTGGCGGGACATCCAGGCCGATACCGTCTCGCTTTTCGGTTTCCCGACCACCGCGAATATCGGCGACGGCAGGATCTTTTCGTTCGAGCTGCGCGCCGGCTGGCGGCCTTTGCCCGGCCTCAGCCTCGAGGCGGCGGCCCTGTTCAACGACAGCCGGGTCGTCGATCCCTTCCCCGGGATCATGATACAGCCGGACTTCCCCCTCCCGAATGTCGCCGACATCGGCGCACGTGCCGCGATCGACTATCAGCTCGCGCTCGCACCCGATCTCGACCTCAGGCTCGGCGGCTCGATCCGCTATGTGGGCGATTCCGTCCTCGGCGTGGGGCCGATCCTGGGGGAGAGGCAGGGCGAAGTGACGGATATCGGCCTCAGCGCCAGGCTTGAGCATGGCCCGAACGCGATCACGCTCAACGTCACCAACCTGCTGGACGAGGCCGGCAACCGCTTCGCCATGGGTTCGCCCTTCACCCTGATCCAGAATCCGCAGGTGACGCCGCTCAGGCCGCGCGCCATCCGGCTCGGCTGGCAGTTCGCCTTCTAGCTGACCCTCGGAGTCATCCCGGCGAAAGCCGGGACCATGAACAGGGCTGTTGGAGGGTGACGGGGACCTCGTCGACCATCCCAATCTCGGAGTTAATGGGTCGCGGCTTCCGCCGGGATGACTATTTTGGGGAATCCGCTGCGGGTCCCGCAACGCCGCGCCGTCCTTACCGGCATGAACCCCGCCCGCCCGGGCCGGGGACCAGCCGCGAAAAAAGGACAGATCCGGTATGCGTCGCCTGCTTGCTTATTCCTGCCTCACCCCGCTTGCGCTCGTCGCGGTCTCCCAGGCCCAGGCCGAGCGGAAAGTGGAGACCAAGATCACCGCCCCGCTCAGCACCTCCACGGCGACCAACGGCGCGGCCGACAATATCACCATCACCACGGCAGGTGGCATCACCCTGACCGGCGGCACCGCGGTGACGCTCGACAGCAGCAATACGGTGACCAGCGCGGGCGCGCTCGCCATCCAGGGCGCGAACAACGCGACCGGCATCCTGGCGATGTCCGGCCTCACCGGCGGCATCACCAACAGCGGCACGATCACGATCGACGAGAATTACACGCCGGCCGACGCGGACAAGGACGGCGACCTGGACGGCCCCTTCGCCCAGGGCAGCAACCGCTTCGGCATCCGCATCGCCCCCGGCGGCACGTTCACGGGCAATGTTGTCAATTCGGGGACGATCACGATCGAAGGCAACACCAGTGCGGGCATCGCGCTGGACAGCCGCCTCAACGGCACCTTCACGAACAGCGGCACGATCAACGTGACCGGCGACAACAGCGTCGGCATCCGCGCGACCGATATCGCTGGCAACACCCGCATCGCCGGCGGCGTCAACGTGCGCGGCGCCAATGCGGTCGGCGTCTCGCTCGACGGCGACATAGCCGGCGCGCTCACCTTTCAGGGCACGGTCACCGCCAGCGGCTATCGCAGCATCCAGGCCCCCGCCGACGCCACCAAGCTCGACGCCGACGACCTGCTGCAGGGCGGCCCGGCGATCCGCATCCAGGGCGATGTCAGCGGCGGCATCCGCTTTGCCGTCCCGCCAGCGGACGCCAACAAGAACGACGACGACGAGGACGATGACGGCATCAAGGACAGCGAGGAGGGCGCCGCGCAGATCGTCTCCTACGGTGCCGCCCCGGCCGTCCAGATCGGCGCGGCTAACGGTCCCGTCAGCGTCGGCGCGGTGGCCGGCAATGCCAATGGCCACGGCCTGATCATCGACGGCGCGATCGGCGGCAATGGCGTCTATGCCAATGTCGACGGCAACGGCCTCGTGATCGGCGGCCTCGGCGGCAACGTCACCATTGCGGGCGGCATGACCGTCACCGGTGCGGTCACGGCCTCGTCCAACGGCGGCAGCGCGCAGGCGATCCGTATCGGCAGCGGCGCCAGCGTGCCCGAGATCCGGAGCAGCGGCGCGATCCGCGCCGCCGGTGGTCCCGACGCCGCGGATGTCGTGCGCGGCATCCAGATCGACCAGGGTGCGAGCGTCGTGGCGGTCCGTAATACCGGCCTGATCGAGGCGACCGGCGGCAAGGATGCCGATGTCGGCGCGATCGTCGACCGCACTGGCGGCGTCGGCCTGGTCGAGAATGGCGGCCGCGTCATCGCCAACCTCGCGACGGGCGGCAACGGCAAGCGCGTCGCGATCGACCTGTCCGGCAACAATGCGGGGGCGACCGTCCGCCAGTATCGGGTGAGCGATACCGCGCAGACGCCGCAGATCCAGGGCGACATATTGTTCGGCGGCGGCAACGACCTGCTCGACGTGACGGCAGGCTCGGTCGCCGGCACCGCGCGCTTCGGCAATGGCGACGACCGGCTGCTGCTCAGCGGCGCCGGGAGCTTCGCCGGCCGCGCCGAGTTCGGCGCCGGCGCCGACCGGCTGGCGCTGACCGGCACCTCCGTCTTCACCGGAATCGCCGATTTCGGCGGCGGCGCGGATCTGCTGGAGATCGGCAACGGCACCCGCTTCGACGCGCAGCTGCTGAACAGCGCCGGCCTCGCCGTGAACGTGGCCGGCGGCACCTTCCAGGCAGCGCAGACCGGCAACGTCCAGCTCGCCTCGCTGACCCTCGGGGCCAACAGCCGCCTCGGGATCGACATCAACACCGAGACGGGCGTCCGCACCAATTATGTCGTCGCCGGCAATGCCGCCTTCGGCACCGGGACGAAGCTCGCCGTCCGCCTCAACAGCATCACCGCCTCGCCGGGCCGCTATTCCTTCCTGCAGGCGGGCTCGGTGACCGGCGGCGCGAACCTGGCCTTCGACGATGCCAGCCTGCCGATCCTGTTCCGCGGGACGGTGGAGAGCGGCGCCAACGAGGTCGCGCTCGTGATCAGCCGGCGCACCGCCGCCGATCTCGGCCTGAACGGCTCGGCGACGCGCGCCTATGACGCGATCTTCGAATCGCTCGACAATGACGAGGAGATCGCCTCGGTCTTCCTCGGCATGCACGACCGCGAGGCGGCGCAGGAGGCGATGGCCCAGATGCTGCCCAACCATGCCGGCGGCGTCTTCGAGACGGTGACCGTGGCCTCGCGCGCCACCGCCCGCTTCCTCGCCGATCCCAATCCGGCGGTGCTCGACATGCAGGGCTGGGGTTTCTGGCTGCAGCAGGCGGCCTGGGGCACGTCGAAGGAGACCGGCTCGACCGCCGCCTTCGACGTCTCGGGCTGGGGCGCGGCCGGCGGCGCGGAGCTGCAGCTCGGCGGCGCGGGCAATCTCGGCCTCAGCCTCGCCTATCTGGCGGGCAAGGACGCCAATGGCGACAACGACAATCAGGTCCGCTCCGACCAATATGAGCTCGCGGCCTATTGGCGGCTGCGGCGCGGCGGCTTCAACGCCTTTGCCCGCGCCTCGGCAGCGATGATCGACTTCACGGGCCTGCGCTACTTCGCCGGACTCGATCAGCAGGGCCAGGCGGTGACCCGCACGGCAGCCGGCAATTGGAACGGCCAGCTTTATTCCGCCTCGGCCGGCCTGTCCTATGAGCTGCGCATGGGCCGACTCTCGCTGCGGCCCGCCGCATCGATCGATTATTACAAGCTGAGCGAGGACGGCTATACCGAGACGGGCGGCGGCGACGGCTTCAACCTCGTCGTCGAGGACCGCGACAGCGACGAGCTGGCGGGCACCGTCACGCTCGCGGCCGGGCTCAATTTCGGCAGCGCCGAAGAGGGTCGGACCTGGATCCGCACCGAGATCGAGGGCGGCCGCCGCCAGATCCTGGGCGGGTCGCTCGGCGCCACCGTCGCCCGCTTCGAGGGCGGCGATCCGTTCACGCTGGAGCCGGAGGCGCGCACCGACGGCTGGACCGGGGCGCTGCGCGTGATCGGCGGCAGCGACGGGACGGTGCTCGGCGCCGAGCTTTCGGCGGAGGAGCAGAGCGGCCGCGCCTCGGTGGCGTTCCGGGTGTCGTTCGGCTTCGGCTTCTAGGCGACCGGCGGGGCCTGGCCGGCCAGCTCCTTGAGCGGGACGGCCGGGTCCGCCAGCGCCGCCTTGTCCGGGGCAGCGCCGGCCTCGACCAGCTTGCGACCCTGGACATAGTCCCTGACCGCATTGACGCAGTCGAGCGCGATGACGCGGTTCCGCTTCAGGTAGACGACCGAGAAGCTGCGCGCCGCGGGATCGCCGCGGACGACGAGATCGTCATGACCCTGGCAGAGGCCGACGGTCTGCAGCTTCAGGTCATACTGGTTCGACCAGAACCAGGGCGTCGCCCTATAAGGCTGGGGCGCGCCCATGATCGCGGCGGCGACGACGTTCGCCTGGTCGTGGGCGTTCTGCACGGATTCGAGGCGGATGCGCGCGCCGCCGGCGAAGCGGTTCGCATGGGCGGCGCAGTCGCCGATCGCATAGACGTCCGCGAGGCTGGTCCGGCAATATTCGTCGACATGGACGCCGTTGCCGGTCTCGGCGCCGGCCTCGGCAAGCGGGCCGGTCGCGGCGTCGATGCCGATGCCGGCAACGATCAGATCGGCGCGGACGATCTCGCCGCTGCCGAGCTTCACACCCTCGGGCACGACCGAGTCCAGGCCCGTGCCGGTGCGCACGTCCACGCCATGGGCGCGGTGCTCGGCCTCGTAGAAGCGCGAGACAGGCTCGCCGGCGACGCGCGAGAGCACGCGGCCGAGCGCCTCGAGCAAGACGACCTCGCGGCCGAGCTTGCGCAACACCGCCGCGGCCTCCAGCCCGATATAGCCGCCGCCGATCACGGCGACGCGCCTCACCTCGGGCAGCTCGGCGAGCAGCCGATCGGTGTCGCGGCGGTCGCGGATCGTATGGACTCGCTCGAAGCCGGCGCAGGCAAGGCGCTTCGGCTGGCCGCCGGTCGCCCAGATCAGTGTTCCGTAGCCGAGCGACCCGCGGTCGGCGAGAGTCACGCGCTTCGCCGCCGGGTCCACGGCGACGACCGGCTGGCCCAGCAGCAAGGCGACCTCGCGCTCCGCCCAGAAGGACACCGGGCGGATCAGCAGCCGCTCGAACTCTTTCTCGCCGGCCAGATAATCCTTGGACAATGGCGGGCGCTCATAGGGCGGGTCGGGCTCCGCGCCGACGATGGCCAGCGAGCCAGCGAAGCCGTTCTGGCGCAAGGCGATCGCCGCCTGCGCGCCGCCATGGCCGCCACCCACGATCAGGACGTCGTAACGCGTCATCATCCCGCTCCTTGCGGCGCGCCTGCCGGAATTTCAATTGCGCGGCGCAGGGCGCGCGGCCAATGCTGGAGCGATGCAGCAGATGGTCGACCGCAACGGGCTCCGGGTCGCGGAGCCGCTCGCACGCTTCCTCGAGGAGGAGGCGCTTCCCGGCACGGGTCTCGAGGCCGGGGCCTTCTGGACCGGTGTCGCCGGCATCTTCGCAAAGCTCAGCCCGGAAAACCGCCGGCTGCTCGCGATCCGCGACGCGCTTCAGGCGAGGATCGACGCCGAGCCTGCGCGAAGCGGCGATCCCGCCTTCCTGCGGGAGATCGGCTATCTCGCCGACGAGCCGCCGCCCTTCACCATCGATCCGGAGAATGTCGACGACGAGGTGGCGCGGATCGCCGGCCCGCAGCTCGTGGTACCCGTGCTCAACGCCCGCTTCCTGCTCAACGCCGCCAATGCGCGCTGGGGCAGCCTCTACGACGCGCTCTACGGAACCGATGCCTTGCCGGGAAAGGCGAGCGGCCCCGGCTATGATGCCGAGCGCGGCGCGCAGGTGATCGCGCGTGCCCGCGCCTTCCTCGACGAGACTTTGCCCGGCTGGGAGGGAGCGGTTGGCGGCGGCGATCATCCGGCCCTGGTCGCGCGCAAGGACGGAGCCCTGCTGTTTCGCCACAACGGCCTCCATGTCGAGCTGGTCGTTGACGCGGACCATCCGATCGGCCGGGACGATCCGCTCGGCATTGCCGACGTGCTTCTGGAAAGCGCGCTCACCACGATCGTCGATCTGGAGGACAGCGTCGCGGCGGTGGATGCCGGGGACAAGGTCGCCGCCTATCGCAACTGGCTCGGCCTGATGAAGGGCGACCTCAGGGCCAGCTTTGCCAAGGGCGGCGGCACCGTCGACCGGGCGCTGAACGCGGACCGCGTCTATGGCGAGTTCGTGCTGCCGGGCCGCGCGCTGCTGTTCGTGCGCAATGTCGGCCATCTGATGACGACGCCGGCGGTCCATCTCCCCGACGGTTCGGAGGCGCCGGAGGGCATTCTCGACGCGATCGTCACGAGCCTGATCGCGCTCCACGACCTCAAGGGCCTCGGCCGCTTCCGCAACAGCCGCGCCGGCTCGATCTATATCGTGAAGCCCAAGATGCACGGGCCCGAGGAGGCGGCCTTCGCCAACGCGTTGTTCGACGCGGTCGAGGATCTGCTCGGTCTCGTCCGCCACACGGTCAAGGTCGGGCTGATGGACGAGGAGCGGCGCACCTCCGCCAATCTCGCCGCCTGCATCCACGCGCTTCGCCATCGGATCGTGTTCATCAACACCGGCTTTCTCGACCGCACCGGCGACGAGATCCACACCTCGATGCGCGCCGGGCCGATGATCCCCAAGGCGGAGATGAAGGGCAGCCAGTGGATCAAGGCCTATGAGGACCGCAACGTCCGCATCGGCCTCGCCGCCGGCTTTTCCGGCAAGGCGCAGATCGGCAAGGGCATGTGGGCGGCGCCCGACCTGATGGGCGACATGCTCGCGCAGAAGATCGGCCATCCGCAGGCCGGCGCGAACACCGCCTGGGTGCCGAGCCCGACCGCAGCGACCCTGCACGCGCTCCATTATCACCAGGTCGACGTCTTCGCCCGGCAGGCCAAGCTGGCCGGCGAGGCGGTGCCGCCGCTCGAGGCCTTGCTGACGGTCCCGCTGGCCACCGGCCGGAACTGGACGCCGGAGCAGGTCCGCGCCGAGCTCGACAACAATGCGCAGGGCATCCTCGGCTATGTCGTGCGCTGGATCGACCAGGGCGTCGGCTGCTCCAAGGTGCCTGACATTCACGATGTCGGCCTGATGGAGGACCGCGCGACCCTGCGCATCTCCTCCCAGCATATCGCCAACTGGCTGCTGCACGGCGTCTGCACGGCGGACGAGGTGGAGGCCGCGCTGCGCCGCATGGCCGCCTGCGTCGACGCCCAGAATGCGGACGATCCCTATTACCGGCCGATGAGCGGCAACGAGGAGACGAGCCTCGCCTTCCAGGCCGCCCGCGCTTTGGTCTTCGAGGGCGCGGCGCAGCCGAACGGCTATACCGAGCCCCTGCTTCATGCCTTCAGGCTGAGGGCCAAGGCACTCGGCTTCTGCCCCGCGCAGTGACGCGAAACTGTCATATTCCTGTCATGGAACCTCCCGCAAACCGCTATAGCCGGGTCTCATAGCCGCCTCGGCGGATTGGGAGGGCCGCCCGGATGATGAATGGCAATCTGCTGCTGGTCGAGGACGATCCGGCGCTGGCGGACCTGCTGAAATGGCATTTCGAGCGCGAGGATTTCCGCGTCTCGCACACGCCGGACGGCGACGAGGCGCTGCTGCTGGCCGCGGAGACGCCGCCCGACATCATCCTGCTCGACTGGATGATCGAGGGCATTTCCGGGCTCGAAGTCTGCCGTCGCGTCCGCCGCGCGCCGGAGACGGCGAACGTGCCGATCATCATGCTGACCGGCCGCGGCGAGGAGGCGGACCGGGTGCGAGGGCTCGAGACCGGCGCGGACGATTATGTCACCAAGCCGTTCAGCCCGCGCGAGCTGGTCGCCCGGGTCCGCGCCGTGCTCCGCCGCGTGCGGCCGGCGCTGGCCGGCGAGGTGCTGAAGTTCGCCGACCTCGAGATGGACATCGTCAGCCACAAGGTGAAGCGGGCCGGGAAGACGATCCCGCTCGGGCCGACGGAATTCCGCCTGCTGCGCCATTTCCTCGAACATCCGGGCCGCGTGTTCAGCCGGGCGCGCCTGCTCGATTCGGTCTGGGGGCGCGACCGCGACATCGAATTGCGCACCGTCGACGTCCACATCCGCCGGCTCCGGCAGGCGATCAACATCGGCGGCAAGCCCGAATTGATCCGCACGGTCCGCTCCGCGGGCTATGCCCTCGACGACGATGGCGGCTGATGTGCTAGAGTGGCGCTCCTCCACCGGGGAGTGATCGGGACGACATGGCCGCACGCAGCCTCAGCCATCGCGAGAAGCGCCTGATCCAGGTCGCGCTGGCGCTCGTCATCCTCGTCCTCGTCTCACTGCTGTTGCGCGGCGGCGGCGAGGCGCCGCCGCCCGGCCCGGCGGCAAGGGTCGCGGCGCCACCGCCCGCGGCCGCGCCCGTGCCGGTCCCGGTCGCCGCGGCGCCCGCGCCCGTGGTGCCGGCCGCCGACCTTTCGCAACTGCGGCTGCACGGCCTGCTCGCCAGTGGCGCGGTGATCTCCACGGCCAATGGCGGGCAGCGGCTGGTCCCGGTCGGGCGCGAGGCGGTGCCGGGGCTGACCCTGGTCCGCATCGAGCAGAGCCACGCCGTCTTCCAGGGCGCGGGCGGCGAGGTCCGGCTCGGCTTCGACGGCGTCGCCCGGGCCGATCCGTCCGCCGCGGCGGCCGCGGCACGAGCGCCCCTGGCGGCCGGCGAGGCGGGGCACAGCGAGGAGACTTTGCGCTACCGGCTCGGCCTCGCGCCGCGCATGGCGGGCGGGAGGGTGACCGGCTATACGGTCCGCTCGAACGTCGAGATGCCCGCGCTCGCCCGCGCCGGCATCCGGCCCGGCGACGTCATCGTCTCGGTCAACGGCGCCAATTTCGACGAGGAACGGCTGCAGGAGCTGGCCTGGAACATCGCCAATTCCTCGCAGACGCGGCTCGAGGTCGAACGGGGCGGGCGCCGGCTCCAGCTGACCCTCGCGCCGGGCTGAGCGAACGCCCGGTTCATGACATCCAGATGACGGAACGGCGTCGTTGACGTGACGCTTAAGTTACGGAAATTAAACGTATAATTGCGTCGTTTCTGTAACAAAACCATCATCCACCACCCCTAGCTGGCAAGGCGAAGGCGGCCACCCTGTCGAGTCGCCCGCAACGCCAATCGGGGGTTATCATGTCGACATTCCGTGCCCTGCTCCTCGTCACCACCCTGCTTCCCCTGGCCGCCTGCGGACCCACCGACGTCGCCTCGCCCGGCGAAGGCACGATCGTCGTCCCGGCGCCGACCCCGCCCGCGCCGCCGCCCCCGCCGCCCGCCGGCGGCGGCACCCCCGCCGCCGCCTGCCCGGCCGGCGGCTATATCGACCGCGGCGTCGTCGGCACCCGCCGCGCCTGCGAGCTGCCGACCCGCTTCACCGTCGACACCACGATCCAGAACGCGCCGGGCGTCGCCTACTCGATCGCGGGGCCGGTCAATGTCGGCACCGATTGCGGCGGCGACACGGCCGCGCCGCTCGCGGGCTGCCAGGGCGTGACCCTGACCATCCAGGCCGGCACCCTGCTCTTCGCCTCCGCCGGCAACGACTATCTGGTGGTCAATCGCGGCTCGCGGATCAGCGCGATCGGCACGCCGACCAGCCCGATCATCTTCACCGCCCGCAACAATCTGCTCGGCACCACGACCGACGCCAGCCAGGGCCTCTGGGGCGGCATCATCATCCTCGGCCGCGCCCCGATCTCGGACTGCAACACCGCGGTCCCGGGCGGCTCCGCCAACTGCCAGCAGGTGATCGAGGGCACGACCGGCGCGCTCTATGGCGGCGCCTCGCCGAACGATAATTCGGGCAGCTTCCAATATGTCCAGATCCGCTATTCGGGCTTCGGGATCGCGCCGGGTAACGAGCTCCAGGGCCTCACGCTGGGCGGCGTCGGCCAGCTGACCGCGATCGATCACGTCCAGATCCACAACAGCTCGGACGACGGCATCGAGATTTTCGGCGGCCGGCCGAACCTCAGGCATATCGTGATCACCGGCGCGGACGATGACGGGCTCGACACCGACCTCGGCTATCGCGGCACGATCCAGTTCGTGATCGGCGTGCAGCGCGACAGCTCGAACGGCGATTCGATGATCGAGGCCGACTCGAACGGCAACGAGGACGCGCTGCCGCGGCAATATACCCGCGTCTCCAACGCCACCTTCGTGCAGCGCTCCACCGTCCAGGGCCTCAACACGATGCTGATCCGCGGCGGCGCCGACTACGCCCTGCTCAACAGCGTCGTCGTCGGCACCACCAACTGCCTCGACATTGACGGCACCGCCGGCACGACGACCCGCGCGGCCGACGCGGCCCTGCAGGATCTCGGCGCGCCGGTCTTCCGCTCGGTGGTGATGTCCTGCACCAATCCGTTCGCCAATGACGGCAATCTGCAGGCCGAGACGGCGACCGCATTCGGCACCGGCACGAACAACAACAATTCGGCCTATACGCCGTCGCTCGCCAGCGTCTTCATCAACGGCGGCAACGAGGCGGCGGTCCCCGCGACCGACCCGACCGCGTTCAACGCCGACAGCTTCGCCGGCGCGGGCCAGCCGAATGCGGCGGCCCCGAACCGGCTCACCGCGGTGACCTGGATCGGCGCGGTCCAGAATGCCGGGGACACCTGGTACCAGAACTGGACCTGCTCCGCGTCCTACGTCGCCTTCGGCGGCACGGGCGGCAATTGCTCGGTCACGCCGGCCTGATCGCGAACCCACGCCAACCATGACGGGGGGAACGAGAATGAACCGGACACTGACTTACGCGGGCCTGCTTTTCACGACGGCGCTGGTCGCGCCGGGGGTTGCCTTTGCCCAGGCGCAGCCGGCCGCCGAGGCCGAGGCGCCGGCGGACGAGGCCCCGGCCGCCGAAGACGCCGCCCAGCCGGAAGGCGATGCCAGCCAGGACGTGGAAGTCTCCGCGCCCGGTGCCGACATCGTCGTCACCGGCACCAGGGGGCCGAACAGCATCATCCGGCAGACGCCGCAGGTCGTCTCGGTCCTCTCCGGCGCGGACATCGCCCGCACCGGCGAGGGCGACATTGCGGGCGCGCTGCAGCGCGTCACCGGCCTCTCCGTGGTCGGCAACGGCTTCGTCTTCGTCCGCGGCCTCGGCGACCGCTACTCGCTGGCGCTGATGAACGGCTCGCCCTTGCCCAGCCCGGAGCCGCTGCGCCGCGTGGTTCCGCTCGACATCTTCCCGACGGGCGTGATCGCCTCCTCGCTCGTCCAGAAGAGCTATTCGGTCAATTATCCGGGCGAGTTCGGCGGCGGCGTGATCAACCTCACCACCCCGGCCGTGCCGCGCGAGGCCTTCCTCGACGTCAGTGCCTCGGTCAGCGGCGACACCGAGACGACCGGCCATATCGGCTATTCCTATTTCGGCTCGGACAGCGACTGGTCGGGCTTCGACGACGGCACCAGGGATTTCCCGGCCGCGCTGCGCAACGTCATGGTCGCGGGCACGTTCAACGGCACGACCGATGCCGAGCGCCGCGACTTCGCCGCCAGCCTGGTCAACGCGCCGACCACCCTGCTGCAGCGCATGACCGACACGCCCTATAACGGCTCCGGCGAGGTCAGCGGCGGCGCCTCGACCGAGATCAGGGGCGGGCGCATCGGCTTCATCGCCGCGGCCGGCTACTCGAACGGCTGGCGCTCGCGCGACGCGCTCCAGCAGACCTCGCTCGACCCCGGCCTGGCGGGAACGCCGCAGACCAGCTTCCGGCGAGTCACCACCGACAACCGGATCATCGTCAACGCCATGCTCGGCCTCGGCGCCGAATTCGGGCCGCACCGGATCCGCTGGACCAATCTCTACATCCGCGACTCGCTGAAGCAGGGCCGGTTGGCGGCCGGCTTCAACAGGTCGGTCCAGGACCAGGATCCGGCGCTGCCGCCCTCGGTCATGGAGCAGAACAGCTACTGGTTCGAACGGCAGCTGATCACCACGCAGCTGGTCGGCGAGTTCCGCTTCGGCAATTTCAGCGTGGACCTGCGCGGCGCCTGGGCCAATTCGCAGCGCGAATCTCCCTACGAGCGGGACATTTCCTACGTCTATCTGGGCGACAACAATCCCGCGACCTCGGGTCCGGGCGACGTCGACGATTATATCAACAACCTCACTTCAGCCGGCCAGTCGGCGACGGTCGCCTTCAGCGACCTGACCGAGGACGTCTGGTCGGGCGGGATCGATCTCGCCTACCGGTTCGAGGCACCGGTGCCGGTCACCGTCTCGGCGGGCTATAACTATACCCGCACCGAGCGTTCGGCCTCGCGCTTCCAGTTCCAGTATTTCCGGCCCGACGGCGCGCTGCCGCTCGCGGTGGCGCAGGAGCGGCCGGACTTCCTGCTCTCCGACTTCAACATCTACACCTTCAACATCCAGCTCCGCGACATTTCGGGCGCGGAGGGTACGGCTTCCTATGTCGCTGACCTGACGGTCCACGGCCTCTACGGCCAGGTCGAGGCGGAGATCACCGATACCCTGCGCGCCACGGTCGGCGCCCGCTACGAGGATGGCGACCAGAACGTGCAGCCGGTGGGCAGCCTGGTCGCGCCGACCAGGATCGCCAACAGCTACTGGCTGCCGGCGGCGACGGTCACCTGGCAGTTCCTGCCCGACATGCAGCTCCGCCTGCACGCGTCGAAGACGATCGCCCGGCCGCAATTCCGCGAGCTCGCACCGCAAATCTACCAGGATTTCGAATCCGACCGCGAATTCACCGGCAACCCCTTCCTGCAGGACAGCGAGCTGTTCAACGCGGAGGCGCGCTACGAATATTATTTCGCGTCGGGCCAGCGGCTCTCGGTTGCGGGCTTCTACAAGAAGATCGACAATCCCATCGAGGCGGCCGCCTTCTTTGCGGGCGGCGGCCAGCTGCGCACCGGCTTCGCCAATGCCCCCGAGGCGGAGCTGTACGGCGCCGAGGTCGAGGTGCAGGCGCATCTGCCCCTGACGGCCCTGGGCGGCAGCTTCTGGGACAGCCGGCGGCTGCTCTTCATCGCCAACTACACCTACACCAGGTCGCAGATCACCGCGGACGGCTCGACGATCGTCGGTCCGGACCTGCAGCCGGTGGCGGCCAATTTGCTGTTCCAGGATGGCGCGCCGCTGACCGGCCAGTCCGACCATCTGGTCAACCTGCAGATCGGCATCGAGGATACGGAAAGCGTCAGCCAGGCGACCTTCCTGCTCAGCTATGCCAGCGAACGGGTCACCAACCGCGGCCCGATCCAGGGCCTGCTCCGCCAGCCCGACATCATCGAACGGCCGGGGCTCAGGCTGGACTTCGTGCTGCGCCAGGAGGCGCCGATCTTCGGCAACCGCGTCGAATTCAAGTTCGAGGCGCGCAACCTCTTCGGCCGGGACTATGAGGAATTCCAGCGGGCCGGGGACAATCGGATCGACATCAATTCCTACCGGGTCGGCACGAGCTTCAGCCTCGGGGCGACGGTGCATTTCTGAGATTGGGAGGGAGGCTCCCGCCTCCCTTTCCGTTCGGGCTGAGCTTGTCGAAGCCCCGCCTTTCTCTTCCTCTCCCAAGGAAGGGCAGCCCTTCGACAGGCTCAGGGCGAACGGAGCGAGGCGTGTCAGCCCGACCTCCTTACTCCCAATATCCTGCCGCTTCCCCCGCAACCTTCAGCGCTTCTTCCGCCGCGGCGATGGCCTCGGCGGCGGCGGCCTTGCGGCGCAGGCGCCGGGCATTGCCGCGCAGGCCGGGCGCGAGCCTGGTGGTGATCGCCTGCGCGGCTTCGGCATCGTTGAGGTCGCCGAGGCTTTCCTGCAGATCCTTCAGGGCGGTCACGAAGCGGTCGCGGCGGGCGAGCTTCGGCCGCTTTGCCGAGAGGCCGGCAAGGAATTCGGCCGAATAGCGCAACTTCTTCACGTCGAGGCGCAGGCGGTGGCGATCCTCGGCGCCGGCCTTGCCGAGCTTCTCGCCATTGCGCTTCACGCGCCGCCATTGCCGGCTGAGCTGCTCGGCGGCGAGGCCGGGGAGATCCCGCATTGCACGGTCGCGGAAGCGCCAGGCTCCGGCCTCGATCCAGAGCGACAGGTTGAGCATCAATGCGCGCACCCGGTCCGAGCCCAGAGCCGCCTCGACCCTGTCATAGGCCTTGGCCCGCGCCTTCAGCAGCCGCTCGCGCACATTCTCCTCCGCGCCGAGGCCCTCCTCGCCGGCAAGCAGGACGTCCAGGTTGCGGGCGTCGCCGAACTGGCCGGCCAGCCAGCCAAGCTCCTCCCGGAGCTCGGGATAGTCCTTGCCGCGGACGGTCGGCCGGAAGAGCGACAGGGCCGAGCGGAGACGGCGAAGGGCGATCCGGGCCTGATGGAGCGAATCGGCGTCGCGCTGCTCGAGCAGGACCATCTCGTTGAGCCGATAGTGGCGCAGACAGGCCTGGGCGACGGCGCGAAAGGCGGCCCCCTCGGTGACCGGCACCGGCAGGACGACGGGTTCCGCCCGTGCCGCCTCGCCGAACCTGCGTTCGGCCAGCACATAGGCGCGCTCTGCCTTGCTGAGGACGCCGAGCCGGAGCGGCAGCGCCGCGCCGATCTCTCCGGCGAGCGCGAACAAGGCGCGCGGCTTGCCAGACTTGAGCTCGAGCTCGAGCTCGCAGAGCGGCGCCTCGGCCTTGCCGGCCGCGACCTTGCCTTCGTCGAGCACCACCTCGATCACGCTGTCCTTGCGGGTGACCAGCCAGATCGTCCGGCGGAATGTCGAGCGGACCTGCTGCTTCAGCGGTCCGGTCGCCTCGGTTTCCAGAAGCTTGCCGAGCGGCGTCTTTGCCAGCGCCGCATCGTCGAGCGCAAAGCCCGGCACGTCCGTTTCCCATTCGCGTCGCCGGAACAGGCCGGCCGCAGCGGCCGGCTTGTGCTTGACCGCCTGGATGTGGCGCCCGCCCGCCTTGCGCACGCGGAGCGAATAGCCGGAACGGCGAACGAAGCCGTCCCTGGTGTCGTAATAGACGGTGTCCGCTTCGGTGATTTCAGGCGTGATGCCGGTGAGCGGCGCGCTCGCCTTCAGCGCCTCGCAATCCGCAGCCGCGACGTCGAATTTCAGCTCGACTTCGTCCGACATGGCTTCCCCGCCGAGCGCTTCCCCCGGTGGCTGGATTACATAGCTTTGTTACAATTTAGATTAGTTTTTGTGTCAGCTCGCGGAGACCGCCCTCAGGCGAGGATCGACCTGTCCATCCCGGAGACCTTCGTCGTCCCCGTCAGCGCCATGGCGACGCGCATCTCCGCCTCGATGATCTCGAGCAGCCGCGCCACGCCGGCGCCGCCCTCAGCCGCCAGCGCCCAGGCCCAGGCCCGGCCGAGCAGGACGCCGTCCGCGCCCAGGGCCAGCATGCGCACGACGTCGAGGCCGGAGCGGACGCCGCCGTCCGCGAGGATGGCGAGCCGGTCGCCGACCGCGTCGGCAATGGCCGGCAAGGCGCGCGCCGTCGAGATCACGCCGTCCAGCTGCCGCCCGCCATGGTTGGAGACGACGATGCCGTCCGCTCCCGCATCGGCCGCGGCGCGCGCATCCTCGGGATCGAGGATGCCCTTGATCACGAACCTGCCGGGCCATGAAGCGCGCAGGCCCTCAATGTCCTTCCAGGTCAGGGTCGCGTCGAAATTGTTCGCGGACCATTTCAGGAAGTCGAGCAGGTTGGTCTGCCGGTCGAACAGATGTGCGACATTGCCGAGCGAATGGGGGCGGCCCCTGACGCCCACGTCCCAGGCCCAGCCCGGTTTGCCCAGCGCCTGCAGCAGGCGCCGCGCCTGGCTGGCGGGGCCGGGCGGCGCGTGCAGGCCGGAATGGACGTCGCGATAGCGCGAGCCGGGGACGGGCAGGTCGACGGTGAAGAAGAGCACCGGGCAGCCATGGCCCGCCGCTCTGGCGAGCATCTCCCGCGTGAAGCCGCGATCCTTCGTGATGTAGAGCTGGAACCAGATCGGCCTGTCCGTCCGGGCGGCGACCTCGTCCAGCGAGCAGCAGCTGACCGTGGAGAGGGTGAACTGGACGCCCGCCGCCTGCGCCGCGCGCGCCGCCTGCACCTCGCCGCGCCGCGCATACATGCCGGAGAGGCCGACCGGGCCGAGCGCGACGGGCAAAGCCAGCTTCTGGCCGAGGATCTCGGTCGAGAGATCGAGCGCGGAAACGTCGCGCAGCACGCGCTGGCGGAGCGCCACCTCGGCAAGGTCGGCGACGTTGCGGCGCAAAGTCACCTCGGCATAGGAGCCGCCGTCGATATAGTCGAACAGGAAGCGCGGCAGCCGCCGCCGGGCGGCCTCGCGGAAATCGGCGACGGAGGCGATGCGCATCGGGCGACTATAGTGGCCGCGCGCGCCCGGGCAATTTCCCCGCCGCGGGTCAGTCGACCGGCGCCGGCTCCAGCCTCGGCACCAGCAGATGGATGACCAGCAGGGCGACCAGATAGGCCGAGCCGGCGATCACGAACATCGGCACATAGCTGCCGGTCGAATCGAGCACCCAGCCGGTGAACTTCGCCATGAACATGCCGCCGATCGCGCCGATCGTGCCGCCGATGCCGATCACCGCGCCGACCGCCTTGCGCGGGAACAGGTCGGACGGGAGGGTGTAGAGATTGGCCGAGAAGCCCTGGTGCGCGGCCGTGGCGAGGCCGATCAGCAGCACCGCGCCCCAGACGCTCGAGACGAACGGCGCGAACATCACCGGCGGGACGCAGAGCGCGCAGACGAGCATCGCCGTCTTGCGCCCGCCATTCACGCTCCAGCCGCGCTTGATCAGCGCCGAGGAGAGCCAGCCGCCGGCGACCGAGCCGATGTCGGAGATGATGTAGATTGCGACCAGGGCGGGGCCGAAGGTCATCAGGTCGAGCCCGTGCTGACTGGCGAAGAAGGAGGGCAGCCAGAAGAGGAAGAACCACCAGATCGGATCGATGATGAACTTGCCGACCGCATAGGCCCAGGTCTGGCGATGCTTGAGCAGGCTGAGCCAGGGCACCTTGCCGGGCGTATCGGCGGGATCGCTCTCGATATGGGCGAGCTCGGCGGCCGACAGGTTCGCCTTCTCGCGCGGCCGGCGATAGACCGTCCACCAGACGGCGAGCCAGATGAAGACCAGGGCGCCGGTGACGAGGAAGGCGGCCCGCCAGCCGAAATAATAGACGAGGAACGGCGCCAGCATCGGCGTCAGGATCGCACCGATATTGGCGCCGGCGTTGAAGATCCCGATCGCGAAGGCCCGTTCCTGCTTCGGGAACCATTCGGCGACGGCCTTCACGCCCGCGGGGAAATTGCCCGATTCCCCGAGGCCGAGGGCGAAGCGGGCGGCCATGAAGCCCATGATGTCGCGGGCCGCCGAGGTCGCCATGGCGGCGAGGCCCCAGATGCCGGCGGCAAGCGAGTAGCCGAGGCGTGCCCCGAGCCGGTCGATCATGTGGCCGAAGATGAAATAGCCGATCGCGTAGGCGAGCTGAAAGGCGAAGACGATGTTGGCATAGTCGGTTTCGGTCCAGGCATATTCCGCCTGCAGCGTCGGCTTGAGGACGCTGATCATCTGCCGGTCGATATAGTTGATCGTGGTTGCGAAGAAGAGCAGCGCACAGATGCCCCAGCGGACGCGACCGACCCTTTCGGCCGCCTGCCGGACCGTCTCCCTGCCCGAGTCCGTCATCCCGCTCTCCCTCCCGCCTGTCGTCGCTTATTCCGGCCTCGCCGCCACCAGTCTGCAGGTCACCGCCAGCGCCTCGCTGAACCGGGCCTCCACCGCCTGGCCGGGCCTGGCGCGATGCACGCCGGTCACGGCGCCGGACGAGATCCACTGGCCGGGCGTGAGCTGGATGCCGCGCCGCGCCATCAGCTCGAACAGGAAGCGCGCGGCGCCGATCGCGCCGTCGGGGAAGGCGGCGGCCCGGCCGCGGCCGGCGACCTCGCCGCCGATCCGGCAGGTCACCTCCCATTGCTCGAAGCCGCTGCTGCGCCAGTCGGGGATTTCCGCGCCGACGACGAGGCCGTTATTGTTGCCGAAGTCGGAGACGACGGCGATCGGGCCGATCTCGTTGATCGTGCCGAGCGGCGAGCTGGCGATCTCGATGCCGGCATGGACGGCGTCGATCAGCTCGGCGGCCTCGGCGAGCGTGAAGCTGGTCTTGCCGGCGGGCGGCGCGGCGCCGATCCGCAGCAGGAACTCGGCCTCGCCCGCCGCAAAGCCCTCGGCGAAGACCGGCATCTCGGCCCCGTCCACCGCCTCGTCGAAGATCGGGCCGGCAAGCCGGTCGGTGCCGAACAGGTCGATCAGTTGCTCGGGCACCCGGCCGACCTTCCAGCCGACGACCGGGCGGCCCCAGGCGGCGATCGCCGCGTCCTGGATGGCATAGGCCTCGTCGAGGCTGGCGGGGAAGTCGCCGGGATAGGAATCGAGCCCGGCGGCGGCGCGGCGCGCGGCGAGGAATCGGCCGGCGATCCGGCTGCGGTCATCGACGAGGGTCACGCGCTCTCCAAACGGCTTTTCTTTTGGTGGTAATGGAAACCGGTGTCATAAGCAACCGGGCCGATACAGCCGACGACATTTTCAGCTGGGCCGAAGCGCGGCGGCGGCGCGGGCGCCCGCCTTTATCGCTTCCGGATCAACGGCTTGGCCGCGCGGCACGAGCCAGCTTCCGCCGATGCAGGCGACGGCCGGCTCGGCCAGCCAGGCGGGGGCAGTGTCCTGGGTGATGCCGCCGGTCGGACAGAAGCGGACCTCGCCGAAGACGGCGGCGAGCGCCTTCAGCACCGGCAGGCCGCCGGCCGCCTCGGCCGGGAAGAATTTGAGGCGCGTGAAGCCCAGGTCGCGGGCGCGCATGATGTCGCCCGTATTGCTCGTCCCGGGCAGGAAGGGGATGCCCGCCGAGGCCGCCGCCTCGCCCAGCCGCTCGGTCAGGCCGGGGCTGACGATGAATTCCGCGCCGGCGTCGAGCGCCTCGGCGAGCTGGCGTGGATCGAGCACCGTCCCCGCCCCGACGACCGCGCCGGGCACCTGACGCATCGCGCGGATCGCGTCGGGCGCCGCGGGCGTGCGGAGCGTCACTTCGAGCACATGCAGGCCGCCCTCGACCAAAGCCTCGGCGATCGGCAGCGCATCCTCGACCCGGTCGACGACCAGCACCGGGATGACGGGCGTCAGCGCCATGATGTCGTCGATCGTCCGCACCCGTGTCACTTTGCCTTGAGCATCATGGAAACCGGTGTCAGATTAAAGCCGCTCGCCTTTGCGGGCAAGGGCGCGCTAATCCTGCGCCATGGGAGCGAAGGGCAAGGTGGCTAAAGGCACGCAGACGGCGAGGGCGACGATCAACGACGTCGCGCGCCTTGCCGGCGTGTCCAAGAAGACGGTCAGCCGGGTGATCAACCGCTCGCCCTTGCTCAACGACGAGACGCGCGAGCGGGTCGAGAAGGTGATTCGCGAGCTCGGCTACGTCCCCAACCCCCAGGCCCGGGCGCTGGCGCTGCGCCGCAACTTCCTGGTCGGCCTGATTCACGACAATCCTAACGCCCAGATGGTCCTGAACGTCCAGCAGGGCATCCTCGAGGCGCTTGCGGGCACCGAGTTCGAAATGGTCGTCCGGCCGGTGGACCGCAACTCGGCGGCCATGCTGGACGACGTGCGAACGTTTCTCGAGCGGCAGCGGCTGTTCGGAGTCGTGCTGTTGCCGCCGATCAGCGAGAATGACGCGCTCGCGCGGCTCTGCGACGAGGTCGGCTGCCGCTACGTGCGCATGGGCTCGGCCCAGCTCGACGACGGCGCCCATATGGTCGCCTCGAACGACCGCGAGGCGGTGCGCGAGGCGACCGACTTCCTGATCCAGCAGGGCCATGAATTGATCGGCCTGATCGAGGGGCCGGACGGCTTCCGCTCGGCGCGGGAGCGGCGGCTCGGCTTCGAGGATGCGCTGGAGGCCGCCGGCCGCACCCTGCCGCGCAGCCTGATTGCGCGCGGCAATTACACGTTCGAGACCGGCGTCACCGCGGCCGAGCGGCTGCTCGATCTGTCCCCCAGGCCGACCGCGATCTTCGCCTCGAACGACGAAATGGCCGCCGGCGTCGTCTTCGCCGCGCGCGAGCGCGGTATCGCCGTGCCCGAGGAGCTCAGCGTCATCGGCTTCGACGACACCCCGATCGCCGCCCATATCTGGCCGCCGCTGACCACCGTGCGCTGGCCGATCGTCTCCATGGCCCGCTCGGCGGCGCGCAAGCTGGTCGGCGACATGGTCGGCGGCCAGGCGGCGGGCGAGCAGCCGAGCGAGCTGCCCTCGATGCTGGTGAAGCGCGCCAGCGTGGCGCCGCCGCCATCCGCCTCTTAAGGAAATTCCCGGACGACCTCGATCTCGCCGACGATGGCGGCGTTGAAGGCGTCCAGCTCCTCCGCCGGGATCCAATATTCGAGATGCGCGCGGCCGCCGGCTTCCTGTACCTGATAAGTGTCGAGAAAGTCCTTCCGCACCTCGAACCGTGTGACGAAGCCCTCGCCGCTGGCCGGCACGTTCCAGTCCCGCGCGATCTTCACGGCATAGTCCTCGCTCAGCACAGGGTAGAAGATCGGCTGCTCGGGCAGACGCGGCGGGAAGGCGCGCATCTCGCTCTCGCGGATCAGCGCCAGTTCCTCAGGTCCGACGGGACGCCAAAGCGTTACGGTCTCGGTCACCGGTTCAGCTTAGCACGATCCGATTGAACTGCCGACTGACACCGGTTACCAAGCGGCAAAGCCCACAGGAGAGTCGGATGTTCGACAGGACCTACTACGCAACGCATCCGGACATGATGGAGTGCGTGAGCAATGAGGAGCTGCGCGACCGCTATCTGATCTCCGGCCTGTTCCGCGAGGGCGAATGCGTGCTGAACTACACCCATGCCGACCGCTTCGTGATCGGCGGCGTGCAGGTGGGCGGCGGGGCGGTGCATCTTCCCGCGCAGACCGAGCCCGCGTCGGCCGCGGGCCATCCCTTTCTCGAGCGGCGCGAGCTCGCCATCGTCAATGTCGGCAGCGTCGACGGCACCGTCACCGTCGACGGCGAGGTCTTCAGCCTCGGCAACAAGGATTGCCTCTATGTCGGCATGGGCGCGGCGGAGGTGCTCTTCGCGGGCGCGGGCGCGCGCTTCTACCTCGCCTCCTGCCCCGCACATAAGAGCTGCCCGACCCGCAAGCTGGAGATCGCCCAGGCCAATAAGCTGGAGCGCGGCAGCCTCGAGGAATCGAACGAGCGGACCATCTACCAGCTCGTCATCCCCGGCGTCTGCGACAGCGCCCAGCTGGTCATGGGCCTGACCGTGCTGAAGCCCGGCAGCGTCTGGAACACGATGCCGCCGCACATCCACGAGCGGCGCAGCGAGATCTATTTCTATTTCGAGCTGGACGACCTGGCGAAGGACCGCGTCTTCCACTTCATGGGCGAGGGCGAGGCGACCCGCCACCTGGTCGTCCAGAACGAGGAGGCGGTGATCTCGCCGGTCTGGTCGATCCATATGGGCTCGGGCACCAGGGCCTATGCCTTCATCTGGGCGATGGCCGGCGAGAATCAGGACTATACGGACATGAACGTGCTGGACATCTGCCAGCTGGCTTGAGGGGCGCGCCCGTGACAACAAGCACCGTTCGGGCTGAGCTTGTCGAAGCCCTGTCCTTTTCTTCTCCAGCAAAGAAGGACAGCCCTTCGACAGGCTCAGGGCGAACGGAGTGGGGGGACAGGCGGTGAGTTCTTTCGACCTGACCGGCAAGGCGGCCATCGTCACCGGGGCCAATACCGGGATCGGCCGGGCGATCGCGATGGCGCTGGCTGAGGCGGGCGCGGACGTGGCGCTGGCGGGGCGTTCGCGGGCAAACGAGACCGCGGCGCAGATCGCGGCAGCGGGGCGCCGCACGGTGCTGATCGAGGCGGACTTGTCGACGACGGCCCCGGTCCAGCAAGTCGTGGACGAGACCGTCGGGGCGTTCGGGCGGCTGGACATTCTCGTCAACAATGCCGGCATCATCCGCCGCGCCGAGGCGACGGACTTTTCCGAGGCGGACTGGGACGCGGTGCTCGACACCAACCTCAAGTCGCTCTTCTTTCTCTGCCAGGCGGCCGGGCGGCACATGCTCGGTCAGGGCGCCGGCAAGATCGTCAACATCGCCTCTTTGCTCAGCTTCCAGGGCGGCATCCGCGTGCCGAGCTACGCCGCCGCCAAATCGGGCGTGGCGGGGCTGACGAAGGCGCTGGCCAATGAATGGGCGGGCCGCGGCGTCAACGTGAATGCCATCGCGCCCGGCTATATCGCGACCAACAACACGGCCGCTTTGCAGGCAGACGAGACCCGCAACCGGCAGATCCTCGAGCGCATCCCGGCGGGGCGCTGGGGCGAGCCGAGAGACATTGCCGGGGCCGCGGTGTTCCTGGCCTCCCCGGCGGCGGACTATGTGAACGGCCACGTGCTGGCCGTGGACGGCGGGTGGCTGGGCCGCTGATCGGCCGCCGCCCGGTGTTGGCGGGGCTTGCCGCCGCACCGTTGCTGATGGCGCAGCGCGCGCCCGAGGACCGCCCGGTCCAGACCTATCTCGGCATCCGCTACGGCCGGGCGGAGCGCTTCCGAGCGCCCCGGCCGGAGCCCGGCCCTCCCAATTTCGGGACTTACGGGCCCCCGGCGCCGCAGGCAGGCGCGGTCGGGGAGGGGGGCAGCGAGGACTGCCTGCGCCTCAACATCTGGACGCCGGGCCGGGATGGGCGGCGCCGTCCGGTCCTCGTCTATTTCCACGGCGGCTCCTATTCCACCGGCACCCCGCATCATCCCTGGCTCGACGGACAGCGGCTCGCCGCGCACGGCGACGTCGTCGTGGTGACGGTCTCGCACCGGCTGAACGCTTTCGGTTATCTCTATCTCGCCCGGCTCGACCCGCCCTTCCCGGACAGCGGCAATGCCGGCCAGCTCGACCTCGTCCTGGCGCTGCGCTGGATCCGCGCCAACATCGGCTCGTTCGGCGGCGACCCGGCCAGGGTGATGGTGTTCGGCCAGTCGGGCGGCGGCGCGAAGATCGCCACCTTGATGGGCATGCCGGCCGCCGCCGGCCTGTTCCACCGCGCCGCGACGATGAGCGGCCAGCAGGTGACCGTCTCCGGCCCGCTCCATGCGACCCAGCGGGCGCAGGTCTTCATGCAGGCGGTGGGCGCGCGCACCGTCGATGACCTGCTCGCCATGCCGGTCGCGCGGCTGGTCGAGGGGCTCGGCGCCCGCGACCCCTATCTCGGCGGCGGCGTCTATTTCGGGCCGGTGCTCGACATGAAATGGCTGACCCGCCACCCCTTCTGGCCCGACGCCAATCCGCAGTCGAACCAGATCCCGCTTTTGCTCGGCAATACGCGGGAGGAGACGCGGGGCTTCTTCGCGCCGGATCATCCCAAGCTTGCCGGGCTGAGCTGGGAGAATCTCGCGGTGCGGATGTCCGATGAGCTGCGCGTCGACGCCCATCCCGAATGGGTCGTCGCCGAATATCGGCGGCTCTACCCTTCCTATTCACCCGAGCAGGTCTTCTTCGCCGCCACCACCGCCGGGCGGAGCTGGCGCGCACAGGTGATCGAGGCCGAGGAGCGCGCCCGCGCCGGCGCTCCCGCCTTCGTCTATCAGCTCGACTATCCGCCGGCGCGGCACACGGCCGACATCCCTCTGGTGTTCGGCACCGAATATGATGCCGGCGGGAGGCCGGTCAGCGAGGCGATGATGGCTGCCTTCCTGCGCTTCGCCCGCACCGGCAATCCGGGCTGGCCGGCCTACACGCTGCCACGACGCCAGACGATGATCTTCGACCGCAACTCGCGCATGGTGAGCGACCCGCGCCGCGCCGAGCGCGAGCTGTTCGCGCGCATCCCCTATATCCAGCCGGGGACCTAGCGCCGCATCTCCGCATCCCGCCTTGTGGTCGGCTGCTGGACGGCGTCGCGCTGGCCCGGATAGCGGCCCGAGCGGGGCTCCATCGTCGCCAGGTCCCAGTCCGCCTCGACGAAGGGCGCGCGGACCGGCTCGACGCGGGGATAGCCGCCGACCTGGCGCTCGTCGTCGATGATCTCGCCGCGGCCCTCGGCGACGTCGAAGATCACGCGGATGTCGTGCGGGTCGCGGTCCCAGGGGCGGGCGCCGGCATGGCGCAGCACATGGGTCTCGACCTGGCCGGCGGGGAGGACGGGAAGGCCCGCAGGCCAGATGACCGGGCGCGGCACCTGGATGATCCGCGCCGGGCTGGTCGTGTAGCGGCCGAACATCGGCACCGGGCGGCCCTGCCGGTCGACCGCGATGTTGTCGCGCCCGTGATAGCGCAGGTCGCCGACGCCGCCGATGGTGAGGAAGGCGATGTCCGCGCGCGTCGAGAAGCCGCCGCGCAGCACATTGCCGACCGCACTGAGCTCGCCGAGCTGGTGCGGATGCTCGCCCCATTCGAGGTCCATCAGATTGTAGTGGATCGCCTGCGCGCCCGGATCGAAGATCAGGTTGTTGACGATCGCGGCATGGACGCCGCCCTTCAGCAAGGGCGAGCGCTCGTAATTGTGGGCGTAGATATTCCGCCAGATCAGGATGCCGGTGGCGTTGTCGTGGATCAGCGAGCCCTTCGAATGCTCGCCCTTGGGGTGGGAGCCGTGCGCGATCCCCTCGGCCAGCAGATTGTAGGAGAAAGTGATGTTGTGGCTGGTGCCGCGCCGCCATTCCGCCACCGTGCTGCCGGTGAAGCGGGGCCCGGAGGCGGAGAGATTCTCGTCCAGCGCCCAGGTCAAGGTGCAATGGTCGACGATCACGTTCCAGGCGCCGATTGTGGACAAGGCGTCGGCCTCCCAGCCCGAGCGCGGCGCCTGGCCGGCGACGCCGGTGCGGATGCGGATGTGGCGGACGATCACGTCATGGGTGCGGATGTCGATGCCGCCGCGAATCAGGGTGATGCCGGGGGAGGGGGCGGTCTGGCCGGCGATGGTCAGGAAGGGCTCGGAAATCGTCCAGGTGGCGAGGCCCATGTCGATCACGCCGGCCACCTCGAAGACGACGATGCGCGGGCCGCGGGCCTCCAGCGCGGCGCGCAAGGAGCCCGGGCCGGCGGCGTCGAGACTGGCGACGCGGATGATCCGGCCGCCGCGCCCGCCCGGCGTCTGCGCGGCCCAGCCTTCCGCCCCGGGAAAGGCCCGCGCCGCCGGCTGCTGCTGCGCGAGGGCGGCCCCCGGCAGCAGCGCAAGGATCAGAAAAACCACGCGGATCAGCGCCATTGCCAGCCTCCCGCCGGGCGGTCTTGACAGCGGGCCGCTTCCGGATCAAAGTCCTTATGACACCGGTTACTTCATCGGGGAACCGGAAAAGGCGACTGCGGCAAACGCAGCGCGAGGGAGAGGGAGAAAGGGGCGGCCACCCGAGGCCCGTTCACACCTCCATCCTTCGGCGCGGACATGGCGCAGGCTTTTTTTGGGCCCGGATAGACACCGGTGTCACAAGCTCTCCGGAGCTTGAAAGGGCCCGTGCGGGTCGTGACACATCGGGAGGGGGGACGCGTGCAAGCGCGTCCGGTTTGGAAGGATCGGACATGATTTCGAAGCTGGACACCACGCCGCGCACCCGCATTCTCCTCGGCCTGCTCGGCAGCGCCGCCTGGCTCGCCGCCACGCCGGCCGCAGCCCAGGATACGGTGGCCCAGCCCGCGCCGGCTGCGGACGCCCTGCAGCCCGACGCCGGCGCCGCCGATCCCGCGCAGGACGAGGGCAATGAGGTCGTCGTCACCGGCTTCCGCCAGTCGCTGACCGCGGCGCTCAACGCCAAAAGGCAGGATACCGGCATCGTCGACGTGATCGTCGCCGAGGACATCGCCGACTTCCCCGACCAGAATCTCGCGGAATCGCTGCAGCGCATTCCGGGCGTCGCCATCGACCGCGATGCGGGCGAGGGGCGGCAGATCACCGTGCGCGGCCTCGGCGGCGACTTCACCCGCGTCCGCCTCAACCAGCTCGAGGCGCTCGCCACCACGGGCGGCACCGACAGCTCGGGCGGCGCGAACCGCAGCCGCGCCTTCGACTTCAACATCTTCGCGTCCGAGCTGTTCAGCCGGCTGACCGTGCGCAAGAGCGCCTCGGCCGAGGTGGACGAGGGCTCGCTCGGCGCCACGGTCGACCTGCAGACCGGGCGGCCCTTCGACTATAACGGCTTCGTGATGTCGGCGAGCGGCCAGATGGTGTTCAACGACCTGGCCGACGAGTGGAGCCCGCGCGGTGCCTTTCTGGTCTCCAACACCTTCGCGGACGGCACGATCGGCATCCTCGCCTCGGTCGCCTATAGCGAGCGCAACCTGTTCGAGGAGGGCTTCAGCTCGGTCCGCTGGGACGGCGGCAACAGCGTCGGCGGCTTCTGCTCGCCGGTCGGCCATGTCCCGCTCAACCCGACCTCGGGCGGCGCCAATTGCGGCGGCAACCCGAACATCCCGGGTTTCACGACGACCCCGCGCCTGCCGAACACGCCCGGCAACCAGGCCGAATATGACGAGGCCTCGCTGGCCACCAACGTCCATCCCCGCCTGCCGCGCTACGGCCGGCTGACCCACGACCAGCAGCGCCTGGGCGTCACCCTCGCGCTCCAGGCCCGGCCCTGGGAAGGCGCGCTGTTCACCGTCGACGTCCTGCACGCGCGCCTGCAGGCGACCCGCCAGGAGGACTTCCTCGAGGCGATCTCGTTCAGCCGCACGGCGGCGCAGGGCGGCAAGCCGCAGACCAGCGTCGTCCAGGCCGAATATGACGCGAACGGCAATCTGCTCTACGGCGTGTTCAACGGCGTCGACATCCGCTCGGAATCCCGCTTCGACGAGCTCGACACCAAATTCTGGCAATATCAGATCCAGTGGGACCAGCAGATCACCGACCGGCTGCGCTTCTCCTGGCTCGCTGGCCGCTCGACCTCGAACTTCCGCAATCCGTTCCAGACCACGACCACGCTCGATGCGCCGAACGTCAACGGCTACACGATCGACTTCCGCAACAGCCGCGGCCGGCCGACGATTACCTATCCGTTCGACGTGAGCAGTGCGGGGCCGGGCGGCTGGCAGATCATCGGCACGCCCCCGGGCGTTACGCCGTCCAACATCACCCCGTCGGAAATCCGCATCCGGCCGCAGGGCGCGGACAACAGCTTCACGACCTTCCGCGGCGACGTCGCCTGGGACATGATCCCGGAGACTTTGGTCCTCAAGGCCGGCGGCTTCTACCGCGAATATGATTTCGAGACGTTCGAATTCCGCCGGGTCAACCAGAACGACACGATCCTGGCGCTCCCGGCGGGGACGACGCTCGCCGACGTGACGACCCTGCTTACCGGCTTCGACAGCGGCGGCGGGATCAGCAGCTGGCTGATCCCGGACCTGAATGCGCTCGCCACGCTCTACGACATCTATTGCAACTGCCTGAAGTCCGGAAATGCGGGCGGGCCCGGCGACTTCACCCTGTCGAGCATCACCAACGGCAATGCCCGCGGCAACAACCGCGCGGTGCGCGAGGAGGATGTCGGCGCCTATGTGCAGGTCGACATCCGGACCGAATTGTTCGGCCGTCCGTTCCGCGGCAATATCGGCCTGCGCTATGTCAGGACCGACCTCCGGGCGGCGGGTTACCAGGCGCTGGGCGGCGGCACCCTGACCGTCGTCGACCGCTCCTATGACGACTGGCTGCCCTCGGCGAACTTCAGCCTCGACGTCACCAGCAATTTCGTGATCCGCCTCGCCGCCGCGCGGGTGATGGCGCGGCCGCAGCTCGGCAACCTCTCGCCGGGCGGCTCGATCAATACGACCGGGCAGCTCTCGATCACGACTGGCAATCCGTTCCTCGATCCGTTCCGGGCGACCACCGTGGATGCCAGCTTCGAATGGTATTTCGCGCGGGATTCGCTGCTCTCGATCGGCCTGTTTTACAAGGACATCGGGACCTTCATCCAAAGCCTCAGGACCGAGATCCCGTTCAACCAGACCGGCCTGCCGCTGAGCCTGCTGCCCGCCAATTTCACCGGCAACGAGCTGTTCCTGGTGACGGCGCCGATCAACACCGAGGGCGGGCCGCTCAAGGGCTTCGAGATCAATTATCAGCAGCCCTTCCGCTTCCTGCCCGGGCCGCTCAGCAATCTCGGCGCGATCCTCAACTTCACCTATGTGGAATCGAAGATCGCCTATGTGACCTCGGCCACCAATCCGGCACCGATCCGCGACGACCTCATCAACCTGTCGCCGCGCAGCTGGAACGCGACGCTTTATTATGACGACGGACGCTTCTCGATCCGCGGCTCGGTCTCCTATCGCAGTGACTATCTGCAGCGTGTGCCGGCGCAGAATGTCGCCAACGACGTGGAAGGCAAGAATTCGACGCTCAACGTCGACGCCTCGGCCTCCTTCCAGCTGAACGACCACATCACTTTGACCGCCGAGGCGATCAATCTCACCGACGAATATAACGACCAGTTCGTCGACCGCGACCGGAACAGCCCGTCGGTCGTCCATCATACCGGACGCCAATTCTATATCGGTGCGCGCGTCCGCTTCTGACTCCGGGGGGAGGGAAGGCCGCCGTCCCAGGGCGGCCTTCCTGTTTCCCCTGCTCGTCCTCGCCAGCCCGGCTTCCGCGCAGACCCTGGCCTTTCCGGGTGCAGAGGGCGCCGGGCGCTTCGCTGCCGGCGGGCGTGGCGGCGCCGTCATCCGGGTCACCAATCTGAACGACAGCGGTGCGGGCAGCCTGCGCGCGGCGGTCGCGGCGCGGGGACCGCGGACTGTCATATTCGATGTGGCAGGGACCATCCGGCTCCAGTCCGACCTCGTCATCAGCGAGCCGCGCGTCACCATTGCCGGGCAGAGCGCGCCGGGCGGCGGCATCGCGCTCGGCGGCGGCACCCTGATCGTCCATGCCGACGACGTCGTCATCCGCCACCTCCGCGTCCGCCGCGGCGACCGGACGCCGGGCGAGGGGGATTCCGTCTGGATCAGGGGCGGCCGGCGGATCATCCTCGACCATGTCTCGGCGAGCTGGTCGGTCGACGAGACCCTGTCGGCCTCGGCCCGCTACGACCGCGGCGAAGGCTATTGGGACCTCACCGTGCAATGGTCGATCATCGCCGAATCCCTGCGCCGCTCCCACCACGGCAAGGGCGAGCATGGCTATGGCAGCCTGATCCGCGGCGGCCGCGGCGCCCGGGTCAGCTTCCACCACAATCTCTGGGCGCACCACGCCGCGCGCATGCCGCGGCCCGGCAATTACGCCGGGCCGGCGGCGGATCCGGAGGGGCCGCTCATGGAGTTCCGCTCCAACCTCTTCTACAATTGGGGGCGCGGCTTTGCCGGTTACAATGAGGATGAGGCCAGCCTGATCCGCTACAATTTCATCGACAATGCCTATCTCGCGGGGCCGGACAGCGGCGGCGCCATGGCCTTCCGCGAGCGCAACCGGCTGGCGCGGGCGTTTTTCTCCGGCAACAGCATGAACGGCGTGGTTCCGGCCGACCCCTGGTCGCTCGTCACCGGCACATTGCCCGAGGGCTACAGGCTGAGCGGCCCCGTCGACGTCGCTCCGGTCGCCGCCGACCCCGCGCCGTCCGCAACGGCGCGCGTGCTGGCCCGCGCCGGCGCCTGGCCCCGCGACGCTGCCGACGCCCGGGTGATCGAGAGCGTCCGCCGCCGCACGGGCCGCCATATCGACAGCCAGGAGGAGGTGGGCGGCTGGCCCGAACTGGCGTCCGGCCGTCCCGAGGCCGACACGGACGGCGACGGCATGCCCGACGCCTGGGAGCGCGCGCACGGCCATGATCCGGCGCGCGGCGACGGCAATGCCGACCGGGACGGCGACGGCCTGACGAACCTCGAGGACTGGCTCGCCGCGCGTGCGGCCGCAGTACTGCGGTGATCGACCGTCGCGCCATGCTGGTCGGCTCGCTCGCGGCGCTCGCTTCCGGCGCCGCAGCGCAGACGCCGCCGCCCGTCGCGCGGCCGGGCCGCCCTCTGGTCTTCGCCGAGCCGGACGAGACGATCGACCTCTGGGACCCGGGACCGCCGGAGATGGCGGCCGCGGCGCTGGTCGAGACGGTGCGCGAGAGGAGCACCGATCCCGCCTATAACGACCGGATCGTGCTTGGCATCTCGCAGCCGCGCATGGCCGTCTTCCGGCCGGCCCGGCCGAACGGCGCGGCGGTTCTGATCATGCCGGGCGGCGGCTATTCCTGGGTGGTGGTGGACAAGGAGGGCTATGAGATGGCCCGCCTGCTCGCGGCGCAGGGGATCACCGCCTTCGTCCTCTTCTACCGGCTGCCGGGCGAGGGCTGGGCGCTGGCGGGGCCCAACGTGGCGCTGGCGGACGCGCAGCGGGCGATGCGGCTGATCCGCCACAGGACGGGGCGATACGGGCTGGATCGGTCGAAGGTCTGCGCGATCGGCTTTTCCGCGGGCGGGCATGTCTGCGCGGACCTGCTGACGCGCTTCGCGACGCAGGTCTATCCGCCCGACGACGCGATCGACGCGCTGTCCGCCCGGCCGGATGCGGCGGCGCCCCTCTATCCGGTGATCTCGATGAGCGCGCCCCATGCCCATGCCGGCTCGCGCCGCAATTTGCTCGGCGACAACGCCTCGCCGGCCCTGGAGCGCGCCCATTCCCCGCACCTCAACGTCCCGGCCGATGCGCCGCCCTGCTTCCTGCTGCACGCGGAGGACGACGCGTCGGTCCCGGTCGCCAACACGCTGCTGCTGCATGCGGCCTTGCGCGCGCGGGGGATTCCGGCCGAGATGCACCTCTTCCCCGACGGCGGCCACGGCTTCGGCCTCAGGCTGGCGCGCGGCAAGTCCGTCGAACATTGGCCCGGCCTGTTTCTGGCCTGGGGCCGCTACCGGGGGCTGTGGCCATGATCCTGCGTCTGCTCGCCGTGCTGGCGCTCGTGCTTCCCGCCGCCGCACAGGCGCAGAGCCGCGCCGAGATCGAGCGGACGATGCGCCGCGCCACCGAATATATGGTTGAGCATGTCGCCGATCATGGCGGCTATGTCTGGACCTACCTGCCGGACCTGTCCCGCCGCTGGGGGGAGATGGAGGCGGAGCCCGGCATGCTCTGGGTGCAGGCGCCGGGGACGGCGACGATGGGCCACATCTTCCTCGACGCCTTTAACGCCACCGGCGATGCCTATTATTACGACGCGGCGGCGCGGGCCGCCGGGGCGCTGATCGCAGGCCAGCACCGGAGCGGCGGCTGGAACTATTTCATTCACACCGGCGGCCCGGCGGCCGCGCGGCGCTGGTACGAGCGGATCGGCCGCAACGGTTGGCGGCTCGAGGAATTCCAGCATTATTCCGACAATGCGACGTTCGACGATGCCGGCACGGCGGAGTCCATGCAGCTGCTGCTTCGCCTCTACATGGTGCGGCACGAGGCCCGCTTCCGGCCGGCGCTGGAGCGCGCGATCGCCTTCATCCGGCGCAGCCAATATCCGAACGGCGGCTGGCCGCAGCGCTGGCCCTACGACCCGCATTATCCCGCCTATCAGCGCTACATCACCTTCAACGACGACGTCGCCAGGGAGAATATCCGCTTCCTGATCATGGCCGGGCAGGCGCTGGAGCGGCCGGCGCTGCTGCGCGCGGCGCGGCGCGGGATGGAGATTTTCCTGACCACCCAGGGCCGCGCGCCGCAGGCCGGCTGGGGGCTGCAATATGACCTTCGCCTCAATGTAGCGGGCGCGCGGAGCTACGAGCCACGGGCGCTTGTCACCCACACGACCGCGACCAATGTCGAGCAATTGATGGACTTCTACCGGCTGACCGGCGATCGCCGCTTCCTCGCGCGCATCCCGGAAGCGCTGGACTGGCTGACCTCGGTGCGCCTGCCGGCCAATATCGGCCCGCACGACCGGCGCTTCCCGACCTTCGTGGAGCTCGGGACGAACCGGCCCCTCTACAATCACCGGCGCGGCTCCAACGTGGTCAACGGGCGCTACTGGCAGGACCATGATCCGGCCCGCCCGATCGCCCATTATTCGCAGTTCCGGGCGATAGAACTGGAGCGGCTGCGGCGCGAGCATGACCGGCTCGCCGCCATGCCGGTGGCGGAAGCGACGCGCGGCTCGCCTTTGCTCGAGCGGCGGCCTTTCCCGCGCTTCTTCATCCTCGGGGGGATCGCCGCCGGTTCGGATTTCACGGGCGCGGCGCGGCTGGATCCAAGGGAAGTCGTCCGCGGTCTGAATGCCGAGGGCTGGTGGCCGTCGCCGCTGACCATGACCAGCCATCCGTATCGCGGCCCCGGCCGCCGGCGCGTGGCGCCCGGCGACTTCGGCACCACCCAGGTCGGCGACGAGACCGACACCTCGCCTTATCCAGATCCCAGGCCCGCGACCGGCATCTCCACCGCGACCTATATCGCGAACATGGCCCGGCTGATCGGCGCGCTCGAGGGCCGCCGCTAGTTCGGGCAGCTCGTCTCCGGCCCGGCGATCAGGTCCAGGCACCGCCCGTCCACGCTGCCCGGCGCCAGCGGCAGGCCAATCAGGCCGGCGAGGCTGGGCATGATGTCGACCGTCTCCACGGCCAGCGGCTGCTCGAAGCCGGTCATGCCGCGCCGCCAGAACAGGATCGGCACGCGCCGGTCATAGTCCCAGACGCTGCCATGCGTCGCGACCGAGCCGCGGCTCGGGTCGGCGATCGGGGTGATGCGTGGGCGCAGCATCACGTAGAAATCGCCCGAGCGCCGCGGGTCGAAGGAGGCGCGGGCGCGCTGGATCAGGGTCCAGCTGTCCGGCGGGCCGGCAGGATTGGGCGTCGCCAGCAGCTCGGTACGGGTGAAGACGGCCTGGACCTGCGGATGGGCGCGATAGGTGCGGATGGCCTCGGCCAGAACGCGCGTGCGAAGCCGCGGGGACAGGCTCCGCACCACCCACATGTCGCCGAACGAGCCGTCGCCGAGAATGACCGGGCCGGGCACGCCGAGGCGGCGGGCGAGCGCCTCGCTCATCCGGGTGGCGTTCAGCGCCGGATCGACCCGGGCCGCGCCGCCGCCCGCCATCTGCACGGCGCGCTCGGGCAGGTCGAGGCCGCCATGGTCGGCAGTCAGCACCACGACATAGTCGATATTCTGCCGGTCCAGGTCCTGGAAGAACTCGCCGAGGATGCGGTCCAAAGCGAGGACCTGGATGCACATCTCGCTGCCGCGTGTGCCGAAGCCGTGGCCGACATAATCGGTCGCGGAGAGGCCGATGATCAAAAGGTCGGTCGACGGGCCCTCGCCGAGCCGCATCTCGTCGCGAATGCCCTCGGCGATGGCGAGCGTCTCGCGGTCGAAATCCGGCGAGGCGCGGAAGCCCGAGCGGTCATTCTCGCCGCGCGCGAAGCGGCCGCTGCCGACCGGCGAGGCGCGGCCGGGCACGGCGATGTCGCGGCTGCGGCCGGCGCAGGCATCGGGCAGCGTCATCGCCTCGCGCGGGCGGGTGAGCGCAGTGGCGATGCGGTTGTTCGCCTGGGTGACGGCGCCCGGCTCGCGGCCCTGCCGGTCGCTGACGAAGGCGCGGCCGCCCCAATACCAGCGCTGGGTGGGATTGTGGCCGCCCATCATTACCGCCGCCCGGTCCTTGCCCGCCACGGCGACGACCCGGCTGCGCGGATCGGCGCGCTGCATCAGGTCGCCGAGCGTGGGCACGCGCAGATGGAGGGGGGAGACGGTATAGTTCTCCGAGGTCGAGCCGGGGACGTTCTCATCCTCCGAGCAGTAGATATATTTGTCGGTGCGCGCGGCGCCCTGGTCGTACCAGTTGTTGGCGATGATGCCGGTGCGGGCCGGCCGGGCGCCGGTGAGGATGGTGGAGTGGCCCGGGCAGGTCTCGGTGGACGAATGCGACTGATAGCCGGCGGGGAAGACCATGCCCTGCGACAGGCGCCTCAGGCCGCCCTGATAGAGGCCGCGATATTCGGCGAAGAGATCGTCGGAGAACTGGTCGACGGAGATGGCGATGACGAGCCGCGGCCGCGCCGGGGGTGACGGGCTGCGCTGCGCCGCCGCGGGCGTGGCGGCGAGGGCCAGCAGGGCGGCGAGCAGCTTCAGCTTCATGTTTTCCCCCCCGAAATCAGGCGCGGTCGAGGCGTCTCCCGATGGCGACGCAGGCGATGATGATCAGCGGCACCAGCACCGCCGACAGCACCACCTTCGCCAGCATCTGCCCGAGCATCAGTTCGCCGATCGGCCGCTCGCCGTAGAAAGAGACGGTGATGAAGATCAACGTATCGACGATCTGCGACAGGGCCGCGGCGATGAAGCCGCGCAGGGCGGCGAAGCGACCGGTCGTGCCGGAGAGCTTGGAGAAGATCCAGATGTTGAGCGTGACCGAGACGCCATAGGCGACGATCCCCGCCGCCATCATCCGCCAGCTCTGGCCGAGGATGATCGGAAAGGCCTCCTTCGCGGGCGGGTACATATTCTCGTCGGTCGGCAGCCGCAGGATGATCAGGGTCAGCAGGATGGCGACGATCAGGGGAATGAAGCCGTACCGCAGCAGCTTGTTCGCCGCCTCCTTGCCGTGCAGCTCGGCGACCGAGCTCGACAGGGCAACGAGGATCAGGAAGGGGAAGATGCCGGCCTCGACGGCGAGCGGCCCGAGCGCGACCTGCTTGGCGCCGAGCACGCCGGCGATCGTCACCATGCCGCCGTAGAAGACCGAGAAGACGAAGAGGGAGCGGCTCAGGGCCGGCTTGGCGGGGGCTGTGCTCATTGATGATGCGTAACCGGTTTCCAGCGACGCAAAAAGGGGCTTTTCGTCGCCCTCCAATCCCGTCATGGCTCCGTCTGTGACTGGGACCCGGCTGGACGTATTGGCGATCGGCGACGCGCTGGTGGACGTGAAGGCCAGCGCCGAGGATTCGTTCCTGGCCGAGGAGGGGCTCGTCAAAGGCTCGATGCAGGTGCTCGACACCGAGGGCGCGACCCGACTCTATGCGCGCATGGGCCAGGCACGGGAGACGAGCGGCGGTTCCGCCGCGAACACCATGGCCGGGGTCGCGGCTTTGGGCTGCCGTGCCGGCTTCGTGGGGCAGATCGCCGACGACCAGCTCGGCGAGATCTTCTCGCACGATATCCGGGCGCTCGGGGTGGAGTTCAATACGCCGCCCAAGGCCGACGGCCTGCCCACCGGGCGCTGCCTCATCCTCATCACCCCCGACGCGCAGCGCACGATGAGCACCTATCGCGGCGCCTCGCACGAGCTGAGTGCCGACGTGCTCGATCCGGAACAGATCAGGGGTGCGGCGATCCTTTATCTGGAAGCCTATCTCTGGCGCTCGGCAGGGCCGCGCGCGGCGATGGAGCGGGCGATGGCGATCGCCCACGAGGCCGGCCGGAAGGTCGCCTTCACGCTTTCCGACATCGTCTGCATCCATGCCCATCGCGAGGAAATGATCGCAATGCTCGACAGCGGCGCGATCGACATGCTGTTCGCCAACGAGAACGAGATCAAGGCGCTGGCCGATGCCGGCGACCGCGAGACCGCGATCGAGGCGATCCAGTCGAAGGTTCCGCTGGTTGTGGTCACCTGCGGCGAAGAGGGTGCGCTCGCCGTGGAGCACGGGCGGCGGGTCACCGTACCCATTGCCCGGATCGGCTCGGGCGTGGTCGACACGACCGGCGCCGGCGACCTGTTCGCCGCCGGCTTCCTGGTCGGGCAGACGACGGGCCGCAGCCTGGAGGATTCGCTCCGGCTGGGCGCGATCGCCGCCGCCGAGGTGATCTCCCATTTCGGCTCGCGCCCGGAAAGCGACCTGAAGGAACTGGTGGCGACCCTGTGAAACGCCTTGCGGTCTACTGCGGCTCGAGCATGGGCACCAACCCGCGCTTCGCCGAAACGGCGCGCGCGCTCGGCCTGGAAATGGCCCGGCGCGGCATCGGCCTCGTCTATGGCGGCGGCCGGCTCGGCCTGATGGGCGTGGTCGCCGACGCGGTGCTCGAGGCGGGCGGCGAGGTTTATGGCGTAATCCCGCAGGCCCTGGTCGATCTCGAGGTCGCGCATACCGGCTGCACCGAGCTCCACCTCGTCGCCAACATGCACGAGCGCAAGGCGCTGATGACCGAGCTGACCGACGCCTTCGTCGCGATCCCGGGCGGCGTCGGCACGTTCGACGAACTGTTCGAAGCCTGGAGCTGGAACGCGCTCGGCTACCACGCCAAGCCCTTCGCCATCCTCAATGTCGACGGCTTCTGGGATTCGATGATCACCTTCCTCGACCATGTCACGGTCAGCGGCTTCATGTCGCCGGCGCGCCGCGCTCAATTGCTGATCGCCGACGGGATCGACGACGCGATCGACCAGCTCGGCGCCGCGGTCGGGACGACCGAAGCCAAAATGGTCTGGTAATTCCCGCGCACCGCTTCATGGTGTGACAAAACCGAGAATCTCCGGGGGGAAGCGGGCATGCAATATGTTATCGGCATCGGCGGGATCCTGCTGATCCTCCTCATCGCCCTCGCCTTCTCGTCGAACCGGAAATGGATCAATCTCAGGGTCGTCGGCGCGGCCTTCGCGCTGCAGGCCGCGCTCGCCGCCATGGTCCTCGGCACGACCTGGGGCCAGAATGTGATCGGTGCGATGTCGAACGGCGTCACCAGCCTGCTCGGCTATGCCCATGCCGGCACCAGCTTCATTTTCGGCGGTCTGGCCAATGATGCCTGCCTGCTTGCCGTTCCGGACGTGAACAACGGGGCGCCGGTGACCGCGGAAAGCGTGGCGGCAACGACCAGCTTCGGCTGCACCAACGCGGGACATGCTTTTGCGATCTCGGCCCTGCCGGTGATCATCTTCTTCGCCGCCTTGATCTCGATCCTGTACTATCTCGGGATCATGCAGCTCATCATCAAATGGGTGGGCGGCGCGATCCGGCTGGTGACCGGCATCACCCGCGTGGAATCGCTTGGCTCGGCCGCCAACATTTTCGTCGGCCAGTCGGAAAGCCCGCTGGTGATCCGTCCCTATCTCGCGAACCTCACGCCCTCGCAGCTTTTCTGCATCATGAGCGTGGGCATGGCGGGCGTCGCGGGCACAATCCTGCTGGCCTATGCCGCGATGTTTGGAAACCAGGCGCAATATTACCTGCCTTATCTGCTGGCGGCGAGCTTCATGTCGGCGCCGGGCGGCATCCTCATGGCCAAGATGATCATGCCGGACGATCCCGCGGCGCGAGGGGTCGAGCCGGAGCCGGTGGGCGAGGACGACCATGGCGAGGAGCGGCCCGCGAACGTCATCATGGCGGCCGCCAACGGCGCCGCGACCGGCGTCAAGCTGGCGGTGGCGGTCGGCGCGATGGTGCTCGCCTTCGTCGCCCTGGTCGCGCTCGCCAACGGCATTCTCGGCGGCATCGGCGGCTGGTTCAATCAGCCAGACCTCAGCTTCCAATATATCATCGGCAAGATCTTCCAGCCGGTCATGTACATGCTGAACGTGCCCGGCAACGAGACAGCCGCCGCCGGCAGCCTGTTCGGCACCAAGGTGGTCCTGAACGAATTCGTCGCCTTCATCGATCTCGGGCAGGCGCGGGGAACGCTCTCGCCCTACACGGTTGCGGTGGTGACCTTCGCGCTGTGCGGCTTCGCCAATTTCAGCTCGATCGCCATCCAGATGGCCGTGACCGGAGGGCTCGCGCCCAACCAGCGGCCGATGATCGCCAAACTCGGACTCAAGGCGTTGCTCGCGGGCTCGCTCTCCAACCTGATGAGCGCGGCGCTTGCCGGGCTGATCCTCACGGCGACCGCAGTGCCGACCACCGCGCCGCCGCCGCCGCCCGCGGCTGCCGCGGCCGCGCCGGCGGCTGCGAACGGAGCCGCCACAGCGCCGGCAGCCGCCAACCAGGCCAGCGCCCAGGCACCCGCGGCGGCGAACGCCGTCAACGCGCAATAGGCCCGTTGTCGAAGCAGTCGGGCTGGAGCTTTCCCCGCGCCGTCATGCGGCGACGCAGAGCAGTTCCTCCTCGTCCGCAAGCTCCTCGTAGAAGGCCGCGAACCGCGCCGGTGCCTCCTTGGCCAGGCCGAGCATGTTCTCCGGCGCCTCCGGATCGGCGAAGCCCATCGCCATGCCGCAGACCACCATCTCCTCCTCGCCGAGGCCGAGCACCGGCCGGATGACGCGGTGCATCATCGCCCAGGTCTGCTGCGGGCAGGTGTCGAGGCCGCGCGCCCGGGCCGCGAACATCACGTTCTGCAGGAAGCAGCCATAATCGAGCAGGCTGGCCCGCTCGAGCCGGCGGTCGATGGTGAAGATGATCCCGACCGGCGCCTCGAAGAACATGAAGTTCCGGGCCATGACGTGCAGCCGCGCGGCGATGTCCGCCTGCGCGATGCCGAGCGCACCGCCCAGCTTTGCCCCGAAGGCGGCGCGGCGGCCCTGGAAGGCCTCGGGCAGCTCGGCGGGGTAGAATTCATACTCGCTGGACAGCGCCCGCGGCCCGTCGGCGCGGAAGGCGGCCAGCGCCTCCGCAACCAGCCGGTCGCGCGCTGCGCCGGTCAGCACATGGCAGCGCCAGGGCTGGATGTTGCTCGCGCTCGGCGCGTGCCGGGCGATCTCCAATATGTCGTGCACGGCCCGGACCGGCACCGTCTGCGGGAGATAGCGGCGGATGGCGCGGCGTGACGCGATCGTCTCGTCGACGAGCGGCGCCGTCAGCCAGGGGCGGGCAGAGAGCCTGGATTCGGCGAACATTGGAACCTCCTTGCGCTTGTATAGCAAGGACTATACTTTGATTCGCACCAGATGTAAAGTATGCACTATACTTTTCCGCAAGGGACTGTTTTGTGAGTGAAATGAAGCGCGGAGAGGCGAAAAGGCTGGCTTTGCTGCAGGCCACGGCGAGGCTGATCACGGAAAAGGGCATCGCCGCGTTGACGACCCGCGAGATCGCCGAGCGGGCCGGCAGCACCGAGCGGACCCTGTTCAAGCAATTCGGCAGCAAGGAGGGATTGCTGACCGCCGTGCTCGACATGGTCGCCACCACGCAGGTCGCACGATCGCGCTTCGCCGATCTCATGACCGATCCGCCGCTGACGCTGGACGCGTTCGAGGGCTGGCATCGCCGGTTGATCGCCGAGCGGCTCGAATCGCCAACGACCCGCTCGCATGTCGGCCGTCTCTTCCTGATGGAGATCATCCAGAACGAGGGCTTCAAGATGCGCTACGCCGAAACCTGGCGCGCCGGCATCTGGCAGCCTTTGGTCCAATGTCTCGACGCGCTGAAGGCAGCCGGCGAAATTGCGGATTTCGCGGATACGCGCCTGCTCGCACATGGCTTCATCAGCCTCAATCTCGGCTATCTGCTCGGCCGGCTCCAGGTCGCCCCGCAGCTCGACTGGGACACGGAGCGCGACGCGGCCGGCATTGCGGCCCTGTTCCGGCGCGGGATCGCCCCGGTTTGAGCTAGACGCCGCATTGCACTAAAAGGCGGGGATGGACACGCTCGCACCCGCAAAATCCGTCGCCTCCGTCTCGCTGCTCGATGCGGACCGCGATCCCGAGGGCTTCTCCGAGGAGCTCGGCCGCTCGTTCGAACGCTACGGCTTCGCCATCGTCGCCGATCACGGCATCCCGGCCGACCTGATCCACCGCGCCGAGGAGAAGGCCAGGGCCTTCTTCGCGCTGCCGGACGAGGTGAAGCGGCGCTACCACCTTGCCGGGAAGGGCGGCGCCCGCGGCTACACGCCGTTCGGCATCGAGACCGCGAAGGGCGCGGTGAATTACGACCTCAAGGAATTCTGGCACGTGGCGCGCGAGCTGCCGCCCGGGCACAAATATGAGGACAGCATGCCGCCCAATGTGTGGCCGGAGGAGGTCGAGTCCTTCAAGGCCACCTTCCTCGAGCTGTTCGCCGCCTTCGACGCGACCGGCGCCAAGCTGCTGGAGGCGATCGCCCGCTATCTGGACCTGCCGCACGATTATTTCGTCGACACGGTCAGGGACGGCAATTCGATCCTGCGCCTGCTCCATTACCCGCCGATCCCGGGCGACGGCCCCAATGTCCGCGCCGGGGCGCACGAGGACATCAACACGATCACCCTGCTGCTCGGCGCCGAGGAGGCGGGGCTGCAGCTGCTCGACAAGGACGGCGACTGGCTGCCGGTGACGCCGCCGCCGGGCGCGCTCGCGGTCAATATCGGCGACATGCTGCAGCGCCTGACCAACAATGTGATGAAGTCGACCACCCACCGGGTGGTGAACCCGCCGCCCGAGCGGCGCGGCGTCTCGCGTTACTCGATGCCTTTCTTCCTCCACTTCCGCTCGGATTTCTGCATCGAGACCCTGCCGAACTGCATCAGCGCGGAGCGGCCGAACCTCTATCCGGAGCCGATCACGGCCGACGAGTATCTTCAGGAGCGGCTCAGGGAGATCAAGCTGGTCTAGTCACCGGCATCCGCCAGGCTCGCCGGGCCAAAGCCGTGCGGGAGCAGGGTGCGGATCGTGCTGGCGATGGTCTCGGTGCCGTCGCCGTTGGACGAGATCACCTCGATGTCGATTCCCGAGAGGTCCGCCGCCTCGTAGATCGCCTGGCGACAGCCGCCGCAGGGGGTGACGGGTCCGGCGCCGGTCAGCCGGCCGTCCGCGCCGACATGGCCGCCGGCGACCGCGATCCGCTTCACCCGGTCGAGCCCGAAGGCCTGGCGCGCCGCAGTCAGCGCGCTGATCTCGGCGCAGATGCCGAGCCGGTAGCAGGCATTTTCCATATTGGCGCCGAGCGCGATCTCGCCGTCCACGGATTCGACGGCGGCGCCGACGCTGAACCTGGAATAGGGGGCATAGGCCTTGAGCGCCGCTTCGCGCGCGCGCTCGACGAGTGGGTCGTTGCTCATCCGGACGAGCTTAATCGCATCGCGCGCAAAGAGAAGGGGCGCCGCGAGCCTGGCCCGCGGCGCCCCCAATCAGTCGTCAGTCAGCCGGTCAGCGGCCCGCACGCCACGCCAGGTTCAGCGTCAGCATGAAGGTCTGCGGCGAGCCCGTCGAGAAGTTCGGGTTGCCGGCACCGTTGATCTGGGTGCTGATGTTGCCGAAGTAGCGCTCGTCGAACAGGTTCGTCACGTTGAACTGGACGAAGCTGTCCGGCAGGCCGACCGAGCCGAGGTCGAAGCGGATATCCGCGTCCACGACCGTATAGTCGTCGACGAGGATGTCGTTGACGTCGGTGGCGAAGCGGACATCGACCCACTTGGCCTGCACGCCGAAGGTGAACGGCCCGAGGTTCGCCTGGGCGCGGCCGCCGAAGGACCATTCAGGCGTTTCCGGAACCATCCGGCCCGCGGTCGGGGCGCAGCCCACCGGAACGCTGGTGGGCGAGCTGCCGCAATTGGTGCCGGCCGGCGCGCTGATGTTCACATTGTCCTGCAGCTCGGCATGGATGTACGAGCCGAGCGCGTACAGGCTGAGCTCCGGGATCGGCTGCCAGGCGACGGCCGCGTCGAGACCATAGCTCTTCACCTCGCCGACGTTGCGGTCGATCGAGATGCCCAGCTCCGGGTTGAACGAGGTCACGATCCGGTTGGAGTAGTTGATGACCCAGCCGGTGGCCTGCGCCTGGACGTTGCTCCGGGAGAAACGGACGCCGAAGTCGAACGCGTCGGTCTTCTCCGGATCGATCTCCACGATCGGAGCGCGGTACAGGTTGTCGGTACGCGGCGCCGAGAAGCCCTTGGCGTAGGAGGCGAAGGCGCTGAAGCCGCCGCCGAAATTGTACACCAGGCCGATGTTCGGCAGCAGCGCGTCGAACTTATACTCCGCCTCGAACGGGGCATAATAAGGCGTCGCGCCGGCGGCCGGCACCGGATCGTTCGGGCCGATGATGCGCAGCGTGGCCGCCGCCTCGCTGGTGCAATAGGCGAAGCCGGCGCCACGGGCCTCCGTATAGCAGCGCTGCTCCAGATCGCGGCTGAAGAACGGTGCACGCAGACCGACCTCGACGCGCAGGCGCTCGTCGAAGAAGCGGCCGATATACTGGCCGGCAACCTGGTGGAGCATGGCGATCGAGAGACGATCGCGCTGCTGGAACTGGAAGCCGGTCGCGTCGAGCACGGGCGTGGCGTTGCGGCCGCTGAACGGGCTCTCCGGATTGCCGTCGGCGTCGAGGAAGCCCCACTCGCCGGTCTGGCGATGCCGGGCCCGGTCGAAGGTGTAGGCGAAACGCAGACGATGATTTTCCGCCACGTCCCAGATCAGCGACGCGGTGACGCCGATGCGATGCGTGTTGGTGTTGTTCGGCGTGTAGAACCGGATGCGGTCCAGGAAGTCGCCGTCGCCATTATAGTCGACACCCGGCGAGGCCGGCGTGCCGCCGCGCACGCGGATGTCGTTCTCGTTGATGGCAGTCGAGCCGCCGCCATTGGCGAGCACATACTGATAGCTGGGATCGACCGTCAGGATCAGGTTGTCGGCGAGCGTGAAGCGGCCGTTGATGCGGATGTTGCCCGTATTGGACGGATTGATCCTCACACCCGCAAAGTTGGAGCAGCTCGACGTGTTGAGGACGTTGTTTGCGCCGCCGCCAAGCTGGGCGCCGGTGCCGTTCGGCAGCGGTCCGCCATTGTCGTCCTGCCGTCCGGCGCCGCCCGGCTCCGAGGCCCGGGTGCAGGTGGCAAAGTTGTTGAACGCGAAGATCGCGTCCCACTGCTGCTCGCTGTAATTGGCGCCGACTTCCACCGGCACGATCGGGATCGTCGTGTCCACGGCCGGGACGACGGCGGTGCCGAGGATGCCCACCTGGCCGCCGGGCAAAGCGGTGTTCCGGAGGTCGTTGAACGACGGGTTGCGATAGAAGTTGTTGCGGTTCCGGTTGTAGTGACCGGAGATGGAGACGAAGTCGCCGCTTGCGCCGAGCGGATAGTAGATGCGGGCGTTGACCTGCTGCTTGTAGATCTCGCCCGGGCCGCGGAACAGGTCGTTGCGGGCGTTGGAATAGGCGATGAAGGCGCGCGGACCATTCTCCCACCATTCGCCGCTGTGCAGCTGTACGTGGATGCGGCGATAGTCGAAATCGCCGATCGAGCCGGCGGCGCGGGCGCCGATCTCGCGCCAGGGCAGGATCGTGCGATAGTTGACGGTGCCGCCGGCCGCCGAGGCGGTCGGGCTGTCGACGTCGGTCTGGCCCAGGTTGACGTTGACCTGCTCGATCAGCTCCGGATCGAGCTGCTGGTTGGAGAAGATCGCATAATTGCCCGAGTCATTCAGCGGAATGCCGTCGAAGGTCAGCGAGACGCGGTTGCCGTCGAAGCCGCGGATGCGGAGGTTGCCGCCCGAGGAGCCGTAGGGATCCGCGTTCGTGAAGTTCACGCCGGGGACGAGGTTGACAGTCTGCAGGATCGACTGACCCGGCGCCTGCGTCTGGATCAGCTCCTGGCCGAGCACGCCCTGGGCCTTCGCGGTATCGGGAACGGTGATGCCGTTCACGTCGCGGGTGCGGTTGCCGGTGACGACGACGGTGCTGTCCTCCTCCGTCGCGATGGTGCCGGTCGACTGCGCCATGGCATAGCCGGGCAGCACGAACGCAGTGGTTGCGCAAAGAAGTGCGATTTTCTTCATGGATTTGATTCCCCCGAGAGACGGTAACTTCGCCTGGATAATCGCCTATAGCGCCCGCTTTTTGACGGTTCAAAGACTCTCTGGGCGGCTGGTCGCAGAATCTTTTCAAAGCGTTGCGCGAATGCTGCAGCTGCGAATTGGCCGTCGGAGAAACTGGCGGAAATCTGCGGTTTCTACGGCATTCGCCAGGCGCTAGCGGAAAGGCGGTTCATCGAAGGCCCGCAGCTTCCGTGAGTGGAGGGCGGCGCCCTCGCGCCTCAGGATGCGTAGCGTCTCGATACCGATTCGCAGATGCTGGCTGATCGCCCGCTCGTAAAAGGCATTGGCCTGTCCCGGCAGCTTGATCTCGCCGTGCAGCGGCTTGTCAGAGACGCAGAGCAAGGTCCCGTAAGGCACCCGGAACCGATAGCCCTGGGCGGCGACGGTCGCGGATTCCATGTCGATCGCGACGGCGCGGGACTGGTTGAAGCGCAGCGCGGAGAGCGTGAAGCGCAGCTCCCAATTGCGGTCGTCGGTGGTGACGACGGTGCCCGTGCGCAGCCTTTGCTTGAGTTCCTGCGGCGCCTCGCCGGTGATCTCGATCGCGGCGTCGAACAAGGCCTGCTGAATCTCGGCGATGGCCGGGATCGGCACCTCGGTGGGGAGCACGTCGTCCATGACATGGTCGTCGCGCAGATAGGCGTGGGCGAGGACATAATCGCCGATCGACTGGCTGGGCCTCAGGCCGCCGCAATGGCCGATCATCAGCCAGACCTCGGGCCGCATCACCGCCAGATGGTCGCAGATCGTCTTGGCGTTGGAGGGGCCGACGCCGATATTGACCAGGCTGATCCCTTCGCCACGGGTGGCGATCAGATGGTAGGCGGGCATCTGGTGGCGCCGCCAGCCCCCCTCCATCACCGCGGCGACCGCGTCGGGCGTGTCCCTGGTCACATAGACCCCGCCGGCGGCGGAGAGCGCGCGATAGGGGCTGTCCGGCTTGTTCAGCTCGTCCACCGCCCAGCGCACGAACTCGTCGACATAGCGGACATAGTTGGTGAACAGCAGGTAGCGCTGCGTATGCTCGGAGGGCGTGCCCGTATAGTGGCGGAGCCGCGCCAGGCTGAAATCCACGCGCGGACCGTCGAACAGGGAGAGCGGGCGCGGCGCCCCGACCGGCTGCAGCCAGGCGCCGTCCGAGAGCTCGTCGCCAATATGGGAAAGCTCGGTGGTCGGGAACCAGAGCGAGAGATCCGCCGCCTGCGCGCCGTCGAGCCTCAGGTCGTCCGTGCCGTCCAGCACATAGGGATAGGGGATCTCACTGGCGGAGCGGCCGACCGAGACCTCCACGTCATAATCGTTGATCAGATAGGTGAGCTGCTCGGTCAGATATTTGCGGAACAGGTGGGGCCGCGACACGCTGGTCGCGTAGAGGCCCGGCTGGTTGAGCCGGCCGAAGGCGCGCGGCGGCACCGCCTCGATGCTCGTGTAGCGATAGTCGAGCCGGAGCTCGGGATAGGCGAACAGGCCCTGGGCCCGCGCCTTGGGATCGGGGCGCTCGCCGGTCTTCAGGTAACGGGCGAGGGCGTTGCGGAGGTTGGCGACCGATTCGTCATAAATGTCCCGGAGCGCCTCGATAACGCGCGGAATATCCTCGACTTTGGTGATTCCCCCCGTGTTTTTTTCGTTCTTTTCTTTGTTCATGCAGAGGCCATTTCCGCTTCCGGACGCCTCCTGTCAAACCGCGGGCGGCTCCCCGGACTATTGCGGCGGGCTGAAGATCCGGTTGTGCAGCTCGGTCTCGCCGCACTGGCGCAGCAGCTGGTCCACCGCCTCGCGCGCGCCGACGATGCGGAAGCGGAGCAGGATCCGGTTGCTCTCGACGTCGCGGGTGCGGAACACGACCTCGTCGGCGTCGATCAGCCCGCGCAGGAAGTCGCCGACCCGGTTTCGGCCCGCCAGGCGCCCCTCGCGGTCCTTCACGATCCAGACCAGCCGGACCGGCCGGTTGTCGTCGAACCGGTAGATGAGCGGCCGCTCGCGGGTGATGAAATTGCCGCGCACCAGCCAGCGGTTGGAGGTGAAGGTGACGCGGATGAACTCGAAATCGTGCGGATCGCAGGCGAGGGTCAGGCGCCGGTCCTGGTCGCGCAGCGTCGCCTGCACGCGCAGATCGTCGGTGATCGGGTCGCGCACGGTCTCGACCGCCATCGGCCGCGGCAAAGGCGGCTCGAACGGGTCCGGCGGCGTGTCGGGCGCCGCCCAGCCAAGCATGGCGGCCAAAGCGGCGAACAGCATTGGAAATTAACTCCTTGCGCGCCGAAATAGGCGGAGCCGCGGCATCGGGCAACCTTCGTAGATGGAGACGAAGCTTTGGGTTGCTTCGGATCGACGCCTCCCCTAAATCGTTTCGCGAAGCTGGCCGCTCCGTGAAGGGGCGGCCCTTATCATTTCTGGAGGACCAATTGGCCCAGCCGCTCATGCCCCATGCGACCGCTTCCTGGCTGGTCGACAACACCGCTTTGACCTTCCAGCAGATCGCCGAATTTTGCGGCCTGCACATCCTGGAGGTGCAGGCGATCGCCGACGATACCGCCGCCACAAAGCTGACCGGCCGCGATCCCCTGCGCTCGGGCGAGCTGACGCAGGACGAGATCGAGCGGGGGCAGGCCGATCCCGACTACAGGCTGCAGATGCAGAAGGAGCCGGACCAGGCGGTGCGCACCAAGGGTCCGCGCTATACTCCGGTCTCCAAGCGGCAGGACAAGCCGGACGGCGTCGCCTGGCTTCTGCGCAATCATCCCGAGCTTTCCGACGGCCAGATCGGCAAGCTGATTGGCACGACGCGGTCGACCATCCAGGCACTGCGCGAGCGCACGCACTGGAACATCGCCAACATCCAGCCCAAGGATCCGGTGACCCTGGGCCTCACCTCGCAGCGCGAGCTCGACGCTGCGGTCGCCAAGGCGGCCAAGGCGCGCGGCGCCGAGGCGCCGACCGACGCCCGCCTCGACACCGACCGCGAGGCGCTGCTCGAGGAGCTGCGCGCCGAGCGCGAGGCCCAGGCCCGCGAGGCCGAGGCGGCGCTCGCCGCGGAGAGCGGCGAAGTAGAGGCCGAGACGGAACTGAACGCTGACAACCTCTTCAAAAGCTGACCCCGCTTCCCCGCCCGCGGCGGAAGCGGCGGCGCCCGACGCGTCGCTGGTCGACGCGCCCTATTCGCACAAGGGGCTGACCTATCCGCTCGGCCGGACCGGGCCCGAATACGGGGCCGTGATCCCGCTCGCCGAGGGCATCGGCTGGACGCGCTCGCCGGTCCCCGGTTCGCTCAACCATATCAACCTCTGGCTGCTCGAGGACGAAGGCGGCGTCGCCATCGTCGACACCGGCCTCAACATCCCGCCCGCGCGCGAGGCCTGGGAGGCGGTGTTCGCCGGGCCGCTGGCCGGGCGCGACGTGACCCGGGTGATCTGCACCCATTTCCATCCCGACCATCTCGGCCTTGCCGGCTGGCTGGCCGAAAGGTTCGGCGTGCGGCTCTGGATGACGCGGGGCGAGTGGCTGTTCGGCCGCATGCTGACCACCGACGTGCGCGACGCGCCGCCGCCCGAGGCCTTCGCCTACTGGCGCGCCGCCGGGTGGAGCGAGGAAAGGATCGAGGCCGAGGCCGCCAGGGGCTGGGGGCGGTTCGCCGCAATGGTGAGCCCGATCCCGGTGGCGATGGTGCGGCTGCAGGACGGCGACCTGGTGCAGGTCGGCGCCCGGACCTGGCGGGTGGTGACCGGTTCCGGCCATTCGCCCGAACATGCCTGCCTGGTCGACGACGCGGGCAAGCTGATGATCGCGGGCGACCAGGTGCTGCCCCGGATCACTTCCAACGTCTCCTTGAGCCTCAGCGAGCCGGAGGCGGATCCGCTCGGCGAGTGGCTGGCCTCGATCGCGAAGCTCCGCCAATTGCCGGACGACCTGCTGGTCCTGCCCGCCCATGGCGAACCCTTTACCGGCCTCCACGCCCGCCTCGACGCGCTGGCGACGGGCCATGCCGGCCGCCTCGACGCGCTCCACGCCCACCTGGCCGAACCGAAGCGCGCGGTTGACTGCTTCCCGGTCCTGTTCGGCCGCGCGATCGGCGACGGCGTCTACGGCCTCGCGACGGGCGAGGCGATGGCGCACCTCCGCCATCTCGAAGTGACCGGTCGTGCTGTCCGCGAGGTGCGCGACGGGGCCTATTGGTACCGGGCGGCGGCTTGACCGCGGCTTGACCGTCGGGCCCGACCGGATCAAAGCACCGGCCATGGCTGACCAGACACCGCAGGACGTCTCCGCCCTCTCGTTCGAGGACGCGCTGAAGCGGCTCGAGGAGATCGTGCGCAAACTGGAGAGCGGCGAAGCGGCGCTCGACGAAGCGATCCGGCTCTACGAGGAGGGCGACCGGCTCAAGCAGCAATGCGAGGCGCGGCTGAAGGCGGCGCAGGCGCGGATCGAGCAGATCCAGCTGGGGCCCAACGGCGCGCCGACGGGTACGGCTCCCTTCGGCGCGGACTGAGCGGGCATGCCGCTCACCGCCGCGCTCGAAGAGGTCGGCGCCGGCATCGACCGCGCCTTCGATGCGCTGCTGCCCGTGCCCGAGGATGCGCGGGCGCGGCTCTACGAGGCGATGCGCTATGCGGCGATCGGCGGCGGCAAGAGGATCAGGCCCCTGCTCGTCGTCGCCGCCTGCGACCTGTTCAAGGTCGACCGCGCGCGGGCGATGCGGGTCGCGCTCGCGGTCGAGTGCATCCACGTCTACTCGCTGATCCACGACGATCTGCCGAGCATGGACGATGACGACCTCAGGCGCGGCAAGCTGACCCTGCACCGCGCCTTCGAGGAATCGACCGCGATCCTGGCGGGGGATTCGCTCCACGCCCTGGCCTTCGAGATCCTCGCCGACGAGGCGACGCACGAGGATCCGTTCGTCCGCGCCGACTTGGTCGTCGAGCTCGCCCGCGCGGCCGGGCCGGCCGGCATGGCGGGCGGGCAGATGATGGACCTCAAGGCCGGCGAGATGGGGCTCGACCTCCCCGCCGTCACCCGCCTCCAGCAGCTGAAGACGGGGGCCCTGATCGGCTGGTGCGTCGAGGCGGGCGCGATCATGGGACGGGCGCCGGTCGACGGCCGCACCGGGCTCCGGGGCTATGCCCGCGACGTCGGCCTCGCCTTCCAGATCGCCGACGACCTGATCGACCATGAGGGGCAGGAGGAGAAGGCCGGCAAGCGGGTCGGCAAGGACAGGGCGGCGGGCAAGCAGACCTTCGTCTCGCTGCTCGGGCCCGAGCGGGCGCGGCGCCAGGCGGACCTTCTGGTCGAGCAGGCCATCGCCCATCTCCACGGCTTCGGCGAGGATGCGGAGCTGCTCCGGGCAGTGGCGCGCTTCGCGGTCGAGCGGGACCATTGATTATTTCGTCACCCCAGCGCAGGCTGGGGTCCGGACGGATTTCGGGACGGCGGGACCGCCTCGATTCCAGCCTGCGCTGGAATGACGAGAGAGAAGCATGATGCGCACTGGCGTCTATCCCGGCACGTTCGATCCGATCACGCTCGGCCATATGGATATCATCCGGCGCGCCGCGCATCTGGTCGACCGGCTGGTCATCGGGGTCACCACCAATCCCAGCAAGTCGCCGATGTTCACCGTCGCCGAGCGGCTCGCCATGGTCGAGCGCGAGATGGCGGCGGTGAAGGACGGCGCGACGCTCAGCGTGGTCGCCTTCGATTCCCTGCTGATGGACTTCGCCGAGGCGCAGGGGGCCTCGATGATCGTGCGCGGCCTGCGCGCCGTCGCCGACTTCGAATATGAATATCAGATGGCGGGGATGAACCAGCAGCTGAACCCGGATATCGAGACCGTCTTCCTGATGGCCGACGTCTCGCTGCAGCCGATCGCGTCCAAGCTGGTCAAGGAAATCGCGCTTTATGGCGGGGAGATTTCCCGCTTCGTCACCCCCGCTGTGGCCGACGAAGTGCGCCAGCGCGTGGATCATATCGGCCGGAAGGGCGGCGCCAAGGCTTGAGAGACGGCTCTAGTGGCTCTAGAGCAAGGACAAATCGGGAATCGGGGTTAAATTCAATGTCGCGTCTGTTCGCTCTCGCCGCCGGTCTGTGCGGCTTCATGTTTTCCGCTCCGCTCGCAGCCCAGGAGGCGCAGCCCGCGCCCGCCCCTGCGCCCGCGCAGCAGCCTCAGGCCGAGGCCCCGGCGCCGGCCGCGCAGGCCCCGGCCCAGCCGGCGGCCCAGACCCAGCCGACCGCCACGGCGCCGCGGACAGCACCGCCGCCGCCGCCGCTCGAGGCCGACAATACCTGGAATCTGGATCTGTCGACCGGCGGCCGCGTGGTGATCCAGCTGCGTCCGGACGTGGCGCCGCAGACCGTCGAGCGGATCAAGACGCTGACCCGCCAGGGCTTCTACAACGGTCTCGCCTTCTTCCGCGTGATCGAGGGCTTCATGGCCCAGGGCGGCGACCCGCAGAATAGCGGCATGGGCGGCTCGACGCTGCCGGACGTGCCGGCCGAGTTCAACGGCGGCATGCACCTGCGCGGCGCGGTCGGCATGGCCCGTGCCCAGGACCCGAACAGCGCCAACAGCCAGTTCTACATCATGTTCGTGCCGCGTCTGCAGATGGACCGGACCTACACCGTGTTCGGCCGGGTGGTCAGCGGCATGAACTATGTCGACGGGATCGAGCGGGGCGAGCCGCCGGCGCAGCCGAGCCGCATCCTGCGCGCGAGCCTCGGCTCCGAGAACGTGCCGGCGATGACCGCCGAGCAGATTCAGGCGGAGACGGCGCGGCTGGCTTCGGTCGCGGCGACCGCCGCGCCGACCGCGGCCACCCGCAACGGCGTCGGGCCCGCCGTGCCGCAGCCGCCCACCTACCGTCCGCTCGAACCGGTCCGCGCCGAGGGCGCGCCGCCCCGGCAGCGGCGGGGCCAGTAACCGCCGGCGCGTGCGCGTCGACCTTTTCGACTTCGCGCTCCCGTCCGACCGCATCGCGCTGAGGCCCGCCAGCCCGCGCGATGCGGCGCGGCTGCTTCGCGTCGGCGCCGGCGGGGCGCTCGCCGACCATGAGGTGCGTGATTTGCCGGCCCTGCTGCGCGCCGGTGACGTGCTGGTGTTCAACGATACCCGCGTGATCCCGGCCCAGCTCGAGGGGCGGCGGGGGGAGGCGCGGATCGGCGCCACGTTGCACAAGCGCGAGGGGCCGCGCGCCTGGCGGGCGTTCATCCGCAACGCGAAGAGACTTAGGGAAGGCGACCGGATCGAGTTCGGCGCGGGCGTGGCAGCGGTGGCGAGCGAGCGCAGCGCGGACGGCGCCTTCCTGCTGACCTTCGCGGGCGAGGAGCCGGTCGAATTGCTGCTCGAGCGGGCCGGGCGGATGCCGCTGCCGCCCTATATCGCGGGCAGGCGCGAGGCCGATGCGCGTGACCGGGACGATTATCAGACCATGTTCGCGCGCGAGGAAGGGGCGGTCGCCGCGCCCACCGCCGCATTGCACTTCACCCCGGCGCTGATGGCGGCACTCGCAGAGGCGGGGATCGGCCGTGAGACGCTCACCCTCCATGTCGGCGCGGGCACCTTCCTGCCGGTCAAGGCGGAGGACACGGCGGATCATGTCATGCACGCCGAATGGGGGCGGATCCACCCCGCCACCGCCGACCGTCTCAACGCGGCCCGGGCGGCCGGCGGGCGGCTCATCGCGGTCGGCACCACCTCGCTTCGCCTGCTCGAAAGCGCCGCCGACGCGGCTGGCCTGATCCGGCCGTTCGAGGGCGACACCGCCATCTTCATCACCCCCGGCTATCGCTTCCGCGCGATCGACGGCCTGCTCACCAACTTCCACCTGCCGCGCTCGACCCTGTTCATGCTGGTCTCGGCCTTGATGGGGCTGGAGGCGATGCAGGGAGCCTATGCCCATGCTATTGAACAGGGCTACCGCTTCTATTCCTATGGGGATGCGAGCCTGCTGCTGCCGGGGGGATGATTGTCATGGCCTGGAATAAGGGACGGGGCCTGCTCGGGCCGCTGAAGCCTTTGCTCGGAACGTGGCGGACGCAGCAGGGGGAAGGCGGCACGCCCGCCTCGAACATGGCCTGCAGGCGGACCTTCGCTGCCTTTGGCAAGGGCTGGATCCGGCTCGAGGCGTGCTGGGAGGTCGGACCCGGGCGCGACTATCTGGAAACCGCCTTTTTCGGGGCGTGCGAGGACGGTGCGCTCGCCTTCTTTTCCTTCACCAACGACGGCAAGCATTCGTCGGGCCGTCTCGCCGACGGCAGCGATGTCCATCCCGGGGCAATCGCCTTCGAGGCGCAGATGCCCGCCGGCGTCGCCCGTTTCCTCTACTGGCCGGTCGAGGAGGACGGGCCGGGCTTCTACTTCGCGGTCGAGAACCGGACGAAGAAAGGCTGGAACCGCTTCCTGCGCCAGCATTTCGTCCCGACCGGCTGACCTTTTGGCCGATAGGCGGGCGCATTCCTTCGTGACATAACAAGCGCCCGACGCTTTCCTTCGGGGAGACAGGCATGCGCGTGACCTTGCTTGCTTCGCTAGCCTTGCTCCTGGTTGCGGCCTCGCCGGCCACGGATCAGGCCCGGCAGCTCATGGACCAAGGCGACGAAGCCGCCGCCTTCGCCTTGGTCGAACGGAATGCCAGCGCAGGCGACCTCGACTCGATCGAGTTTCTGGCCTGGTTCTACGACCAAGGGCGGCATGTCAGGGAGGACAAGGCCCGCGCCGTCAGCCTCTACCGCCAGGCGGCCGAGCGCGGCCACCGGCAGGCGCAATGGCGGCTCGGCGTGATGCTGGATATGGGCGAGGGCGTCGCCGAGGATGCTGTCGAGGCGTTTCGCTGGATCAGCCGCGCTGCCGCGCAGGACAGCCCGGAGGCCAATGCCAGCATGGGCGTGATGTATGCGAACGGCCGCGGCGTCGCCCGCGACTATGCGCAGTCCCGACTCTATTATCTCAAGGCGGCGCGCCTCGGCGCGGCCGGCGGCTTCTATGGTATGGCCCTGCTCCACACCCTCGGCCAAGGCGTGCCTGAGAACCGGGTGGAGGGCTTGGCATGGATGTATGTGGCGGCCACGCTTGGCGACAGCCGGGCGGAGCAGGCGGCCACCGAATATGGGCTCGATTCCACGACGACGGCGCAGGCGGCCAGCCGCGCCAACCAGATCCTTCGCGAATATGGTCATTCCAACCACCGCGTTCGCTTCCGCGATCTCGACGCGGAGCGGAACGTGCCGGTTGCCTGAGCGTCAGGCGGAGAAAGCGCGCCAGCCCGCGAACGCCAGGACCGGCAAGAAGAGCAGGTCGGCGAGAGCGATCGTACGGAGCGCCGGCGGCGCGCCTGCCAGCCAGTAGAGCAGCAGGAAGGACAGCATCGAGAGCGCGCAGGCGACGCTCGCCAGGCGGCGCACGCGCGGATCGGCCATCGCCCAGAGGCAGCTCAGGACGATCGCGGCGGATGCAGCAGCGCCAGCAGCAACCAGGCAAGTCGGTCGAGCATCGCTTCAGCCTAGCCGCGCAGCCGCCAGCCGCAATGACCTGCGAGGGAATGGCCGCTGTCACCATCGATGCGGGCGCCGTAGATGTTCAGCAGACCTGGACGCCCTTCCAGAAGGCGATCCGGTCCCTGATCCCGGCGGCGGCGGGCTTGGGCTCGGGATAATACCAGGCCGCGTTCCTGTTCTCCGCGCCGTCGACGACCAGGCTGTAATAGCTCGCCGTGCCCTTCCAGGGGCAGATCGTGTGGCTGTCGCTCGGCCGGAGCAAGGCGGCGTCGACCGCCGCGCGGGGGAAATAATGATTTCCCTCGACGACGATTGTGTCGTCGCTCTCGGCGATGGTCGCGCCATTCCAGACTGCCTTGACCATGGGGGGCTCCTTCTGGGGTTCGTGCCGAACGTAGGGAGGCAGGCCGTGCGGCAAAAGGATAGTTGACATAGTCAACTAATTTCGCGCAAATGCCGCCATGGAGCAGGCGATCACGGCGGTGCGGGCGTTCAACCGCTTCTACACGCGCTTCGCGGGCGCGCTCGACGCCCATTATATGGACAGCGACCTCTCGCTCGTGGAGGCGCGCCTGCTCTACGAGATCGCCAATCGCGAGGCCCCGCTCGCCGCGGAGCTGCAGGCCGAGCTCGGCCTCGACGCCGGCTATGTCAGCCGCATCCTGCGCCGCTTCCAGGCGAGGGGCTGGATCGAGCGGGGGCGGGGCGAGGATGCACGGCGGCGGCCGATCAGCCTGACCAGGGCGGGCCGCGCCTATTTCGAGGCGCTGAACGCCCGGACCCGGGCGGAGACCGCCGCCCGGCTCGAGGGGCTGAGCGGCGGCGAGCAGGACAGTCTGATCGCCGCGCTGGAGACGGTGACCGGCCTGCTCAGCGCCGGCAGCGCGCCTTGGCGGATCCGCACCTTCCGCGCCGGCGACCTCCCGCTCATCGCCTCGCGCCAGGCGATCCTCTACGAGCCCTATGGCTGGGGGCGGCCGATGGAGATCCTGCTCGGCGAGGTCACCACCGCCTTCCTGCGCGACTTCAAGCCGGGCCGCGAGCAATGCTGGGTCGCCGAGCGGGCGGGCATGATGGCGGGCGCCGTGCTGCTCGTCGATGCCGGCAACAATGTCGGCCAGCTCCGCCTGCTCCATGTCGAGCCCTGGGCGCGGGGGCTCGGTATCGGCAGCGCCTTGGTCGACGAATGCGTCCGCTTCGCCGGGGAAGCCGGCTATGAGCGGATCCGGCTCTGGACGCATACCGTGCTCGCCCCCGCGCGGCGCATCTACGAGGCGGCCGGCTTCCGCATCGTCTCAACCGAGGTCCATCACGAATTCGGCAAGCCCGAGCAGGGCGAAACCTGGGAGTTGGCGCTCAACGGCTGCGCGCCACAGTACTGACGCACTGATACATTTGTGCGGGCGGATCAAGACGCGGGTCGGGTTCCGCGGCACGCTCACGAAGTGACGAGAATCCTCGCACGGAATCCACCCGTCGACGAAGCTTGACGGTGACGTTGGCCGCAGGAGGCGTTGGATCTAACGCACGAAGTTGGGCTCGAAAGGATGTTGCATATAATGAAAATCACATCACACAACGCCGCCGACGCTCCGCAGCCCGCCGTCGGCCATGCGCAAGTCGTCGAGGTCAGCGGCGCGACACGCTTTGCGTATTTCAGCGGCCAGGTTCCGGTGACGCGCGACGGCGCCGTGCCGGGCTCCTTCGCCGAACAAAGCCGGCTCATTTGGAGAAACATCGAGGCGCAGCTCGCGGAGGTCGGCATGACGCTCGATAATGTCGTTAAGGCCACGACTTTTCTCTCGGACCGCAAATACGCGGTCGAAAATCGCGCCATCCGCACCGAGGTCATGGGCGCGCGTACGCGGGCGCTCACCGTCATAATATGCGGCCTATTTGACGAAGCGTGGCTGCTTGAGATCGAGGTCGTCGCGGCGGCCTAGCCGCCTTCGCTTCCGCGAAGCGCTCCGCGGCGATGCGCTGCAGGACTGGAAGCACTATGTGATCACAGGCGTGGTCAATTCCGCCTTGCCCTTCTTCCTGTTCGCCTATGCCGCGCAGACCTTGCTGCCAGCGGACGCGCCCAAGCAAGCGTGAGGGTCACCGAGCGCCCTGGATCGGCTCGCGCATGGCGAGATCATCAAGGTGAGGTAGGTCGGCGGTCCGGAGCGCTTGCTTGAATCGTCGCGCGGCGAGCCGCTAAGGGCCGGTCATGGCCGACCACCCGCGCTTCAAATTCTCCATCGCCGCCACCGACGGCAAGGCTCGGACCGGCACGCTCGCCATGCGCCGCGGCGAGATCAGGACGCCCGCCTTCATGCCGGTGGGGACCGCGGCGACGGTGAAGGCGATGAAGCCGGCCGACGTGCGCGCCTCGGGCGCCGACATCATTCTCGGCAACACCTATCACCTGATGCTCCGCCCCGGCGCCGAGCGGATCGCGCGGCTCGGCGGGCTGCATCAATTCATGGGCTGGGAGCGGCCGATCCTGACCGACAGCGGCGGCTATCAGGTGATGAGCCTCTCGGAACTCTCCAGGCTCAGCGAGGAGGGCGTCACCTTCGCCAGCCATCTCGACGGCAGTCGGCACATGCTCTCGCCCGAGCGCTCGATGGAAGTGCAGACCCTGCTCGGCTCCGACATCGTCATGGCCTTCGACCAGCTGATCAAGACCACGGAAAGCCGCGACGCGCAGGTCGTGGCAATGGAGCGCTCGATGCGCTGGGCGCGCCGGTCGCGCGAGGCCTTCGACGCGCTCGGCAACGAGGGCGCCTTGTTCGGCATCCAGCAGGGCGGGCTGGACGAGGGCCTGCGTCAGGCCTCGGCGGCGGCGCTGACCGGGATCGGCTTCGACGGCTATGCGGTGGGCGGCCTCGCCGTGGGGGAGGGGCAGGAGGCGATGTTCGCCTGCCTCGATTATGCGCCGGGCCAGCTGCCCGAAGACCGGCCGCGCTATCTGATGGGCGTCGGCAAGCCGGACGACATCGTCGGCGCAGTCGAGCGCGGCATCGACATGTTCGATTGCGTGCTGCCCACGCGCTCGGGCCGCACCGGCCAGGCCTTCACCCGGGACGGCCCGCTCAACATCCGCAACGCGAAGTTCGCCGAGGACGAGGCGCCGCTCGATCCGGATTCGCCGACCGCGCCCTGGTCGAAAGCCTATCTTCACCATCTCGTCCGCTCGGGCGAGATTCTCGGCGCGATGCTGATGACCGAGCATAATCTCTGGTTCTACCAGCGGCTGATGCAGGAGTTGCGCGCCGCCATCGCGGAGGGCCGGCTCGCCGCTTATGCGGCGGCTTTTCGCGACCGGTACAAAGGACCGGCGGTCTCCTAGGGCGAGGCGCCGCCGATCAGGTCGGCGGTCGAAACCACCTTGCAGAACTCTGCGCCGAGCGTCGCGACGTGGGCGGCCTGGATCGTGCGCGCCGGAATGGCGCCCCCATTGCCGTCAGGCAGGTCGAAGCAATCGCAGGCATCGGCGACCAGCGTCATCGCCCAGCCCATGTTCGCGCCGGTGCGGATCGTGGTCGACACGCACATGTCGGTAGAGATGCCGAAGGCAATTATGCCCTCCGCGCCGAGCCGCCGCAGCCGCAGGTCGAGGTCGGTACCGATGAAGGCCGAGTTGACGCTTTTCGAGACCACGGGCTCGCCCTCGAGCGGTTCGAAACCTTCGCGGAAATCATTGCCCCAATGGCCGGGTGCCAGCGTGGAGCCGGGCTGCACCGAATCGTGGCGGACATGGACGATTGGTGCGCCGGCTGTCCGCCAGTGCGCCAGCAGGGCGCGGCCGTTCGCCTCCATCGCCGTGTTCCAGCGCACCGGCCAGCTGGGATCGTCGAAGCCGCGCTGCACGTCGATCGGCAGCAGGACGATGCGGGACAGGTCCGGCCTCATGACCGGATCGGACCTCCGCCCCGGCGCATTTCAGCCGCCGAAGCCCTTGCCAAGGAAGCTCGGCACCGGGCCGTTCCAGCCGCCGTCGTCCGCCTCCGGCTCGTCGCGCCGGTCGCGCCGCGGCGGGCGCTCGCGCGTTTCGGGCTTCCGCTTTTCCGCGCGCTCCTCGCGGCCCCGGCGCGGGCGTTCTTCCTGCTCCTCGCGCTCCTCGCGGCCCCGGCGCGGGCGTTCCTCCCGCTCCTCGCGCTCTTCCCGCCCGCTGTCCGTTCGGGCCGGCTTTTCTGCCTTGCCGCCGTCCAGCTCGGCGATCTTCGTGCCGGTGAGCTTCTGGATATTGTCGATCGACTCCGCATCCTCCCGGGTGACGAGGGTGATGGCGGTGCCGGTCTTGCCTGCGCGGCCGGTGCGGCCGATGCGGTGGACATAATCGTCCGGATGCCAGGGCACGTCATAGTTGAAGACGTGGCTGACGCCCTTGATGTCGAGGCCGCGCGCGGCGACGTCCGAGGCGATCAGGATGTTGATCTCGTCGGCCTTGAAGCGCTCCAGCTCGGCGATGCGGTCGCGCTGCTCCATGTCGCCATGGATCTGGCCCACCTTGAGATGGCCGCGCTTCAGGCTGGTGGTGAGCTCGCGCACCGTGGTCTTGCGGTTGCAGAAGACGATCGCGGTGCGGACGTCGTCGCTCCGCAGCATGTCGGCCAAAGTGTCGCGCTTCTTGCGTGAATCGACCCGCACCAGGCGCTGCTCGATCAGCGTGTTGGTCTGCGCCGGCCGTGCGACCTCGATCTGCTTGGGATTGGTCAGGAACTTGTCGGCCAGCTTCTTGATCACCGGCGGCATGGTCGCGCTGAACAGGAGGGTCTGGCGGTTCTTCGGGAGCTTGGAGCAGATTTCCTCGATGTCCGGGATGAAGCCCATGTCGAGCATCCGGTCAGCCTCGTCGATGACGAGCAGGTCGCAGCCGGTGAGCAGGATCTTGCCGCGGCCGAACAGGTCCATCAGCCGGCCGGGCGTGGCGATCAGCACGTCGACGCCCTTTTCCAGCTTCTTGATCTGGTCGGCCATGTTGGTGCCGCCGATCAGGAGCGCCATGTTGAGCTTGTGATATTTGCCGTATTTCTCGAAATTCTCCGCGACCTGCATGGCCAGCTCGCGGGTCGGCTCGAGGATCAGCGAGCGCGGCATGCGGGCGCGGCTGCGGCCCTGGCCGAGAATGTCGATCATCGGCAGCACGAAGGCGGCGGTCTTGCCGGTCCCGGTCTGTGCGATGCCGACGATGTCGCGCATCATCAGCACGGACGGGATGGCCTGCCGCTGGATGGGCGTGGGCTCGTCATAGCCCGACTCCGCGACCGCGCGGAGCAATTCGTCTGAGAGGCCGAGATCGGCGAAGGTCATTGTCTGTCCGGGATTGGCGCCCGCTTGTGGCACGGGCGTTTCACGCGCGAGCACCTGTACGCGCGGCGCGTCAATGTCAAGGAATCAGCGGTGCGGCGGTCGGCCCTAGGGCTCGCGCGGGCGCAGCAGGCGGAAGCGCTCGATGCCGCAGGAGCCGCCCGAGCGGGCGCGGAATTCGTCCCGGTCGGCGCAGATCATGCCGTCGGCATTGGGCCGCACATAGACGCCGAAATAATAATCCATGGCGACGCAGCGTCGCTCCAGCCGGGCGCGGATGCGGGTCGCGTCCCTGAGCACCAGGTCGATGCTCTCCTGGCCGATCTGGGCGGCGCCGAGGATCTGGCGGACCGGGATGCAGCGCGGGCCGCGCTCCTCCTGCCAGGCGACGTTCTGCCGGATATTGCCCATGCGGTTGCCGGCACGGGGAATGGGGGAGACGCGGATGATGAATTGCTGGTGGACGGTCACGCCGGGTCGCGGCGGCGGCTGGCGCGCCTGATCGTCGCCGTTCCCGGTGGAAACAAGCAGAAGCAGGGCGGCACCGGCCACCCGGATCATGTCCGAACCTTCATTGTGCCCCGGCATCGACGGGCCAGCTTGAACATGGGATTAATTTGCCCGCCCCTCCGGCTCATATTATCCGCAAGCCATGGTCTATGATCGGGACGCCCTCTTCGGCAAGCTGCGGGACCTGCTGGGTCCGAAGGGGTTCAGCACCGATCCCACCGCGCTGGTGCCCCGGCTCAGCGACTGGCGCGGCCGCTATCATGGCAAGGCGGCCGCCTTGCTCTCGCCGGCGAGCACAGCGGAGGTCGCGGGGATCGTCGCGCTCTGCGCCGCGGCCGGTGCCCCGCTCGTCCCGCAGGGCGGCAACACGTCGATGGTCGGCGGCGCGACGCCCGACGCTTCGGGGACTTCATTCCTCGTCTCGACGGCCCGCCTCAACCGGATCCGCAGCCTCGACGCCGCAGCCGGCATCGCGGTCTGCGAGGCCGGCGTGATCCTTGCCGAGCTGCACGAGCAGGCACTGGCGGTCGGCCGCCGCTTTCCCCTGACCCTGGGCGCGCGCGGTTCGGCGACGATCGGCGGGCTCGTCTCCACCAATGCGGGCGGCACGCAGGTGCTGCGCTTCGGGCCGATGCGCGCGCTCGTGCTCGGGCTCGAGGCGGTGCTGCCGGACGGCAGCCTGTTCGAGGGCCTGGCCGCGCTCCGCAAGGACAATCGCGGCTATGATCTGCGGCAGCTGCTGATCGGGGCGGAAGGCACGCTCGGCATCGTCACCGCCGCCAGCCTGAGGCTCGTGCCCGCCATCGGTGAGCGGGCGGTGGCCTGGGTGGGCGTGGAGACCGCGCCGAAGGCGATGACGCTGCTCCGTCATCTCGAGGCGACCATGGGCGAGGCGATCGAGAGCTTCGAGCTGGTGCCGCGGAGCGCGCTGGAGCTGGTGCTCGCGCATGTCCCGGGGACGCGCGCGCCGCTGGCGACACCGGCGCCCTGGAACGTGCTGATCGAGGCGGTCTCGCCCATGTCGGCGCCCGGCCCCGAGCCCCTGCTCTACGAGGGGCTGCGCTCGGCGCTGGAGACGGGCATCGCCGCCGATGCCGTGATCGCGGCGAGCGAGGCGCAGGCCGGGGCTTTCTGGCGCCTGCGCGATTCCATTTCCGAGGCGGAGAAACAGGACGGCCCGGCGACGAAGCACGACATTTCGGTCGCCGTGGAGGCGATGGCGGGGTTCATGACCGAGGCGGCCGCGGCGGTGGAGGCGCGCTTCCCCGGCACGCGTGTCAACGCCTTCGGCCATCTCGGCGACGGCAATGTCCATTTCAACGTCCGCGCCCCCGAAGGCGCGGGGCCGGCCTGGCTCGAGGCGGAAGGCGAGGCGGTCAGCCAATATGTCCATGACCTCGTCACCCGCGCCGGCGGCTCGATCTCGGCCGAGCACGGCATCGGCCAGATGAAGCTGGCCGAGCTCGGCCGGCTCGCCGACCCGGCGCGGCTGCACGCGCTGCGCGCGATCAAGCAAGCGCTCGACCCGAAGGGGATCATGAATCCGGGCAAGCTGGTGCCCTTCGAAGCTTCGAGTCATCCCGGCGAAAGCGGGGACCTGTGAACCCGGAGACCGTGGTCGGAGCACGAAGCCCTCGCCATCTGAATGAAGCGGCTTTCATAGGTCCCGGCTTTCACCGGGATGACTCTTTTGGTCTTTCGCGTCCGCGCGAGGAGAGTCTTGCACAAGGCCACGTTCACCAATAGACGGTGGCCCCGGTTTCCGTGCGGTCTCAAGGGCCGCTCCCGAAAAGTCATGGAGAATCAGATATGGCGACCCTGCCGCCGCCCCCGCCCAATTTGCCGGTCTTTTACAACAACCTGGCGCCGCTCTCGAGCACGATCCATTCCAACTTCAAGGTCCGCCCGGCCGACCGCGCGCCCTATCTCGCGACGGCCAATGCGATCCCGCTGACCATCGACGAGTTCATCACCGCGCAGCGCCACTATCCGATCGTCTTCTCGGCCGGCGACAATCCGGTGCCGCTGGCGCTGATGGGGCTGAACGAGGGCGTCAACGTCTTCGTCAACGAGGACGGCATGCCGCACAATCCGGTCTACATCCCGGCCTATGTCCGCCGCTATCCCTATCTCCTCGCCAAGCTCGACCAGAGCGCCGAGGAGCTGTCGCTCTGCTACGATCCGTCGAGCGACCTGATCGGCGAGAATATCGAGGGCGAGCCCTTGTTCGACGGCGACAAGCCGAGCCAGACGCTGAACGGCATCCTGAAATTCTGCGAGGACTTCGAGGTGGCGGCGCAGCGCACCAGCGCCTTCATCAAGGAGCTGGGCGAGCTGGGCCTGCTGATCGACGGCGAGGTCACGATCCAGCCGAACGACGCGCCGCAGCCCTTCCTCTACCGGGGCTTCCGGATGGTCGACGAGGAGAAGTTCCGCGACCTGAACGGGGACGCGCTGCGCAAGATCAACCAGAACGGCATCATGCCGCTGATCGTCGCGCACCTCTTCTCGCTGCCCTTGATCCGCGAGGTCTTCGGCCGGCAGATGCAGCAGGGCAAGGTGCCCGAGCAGTCGGCGGCGCTGGCCCCGCAGGGCAACGCCTGAGGCTGCGACCAGCCTGAATCGGGCAAGGCTTGACCCCGGCCGGAGCCGGGGAACAGGCTGTTATTGCTCGGAAAAATTTTGGCCCGTTTCCTCTTGAAACGGGATTAACGCTCATTATCTTGGGTTCAGCGCCGCCGTACCCCCCCTTTACGCCGGCGCTACGCGGTCCCTTTCGCAAGCGGGGACCGCACCTCCCTGAACCTGGCCGCCTCACGGAAACGTGAGGCGGTCATTTTTTTGTGCGCGTGAGTGGCTCTTATTCCGCCGCCAGCGCCTGCTGGCCGCTGAGCAGCCTCTGCTCGATCGCCTTGGCGACCCCGGCGATGAGCCGCGCCATGCCCTCGAAGCCAGGCCCCGGCGTCTTCAGATCCGCATCCAGATAGGCCGAGCGGTCGATCTCCAGCTGCAGGGCATGCACGCCCGCGGCCGGCTTGCCGTGCCGGGCGACGATATAGCCGCCCGCATAAGGCGCGTTACAGGCGGTGCGGTAGCCCATGGCGCGGGAGGCCGTCATCGCCGCGTCGAGCAGGTCGCCGTCGATCGTCGTGCCGTGCCGGTCGCCGAACACGATCGTCGCCGGGCGGGCGCCGTCATTGTCCGGCCGGTGGCGCGGCGGCATGGAGTGGCAGTCGAGCAGCACCGCATCGCCGAACCGTTGCCGGGCCGTGGCCAAAGCGTCGGACAGGGCCGCGTGATAGGGCTGGTGGATGGTCGCGATCCGCCGCTCCAGCTCGGCGCGCGGGATGCGCTCGCGCCAGATCGGGCCGGAGCCGGTGATCCGCGACGGGATCAGGCCGAGGCCGCCCCGCGTCCGCGCCGACTGGACGAGCCCGCCCGCGGCGAGCGGGGGCGCGATCAGCGAGGGGTCGATCTCCCGTTCCTCGCGGTTCAGGTCGATCTCGAGCCGGGGCGCGCGGGCGACGAAGGCGGTCATGCCCAAAGCGGTCGCGCGCCAGATCAGCCGGTCGACCAGCCTGTCCTCCAGCGTCTCCAGCACGTCCTTGCGCAGTCGGGTGGCGTTCAGCAGGTACGGCCCATAATCGCGGCCGGCATGCGGTACCGACAGGATGACGGGCGAAGCGGGCCGTTCGGGCCCGATCCGGAAGAAAGGGGGGAGAGGGGACTCGGTCATGTCCGTTCCCTGATTAGGCCCGCTCCGGGACAGGTGCAATCGGGGGCGCCGTGGCATATGGCAAAACGTGCATCCTTCGCGCATAACCGCGCCGCCAAGGGAATAAGCGAACGATGATCAGGATCCTGCTCGCGGAAGACGACGAATCGATGCGGGTCTATCTGGCCCGCGCGCTGGAGCGGACCGGCTATCATGTCGTCGCGGTGGACAACGGCCTCGCGGCGCTGCCTTTGCTCGAGAGCGAGCCGTTCGACCTGCTGCTCACCGATATCGTCATGCCCGAGATGGACGGCATCGAGCTCGCCCAGAAAGCGGCCGAGATCGCGCCCGATATCCGCGTCATGTTCATCACCGGCTTCGCCGCGGTCGCGCTGAAGGCGGGACGCAAGACGCCCGATGCCAAGGTCCTCTCCAAGCCCTTCCACCTGCGTGACCTGGTCGCCGAAGTGGAGCGCATGTTCATGACCGAGGACCAGCACGGCAGATTGTGATCCGGCAGGCTTGCGCCGCGCCTTACCCCTCGCTACATGGCGCGCTCCTTATGGGCGTGTAGCTCAGTGGTAGAGCACTGTGTTGACATCGCAGGGGTCGCAAGTTCAATCCTTGCCACGCCCACCAGTTACGCAAAAAGGCTAGTGCCCCCAAAGGGTTGCTGGCCTTTTTCATGCGCGGCGGCCTAGTCGGGCCAAGCCGTCATCCGGCCCTCGGGCATGAATTCCTCCGGCCGGGCGTCGCCGCGGACCTCGCTCGTGCAGGACCGGTTCGCGAGCAGCCGGCCGCCGCGCCGGACCATGATTCCGTCCGAGAAATGCGGGTTGTTGCGGCCGCGAAAGCCGGTCCGCACCGTCCGGCTGTAGACGGCATAGTCGTAGCCGCCATTCGAGAAGCCGATCTGCAGCGCGCCGCCGCCCGAATAGGCCTCGCGCGCCCAGGAAAGGCCGCTCTGGTCGGGACCGGGGAAGGCCAGCTCGATGTCGCCGGGCGTGCCGAAGCGATATTGCGCGTGCGGCATCGGCCGGCGGCCGCCGCAGACCGAGAGCATCTTCCGCCCGACGGCGCAGTGGAAGATCACGACTTCGTTGGTCGCGCAGAGGCTGCCCGGCGCGTCGTGCACCTGCGCCGCCTCGACGCTTCGATCCGGCGCGATGAACAGGGGCGCCCCCGCCAGCGCCGGGGCGGCCAGCAGCGCCCGCCCGCCCATCAGCGCCTGGCCCGCCGCGCCGGCGCCACCGCCGGCACCCGCATCCCCGTGAAATGGGCGATGAAGGCGTACATGTCGGTGAACTCCTCGATCTGCTTGTCGGTCGGCTTGCCGGAGCCGTGGCCGGCGCGCGTCTCGATGCGGATCAGGTGGGGCGCGCCGTTGGGATCGGCATGCTGCATGGCGGAGATGTACTTGAAGCTGTGGCCGGGGACGACGCGGTCGTCGGTGTCGGCAGTCGTGGCGAGGACGGGCGGATAGCGCACGCCGCTGCGGATATTGTGATAGGGCGAATAGGCCCTGAGCACGCGCCAGTCCGCTTCGCGGTTGGGATAGCCGTAATCGTCCACCCAGTAGCGGCCTGCGGTGAAGCGGTCGAAGCGCAGCATGTCCATCACCCCGACCGTGGGCAAAGCGGCGGCGAAAAGGTCCGGCCGCTGGTTCACGACCGCGCCGACCAGCAGCCCGCCGTTCGAGCGGCCCTCGACGGCGAGCTGCCGGCTGCTCGTGATCCGCTGGCGGATCAGATATTCGCCGGCGGCGATGAAGTCGTCGAAGCCGTTCTGCTTGTTGGCGCGGCGGCCGGCATCGTGCCAGGCCTGGCCATATTCGCCGCCGCCACGGATGTTCGCCACGGCGAGCACGCCGCCCATGTCCACCCAGGTCATCCAGCGCGGCTGGTAGCGGGGTAGCTCGGTCGCGTTGAAGCCGCCATAGGCGTAGAGCAGGGTCGGGTGCCGACGGCGCAGGGAAAGGCCGCGGCGGTGGACCAGGAACATCGGCACGCGCGTGCCGTCGCGCGACGTGTAGAAGACCTGCCGGACGGTGAAGTCGCGCGGGTTGAAGGCCACGCGCGGCTCGGCGAAGGGCGTCGTCCGCCCGGTCGCGCTGTCATAAAGGTAGATCGCGGTGGGGCGGGCGAAGCTGGTGAAGCTGTAGAAGGTCTCGCTGCTGTCCTGATGGCCGCTGAAGCCGCCGGCATTGCCGATCGCCTCGGGCAGGCGGATCGTGCCGGTGCGGCGGCCGTCCAGCGTGAAGGTGCGGACCTCGCTTTTCGCGTCGACCAGATATTCCGCGATCAGCTGCCGGCCGACGATCGAGGCGTCGTCCAGGGTCGCCGCGTCCTCCGGCACGAGCTCGCGAATCGTCAGAGTCGGCTGCGACACGTCGGTGGAGACGATCCGCTGCCGCGGCGCGCCCTCGTTGGTGCGCCAGTAGAAGACGTCGCCGCTGTTGCCGAGATAGTCCCACTCATGCGTGAAGCCGGTGATGATCCGGCGCGGCCGCGCATTGCGGTCGGTGAGGTCGATCAGGCTGATCTCGTGCCGGGCGTCCGTGCCCTCCGACGAGGTGACGATCAGCCATTTTCCGTCCTCCGAGACCTCGCCGTTGTTCGACTGGCGAGGCCGGTCCGGCGTCGCATAGACCAGCCGGTCCTGGCTCTGCGGGGTGCCGAGCCGGTGGAAGTAGATGCTGTGATTCTCGTTGAGCGACTGGAACTGGCTCGCCGCATTGGGCTGCGGGAAGCGCGAGTAGAAGAAGCCGGAGCCGTCCTTCGCCCAGTCGATGTTGGAGAATTTCACCCAGCGTATCTCGTCGGGCAGCTGCCGGCCGGTGGCGACGTCGATGACGCGCAGGATCCGCCAGTCGGTGCCGCCGTCCTGGATGCCGTAGAGCAGGTAGCGCCCGTCCTCCGACGGATCCCATTCGCCGAGCGCGGTGGCGCCGTCGCCGGACCAGTTGTTGGGATCGATGAGGATGCGGGGCGTCCCGTTGATCCCCTCGCGCACATAGAGGCCCGCCTGGTTCTGCAGGCCGTCATTGCGGGTGTAGAAATAGAAATTGCCGGCCTTCTCCGGCATGCCGAAGCGCTCGTAATTGTAGAGCTGGGTCATGCGGGCGCGGATCGCCGCGCGGCCGGGGAGCTGGGTCAGGAAGGCGTTGGTCGCCGCATTCTGCGCGGTCACCCAGTCGCGGACCCTCGGATCCTGCCGGACGTCATTCTCGAGCCAGCGGTAGGGATCGGCGATGCGTTCGCCGAACTGGGTCTCGACCGTGTCGCCGCGCTGCGTCGCCGGATAGACGATCTTCTGGAGCGGGGCGGGCTGAGCCAAAGAAATCGACCCTGCCAGAGCGGCCGTGGCGAAGGGAATGAAGAGCAAAGCGGGGAGCAGTCGCATGGGCGGAGGGCACCTTCGAGCTTGAGCGGTGCGTCATCTAGCAAGCTTGTGCGTTCCGCGAAAAGCGCCAATGAGACGCCCCATGCACAAGCTCCTGCTTCCGCTCCTCGCCCTCGCTTTGCCCGCCATGGCGGGCAGCCAGGCCGCCGATCCCGCCTCGCCCGCCTCCTTCGCACCGGTCGAGCCGCAGCGGCTCTCCGAATGGACGCGCGAGCTCGCCTCGGACCAACTCCAGGGCCGCGCGCCCGGCACCGAGGGGGAGACGCGGACGATCGCTTGGCTGATCGAGCAGTTCCGCGTGCTCGGGCTCGAGCCGGGCGGCGAGCATGGCGGCTGGACGCAGACCGTTCCGTTGATCCGCACGCGCGTGCCCGAGCGCGCGGAGTTCACGATCGCGACGCACGGCGAGCGGCTGACGCTGCGCTCTCCGGCGGACATCTACGTCAGCACCGTGCGCGACGTGCCGGTCGTCGGCATCGAGAATGCGCAGATGATATTCGTCGGCTACGGCGTGACCGCGCCGGAGCGCGGCTGGGACGATTTCGGCAATGTCGACCTGCGCGGCAAGATCGCGGTCTTCCTGGTCAACGACCCGGATTTCGAGGCGGCGGCGGGGGATGCGGTGGCGGGCCGCTTCGGCGGGCGGGCGATGACCTATTATGGCCGCTGGACCTACAAGTTCGAGGAAGCGGCGCGGCGCGGGGCGATCGGCGCGCTCGTGATCCACGAGACCGAGGGCGCCGGCTATGGCTGGAACACGGTGCAGGCGCCGGCCGGCGAGAATTATGCGGTGCGCCTCGCAGCGGGCGCGCGTCCGCCGGTGCTGCTGCAGGGCTGGATCCAGCGTCAGGTCGCGGTCGACCTCCTGCGCCGCGCGGGGCACGACTTCGAGGCCGTGAAGCGGCAGGCCCGCGTCGCCGGCTTCCGCCCGATCGACCTCGGGGCGACCTTCTCGACCAGCCTGATCGCGCAGGTCCAGCATGTCGAAAGCCGCAACGTCATCGCCCGCCTGCCGGGCGCGCGGCGGCCGAACGAGACGGTCATGTTCTCCGGCCACTGGGACGCTTATGGCGCCGGCCCCGCCGACGCGAATGGCGACACGATCCGCAACGGCGCGCACGACGACGCGCTCGGCATCGCCGGCCTGCTCGAAATCGCGCGCCTGGCCAAAGCGGGCCCGCGCCCGCAGCGCACCCTGCTCTTCGCCGCCTGGACCGCGGAGGAGAGGGGGCTGCTCGGCTCCGAATATTATGCCGCCAATCCGCTCTATCCGGCCGACCACATGGTCGCGAACCTGACGCTCGATACGCTGCAGTCGGCCGGTCCGTCGCGCGACGTGATCCTGATCGGGCAGGGGCAGAGCGACCTCGAGGACCTCATGGCGCGGCACGCCGCCCTGCAGGGCCGCCGGGTCACGCCCGACGCACAGCCGCAGCGCGGCCTCTTCTACCGCGCCGACCATTTCCCGCTCGCCAAGCGCGGCGTGCCGGTCCTGCTGCTGATGGCGCTTGGCGGCGGCGCGGACCTGGTGACCGGCGGCCGGGAAGCCGGCGACCGCTGGGTGAGCGAGTTTACCGCCCGCTGCTATCACCAGACCTGCGACGAATGGTCCCCCGGCTGGGACTTGCGCGGCGCCGCACAGGACGTCTCGCTCGCCTACCGGATCGGCATGGACCTGGCGAACAGCCGCGCCTGGCCGCAGTGGCGCCGGGCCTCGGAGTTCCGCGCGGTCAGGGAACGGACGGCGCAGCTGCGGCGCTAGCCCCCGGGTGAAGCGCAAGCGCCGCGCCGGCCAAGGCCGCCGCCAGCTTGGTCCCCCAGGAAAGCGCCGCCCAGAACCAGATCGAGCCGACCGCATGTGCGCCGATCAGGATCGCGAGGTCGAGAAGGATATAGACCAGGGCGGTTGCCCCGGCCGCGAGCAGGGCGCCGCGCTTCTCGCGTCCCTTTCCGAGCAGATAACCGGCGAGGAGCATCAACGGCATGCCCGCCACGACGCTGCCGATCGGCGCGGCCGCGCCAGCGAAGCTTTCATAATGGGAGAGCGGCTGGCCCGGTCTGATGAAGGTCGAATAGACCCAGACCATGGCGAAGCTGATCGCCACATTCGCGACCATGACGCCGAGCGCAGCCGCGGGAACGAGCAGGAAATCGCGCCGCTTCATCCTCTCCTCCTAAACGATGACGTCCTCTGGCAGGTTCGTCGCCTTGTACGACCGCTTCTTCAGCGGGATCGCGCCCCTCCGGAAGGCGCCTTCGCTGACGTTCCTCAGCGCCTTTGGGAGGAACATGCGCAGGTAGAAGCGCCAGCCCACGCCCATCGCGAAGGTGATCTTCCAGGGCTGGCCCTCATAGGATTGTACCAGCTCGAGCCTGGTGCCGCCCGCGACCGGCGTCAGCGTCCATTCGACCCGCATCGGCGGCGCCTGTTTCTCGCCCTCGGCCGCGCGGTGCTGCCACGACCAGGCGAGGCGGTGCGGCGGCTCGGCCTCGACGACCTCGCAGTCGACGATCCCCGACGGGCAGAGCCGCTCCGGATCGAACTGGAAGCGGAACTTGCTGCCGACCTTCGGCTCGAAGGCGGTGACCGGCATCAGCCATTCGGCGAGCGCATAGGGATCGGTGAGCGCGGTCCACAAATCCTCGATCCCGTGCTTGTAGGTCGCGGTCCGTCGGAAGGACTTCATTGGGGCCTCGCTTTCCGGTCCAGATAGTCGCCGAGCTTCGCCAGCCTTTCGTCCCAGAATTCCTCATAGGGCTTCAGCCAGTCGAAGGCCTCGGCGAGCGGCTTCGCGCTCAGGGAGTAGATGCGCTCCCGCCCCTGCGGCCGGGCCCGGACGAGGCCGGCGCGGGCGAGGACCGAGAGATGCTCCGAGAAGGCCGGCTGGCTCGCCTTGGGCGCCAGCGTGGTGCGCAGCGCGCTGGCGCTCCGCTCGCCGCTGCGCAGCAGGTCGAGCACCGCGCGGCGGGTCGGATGCGCGATCGCGCCGAACGGAGACGATTCGAGGGACGGCCTGGCCATGGCCGGTCAATACATCGGGTTTACCCGATATGTCAATCCGCTCAGTGCACGGCGCGGTTGGCCTGTTCGGCCTTGGTGGCGAGGCTGAAGCGTGGCTCGGGCGTGGCCAGCCGGCCGAGCGCGAGCTCGGCGGCGTAGCGGCCGACCGCAGGCCCGTGCTTGAAGCCGTGGCCCGAGCCGCCGCCGACCAGCACCACGCTCTCCCAGCGCGGGTGCAGGTCAATCAGGAAATCGCCGTTCGAGCTGTTCTCATATTGGCAGACGCGCGCCTCGGTCATTGGCCGGGTGGCAAGGCGCGGGAAGCGGCGGGCCATGAAGGCGCGCACGTCGGCCAGCGCCTGCCGGGAGAAGGCGCGGTCATTGGTGTCGGGATCGACGGGCGCGCCATGCGCGTCATGGGCGATCTTGAAGCCGCGGCCCTCCAGGTCCGGGAAGCCGTAATAGATGTCGCCGTCGTTGAAATCGGCCCAGCCCGGCAGCCGCCCGGGCGCGTAGCTGGTGTCGCCGGCCTCGGGCGCGAAGAAGAATACCTCCTGCCGCGTCGGGAAGATCCGCCGGCCGAGCAGATCGGGGAACAATTTGCCGAGCCAAGGGCCGCAGGCGAAGACGAAGACATTGGCCGTGATGATCTCGCCGGTCGCGGTGAGGATCGTATCGCGCACCGGGGCGTCGGTGGGCGGCTGCACCGCCTCCTGCCGATATTCGCCGCCGGCCCGGACGAACTCGGCGACCAGGGTCTGCACCGCGCGCCGCGCCATCAGCGCGCCGAAGCCCGGTTCGTATAGGCCGGCGTCGATGCCGGTGAAGTCGATCGACGGGAAGCGCCGCCTGAGCGCGGCACCGTCCAGCACCTCGATCGGATGCCCGAGCTGCCGATGGGCCTCGATCGCCCCGCGGAAATAGTCGTCGATCCGGGGCGCGAAGAACAGCACGCCGATCTCGTGGAAGATCGGCAGACCGGCGCGCCCAGACAAAGCGCGCCACTCGGGCAGCGATTCCCAGGCCATGCGGGTGTAGATGGCGTCGGCGCCATAGCCTGCCCGGATCAGCCGCGATTCCCCGCCCGAGGAAGCGCGGGCATGGGCCGGCCCCCAGGCGTCGAGCAGGAGGACGCGCTTGCCGGCCTCCTGCAATTTCTTCGCGGTCCAGGCGCCGAACACGCCGGCGCCGATGACGACGGCGTCCCAGCGGCCGCTGCGCGGCGACTGCGCCCGGAGCGAACCCGGGAGCGTAGCGGCGGCAGCGGCGCCGGTCAGGATCAGCGAACGGCGGGTCATCTCGGCCATGGCTTCTCCGGAAACAGAAAACCCCTCCCCGTTTCCGGGGAGGGGTCGCCTGTTCAGGTCAGCCTGTCAACGCGTCCGTCAGTTGCCGAAGCGCTTGCGGAGCGTGATGCCGAACGTGCGGGGCTGGCCGACGTTGAAGCCGAGCCGCGCCCGCCCGCCGCGCTCGCGGTCGAAGGAGAGCAGCGCATTCTCGTCGGTCAGGTTGGTGACGTAGACCATCACGCCGAAGCCGTTGTCCCAGTCGACCCCCGCCGAGAGGTTGATGTAGTCGTAGGACGGAAGCCGCAGGTCGATGACCGTTGCCGCATTGGCCGGAGCGCCGTTGAACGGCAGGCCGTGGACGAAGGTGCGCGGGTTGTTCTCCTGGTCGCTCGGCTGCGTGTAGCGGCTGCCGACATGCTGGAACGACGCGCCGACATAGGCCTGGGCATTGTCGGCGACCGGGAATTCGTAGCTCGCGCTCGCCGAGAGCTGGAACTTCGGCACGGACGGCAGGCGGTTGCCGTCGCGGATGCCGGTGGTCGCCGCCAGCACGCCCGGCAGCGTCGTGTCGAACTCCGCCTCCAGGATGGTGCCGTTGACCGAGAAGTTCAGGCCCTCGACCGGCTCGGCCGACAGCTCGAACTCCAGGCCCTGGCTGTGCGCCTCGGGCACGTTGAAGACGATGCGCGACGAACAGGAGCCCGCATCGAGGGTGACCTGCAGGTTGTTCATGTCGGTGTAGAAGGCGGCAGCGGCGAAGCTGACGCCGCCACGGCGGCCACGGACCCCGACCTCGTAGTTCCAGAGCGTCTCGTCCTCATAGGACTGGAAGCCGCCGAACAGGGCCGCGTCGGTCGGCGTGCAGAGCGGCAGGTTCAGCGGGTCGTTGACGCCGCCGAGCCGGAAGCCCTTCGAGGCCTGGGCATTGATCCGGATATTCTCCGCCGGCTCGTAGCTCAGGATGAAACGTGGATTGAAGCCGCTCGACGAGGTTTCGTCGACGCGGTTGTCCAGGTTGGAGAAGAGGCCGCCCGACTTGAACCGGCGCGTCTCCGAGAAGTCGTAGACGCGGCCGCCCGCGGTGAGGTGCAGCTGGGAGGTGATGTCCCAAGTCGCCTCGGCAAACGCGGCATATTGGTCGATCGAATAAGGCAGGTCCGCATTATAGGGCGAATCCGCTGGGAAGCCGTTGCGCGTGGCCGCGGCGGTACCGGCGCCAAGCGCAGCGTCGGTCGCCGCGTCATAGCCCGGTGTGGGAAGGCGCTGGCGGTAGAAGCGTGCGGTGTGGGCGTAGAAGATGCCCGCAACGAAGTTGAAGGGCCCGTCGCTGTTCGTCGCCAGCCGGGCCTCCTGCGTGAAGGTCTCCAGATCCGTCGTGTCAACGAGGTTGGAGGGCAGATTGACCGCGGCGTTGGAGAAGCCGAGGTCGACCGAGACCGAGCCCGTGAGCGCGCTGGCGTCGCGGCTGACCGTGAGATCGCGGTTCACGTAGGAGGAAATGGAGGTCAGGGTGACGTCGCCGAGCTCGACGGCGATGTTGAGGTCGGCGATGAAGGTACGGTCCCTGAAATTCTCCCGCAGCAGCAGATACTGCTCGCGCTCGTTGAAGACGCGCGGCGGATTGGTGAACGGATTCGAGTAGAGGTTGTACACCTCCTGCCGGTTGAAGCCGTTCGCGTCGATCTCCTGGTAGAGGATGCGCGGCGTGATCGTGATATTGTCCGCCGGCTGCAGCCGGATGGCGATACGGCCGCCGGCCCGGTAGCCGTCATTGACATTCTCGCCGCCGGCCGGGCCGACCGCGTCGATGAAGCCGCCATAACGGGTGTAATAGCCGACCGCGCGGACTGCCACGTCCTCGCCGACCGGCAGGTTGACCATGCCGCGCAAAGCGCCGCCGATGTCGCCGCCGTCGAGCAGGTTGATGTTGGCTTCCAGCGAGCCCTCGGTGCGGGTCAGGCTGGGCTGGTTGGTGATGTAGCGGATCGTGCCGCCGACCGAGCCCGAACCGAACAGCGTGCCCTGCGGGCCGCGCAGCGTCTCGACGCGGTTGAGATCGTAGAGATCGAGGTCGGGGGTGAACAGCGACAGCGAGATCACGCTGTCGTCGAGATAGACGCCGACCTGCTCCTTCACGCCCGGCTGGTCGCGGACGATCTGGCCGGCGGCGACGCCGCGGACGGCGACCTGGCTCTGGCCCGGCCCGAGATTCTGGATCTGCAGGCCCGCGACGTTGCGCGAGAGGTCTTCAATCGTAGTCGCGCCCGAGCGGCGAATGTCTTCCTCGGTCTGCGCGTTGATCGAGAAGGGGATGTCCTGGAGATTCTGCGCCCGCAGGGTCGCGGTCACCACGACTTCCTGCTCATCCTGCGTTGCGGGAGCCGGCTCGTCCTGCGCGAAGGCGGGCGTGGCGGAGGCGAGGGCCAGCAGCGACACGGCGGTGAAAGACGCGGCGCGGCGGTTCAGCATGGTCCGGGGCATGAAAACTCCTGCAATGGTTTCTCTGGCAGAACGAAAGACTGATAACCCCGCGCGCGGACTCGCCACAATGGCGCTGTAACTATGACGCAACAATCTGGATCAGACTGTTGCTGCGGCGCAACAATAGCTTAACGGCCCCTTGACCTTGCGGCGCGGCGCGCGCCCGCGTCGTTCGTCGTTTCGCACTTGGCGGAGGATGGCGATCCGCTATCGTCCCCGCGCTTTTGCCGGAGGACCCAGCCTTGCGCCCCACCCTGATCCTGACGCTGCTGTTCGCCCTGTTTCTCCCGCTCTCCTCCTCCGCGCAGCCGCCGGCCGCCGAGCCGGTCATCGTGATCCATGCCGGCACCCTGCTCGACCGGCCCGGGCGGCCCCCGCGGCAACGGGCGAGCATCATCGTCCGGGGCGGCCGGATCGAGGCGGTGCAGGACGGCTTCGCGCCGGTGCCCGCGGGCGGGCGGCTGATCGACCTCTCTGACCGCTTCGTCCTGCCCGGGCTGATCGACAGCCATGTCCACCTGGTCTCGGACCGGGCCGGCGTCGAGGGCCAGCTCGCCGACTTCACTGACAGCGCGGCGCTGCGCAGCTACGAGGCCGCCTGGAACGCCCGCAAGACGCTGGACGCGGGCTTCACCACGGTTCGCAACCTGGGCTCGCCGGACGGGATCACCCTGGCGCTGCGCGATGCGGTCAACCGGGGCTGGGCGGTGGGCCCGCGGATCGTCGATGCCGGCACCTCGATCTCGACGACCAGCGGCCATATGGACGACACGCTCGGCGTCCGCGAGGAGTTTCACGAGGCACTGCGCAGCGCCGGCTCGACCTGCGACGGGGCCGACGATTGCCGCCGTGCGGTGCGCCGGCAGATCGCCCGCGGCGTCGACGTCATCAAGATCGCCACCACAGGCGGCGTGAACAGCCGGATCGGCCTCGGCCTCGGCGCGCAGATGTTGGAGGACGAGGCGCGGGCGATTGTCGAGACCGCCCATCTCTACGGCAAGAAGGTCGCCGTCCACGCCCATGGCGCCGACGGCATCAACCTCGCGCTGCGCGTCGGCGCCGATTCGATCGAGCACGGCACGCTGATGGACGACGAGAGCATCCGCCTGTTCCGGCAGAGCCGCGCTTATTACGTCCCCACCCTGTCGACGGTGAACGGCTATCGCGAGCGGCTCGCCGCCAATCCGAACGCCTATCAGGGCGAGGTGCTGGAGAAGATACGCTGGCGGATCGGGATCACCGGCCAGGCGCTGCGCCGCGCCTTTCCCGCGGGTGTGCGGATCGCCTTCGGCACCGATGCCGGCGTCTCGATGCACGGCCGCAATGCCGACGAGTTCCTGCTGATGGTCCAGCACGGCATGGATCCGATGGCCGCGATCGTCGCGGCGACGGTCAACGCCGCAGACCTGCTCGGCATCTCGGGCGAGGCCGGCACGATCGAGCCCGGCAAGAGCGCCGACATCGTCGCCGTCCGTGGCAATCCGCTGGCCGACGTCGGGGTACTCCGGCAGATGAGCTTCGTGATGGCGAGGGGGCGCGTCCATCGCGCGGAATAAGAAGAATGAGATAACAGGGAGAGTATCGATGACAGGTTTCGACCGCCGCCAGTTCCTGCTCTGCAGCGCCGCGGCGACAGGCGCGCTGGCCCTCGGCGGCTGTGCCGTAGTCCCCCGTTCCGGCCCCGGCGACGCCCGCCAGCTCTACGACCGGATCTTCCAGGCGATGCTGCGCGGGAGCCCGGAGCTGGCGACCGGCCTGGGCCTCGACACCGGCGCCAATGCGGATCTCAAGAGCAGGCTGAGCCCGTCGGGCCCGGCCGGCAAGCTGGGCGGCTACCGGCCGCTGGTCGAGCAATTGCCGGTGCTGCGGCGGATGGCCGGCGGCGGCCTCACCGGGCGGGACAAGGCCTTCCTGGATTCGGTCCTCTGGCTCGGCGAGCGGGTCGAGGAGGTGTCGCGCACGCCCTGGGGAACGTTCGACGGCTATCCGGTGCCCTATGTGCTCTCGCAGCTGACCGGCTCCTACCAGAGCGTGCCGGACTTCCTCGACAGCCAGCACAAGATCGAGACGAGGGCCGATGCCGACGCCTATGTCGCCCGGCTGGAGGCGTTCGCGCGCAACATCGATCTCGAGGTCGAGCATAGCCGGGCCGATGCGGGCCGCGGCGTGGTCCCGCCCGACTTCATCCTCGACAAGACCATCGCCCAGACGCGGTCGCTGCGCGGGCAGCGCGGCGAGCGGGCCGATCTCGTCCAGTCGCTGGTCCGCCGGACCCGCGAGAAGAATATCGAGGGCGACTGGGCGCGCCAGGCGACCGCGATCGTCGACGGCCGCCTCGCCGCCGCGCTCGACCGGCAGCTTGCCTTGCTGACCGAGTTGCGCCGCGGCGCCGGCCACAATCCGGCGGCGAGCCGGCTGCCCGGCGGGGCCACCTTCTACGCCCAGTGCCTGCGCTACCACACGTCGACCGGCATGAGCCCAGACGAGGTGCACGAGACCGGCCTGCGCCAGATCGCCGAGCTCAGCGCCCAGGCCGAGCCCCTGCTGCGCGCCGAAGGTCTCACGCAGGGGAGCGTCGGCGCGCGGATCACCGCGCTCAGCCGGCAGGACCGCCATCTCTACCCGAATACCGAGGCGGGCCGCGCGCAGATCATCGCCGACCTCACCGCCTGGATGAACCGGGTGAAGGCGCGCATGCCCGATTATTTCGCGACGATCCCGCGCTCGCCGATGGAGATCAAGCGCGTCCCGCCGGCGATCGAGCTGGGCGCGCCGCGCGGCTATGCGCAGGGGCCGAGCCTGGACGGCTCGCGGCCCGGCGCCTTCTACATCAACCTGCGCGACACCCGCTCCTGGCCGAAATGGGCGCTGCCGACGCTCAACCATCATGAGGCGATACCGGGCCATCTCTGGCAGGGCTCACTTGCGATCGAGAACCAGTCCATCCCGCTGCTTCACCGCAATATCGGGATCGCCGCTTATGGCGAGGGCTGGGGCCTCTATGCCGAGCAGCTCGCCGACGAGATGGGCATGTATGCCGACTACCAGATCGGCAAGCTCGGCATGATCCAGAGCTTCATGTACCGCTCCGCCCGCTTGGTCACCGACACCGGCATGCATGCCAGGGGCTGGAGCCGGGAGCAGGCGATCCGCTATTTCATGGAGAATGTCGGTCTCGACGAGCTGAGCTCGACCAGCGAGATCGAGCGCTACGTGGTCTGGCCGGGCCAGGCCTGCAGCTACAAGGTCGGCCATAACGAGTTCGTGCGGCTGCGCGAGGAGGCACGGGCCCGGCTCGGCGACCGTTTCGACCTCAAGGGCTTCCACGATGCCGTCCTCCAGAACAGCGACATGCCACTGGAGGTGCTGGCGACGGTCGTGGCGGACTGGACGCGCGCCCGGCTCGCTTAACCGAAACTTCAAAAAAAAGACGTGGAACCAAAACGAAAATTGACTATTGAGCGTCGGGGGTCGGTGGGAATTCCGAACTCATATGTGTGGGAGGTTGTAATGCTTTCTAGGAAATTGGCGGCAGTCGTCGCCGTGTCGGTTCTCACCGCAAGTAGCGCCGCCGTCGCCCAGACCGCGCAGCCGCTGAGCCTCAGTAACGCGCCGGTTCGCGCGGGTGCCGTGGCCCCGCAGGCCAGCGCGCTCGACGATCGCAACGGCATCGGCATCTATCTCATCGGCGCCGTCGTGCTCGGCCTCATCATCTGGGGCATCATCGAGCTGACCAGCGACGATGAGGGCCCCGAGAGCCCGTAACCGCTTCCGGGTTTTCCGGATTGAAACGCCCCGGCTTGCCGGGGCGTTTTTATTTTCAGCGGATTTTGCTCCGGAACGGTTGATTCGTTGTTGAATAATTATGCAAGAGATTGCATATAGGCAGCCTGATGGTTGACGTTGCGATCCTTGGCGCCTCGGGATTCGTCGGCGCGGAGCTGCTGCGGCTCTGCACTGCGCACCCCCATCTCACGCCCACGCGCCTGTTCGGGGACAGCCAGGCCGGCATGCCGCTGGCCGACGTGCATCCCCATCTCGCGCTCGGCTATCCCGACGCGCGGGTCGAGCGGTTCGAGCCGGCGGCGCTGGACGGCGCCGATCTGGTCTTCGCGGCCTTGCCCCATGGCCACAGCCAGGCGGTCGCGCCAGAGATGATCGCGCGGGGCATCCCCTTCGTGGACCTGGGCGCCGACTTTCGCCTGAACGACGCGGCCAGCTATGAACGCTGGTACAAGGAGCCGCATCAGGCGCCCGACCTCATGGGCCGCTTCGTCTACGGCATTCCGGAGCTGCACCGCGACGCGATCGCCGGCTCGAGGACGGTGGCGGCCGCAGGCTGCTACCCGACCTCGGCGATCCTGGCGCTCAGGCCGCTGCTTCCCCTCATCGATCCCGACACGATCACGGTCGACGCCGCCTCGGGCGTCAGCGGGGCGGGCAAAGGCCTCAAGGACATTACCCATTTCAACACGGTCGACGAGAATATGAACGCCTATGGCCTGCTCAACCACCGGCACACGGCCGAGATGGAGATGGAGCTGGGCGGGAAGATCCTGTTCACGCCGCACCTAGCGCCGATGAACCGGGGCATCCTCGCGACCTGCACCGCCATCGCCAGGGGGGCCTGCGACCCGCTTGCCGCGTTGAGAGAGACTTATGCGGGCGAGCCCTTCATCCACGTCTCTGACAGGGCGCCCTCGACCAAATGGACCCTCGGCTCGAACGCCGTCCATCTCACCGCCCGCTATGACGCGCGCACCGGCCGGGTGCTCGCCCTGGCGGCGCTCGACAATCTCGTGAAAGGAGCCGCCGGCCAGATGATCCAGTGCGCGAATTTGATGCTCGGCCTCGACGAGGATGCCGGGCTCGCCAGGGTCGGAGTCTGGCCGTGAGCGTGACCGCCGCCCCGGGCTTCGTCGCCGCCGGCTGCCATGCCGGGATCAAGCACCGCAAATATGACATGGCGCTGATCGCCACGGACGACGGCAAGCCCGTCACCGCGGTGGGGGTGTTCACCCGAAACAAGTTCGTCGCGCCGCCCGTGCTGCTGGACCGCGCCCGGCTCGCCGCGAGCGGCGGCAAGGCGGCGGCCGTGATCGTCAATTCGGGCAATGCCAATGCCGGCACCGGCGCCGAAGGCATGGCCGATGCCGAGGCGATGAGCGCGGCGGCGGCCGCGGCGCTCGGCATCGACAAGGCTTATGTCCTCGTCTCCTCGACCGGGATCATCGGCACGCGCCTGCCGATGGACGTGATCCTCGCGGCGACGCCGAAGCTCGCGAAAAGGCTCTCGGTCGCGGGCGGGCACGACGCCGCCAAGGGCATCCTTACCACCGACCATGTGCCGAAGGAGGCGGTAGTGAAGGGCTCGACCTTCACGCTCGGCGGCATGGCCAAGGGCTGCGGCATGATCGCGCCCAACATGGCGACCATGCTCGCTTACCTCACCACCGACGCCGACGTCTCCCGCGACGACCTGCAGCGCATCCTCAAGGACGCCGCCGACCGCACCTTCAACACGCTGAACGTGGACGGCGCGACCTCGACCAATGACAGCGTGATCCTGCTCGCCAACGGCCGGGCCGGGAAACCGGATCTCGCCGAATTCGCCGACGCGGTGCACAGGGTCTGCGAGGATCTCACCCTGCAGATGGCGAAGGACGCCGAGGGCATGACCAAGATGGTGATGCTCCGCGTCACCGGCGCCGCCTCCGACGCGGAGGCGCGGATCGCCGCGAAGAACATCGCCGAGAACAATCTCGTCAAATGCTCCTGGTACGGCTCCGACCCCTATTGGGGCCGGCTGCTTGGCGCCGCGGGTTCCGCGGGAGTCGAATTCGACAGCGACAGGAGCGCCGTTTCTTATGGCGCCATCACCGTCTCGCGCGGCGGCATCGAGATCGCGCACGACCAAGCCGCGGTCGCCGCGCACATGCGGAACGAGCGGATCGAGATCGAGGTCGATCTCGGCTCGGGTACGGGCACCGCGCAGGTGATCGGGATCGATCTCGGCCCGGGCTACATCAAGGAAAATTCGGTCACGTCATGACGCGCTCTGCCTCCTTCTTCGTCATGCCAGCGAAGGCTGGCATCCCAGCCGAGTCTTCATCCGGCGTGACGTCCGCTTCGACCCCAGCCTCCGCTGGGGTGACGGGGAAGGTCACATCATGAACGCTATCGGCCCCGCCCGCACCGCGCAGATCCTCGTCGAGGCCCTGCCCTATATCCAGCGCTTCCGCGGCAAGACCGTGATCGTGAAGCTGGGCGGCGCAGCGATCGACGCCGAGCTCGACCGCGCGCTCGCCCAGGACGTGCTGCTGCTCCGCTCCGTCGGCGTGCGCTGCGTGCTGGTCCATGGCGGCGGCCCGCAGGTCGACGCGATGATGAAGCAGGTCGGCAAGGAGCCGGAGTTCCGCGACGGCCTGCGCGTCACCGATGCGGAGACGTTGCGCCTCGTCCGCATGGTGCTGGTGGGCGAGGTCAGCCGGAACCTGGTGGCGACGATCAACAAGGAATCGCCCAGGGATCCGGTCGCCGTCGCCGTCGCGGGCGAGGATGGCGGGCTGCTCATCACCAGGCCGCGCGATCCCGCTCTGGGCTTCGTCGGCGACGTCGCCGAGGTCCGCGCCGAGCGCCTGCACGGCCTGCTCGACCAGGGCCTCGCCCCCGTCGTCTCGACGGTCGGCGCCGACCCGTCGGGCCAGCCCTACAACATCAATGCCGACGAGGCGGCGATGGCGATCGCCGTCGCCATGGGCGCGGAGAAGATCGTCTATCTCACCGCCGCGCCGGGCCTGCTCGAGGACCCGAAGGACGAAAGCAGCCTGATCCAGCGTCTGACCTCGGCCGAGCTGCGCGACCGGATCGAACATGAGAGCGTGTCGGCGGGCATGATCCCGAAGCTGCGCGCCTGCGCCGACGCGGTCGAGGGCGGTGTCGGATCCGCGCACATTATCGACGGCCGCGTGCCGCACGCACTGCTGATCGAGGTGCTGACCGACCAGGGCATCGGCACCATGGTGACCCTGGGGGAAGAGGCATGACCGATCTGCTGAGCATCGCGGACCTGCAGGAGGGCGCGGTCGCGGAGATCCTCGCTTTGTCCGAGCGGACCGATCTCGGCCGGCCGCTGGAAGGGAAGGGGGTGGCGCTGGTTTTCCAGAAGCCGTCGGCGCGCACCCGCAACTCGACCGAGATGGCGGTCGTCCAGCTCGGCGGCCATCCCGTCTATATCCAGAAGGAGGAGGTGGGGATCGACACGCGCGAGAGCGCCGAGGACGTCGCCCGCACGCTCGCCTGCTATCACGCCATCATCTGCGCCCGCGTCATGGACCATCGCCACCTCGTCAGGATGGCGGGGGCGGTGGAGGTGCCGGTCGCCAACCTGCTCTCCGACCGCGATCATCCCTTCCAGGCGCTCGCCGACCTGCTGACCGTGAAGCAATTGCTCGGCCGGCTGGAGGGAGCGCGCATCGCCTGGATCGGCGATGCCGACAACAATGTCGCCCGCTCGCTCGCCCAGGCCTGCGTCGCGGTCGGCGCCGAGCTCACCCTGGCCAGCCCCGACGGCTATCGGCTGAGCGACCCGCCTTATGGCGTGCGCCAGGTCGCCGATCCGGCCGAGGCGGTCGAGGGCGCCGAGTTCGTCTATACCGACGTCTGGGTCTCGATGGGCCAGGACGAGGAGGCCGAGGCCCGGCGCCAGGCCTTCGCCGCCTACCAGGTCAACGAAGCCTTGATGGCGCGGGCCGGCAATGCCTGGTTCCTCCACTGCCTCCCCGCCCGCCGCGGCGAGGAGGTGACGCACGCGGTGATGGAGAGCCCGAGGAGCGCGGTCTGGCGGCAGGCCGAGAACCGCATGCATACGGCACGCGGCGCCCTGGCCTGGCTGGCGGGGGTGAGATGACCGGGACCTTCAATTCCTCCCCGGGACGGGGAGGGGGACCAAGCGCAGCTTGGTGGAGGGGGCTCCGTGCCACCCTCCGGGCCCCCTCCACCACGCCGCTTCGCGCCGCGGTCCCCCTCCCCGTTCCGGGGAGGAGCGTCGCATGACCGACACCCGCACCCGGCGCTTGCGCAGCCTCGCCGAGCTGATCCGCTCGGGCGCCTTCGTCAGCCAGGAGGAGCTGACCGAGAAGCTGAAGGACCTCGGCTTCGCGGTCACCCAGGCGACGGTCTCCCGCGATCTCGAGCAGCTCGGCGCGGTCAAGCTGAAGCGCGGCGGCGTGCTCTCATACGCCTTGCCGGACCAGTTGGGCGCGGCGGACTGGAGCGCGGGCCGGCTGCAGCGCCTCGTCAGCGAGTTCGTGCTGTCGGTCGAGGCCACCGGGCAGATCGTCGTCCTGAAAACTCCGCCCGGCTCGGCCCACCTCGTCGCCTCCGCCCTCGACCATGCGCAGCTTCCGGAGATTGCCGGCACCGTCTCGGGCGATGACACTTTGTTCATCGCCGTCCGGGAGGGCACCACGACATCCCTGTTCGTCAAGCGCCTCCAGCGCATGATGGGCCAAGAGAAAGTTACTTACGCATGAGCTCCTTGCCCAAGCCGAAGAAGGTCGTCCTCGCTTATTCGGGCGGCCTCGACACCTCGATCATCCTGAAATGGCTGCAGACCGAATATGGCGCGGAGGTCGTGACCTTCACCGCCGATCTCGGCCAGGGCGAGGAGGTGGAGCCGGCGCGCCGCAAGGCCGAACTGCTCGGCATCAGGCCCGAGAACATCTTCATCGACGACCTCCGCGAGGAGTTCGTCCGCGACTATGTCTTCCCGATGTTCCGCGCGAACACCGTCTATGAGGGCCAGTATCTGCTCGGCACCTCGATCGCCCGGCCGCTCATCGCCAAACGCCAGATCGAGATCGCCCGCCAGGTCGGTGCCGACGCGGTCTGTCACGGCGCGACCGGCAAGGGCAATGACCAGGTCCGCTTCGAGCTCGGCTATTATGCGCTGGAGCCGGACATCCGCGTGATCGCCCCCTGGCGCGAATGGAGCTTCGCCAGCCGCGAGGCCCTGATCGACTTCGCCGAGAAGCACCAGATCCCGATCAGCAAGGACAAGAAAGGCGAGGCGCCCTTCTCGGTCGACGCCAATTTGCTCCACTCCTCCTCCGAGGGGAAGGTGCTCGAGGACCCGGCGGTCGAGGCGCCCGAATATGTCCACCAGCGCACCATCGCGCCCGAGGACGCGCCCGACACGCCGACGGTGATCGAGATCGCGTTCGAGAAGGGCGATCCCGTTGCCATCGACGGCGAGCGGCTGTCGCCCGCCACTTTGCTCACGAAGCTCAATCAGCTCGGTCATGACAATGGCATCGGCCGGCTCGACCTGGTCGAGAACCGCTTCGTCGGCATGAAGTCGCGCGGCGTCTACGAGACGCCCGGCGGCACCATATTGCTCGCCGCCCATCGCGGCATCGAGTCGATCACCCTCGACGGCGGCGCCATGCATCTCAAGGACGAGCTCATGCCGCGCTACGCGAAGCTCATCTATAACGGCTTCTGGTTCTCGCCCGAGCGGGAAATGCTGCAGGCGCTGATCGACAAGAGCCAGGAGCATGTCACCGGCACGGTCCGGATGAAGCTTTACAAGGGCAATGCCATCGTCATCGGCCGGGACAGCCCGCTGTCCCTCTACGACCAGGATCTCGTCACCTTCGAGGAGGGCCAGTCGGGCTACGACCATCGCGACGCCGCCGGCTTCATCCGCCTCAACGCCCTGCGCCTCCGCATCGCAGCGAAGCGGGAGCGGCGGGGCCGGTAGCCAGGCCGCGGCGGTTCGGATATCCTCCGCCCATGGCTCTGCTCCGCCGCTCGATCGCAGCTTTGCTGCTTGCCGGCCTCGCGGCCGCGCCCGCACTGGCCGCGGATCCGTTCGTCACCGTGAAGCCGCCTGCCGAAGGGCCTGCCAACAGCGCCTTCTGGATTCTCGACATGGAGAGCCGCCCGGACGGCTCCTCGGTCGCGGGCCTGCCGCTTGCCCAGCTCAACAACGCGCAGGGCCGCGCCGGGCCGCGCTGGTGCGCCGCCGATCCCCTCACGGCCGCTTCCTTCGCCTCGACCGACCCCGCGGTCAGCGCGGAGATCCGGCAATATCTGGGCGGCCCGGACGGCAACATTTTTCGCGCAACCACCCGGATGACAGGCGCGCCCGTGCTTGCGCTCGTTGGCAATTATCGCACCTGCAACGGCGAGGCCGCGCCCTTCCTCCTGCTCGTGGACCAGAGCCAGCGGCGGCCGCGCGTCGTCTATATCCGGAGCTTCCCGGACTGGACGCCGTTCATCGCCCTGCGCGCAGACGGAAACCGCCTCGTCGTCAGCTCCTGCCTCGAATGCGACCATGCTGAGATCCTGTCATACAACCGGCGGACGCGCCGCTTTTCCTGGCGGAGCGCAGGGCCCTGACGCACCGGCACCGTTTTATTGGGTATATTTAGGATTTGGCCTGTCAGCCTTTCATGATGGCCCGCGATTTGTATCACCCACCCCGCCTCTTCCAGCGCGGCGCCGCGTGCGCCATGGGTGGCCGGGCGGGATGCCCCCCGGCGTTTCCATGTGACATTCGTGACATTCGTCACCTTTGCATCATTCAGGCCCGGGCCCGATGAGCCTCGCCATCCTTGAAGCCGGCGCGCCGCCGCCCGCTCTGCTCGCCGAGTTCGGCCATTATCCGGCGATGTTCGAGCGGCTGCTCGGGACCGAGGCGACGACCTATGAGGTGCGCGCCGGCGAGCTGCCGCCCGCGGTGGAGCGTCATAGTGCCTATCTCATCACCGGCTCCTCGGCCGGGGTCTATGACGATTTGCCCTGGATCGATCCGCTCAAGACCTTCCTCCGCCTGGCGAAGGGGCGGGCGAAGCTGGTCGGCATCTGCTTCGGCCACCAGATCATGGCCGAAGCCTTCGACGGCCATGTCGAGAAATCCGAGCGCGGCTGGGGCGTGGGGCTGCACTCCTATCCGATCGTCCGCCACGAGCCCTGGATGGACGAGGTGCCGCTCGTCTCCGCGCCCGCCTCGCACCAGGACCAGGTCGTGCAGCCGCCGCCCGACGCCGAGCTGATCGCCTCCTCCCTGTTCACGCCTTATGCGGGCTTCTCCTGGCGCGACGGCATGGCGATCTCCTTCCAGTTCCACCCGGAAATGTCGCCGGCCTTCGCCTCCGCGCTCTACGAGAGCCGCCGCGACCGCATCCCGGAGGTCGATGCCGCCATCGCCTCGCTCGATGCGCCCAACGACAGCGGCCGCATCGGGGCGTGGATCAATCGCTTCCTGAGCGCGCCGCCGGGGCTATAAGCGGCGCAAACGAATCCTGAGGGGAGGCAAGAAGCTCATGAAGACCCGTGCCGCCGTCGCCTTTGCCGCCAGGCAACCGCTCGAGATCGTCGAGCTCGACCTCGAGGGTCCGAAGGCCGGCGAGGTGCTGGTCGAGATCATGGCGACCGGCATCTGCCATACCGACGCCTATACGCTGGACGGGCTCGACAGCGAGGGGATCTTCCCCTCGATCCTTGGCCATGAGGGCGCGGGCGTGGTCCGCGAGGTCGGTCCGGGCGTCACTTCGGTGAAGCCGGGCGACCATGTCATCCCGCTCTACATGCCCGAATGCCGGCAGTGCAAAAGCTGCCTCTCGGGCAAGACCAACCTCTGCACCGCGATCCGCGCCACCCAGGGCAAGGGGGTGATGCCGGACGGGACCAGCCGCTTCAGCTACAAGGGCGAGCCCATCTACCATTATATGGGCTGCTCGACCTTCTCGAACTTCACCGTCCTGCCCGAGGTGGCGGTCGCGAAGATACGCGAGGACGCGCCCTTCCAGACCTGCTGCTATATCGGCTGCGGCGTGACCACCGGCGTCGGCGCGGTGATCAACACGGCGAAGGTCCAGGTCGGCGACAATGTCGTCGTCTTCGGCCTCGGCGGCATCGGCCTCAACGTCATCCAGGGCGCGAAGCTCGCGGGCGCGGACCGGATCGTCGGCGTCGATATCAATCCGGCGCGCGAGGAATGGGGCCGCAAGTTCGGCATGACCCACTTCGTCGACGCCCGCGACAAGGACCGGGCGGCGATCATCGCCGAGCTGCTCGAGCTGACCGACGGCGGCGCCGACTATACGTTCGATGCGACCGGCAATGTCGAGGTGATGCGGACCGCGCTCGAGGCCTGCCACCGCGGCTGGGGCACGTCGATCATCATCGGCGTCGCCGAGGCGGGCAAGGAGATCGCGACCCGGCCCTTCCAGCTGATCACCGGCCGCAACTGGCGCGGCACCGCCTTCGGCGGCGCCAGGGGCCGCACCGACGTGCCGAAGATCGTCGACTGGTACATGGCGGGAAAGATCGAGATCGACCCGATGATCACCCACGTGCTCAGCCTCGACGAGATCAACAAGGGCTTCGACCTGATGCATGCGGGCGAGAGCATCCGCTCGGTCGTCGTCTACTGAGCGGGAGGAAGAAGATGTTCAGCCACATCATGGTCGGATCGAACGACATCGAGCGGTCCAAGTCTTTCTACGACGCGGTGCTCGGCACGCTCGGCGCGGGGGAGCCGTTCCGCAACGTCGCGAGCAGCGGCCATGTCCGGCTCTTCTACCGTCACAATGGCGGCGTCTTCTGCATCAGCGAGCCGATCGACGGTGAGGCCGCGACCTTCGCCAATGGCGGCACGATCGGCTTCAGCTGCGCATCGCCCGAGCAGGTCCAGGCCTTCCATGACGCCGGCATCGCCAATGGCGGCCGCTCGATCGAGGACCCGCCCGGTCTCCGGGAGGGCGCGCTCGGTCCGATGTACCTCGCTTATGTCCGCGATCCCGACGGCAACAAGCTCTGCGCCATCCATCGGCCCGGCCAGTGAACCTGGAGACTCTCTCAACGAACAAGTGTTTCGGCGGGACGCAGGGCGTCTACCGCCACGACTCCCGCGAGACCCGAACGCCGATGACCTTTTCGGTCTTCGTGCCGCCGCAGGCGGAGCGGATCGGCAAGCTGCCGGTCGTCTTCTATCTCTCCGGGCTGACCTGCACCCACGCCAACGTCACCGAGAAAGGCGAGTATCGCAGCGCCTGCGCCGAGCTTGGCCTCATCTTCGTCGCCCCCGACACCAGCCCGCGCGGCGAGGACGTGCCGGACGACGAGGCCTATGATTTCGGGCAGGGCGCGGGCTTCTACGTCGATGCGACCGAGGCGCCTTTTGCCGCCAATTACCGCATGTACTCCTATGTCACCGGGGAGCTGGCCGCCTTGATCGCCGAGAATTTTCCGGCCGACATGGAGCGGCAGGGGATCATGGGCCATTCGATGGGCGGCCATGGCGCGCTGATCCTCGCGCTGCGCAATCCCGGCCGTTACCGCGCCGTCTCCGCCTTCGCGCCTATTGTCGCGCCGGGGCAGGTGCCCTGGGGCGAGAAGGCGCTGGGCCGCTATCTGGGTGGGGATCGTGGCGCCTGGCGGCGGCACGATGCGGTCGCCCTGATCGAGGACGGCGCGCATCTCCCGGAGCTGCTCGTCGACCAGGGCGACGCCGACTCCTTCCTCGCCGAACAGCTGCGGCCCGAATTGCTCGAAGCCGCCTGCGCCGCGGCGGGGATCGGGCTGACGCTGCGGATGCAGCCGGGCTACGACCACAGCTACTACTTCATCTCGACCTTCATGGCCGACCATCTGCGCTGGCAAGCCGAACGGCTTTAGCGCTCATGTGGTCCGGCGGAGGCCGGACCGTGGGGAGACTCGCGATTTCCGTCCCGCGGTCCGGCCTTCGCCGGACCACGAAACTAGAGCGACCGCGCGATCAGCAGCTTCATGATCTCGCTTGACCCGCCATAGATGCGCTGCACGCGGGCGTCGCGCCACATGCGGGCGATCGGATAATCGTTGATATAGCCGTAGCCGCCATGGAGCTGCAGGCAGGCGTCGACCAGCTCGCCCTGCGCCTCCGAGACCCAGAGCTTGGCGATCGCCGCCGTGGTCGCGTCCAGCTCGCCTTTCAGCAGCCGCTCGATACAGTCGTTGACGAACACGCGTGCGACCACCGCCTTGGCCTTGCAATCGGCAAGCACGAACTGGCTGTTCTGGAAGTCGATCACCGGCTTTCCGAAGGCCTTGCGCTCCTTCACATAGGCGATCGTCTCCTCGAGCGCCCGCTCCATCGCCACCGCGCTGCCGATCGCGATCAGCAGCCGCTCGCGCGGCAGCTCCGCCATCAGTTGGTAGAAGCCCTTGCCCTCCTCCAGCCCGAGCAGATTCTCCGCCGGCACCCAGACGTCGTCGAAGAACAATTCGGACGTGTCCTGCGCGTCGAGCCCGACCTTGTCGAGCTTCTTGCCCCGGCGGAAGCCTTCCACCTCGTCGGTCTCGACGACGAGCAGCGAGACCCCCTTCGCGCCCTCGCTCGGGTCGGTCTTGGCGACGACGACGATCAGGTCAGCGACCTGGCCGTTGGAGATGAAGGTCTTGGCGCCGTTGATCCGGTAGCCGTTGCCGTCGCGCAGCGCGGTCGTACGGACCGACTGCAAATCGGAGCCCGCACCCGGCTCGCTCATCGCGATCGCGGCGACGCGCTCGCCATTGGCGAGCCTGGGCAGCCATTTCTGTTTCTGCCCCTCGGTGCCGTGCGCCTGGATGTAGGGCGTGATGATCACATTGTGCAGGCCGGCGGCGAAGCCCTCGACGCCCTTGCGGATGATCGTCTCGGCGACGACCACGTCGTGCCGGAAGTCGCCGCCCGGGCCGCCATAGGCCTCGGGCACGCTGACCCCGAGCAGGCCGGCCGCGCCCGCCTCGCGCCAGAAGGCGCGCTCGACCATGCCCTCCTCGCGCCATTTCGCGACTCGTTCCGGCGGCGCGTTGCGGTCGAGGAACTTGCCGACCGAGTCCGCGAACATGCGGATCTCCTCGTCGGCCATGAAGGCGGGCTGCGGAAAGGCGGGGTCACTCATGCGGTGTTTGTGGGCGCAAAGCGGCGCGCGAAGCAAGATTGACGCCACGTCACCCCTCGGGAAAGGTTAACCATCCTGTTCATCGCCCGCTCAGGCGCATTGGCGGAAACCCGATTCGTCCGGGCGGCGTATTTCGCCCGAATACCCGTGAGAAGTGGAGAGCCTGCAATGTTCAGGACATTCATCCTCGGTGCCGCGGTGACGCTCAGCGCGACCGTCGCCTTGGCGCCGACCGAAGCGAGCGCGCAGTCGCGCTATCGCGACGGCTATTACGACCGCTATGACGGCTATCGCGACGGCCGCCGCTACCGCGACGATTATCGCCGCGACGGCCGGCGCTATCACCGCCGCGACTATCGCCGCTATCGCGGCCGTTATTATCGCCCGCGCACCCGCGTGAGCGTCTATTACGGCTATCCGGGCTACGGCTATGGCTACGGTTATCCGGGCTATTATGGCTACGGCTATGGCTATCCGGCTTACTATGGCGGCTATTATGACGGCTATTATCCGCGCGGCTACCGCAGCCGGTATCGCTATCGCGACCGCTGCGGCGACGGCACGGCCGGCGCGATCGTCGGCGGCGCCGCCGGCGCCCTGATCGGCCGCGAGATCGGCCGCGACGGCCGGCGTTACCGCTATCGGGGCCGCGGCAGCGGCACGACCGGCGCGATCATCGGCGGCGCGATCGGCGCCCTGGTCGGTCGCGAGGCGACTCGCTGCTAGGGAAGTTGACGGGGACAGTTGCTAGCAACTGTCCCCATTCCTTTGCCTAAGGATGGCGCGCAATCCAGCGCTCCAGGCTCTCCAGGATCATCGTCCAGCCCTGCCGGGTCCGGTCCTCGTAATCCGTCCAGACGCCCGCATGGGTCAGCGTCAGCAGCGAGCCGTTGCCGTCCGGCGCGATCTCGATCGTGACCCGCGTCCGCTCGTCGCTGAAGCTCGTCCAGAAATCGAAGGCGAGCCGGTGCGGGCGGTCCAGCGCGACATATTCGCCATGATGCTCGGCCAAATTTCCGTCGCGGCGCTCGTCGACGCGGAAGCGGCCGCCGACCTGCGGATCGACCTCGACCCGCTCCGTCGTGCCGCCGGGCGTCCGGAACAGCCATTGGCCGAGGCCGTCCCGGTCGAGCCAGGCGTCGAACACTTTCTCCGGGGGCGCGGCGATGCGCCGCTCGACGCTGACCGTGCGGGTTTCCTTCACCATGTGCCTGCCTCCATCTTCGCGCGCCGCGCCCGCTCCGCCGCGCTCGGCTCGCTGTGCGCGAACGAGCCGGTGGTGACCGGGCCTTTCGGCCGGTAGCGGCTCAGGATCACGCCCGTCGTCGAGGTGCGGCTGGACAGCATCTCCCATTCCCCGGCCTCCACATCCTCACCGTGCCAACGTTTGCCGCGGCCAAGCAGCACCGGGAAGATCATCAGGCTGAGCTCGTCGACCAGGCCCGCGGCGAGCAGGCTCCGGACCAGCACCGCGCTGCCCTGGGTGAGCAGGTCCGGCCCATCCCCTTGCTTCAGCCGCGCCACCGCCGCCGGCACGTCGCCCTCCAGCTTCACGCTGTTCTGCCAGGCCAGCGGCCCGGCCTCGGACGTCGCGACATATTTGGTGATGTTGTTGAACAGGCCCGCCGGTTCCTCGTCGGTATAGGGCCAGTGGGCGGCGAAGATGTCGTAGGTCCGGCGTCCGAGCAGCAGGTCGAAGGGCCTGGAGAAGCTCTCGCCCATATGCTCCTCCATCACCCCGTCCCAATGATGGAAGCTCCAGCCGCCATGCGCGAAGCCGCCGGTCGGATCCTCCTCCGGCCCGCCCGGCGCCTGGATGACGCCGTCCAGGCTGGCGAAGAAGGCGGCGACCAGCTTCCTCACGCCGTCGCTCCCAGCTCCTGCGCGAGCTCCTCGAGCTGCTCGGCGCATTTGCCCCAGCCCTCCTGGAAGCCCATCTGCTCGTGCATGTCCCGATCGCCCATGCTTTTGTGCAGCGCGACCGCGCGATAGAGGGTCCTGCCGTCCCCCGCATCGGCGAGGGTGACGATCGCCGTCATCGGAAAGGATTCGCAGCCTTCGCCCATCTCGGCGGGGCGGTAGCCGGGGCCGAGCGCGCTGGTCCAGGCCAGCTTCTCGCCCTCGACGACCTCCAGCATGCAGCCGGGATTGCCATGGCCGGTGTCGAAGCCGTCGGGACCGACCATGCGGAGGCGGAAGACGCCGCCGGGCCTCAGCTCCATCTCGATCTCGCTGATCTCATAGGGCTTGGGGGCGAACCAGCGCTTCAGAAGCTCCGGATCGGTCCAGGCCTTCCACACCAGGTCGCGGGGCGCGTTGAGGGTGCGCTCCAGCACCAGATCAAGGTCACTCATTCTCACTCTCCTTGGCTTTGAGTTCTTCGAGAAATTCTTCCAGCCGGTCGAGCCGGCCCTCCCAGAGTTCGCGCTGCTCGGCGATCCATTGCTCCGCGGCGCTCAGCGCCTTCGGCTCCAGCCGGCAGGTGCGCACCCGCCCTTGCTTTTCGGACCGGACCAGGCCGCTCGCCTCCAGATGCTGCAGATGCTGCAGCACCGCCGGCAGCGAGATCCGGTAGGGGCGGGCCAGCTCCGACACGCTCGCCGGCCCGCGTGAAAGCCGCGCCAGCATCCCGCGTCGCGTCGGGTCCGCGAGTGCCTGGAAGGCGAGATCGAGCCGGGCCGATTCGTTAAGCATGTGCTTAACTAACGATTCGCCGCATCTCCTGTCAAGACACTTCAGTCAGCGCTTAACTGTTCTCCTCAGCGTCGACCGAAGGCGACCCGGATCCCGATACGTGCCCCGTAGCTCCAGAAGTCATTGCTGGTCAGCCCGGTGGTGAGGCCATCGAAGAAGACCTGGTCGCCCGAATTGGGGTTGAAGACCCCGCCGACCCGGCTCCGATATTCGACCGATCCGCCGGCGAAGATCGCGAAGCCGCGGGTCAGCGCGTAGTCCAGTTCGCCGCTCGCCGCGGCCGCCACCCCGATATCGCTTTCGCTTTCCTCGATCTCGATCGTGAAGTCTCGGTCGGACACCGGACCGAAGTTGGAGATATTGTGCTCGATGGACCGCAGGTCGCTGTCGAGCAGATAGGCCTGGACGCGCGCATCCAGTCGCAGCGAAAGCCCCTTGCCTCCGTCGGTCGCGCTGCCGAAGGGAATCCGGGTTTCGGCGCCGACTCCGAGGCCGAAAGCATGGTCGCGGACTCGCTGGTCGCGTTCCTGCGAGAACTGGACGCCGCCGGTCGCCCCGGTCAACGAGGAGGAGTAGGTCCGGACGTCGCGGAAATAGTCGAAGCTGAGAAAGATACGCGTCGCCGGAGCCGGCTGCGCGACCTCGAGGTCCGCCCCGATCCGGAATCGCGACAGGTCGACCTCGGTCTGACCGGCCAGCGTAACCGAGCTGGCGCCGATTCCCGAGCTGCCCGCCGGCGACAACGCGCCGAACACGGCGCCGTTGAAGCCGCCCGAAATAGGCTGGACGTCGAACGAAGTGCTGGCGTCACCTTCGGAATAGCCGACGTGCACACGGAATTCGCCGAATCCCAAGGCGCCCTCGAATCCGACCGTGCTGACTCTGTCGCCTGTCGTTCCGGCGTCGGTCTCCGGCGCCACGCCAGGCGCACCGGCGCGGGTGACACCGATGCCGGTTTGCGGGACATCGGACTCGCCCATGTGGCCCGCGACGTAGAAATAGTCTCCCCACAGCACGTTCGCATCAGGTTGCTGCGGCATGTTGCCAATCGGACCGTCCGGAGCTCGCGGCGATGCGGCGCTGGCCGGTGGCCGCTGCTGCGGCGCGAGCCCTTGAGAGCGAAGGCCGGCATCGGGATCGTCGATGATGCTGTCTACGTCGTCGGCATCCGGCGGCGCCGCGGCCGGCGGCGATGTACCAGCCGAACCGCTTGGCCCGGCCGCGGTGCCGACGGCTGTGGGGGGACAACCTCGCAGAACGATCATGTGCAGCCGGTTGCGCTCATCGGCTTCGAGGGTGAGCGACCTCAGCCGCGCGACTTCCGCCTGGAACCGGTCGCAGTCGCCGGCAACACGGACATCCTCAAGACCGACCAACTGCTCATCGACGATATCTGCGTCCTGGTCAGCTTCTGCCCGATACAGCCTGTCCCGATCCCAGACGGTGAGTCCTTGCGGGTCGGGCGGCGAGGGAACTGGCGGCGCGCCGGGCTGCGCAGGAGCTGACGCCGATTCGCTCGCATCGCCGATTCTCGCCCGGATCTGGCGCTCGCAGACCGGAAGCCATCTGCGCAAAACCCCCAACCGCATCAGAATACGCCCGCTGACGCTGCGGGCCTGGGCGGAGCTGCTGCCTTCGCCGCCTGCGGCGAGCGCGTCGGCGCGGATTTGCCCGGAACGCCTTTCCAGCATCGTGAATTGTTCCCGCAGCCCCGCCAAGTCGTTGTGTTCGCAAAGGCGCCAGAATTCCCTCTCGGCGGAGCTCCAGCGAAATTCGGCCACGGATTCGCCGAGACCCCTTCGGTACGTGGAGAACTGGTCTTCCTGGGTCCAGGCAGAGACGAGCACGAGCAGCATCGAGGTTGGACCGAGCAGGGACTCAGCATAGCTCTTGAGCGGCGCTACGGCGAATGCTCTCGCGGCGTTCGGCAACGCCGTCGCCGCCGCGATCATGGTCGTGCCCAACAGAATCGAGCGGAGGGTCCCCTTCATCGCCATTCTCCTTCGATGCGAGGAGGCATCGTAGGCAGCAGCGGCCGGCAAGGTCTTTCCCCAAGTCTGAAAAATTCTGAAAACGGCTCCGTCTCGACTTGGCGCGGCGCCGAAGGCATAACGGTCCGGGGTGACTTATGGACCGTTGCGTGACGCGTTTCGGCCAAGTCGAATTCGACGCAGCGCGCGGCGCGCTGTCGGTCGCCGGCCAGCGCGTCCCGCTCGACCGCTCCAGTCTCGCCATCCTCGAGATGCTGCTGGCCGAGGCCGGCAAGGAGGTCGACAAGGACCGCCTGCTGGAGGCCGGCTGGCCGGCCCGCGTCGTTCACGAAAACTCGCTCGCCAAGGCGATCGGGCGACTGCGGTGCGCGCTTGGCAGAGATGGCGGGGCGCTGGAGACCGTCCATGGCTACGGCTACCGGCTTGCCGTGGATCCCGAAGTCGGCTCGCTTCCCCAACCCGCCCGACGCCGGTTCGGACGCTTCGGCCTGGGGCTGGCAGCCGGGGCAGGCGCGCTGGGGTTGGGCGCTGTGGCGGCGGTGGCGCTCGGCGCGTTTTCGCGTGCGCCCGAGGCGGAGCCGCCGCTCGTTCGCGGCGAGCCGGCCAATGCCCTTGGCCGGATCCTCTGGGTGGACGACAACCCGCAGAACAATGCCCGCGAGAAGCAGCATCTCGAGCGCAACGGGATCGCCGTCTATCAGATCAGGACCAGCGAGGAGGCGCTGGCGCTGCTCGCGATGTATGAATATCGCGCGGTCATCTCCGACATGAACCGCAACGGCAGGCCGCTGGACGGCCTCGACCTGGTGCGGGAGATGCGCCGTCGAAACGACCGCACGCCCTTCTTCCTCTACACCGTCGTCCCGTCCGCGGCGCAGCGCGCCCAGCTCACCCGGGCGGGAGGGCAGGGCGCGACCGTGACCCCCAACGAGCTCTATGCGGCGGTGCTGCCCCTGTTCCGGGCGGGCGCGGCGCGGCCGGCCCGCTGAGCCACCCCTGCGGACGCGCCGACGCGGCTTGGCTGGGCCCATTTTTCCCGCTCCCGAATTTCAGCTGCTCTCGCTCTCTTGACAGGTTGACGACCGGGGCCCCGCCTCTTCCGATCGGATGAGTTTTCGGGCGCAAAGCCGATCCGCCTGTTATGGTAAACGGCCTGTGCGTCCTCGGCGCGGACGAGATCGCAACGCGGTTGCGCGTCTCCCGCGACACCATTCGCACGCATCTCGCCATGCTTCGCGAAAAGCTCGGCCTGCGCAGCGCGCTCGCGGTCGCCGCGGCGATGCGCCGCGCCGTCAAGCCCGTTCGGCCAGGCAAGCCGCTCGACATCCGCCGCGCCAGGGCTAAGGCTGGCTCGGCGCAAAGGGGAGGGACGCCATGGATTCCGCCGATGCCGCCGACATGATCGGCGAGGTTTCCGAGGAGCACAGCGAGGCGAAGGATCCGGCGACGCGCTTCCGCAACCGGGCCGCCCTCCTGATCGCAATTCTTGCGGCGGTGCTGGCGATGGGCGGCCTCGGCGGTGGCAACGCCACCGACGAGATGATCTTCAACAACATCAAGGCCAGCGACACCTGGGCCTTCTTCCAGGCCAAGAATATGCGCCAGACAGCCTATGAGATCGCGATCACCGAGCTCGAGAGCGACCTCGTGGAGCCGGGCCTCGCGCCCGACCAGCGTGCCCGCATCGAGCGGCAGCTGGCCGAGCATCGCGCCACCATCGCCCGCTACGAATCCGAGCCCGATCCGGAAGCGCCGAACGACCTGCTGCGCGGCGAGGGCAAGCGCCAGCTCCGCGCCCAGGCGCAGGCCTATGAGGCGGCCCGCGAGGTCGCCTCGGCGCAGGACAGCAATTTCGACCTGGCCGAGGTCCTGCTGCAGCTCGCTTTGGTGCTCGGCTCGGTTGCGATCCTGGCGCTCAACCGGATCGTGCTGATCGCCGCGGTCGGGCTCGGCCTGGTCGGCACCTTGCTGGTGGTGAACGGCTTCTTCCTGCTCTTCCCCTTGCCGATCTAGCCCCTGCGCCCGCCTTTGACGACGGGTCGACGGACATCGTGCACAACTGCGCGGTTCCGGACGTTCTGTCCGGTTCCGGACACGACAGGCCACCATGTCCAGGCTGCGTTCCGAGAGAGCGTGCATGGCATGGACTTTGCTTCGAAAGTCGGGCCGGCTTTTTGCCGCGGGAGAAGGGGTCATGCTGCAAGTCCTGATGACGATGGCTGGCGCGTTGCTTGCGCCTTCGGCGCCCGGCGCCGGGCAGGCCAGTCCGGTGACCAACGAGGCCGGCCAGGCGATGCCGGCGCGCGAGGAAATCGAGCGAACCGTCCCGCTCGATCCCCAGGCCCTGGTGAGCGTGTCGGGGATCGCCGGGCCCGTGACGGTTGTCACCGGCGGGGGCAGCCGCGCCGAGGTCCACATCGTTCGAATGGCGGCGACGCCGGCGGAGCTCGCTTGTTACCGTACTGAAGTGAGGGGCGGGGGCGCCCGACTGGTGATCGCGCACGTGCAGGAGCGGACCCCCGAATGTGGCACGCTCCGCGACCGTCAGGAGGTCCGCCTGGTGTTGCCGCGGAGGGTCGATCTGACCCTGACGCAGATTGCCGGCACCGTCAGCATCGGACCGCTCGACGGCACGCTCCGTCTCGAAAGCATCGCCCGCCATGTCACCGTCGCTGACGTGCGCTCGGCCGATCTTTCCAGCCTTGCGCAGGGCCTCACCATGACGCTCGGTCGCATCGGTCCGGGCGGGATCAGCATCGCCAGCGTCACCGGCCCGATCGAGCTTGGTTTCCACCGTGGCGCCGGTGCCGATGTCAGCATCTCGAGCATCATCGGCCGCGTCTCTACAAACTCGCCGGTCGTTTCGATCCAGCGCAGCGGGAACGGGAATTACCGGGCGCGGGTGGGGGCGGGCGGCCCCGCCGTCTCCTTGTCGTCGATCGCCGGCGAGGTGCAACTGATCGGCAAATGAACCGGAGACGGGCGGCCTCGACAAAGCCGGGCGTGCTTTCTATCGCCCGGCCATGACGGCCCACACCGATTCCATCCTCATCGTCGATTTCGGCAGCCAGGTGACCCAGCTCATCGCGCGGCGGGTGCGCGAGGCCGGCGTCTATAGCGAGATCGCCCCGTTCAACCGCGCCGACGAGGCGTTCGCGCGATTGAAACCCAGGGGCATCATCCTCTCCGGCGGGCCCTCCTCGGTGATGTGGGAGGACAGCCCGCGCGCGCCGCAGCATTTCTTCGACGCCGGCCTGCCCATCCTCGCCATCTGCTATGGCCAGCAGACCATGGCCCACCAATTGGGCGGCCGCGTCGCGCCCTCCGACCAGCGCGAATTCGGCCGCGCCTTCATCGAGATTACGGGCGACTCGGTCCTCTTCGACGGCCTCTGGCACAAAGGCGAGACCCACCAGGTCTGGATGAGCCATGGCGACCGCGTCGAGGCTCTGCCCGAGGGCTTCAGCGTCGTCGCCAGCTCGGAGGGCGCGCCCTATGCGATCGCCACCGACGAGAAGCGCCGCTTCTTCAGCCTGATGTTCCACCCCGAGGTCGTGCACACGCCGGACGGCGGCAAGTTGCTCGCCAATTTCGTCCGCCACGTCTGCGGCCTGCCCGGCGACTGGACGATGGCCGAATATCGCCAGACCAAGATCGCCGATATTCGCGCCCAGGTCGGGCAGGGCCGGGTGATCTGCGGCCTCTCCGGCGGCGTCGACAGCGCCGTCGCGGCAGTGCTGATCCACGAGGCGATCGGCCATCAGCTCACCTGCGTCTTCGTCGATCACGGCCTGATGCGGCTCGGCGAGGCGGAGCAGGTCGTCTCCCTGTTCCGCAACCATTACAACATCCCGCTCGTCCATGTGGACGCCTCCGAAGCCTTCCTCGGCGGCCTCGCCGGGCTCGACGAGCCCGAGGCCAAACGCAAGCTGATCGGCAAGACCTTCATCGACATTTTCGAGGCCGAGGCGAAGAAGCTCGGCGGCGCCGACTTCCTCGCCCAGGGCACGCTCTATCCCGACGTGATCGAGAGCGTCAGCTTCACCGGCGGTCCCTCGGTGACGATCAAGAGCCACCACAATGTCGGTGGCCTCCCTGAACGGATGAACATGCAACTGGTCGAGCCGCTCAGGGAATTGTTCAAGGACGAGGTCCGCGTCCTCGGCCGCGAACTCGGCCTGCCCGAGGCGTTCGTCGGCCGCCATCCCTTCCCGGGCCCCGGCCTCGCCATCCGCATCCCCGGCGAGGTCAGCCAGGAGAAATGCGATATCCTCCGCAAGGCGGACGCCATCTACCTCGAGGAGATCCGCAATGCCGGCCTTTACGACGCCATCTGGCAGGCCTTCGCCGTCCTGCTCCCGGTCCGCACCGTCGGCGTGATGGGCGACCACCGCACCTACGACCATGTCTGCGCGCTCCGCGCCGTGACCAGTACCGACGGCATGACCGCCGACATCTACCCTTTCGACGCGGCGTTCCTGAGTAGAGTGGCGACGCGGATCGTGAACGAGGTCAGGGGGATCAACCGGGTGGTTTACGACTACACGTCCAAGCCGCCGGGGACGATTGAATGGGAGTGAGCTCGACATGCACCGCTCGCGCATCAATGGCATATTGATCGACTGCAATGTCGAGGACATCGACGCGGCTGCGCGTTTCTGGGCCGGGGCGCTGGGCCGCCGCATCGATCCCGATCATCCGGGAACCCGCGGCAACTACGTTATGCTCGAAACTCCGCCCGACGAGATCAGCGTCCAGGTCCAACGCGTTGACCACGAAAGCCGTATCCATCTCGACATCGAAACCGATGACATTCCGGCAGAGGTCGCGCGGCTAGAGAAGCTCGGTGCGACGGTCGACAGGCGCCTGGAGCGCTGGGTCGTCATGCGCGCGCCGACCGGCCAGCGCTTTTGTGTTGTACGTGTCCAGCGCGACGGCTTTCCAAAAGGCGCGACGACTTGGGAATAGTCGACCTGCAGAGTAGATTCCGGGCGCACAGGCACGATAGGGGGAAATGAGGGAGGCAGTAATGAGCGAAACGCGCTACGATATCGACACGGACGGGATCATGTTCGCAAATGGCGAGCAGTTCGACGTGGCGGCGGTGGGGGACGCCCAGACTCCCTGGTGGAACCGCACGCTCTGCGCGGTCAACGACACCTGGGTGCGGCTCGGCGTCATGGAGGGCGATTTCCACTGGCACAAGCATGACGGCGAGGACGAGTTCTTCATGGTCCTCGAAGGGCAGCTCGACATCGAGCTGGAGGACCGCACCATCAGCCTGAAGCCCAACCAGGCCTTCACCGTCCCCGCCGGGGTGATGCATTTCCCCCATGCCCGCGGCCGCACCGTCGTGCTGATGATCGAGAAAGCCGGCGTGGTTCCGACCGGGGACTGAGGCAGGCGTGGCCGGCGAGCCGCAACGCTGCGCCTGGGTGGGCGCCGACCCGCTCTACCAGGCCTATCACGACAATGAATGGGGCGTGCCCGTCCGTGACTCCCGTTTGCTCTGGGAGGCGCTGATGCTGGAGGGCTTCCAGGCGGGGCTTGCCTGGATCGTGATCCTGCGCAAGCGCGAGGGCTTCCGCGCCGCCTTCGCGGGCTTCGATCCCGACAAGGTGGCGCGCTTCACGGAGGCCGACGTCGCGCGGCTGCTTGCCGATCCCGGCATCGTCCGTGCCCGCGCCAAGATCGAGGCGACGATCAGGGGTGCGCGGCTCTTCTGCGAGATGCGCGACCGGGGTGAGGATTTCGCGACCTATTGCTGGTCCTTCACCGGCGGCGAGGTGGTCCGCGGCGACGGCGTCAGCCTGCCGGCGACGACCCCGCTTTCCGAAGCGATCTCCAGGGACCTCAAAGGCCGCGGCTTCAAGTTCGTCGGGCCGACCATCGTCTACGCCTGGCTGCAGGCGGTCGGCATCGTCGACGATCATATGGCCGGCTGCTTCCGGCGGCAGCAGGCGGCGGGAAAGCCATTGCCCAGGTTCGGCTCCGGTCGGTAAGAGGCGGCATGGCTCACTTCGCGCTCCTGCTCGCCTTGCTCGCCCAGGCCGCCGCCCAGCCCGACTGGCGGTCGCTCGGCACCTCCGGCAACGGCCGGCAGACCTCCTACGATGCGGCCTCGGTGGTTCGCGCCGGGCCAATCACCCGCGTCAGGCTGCGCTTTGTCGAGGAAGGCTCCTACACGCTGAGCAACATGGAGCTGCGCTGCGCGGCCTATGAGGCCCGCGTGCTCGGCATCGTCACTTATTCCCCGGAGGGCGCCGAGCAGAGCCGGAACGAGACCTCCACGCCGTTTCGGGCGGTCGTCGTGGGCAGCTTCCTGGAGACATTGGCCCGGGAGGTATGCGGCGCAGCGCAGGCGCCGGCCCGGCCGCAATAGACGGGGCGTCAATCACGGAAATGCGAGCCGGCCATTCGGCTTGGGGAGGATGTTGGTGGGCCTGACACTGTACGGCATCAGGAATTGCGACACGATCAAGAAGGCCCGCGCCTGGCTGGACGCACGCGGCATCGCCTATGAATTTCACGACTATAAGCTCACCGGAATCGACGAGCCCCGCCTGCGGGCGTGGGCGGCGGAGCTGGGCTGGGAGAACTTGCTCAACCGCGCCGGCACCACCTTCCGCAAACTGCCGGACGCGGACAAGGCGGGCCTGGACGAGGACAAAGCGGTGGCGCTGATGCTTGCCCAGCCCTCGATGATCAAGCGGCCCTTGCTCGATCTCGGCGACCGGCGCCTGCTCGGCTTCGACGCCGCGGCCTGGGCGACTGCGATCCCGGGCGCCAACTGAGCCCTTGCGCGGCCTGCGCAAATGGCGGAGCTTCGCGGCGAACATGAAGGGGGGAGACTGACGATGCGCACGACCCTTGCGTCACTCATTGCCCTGTCGCTGGCCGCCTGCAGCGGGAGCACCGCCAACAACGCCGCCACCGGCAATGCCGCGAACGCCGCCGCGCCGGCGCCCGGCGCAAATGAGAGCGCGCCCGTGAACAACGGCACCGCCGCCGCCGAGCCGGTGCTGCGCAGCGAGACCGTCTCCGGCACCTTCAGCGGCTGGGAGATGGGCGACTATCTCTGGGCGAAGATCGACGTGCCCGGCCGCGAGACGATCCGCGCCCAGCCGGGCCGGGAGCCGATCGACATGTTCCTCGACGCCAATCGCGGCCGGCCGGTGACCGTCGAGGTCTCCGTCGTCCGCGCCAACATCCCCGAAAATGGCGGGCCGACCGAGATCGAACGGATCACCGCCGCGCGCAACGAGGCCGGCACCGCACAGGCCTGGTGGGAAGGCCTGTCCGAGGCCGACCGCGCCGCCGCCCGCCGCCGGCTCGAGGAAGGCGCGCTCAGCGGCCGATGAGACGGCTGCTCGCCTTGCTCGCCCTGCTACTCGCCGCGGCTCCCGCCGCGGCGCAGCAGGTGGACTGGGCGGCGATCATCACGCAGGGCGACGTCACCCTGCCGAATTTCCGCTTCCGCTCTGGCGAGACCTTGCCCGAGCTGCGCATGCATTACGCCACGCTCGGCACGCCGCGCCGGGACGCGGCCGGCAATATCGTCAATGCGGTGATGGTTCTCCACGGCACCGGCGGCTCCGGCCGGCAGTTCATCGTGCCCCAGTTCGCCAATGAGCTTTACGGCCCGGGCCAGCCGCTCGACGTCGGCCGCTATTACGTCATCCTCCCCGACAATATCGGCCATGGCCGCTCCTCCAGGCCGAGCGACGGCCTGCGCATGCGTTTCCCCCATTACGATTATGACGACATGGTCGAAGCGCAGCGCCAGTTGCTCCGGCGCCTCGGCGTCGCGCGCCTGCGCCTCATCATGGGCACCTCCATGGGCTGCATGCACATCTTCGTCTGGGCCGAGACCCATCCCGATTTCGCCCGCGCCATGATGCCCCTGGCCTGCCTGCCGACCCAGATCGCCGGGCACAACCGGATGTGGCGCCAGCTCGCGGTCCAGGGCATCCGCGCCGATCCCGCCTGGCAGGAAGGCAATTACACCGCTCAGCCGGCCATGGGCCTCCGCACCGCCGTCTCGATCCTCCAGGTCGCCGGCATGGCGCCGCTCTGGCTGCAGCGCGAATATCCGACCCGCGACGACGCCGACGCCTATCTCGCCGGCCGCGTCGAGCGCGACCTCGCCAGCCGCGACGCCAACGACCTGATCTACCAGCTGGAATCGAGCCGCAATTACGATCCGCTGCCGAACCTCGAGCGGATCCGCGCGCCGATCACCTGGGTGAACAGCGCCGACGATTTCATCAACCCGCCCGAATATGGCGTGGCCGAAGCCGCCGCCCGCCGCATGCCGAGCGCCCGCTACATCCTGATCCCGCGCAGCGCCGACACGCGCGGGCACGGGACGCATACCTGGGCGCGGTTCTGGAAGGACGCGCTTATCGATTTGCTGCGGCGGACGGAGAATTAGCCGGGGAGACCTCCCGCGAGCTCACATGGTTGAGGGCGATTACCCAGCGGCCCTCCACCTTGCGGAACAGCCGCGTGTTGATCCCGTCCTGCGGGTGCCCGCCGCCTTCAAGCCGGTAGCGGCTGATCAATTGCGCCGCGTCCGGCCCGAGCATCTCGACGCGGATGTCGAAGAAATGCAGCCGCCCGCGCCGCCCCGGATCGCCGCCATAGTCGCGGACATAATGGTCGAGCGTGCCCTGCCAGTCGCGCTGGAACTCGCCGCGCGAGACGAAGACCACGTCGGGATTCTTGAAGCCGGCCATGTAGCCGCGGAAATCGCCGCGGTTCCACGCCTGCTCCATGTCGGCGATCACCTGCCGGATCGCGCGCTCCTCCGCGGCCGCATCATAGCTGGGCGCCCGCGCGCAGGCGGCGAGGAGGAGCAGCAGCAGAGCGGTGGCGCGTTTCATATTGTCCTTCGATACGGCATTTCGGCAGGCTCAATGCCTACTCAGGATGAGCGGATCGTGCTTAAACTCAACCGCTCATACTGAGCAGCGGCTGAGCTTGTCGAAGCCGCGTATCGAAGAACCGCTCAGTCCTTCGAGAGCTTCTCGCCCTTCTCGGCCTTGTCGCGGAGCAGCTTCGACACCTCGAAGCCGTTTTTCTCCAGCCCGGCGACGATCTTCGCCAGCCCCTCCGTGTCGGCCCAGAACATCGGCCCGCCGCGATAGACCGGCCAGCCATAGCCATAGACCCAGACCACATCGATGTCGGAGGCGCGCTGCGCCATGCCTTCTTCGAGGATCTTCGCGCCCTCATTGACCATCGTGTAGAGCGTGCGCTCGATAATCTCCTGGTCGTCGATCGCGTGCTGCGGCGTGCCGGTCTTCTGCCGGAACTCCTCGATGATCTCGGCGACGCGCGGGGACGGGGAGGGGGTGCGCTTCTCGTCATAATCGTAGAAGCCCGCCCCCTTCTTCTGCCCCCAGCGGCCCTCGGCGGCGAGCGCGTCGCGGATATTCTCGATCCGGGTCGGGTCGCGGTGCCAGCCGATGTCGACGCCGGCGAGGTCCGACATCTGGAACGGGCCCATCGGCATGCCGAACTCGACATGGACCTTGTCGATCTGCTGCGGCGTCGCGCCCTCCAGCAGCAATTTCATCGCCTCGACCTGGCGCGGCATCAGCATGCGGTTGCCGATGAAGCCGTGGCAGACGCCGGCGACCACCGCGACCTTCCTGATCTTCTTGGCGATCTTCATGGCGGTGACGAGCACGTCGGGCGCCGTCTTCGCGCCGCGCACCACCTCCAGCAGCTTCATCACATTGGCTGGAGAGAAGAAGTGCAGCCCGACCACATCCTGCGGCCGCGACGTCACCGCGGCAATCTCGTCGATGTTGAGATAGGAGGTGTTGGAGGCAAGGATCGCACCCGGCCCCGCGATCTTGTCGAGCTTCGTGAAGATCTCCTTCTTCACGTCCATATTCTCGAACACCGCCTCGATGATCAGGTCGCAATCGGCGAGGTCCTCGAGGCTCAGCGAGGGCTTCAGCAGGCCCATCGCGCCCTCGACCTGGTCGGCCGTGATCCGCCCCTTGGCCGCACTCGCCTCGTAATTCTTGCGCATCACGCCGGTGCCGCGGTCGAGCGCCTCCTGCGCCATCTCGACGATGGTCACCGGGATGCCGGCCGAAAGGAAGTTCATCGAGATGCCGCCGCCCATCGTGCCCGCGCCGATCACGCCGACCCGCCGGATCGCGCGCGGCTGCGTGCCCTCGGGGACGTTCTCGATCTTTGCCGCCTTGCGCTCGGCGAAGAAGAAATATTGCTGCGCCCGCGCCTGCGTGCCGGTCATCAGCTCCATGAACAGGCGGCGCTCGTCGAGCACCCCCTCCACATAGGGCTTGGCCACCGCCGCCTCGATCGCGCGGATATTATATTCGGGCGCGTCGAAGCCCTTGAACTTGCGGGCATTGGCCTTGCGGAACATATCGAACAGGCCGGGATTGGCGCGCGCCTCCTCCAGCTTCTCGTCGCGCGCAGAGGATTTGGGCAGCGGCCGCACCTCGCGCACCTCCTCGGCATAGGCGACCGCATGCGGCAGCAATTCGCCCTCGATCAGCCGGTCGACCAGGCCGATCTGAAAGGCCTCCTTCGCGCCGATCGGATTGCCGGTCGCGGCCATTTCCAGCGCCTTGGGGACGCCCGCCACGCGCGGCAGCCTCTGCGTGCCGCCGGCGCCCGGGAGCAGGCCGAGCTTCACCTCGGGCACGCCCAGCTTCGCGGAGGGCACCGCTACCCGGTAATGGCTGGCCAAAGCGACCTCAAGGCCGCCGCCGAAGGCAGTGCCGTGGATCGCCGCGACCACCGGCTTGGTGCAATTCTCGATGATGTCGACGACGCTCGGCAGCATGGGCAGCTGCATCGGCTTGCCGAATTCGGTGATGTCGGCGCCGGCGAAAAAGGTCTGGCCTTCGCAGATGATCACCACCGCCTTCACCGCGGCATCCGCGTCGGCCTGCCCGATCGCCTTGACCAGCCCTTCGCGGACCGCATGGCCGAGCGCGTTCACCGGCGGGTTGTTGGAGGTGACGATCAGCACGTCGCCATGCATGCGGGTCGAGATGGGGCTGGTCATATGATCTCCTTCGCGGATGGCGATGGCGTCTCTTTACGTTTACGTCAACCTGACCCGGCCGGCTCAGGGGCTGATGAAGTCGGCATAGCCGCCGAGATAATTGTAGTGCACCCAGCCGGAGCCGCACGGGCCCCGATAGTTGGTCGTCCGGCGCTGCGGCTCCAGCACCCGGGCGCAGCGCCGCTCCCCGGGCCGGCGCTCGTAGAGGATGCCGAACCAGTTGCCGTGCCGCACGCAGGCATAGACGTCCCGGCCGATGGGGAGCCGGCCCAGCTCGCGCTGGCGGCTGGACGGGCCGGAGCGCACCGAGGCGTAGGCGCCCCGGCCGGCAATGTTCATGATCCGGGCGGTTGAGCAGGCGCCATAGCCTTCGGTCGCGTTCAGCGGGACCGGGAAACGCGGCGCCTGGGCAAAGGCGGGTGCGGCCGTGAGGGCCGATGCGAGCAGGACAGGGATCGCTCTCATCGCCAAACCTCCTCAGAAGGACGTGCGGCCATATTCCTGGCGATAATGCGGGTGCGAGCAGGAGAGGCCGCCGTCGACGACGAGGGCATGGCCGTTCACATAGCTCGCCGCGTCGGAGGCGAGGAACAGGGCCGCCTGGGCGATCTCGACCGGCTCGCCGCCCCGCTTCATCGGGTTGAGATGGCCGATCATGTCCTCGCGCCCCGAGGAGCGCGCCATGTCGTAAATGCCCCTGGTCATGCCGGTCTCGATCAGGCCGGGGCAGATCGCGTTGACCCGGATGTTCGCGCCGCAGAGCTGGGTCGCCGCCACCTCGACCAGGCTGATCACGCCCGACTTGGAGGCGGAATAGGCGGGGCCGCCGGCGCCCGCGCGCAGGCCCGCGACCGAGGCAGTGGCGATGATCGAGCCGCCGCCGCGCGCCTTCATCGCCGGAGCGGCGTGCTTAATCGCCAGAAACGGACCGATCAGGTTCACGCGAAGAATTTCCTGCCAGTCCTCCGGGCTCTGCTCGAAGATCGAGGCGAGCCCGCCTGAAATGCCGGCATTGGCGAAGAAGATGTCGAGCCCGCCATGCTCTCCCGTCGCCAGCTCTACCAGCCGGACCACGTCCGCCTCGGTCCCCGCATCCGCCGCGAGCACGCCCTCGCCCGCGGTCACGTCGGCCGCGATCACCGTCGCGCCCTCCTGCCGGAACAGGGCCACCGTCGCCTTGCCGATCCCCGACGCCGCCCCGGTGACGATTGCGACCTTGCCCTCGAGCCGCCCTGTCATTCACCTTCTCCCGTCATGCCAGCGAAGGCTGGCATCCAAGCGGATTTGGAGACCCGAAGGCAACATGGACCCCAGCCTCCGCTGGGGTGACGGCCTGTGGGGACCATCATAACCCAACCCCCGTCGTCGAGCCCCCGTCTACCACGATCGCCTGCCCGGTCACGAAGGTGGAGGCGGGCGAGGCGAGGAAGACGGCGGCGCCGGCAATTTCGTGCGGCTCGCCGATCCGCTGCAGCGGCGTGTGCATGGTGACCGCCGCGAGCGTCTGCGGATTCTCCCAGAGCGCCCTGGCGAAGTCGGTCTTCACCAGCCCCGGCGCGATGCAGTTGACCCTGACCTGGCTCGGTCCGAACTCCGCGGCGAGGTTGCGCGCCAGCTGGAAGTCGGCCGCTTTCGAAACATTATAGGCGCCGATCACGGTCGACGCCTTCAGGCCCCCGATCGAGCTGACGATGATGATCGAGCCTTCCCTGCGCTCGAGCATTTCCGGCGCGACCATCGCGATCAGCCAGTGGTTGGCGAGCACGTTATTGTCGAGGATCTTGCGGAACTGCTCATCCGAAATCCCCGCCATCGGCCCGTAATAGGGGTTGGAGGCGGCGTTGCAGACGAGCACGTCGATCCGGCCCAGCTGCCGCCGTGTTTCGTCGACCAGGGCCTGCAATTCCTCCTTGGAGGAAATGCTCGCCGGGACCACGATCGCGCTGCCGTCGCCATGCCTGGCGTTGATCGCGTCGGCGACCTCCTGGCAGGCGGGCGCCTTGCGGCTGGAGATCACCACCTTCGCGCCATGATCGGCCAAAGCCTCGGCGATCGCCCGCCCGATCCCGCGCGACGAGCCGGTGACGATCGCGACCTTCCCGGTCAGGTCGAAGAGATTCATTCTTGCTCCTCCCCGGGACGGGGAGGGGGGCCAGGCGCAGCTTGGTGGAGGGGGCCCTCCACTCGTGCTGCGGGGCGAAGGGCCCCCTCCACCGTCGTTCCGACGGTCCCCCTCCCCGTGCCGGGGAGGAGCTTATCCATGCTTCGAAAACTCGATCCGCGCGATCGCCCGGTTGTGCACCTCGTCCGGCCCGTCGGCCAGCCGCAGCGTCCTGATCCCGGCCCAGCTCGAGGCCAGCCCGAAATCCTGCGACACGCCGGCCCCCCCATGCGCCTGCACGGCGTCGTCGATGATCCTGAGCGCCATGTTCGGCGCCTGCACCTTGATCATCGCGATCTCGGCCTGGGCGGCCTTGTTGCCGGCCTTGTCCATCAGGTCTGCGGCCTTGAGGCAGAGCAAACGCGACATGTCGATGTCGATCCGCGCCCGCGCCACGCGCTGCTCCCAGATACTGTGCTCCATCAATTTCTTGCCGAACGCGACCCGCGACTGCAGCCGCCTGACCATCGCCGCCAGCGCCTCCTCGGCCGCGCCGATCGTGCGCATGCAATGATGGATGCGTCCCGGCCCCAGGCGCCCCTGCGCGATTTCGAAGCCGCGCCCCTCGCCGAGGAGCATCGCCGAGGCGGGAATCCGCACGTTGTCCAGCACGATCTCCATATGGCCGTGCGGCGCGTCGTCATAGCCGTAGACGGTGAGGTGTCTGAGCACGCTCACGCCAGGCGCGTCGATCGGCATCAGCACCATCGACTGCTGCCGGTGCTTGTCCGCCTCGCGGTCGGTCTTCCCCATCAGGATCGCGACCTTGCAGCGCGGATCGCCCGCGCCGGATGACCACCATTTCCGCCCGTTGATCACATAATCGTCGCCGTCCCGCGCGATGTCGCACTCGATATTGGTGGCATCGGACGAGGCGACTCCGGGCTCGGTCATCAGGAAGGCCGAGCGGATCTCGCCGTTCATCAGCGGCCGGAGCCATTCCTCCTTCTGCTCCCGCGTGCCGTAGCGGTGCAGCACCTCCATATTGCCGGTGTCGGGCGCGGAGCAGTTGAAGACCTCGCTCGACCAGGGAATGCGCCCCATCTCCTCGGCGCAGAGCGCATATTCGAGATTGGTGAGCTGCGTCCCCTCGAATTCGAAGCTCTCGTCGACATGGCGCAGCGCCTGGCCCGGCGGCATGAACAGGTTCCAGAGGCCCGCCGCCCTGGCCTGCGGCTTCAGCTCCTCGATGACGGGGATGGGCTGCCAGCGATCCCCCGCGTTCAGCTGCGCCTCATGATCGCCGACTCGCGGCCGGACATGCGATTCGATGAAGCCCCGCACCCGGTCCCGGTAAAAAGCCTGCCGTTCCGTAAGGTCAAAATCCATGCCGGCTCTACCCCTTCGTTACCCCGCGCTGCGGCTGTGGATAAGGGGTGCCAGAAAGGAGGGGAGCGGGGCAAGGGGGCGATCCCCGCCCCTAGGTCCGCTTCGCCTTGAGCTTCCAGCTCAGACCGGGAAGCTTCACCATGGCCTTGCCGCAGATCGTGCAGCGGGTCACGAAACGGCCGCCCTCCCAATGGCTGCCGCGAAGGTCGGGGGCATGCGTGCCGAGCCAATCGTGGAGGCTCATTCGCCGCCCTCGGCACGGGCGCGCTCGGCCTGCGCCTTGGCGTCCGCAAGGCTGGTGTAGCGATAGGGGCCCACCTGGAAATGCTCGCTCGTCACCCTGACGATGCCGAGGCGAACGAGCTGCTCTTCGGCATCGCCCACGTCGTCGAAGGCAACCCGCGGCGGACGGGCGCCAATCATGGCCCCGGCCTCGTAGCAGCGATCGCGGCCTCGACGCGAGCCAGCCCATCGTCGCTCTCCACCGCGAGATCGATCGGCCGGCCGTCGAGCCCGTTATGATGGCAATTGAGAAAGGCGCGCACCGCCTCGACATCGCCGAGGGCGTCCTGCGCGACCCGGACCGCGCGCCCCTGGCGAACGCTTTCGTCGCGGCTCAGCACCGGTTCGCTGCGCTTGCGCCGGAACGTATTCATCGGCCGGCTCCGCATGAAGCTTGCACGAGTGTCGCCGGGCGTTCCTGGCCAAAGGCCGCGCGCAGGCCATATCGGCCTGCCAGGTCGTAATGAATCAAGCGGCTTTCAGCGGTCTTCGCCAGGCGCGCAGCGGTCACGGCCGCACGCTGGCGACGTAGCCAATAGGTCTTTTCCATGTCGGATCACCTTGTTGTGCAAGCGAGAGCGGCAATGTCTCTCAGTCACGGGCGCTTGCTGTCGGAAGAGCAGGTGATGGATAAGTCCTATCAGAGAGGCCGGGCATTGGCGACTTTATTCGCTCTGCCCTGTCGGTCGCCTGCGGGGCAAGTGGCCCTGGTCCGCCGCCTCCGCCCGCTCCTCCGCCCGCCACGCCGCCGGCGACACCCCGAACTCCGCCGCGAACCAGCGCGAGAAGGAGCTCGGCGTCGCATAGCCGGTCATCTGCGCCACCGATCCCACGCTGTGCGTGGGGCTCGCCAGGTAGCGCAGGGCCAATTCCCGCCGCACCTCGTTGAGCAGCATCGCGAAGGTCCGGCCCTCGCGCTCCAGGTGGCGCTGCAGCGCCCGCGGGTGGATGCCGAGATTGGCGCCGACCTGCTCCAGGCTGGCCCGGCCCGCGGGCAGCAGCAGATAGAGCGAGCGCCGCGCCCGCTCGCCGACCGAGCCGTCCGCCGGATCGGGGACGAGCATGTCGAGATAGCGTTTGGCGTGCCGGGCCATTGCCGATTCCGCCGCCGGATTGGGCGCGTCGAGCGCCGCCTCGGAGCAGACCAGGCCGTTGAAGTCGGCGTCGAAGACGAGCGGGCACTGGAAGACCCGCATATGATGGCTGAAGTCCGCGGGCGCGGCATGGCAGAAATAAGCGAGGTCCGGATGCCAGCGCCCGCTCACCACCTCGCTCACCGTCCGGCAGATGATCGCCATCAAGAGTTCGATCGCCTGCCGCCCGTCATAGCCGCCGATGAAGCCGGCGCGGACGATGGCGAGCCCGCCTTTCTCCGCGTCCGCGACATGCTCGATATCGAGCGACATCACCTCGTTCAGCACGCCCTGATATTCGACCAGCGCCTCGAGCACGTCGCGCGCCGTGCCCTGGTGGGCGAGCAGCAGGCTGAGCGGACCGAGGCTGGACAGGGTCCGGCACTCGGCCATGAGCAGGCCGAAGCTCTCGCAGCCGCTCTCCTCGGCGCTGGCCTCGAGCAGGTCGGCGACCGCGTTGGAGGGGAGGGTGGCGTCGGGGTCGTCAAGGATCGCCGGGCTGATCCGAAAGCGGCGCAGCATCCTGTAGGGGTCGAGTCCGCAGAAGCGCGCGACCTCGAAATAATTGGTCAGGGTCTGGGTGTGGACCTGGCCGTCCACCTTGGACTCCTCCCCCGAATGCGGGCCATGTCTGCCGGTTGCGGACCGGCCAGTGGCGCGAACTGCAACATTACTGTCGCGAACTGACAAGTCGGTGGGCCGGTGGATGCCGTAGGGCGATCCTCCGCGCCCGCCCGGCCAAAGTCAATGTCGGGCGCCAGACCCGCCTGGATTGATAACGGTGTCAGCCTGCGGGCGCGCCGCGCCGGCGCCGTCTGTCGAGTGATGTCCGTGATGCGTTGTGGAGTCTGACCTGCCGATGCCCCCCGAAGCCCCCGACCCCGAACTGACCACAATCAGGCGCGCCTGGCCGCTGGCCGCGCGCAACTGCCTGCTCGACTCGCCCGAGGCGCGGCTGCGCCTCGCCGCCACGGCGAGCATGGCCGCGACCCTGGTCCACGAGGTGAACCAGCCGCTGGCCGCCGCCACCAACTATCTCTCCGCCTGCGCCCGGCGGCTGCGCGCGCTCGGCGCCGGGCACGAGGACCTGCTGGCGATGCTCGACCATGCCGGCCAGGAGACGCTGAAGGCCGGCGAGCTCATCCGCCGCACGCGCAACTTCGTCATCAACGGCCGGATCAGCGGCCGGCGGGAGAATCTGCGCACCATCGTCGAGCGGGCGATCCTGATGATCGGCGAGCGCCGCGACCGGGTCGGGATCACCACCGAGGTGCCGCTCGGCCTGTTCGTGAAGGTCGACCGGATTCAGCTCGAGCAATTGCTCTTCAATCTGCTGCTCAATGCCTGCGAGGCGCTGGCCGGGCGCGCGGACGGCTGGATCGAGATCGGCGCCGAAGCCGCCGCGGACGGGGCGGTGCTGCTGAGCGTCACCGACAACGGTCCGGGCCTCAATGCCGTGGCCTTGGCCCGCCTCGCCGATCCGCCCGGCGGGCCGGGCGCCGGGCTCGGCCTCGCCATCGCCGCCGCGGTCGCCGAGGCACATGGCAGCCGCCTGGAGGTGGAGAATCCGGCCGAAGGCGGCGCCCGCTTCACAGTGGCACTGGCGGCTGCCACCTGACGTGGCGAGTTCAGGCGACCGCTTGCTGCTCCGGCAGGAAGGCGGGCGCCGACGCCGCCGTTTCCGGCGCCGCGTCGAGCCGGGTCACCTTGCGCCCGCCGCACCACAGCTCGACGGTTACTGTCCGCGGCCGGTTCTGCACGAGCAGGATCGCCTCGACATCGTCGCCGGAATGGAATTCCTCGACCCCGTCGATATGGCCGCTGTGCGGGTTCATCCGGTAGAGACGATAATCGGGCATGGGCGCGTCCTTCGATAGTAGCGGGAGCGCGACGCTTCGTCTCTCAGTCGCCGCCGTGCCGATCACCGGGCGGGCGATGGTCCTCTGTACCACGCTGGCGGGGGCGTCACACTGATTGAGATCACAAAAATGGCCCGCGCCGTCAGATTGGTTTTGAGGAGGCTCTGGCCGAAGGACTTGACTCCCGCGCCCTTCAGGCGCTGCCCCTCGTCCCCATGAGCAGCCCGCCCGATCCCACCGCCGCCCGCCACCCCGATCACCCGGTCGACCCGATCTTCGTCCGCCGCTGGTCGCCCCGCGCCTTCGACCGGTCGGTGATCCCGGATGCCGACCTGATGACCATCTTCGAGGCGGCGCGCTGGGCGCCGTCGGCGTTTAACTACCAGCCCTGGCGACTGCTCTACGCGAAGCGGGAGAGCGCGGACTGGGCGCGGTTCCTGTCCCTGCTGATCCCCTGGAACCAGGGCTGGGCGCACAATGCCTCGGTGCTGATCTATCTCTGCTCCGACACCTTGATGGAGACGAAGCCGGGCCAGACCTCCTGCGCGCACACGCACAGCTTCGACACCGGCGCCGCCTGGGCAAGCATGGCGCTGCAGGCGAGCCTGCTAGGCTATCATGCGCACGGCATGTCGGGTGTGGAGTGGGACAAGGTGCGCGAGGAGCTGAAGGTGCCGGCGCGCTTCCGCGTCGACGCCGCCTGTGTGATCGGCCGCCTGGGCTCGCTCGACGTGCTCGACGAGAAGCTCAAGGCCCGCGAGGTCCCCTCGGCCCGCAAGCCCGTCGCCGACTTCGCCTTTGCCGGGGACTTTCCCGCCTGAGCCGGGCGGACAAACCGATGACCAAGGGAGGAAGGCTTGTGCCGCGGGTCGTTTCGGCCCAGACTTTGCCGATGAGCGGCACGGCGGTCGAGACGGGGTCGGGGCGCGGGCGGACGGTGACCCTGCCGGCGCGGCCGGAGCCCTTGCGCGTCTCCGTCGAGGAGACGGCGATCGTCGTCATCGACATGCAGAACGCCTATGCCTCGAAGGGCGGCTATGTCGATCTGGCCGGCTTCGACATATCCGGCGCCGCGGGGACCATCGGCCAGATCGCCAAGGTGCTGGAGACGGGTCGGCAGGCGGGCGTCACCATCGTCTATCTGCAGAATGGCTGGGACGCCGACTATGTCGAGGCGGGCGGGCCGGGCTCGCCCAACTGGCACAAGTCGAACGCGCTGAAGACGATGCGGGCGCGGCCGGAGCTGCAGGGGCAATTGCTCGCCAGGGGCGGCTGGGATTACGAGCTGGTAGGACCGCTGGCGCCGCAGCCTGGCGACATCGTCCTGCACAAGACCCGCTATTCCGCCTTCTTCAACTCCCAGCTCGATTCCACCCTGCGCGCCCGTGGCATCCGCAACATCGTCTTCGTCGGCATCGCCACCAATGTCTGCGTCGAGAGCACGCTCCGCGACGGCTTCCACCTCGAATATTTCGGGGTGATGCTGGAGGACGCGACCCACCATCTCGGGCCGGAGATGATGCAGCAGGCCAGCGTCTACAATGTCGAGAAGTTTTTCGGCTGGGTCTCCACCGTCGCCGATTTCTGCGGCACGTTCGGGCAGCTGCCGGAATGATCGGCGCGCTCGCCGCTGCGCTCCTCACCTGGCAGGCCGCTGCGCCTATGCCCTTCAGTCTCAACCATTTCATGGACCTGTCGGCAGCGCTGGACGGCCGCTGGGTCGAGTTCGACGCCTATGTCGTGCTGATGCGGCGGCCGGGCGGCCCGCCGACGCTGAACGCCCTGACCGGCGAAATGCGGACCCAGGACGACGGGACGAACCGGCTCATGTGTGCCGACGACGGTGAGGCCACCCTCGCGGTGGTGCTTGGCCGGGACGGCTTCGGCCCGCTCAGCCGCCGGGCCGCACGGCCGCGCAATGCCTATGTCGGTGTCAGGATCAGGGGATTTCTGCGCGCCCGTCCGTTCGGCTTTCGGGTCGGGAATTTCGAGCATGAATGGGTCGGCTCGGTCGACCATGCGCGCATCGTCCGGCTGACCGGCGGCCGCTGCCTGATCAATTATCCCGAAATACCCGGACAGCTTTGAAAGAGGACCATCGAATGCCCTTCGAACCGATCAACCCCGCCCAGTTTCCGAAGCCGATCGCGCCTTATTCGGCGGGGACCAGGGCGGGGAACACGATCTACGTCTCGGGCACCCTGGCGCTTGGCGAGGGCGGCAGCGTGCTCCATCCGGACGATGCCGCGGCGCAGACCCGCCATGTGCTGGAGACGATCCGGATCACCCTGGAGGCGGCGGGGGCATCGCTGGCCGACGTCGCCTTCAACCATATCTTCCTCACCGACTGGGCTCATTATGCGGCGATGAACGCCGTCTATGCGGAGTATTTCCCTGGCGACAAGCCGGCCCGCTACTGCATCCAGTGCGGCCTGGTGAAGCCGGGCCTCGTCGTCGAGATCGCGTCCGTGGCGCATCTCGGCTGATGGGCGCGTAGATGCCGGACACTGGCGGGCTCTACTGGGAGGAGCACGGCCCCGCGGACGGGCCGCCGGTGGTCCTTTCGCCCGGGCTCGGGGGCACGGCGGCTTACTGGACTTCCAATCTGGCGGCGCTCGCGGAGCGTCACCGCGTCATCCTCTACGACCATCGCGGCACAGGCCGCTCCGACCGGGCGCTGCCCGCCGGGCTGGACGTCGAGGACATGGCGGACGACGTGCTGGCGCTGCTGGACGGGCTCGACATTGCGCGCGCCAGCCTGGTCGGCCATGCCGCGGGCGGGGTGATCGGCCTTTCGCTCGCGCTGCGCCATCCGGAGCGGCTCGCCTCGCTGGTCCTGGTCAACGCCTTCGCCCGGCCCGATCCGCATTTCGTCCGCTGCATGGAAACCCGGCTCGCTCTGCTCGAGCATAGCGGCGTCGTCGCTTTCGTCCGCGCCCAGCCGCTCTTCCTCTATCCGGCGCGCTGGATCTCGGAACATTGGGACCGGCTCCAGGCCGCGGAAGCGGAGTATATCGCCCAGTTCCAGGGCGCGGCCAATGTCGAGGCGCGGATCGGCGCGCTGGCCGCGTTCGACATCGAGGACCGGCTCGGCGAGATCGAGACGCCGGTCCTGCTGATCTCCGCGGAGGACGACATGCTCGTCCCCGATCTCTGCTCGGAGCAACTGGAGCGCGGCCTGCCGCATGCCCGGCTCGAGCGGATGCGCGGCGGCCATGCCTGCAACGTCACCGAACCCGACAGCTTTAACCGCCACCTGCTCGAATTTCTGGGGGACTAGACCATGGAAGTCGGAATCTTCACGCCGATCGGCAACAATGGCTGGCTGATCTCGGAGAACAGCCCGCAATATATGCCGAGTTTCGATCTCAACAGGGAGATCGCGCTCCGCGCCGAAAGCTACGGGGTCGATTTCCTGCTCTCGATGATCAAGTTGCGCGGCTTCGGCGGCAAGACCCGCTTCTGGGACTATAATCTTGAGAGCTTCACCCTGATGGCCGGGCTCGCGGCGGTCACCGAGAAGATCAAGATCTACGCGACCTGCCCGACCCTGGTCATCCCGCCCGCCTTCTGCGCGCGGATGTGCAACACGATCGACGACATCAGTGGCGGCCGCTTCGGGCTCAACCTGATCACCGGCTGGCAGCGGCCCGAATACAGCCAGATGGGCGTCTGGCCGGGCGACGAGCATTTCCGCAACCGCTACACGATGCTCGGCGAATATGCCCATATCCTGCGCGAGCTCTGGGCGACCGGCCAGTCCGACTTCAAAGGCCAATATTATCAGATGGACGATTGCCGCGTCCTCCCGAAGCCGAAGGGCGACATGAAGATCATCTGCGCCGGCTCCTCGGACGAGGGCCTCGCTTTCTCGGCGCAATGGGCGGACTATGCCTTCTGCCTCGGCAAGGGAGTCAACACGCCCAAGGCCTTCGCCTCGAACAACGAGCGGCTGATGGCGGCCACCGCGAAGACCGGGCGCGACGTTCGCATCTATGCCCTGTTCATGGTGATCGCCGCCGAGACGGACGAAGAGGCGATGGAGAAGTGGATCTGGTATCGCGAGGGCGTCGACGAGGAGGCGGTCGCCTGGCTCGGGCTCCAGGGCGCGGCCGACAAGACCTCGACCACCACCAACGTCCGCCAGCTAGCCGACCGCGAGAGCGCGGTTAACCTGAACATGGGGACCCTGGTCGGCTCCTACGAAAGCATCGCGCGGATGCTGGATGAAGTGGCGACCGTGCCGAACACGGGCGGCGTGCTGCTGACCTTCGACGATTTCATCAAGGGCACGGACGATTACGGCACCCGCATCCAGCCGCTGATGAAATGCCGGCAGGCGGGATGATCGGCATTTTCCTCAAGACGGCAGTCGTGTTCCTGGTCTGCCTTGGGATTGGCGTTATCATCGGCGTCGTCGCCTGCACGATCTTCGACGTCGCGCCGATCCGCGGCTATAGCGCCGCCCTGCCTTATGCGATCTGGTTCGTGCTCGGCGTGTTCGCGGGCCTCTTCGCCATGGCGGGCGCGGCGGCCTGGATCACGGGCAAGGAGGATATGGGAAGCGGACCGGCGGCAGTCGCGCTGGCAACCCGCATCTTCCTCTCCGCGCTCGTCCTGGCCTTGGCGATCGGACTGTTCTTCTGGCGGATCTGGTGGTCGCGCGGCGTGGCCGGCGAATATTATGTGCCGGACAGCGGACCGCACACGGTCACCTATCTGGTCTCGGCGCTCGGCGGGATGTGGCTCGGACGGCTGGTGTCGAAGCCATTGCCCAAGGCATAAGGGACTCCATGACTCGCCTGCCTAAACTTGTTCTCCTGCTTCCGCTCGCTTCGCTCGCCGGCTGCGCCGGGCAGCTGCGCGACTATGTCGGGCCGCGCGCCTCCATCGTGCGGCCCCAGCTGATCCGCTACGGCTTCAGCCTGCCCGAAATCACCTGCGTCGGCGACCGGCTGGGCCAGACCCTCAGGCCGCGCCAGCTGCGCTTTCTCGTCCGCGCCACGAGCAATGTCGAGCGGCCCTATTACGACCCCGACCGGTTCAGCCCGCGCGATTTCCTCTGGGCGGCCGGCGGGCTCAGGGATCCCGACGTGCAGACCGCGATCAGGCGCGCCTATGAGGAATGCCGCGTCCAGGCCGCGCCGCGGATCGCGGAAGCTCCGCCCGTGCCCGCGCCGCCCGCGACCGGCGGGCCGCTGCCGGCGACGCCGCGACCGCCGGTCTGGCTCAATCTCGGCGCCGCGCCTTCCGGCCAGTCGATCGCGGTCGACGGGGCTTCGCTCGAGCAGGAGGAGAGCGCGCGGGTTGCCTGGTTCCGGATGATCGATCCGCCGCCGGCCGGGACCAGCCTTCATGCCTACCGGCTGCGGATCGATTGCCGGACCCGGATCATTCGCCCGCTCGCGCATCGGCTCTACGATTCGACCGGCGCGGTGGTCGAGGAGCGCGACTATTCCGAGCCCGAGCAGCTGCCGTCCCCGGTTGAGGGCGGCACCGTCACGGAAATCGCCTTCCTGTCGCTTTGCACCTAAGCCGTTGCGCCGGGGGCGTTTCGGCGGTATTTTCAGGACGGTTGGGCTGCGCCGATGAGGAGAAGGATCATGTCAGTTCGCGTCATGCTTGCGGCCCTCGCCGTCGTCTCCGTGCCGATCGCGGTCAACGGTGCCGAACCCCAGGCCCAGACCCAGCAGCAGAAGGTCAACAAGGAATCCAGGCGCACCTGCACCTTGCGGCCGGAGCCCGGGAGCCGGATCAATACGATCCGTACCTGCCGCAACCCCGCCGAAGTCGAGGCCGCCCGCCAGGAGCAGCGGCGGACGATCGACCGCATCCAAACCAACAAGGTCAGCTTCGGGCGCTGATCAGGCGAGCCGCTCCGGCACGGCCAGCGCCTCCACCTTGAGCGTCGCGCGTGGCGCGACCGCTTCCCAGGGGAAGACGTACCACCTCTTGTCCTGGTCGCGGTCGATCTCCGAGCCGTGATATTCGGCCTTCGCCCGCGAGCGGATATTGTGCACCAGCACCGCGACGCGCAGCCCTTGCGCGCCATCCACCTTCGCCTCGAGCGCGCCGCGCAGATATTGGATCGTGCCCCCGCTGTCGTTGATGTCGTCGACGATCAGGATGTTGCTGCCGCTCCTGATCTTCGCGGCCAGCTTGTCGAGCAGCTCGTCGCCGAACCCGACCTCGCCGGAGCTGTGGTCGACGGAAAGCATCTGGATGCCGGTGCGGTGGGAAAGATAGGCGGCCGGCACCAGCCCGCCCCGCCCGATCCCGACCAGGAAATCCGGCGTCCAGCCGTCAGCCTCGATTGCCCTGGCCAGCGTCTCGACCTCGTCAAGGAAGCGCTCATAGGGAAGGTAGTGGAGGACAGGATCGGCGGGCTCGGACATGTTCGCTCCGTGCGGGCTGGAGTCGGCGCCCTGCATAGGGCCGGGACCGGCGACGGGCAACGCACCCGCCAGGCTTGCCCTCGTCTCCACCCCTGCCTAGCCTTGCCTCATGCGCATCGCCGTGCCTTTCCGGGGAGCAGGATGCCGCGCAGCGTCGGCGCTCGCTTTCTGCCTCTTGTCGCTCGCCGCACCCGCGGCCGCCCAGGACAGCTGGTGGAGCACGCCCTGCCGCGTCCTCGACGTTCAGTCCCCGGCGGAAATGGTGCGCCGCTGTACGGCGGCCGTCCGCGCGGGGCGATGGAGCAGCGACGATTTCGCCAATGCCTATATTAATGGCGGCGACGAGCAGCTCCGCCTGGGAGACCATCGCCGCGCCGTCGCCAATTACAGCCGGGCGCTGCGGCTGCGCCCGGGCCATGCCGAAACTCTTTTCCGGCGCGGCAACGCCTTCTACGCCGCGCGTGACTATCGCAGCGCTCTCGCCGATTATGAGGCGTCGCTGCGGCCGAATCCGCGCTATGTCGGCTATCTGATCGGCCGTGCAAATGCGCGCTACATGCTGCACGATTATGCGGGCGCCCTCGCCGATTATTCAGCCGCGATCGAGATCAATCCCCACGACAGCGCCGCCCGGATCGGGCGCGGCAACGCCTTCATGGTCCGGCACGATCCGCTGCGCGCGCTTGCCGATTATGACATTGCCCTCCGCTATCCATCGAGTGATCCGCACGCCTTTTATGCGCGCGGCGCCGCGCGCATGGCGCAGCGGGACTGGGACGGCGCCCTGGCCGATTTCAACCGGGCGTACGAGCTGAACCCGAACAGCGCAGCCACCCTTGCCCGCCGGGCGCGCGTCTATGCGGCCCGTGGCAATCGCGGCTGGGCTGCCGCCGATTTCGCCGAGGCGGAGCGGCTGGCGCGGGGCGATGCTTCGGCGCTGAACAGCCTGTGCTGGAACCTCCTGCTGGCGGGCGAGCCGCCGGAGCGGGCGCGCGCGCATTGCGACGCGTCGCTCGCCATTGATCCGGACGATATCGATACGCTCCACACCCGCGCTCTGGTCAGCCTGCGGCAGGGCAATTTCCGCGACGCCTGGACCCGCCTCCACCGGGCGATGCGCCGCGACCGCGCCAATCCCGAGCTGCTCTATGGGCGCGGCCTCGCGGCGCTGCGGCTGGGGCGCGAACGGGAAGGGCGGGCCGACATCGCCCGCGCGCTGGCGATCGAGCCGGGGATCGGCCGCGTCTATGCCGAGGATTACGGCCTGCCGCTTTCGAACTGACACGACGGGCGTAGCACGGCTTGCCGCGGCGCTCCCCGCTCCCTAGCCTCGCTTCATGCCCGACCCAGCGCTCCCGACCGAACAACTCGACGTCCTGATCGTCGGCGCCGGAATTTCGGGCATCGATGGCGCCTGGCACCTGCAGAAGCGCTGCCCCGGCAAGAGCTATGCGATCCTCGAGGGGCGCGAGCGGATCGGCGGGACCTGGGACCTGTTCCGCTATCCCGGCATTCGCTCGGACAGCGACATGTACACTTTGGGCTTCCCGTTCCGGCCGTGGACCGGAAAGAAGTCGATCGCCGACGGCGCCGACATCCGCGCCTATGTCGAGGAGACGGCCGCTGAATTCGGGATCGACCGCCGGATCCGCTTCCGCCACCGGGTGACCAGGGCCGAATGGTCGTCTGCCGAGGCGCGCTGGACGGTCGAGGCCGAGACGCCGGACGGCCCGAGACGCTACCGGGCCCGCTTCCTCTATCTCGGCAGCGGCTATTACGATTACGAGAATGGCTACCGGCCGGAATGGCCGGACGAGAAAAGCTTCAAGGGCCGCTTCGTCCATCCGCAATTCTGGCCCGAGGATCTCGATCATGCAGGCAAACGCATCGTCGTGATCGGCAGCGGCGCGACCGCGGTGACGCTCGTTCCGGCGCTTGCCGAGACCGCGGCGCACGTAACGATGCTGCAGCGCTCGCCCTCGTGGATCGTCGCCCGGCCCTCGGAGGACGGCATCGCGCGGCGGCTGCAGCGCCTGCTTCCGGCCCGCGCGGCGGCGCGGACGATCCGGCTCAAGAACGTGCTGCTCGGCATGCTCTTCTTCCAGCGCTCGCGGAAGCGGCCGGACAAGGTCCGGGCCCTGTTGCTCAAATGGGTCGGGGAGCAATTGCCTGACCGCGACATTGCCGACTTCGTGCCGGCCTATAATCCCTGGGACCAGCGCGTCTGCCTGGTCCCGGACGGCGACCTGTTCCGGACGATGCGCGAGGGCCGCGTCTCAGTGGTCACCGACACGATCGACACCTTCACGAAGCACGGGATCAGGCTGGCCTCGGGCGCCGAGCTGGAGGCGGACATCGTCGTCACCGCGACGGGCCTGGTCGTGAAGGTGCTCGGCGGCATCGCCATCTCCGTCGACGGCGTGCCGGTGAACCCGGCAGAGCATATCAGCTACAAGGGGATGATGCTGTCGGACGTGCCGAATCTCGTCCTCTCCTTCGGCTACACCAACGCTTCCTGGACGCTGAAATGCGACCTCACCGCGCGCTATTTCTGCCGGCTGGTCCGGCATATGGACGCGCAGGGCCTCGATATCTGCGTGCCGCGCCTGCCCGCGGCCGGGATCGAGCGCCAGCCGATGCTCGATTTCAGCTCGGGCTACGTCCAGCGCGCCGCCGCCAGCCTCCCGGGGCAGGGGACGGCGCCGCCCTGGCGCGTCTACCAGAATTACTTCAAGGACTTCGCGGCGCTCGGTCTGGGCACGGTTACGGACGGGGTCATGGAGTTCAGGAAGGCCGGTTGACTCCGAAAGCGGAGCGCGGCACCTGACGTTTACGTAAAGGAGAGGGAGGCCGCCATGTCGGACCTTGAGTCGTTCCGCAGCGAGACGCGCGCCTGGCTGGAGGCGAACTGCCCGCCGGAAATGCGCGAGCCGATGCGCGACGAGAGCGACGCCTGCTGGGGCGGCCGCAATCCGGTCTTCAAGAACGAGGCCCAGAAGCAGTGGATGGAGGTCATGGCCGCGCGTGGCTGGACCGTGCCGGACTGGCCGACCGAATATGGCGGCGGCGGGCTCTCCCCGGCCGAGACCAAGATCCTCCGCCAGGAGATGGCGCGGATCAATGCGCGCAACCCGCTGATGAGCTTCGGCATCTCGATGCTTGGCCCGGCTCTGCTCAAATATGGCAATGAGGCGCAAAAGAAGCACTACCTGAACCAGATCGCCCGCGGCGAGATCCGCTGGTGCCAGGGCTATTCCGAGCCCGGCGCCGGCTCCGACCTCGCCAGCCTGCAGACCAGGTGCGAGGACAAGGGCGATCACTGGCTGGTCAACGGCCAGAAGATATGGACGAGCTATGCCGACAAGGCCGACTGGATCTTCTGCCTCGTCCGCACCGATCCTGCGGCGCCCAAGCATCAGGGGATCAGCTTCCTGTTGTTCGACATGGCCAGCCCGGGCGTCTCGACCAAGCCGATCCTGCTCATCTCCGGCTATTCGCCTTTCTGCGAGACCTTCTTCGACGACGTGCAGGTGCCCAAGGACCAGCTGGTCGGCACCCTCAACAAGGGCTGGGACGTCGCCAAATATCTGCTCGGCCATGAGCGCGAGATGATTTCAGGGATGGGTCTCGGTGGGCAAAGCGATTCGCTTGGCGAGGCGTTCGGCGAAGTGCTGGCGGACGATCCCTTGCTGCGCGCCGAGGTCGCCCGTTTCGACGTCGACCAGCTCGCCTTCCGCGCCATGTCCGAGAAGTTCATCGACGAGCTGAAGGCGGGCAGGGCGCATCCGGCCCAGCCCTCGATGATGAAATATGCCGGCACCGAACTGAACAAGGCCCGGCACGAGCTGGCCATGGCCGCCGGCGGCTCGAACGCGCTCGAATGGGAGAGCGACCGCTCGAAGAAGGGCAAGGCGGCCCGCGAGTGGCTCCGCACCAAGGCCAATTCGATCGAGGGCGGCACCAGCGAGATCCAGCTCGGCATCGTCGCGAAACGGATTCTCGATTTGCCGGGAGCCTGACTTTCCACCGTCATGCCAGCGGAGGCTGGGATCCAGACGGCACTTGAGACGCAAAGACAGCTTGGACCCCAGCCTTCGCTGGGGTGACGACAGAAGGACCGGGATCTGATGCCCCTCTATCTCACCGAAGACCAGGCGATGCTGCAGGAGACGGCGCGCAGCTTCATGGCCGAGGAAGGCGCGATTGCGAAGCAGCTGCGTCACTGGCGTGACAAGGGCTGCAGCGACGGCTTTGGCCACGGCCTGTGGAAGCAGTTCGCCGAATTGGGCTTCAACGGCATCCTGATTGACGAGGCGGATGGCGGGCTCGGACTCGGCCATGTCGAGGCGGGGATCGTGCTCGAGGAGATCGGGCGGAACCTCACCCCCTCGCCCTTCCTGGTCAGCGCGGTCGCCTTCGTGGAGGCGCTGAAGGGCAGTACGGCGCGGGAGCGCTGGTATCCCGGCATCATCGCCGGCGATACGATCGCCGCCCTCGCCGTGGACGAAGGGCCGAAGCACCGACCGGACGCGATCGAGATGCGCGCCGAGCGCTCCGGCAACGGCTTCAGCCTGACCGGCCGCAAGCAGTTCGTGGTGCAGGGCGCTTCGGCCGATGTGACCCTGGTCGCCGCGCAGACCGACGAGGGCCTTACCCTGTTCGCGGTCGAGAAGGGCGCGAGCGGACTCGACGTCGAGGGCGTCCGGCTCGCGGATTCCACCATCGGCGCGCGGCTCACCTTCGCGGACGTGCAGGTCGACGCCGACGCGGTAATCGGCGAGGTCGGCGGCGGCGCCGAGATCCTCGACCGGGCGCTCAACGCTGGCCGCACCGGTGCCGCGGCCGAGCTGGTCGGTGTCGGCTCGGCTTCGATGGAGATGACCGTCGACTATCTGAAGCAGCGCAAGCAGTTCGGCAAATATATCGGCGAGTTCCAGGCGCTGCAGTTCCGCGCCGCCCATCTCTATTCCGAGCTGGAGATCGCCCGCGCGGCGACGCTCAAGGCACAGCAATTGCTCGACGAGGGCAGCCCGGATGCGGAGGCCATGGTCTCCGTCGCCAAGGCCAAGGCGGGCCGCGCCTCCCAGCTCGCGGTGCAGGAGGGCGTGCAGATGCATGGCGGCATCGGCATGACCGACGAATATGATATCGGCCTCTACATGAAGCGCGACCGGGTGCTGAACGAGCTGTTCGGCGACGCCAATTACCACGCGGACAAATTGGCGCGGATGAAGGGCTACTGAGGGGGAGGGCAATTCTCGTCGTGCCGAACCTGCTTCAGCCTCCAGTTGCGAACCGCCGGGCGGGTGGAGAGTTGGGCCCTGAAACGAGTCCAGCGTGACGGAGGAGGTGTGACGACAAGCGCCGGATCGACAAGCCCGGACCTCGCTTATGCGAAGGGTCTCGCGCGCGCCTTTGCCGGGGCGATCATCTTCGGCCTGCCGCTGCTGATGACCATGGAAATGTGGTTCCTCGGAATCGCGCTCCATCCCGGCCGGCTCGTCGCGTTCCTCCTCGTCAACTTCGTCATCCTCGTCGGCCTGTCGCGCTTCGGCGGCTTTGAGCGGACCGACAGCCTGTTCGAAGACGTGATGGACGCCTTCGCGGCCTGCGGCGTCGGCATCCTCGGCGCCGCCGCCGTCCTGGCCTTATTCGCGATCATCGGCCCCGCCATGCCGGCCGACGAGATCGCCGGGAAGATCGCGATCCAGAGCGTGCCGATGAGCTTCGGCGCGATGATCGCGCGCAAGCAGCTCAGCGGCGGCGGCGCGGAACCGCAAGATGAGAAGGAGGCGGTGCGGGAGGCGTCCTATGGCGGCCAGCTCTTTCTGATGGCGGCGGGGGCGCTCTTCCTCGCCTTCAACGTCGCGCCGACCGAGGAGATGCAGCTCATCGCCTATCTCATGTCCACCTGGCACCTGCTCGTACTGGTCGTCGTATCCCTCCTGCTGCTCCACCTCTTCGTCTACCGGGTCGGCTTCGCGGGTCAGAAAGAGCGCGCGGAAGGGCACGGGGCGGTCAGGACCTTTCTCGCCTACACCATCCCGGGCTACGGTATCGCGCTCGCCGTCGGCCTGTTCGTGCTCTGGACGTTCGGGCGGGTCGATGGCACGGCCTATGACCAGGTGGCGGCAACCATGGCGGTGATCGCCTTTCCGGGCGCCCTCGGCGCGGCGATCGCGCGGCTGGTGGTCTGATGGCGAAAGCGAAGACGAAGCCGCCAGTGCTCGAGTGGATAGCCTCCGCAATCGGGCTGCTGCTGACGCTCGGGGTCGTCGCGGTGATCGCGCGCGATGCGTTCAATGGCAGCGCGGGCATGGCGCCCGACATCGAGGTGGTGGTCCGCGAGCAGCAGCAGGTGGGCAGCCGCTGGCTCGTCCGCTTCGAGGCGCACAACCGCTCGCCCGTCACCGCGGCCCAGGTCACCATCGAGGGCGCGCTGCCCGGCGGCGAGACCAGCACGGCGACGATCGACTATATTCCGGGCCGTTCGACACGCGGCGGCGGACTCGTCTTCAGCACCGAACCGCGGGGCGTGCGACTGCGCCCGCTCGGCTTCCAGGATCCCTGAGGAGATCGCCTTGGCCCTCGACCCCGAAACCTTCGGCGCCCTGCTCGACACCGTCCGCCGCTTCGTCGCGGAGCGGCTCCGCCCGCTGGAGGAAAAGGTCGCGGAGGAGGATGAGGTCCCCGAAGACATCGTCCGCGAGATGCGGGAGCTGGGGCTGTTCGGGCTCTCCATCCCGGAGGAGTTTGGCGGCCTCGGCCTGACCATGAGCGAGGAAGTCCGGGTCGCGCTGGAGTTCGGACGGACGACGCCGGCCTTTCGCTCGGTATTCGGAACCAATGTCGGGATCGGCAGCCAAGGCCTCGTCATGGCGGGCTCGGACGCGCAGAAGGCCGCATGGCTGCCGCGCATCGCCAGCGGCGAGATCGTCGCCAGCTTCGCGCTCACCGAGCCGGGCGCGGGCTCCGACAGCGCCTCGGTCCAGACCCGCGCGGTCCGTGACGGCGATGTTTACCTGCTCTCCGGCAGCAAGCGCTTCATCACCAATGCCGACAAGGCGAGCCTGTTCACGGTGATGGCGCGGACCGCGGGCGAGGGCGCGCACGGCGTCTCCGCCTTCCTGGTGCCGGCTGACCTGCCCGGCCTGTCGGTCGGCAAGCCCGAGAAGAAGATGGGCCAACAGGGCGCCCATGTCTGCGACGTGAATTTCGACGAGACGCCGGTGCCCGTGGCGAACCGGCTGGGCGCGGAAGGCGAGGGCTTCAGGATCGCGATGCGCGTGCTCGACCGCGGCCGGCTGCACATCGCCGCGGTCTGCGTCGGCGTCGCCGAACGGCTGATCGCCGATGCCGTCGCCTATGCGAGCGACCGCAGGCAGTTCGGCAAGCCGCTTGCCGATTTCCAGCTCGTCCAGGCGATGATCGCCGACAGCAAGACCGAGGCGCTTGCGGCGCGCGCGCTGGTGCTGGAGACGGCGGCTCGAAAGGATGCCGGCGATCCGATCGTGCTGGAATGCGCCGCCGCCAAATATTTCGCCAGTGAGATGGTCGGCCGGGTGGCGGACCGCGCCGTGCAGATTTTCGGGGGCGCCGGCTATATCGCCGATTACGGCATCGAGCGGCTCTATCGCGACGTGCGCCTGTTCCGCATCTACGAGGGCACAAGCCAGATCCAGCAGCTTGTCATTGCGCGCGAGACGATCAAGAACGGCGGGTGAACGATTTCAAAGGGGGAAGTCATGCGGAAATTGATGATCGCTGCGAGCCTGCTCGCGCTGGCGACGCCGGCCCGGGCGCAGGACCGGGCGCTGCACGACGCGATCGCGCGGGACTTCAGCACCAACCTCTCCAGCCTGTTCGACCATTTCCACCGCAATCCGGAGCTGTCCGGCCGTGAGGTGCAGACCTCCGCCCGTATGGCGCAGGAGCTGCGCGCGCTCGGCTATGAGGTGACGACCGGCGTCGGCGGCACCGGGGTGGTCGCAATCATGCGCAACGGCGCAGGGCCCACCGTGCTGCTGCGAGCCGACATGGACGGCTTGCCGATCGAGGAGCGCTCCGGTGTGCCCAATCCCTCCCGCGCACGGCAGGTAGGCCCCGACGGCACCGAGCAGCCGGTCATGCACGCCTGCGGCCATGACGTGCACATCACCGCTTTGGTCGGCACAGCCCGTCAGCTGGCCGCCCGGCGGTCGCGCTGGCAAGGCACGCTCGTGCTGATCGCTCAGCCCGCCGAGGAGACCATCTCGGGCGCGCGGGCGATGATCGAGGACGGGCTCTACACGCGCTTCCCCAAGCCGGATGTCGCGCTCGCCTTCCACGTCGCCGCGGAGATCGAGGCAGGGCGGATCGAGGTGCCGCTGCAGATCGTTTCGTCCAGCGCCGATACGGTGACCATTCAGGTCCGCGGCGTCGGCACGCATGGCGCCTCGCCGCATCTCGGGGTGGATCCGGTGGTCGTGGCCAGCCAGATCGTCATCTCGCTCCAGTCCATGGTCGGCCGGTCGATCAACCCGCTGGAGGGCGCCGTCGTCACCGTCGGCACGATCCGGGGCGGCGTGAAGAACAACATCATACCCGAGCAGGTCGACCTGGGCCTTACCGTACGCGCCGACAATCCGGCGATCAGGCAGCGCCTGCTTGATGGCATCGACCGGGTCGCGCGCGGCACCGCGCTCGCCATGGGCGTTCCGGAGGACCGGCTCCCGGTCGTCACCCGCTCGCGCACGGAAACGACCCCGGCCACGATCAACCATGGCCCGACCGCGCAGATCGTCCGCGACGCGATTGCCGGCCAGATGGGGGCGGAACGGCTGATCACCCAACAGCGCGAGGGTATGGGCGCCGAGGACTTCGCCTATTTCGTCGCGCCGGAGCATGGCGTCAGGGGCGTCTATTTCAGCGTCGGCGGCACGCCGCGTGAGCAGCTTGCCAATGCGCCCGGTCACCATTCGCCCCTGTTCCGGATCGCGCCGGAGCCCGCGGTGACCGCAGGCGTCGAGGCGATGGTGGTCGCGGCCGAGGCGGTGATGCGCCGCCGCTAGGTGCGCCGAAGCAGCACGTTCATCTGCGCCGCGGCGATCGGCTTCGCCCGGTCGAGCTGCCAGGCATGCGCCTCGACATTGGCGACGCGCTTGCCGAGCCGGGTCACTCGGGCCGCGGCACAGGTGTCGTGGTTGATGCCGCCCCGCATATATTGAACGGTGACGTTGACCGGCTTCACCTGCGGCCGCTCCTCGCCCAGCGCCTCGAACAAAGCCCCGAAGGCCGCGAATTCGAGCAGGGCGGCGATCGCGCCGCCGTGCAGATAGCCGGGCCGTCCCGTCACCCGCTCCCCGAACGGCATGACGAAGAGCAGCTCGCCCCCGGTTTCCTCGGTCCGGACGCCTAGATAAACGGCATAAGGCGGCGGCGGATTCATCGGGCGAAGTAGCGGCGGCAGACCGCATCCAGCTTCGCCATCGCCGCCGGCTGGCGGGCTTCGGGCGCGGTGATCACGGCCTGGTCCAGATTGGTGTCGATCGGCGAGGGAGTGCGCTCCCTGGGCAGCCGGCGGGCGAGCTCGACCACCAGCCGCCGCGCCGTCGCCGCATTGTCGTGCAACCGCGCGACGATCTCCGCGACGTCGACCGCTTCGCCCTCGCGCCAGCAATCATAATCGGTGACCATGCCCAGCAGGGCATAAGGCAGCTCCGCCTCGCGGGCGAGCTTCGCCTCGGGCATCGCCGTCATGCCGATCACGTCGCCGCCCCAGGCGCGGAACATGCGGCTCTCGGCCCGGGTCGAGAATTGCGGGCCCTCGATCGCGACGTAGCAGCCGCCCCGCTTCACCGGCGCGCCTGACGCCTCGGCCGCGTCCGCCGCCAGGGCCGAGAGGCGCGGGCAGACCGGATCGGCCATCGAGACATGGGCGGCGAAGCCCGGCTCGAAGAAGCTCGCCTCCCGCGCAAAGGTGCGGTCGATGAACTGGTCGACCGCGACGAAATGGCCCGGCGGGATCTCCTCGCGGAGCGAGCCGATCGCCGAGATGGCGAGCAGGTCGGTGCAGCCCGCCCGCTTCAGCGCGTCGATGTTGGCGCGGGCGTTGAGCGCGGAGGGCGGGAGCGGATGGCCGCGGCCGTGGCGGGGCAGGAAGACGAAGCGCACGCCCTCGATCCGGCCCATCAGCAATTCGTCCGACGGCGTCCCCCAAGGCGAGTCGACGGCGAGCCATTGCGCCTCCTCCAGCGCCTCGATCGCGTAGAGGCCGGAGCCGCCGATAATGCCGATCACCCACTCGCTCATGCCAGGTGCCTTAGGGGCCGACGAGGATGATCCGCAAGTCGCTCACGTTGGTCCCGCTCGGGCCGGGTGCGAACAGGCCATCGGCGGATGTGAACCAGCCAGCGCTGTCATTCGTGGCGAGCGCCCCCGCGCCGGCCGCATCCGCGCCGGAGAAGAAGGCGCCGGCCGCGCCGCTATTGCCGTCGAGCCCGTCGCTGTCCGCAGCCAGCCCCTGGATGTCCGGCCGATCGCCGAGGCCCGTTGCCGCGGCCAGCGCATATTCGAGATTCGGGCCGCCGCGGCCCGTGCCGGTCACGGTGACGGTCAGCTCCCCGCCCGAGATGAGCGCGCTGCCGGGCGGGAGCGTGCGCGCGATTTCGGCGTGGGCGCGGCCCAGGTCGCGCGCTTCGCCCGCGCATTGGCCGAGCAGGACCGGGCGGTAGCCGACCCGCTCCGCATCGGCCGCCGCCGCGGCCAGCAGATCCGCCGCGCTCGCGACGAGGCGGAATTCGCCCGGGACCGCCTTCGCCGTCTCGGTCAGCGGTGCGTCCAGGCCGTAGCGATCGAGGATTGCCCGAGCGTCCGCCACCGTGGTCGGGTCGGCCACGGTTGGCCCGGAGCCGATATCCTCGGGCCGGTCGCCGACCACATCGGAAATGGCGAGGGTGAGCGCGGCGGGCAGGCGCCCGCCCTTGATCCGCGAGAGGTGGCGGCGGACGCAGTTGAGCTCGCCGATCGGCGCGCCGGCGCGGAGAAGGGCGCCGGTGATCGCCTGCTTGTTCGCGAGCGTCAGCCCCTCGCCGGGCAGGCTGGCCAGAGCAGAGGCGCCACCGCTCAGCAGGACGAGGGCGCCGCCCGCGTCGGCCAGTTCGAGCAGCCGTTCCGCCGCCTCGACGCTGTGTTCGTCGGGCACGGGATGGCCGGCATGGCGCAGTTCGATCGTCGCGAGGTCCGCATCCCAGCCATGCGGCACGACGGCGATCCCGCCGACGCCCGGATAACGGGCCTCGGCAACGCGGGCCATCGCGCCGGCGGCCTTGCCGATCGCGAGCACGACGCGCGGCCTTTCCGCGGGCAGATGCGGCGGCAGCACCGTTTCGGGGTGACAGGCCGCGATCCCGGCGTGGAACATCTGGCGCAGCTGGTCGCGCATCGCGTCTTTGTCTCGGGGAAAGGCCGCGCTAGCACAAGGCCATGACGCCGGTCTGGAAGGCACGCGGGCGCAAGGCGCTGATCTGGACGCTGCGCGTCGTGGCGGGGATCGTCGCGCTGCCGTTGCTCTACTTCCTCGTCGCGCTCCTCCTCGGCCTCGTCCCGGCCAACGTTGCCTTCCGCCAGCCGGGCGAGGGCGGGGTGGTGATCTTCGTCCGCTCCAACGGCATCCACACCGATCTCGTCATGCCCAAGGTCAATGCCGAGGCCGACTGGCGGCCTTATGCCGACCCCGCGCATGTCCGCGATCCGCGCTGGGGCCGGGCGGATCATGTCGCGGTCGGCTATGGCGCGCGCGAATTCTATCTGAACACGCCGACCTGGGGCGATCTCTCGCTGAGCGTCGCCGTCCGCGCGATGTTCGGCGGGGACACGACGCTCGTCCATGTCGAGCATGTCGACCGGCCGCAGCGCACCGACTGGCAGCGGCCGATCCGCCTCTCCCCGGACCAGTATCGACGTCTCGCCGCCTATGTCCGCTCGAGCTTCCGACATGACGGGGATGGTGCCCCGGTCCACGTGCCCGGCGGCTATACCGACGCCGACACCTTCTATGAGGGCAATGGCGGCTTCTCGATGTTCTTCAACTGCAATGCCTGGACCGGCGCGGCGCTGCGGGCGGCAGGCGTGCGCATGGGCCTGTGGACGCCGTTCGAGCAGAGCGTGATGTGGCGGCTCGATTGAGCGGCAATGTTACGTTAGAGAGGCGCAACGACATCCGGTTTGGGGGAATCGAAATGGCAAAGATCCTCGGCAATTTTCACCTGGCGCTGCTGATCGGCCTGCTGCTGCTGATCGGCGCCATGGTCGGCTTCCACCAGGGCGGGATGGACAAGTCCTACTGGGTGGAGGTGCTGCGCTTCCTGCACGTCTGGGCGGGCGTCCTCTGGATCGGCCTGCTCTATTATTTCAACTTCGTGCAGATCCCGACCATGCCGAAGGTCCCGGCCGAGCTGAAGCCGGGCGTGACCAAATATATCGCGCCGGCGGCCCTGTTCTGGTTCCGCTATTCGGCGCTGCTCACCGTGATCCTCGGCCTCTTGATCATCGAGCTGCGCGTGCCCGGCGATGCCGGCCGCGCGCTCGGCTTCTCCGAAGGCTATCGGGTGATCGGCACGGGCATGTGGCTCGGCCTCATCATGTTCCTCAATGTCTGGCTCGTCATCTGGCCGAACCAGAAGAAGGCGCTCGGCATCGTCACCGTCGACGACGCCCGCAAGGCGAAGGCGGCGAGCCTGGCGATGATGGCCTCGCGGACCAACCTGATCCTGTCGCTGCCCATGCTCTATTGCATGATCATGGGGGCGCACCGGCCGATGTGAGCGCGGGGGCAGGCTTTTCATATCGGCTAAGGAACATTCGGGCGCGGCGACAATTTGGGACAAAGTCCCGCCGCGCCCAACACACTTCGGAGACAGCGGCCGCTCATTGGGGTCTCATGCGCCGCTTCGCCGTCGTCCTGTCCGTCGCTGCCCTTTCGGCCTGCACGCTCGGCCCGAATTATCGCCCGCCTGCGCCCTCCTCGCTGCAGGTTCCCGACAGCTGGTATCAGCGCAGCGCGCAGGAGAGCCAGGACCTCTCGCGCTGGTGGGAGCAGTTTGACGATCCGCTGCTGACGCGGCTGATCGGCGAGGCGAGCGCGTCCAACCTCGATCTCGCCGTCGCCTCCAGCCGGCTGGTGCAGGCGCGCGAGTCGCTGGTGCAGGCGCGGGCCGGGCTGGTGCCGACCGTCGGCGCCTCGGGCAGCGTGGGGCGGTCGGTCGGCGCCGGCAATGACCGGACGACGTTCAGCGTCGGCGCCGACGCCACCTGGGAGATCGACCTGTTCGGCCGCATCCGCCGCGGCATCGAGGCGGCCGGCGCCGACGCGGAGAGCGTCTGGTACGACCGCGAGGCGCTGCGCGTCGCGATCACCGCCGAGCTGGCGACCAACTACGTCCAGGCGCGGCTGACCCAGGAGCGGCTCGCGCTGGCCCGCGAGGATCTCGCCATTGCCGAGGACAATCTGCAGATTGCCCAGTGGCGCCTGCAGGCCGGCCTCGTCTCCTCGCTCGACACCGAACAGGCCCGCGCCGCCCGTGCCCAGGCGGCTGCCGTGATTCCCGGCCTCGAGCAGAGCTTCGCCGGCGCCACCTACCGGATCGCGGTGCTGACCGGCCGCGCGCCCGGCACGCTGACCGCCGAGCTCGGCCAGGTGAAGCCGGTGCCGCGGGGCCCGCGCGACGTCGCCGCCGGCATCCCCGCCGACACGCTCCGCCAGCGTCCCGACGTGCGCTCCGCCGAGCGCGCGCTCGCCGCCGCCACCGCAAGGATCGGCGTCGCCCAGGCGCAGCTCTATCCGGGGCTGCGCCTGTCCGGGAATATCGGCACCTCGGCCTTCTCGCTGGGCGGCCTGTTCAGCGCGATCACCGGCACGATCCTCGCCGGCATCGACCAGACCCTGTTCGACGGCGGCCGCCTGCGCTCCCAGCTCCGCTCGCAGCAGGCCGCGACGGAAGGCGCGCTCGCCACCTACCGCCAGTCCGTGCTGACCGCGCTCGAGGATGTCGAGAATGCGCTCGCCGCGCTCAACGCCGCCCGCGCGCGCCAGGTCCAGCTCGAGACGGCGCTGGAGGCGGCGAACAACAGCGCCATCCTCGCCCGCATCCAGTACCGCTCCGGCCTCACCAGCTTCGATCAGTTGCTCGACGTCGAGAGCCGTCTCGTCTCCGCCCGCGACGGCCTCGCCTCCAGTCGCGCCGACGAATCGCTCGCCCTCGTCCAGCTCTACCGCGCGCTCGGCGGCGGCTGGGACGCCAATGCCGCCCCTGACATCCGGACGACCAGATGACCGACACGCCCCGCACCGATCCGACCGCGACGCCCGAAAGCCGGAAGCCCGACAGCGAGGAGCTCGAGGTCTTCCTCGGCGCCCCGGCGCCCAGGCCCTGGTACAAGCGCCCGCTCTTCATTCTCGGCATCGTCCTGATCGCCGCCCTGATCTTCCTGCTCGCGCGCTGCTTCGCCGGCGAGGGCGAGGCGGGCTATGCGACCGAGACGGTGCGCCGCGGCAATTTGCAGGTCACAGTCACCGCGACGGGCAATCTCCAGCCGACCAACGAGGTGCAGGTGGGCTCCGAGCAGTCCGGCCTCGTCGCGCAGGTCTTCGTCGACAATAACGACCCGGTGCGGCAGGGGCAGCCGCTCGCCCGGCTCGACACGGCGCGGCTGCGGGACACCGTCACCCAGGCGCAGGCGAGCCTTGCCTCCGCGCAGGCGCAGGTCGCCACTGCTGCCGCGACCGTCGCCCAGAACCGCGCCGACCTTGCCCGGCAGGAAGAGGTGTTCCGGGTTTCGGGCGGCCGCGTGCCCTCCCGCACCGAGCTGGATGCGGCGCGTGCCACCTACCAGCGCGGACTTGCCGGCGTCCGCGCCGCCCAGGCGGGCGTGACCGAGGCGCGCGCGCAGCTCTCGACCGCGGAGACCAATCTTTCCAAGGGCACGATCTATTCGCCGGTCAACGGCATCGTGCTCTCCCGCCAGGTCGATCCGGGCCAGACCGTCGCCGCCTCGCTGTCGGCGCCGACCCTGTTCACCATCGCCGAGGACCTCAGCCAGATGAAGCTCGAGGTGCGCGTCGACGAGGCCGATGTCGGCCAGGTGCGCGCCGGCCAGAGCGCGAGCTTCACCGTCGACGCCTATCCGGGCCGGACCTTCCAGGCGACCGTGCTCCGCGTCGACGTCGGCGCCAATGCCTCGGGCTCGACGACCTCGGGCTCCAGCGCGAGCAACGCCCAGGCGAGCACCGCCAACACGGTGATCGCCTATACCGCGATCCTCTCGGTCGCCAATCCGGAGATGCTGCTGCGTCCCGGCATGACCGCGACTGCGGAGATCGTGACCGCCGAGCGCCGCAACGTGATCCTGGTGCCGAACGCGGCCCTGCGCTGGTCGCCGGAGCGCGATGCGGCGGCGGCGAGTCGGGAGCAGAGCGGCGCCGCGAGCGTGCTCGTGCCGCGCGGCGGCCGCCGCGGCCGGCGTGGCGGCGCGGGCGGCGGACGCGAGGTCACGATCGGCCGCGGCAGCCGCCAGACTGTCTATGTGCTCGGCGCCGACGGCCAGCCGCAGCCCGTCCAGATCGTCGTCGGCGAAAGCAACGGCTCGGTGACCGAGGTCGTCGGCGGCGACCTGCGCGAGGGCCAGGAGGTGATCACCTCCCGCCTCGCGCCGGGCCAGGTGCAGGAGAAGAGCGAGCGCAAGGGCGAAGGCCGGCGCGGCCGCAATCGCGGCGGCGACGGCAATGAGGCCCAGCCCGCCAACCAGGCCGCTCCCGCCACCAACCAGGCCCAGCCCGGCCCTGCGACGCCCGCGGCCTCCGGTCAGACGCCGCCGCCTCCGGCCGCGCCGACCGCTCCGTCGGCAGCGCCACCGGCGCGGCCGCAGGCCGAGGGTGGCCCGGCCGGCCGGCCGCGCATGCGCGACATGTCGCCGGAGCAGCGCAGAGCCTATCTGGAAAGTCTTACACCGGAGCAGCGCGCGGCGATGCGCGAACGGCGGGAGCGGCGCCGGCGGGAACGCGGCGCGGAGGGCGGCGCGCCCGATGGCCGGTGAGCCGATCATCTCGCTCCGCCGGGTGACCAAGACCTACGGCAATGGCGCGATGGCCTTCCAGGCGCTCAAGGGCGTCGACCTCGACGTCCGCGAGGGCGACTTCGTCGCGGTGATGGGCCCGTCCGGGTCGGGAAAGTCGACGGCGATGAACATCCTCGGCTGCCTCGACGTCCCCACCTCGGGCTCGTTCCGGTTCAAGGGCGTGCCGGTCGAGACGCTAGACCGCGACCAGCGCGCGCTCCTGCGGCGCCGCTATCTCGGCTTCGTCTTCCAGGGCTTCAACCTGCTCGCCCGCACCGACGCGCTGGAGAATGTCGAGCTGCCTCTGCTCTACCGGGGCGAGGAGCGCGCCAGGCGCCGCGAGGCCGGCATGGCCGCGCTCGAGAAGGTCGGGCTCGGCAAATGGTGGGATCACACGCCCGCCGAACTGTCCGGCGGCCAGCAGCAGCGCGTCGCCATCGCCCGGGCGATCGTGACCAATCCGGACGTGCTGCTGGCGGACGAGCCGACTGGCAATCTGGACAGCAAGACTTCGGTCGAGATCATGGAGCTGCTCACCGAGCTCAACGAGAAAAGCGGGATCACCGTGCTGATGGTCACGCATGAGCCGGACATGGCCGCTTATGCCCGCACCATCGTCCATTTCCGCGACGGCCTGATCGAGAGCATCGAGCAGAACGAGCATCGGACGGGGGTGACGGCCTGATGTTCTTCACCACGGTCATCCTCGCTGCCCGCGAAATCAGCCGGCACAAATTGCGGTCCTTCCTGACCGTGCTCGGCATCGTCATCGGCGTCGCCGCGGTGGTGACGATGGTGACGCTCGGCAAGGGCGCCACGGCCGCGGTCGCCGAGCAGATCTCGAGCCTCGGCGCCAACATCCTGCAGATCCGCCCCGGCCAGGGCTTCGGCCGCGGCGGCGGCGGGCAGCAGGCGCCCGACTTCGAGATGGCCGACGTCGAGGCGATCCAGGAGCAGATTGCCGGCGTCCGCGCGGTCGCACCGCAGGCGCAGGCTTCGGTGCTCGCCGTGCACAATGCCGCCAACTGGCAGACGACGGTGAACGGCACGACCTCGCAATTCTTCATCGCGCAGCAATGGCGGCTCAGCGACGGCCGGATCTGGAACGATGCCGAGGAGCAGTCCGGCAAGGCGGTCTGCATCATCGGCTCGACCGTGCAGCGCAATCTCTTCCCGAACGAGGCGCCGGTCGGGGAGCAATTGCGGGTGAAGGACCTCAGCTGCGAGGTGATCGGCACGCTCGCGGCGCGCGGGCAGGGCGGCTTCCAGGACCAGGACGATGTCGTGCTGATGCCGATCAAGGCGGTGCAGCGCCGCTTCACCGGCAATCGCGACATCCGCTTCATCATGGTCGCGGTGGACGATTCCTACGACAGCCAGTCGGTCCAGTCTGCGATCACCAATTTGCTGCGCGAGCGCCGCCACATCCGGCGCGGGGCGGAGGACAATTTCAACATCTTCGACACCCGCCAGATCTCGGAAACGCTTCAGGGAACGACCCGCATCCTCACTGCTGTTATGGGCGCAGTCGCGGCGGTGAGCCTGATCGTCGGCGGGATCGGCATCATGAACATCATGCTCGTCTCGGTCACCGAGCGGACCCGCGAGATCGGCATCCGCCTCGCCATCGGCGCGGTCGGCAAGGAAGTGCTGATGCAGTTCCTGGTCGAAGCGGTCGTGCTCGCCTGCCTGGGCGGGCTGATCGGGCTGCTGATCGCGCTCGGCGCGACGATCGCGCTGGCGCCGCTCATCCAGGTGCCGTTCCTGTTCGACGTGCAGATCAACCTGATCGCCTTCGGTGTCTCGGCGCTGATCGGCATCGTCTTCGGCTATTTCCCCGCGCGCCGCGCGGCGGCCCTCAACCCGATCGACGCGCTGCGCCACGAATGAGCCGCTCGCGTGGATAGGAAACATGTGCTCCGGCGAAGGCCGGAGCGTTGCGAGACGCCCGTCATCCCTTCCGGCCAGCGCTCCGGCCTTCGCCGGAGCACGTGGGTGGCCTAGCCCCCGGCCGCTGGTGCGGCCGGTGTCACCGTCCGCCAGGCCGGCCGCGCCATCGCCTCCCTTATCCAGCCCGCGAGCACGCGTGCGACCTCGGGGTTGAACGCGCCGAAGGCGAGGTTGCCGGTCGCGACCACGCGCCGCCGCAGCTCCTGCCGGTCGCCGGAGACGTCCATGCCATGCCCGGTGCGCGCGATCTCGACATAGCGGCCGCTGCCCGGCCGGTAATGATTGGCGATCTCGGCGATGACGCGGTGATCCTCGTCGAACAGGGCGACGATGTCCGCCTCCCCGTACATGGCGAGCACGTTGGTCCGCGCGTCGCGCCAGGCGGCGGTGAGCGGCTGATGCGCCAGATCCTGGGTGAACTTGTAGTGCCGGCCGAGCACGCGCTCGCCGCCGTCCCACGACATGGCCTCGCGCAATGCCTGCGCGTTGGCCGCGCTGCCGGCGGCGATGGCGGCGGGGGCTTCGCGGCCGAAGTAGAAGCGGCGGAAGAGCTCGCGATAATTTTCCGCCTGCACCGCGGCCGCAGCAGGATCCTGGCCGAAGAGGAGGAAGGACTGGAAGCGGACAAGGTCGAGATTGTAATCCGCCCAGTTCCTGAGCCCCGCCCCGAAGATGGCGATGCCGCGCGGCGCCCGCTCCGCGGCGAGGAAGGGCGCCTGGAAGCCACCCATCGAATGGCCGAGCATGAAGATCCGGTCCGGATCGACCCCGCGCGCCTGGATGAGATGATTGTAGGCGCTGCGGAAGCCGTCCAGCTCGGTCGCGAAATCGATGTCGACGCAGTTCACGCCGCCGGCGCTGTCGCCGATCCCGGCTTTCTCGACCCGGTAGAAGCCGATCCCGTCCTTCAGCAGCTCCTCGATCAGCCGGTGATAGAGTTCGTTCTCGATGGTGACGCAGGAAAAGCCCTGCAGCAGGTAGACGATGGGCGGGTTGGCGACGCCCTCGGGGGTGACGAGGATGTCGCGCAGCCGGCCGCCGCGGAAGGGGACGGCGCCATAATCGACCCGCGCGCCCGGATAGGCATCGCGCGGCCGCTCGACGCCGGCGCCGCGCAGCACCTGCTCGCCCCCGCCGCGTCGGACGGTGAGCCGGATCGGCGTGCCCCCGAAGAAGCGCGACAGCGTCGGCCCGAGATCCTGCGGCCGCGCCACCGGCGTGTCATTCACCCGCACGATCACGTCGTCGGCGCGGAGGCCGAGCGCCGCCGCGGTGCCGCCCGGCGCGACCTCGGCGACGACCGCGCCCTGGCCCTGCTGGCGGGCGGGCGGCATGACGATGCCGAGCTGGGCGCGGCGGGGCAGCTGAGCGGCGGCGGGCGTGGCGAGGAGGGCGAGCGCCATGGCGCTGGAGAGCAGTCTGATCATCGGCCGCTTCTAGCAAGGCGGGCGCGGGCGCTGCTTGATCGCGCTTGCGGAAATGCGTCGCGCCTCTAGCGTCGCGCCCATGGAAAGCTGGGAATGGGTGGCGGCGGGGCTGGGTCTGATGAACGTGGGGCTGCTCGTCCTGCGCAGCGTCTGGAACTACCCGTTCGGGCTGGCGATGGTGACGCTCTATTTCTTCGTCTTCCTCGAGCAGCGGCTCTACAGCGACATGCTGCTGCAGGTCTTCTTCTTCGTGGTGCAGCTCTACGGCTGGTGGCAGTGGGTCAGGGCCAGGCAGGCGGCCGGCGAGGTCCAGGTCGGCCTGCTCCGGCCCGGCGAGCGCGCGGTCTGCGTCGCGGCGACCGCCGCCATGAGCCTGGCGCTGGGCTTCGTGATGGACACCTGGACCAACGCCGCCGCGCCTTATGTCGACGCCTCCATCGCGGGGATGAGCATTTCCGCCCAGCTGCTGCTCGCCTGGCGCAAGCTCGAGAATTGGCTCCTCTGGATCCTGGCCGACATCGTCGCCATCGGACTCTACCTCAGCAAGGATCTGAAACCGACGGCCGCCCTCTATGCCGTCTTCCTCGTCATGTGCGTGATCGGCTTCATCGACTGGCGGCGCAAGCTCGTGGCGCAGGGGGGGCCGGCATGAGGCACGGCTTCGTCCTCGGCAAGTTCATGCCCCCGCATCTCGGCCATGTGCATCTGTGCGAGACGGCGCGGCAATTGGTCGACCGGCTCACCATCCTCGTCTGCTGGCTGCCCGACGATCCGGTCCCGGGGCCGCTGCGCCTCGCCTGGATGAAGGAAATGTTCCCCGATTGCCGGGTGATCGGCCACGACGCCGTCGTGCCGCAGGCGCCGGAGGAGAGCCCGGATTTCTGGCCGATCTGGCGCGGCATCGTGCGGGCGGCGCATCCCGAGCCGATCGACATGGTTTTCGCCGGCGAGGATTACGGCCTTCGCCTCGCCAAGGAGGTGGGTGCCGCCTTCACGCCCGTGGCCCCGCGCCTCTATCCGGACCTGTCGGGCACCGCGGTCCGCGCCGATCCCTGGGCGCATTGGGAGAGCCTCCCGCCACCGGTGCGCGCTTGTTTTGCGCGGACCATCTGCCTGCACGGCCCGGAAAGCACGGGGAAGAGCACGCTCTCCGCCCCGCTCGCCGCCCATTTCGACACGCTCTGGGTGCCCGAATATGGCCGTGCCCATTGCGAACTGTACGGGACCGACCTCGACGATGCAGGGCTGGTGACGATCGGGCGCACACAGAGCGCAATGACCCGCGCGGCCCTGCCCTGGTGCAACCGCAGGCTGGTCGTCGACACCGACGCGCTCACCACCGCCGCCTGGTCACTGATGCTCCTCGGCCATGTCCCCGACGGCCTGTTCGATGATTTCGGGAAGGCGGACCTCTACCTGCTGACCGACATCGACATCCCGTGGCATCAGGATGGCGGCCGCTATTTCCCCGATCCCGCCGACCGGCAGCGCTTCATGGACGCGTGCATCCGGGTGCTGGAGGACGCCGGCGCGACCTGGGTTAGGCTCAGCGGACAGAACGACGCGCGGCTTGCCACCGCGATCGCCGCCGTGGAGGAGCTGAGGCCCTGAAGGCAGCGCCCGCGGGTTCGAAGCTGACTATTCGGTGGCGGTGGAGGTCGCGGCGGCGGGGCTGGGTGCAGCCGCTTGGAGCCTGCGCTGCAGTTCTTCCGCCGTGATGCTGATGATCGCACCTTCGGCGGTGGCTCCCACCGCCGAGCGCGGGATGCTCGCCGTCTGCCCCGTGGTGAGGCGGAGGACGATGCGGTCCTGCTCGACCGCTTCGATCGTACCGGCCACTGCACCCCCGCTGCCGCGGACCACGACGCCGGGCGCGAGCTGCACGGGCTGGGAGGCGGCTTGCTGCGGCGGGGGCGGAGCCAGCCGTTCGACGGCCGCGTTGAGTTGAGCACGAGTCATGCTCAAGATAACCCTGTCCCGATTCACCCAGAGAGAACTGCGCGGGATCCGCGCGTCATGGCGATCGGTACGGACGACGACGTCGGTGCCCTGAATCGATACGATGTTGCCGACCGGGTTGCCCGCGTCATCGACGATGGTCGTTCCAACGGCGATCTCGGCCGCGGACCGCCGCGGCGCCATTTCCGACAGCGCGGCAACCGAGGGACTGGCCGACAAACAGAAAGCTGCGGCGACCGCGGACGAGATGAACTTCATGTTTCCGGTTTTCATGTCTGCAACATGGGCAATTTCTATCGCTTTCACCAACGCCTGACGCCGCGAAACGTTCAGTTTGCACGATCAGTCGAGCCTGCTTTGCCGGCGGCGGTTCTCCCGACGGGAGCGATGGCGGCGGTCCACCAGGAACCATGGAAAGCAAGGGATTATGGGTGGCGCGCCCGGCAGGATTCGAACCTGCGACCCCAAGCTTAGAAGGCTCGTGCTCTATCCAACTGAGCTACGGGCGCGTGCCGCCCCGATAGCGCGCTTTGGTAAAGATCGGAACCGCGCTATCGGATGCAAATGGGCGGGGAACAGATTCAGAGCGTGGACGCCGGCGCGCTGGCGGGGCGCCCCCTGCGCCATTTCGATTTCGTGATGGCGGCCTTCGTCGCCATCCTGCTGCTGTCGAACGTGATCGGTGCGGGCAAGATCGCCGCCATCACCTTGCCGAGCGGCACGGAATGGGCGTTCGGGGCGGGCATTCTCTTCTTCCCGCTTTCCTATGTGATCGGCGACGTGCTGACCGAGGTCTATGGCTATGCCCGCGCGCGCCGCTGCATCTGGGCCGGCTTTTGCGGCCTGATCTTCATGGCGGTGATGTCGCTGGTGGTCGTGGCGCTGCCGCCGTCGAGCGGCTGGCAGGGCCAGGCGGCCTATGAGCAGATTTTCGGCCAGGTGCCGCGGATCGTGCTCGCCTCGATCATTGCCTTCTGGGCCGGCGAGTTCGTGAACAGTTACGTGCTGGCGCGGATGAAGATCATGACGAAGGGCCGGATGCTCTGGACGCGCACGATCGGCTCGACCGTGGCGGGGCAGGGGGTCGACAGCCTGATCTTCTACCCCGTCGCCTTCCTCGGCGTGATGGACCTGGCGACCGTCGTGGAGCTCGGTCTCACCCAATGGGGCCTGAAGGTCGCCTGGGAGGTGATCCTGACGCCCGTCACCTATGCGGTGGTCGGCTGGCTCAAGCGGCGCGAAGGGGTCGACGTCTATGACGAGGCGACCGACTTCACCCCGTTCAGGGCGAAGGTCTGACGCGCATCGAGCCCAAGGTCGCGAAGGCGATCAGCGCGGACAGGAGAGCGAGGCCGGCGCCGATCAGCGCCGCCTCGTGCAGGGCGGCGACGAGACCGAGACCCTGCTGCGAGATGGCGGCGCCGAGCAAGGCGGTGACGATCAGCCCGCCCGCCCGGGAGACCGCGCTGTTGATCCCGGACGCGGTGCCGACATGATGCTCGTCGACCGCGCTGAGCACGGCGGTGGTCAAAGGCGCAACCGCGATTGCCATGCCGAGCGAGACGGCGAGGATCGAGGGGAGGACGGTGGTGAGATAGTCGCCGCCGGCCTCGATGCGAATGCCCAGCGCATAGCCCCCCGCGACGATGATCGGGCCGACGGTGAGCGGCCAGCGCGGGCCGATGCGGGCGGCGAGCCGGCCCATGAGCGGTGAGCCCAGGGCGACGATAATCGGAAAGGGCAGGACGGCGAGCCCGGCCATGGTCGCGGGATAATCGAGCGCCTCGATCAGCGTATAGGGCAGGAGCAGCATCAGCCCGCTCAAGGCCCCGTAGAGCGCGAAGGTGAACACGGTCAGGCCGACGAACTGCTTCGAGCCGAACAGATGCATCGGCACCATCGCCCTGGTTCCACGCCGCGCCTCCGCCCAGAAGAACAGGACGAGGATGAGCGCGCCCGCGGCCATGGTCGCGCCCGCGCCGGTGCCGACCTGGTCGGTCGACGACCAGGCGGTGAGCCCGAAGGTGAGCGCGCCGAGCCCCAGGGTGGCGAGCGTCGCGCCGAGCCAGTCGGGCGCCGGCCTTTGCTCGTTCTGGCTCTCGGGCACGTAGAGCCAGCCCAGGGCGATGGCCGCGACCGCGAAGGGGAGGTTCAGGAGGAAGATGAAGCGCCAGCCGAGCCCGTCGACCAGCCAGCCGCCGATCAGCGGCGCCACCGCGCCGGCGATCGCGCCCGCGGCCGCCCAGGTCCCCACCGCCCGGCCGCGTTTCTCGCCCGAGAAGGAGGCGCTCAGGGTCGCCAGGCTGTTCGGCAGCAGCATCGCCGCGCCGACCCCCTGCAGCGCGCGCGCGGCGAGGAAGACAGGGAGGCTCGGCGCCACCGCGCAGAACAGCGACGCGACCAGAAACAGGAAGATGCCGAGCAGCATCACCCGCCGCCGCCCGTAAAGGTCGCCCGCCGCGCCGCCGAGCAGCAGCAGCGCGGAAAGCGGCAGGGTGAAGGCGTTCATCACCCACTGCACTTCGGCGGTCTGCGCTTCGAAGCTCTGCCCGATCGCGGGCAGCGCCACGTTGAGCACCGAACCGTCGATGAAGGACAGGCTCGAGGCAAGGATGCAGGTGGTGAGGACGAGCGCCGGATGTTTCGCCTGCCCGCCCCGGGTCGTCAGGCCGTGCCGCTCGGCGAACCAATGGGCGAGGGGGAAGCTCAGGCAGGCTCTCCCGCAGGGCCATAGCGCGGATTGGGGCCGAAGCGATTGGGGCCCGGCTCATCGTCCAGCAGCAACAGGATCGCCAGGGCTGCGCCGGTGAGGCCGAGCGGGACGTCAATCCACCAGGGGAATTCGAGGTGGGTCTGGATCGCCCAGGGGCCCGGCCTTGCAAAGAACGCCCAGGCGGACGCGACCAGGAAGGGAAGGGCGACCAGCAGCCACCAACCGCTGCGGCCGGAATCGTGCAGGCGCCTGACCGCGAGCGCGACCGACGGGCAGAAAAGGAGCAATGCGAGCCCGCTAGACACCCATTGCTGGGCGTGGAAACTGATTGCCGTGCCGCCCCAGCCGAGCAGCACGGTAACGGTCAGCACGAGCAGGTAGAAAGCGATCAGCTCGGTACGCGTGGAGCGGCCGCGAAACTCGGCGTAGCGCTTCAGGGGAAGCACCGAGAATGCGACCGCACTCATCATCCTACAACACCTCGAACAGCCCCGCGGCTCCCATGCCGCCGCCGATGCACATCGTGACGACGACATACTTGACGCCCCGGCGCTTGCCCTCGATCAGGGCGTGGCCGGTCATCCGCGCGCCAGACATGCCATAAGGATGGCCGACCGAGATCGAGCCGCCATTGACGTTCAGCCGGTCGTTCGGAATGCCGAGCGTGTCGCGGCAGTAGAGGACCTGAACGGCGAAGGCCTCGTTCAGCTCCCAGAGCCCGATATCGTCCGTCTTCAGGCCGAACCGGTCGAGCAATTTCGGCACCGCGAAGACCGGGCCGATGCCCATCTCGTCGGGCCCGGTGCCGGCGACGGACATGCCGACATAGCGGCCGAGCGGCGTGAGCCCCTTCTGAGCCGCGATCCCCGCCTCCATGATGACGCAGGCCGAGGAGCCGTCGGAGAGCTGGCTCGCATTGCCGGCAGTGATGAAATTGCCCGGGCCCATGACCGGCTGCAGCGAGGCGAGGCCCTCCAGCGTCGTCTCGGGCCGGTTGCCCTCGTCCCTGGTGATGGTGACCTCGCGCTTGGAAACCTCGCCGGTCGCCTTGTCCTTGACGTCCATCGTCGCGGTGACGGGGACGATCTCGTCGTCGAACTTGCCGGCGGCCTGCGCGGCGGCGGTGCGCTGCTGCGACTGGAGCGAATATTCGTCCTGCGCCTCCCGGCCGATATTGTAGCGGCGCGAGACGACCTCGGCGGTGCCGATCATCGGCATGTAGACATCCTTGTGCATCGCGACGAGCTCGGGATCGCCGCCGAGCCTGATCTCCGGCGTCTGCACCAGGCTGATCGATTCGACGCCGCCGGCGACGATCACGTCCATCCGGTCGACAATCACCTGCTTGGCGGCGGTGGCGATCGCCATCAGGCCCGACGAGCACTGCCGGTCGATGGTCATGCCCGCGGTGGTGACGGGGAGGCCCGCGCGCAGCGCTGCCGTGCGGCCGATCGTCGCCTGGCCGCCCTGCGGCAGCGCGGCGCCGATGATGCAATCCTCGACCTCGGCCGGGTCGATCCCCGCCCGCTCGACCGCCGCCCGGATCGAATGGCTGGCAAGCGTCGGCGGCAAGGTGGCGTTGAAGGCACCGCGATAGGCCTTGCCGATCGCGGTGCGGGCGGTGGAGACGATGACGGCGTCGCGGGTCATGGCAGCTGTCCTTCTTCTGTAGCCGGCGGGAAACGGGCGGCATTGGTCTCAAGCGGCAGGTCGAGCGCTCCGCAGATCAAGGCAACCCCGTGATAGAAAGCGACCAGCTGGATGATCTCCAGACTCTGCGCTTCGTCAAAATGATCGCGGAGGCGTGCCCATTCGGCGTCGGTCAGCTTCTTGCGGTCAAGCAGCGCGTCGACCGTGCCGACCAGCGCCTGCTCGTCGGCGCTCCAGACCATATCCCGGGCGTCGCTGCGGACCGTGGCTGCGATTTGTGCATCGTCGAGGCCCGCGCGCGCGGCAAAGCCGGCCACGTGGACGCCCCATTCATATTCGCACCCGCATTTTGCCGTGGTTCGATCGATCACGATTTCCCGCTGACGCAGCGAAAGGGGACTGTTCCTGTCGAGCAGCGAGCCGGCACTGAACTTGCTCCAGGCTCGTTCGTGCCTCGCCAGGGTCGTGAACAGGACCAGCGGCTCAGCGCCGCGCATCAGGGCGGTCATCGCGGCGGCGAACGCTTCCGGATAGGGTTTTGTCAGCGGCGCGATGCGGGACATCTGCAGGGTCTCTCAGATGAACATGTAGCCGATCCAGTCGGCGACCAGGGCTGGCTTGTCCTCGTCCTCGATCTCGACCGTCACTTCGTAGGTGATCTGCCACTGGCTGGCGCGCTTCTCCTCGGCGGAGAGCATCCTGAACCGGCCGCGGATGCGCTTGGCCGACCTGACCGGCGCCATGAAGCGGACCTTCTCGAAGCCGTAATTGACCGCCATGCGCATGCTTTCCGGGTGCAGCATGACGCCGTCCGCCATCCGGCTCAGCAGCGACAGGGTAAGGAAGCCGTGCGCCACGGTGCCGCGGAACGGGGTCTTCTTCGCCCGCTCCGGATCGACATGGATGAACTGATGATCCTCGGTGACGTCGGCAAAGGCGTCGATCCGGGCCTGGTCGATGAGGATCCAGTCGGACACGCCGATCTCGGTCCCGACCCGCGCCTGGATCTCCTCGATGGTGGCGACCGGCATTGAGCCTCCCTGTTTCTCGCGTTATCGGCGCTCGGCATAGGGCCGCGCGGCGGCCACAGACAAGCCCTTGGAGTGACGGACATGGCGGACGCTACGGCAACCGCGCGAACCGAGATACGCCGCCTGCTTCGCGCGCCTGAGCCGGAGGTGCTGGCGCCGTTGCTGAAGCGTGCCGCGCTGGACGCCGATTCGCGGGCGCGGGTCGAGGCCCGGGCCCAGGCGATGCTGACCGAGCTTCGCGACGCCCAGTCGCGCGGCTGGGTGAACCAGTTCCTGCAGGAATATCGGTTGAATACGCAGGAGGGCGTCGCCCTGCTCAGCCTCGCCGAGGCCTTCCTTCGGGTGCCCGATCCGGACACCGCCGACAGCCTGATCGCCGACAAGCTCGGCGAGGGCGACTGGCGCGCGCACAAGGGCAAGGCCAATTCCACCCTCGTGAACACCGCCACCTGGGGCCTGGTCATCGGCCGCGCGCTGACCTCGGACAGCGAGCATGCGAGCGCGCTGCGCCGCCTGATCTCGCGCACCGGCGAGCCCTTCGTGCGCACCGGCGTCGGCGCGGCGATGCGGATGATGGGCGAGATCTTCGTCATGGGGCGCACGATCGAGGAGGCGATCGCGCGGATGAAGAAGCGCGAGAACAGGGGCTTCACCGCGAGCTTCGACATGCTCGGCGAGGCGGCGCGGACCTTCCCGGACGCCGAGCGCTACTATCAGAGCTACGAGGATGCGATCCGCGCGGTCGGCGAGTCTGCCGAGCTCGGCCATAGCATCTCGGTCAAGCTCTCCGCGCTGCATCCCCGCTACGAGGTTGCCCAATATGAGCGCTGCGTGCCTGCCCTGATCGAGCAGGTCGAGGCGCTGGCGACGCTCGCCGCGGGCTTCGGCATCCCCTTCACCATCGACGCCGAGGAGACCGAGCGGCTGGAGATGAGCCTCGATATCATCGCTGCGGTCGCGGGCCTGCCGGCGCTGAAGGGCTGGGACGGACTCGGCATGGCGATCCAGGCCTATGGCAAGCGCGCCCGGCCGACCATCGCCTGGGCCAATGCGCTCGGCGAGAAAACCGGCCGGCGGATTGCGGCGCGCCTCGTCAAAGGCGCCTATTGGGACACGGAGATCAAGCGGACGCAGGAGCAGGGGCTCAGCGACTACCCGCTCTTCACCCGCAAGGCCGCCACCGACGTCTCCTATCTAGCCTGCGCGCGCGACATGCTGGAGGCGAAGCACATCTGGCCGGCCTTCGCCACGCACAATGCGCTGACCGTCGCCACCCTGCTCGAATGGGCGGGCGACAGCCGCGACTTCGAGTTCCAGCGCCTGCACGGCATGGGCGAGGGACTCTACGAGAATCTGGTCCGCGAGCAGGGCTATCACACCCGCATCTACGCCCCGGTCGGCGGCCATCGCGACCTGCTCGCCTATCTGGTCCGGCGCCTGCTGGAGAATGGCGCCAACTCCTCCTTCGTCCACCAGCTCGCCGACGAGAATTTGACCGACGAGGACCTGCTCGCCGATCCGGTCGAGAAGATCGCCGCGGTGGGCGGGACACGGCATCCCTCGATTCCGTTGCCGAAGGACCTGTTCCAGCCCACGCGCGGCAATAGCGAGGGGCTCGACCTCAACGACCGGCCGGAGCTGGAGCGGGTCGCGAAGGCGGTCGCGGCGCCGCTGGACTTCTCGCCGATGCCGAGCGACCCGGCCGATCAGCTGGTAAGCCGGGCGCTCAGGGGTTTCGACGACTGGTCGCGCCGCAGCATCGAAGCGCGTGCCCAGTGCCTCGAGCGGCTCGCCGACCTGCTCGAGGAAGACCGCGACATGCTGATGCGGATCTGCGTGCAGGAAGCGAAGAAGACCATTCCCGACGCGATCGCCGAAGTGCGCGAAGCCGTCGACTTCTGCCGCTATTACGCCAACCAGGCGCGCACCGGCCTGCAGCCGTTCGAGCTGCCCGGGCCGACCGGCGAGCGCAACGTGCTGCGCATGGCGGGCCGCGGCGTCTTCGTCTGCATCGCGCCCTGGAACTTCCCGCTCGCCATCTTCCTCGGCCAGGTCAGCGCTGCGCTGGCGGCCGGCAATGCCGTGGTCGCCAAGCCGGCCTCGCAGACGCCGGAGATCGCCGCTTATGCGGTCGGCCTCGCCCATGCCGCGGGGATTCCCGAGGACGCGCTCATCCTCGCCGCGGGCCGCCGCGACCTCGGCCAGAAACTGATGGAGGACGTCCGCATCGCGGGCGTCGCCTTCACCGGCTCGACGGCCACGGCCAAGACCATCGCCCGTACCCTCGTCGCCGATGACGACCGCAACATCATTCCCCTGATCGCCGAGACGGGCGGAATCAACGCGATGATCGTCGATTCCACCGCTTTGCCCGAGCAGGTGGTTCAGGACGTGATCACCTCGGCCTTCCGCTCGGCCGGCCAGCGCTGCTCGGCCCTGCGCCTGCTCGTGCTGCAGGAGGATGTCGCCGAGCGGACGCTGGAGATGCTGATGGGGGCGATGGACAGCCTGATCGTCGGCGATCCCGCTTTGCCGAGCACCGATGTCGGCCCGGTGATCGACCGGCCGAGCTACGACAAGCTCATGGGCCGGCGCGAGGCGATGAAGGACCGGATCCTGAAAACGGTGCCGGTGTCGGCCGGGGGCCTGTTCGTCCCGCCCACCCTGATTCGGCTCGACGCGATCGAGGATCTGAAGGAGGAGTGGTTCGGGCCCTTGCTCCACGTCACTACCTGGAAGGGCGGCGCGCTCGCCGAGACGGTGCGCCGGGTGAACAGCTCCGGCTTCGGCCTCACCATGGGCCTGCACAGCCGCATCGCCCGCGCCGCCGAGACGGTCGAGACCGAAGGCACGGTCGGCAATCTCTACGTCAACCGCTCGATGATCGGCGCGATCGTCGGCTCCCAGCCGTTCGGCGGCGAGGGGCAGAGCGGCACCGGCCCTAAGGCCGGCGGCCCGCACTATCTGCCGCGCTTCTGCGCCGAACGGGTAACCAGCACCGACACGACCAGCGCCGGCGGGAACGCCACCTTGCTGAGCCTGGAGGACGTGGGCTTCTAGCCTTCGTCGCACCAAAGGTCGCTTTCGTCGCCGCGTCGAAGCCTCGCCGGGCTTCGTCGCGGCGCGCTCACGCCTGCGCCGCTCCCCGCCTAATTGCCCCGTCGAACCGGAGTTCAGGGAGTATCCGCATGCTGTTCCACCTGTCGATCGAAGCCGACAATCCCCAGCGCATGGCGCAATTCTTCGCCGAGATCTGGGACGGCGAGGCGCTGCCTTTCCCGTCGGTGACGCCGGGCAGCTGGGCCGCTCTGGCCGGCGACGACCGGGCGACGATGATCGAAATCTATCCGCGGGGCACCGAGCTGCACGCAGTCGCGGGCGACAATGACGCGGCCGGTGTCCGCGTCGCGCCGCACCGTCACAACGCCACGCACATGGCGATCGCGACGGCGAAGAGCGAGGCCGAGATCTACACGCTCTGCGACCGCTACGGCTACGCCGCCAAGTATCGCAAGCGCGGCGGCGTGTTCGGTGTGATCGAGATCTTCGCCGAGGATTGCCAGATGATCGAGGTCCTGACCGAGGAGATGCAGCGCGAATATACCGGCGCGATCACCATCGAGAACTGGAAGATGATGCTGCAGGCGCGAGGTCTCGCAGAGGCCGCCTGACGCTCTTGGGGGCAGTCCCTTTCTTCCTCCCTCCCCCCGCATCCGCCTGCGTCAATGGCGGATTGGAAGGGAGGGGCTGTCCCCATAATTCTGCCTGTGAAGCGTTCCCCACCTGTTGCGCCCTTGACGAACCCGTCGGGGGCGTGACTTTTTTCGGGCCATGTTCGAGGCCGAGGCGATCCGGCTCAGGGAAATCCTGCTTGCCCAGGGCGAGATCTCGCCCTTGCTGAACCTCGGCTCCTCCACCGGCGCCTTTCGTGTGCAGACGAAGCCGCATATCGAGCGCGAATTGTTCGCGCCGCTGCGAAATGCGGGCGTTGCCGTCTTCCACAGCGATCTGAAGCAGGCGGAGGGCGTCGACCTCGCCGGCGACATCCTGGATCCGGCCGTGCGCACTGATTTGAAGAAGCGGGGTTTCCGCACGCTATTGATCGCGAACATGCTGGAGCATGTCACGGATCGCGCCGCGGTCGCCGCGGCCTGTGAGGAGATTGTCGGCCCGGGCGGCCTGATCCTTGCGACCGTGCCCTCGAGCTTCCCCTACCATGCCGATCCGATCGACACCGGCTACCGTCCGACACCGAAGGCGCTCGCCGCCGGTTTCCAGGGCAGCGCGCTGCTGCTGGCCGAGGAGGTGGATGGCCGGACCTACCGTGAGGAGATCGCCGCGCGCGGCTCCACGGTCTGGCGCGAGCTCGCCCGCACCCTCGGCTTCGTCCTGATCGGCTTTGCCCGGCCGAAGAGCCTCCGCGCGCGGCTGAGCCGCTGGCGCTGGTACCATCGGCGCTACCGGGTGGCGATCGCGCTGGTCCGGGTCGAGGCTGCTATTCGTCGTCCCTGAGGTCGACGCGCTTCACCGGCTGCACGTCGGGATAGGGCATGATCATCGTCCCGTCCGGCGCCGCCGTAAAGTTGGTGGTGGTCGGGTATGCGAACTCGATCCGTTCGTCGTTGAACCGCTTGAGCAGGGCGACCAGCACCTGGTGGCGGGCGTCGAACACCTTCTGCCAGACCTCCGATTTCACGTCGAACTCGAGGCCGAAATCCAGGCTCGAGGCGCCGTAGCCGGTCATGCCGCAGCGCACGAGGACGCACTTCTCGACGGACTCCACGACCTCTTTCACGATCGCCGGGATTCGCGCACAAACCTCCGGCGAGGTTTGGTAGACGACCCCGAAGACCTGCATGATCCGGCGCCGGTTGAGACGCTGAAGGTTGTGCAGCTCCTTGTTGAGCAGGTTGGTGTTCGAGATCACCACCTCCTCGCCGGTCGTCGAGCGCACCCGAGTCGACTTGAGGCCGATCTGCTCGACCGTGCCCGAGGTCTGGTCCCAGCGCACGGAATCGCCGCGGCGGAACGGCTTGTCGAAGATGATCGAGAGGGCGGAGAAGAGGTCGTCAAAAATGCCCTTGGCGGCCAGGCCGATGGCGATGCCGCCGATGCCGAGGCCGGCGATCAGGCCGGTGACGTTGGCGCCCAGATTGTCGAGCACGACGATCGTGGCCATGGCGAAGATGGCGACCGTCACCAGCAGGCGAATGATCCCCATCGCGCTGGCGAGGCTGCTCGATTCCTCGAGGCCGCCGGCGCGATGCTCGATCACGCCGAGGACGATCTCGCGCACCCAGAGCGCGACCTGCAGCGTCGCGAGGACGGTGAAGATCACGCCCACAGTGGTGTGGACCAGCTCGGGCGCCTGCGAATAGCCGGTGACGAGCCGCGCCGCGGCCGCGGCCATGAACCAGATCCGGGTCCGCGCCAGCACGCGACCGATGATCGTGCGCCAGTGGGTCTGGGTCGGGTCGGTGCCGCAGATGCGCACGCCCAGCCATTTCACGCCGTAGAGCAAAAGGAAGATCACCGTGCCGGCGGCGATGCCGAGCAGGATCTGCAGGCTGTGGTTCGAGAACCAGGCCGTGGTGTCGTTCCAGATCTGGGCGGCCTGGAAGCCGAGCGAGCTGTTGTCGTTCATCTCATGCTGCCTTGCGTTTCCGGGTCGTCCTGCGGCCGAGGAAGGCGATCAGCCCGCGCTCGGCGCTCGACAGATATTTCGTGGGGCGCGGACAATGCAAGGCAAGCCGTCGGGGCGGGGCTTCCTTGACCGCGTCGACGATGGCCGGATGGACGTAGGATTTGCGGCTGATCGCGGGCGTGTTGCCCAAAGCCTCTGCCACCGGCTCGAGCAAGGCGTTCAGGCCGACGCCCTCCTCGCCGGCCGCACAGATCTGCTCGAAGGCGATCACGCTCGCGCTCCAGGTACGGAAATGCTTGGCGGTGAAGTCCTCGCCGGTCGCCTTCCTGATATAGTCGTTCACGTCCGTCGAGCTGACGGGGTGGGGCGTGCCGTCCTCGTCCAGATACTGGAACAGGTGTTGGCCGGGCAGGTCCTGGCAGCGTTTCACGATCCGGCTGAGCGTGGCGTCGGTGATCCGCAAGTCCCGCTCGATCCCGCTCTTGGCCTTGAAGCGCATCTTCACGGTCCGGCCGGCGACCTTGGCATGGCGGCTCCTGAGCGTGGTCGCGCCATAGCTCTTGTTCGATTGCGCATAGGCTTCGTTACCGACGCGGATGCAGCCCGTGTCGAGCAGGCGCACCACCGCCGCGACCACGGTGTCGCGGCTCAGGCTGCGCTTCCTCAGATCCGCCGCGACGCGCCGCCGCAGCTTCGGCAGCACCTTCCCGAACTCGCGGCAGCGCTCATATTTGGCCGCCTCCTGGCTCTCGCGAAAGCCGTTGTGATAGCGATATTGCCGGCGGCCCCTGTCGTCATAGCCGATCGCCTGGATGTGGCCGTTCGGGTTCGGGCAGAACCAGGCGTCGCGATAGGCCGGAGGAAGACCGATCCGGTTCAGCCGGTCGATCTCGTCCCGGTCGGTGATCCGCTTTCCCTTCGCATCGAAATATTGCCAGTAGCGGCCCTGGCGACGCCGCGTGATGCCGGGCTTGCTGCTGTCGACATAAGTGAGCTGGCTCGGTCCGGTCATGGACCCTCTAAAAGCCACGCATTGCCGCTTCGTTCCGGAACGGGTGCAGAGCGGGGCGGTTCACCCGTCGACAGGGGATGCTTTGAGGAGGTCGCAAAATGCCGGACATCGCCAATTCCAGAATTCTGATCCTTGCCACGGACGGCTATGAGGATTCCGAGTTGCTCGAGCCGAGGAAGCGGCTCCTCGCCGCCGGCGCGGAGGTGGTGCTCGCTGCGCCCGGGACGAAGGAGATCAAGGGCGACAAGGGCGCCCTGATCCGGCCGGACGCGATGGTCGACGACATGGACGAGGCGGATTTCGACGCCCTGCTGCTGCCCGGCGGCGTCGCCAGTCCGGACCGGCTCAGGATGAACGACGCGGTGGTCGATCTCGTCCGCGCCTTCGACGATGCCGGCAAGCCGATCGGCGCCATCTGCCACGGCCCCTGGCTGCTGGTGGAGGCGGACATCGTCCAGGGCCGGACCGTCACCGGCTGGCCCTCGATCCGCACGGACCTCGCCAATGCGGGCGGCGACGTCGTCGACGAGGAAGCGGTCACCGACGAGAATCTCGTCACCAGCCGCAAGCCGGAGGACATCCCGGCCTTCACCGACGCCTTCATCCGTCTGGTGGAAACCGTCGAGGTCGAGGCGGAGGAACCCGCCTAGGCGGTCCCTTCGGCCGGGCGCGGCGCGCTGACCCATTTGGTCGCGTTCCGCGCCCGTTCGCGGCGGGTCAGCCAGGCGTCGAAGCCGATCTGCGTGGCCAGCATCAGGTAGACGAAGGGCTGGTAGGCGATGCCGACGAACAGGGCGCCGACCAGATAGATGAGCTGGAAATTCTGCAACGCGGTGGCGAGCGGCGCGATCCAGGCGTCCTCCCCCTCGACGCGCCGGTAACGCCTGCGGATCAGCTCCATTCGGACCACGCCGATCCCGTGAATCAGCAGGAAGAGGATGAGGCCGAAGAAGCCCTGCTCACCCAGCATCTCGAAATAGGCGCTGTGATAGGCGCGGCCCTCGTCGGCGACGCTCTGGATGGCGACGACCCCGGTTTCCGCGGCGTCCGGGTTCACCATGTTCACCTGGATCCGGTTCTGCCGATAGGCCTCGAAGCCGCCGCCGCCCGGATGTTCGAGCGCATAATTCCAGGTCCAGCCCCAGACGGCGAGGCGCGTGCCCGCGGATTCGTCCGCCTTGAAGCCCTGAATCGTGTCCATCCTCTGAGTGAAGGAGGAGGGCAGGAACGGGATCGCGGCCGCGCCCAGCGCCAGCGCCGCGCCGATATAGAGCAGCCGCCGCTTCGCGTCGCGCAGCAGCAGCATGCCGAGCACGCCGATGCAGATCAGGCCGGTCCTCGCCTCCGTCCCGATCGGCATCAGCAGGCAGGCGAAGATCAGGGCGGCACAGAACAGCTTCACCGGGAGCGGCCCGTTCAGCAGGCCCCGCGGCGGGCCCCCGGCGAGCGCCATGGTGCGGATGCCGGGGAAGATCGTTCCGTAGTTCATCAGCCAGAGGATGAGCGGGATCAGGGCGATGGCTACGGTCGAGATCGTGCTGCTCTCGTAGAGGCCGCTATTATTGTCGACCATCAGGTTCAGCACGCCATAGCCCGCGCCGCCGGCCACGGTCTTGATCCCGCCGACGATGACGATCGTCGCCGCCGACAGCGTCAGGAACAGGAGACAGGTCTCGACCCGAAGCTTCGTGCGCAGGGTGAAGGGCAGGAAGATGGCGAAGAGCAAGGCCTTCCATACCCATTCGAACTTCACCCAGGCCTCGACCGGCATGTCGGCATGCAGGGTCGTCCAGGTGACGTAGAGCAGCAAGGTGAGGATCAGCCCCTGCCGCGGCCCGAACCGCCATTCCTTCTTGTCCGCCGCCAGCCAGGCGCCGATCGCGAGCGCCGCGACGATCATCGAGATCGGCACCCGGTTCAGGGTGAAATAGGTGATGCGCTGCGGCGAGACGGTGTCAACGTACATGTAGAGCGGGATGAGCAGGAACGGCTTCTTCAGCGCGAGCAGCATGATCGCGAACATGAAGCCGGTGAGGGCGAGGTCACGCATCCGCGTCGTCCTCCGTCCGCCGCGCGAAGCTCGCCCAGCCGCGCCTGTCGCCCTGCCGGGCGGCATCGTCCTCGAGGTCCGGACGCGACAGCAGCCGCCATGCCGCAAGCAGCATGAGCCCATGGGTCAGGGCGATGGCGAAATTGTCGATCATCCGGCGGCCGGCATCCTCAAGTCCCGCATCGGGACGCCCTAGCAGGATGCAATTGACGCGGCGTTAAGCCTGTCGGGCTATTTGCCCGGCCATGCGCATCCTGCACGTTCTGGATCACAGCCTGCCGCTGCACAGCGGCTACGCCTTCCGCACCCGCGCCATCGTCAAGGCGCAGCTCGCCATGGGCTGGGAGGTGGCCTGCCTGACCGGCCCGCGCCATGCGGGGGAGGGGCCCGATCCGGCGCTGATCGACGGCATCACCTTTTACCGCACGCCGAGGCCGGAGCCCGCGCCGGCGCCGCTCGGCGAGTGGCGTGAGATCCGGGCCCTGTCCGACCGGCTCGACAGGCTGGTCGAGGACTGGCGGCCGGACCAGCTGCACGCCCACAGCCCGGTGCTGACCGCGCTCGGTGCTTTGCCGGTGGCGAAGCGGCGTGGCCTGCCCCTGGTCTACGAGATCCGCGCCTTCTGGGAGGATGCCGCGGTCGGCAACGGCACCGGCCGCGAAGGCTCCGCCCGCTACCGGCTGACCCGGCTGATCGAGACCTATGCCGCCCGCCGCGCTGACGCGGTGGCGGTGATCTGCGAGGGCCTCAGGCAGGACCTGATCCGGCGCGGCATCGATGCCGGGAAGATCATCATCTCCCCCAACGGCGTCGACATGGAGCTGTTCGGCAGCCCGCCGGCCGCCGACGCCGCCTTCGCGAAGAGCCTCGGCCTCGCCGATGCCGAAACGGTCGGCTTCATCGGCTCCTTCTACGATTATGAGGGGCTGGACGATCTGATCGCCGCCATGCCGGCGCTGGTGGAGAAGCGGCCCAAGGCGCAGCTGCTGCTCGTCGGCGGCGGGCCGATGGAGGAGCAGCTCAAGGCGCAGGCCGAGGCCTCATCGGTCAAGGACCGGATCCGCTTCGTCGGCCGTGTCCCGCATGACGAGGTCGAGCGCTATTACGCCCTGATCGACATCCTCGCTTATCCGCGCAAGGCGATGCGGCTGACCGAACTGGTGACGCCGCTCAAGCCGCTCGAGGCGATGGCGCAGCGCAAGCTCGTCGCCGCCTCCAATGTCGGCGGTCATCGGGAGCTGATCGAGGACGAGGTGACCGGGACCCTGTTCCCCGCCGGCGACCCCGCCGCTTTGGCCGAGGCGCTGGCTAACCTGTTCGAGCGGCGGGGCGAATGGGACCGGCGCCGGGACACCGCCCGCCGCTTCGTCGAGCAGGAGCGTAACTGGTCGTCAAACATTTCGCGTTATGCCCCGGTTTACCAACGGCTTACCGGCAAGGCTTTATGATGGCATCAAAGCCCTCCAAATCCCTGTTCCGCGGCGGGCGCAACGCACTCGATCTGCCGGTGGCGGGCCTGTCCGCGCTCGCCGCCGCCTTTGCCGCCTTCGCGGTGCCGCAGGACCTGCTCTCGCGCGCCGTGGTGGCCACCGGCCTGCCCACGATCCTCTCCGCCGCGCAGCCGCCGCTCGGCCTCACGGCCCGGGTCGGGCTCGCCGTGGTCGGCGCGGTCCTGGTCTTCGGCCTTGTCTTCCTGCTGCTCCGGCTGCTCGACAGGAGCGGGCTGAACGGCGATGCGGAGACGGGCGAGGACGCGCAGCCACGCGTGCGCCGCCGCGATGGCCATCCCGACGCGCCGCCGCCCCGGCCCATTTCCGCCGCCCGCGACCTCGGCGAGCCGGCCCCGCCGCGGGCGCCGCGCGCCGCCACTCCGCTGTGGCTCGACGAGGCCGAGCCGGTGGGCGCGCCCGCCCTCGAGCCCGAGCCCGAGCCCGCCTGGCAGCCCGAGCCCGAGCCCTTGCCGGAACCGGTTGCTGAAGCGTGGCCGGAGCCCGAGCCGGAACCCGAGCCCGAAGTCGTCGCCGGGTCGGAACCCGCGCCCGAGCCCGAACCGGTAACCCCGCCGGTGCTTGTGCCGCAGCCCGCCGCCGCGGCCGAGATGCCGTCGAGCATCGCCGACTTGATGGAGCGGCTGGAGCAGGGTCTGGCGAAGCGCCGCGCGCCGGCGCCGGCGGCGCCGGCGTCGCCGCCCCAGGTCTTCCCCGAGCAGGCCGAAGCGCAGGCCCCGCAGGTATTCCCCGAGACGCCCGAAGCGCCTGCCGCTCAGCCTTCCGCCGAAATGCCCGCCGCGCCGCCGCAGGTCTTCCCGGAAGCACCGGAAGCAGAGGATCGGCTGCAGTCCGCCATCGCCAGCCTGCGGCGGCTGGCCGCGCGCGCGTCCTAGGACTCCTCGACCGTCAGGGCCTCCAGCGTCAGGCGGATCTGGCCATCCGCCTCCCGCTCGATGCCGGCCGCCTCGATGTCGGCCAGGATATGGCCGCGCAGGGCGAACTCCCGCTCCTCCAGCCCTGCGAGGAACGAATCGACCGCCGCCTGCGCGCCCGGGCCCGGCAGGCGCAGGGTCAGGCGATGGCGCTCGCCAGCAAAGGTGATGCTCGCCCAGGGCCGGCTCGCCACCTGGATCGTGACCGCCGCGCCCAGCGCGCCGAACCCGGCACGGAGCGCGCGTTGCAGCTCCGCGCCTGCCGCGGTCAGGCTCACGGCTGTTTCTCCTGCGCGTCGAGCCAGGCCTGGATCCGCGCGATCGTGGCATCGCGCAGCTCTCGCCCGTTCTTCATGTCCGAGATCAGGCGGGGATCGCCGACGGTCTCCCGGCCGAAGCGGGTCGGTGCCATCTCGGCCCGCTGCAGATAGAGCTGGATGCGGCGCATCAGATGCATCTTGACCTCCGAATCGGTGTTCTTGTTCTGTTCTTACAGTCGGAGGACATTTCCTACTTGTCTAGGAAAAATCCTATCCGTATAGGAGCAATATGGCCGAGGTGGACGGCAGGGCGGCGCTGGCGCGCCTGATCAAGGAACGGGGCGAGGATTATGCCGGCCTGTCCCGGCTGATCGGCCGCAATCCCGCCTACATCCAGCAATTCATCAAGCGCGGCTCGCCGCGGCGGCTCGCCGAGGCGGACCGGCGCATCCTCGCCCGCTATTTCGGCGTGGAGGAGGCAGCGCTCGGCGCGCCCGGGGCCGAGCCGGGGGCCGGCGCCGGCTTGCGGCCGGTGCCCCGGCTCGACGTCGACGCCGCGGCGGGCGCCGGCGCCTTCGACGGCGACGAACAGGGCGGCGGCCACATCGCCTTCGACCCCGCCTGGCTCAGGCGGGTGGCGCGCGGCGCGCCGGACCAGCTCTCGATCATCCGCGTCGCCGGCGATTCGATGGCGCCGACGCTGGCGGACGGCGACGACATTCTCGTCGACCGGGGCGATGCGGCGGCGCGGCTGCGCGACGGCATCTACGTGCTGAGGATCGAGGGCGCTCTGGTGGTGAAGAGGCTGGCGCTCAATCCCGCGGCGCGCACGCTGTCGATCCGCTCGGACAATCCGGCCTATCCGGGCTGGCCGGACTGCGATCCGGCAGCGGTGGAGGTGGTCGGCCGGGTGGTGTGGGCGGCCCGGCGGATCGGCTGATCAGGTCCGGCGCCTGTCCCAGAGCCAGAGCAGGATGAGGATGACCAGGCCGACACCGGCCCCGGCCAGGAAGCCGATGCTCGGCTGCCCGAGGAAGACGCCGGCGAGGGCACCGGCGAGCAGGCAGAGGCAGAGCAGGAAGCCGCCGGCGAGCGGCGCTTTGGAATTGGAGGCCATGCGCGCCTCATGACAGCGCCGCCGCCGCGGGGCCAGCCCAAATAGAGTTTACGGCGCGTTGACGATGCCCGTCACGGCTTTGGCAACGACCCCTCTGCTAAACCCGCATCAAGAACAAAACACCCGAGGAAAGACGTGCAGCAATATGTGCACCTTCCCGACGCCACGGCGGCAGCCGAGGCGGCGGAACTGATCGCCCAGTTCGGCGACCATGCGGCCTTCGAGGCGGCGGCCCGGGCGAACCACAGCCGGGGCCTGGGCAACGTCGTGCATTTCTGCCGCTGGCGCCAGATCGAGCGGATGATCAACCTGCTCACCGCCGAAGACTCGGGCGGCGCCACGATTCACTAGGATCGTCGCACAATCCTCGTGCTCCGGCGAAGGCCTGAGCGTTGGGTGCAGCGCGGTGGCTTATCGCGCAACGCTCCGGCCTTCGCCGGAGCACACGGCGAGAAGAAGACCATTCCGGGAAGGATTTACGGATGGCTCGGCTTCCGCCTAACCTGCGCGGATGAAGCTCGCCAAGGACGCCCGCAGCCATCGCCTGCGCAATATCATCGGCGGCTCGGCCGGCAATCTGGTCGAATGGTATGACTGGTACGTCTATGCCGCCTTCACCCTCTATTTCGCACCGAGCTTCTTTCCGAAAGGCGACCAGACCGCGCAGCTGATGAGCTCGGCCGCGGTGTTCGCGGTCGGCTTCGTGATGCGGCCGATCGGCGCCTGGCTGATGGGCATCTATTCGGACAGCAAGGGGCGCAAGGCGGGGCTGACGCTCAGCGTCACCCTGATGTGCTTCGGCTCGCTGCTGATCGCGGTCACGCCGGGCCACGCCGAGATCGGCTGGCTCGCTCCGGCCATCCTCGTCGTCGCGCGGATGATGCAGGGGCTCAGCGTCGGCGGCGAATATGGGGCGAGCGCGACCTATCTCAGCGAGATGGCGGGGGCGAAGCGTCGCGGCTTCTTCTCGAGCTTCCAGTATGTGACCCTGATCTCGGGCCAGCTGATCGCGCTCGCCGTGCTGCTGGTCCTGCAATTCTCCATGTCGGAGCAGGCGCTGGAAAGCTGGGGCTGGCGCATCCCCTTCGGCATCGGTGCAGTGCTGGCGGTGGTCGTCTTCTATATCCGGCGCCGCCTCTCGGAGACGGAGAGCTTCACCAATGCGAGGGCGGCCGGGGACAAGCCCCGCTCGAGCAGCCTCAACCTGTTCCGCGACCATCCGAAGGAGGCTTTCCTGGTGATGGCGCTGACCGCCGGCGGCACCCTGGCCTTCTACGCCTACACGACCTACATGCAGAAATTCCTGGTCAACACCTCCGGCTTCGGCCGCGAGACGGCGAGCCAGGTGATGACCGCGGCGCTTTTCCTGTTCATGTGCCTGCAGCCCGCGGCGGGAGCCTTGTCGGACCGGGTCGGCCGCAAGCCCGTCATGGTGACCTTCGGCGTCCTCGGCGTACTGCTCACCGTCCCGATCTTCACCGCGCTGGAGAATGTGAGTAGCCCCTGGGCCGCCTTCGCCCTCGTCTTCGCCGCGCTGCTGATCGTGACCGGCTACACCTCGATCAACGCGGTGGTGAAGGCGGAGCTCTTCCCGGCCCACATCCGCGCGCTCGGCGTCGCGCTGCCTTATGCGCTCGCCAACACCCTGTTCGGCGGCACCGCTGAATATGTAGCGCTCTGGTTCAAGGACCAGGGGATGGAACGCGCCTTCTACTGGTACGTCGCCGGCATGATCGGCCTGTCGCTGATCGTCTATCTCCGCATGCGCGACACGAAGCGGCACAGCCTGATCCTGGAGGACTAGGGGGTCGCGTCCGGATTGCTAGATCAGCAACGTCGCGATACCCCAGGCGAGCAGCACCAGCCCGCCGATCAGTGCGACCGCCCTGCCATGGGGAAGCAATTTCTCCGCGGCGACGAGCAGGGTCAGGGCGGCGATCCAGGCGAGATTCATGACGCCGCCGACGAACAGCAATGTCATCAGCAGCCAGCAGCAGCCGGCACACCAGGCGCCGTGGATCAGCCCGAGACGCAAGGCCCCCGCGCGCCCCGGCCGATAGTGACGCGACAGAAATTCGGCGGGGGAGCGGCAGCGCGACAGGCAGGCAGACTTGGCCGGGCTGAGCTGGTAGAGCCCGGCCGCGACCAGCAGCCCGCCCGACAGCCAACGGCTCGCCGAGCCCATTGGCTGCGGCGCGAGCAGGTCGATCCGTTCGAGCCAGAAGTGCAGGGCCGTCGCGGCGGCCGAGAACAATCCCCAGACGAGGAGATAGCCGGCCAGAAACAGGCTGGTTGGCGGCGCAGGCGCCCCGGGCGGAGCGGCACGGGCGGCGACCCGCGTATAGAGGAGGATGGTCGAGGCGGCGGCCGGGATCATCATCGCGATCATCATCACCCACCACATGGAGAAGATCAGCCCGATCCGGCCGACGCTCCAGCTCTGCGCCATGTCGCCCATCGCCATGCCCCCCATCGGCTCATCGAGGTGGGGGAACAGCGCCAGCCTGAAATGGGTGCCCATCGCCATGCCGGCGCCGGTCGCGAGCCAGGTCCAGGCGATCAGGACCAGAACCGCCAGGGCGACGACCGACGCAGCGCGATGACGGCGCAGCGCGGCTTCCGTCCGCCGGCCCATCAGCCGTGCACGACTCCGTGGCTGTTCAGGTGGAGATGCGCGAACTGCCCATAGCTGTCGCGAAGCTCGACCGGCACCGGTCCCGGCGAATGGCTCGAGGCCGAGCCAATATCGGCAAATTCATATTCGAAGCCGTCCGGGATGTGGATGCGCGCGCGAATCTCCCTGCCGTCCACGGGGCTCTTGATGGGCTCGCCATCCATCTCGACGGCACCGGGGATGTGCAGCCTGCCCTTGCGGCCCTCCACATCGACGTCGAACTCGATCGGCACGAAGCGCGGCTCGTGCATCGTCTCCACGGTCGAGGCGAAGACCGCGAACATCGTCGCGAACGGATCGGTGTCGCCACCCGTCATGATCGTCAGCAGGGCCTGCCGCTGCGCCTCGCTGGCGCGCTCGTCGACGAACGCGACCGCCTCGCCACGCCCTTCGTGAATCGGTCCCGGCCATTTGAACACCGCGCCGATCGTCAGGCTCGACAGGTCGGTGTCGCCGTGGCGGCCCTCGTCGATGCGAATGGCGGTCACCGCGTGGCAATGCCCTTTGTCGGGCAGGCCGCCGAACTGGCAGTTGCAGCCATAGTCGCAGCTGCAATTGGTCAGCTGCCGTCCCTTCATCTCCCAATAGGTCATGCTCTGTGTCCGCTGCCCGGTCAGGGCGCTCTCCATAGCATGGCGGGCGGGACGGGGCGAGGGAGCAGTGCTCAGCCGCTATAATACATGTCGTATTCGGCCGGGCTCGGCGTCGTCTCCCAGCGGAGCTGCTCTTCCCATTTCAGCTCCATATAGGCGTCGATCTGGTCGTCGCTGAACACGTCGCCGCGGGTGAGGAAGGCGCGGTCGGCGTCGAGCGCGAGCAGCGCCTCGCGCAGCGAGCCGCAGACGGTTGGCACGTTGACCAGCTCCTGCGGCGGCAGGTCGTAGAGGTTCTTGTCCATCGGATCGCCGGGATGGAGGCGGTTCTGGATCCCGTCCAGGCCGGCCATCAGCAAAGCCGAATAAGCGAGATAGGGATTGGCCAGGGCGTCCGGGAAGCGGAACTCGACGCGCTTCGCCTTCTCGCCGGCGCCATAGGGGATGCGGCACGAGGCGGAGCGGTTGCGGCTGGAATAGGCCAGCAGCACCGGCGCCTCGAAGCCCGGGACCAGGCGCTTGTAGCTGTTCGTCGTCGGGTTGGTGAAGGCGTTCAGCGCCTTGGCATGCTTGATCACGCCGCCGATGAAATAGAGGCACATTTCGCTGAGGCCGGCATAGCCGTTGCCGGCGAAGAGCGGCTTGCCCTCCTTCCAGATCGACATATGGGTGTGCATGCCCGAGCCGTTGTCCGCCTTGATCGGCTTCGGCATGAAGGTCGCGGTCTTGCCATAGGCATGGGCGACCATGTGCACGACATATTTGTAGATCTGCATCCGGTCCGCGGTCTCGACCAGCGTCCCGAAGGTGAGGCCGAGCTCGTGCTGCGCGGCGGCGACCTCGTGATGATGCTTGTCCATGGGCAGGCCCATTTCGAGCATGGTCGAGACCATCTCGCCGCGGATGTCTGTGGCGCTGTCGACCGGCGCGACGGGGAAATAGCCGCCCTTGGCGCGCGGCCGGTGGGCGAGGTTGCCGCCTTCATATTTGGTGGCGCTGTTGGTCGGCAGCTCGATGTCGTCGAGCGAGAAGCCGGACGCATTGTAGCCGTCCTCGAAGCGGACGTCGTCGAACATGAAGAATTCGGCCTCGGGCCCGACGAAGATCGTGTCGCCGAGGCCGGTCGCCTTCAGATAGGCCTCGGCGCGCTTGGCGGTCGAGCGGGGATCGCGGGCGTAGAGCTCGCCCGTGCCCGGGTCGACGATGTCGCAGAAGAGGATGCCCATCGGCGTCGCGCTGAACGGGTCGACATACCAGGCGTCGAGGTCCGGCTTCAGGATCATGTCCGATTCGTTGATTGCCTTCCAGCCGGCGATCGAGGAGCCGTCGAACATCAGGCCGTCGGTGAGCTCGTCCTCGCCGATGACGCCGCTGCACATCGTCAGATGCTGCCATTTGCCCTTGGGATCGGTGAAGCGGAGATCGATCCATTCGATCTCGCCGTCCCTGATTGCCTTCAGAATCGCGCCCGCGTCGTTCGCCATGATCAGCCCCTATGCCCGGCCCGGTGGCGAGAATCGCCGCCCGCTCGCTGGCGCTTCCATCCCAAGGCGATGCGGCGCCGTCCAGCGACGGACTCGCGGAGGTGAATATTTCACGTGGGCGGCAGCTTGCGCCCTAGAAGGGCCGCCGTTGCGCGGAGATTAGCATGCGCAGCAGCATCGCGACAGGCCGCGGCACGCCGACCTTGCCGTCGAGCCAGAGGCTGACCGCCGGGCGGCTGACCCCGATCGCCGCGGCGAGGTCGGCCTGGGTGCGGTAGCCGAGCGTATGCATCGCCTGCCTGAGCTCGTCGGGCGACATGGAGGCGAGGCGGGGGTCTTCCACGGTAGTCCGAAATCCTAGGGTCGTTTGCACCCGGAGCCTAGATCGCGTCCGAGCCCCGTTCGCCCGTGCGGATGCGGATCGCTTCCTCGATCGGGGAGACGAAGATCTTGCCGTCGCCGATCCGGCCGGTGCGCGCCGCATTGGCGATCGCCTCGACCACCCGCTCGACGAGGCCGTCCTCGACGATCACCTCGAGCCGGACCTTGGGCAGGAAATCGACCACATATTCGGCGCCGCGATAGAGTTCGGTATGGCCCTTTTGCCGACCGAAGCCCTTGGCCTCGATCACTGTGATGCCGGAGACGCCGACCTCGTGCAGCGCCTCCTTCACCTCATCGAGCTTGAACGGCTTGATGACCGCCTCGACCTTCTTCACGCCTGCCTCCGTCCCTGGCACACCCTTAGTCGCGACCGGCGGCGAGGCAAGCGGTCAATCGGTGCAGATTGCGTAGGCGATGCGCCCGTTCTCGAGCGTCGTCCGGCAGCCAAAGCCATATTGCAGGGCCTCGCACCGGCCGGTGACGCGCTGGCCCGGCCGCGGCGCCGGCCCGTCATACATGCAGTCGCCGGCGCATTGGCTGCCGCTGGTGCAGCGGCGGCCCGCATCGGCATAGGGGAGGGCGCAGACCTCGTTCCCCGAAAAGCCGGCGATCAGGACGCGGCCGTGCCGGGCCAGGCACTGGGCGCGCTCGGCATCGCTGAGGCCGACGTTCCGCTGTGGCTGCTGTGCCAGGACCAGCGACCCGCCGACCGCCAGGCCGAGCAGGGCCGGTAGTCCGAGAAGGGCAGCTTTGCGCGCGACTCGCATGGCGCTCAGCATAGCCGATCCACCTTCCAAAAGATTACGCGCACCGGAAGGTCGCAAATCACGTGCCGGTGGATTATATATTTGCCCAGCCACGCGCATCTGATGCGGGTCAGCGCGCGTTCAGACGTCTTGTGAGATGAGAGCGCCCAATCGAGGCGCTCAAAGGAAAGTGAGGCCATCATGCGCAAGCTCATCCCCCTCCTTGCCGGCACGCTCCTGCTGGGCGGTGTCGCGCAGGCCAAGCCGCAGGACCGCGAGGCGGAGCTCGCCCGCGCGCTCCAAGGCCGCGTCGCCGGCGAGCCGGTCCAGTGCATCGACCTGCACCGCATCCGTAGCTCGCGGATCATCACCGACACGGCGATCCTCTACGACGCCGGCAGCGTGATCTATGTGAACCGGCCGGAGAATGGCGCGGACCAGCTCAACCAGTGGGACACGATGGTGACCCGGACGCCCAGCACGCGGCTGTGCAACGTCGACACGGTGACCATGGTCGACCGTGCGTCGCGCAACTTCACCGGCGTCGTCTTTCTGGGCGAGTTCGTGCCCTATCGCCGGGTGCGCAACGGAGACTGAAAATCGGGCGGCGCGCCTCAATAAGGCGGCGCGTCATAGCCTTTCGGGCTCTTCGTGAAGATCTCGCAGCCGTCCTCGGTGATGCCGACGCTGTGCTCGAACTGGGCCGAGAGACTGCGGTCGCGGGTGACTGCGGTCCAGCCGTCGTCGAGCACCTTGGCCGCGGCCTTGCCGATGTTGATCATCGGCTCGATCGTGAAGAACATGCCCGGCAGCAGCTCCGGCCCGGTGCCGGGGCGGCCGGCATGGACCACCTCCGGCGCGTCGTGGAAGACGCGGCCGAGGCCGTGGCCGCAAAAGTCTCGCACGACCGAATAACGATGCCCCTCGGCATAGGATTGGATGGCGTGGGCGACGTCGCCCATCCGGTTGCCCGGCTTCGCCTGCGCGATGCCGCGCATCATCGCCTCATAGGTGACCTGGACCAGCTTCTTCGCCTTGATGCCGACGTCGCCGACCAGGAACATACGGCTGGTGTCGCCGTGCCAGCCGTCGAGGATCGGGGTGACGTCGATGTTGACGATGTCGCCGTCCTTCAAAACCTTGTCGCCCGGAATACCGTGGCAGATCACATGGTTGATCGAGGTGCAGCAGCTCTTTGTATAGCCGCGGTAGCCGAGCGTCGCCGGGATCGCGCCACGCACGCGCATTTCGGCAAAGACGATCTCGTCAATCTCGCCGGTGGTGACGCCGGGAACGACATGGGGAACCAGCGCGTCGAGAATCTCGGCGGCGCAGCGCCCGGCGGCGCGCATGCCGGCAAAGCCCATGGGCCCGTGCAGCTTGATCGGGCCGTGGCGGCCGATAATGTCCGCGTCGCGGTCGAGGAGAATGTCGTCCATGGCGGCGATATAGCGAGCCTCCCTTAAATTTGCACCCATGACGGCGCCGGGCGGAGCCGGTAGAGCGTCCTCATGACCTCCGATCGGATCTGGACGGCCGGCCTCCTGGTGATCGGCGACGAAATCCTCTCCGGCCGGACGCAGGACCGCAACATCGCCCAGGTTGGCACCTGGCTGAACCTGCAGGGAATCCGGCTGGCGGAGGTCCGCGTCGTGGCCGACGACATGGCGGCGATCGGCGAGGCGGTCACCGCGCTCCGCGCCAGCAACGACTATCTCTTCACCACTGGCGGGATCGGGCCGACGCATGACGACATCACCGTCGACGCGATCGCCGCGGCGCTCGGCGTGCCGGTCGTCGTTCACCCGAAGGCGCGGGCGATCCTCGAGGGCTACTATGCGACGCGGGGCGGCGTCACCGAGGCGCGGCTCCGCATGGCCCGCGTCCCTGAAGGGGCCGAGCTGATCGAGAACAGGATGTCGGGCGCGCCGGGCATCCGCATCGGCAATGTCTTCATCCTGGCCGGCGTCCCGCACATCGCGACGCTGATGCTCGAGGCATTGTCCGGGCAGCTCGAGGGCGGCCGGCCTCTGCTCTCGCGCACGATCGGCTGCTGGGCGCCGGAAAGCGAGGTTGCCGATCTGCTCGGCGAGACCGAGCGCGCGCACGTGGCCTGCCAGATCGGCTCCTATCCGTTCTTTCGCGACGGCAAGGTGGGCGCCAATTTCGTCGTGCGCAGCACGGACGAGGGCGCGCTGGAGGCGTGTGCCTCCGATCTCCTGCGGCGGCTGCAGGAAGCCGGGCTGCCGGTGGCGGGCGAGGAGATTTAGGAACAAAGCCTGGAGAAGGGGCTTTGTTGCAGTTCGTTTCGGAGGGGAAAGATGGACCGTCTGTTCACCTGGTTCGCGAGCATGATCTCCTTCGCCAGCGGCCAGCCGCTCGCCTTCGTGCTCGCCCTCGGCACGATCATCGTCTGGGCGGTGACCGGCCCGGTCTTCGCGTTCTCCGACACCTGGCAGCTGGTGATCAACACCGGCACCACGATCGTCACCTTCCTGATGGTCTTCCTCATCCAGAACTCCACCAACCGGGACGCGGCGGCGATGCAGGCCAAGCTCGACGAGCTGCTGCGGGCCGTCGGCAAGGCGCGCGCAGAATTTATCGGGATCGAGCATCTGTCCGAGAAGCAGCTCGAGGAAATCAGGAGCGCGCTCGAGAAGGAAGCCGGTGCGAAGGGACGTGGCGACAGGGCTGCCGCCGGAGAATCGCTCAAGAAGCTGCTCTCGCGCCGGTGAGCCGCGGGGCGGGCGAACCGACGCCTCGTCGTAAGCCCGGTCAGCTTCCGCCCGGAAGGATCTAGACCTTCAGATGCGAGGAGATCAGCCGCTCGGCCGCTCGGCTGAACGCACTGGCTGGCCCCTGTGACCCGAAGACATGATGCGCCGAGAATGCACCCTCGATCAGCAGGATGAGACCATCGGCCAGCGCCTCGGGATCGTCGACGGAGAGCGCACGGGTCAGGCCGACGACGCGCTCGCGCACGGCTGTCTTGCAGCTTTCGACCACCAGCCGGCCGGGATGGCCCTCCTCGGGGAATTCCACCGCCGCATTGGACATCGGGCAGCCGCGGAAGCCCGGGTTGGCCATTTCCTCCGCATAATGGGCGATGAGCGCCTTCAGCCGCGGGAGCGGCTCGGGACCCGCCGCCTCGATCCGCGCGTCGATCTCCGCCATGCCCTCGGCAGCAAAGCTCTCGAGGCATTTGGCGACGAGATCGTCCTTTGAGTCGAAGCTGCGGTAGAGGCTGGGCTTGGTGACGCCGGCCTGGCAGACGATCTCGTCAACGCCCACCGCACGAATTCCCCTGCGGTAAAACAGGTCCCGTGCCGTCTCGAAGATGCGCGTCGCCGCCTTCTTGCGTGGCTCGCTGCAGCCGCTGTCGGAGCCTGTAAGAATGTCGAGCTTCCTCATCCCAAAATTTTTTCCGGCCCAGGCCCTTGACGAAATGTAACTGAACGGTACGTATCACAACGCAACGTACCGGTCAGTAACATTCTTTATCTGGGTTTGTCCTGACCGATTTCAAGGAGAAAATCAATGGCATACCGCTCCTTGGGCGCACCAGCGACCCTGCACCATGGGGACACCGAATCGCCAGAAACGGCCGCCGACGGGCTCGACCAGGACCGATTCGACCCGCTCGAGCTCAGGGTGATCGCGCTGGCCGAGGCGGATCCGGTGGCGAGCATCGGTCCGCCCACCCGCTTCCGCCGCTTTTTCGAGCGCTGGTTCGGGTTCAAGCTGCCGCATCCGCTCGCCAATGAGCGGCTGGAGGCGCTGCGCCGCTTCGCCGTGCTTTCCCGCGTGAGCGACGGTCGCCTTCCCGCCGAGGAGGTGAAGACCTTCCTGAATGCCGGCTTCTCCCTGCTCCAGGCGCGCGCGGTGCAGCGCCGCGCCGCCGCCCGCTGACCCCAATTCGAGAGCCATTGCCATGTATCACAGCTTCCCCAAGGACGAGCAGAACGCGCCCCTCGCCGACGGCGACGCGCCCGAGGCCACCCCGCGCCGCCTTTCCACGCGCGCCAGGCTCGGCATCGCCCTGCTCCTCGTCGCCATTCTCGGCTTCGCCGGGTTCAAGTTCTTCGGCGGCGCGCCCGCGCAGGCGGATACGCCGCCGCCCGCAACGGTGACGGTTGCGCAGCCCCTGCAGCGCACGATCACCGAGTGGGACGATTATACGGGCCGGTTCGAGGCCAGCCAGTCGGTGGAGATCCGCCCGCGCGTCTCCGGCCAGCTGGTCGGCGTGCACTTCCGCGACGGCGACCTCGTCCGGCGCGGGCAATTGCTCTTCACCATCGACCCCCGCCCCTATCAGGCGGCCCTGGCCGAGGCCCGCGCCCGGCTGGCGGCGGCGCAATCCGCGGTTGCGCTCGCCAACAGTGAATATGCCCGCGCCGCCCGCCTGGTCGACGACGAGGCGGTTTCGCGCGAGGAGGTAGAATCGCTCCGTGCCCAGGTCCGCTCGACCGGGGCGGCGGTCGCCGCGGCGCAGGCGGTGGTCCGCCAGCGCCAGCTCGATCTCGAATTCACGCGGGTGACCGCGCCGATCACCGGCCGCGCCTCCGACCGGCGCATCGACCGGGGCAACATCGTTGCGGCGAACGAGTCGCTCCTGACCACCGTGCTCGCCCTCGATCCGATCTACTTCGCCTATGACGGCTCGGAGGCGCTCGCGCTCCGCGCCCGCCGCGCGGGGACCGCCGCTTCGGAGGTCCAGATCCGCCTGCAGGACGAGACCGACTACAGGCATCGCGGCCGTGTCGACTTCACCGACAACGCGATCGACGCCGGCTCGGGCACGCTCCGGGGGCGCGCCGTGCTCCCCAATCCGGACCTGTTCCTGACCCCGGGCATGTTCGGCAATATGCGCCTCGCCGCGGGCGGACCGCGCAATGCTCTGCTGATCCCGGATGCCGCGGTGCAGACCGATCAGGCGCGCAAGATCGTGCTGGTGGTCGAAGCCGACGGGAAGGTCGGTGTTCGGCCGGTCGAGCTCGGTGCCCGGATCGGCACGCTGCGCTCCATCCGCGCCGGCCTCAGGCCCACGGATCGCGTGATCGTCGAGGGCGTCCAGTACGCCCGGCCCGGCACGCCCGTGAATGTCCGGACCACCCGCATCACCATGCCGGCCGCGGCGCCGGCGCGCGCCTATCCCGCCCCTGCGGCCGCCTCGGCGACGATCGCAGGCTGAGCCGTCCGGCGAAACAGAAAGAACAGGGCAATGCGTTTCAGCCATCTCTTCATCCGAAGGCCGATCTTCGCGGCGGTGATCGCCGTGGTGATCACGCTCATTGGCGCCTTCGCCTGGTCGAGCCTGTCCGTTTCCCAATATCCGGAGGTGGTGCCGCCGACGGTGACGGTCAGCGCCACCTATCCCGGCGCCTCCGCCGAGACGATCGCCGCCACCGTCGCCGCGCCGATCGAGCAGGAGATCAACGGCGTCGACAACATGCTCTATCTGTCGAGCCAGTCGACCGGTGACGGCCGGCTGACGATCACCGTCACCTTCCGGCTCGGCACCGATCTCGACGCCGCGCAGGTGCTGGTCCAGAACCGCGTGGCGCTGGCCGAGCCGCGATTGCCGGAAGAGGTGCGGCGCACCGGCGTGGTGGTGCGCAAGTCGCTTCCGGCATTCCTGCTCGCGGTCAATTTCGTCTCGCCGGACCGCTCGCTCGACCGCGCCTATATGTCCAATTACGTGCTGACGCAGCTCAAGGACCGCCTGGCGAGGATCGACGGTGTCGGCGACGTGCAGGTGTTCGGCGCGCGCGACTATGCGATGCGGGTCTGGATCGATCCCGGCCGCGCGTCGTCGCGCAACCTGACCGCCGGCGAGATCGTGGCGGCGCTGCGTGCGCAGAACGTGCAGGTGGCCGCGGGCTCGGTCGGCCAGCCGCCTTACGATACGGGCGCTGCCTATCAGCTTAACGTCGAAACGCAGGGCCGCTTCACCACGGCTGAGCAGTTCGCGAACATTGTCGTGAAGACCGACGCCGAGGGGCGTGTCACCCGGCTGTCGGACGTCGCCCGGGTCGAGCTCGGCGCCGAGGATTATGGTCTCATCGCCTATCTTTCCGGCCAGGACAGCGTGATCCTCGCGGTCACCCAGCGGCCGGGAAGCAACGCGCTCGCCGCCGCCGAAGGCGTGAAGCGCGAACTCGAGGCCGCCTCGCACAGCTTCCCGCCGGGGCTGCAGCACCGGATCATCTGGAACCCGACCGAGTTCATCGACGAGAGCATCCATGCGGTGCAGGAGACGTTCATCGAGGCCGTTCTTCTCGTCGTCCTCGTCATCCTCGTTTTCCTGCAGAGCTGGCGCGCGGCGATCATTCCGCTGGTTGCAATCCCCGTCTCGCTGATCGGCGCCTTCGCGGTGCTCGCGGCCCTCGGCTATTCGCTGAACACGCTCTCGCTGTTCGGCCTCCTGCTCTCGATCGGCATCGTCGTCGACGACGCCATCGTCGTCGTCGAGAATGTCGAGCGCAACCTGGAGGAAGGGCTCAGCCCGCGCCAGGCGGCGTTCCGGTCGATGGACGAGGTTTCGGTCGCCCTTGTCGCGATCGTCCTCGTGCTCTGCGCCGTGTTCATCCCGACCGCGTTCCTCACCGGCATCACTGGCGAATTCTACCGCCAGTTCGCGGTGACGATCTCGGCCGCGACTTTGATCTCGCTCCTGCTTTCCCTCACCCTCTCCCCGGCCCTTGCAGCCCTGCTGCCCAGGCCGAAGGCGGAGGCGGCGCCCGGCCCCCGTTGGCGCCGCCTCCTTGCCCGTGCCGGTGACAGGTTCAACGCCGGCTTCGAGCGGCTCGCCAGCTGGTATGCCGCGATCACCGACCGGCTGGTGCGCCGGCCGAAGCGTGTGCTTGCCGTCTATGCTGCCCTGGTCGCAGCGACGTTCGGCCTGTTCACGATCACTCCGTCCGGCTTCATCCCGGCGCAGGATCAGGGCTATGCGATCGCCGTCTTCCAGCTCCCGCCCGGCGCCTCGATCGACCGCACCGACCGGGTGCTGCGGGACAATGTGCAGCGGCTGCTGCGCGTGCCCGGCACGCAGGACGCGGTAATGTTCGCCGGCTTCGACGGCGCGACCTTCACCCAGGCGCCCAACGCCGCCGCCGCCTTCATCACGTTCAGGCCCTATCGGGAGCGTGCTGCCGAAGGGCGCAGCGGCGATGCGATCATCGCCGACATGCGCGCCGCGCTCGCCGGCACGAACGAGGCGATGGTCTTCGTTGTGCCGCCGCCGGTCATTCAGGGCATCGGCACGGGCGGCGGCTTCAAGCTGATGGTGCAGGACCGCGCCGATCACGGCTTCGCGGCGCTCGAGCAGGCGGCGGGCGGGATCATCGGCCCGGCCAACCAGACGCCGGGGCTCGCCCAGGTCTTCACCTTGTTCAACATCGCGACGCCGCGCGTCTATGCGGACATCGACCGGGTGCGGGCGGACATGCTCGGCGTACCCCCCCCGCGCGTGTTCGAAGCGCTGAACGTCTATCTGGGCTCGGCCTATGTGAACGACTTCAACCTGCTCGGCCGCACCTTCCGGGTGACCGCGCAGGCCGACGCCCCGTTCCGCGACGACCTCAGCGACATCGCCCGGCTGGAGACTCGCTCCAACAGCGGCCAGATGGTGCCGATCGGGGCGGTGGCGACGCTCGAGAACCGGACCGGCCCGTACCGCGTGATGCGATACAACCTCTTCCCGGCGATCGACATCGGCGGGGAGACCGCGCCCGGCTATTCGTCGGGCCAGTCGATCGCGGCGATGGAGCGGCTCGCGGCCAATCTCCCGGCCGGCTTCGCCACCGAGTGGACCGACCTCGCCTTCCAGGAGAAGGCGGCGGGGAATGTGGCGATCTTCGTGTTCGCTGCTGCTGTTGTCTTTGTTTTCCTGGTGCTCGCCGCCCAGTTCGAAAGCCTGATGCTGCCGCTGTCGGTGATCCTGATCGTGCCAATGACCTTGCTGGCGGCAATGGCGGGCGTGAACCTCAGGGGCATGGACAACAATATCCTGACCCAGATCGGCCTGATCGTGCTGGTCGGCCTCGCCGCGAAGAATGCGATCCTGATCGTCGAATTCGCCAAGCAGGCCGAGGAGCGCGGCGCCAGCGCGATCGAGGCGGCGGTGGAGGCGGCCCGGCGCCGGCTCCGCCCGATTCTGATGACCAGCTTCGCCTTCATCCTCGGCGTCATGCCGCTGGTGTTCGCGAGCGGGGCGGGCGCGGAGCTCCGCCAGGCGCTGGGCACCGCAGTCTTCTTCGGGATGATCGGCGTGACCTTCTTCGGCCTCGTCTTCACCCCGACCTTCTATGTCGCGTGCCGCGCGATCAGGAACCAGCTGCCCTGGCGCCGGCGCCCCGAGCAGGATCCGGTCCTCGTCCCGGCCGAATGAGAGTCCATGCGATGAAAAAGCTACTCCTTCCCCTGGCGAGTTCGCTCGCGCTCGCCGCCTGCACGGTCGGGCCGGACTATGCCCGTCCGCAGACCCCCGCCGCGGCGGGCGGCGCATTCATCGGCGCCGGCAACCCGGCCTTCACCCTGGCCGAGCCCGAGCCCGGCTGGTGGCGGCTCTATCAGGATCCGGTGCTCGATCAGCTGATCGCGGATGCCTTCGCCCGCAATACGGACCTGCGCGTCGCCACCGCCAATCTCGCGCGGGCCCGGGCGCTGCTGCGCGAGACCCGTGCCGGACGGCTGCCGCAGGTGGGGGTGAGTGCCGGCGCCACTTATGGCCGCGTGCCGGAGACTCAGGTCGCGCCTGGCGGACAGCGCGAGGACTGGCAGTTCGACGCCGGGCTCAACGTCGCCTACGAGGTCGATCTGTTCGGCCGCGTGACGCGCTCGATCGAGGCGGGGCGCGCCGACGCTGCCGCCGAGGAGGCGGCGCGTGACGCGGTGAAGACCATCGTCGCCGCCGAGACCGCCCGCGCCTATGCCGATGCGGCCGCGGCGGCCCAGAGGCTCGAGGTCGCCGAGCACAGCCTGCAGCTGATCGAACGCACCCGCCAGGTCACCATCCGCCGCTTCGAAGCGGGCCGCGGCACCGGTCTCGACGTCGCCCGCGTCACCTCACTGTCCGAGCAGCAGCGCGCCTCCCTGTCGCCGCTGCGGGCCGAGCGCGACGGGGCACTCTTCCGCCTCGCCACGCTCACCGGCCGCGCGCCCGCCGCACTGTCCCCCGCGGCGGGCGCGCGCCGGACTGTCCTCAGGCTCGACCGGCCGATACCTGTCGGCGACGGCTGGCAGCTGCTGGCGCGGCGCCCGGACATCCGCGAAGCCGACCGCCGTCTCGCCGCCGCCACCGCGCGGATCGGCGTCGCCACAGCGGACCTCTATCCCCGCGTCACGCTGGGTGGCGGCGTCGGCGCGACCGGCCCCTCGCTCGGCAATCTCTTTACGGGCGGCCCGTTGCGCTGGCTGCTCGGGCCGCTGATCAGCTGGTCCTTCACCGATCAGGAGGCCGTTCGCGCCCGCATCCGCGCCGCCGAAGCCTCGAGCGACGCGGCTTTGGCCCGTTTTGACGGCACGGTGCTGACCGCATTGCAGGAAACCGAGACCGCGCTCTCGGCCTACCGGCACGAGCTCGACCGCCGGACCGCGCTCACCGCGGCCCGCGACGCCGCCGCCCGCGCTGCCGAGCTGGAAAGGCTGCGCCTGCGCGAGGGCCGCTCGGACTCGCTCGCGGTGCTGGACGCGGAGCGGACCCTCGCCGCGGCCGAAGCCGCCCTGGCCGAGTCCGACGCTCGCGTCGTCACGGTCCAGATCGACCTGTTCCGCGCGCTTGGCGGAGGCTGGCAGGTGGATGGCCAGCCCGAGGCGGCCTGACCGATACGTCGGGTCAAGGCTGGAAGCCTGGAGCGGGTGAAGGGAATCGAACCCTCGTCGTAAGCTTGGGAAGCTTCTGCTCTACCATTGAGCTACACCCGCGCGCCGGGCCGATCTAGCGGCGGCCCTTTCGCTCCGCAAGGGGCGCTGCTCAGCCGCCCCGGCCGTATCGGAGGTCGCCGGCGGAGAGGGCCTGCTTGTTGGCGGCGGCGTCGGCATATCTGAGGTTGGTATAGCCCTGCTGCGGCAACTTGGCGCCGAAGCCGGCGCCCTTGCCCGGCGACAGGCGGCGCAGGTCGAACTCGTCCTCGAACTGGACGCCCATCCTTTTGGCCTCGGACCAGCGCACCTCGGCGCCGAGATTGCCGCAGCCGGGGAGGTCGAGCTGGACCTTGGATTCCACCGGCAGCATGCGATCGCACTCCAGCAGCGCGCCGCCAGTGGAGATGTTGCGCACGCGGACCGGCATCGACATGCCGTTGAACTGCAGGCTGGCGACCTTGAGGATGCCCTGGCGCGGCGGCCGGTTGAACTGGAAGCCGTCGGCGGTGACCGCCTTGTTCTCCGCCGCCAGCCGGCCCGCATCCTCGGGGTTCATCGGCCGCCCGAAAATATAGCCCTGGATGTGGGAGCAGCCGAGCTCGCGGATCATGGTGAGCTCGTCATGCGTCTCCGCGCCCTCGGCGGTCGTGTCCATCGACAGGCTCTCGGCGAGCGTGACGATGGCGCGGATGATCGCGGCGTTGCGGCTGCCCGACTTGGCGGCGCCGCGCACGAAGCTCTGGTCGATCTTGATCTTGTCGAACGGCGCCTTCTTCAGATAGCCGAGCGACGAATAGCCGGTGCCGAAATCGTCGAGCGCGAGCCGGACGCCGATCCCCTTGAGCTTGGCGAACATGTCGTCGGTCGCGTCATTCTCGGCGAGGAAGACGCCCTCGGTGATCTCCAGCTCCAGCTGGCGCGGCTGGATGCCGGCATTGGCGATGGCGGACATGATCGTCGCCGGCAGGGTCGGCTCGACGAACTGGATCGGCGAGAGGTTCACGGCCACGCGGATATTCTCGGGCCATTTCGCCGCCTCCAGGCAGGCGGTCCGCAGCACCCACTCGCCGATCGAGAGGATCAGGCCTGCTTCCTCGGCGAGCGGGACGAACAGGGCGGGTGAGACGACGCCGCGGGTCGGGTGGTGCCAGCGGACCAGCGCCTCGAAGCCCGAAAGCTCCTCGGTCTGCGCGTTGACCACCGGCTGATATTGCAGCTGCAGCTCGCCGCGCGCGATCGCCTTGCGGAGGTCTGCCTCGAGCGTCTGCCTGTCCTGTGCCTCGGAATGCATCTCCGGCGCGAAGAAGCAGAACGTGCCGCGGCCCGCCGACTTGGCGGCATACAGAGCGAGATCGGCATTGCGGATGAGCGCGTCCGCGCAGCATCCTTCGGAGGGAGCCAGCGCGATGCCCACCGAGGCGCCGATCGAGATATTATGTCCCTCGATCAAATAGGGCATCGAGACCTGCTGGATCAGCCGGTTGGCGAGGTCGCTTAGCGCGCCGTCATCATGCTGGCCGGGCAGCACCGCCTCGAATTCGTCACCGCCGAGGCGGCCGACCTGGCCGAATTTGTTGATCACCGAAGTGAGGCGCTGCGCCACCTGCTTGAGCAGCGCATCGCCGACCGGATGGCCGAGCGTGTCGTTGACGTTCTTGAAGCGGTCGAGGTCGATCAGGAACAGCGCGCAACCGCCGCCGATCACATCGCCCTTCTTCTGCAGCGTCTCGTCCAGCGTGCGCCGCATCATCATCCGGTTCGGGAGGTTGGTCAGCGAATCATATTTGGCGAGGCGGTTGATCTCCTCTTCGGAGCGGCGCTGCTGGGTGAGGTCGGTGCCGATCCCGCGGAAGCCGAGGAAGCGGCCATATTCGTCGAAGCTCGGCGTGCCGGAGAGCGACCACCAGATCTCCGCGGTGGTGTTGGCGCGGACGTTGATGTCGGTGAACGGCAGCCGGGTCGACAGATGGAAGCCCAAAGTGCGCTCCGACGATTCGGAGCCGCGCCGGTCGTCGAGCCCGATCAGGTCGATGAAATTCTTGCCGATCAGGTCGGCGGCCGGGGTCTTAAGGTCGGCCGCCAGCTGCTCGGAGACGTAGGAGAGGGCGCCGCGCGCGCTCGTCTCCCAGAACCAGCCGCGCCCGGCCTGCTCGAATTCCTCGATGAAGCGGGCGGCGCGCTGCGCGTGCCAGTCCATTGCGGTGCGCCGGCGCAGCTGGGCGAGATGGTCGGCCGAGCGCTGCAGGCTGAGGCGGATGAGCAGGAGCGAGAGCAGGACCGCGACCATGGCGCCGACGAGGTCGTGCGACAGGAAGTAGATCTTGGCCGCGAAGCCGAGGCAGCCCAGGGCGACGAGCGCCGGATAGGCGAGGAAGGCGATCGGGATGACGAGCACGCCGCCCCTGATGGCCATGTCGACCAGTGGCAGATTCTGCGCCTGGCCCGCGCCCGCCGCGATGGAGGCGGCGCACCAGAGGCCGTAGGCGACGAGGCTGTAGATCGCGGCGCCGCGAATCGCCTGGTGCGGCGCGAAGCGCGACGGCGGCCGCCGCCAGAGCCAGGCCCAGAGCCCGAAATCGACGAGGATCAGCGCGCCGAGCGGCGCGAGCAAGGCGGGGTCAGGATTGGCGGGATTGCCGAGCCCGACCAGGAAGGTCGCCACGCAGACGAGGTGGACGCCGAGCAGGAAGGCCGGGACATGGTCGAGCGCGCGGATGCGCTCGCGCGCCGCGCTCTCGAGCTGCTCGTCGTCGATGCGGGCGAAGTCGCGAGTGAACAGATGGCCGAGGGACGGGCGATTTTCCGCCTCCCCCAGTTCAGGATCGATCTTTCGCCGAAGCCCCGCCATCGGCAGTGCCGTACAGGCTGCGTCTTAAGATTTGTTTGAAAGGGGCGGCCTTCGCGCCTGTTGCCGCGAAGGGATCAAGGCTGCGGGTCCTCCGCCTCCTGCTCCGCCTGCTCGCGCCGGCGCCGTTCCTCACGCTCGCGGCGCCGGGCCTTGCGGCCCTCGCGCTCCTCCGCCTCGCGAATCTCGCGCCCCCGGCGCTGGTCGGCCTCGGCCTGGCTGGTGGTCAGGGCGTCGACTCCGGCGCTGGCGGCTTTCACCGGCAGGGTGACGATGTCGGCCGCGGTCCTGACGAGGCAGCCGCCGAGCAGGAGGGGGGCGGCGAGGAGTAGAATGATGCGCATCTCCAGCCACATAGCAGAGAAATGTTGACAGGCGATGCCGCGATGAAGCGTTTCGTCGAACGCATCTTGCCAGTCGTCGCGGCGGCGGGAAGAAGACCGGCGGGGACAAAGGTGCGGCCGCGCGCGAGTGCGGCCAGGGGTGAGGGATCCACACATATGGAAGTTTCTCGGCGCAATCTGATGCTGACCGGGGCGGCGTTGCTCGCCTTCGTAAAGGGGGGCTCGCTCAACGCTTTGGCGCAGGCCGCAGCGCCGGCCGCGGGGGCGGCGTGGGACCTCACCGACCTTTATCCCAATGACTCGGCCTGGGCGGCCGACAAGACGGCTATCCAGGCGGAGATCGCCCGGTTGCCGCAGCTCCGCGGCACGCTCGGCCGGGACGCGGCTTCGCTCCGGACCGCGCTGCAGACCAATTCCGACACGGTCCGCAAGCTGCTCAGGCTGTATATCTACGCCTCGCTGAAGGCGGACGAGGACCTGCGGGTCGCGCCGAACCAGGAGCGCAAGCAGCAGGCGCAGGACGTGTTCACCGCCTTTGGCGAGGCCACCGCCTGGGTCGAGCCAGAGATCCTTGCGATCGGCCAGCAGACCATCGAGCGCTATCTCGCGGCCGAGCCGGGTCTCGGCAAGTTCCGCTTCTACCTCTCCAATATCCTGCGCCGCGCCCCGCACACGTTGAGCGAGGAATCGGAGCGCGTGCTTGCATCTTCGGGCAGCGTGCTCGCCGGTCCGAACGACATTCGCGACCAGCTCGCCTCATCGGACATTCCTCGCCCCGAGGTGACGCTGTCCACCGGCCAGACCCTGCGCCTGGACGACCAGGGCTATGCGAACAATCGCGGGGGCGCGAACCGCGCGGACCGCAAGCTCGTCTTCGACCGCTTCTGGGCGAGCTACAAGCCGTTCGAAAGCTCGCTCGGCGCGGCGCTCGCCGCCAAGGTCAGGGGCGACATGTTTACCGCCCGCTCGCGCCGCTACCGCAACAGCCTGGAGGCGGCCCTGTCCGACGACAATATCCCGGAGGGCGTGTACCGCACCCTGGTCCAGGTCGCGAACGAGGGCCTGCCGACGTTGCACCGCTACTTCGCCCTCCGGCAGCGCATGCTGAACCTGCCGGACCTGCATTATTACGACATCTATCCGCCCCTGGTGCGCAACGACCGCCGCTTCACGCTTGCCGAGATGCGCACGGTCACGCTCGAGGCGCTGCGCCCGCTCGGACCGGAATATGGCCGGCTGCTCGCGCAAGGCACGGCGGCGCGCTGGATGGATCCGCTCCCCCGGCAGGGCAAGGCGTCCGGCGCCTATATGAATGGCGCCGCCTATGATGTTCATCCCTATCTGCTGCTGAACCTCGCCGAGGATTATTCGGGCCTGACTACCTACGCGCATGAATGGGGCCATGCGATCCACACCCTGCTCTCCAAGTCGCGCCAGCCCTTCGAGACGGCGGGCTATGCGACCTTCACCGCCGAGCTCGCCTCGACCGGCAACGAGCAATTGCTCTACCATTACATGATCGCCAATGCCCGCACGCCCGAGGAGAAGCTCTTCTATCTCGGCCAGCGCATGGAAGGCTTCCGCTCCACCTTCTTCCGCCAGACCATGTTCGCCGAGTTCGAGCTCAGGATTCACGACCTCGCGGAGGCGGGCCAGGGTCTCTCGGGCGCGCGCTTCACCGAGCTCTATCTGGAGCTGCTGCGCAAATATCACGGCACGGGGATGCAGATCGACCCGCTCTACGCGATGGAATGGGCCTATATCCCGCACTTCTACCGCAACTTCTACGTCTTCCAGTATGCTACCTCGATTTCCGGTGCTGTGTTCTTTTCGCAGAGCATCCTGAACGGCGGCCAGGCGGAGCGGGAGCGCTATCTCGACGCGCTCCGCGCCGGCGGCTCGGACTATCCGACCGAGATATTGCGCCGCGCGGGTCTCGATATGACCACGCCCACCCCGTATCGCGCGCTGATCACCGAGTTCGGGCGGGTGCTGGACGAAGCGGAGAGGCTGCTGGCGCAGCGGACGTAAGCGAGAGTCTGAGCCCGGCTCGTCATTGCGAGTGCAGCGAAGCAATCCAGTGCGGCCGCGGCCCCGGCTGGATTGCTTCGTCGCTTCGCACCTCGCAATGACGGATTCTCAAACTTCCCACGATTGTCGCGATCAGCGTCACCGAGGATGCGGCGGGCGGCGGCCAGCACTGGGCCCGCCTCTACGGCCGCCGACGCGGCTTCCCGCAGGTGATCTGCTCGCGCAAATGCTTCGCCGGCGCGCATGTGGTGCTGCTGGCGCTCCCGCTCTACGGTCTGCTGCGCATGGTCGGCTGGCGGATCGAGCCGATGACGGTGCTCGTCGCCGCGGGCCTGATCGGCGCGCTTCCGGCGACGCTCTGGCTCGGCCCGGGCCTCGGCGTCTGGGGCGGCCTGTTCGGGCTGGCGGGAGGCGCTGCCTTTTGCGTGGCGAGCGTGGTTTGGACGGAACCGGAGGAGGATGAGTGAAGCGGATCCTGGTGATCGGCGGCTATGGCGGGTTCGGGGCGCGCCTGTCCCGGCGGCTGGCGGCGGCCGGGCATCAGGTGCTGGTCGCCGGGCGCAGCGTCGAGAAAGCGCTGCGATTCGCGGCGACGCTCAGCAACGCCGAAGGCGTGGTGGCGGATCGTGAGGGCGACCTCGCGCCGGTATTGGCAGCCCTTGCGCCCGATCTGGTGATCGATGCGGCCGGCCCGTTCCAGGACAGTGGCTATAACGTGCCCGAGGCCTGCATCGCTGCCTTCATCCCCTATCTCGATCTCGCCGACGCGCGCGACTTCGTGACCGGGATCGGCGCGCTCGACGACGCGGCGCGGGCGGCGGGCGTGACCGTGATCGCCGGCGCCTCGACCGCGCCGGCCTTGACCGGAGCAGTGGCGCGCAAGCTGGCCGAAGGGCTGGACCGGGTCGACCAGGTGGAGATCGCGCTCAGTGCTTCGGCGCGGACCACCGCCGGCGCCTCGGTGAGCAGGGCGATCCTCTCCTATGTCGGCCGGCCGGTGCGGCTCTGGCGCGGCGGGCGCTGGGACGAGCGCGCGCGGGGCTGGAGCGAGATGCGCAAGGTGGAGATGCGCGCAGGGCTCTTTGCGCTCCGCGGCGTCGGGATCTTTGCGCCGCGGCGCAAGGTTGCGCTCGCGGACGTGCCGGATCACGATTTGCTGCCCGCCATGCTCCCGGGCCGCCCGGCTGTCACCTTTCGCGCGGGCAACGATCTCGGCTTCCAGATGCGGGCCCTCTGGCTGCTCGGCTGGCCGGTTCGCTGGGGCTGGCTGACCTCGCTTGGCGGTCTCGCCGGGCTCCTGCTGCCGCTGCAGCGGGCCACGGCCCGGCTGGGCCAGGACAGCTCCGGCATGACCGTTACGCTCATCGGGCGGCGCGGAGAGCAGGCGGTGGAGCGGCGCTGGACCATCGTCGCGGTCGATGACAACGGCCCGGAAGTTCCGACCCTCGCCGCCGCCTTGCTCGTCGAGGCCCTGTTCGGCGGCGTCTTGCGGCCCGGCGCCCGGACGCCCGAGGCCTTGCTCGAGCTTGAACGGTTCGATCAGGCGCTGGAATGGCTGGCGGTCGGCGGTGACATCGAGGAGCGGACGCTGCCGCCGGTCCTTTACGCGCGCATCATGGGGCCGGCCTTCGCCACCTTGCCACCGCTGGTCCGCGCGATTCACGACCTGCACGGCGATGCCGGCGCGGCGGGGGAGGGGAAGGTCGAGCGCGGCCGGAACCTGTTCGCCCGGCTGCTGGGGGCGATCGCCCGATTCCCGCCCGCCGGCACCCACAGGCTGCACGTGTCCTTCGCCGAACGGGACGGCCGGGAGCGCTGGACGCGCGATTTCGGCGGCCATCTCTTCTCGAGCGAGCTGTCGGAGAGGAAGGGCCTCGCGGTCGAGCGGTTCGGGCCGATGCGCTTCGGCTTCGCGCTTGCGGGAACGGAAGACGGCCTCACCATGACGTTGAAACGCTGGAGCGCCTTCGGCATCCGCCTGCCCCTGTTCCTCGCCCCCCGGATCGCCGCGCGCGAATGGGAGGCCGGGGAGCGCTTCCATTTCGACGTCCGCCTCAGCTTCCCGCTGATCGGCTGCATCGTCCATTATACGGGCTGGCTCAGGCCGGTTCGCTGATCAGGCTCATGCAGGTGAGCGCCGCGTCGGCCTTGCGCATCTCCGAGATATCGAGCGTGACGGTGCGGAAGCCGCGGGCGGCCAGCGCCTCGGCGGTGCGCGGGCTGTCGGCCGGGGTAAGCAAAGTCTCGCCGGCGAGCAGGACGTTGCCGCCCAGTTCCTCGCCGGGCGCGACGGCCAGCGGCGCCGCGCCTTCGAAATGGTGCGCCGAAACCCAGGCGGGGTTGTGGATGAGCACGTCGCGCACGCAGGTCGCCGCGCTCTTCAGGTGCAGCCCGCCGGCGACCGGGACCGGCACCACCCGATAGCCGAGCGGCGCGACCAGTTCGCCAAGCGCGCGAATGCCCGCGAGGTCGGTGCGGGTGGAGATGCCGACGTAAAGTGTTTGTCCGATCCGCAGCACGTCGCCGCCGTCGACATGGCCGGTATCGAGGCGGTGCAGCGTGAAGGCGTCGGCCAGGCCGGCCGCCGTGGAGTCCGTCTCCCCGGCGCGCGAGGCCGCGCCGGGCCGCAGGATCACCGCATACTCGCCGAGCAGCAGCGCCGTGTCCTCAACGAACATGCCGTCCGGGAAGTCGTCGAGCGGCGACAGCCGCCGCACCTCGAGTCCGGCATCGCGCAGTGCCTGCTCATAGGCCGCATGCTGTTCGACCGCCCGGGGCACGTCGACGCGCTCCGCCTGCGTCGTCTCGCACTCGGCGAGGCGCGGGCTGACGGCGCGGGTGAAGGCGAGGGGCATGGACCGCGCCTAGCAAAGAAAAAGGCGGCCCGGAAACCCGGACCGCCCTTTCGCCCACCCCTTGATCCCCTCCCGCACGCGGGAGGGGGGAAGGGGGTGGGATCCTAGCGCTTCGAGAACTGGAAGCTCCGGCGGGCCTTGGCCTTGCCGTACTTCTTGCGCTCGACGACGCGCGGGTCGCGCGTGAGGAAGCCCTCGCGCTTCACCGTGGTGCGCAGCGCCGGCTCGTAGCGGGTCAGCGCCGTGGAGATGCCGTGGCGAACCGCGCCGGCCTGGCCGGAAAGGCCGCCGCCGGTGACCGTGGCGACCACGTCATACTGGCCAACGCGATCGGCGACGTCGAACACCTGGTTGATGATCAGGCGCAGCGTCGGGCGGGCGAAATAGACCTCCTGGTCGCGGCCGTTGACCGTGATCTTGCCGGTGCCGGGCTTCAGCCAGACGCGGGCGACCGCGTCCTTGCGGCGGCCGGTGGCATAGGCGCGGCCCTGCTTGTCGAGCTGCTGCTCGCGCAGGATCGCCTGGATCTGCGGACCCTGGGTCAGGACGCCGTCCTTGTTCTCATCCTCGCCCTTGTCGTGGCCGCGGCGGTCGTCGCGTACGGAGCGGGCGGGGGTCTCGGCGGCCGGAGCCTCCTCGACAGCTGCTTCAGCTTCGGCCGGAGCGGCCCCGGCGGCCTCAGCCTCGGGAGCGGCGGCTTCCTCGGCAGTCGGCTCGGCGGCGGGCGCCTCGGGCTCGGCCTCGGTCAGCTTGGCGAGATCGGCCAAAGATTGACGATTGTCGGACATCAGGCACCCACCTTGTTCTTGCGGTTCATCGACGCGACGTCGAGAGTCTCGGGGTTCTGGCCGCCGTGCGGATGCTCGGTGCCGTTATAGAGATGCAGCGCGCGCATCTGGTCGCGGCCGAGCGGGCCGCGCGGGATCATCCGCTCGATCGCCTTCTCGAGCACGCGCTCCGGGAAGCGGCCCTCCAGCACCTTGCCGGCGGTGATCGACTTGATGCCGCCCGCATAGCCGGTGTGCTTGTAATAAACCTTGTCGGCCAGCTTCTTGCCGGTGAAGCGCACCTTGTCCGCGTTGATGATGACGACATGGTCGCCGCAATCGACGTGCGGGGTGTAGCTCGGCTTGTGCTTGCCGCGCAGGATGTTGGCGACGATCGTGGCGAGCCGCCCGACCACCAGCCCGTCGGCATCGATCAGATGCCATTTCTTCTCGACCTCGCGCGGCTTCGCCGACCGCGTGGTCTTCATCAGCGCCTTCATGGGCTATACCTCTTGAAAACAAATGAGCGCGGCCATTGCCAGCCGCGCGATGGCGGCCAGATGGCGGAGATGGGCCGGAAAGTCAAGGAAAAGCGGGCGTTTCGCGAGAGGTAAAATAATACCTCCTAGTCGCCGCCCTCCGCTTCGACCCAGTTCGCATAAGCCGGCCAGGCGCTCTCCACAGGCCACACCGCGATCGCCGGCACCTCATAGCTGTGCAGCGCCGCGATCCGCGCCGTCAGTTCCTCTGCCTGGTCCGCCCGCGCCTTGAAGATGGCGGTGACCTCGTCCGCCTCCTCGACGGCGCCCTGCCAGCGATAGATGGAATGGCAAGGGCCGAGGATATTGGCGCAGGCGGTGAGCTTTTCCTCGACTACGGTACGCGCGATCCTTTGCGCCTCATTCGCGTCCGCGAAGACCGCATAGACGCTGACGATCCGGCTCACGCCTTCCGCTCCCCCAAAGCATGCGCGGCGGTGAGCACCGCGCCGAGCAGCAGCACTGCCATGCCCTGATGCGCGACCGCGATGTCGAGCTGGACGCCGGAAAGCACGGTGAGGATGCCGAGCAGGAGCTGCGCAACCACCGCGCCGGCGACCATGAACGCCTCCAGCCAGAGCCCCCGCCGGAACGCCCGCCAGGCCAGCCAGAGCGCGAGCGCCGCCACCAGGAAAGCGAGCCAGCGATGGACGAACATCACGGTGATCGGATTGTCGACGAAGTTGCGCAGCGCCGGCTGCAGCCACTCATAGCCATAAGGATAGAGCTCGGTCCCCATCAGCGGCCAGGTGTTGAAATACTGGCCCGCGTCGAGCCCGGCGACATAGGCACCGAACATGAACTGCAGGAACAGGATGGAGAGCGTCCAGATGCCGAGCAGGGGCATGCGCGCCGCCGGCGCCTCCGGCCTGCGGGCGAGGCCGCGCATGTCGCCCGCGACCCAGAGCGTCGCGGCGAAGATCAGCAGGGCCATGAGCAAATGCACGGCGAGCCGGATATGGCTGACGTCCGGCCGGTCGACGAGCCCGGAGGCGACCATCCACCAGCCGATCACGCCCTGCAGCCCGCCGAGCGCGAAAATCCCGGCCAGCTTCCAGCCATAGCCAGCGGGAATCGCCCGCTTCCACCAGAAGAAGAGCAGCGGCAAGGCGAAGGCCAGCCCGATCAGCCGCGCCAGCAGCCGGTGGACGAACTCCCAGAAATAGATGGCCTTGAAGTCGGCCAGGGTCATGCCGCTGTTGATCTGCAGATATTGCGGGCTTGCCTTGTACTGCTCGAAGGCTTGCTGCCAGGCTTCGTCGCCGAGCGGCGGGATGGCGCCGGACAAGGGCTCCCAGCGGACGATCGACAGGCCGGATTCGGTAAGCCGGGTGATCCCGCCGACGATCACCATCACGAAGACGAGGCAGGCGACGGCGAGCAGCCAGCGCTCGATGGCGATCGGGCGCGGCAAAGGCTCGGCAGGGCGCTGGAACAGGGCAATGGCCATGGCCGCGCCCTATGGCCGAGTGTTGCCGGAATGCCAACGGGTCGGCGGAACCGGAAAAACAGCAGCGTTGTTATATTGTAACTTAACCGCGGAATGCCTATAGGGATTCCCGCACAAGGAGTCGTCCGTGTTTCCGAGCCTGAGCAGACAGGGAAATGTCGACCGGCTGGCCATCGGCCTGTCGGGGCTTTGCCTCGTCCATTGCGTGGCGAGCGCGGTGCTCGTCATGGTGCTCTCCGCGGCCGGCGGCGTGCTGCTCGATCCGCGCATCCACGAGATCGGGCTGGTGCTGGCGATCCTGCTCGGCGTGCTCGGCCTCGGCCGCGGCATCCGCGAGCATGGCTTCATGCTGCCGGCGGCGATCGGCGCGCTCGGGCTCGGCACCATGGCCGGCTCGCTGACCCTGCATCACGGTACCGAAGAGGTGGTCTATTCCGTCTTCGGCGTGCTGCTGCTCGCCCTCGGCCACGACCTCAACCGCCGCGCGGTGATCTGACCATCTGTGCTCCGGCGAAGGCCGGAGCGCTGCGAGGTTCCACCAGCCGTGAGTCCCGCCCAACGCTCCGGCCTTCGCCGGAGCACGGCGGACGCCCGACCCGTCGCTCCGAACTTGTCCCTCTCCCGTTGAGACATTACATCGTCCCCATGGCTCACGTGCACCATTCCCATCAGGGCGCGGACCTCGTCGAGGCCGCCAAGTCGACCATGGAACGCTCGGGCGAGCAGTGGACGCAGATGCGCGCTGCCGTATTCGACGCGCTGGCCAGCTTCGACAAGCCCGCCTCGGCCTATGACATTGCCGAGAAGGTCTCGCAGAACGAGGGCCGCCGGGTCGCCGCGAACAGCGTCTACCGGATCCTCGACCTGTTCGTCGGCGCCAATCTCGCCCGCCGGGTCGAAAGCGCCAACGCCTATATCGCCAACGACCATCCAGACTGCCTGCACGACTGCATCTTCCTGATCTGCGACAGCTGCGGATCGGCCAGGCATATCGACAACGACAAATTGACCGGCGGCGTCCGCGACGCCGCGAAGGCGGCGGGCTTCACCGCCCAGCGCCCGGTGATCGAGGTCCGCGGCCGCTGCGAGGATTGCTCGGACAATTAGTCCGCCACCCCGCTCCGCGGACCGGACGGAGACATTTTTCGCTCAGGACGTTGCTGTCACGACCCCCCCCAGGAGTGTGGCCATGGTCGTGACCTTTCCCAATGAATCGCCGGACTATCGCAAAGCCCGCAACGCGCTGCTGAAGCGCGAGGCGGCGCTCCGGCGCGAGCTGGAAGCCGTTGCCGCGGAGCGGCGGGCGCTGCCGCCCGGGCCGGTCGTGGCGGACGATTATCTGTTCGACGCCTGGGACGATGACGGCCAGCCGATCAAGGTCCGGCTCTCGGAGCTGTTCCGCAAGGGCAGCGATACGCTCTTATTCTATCATTACATGTTCCCCCGGGATTCCGGCGACGACCGGCCCAGGATGGCGGGCGCGTCGGTCGCGGCGCTGCCGCTCGGGGCGGGGCCCTGCCCGTCCTGCACCCTGCTGCTCGACCAGTGGGACTGCGTGCTGCCCTATCTGGAAGGCGCGGACATCAGCTTCGCGACCGTGGCGAAGGCGCCGATCGAGCATGTCATGGCCTTTGCCCGCGATCGCGGCTGGCGGAACATCACGCTCGTCTCCGCCGCGGGCAACGACTTCAAGCGCGATTTCCACGGCGAGGACGAGAAGGGGGAGCAGCAGCCGATCCTGACGATCTTCCAGCGCGACGCAGACGGGGTGATCCGGTTGAGCTGGGCGTCGGAGCTGCTGTACGAACCGCTTATGGAGCCGGACCAGGATCCGCGCCACCTGGGGACGGTCGAGCCGTTCTGGGGGTTCCTCGACCTGACGCCGCGCGGGCGCCCCAAATCCGACCGCTATCGCGACCATGCCCATTGCGATCCCGGCAAGGCCGGTCCGGCGAAGGCGCTCGCCGGGGCCGAAGCGATGCCCGCCGCCTGAACGATCGCCGCCGCGCTCTAGTCGCCCGCGCCGCTCCGCTCGTAGGTGACGGTGAAACGGTCGGTCCAGATCGCGTGGCTGCGCATCTGCACCGTCACCCGGAAATGATCGGCATCCACCCGGCGCCAGATGGTCCGCCGCCCCACCGGCTGGCCGCCAGAGGTCGGCGGCTGCTCGAAGATCAGCGCGTCGCCCTCATAATAGCCCTCGCTGACCCCGTGCTGGCCGTCGCTCCCCCAGAAATAGAAGATCAGCCGCTGCCGTCCCGCATCCCAGGCGAAGACGGAATCGCCATGATGCGCCGGCGCACTCTGGCCGTCGCGCGGCCGGGTGATCCGGATCGTCCCGCGCATGAAGCGGCCGAACTGCGCCGAATAGCATTGCCGGTCCCGCATGATCGAACCGGGATGGTCGCCCTGCCAGCAGGCGCCGGCGAGCTCGCGGAACCAGCCGAATTCGGCGGGCGGACCGGCCGTGCCCGCCCCGGGCTGGGCCACCGCGACCAGCAAGATGAGAACATTCATCGCCCCGTCCCTCTCTATCCGGCAAGCGCGAAAGTCGGACCGACTCGCCATCCTATTTGATTGATCATTCAACTCGGAAACGCGCCGCCGTCAACGGCCTCTGCATCGGATCAACATTCGACATCGGGCCCCCGGGCGACTACATGCGCCGCCATGAGTGATCGCCCCGTCACCCCCCTGCTCGACACCGTCGATGTCCCCGCCGACATCCGCAAGCTGGAGAAGGATCAGCTCCGCCAGCTCGCCGACGAGCTGCGCGCGGAGACGATCTCGGCCGTCTCGGTGACGGGCGGGCATCTGGGCGCGGGGCTCGGCGTCGTCGAGCTGACCGTCGCGCTTCACTATGTCTTCGACACGCCCGCGGACCGGCTGGTCTGGGACGTCGGCCATCAATGCTATCCGCACAAGATCGTCACCGGCCGGCGCGACCGCATCCGCACGCTGCGCATGGGCGGCGGCCTCTCCGGCTTCACCAAAAGGAGCGAGAGCGAGTACGACCCGTTCGGCGCCGCGCACAGCTCCACGTCCATCTCGGCAGCTTTGGGCTTCGCGGTGGCGAACAAGCTGGCCGACAAGCCCGGCAAGGCGATCGCGGTGATCGGCGACGGCGCCATGTCCGCGGGCATGGCCTATGAGGCGATGAACAACGCTCAGGCCGCCGGTAATCGGCTGGTCGTCATCCTCAACGACAACGACATGTCGATCGCGCCACCGGTCGGCGGGCTCTCCCATTATCTCGCCCGCCTGGTTTCCTCGCGCAAATATCTGGGCCTGCGCCGGATCGCGCAGAAGGTGGCGCGCAAGCTGCCCAAGCGGCTCCATGTGATGGCCAAGCGCTGGGAGGAATATTCGCGGGGCTTCTGGACCGGCGGCACGCTCTTCGAGGAGCTCGGCTTCTATTATGTCGGCCCGGTCGACGGTCACAATGTCGAGCGGCTGGTCAAGATCCTTGAAAATGTCCGCGACGCGGCCGAAGGGCCGATGCTGGTCCATGTCGTGACCAAGAAGGGCAAGGGCTATGCCCCGGCCGAGGCCGCGGCCGACAAATATCATGGCGTCGTCAAGTTCGACGTCGTCACCGGCAAGCAAGACAAGGGTGCCGGCGGCGGCCCGCCGGCTTACCAGAACGTGTTCGGCGAGACGCTGGCGAAGCTCGCCGACGCCGATCCCCGGATCTGCGCGATCACCGCGGCCATGCCGTCCGGCACCGGCGTGGACAGGTTCGCCGCCTCCCACCCCGACCGCGCCTTCGATGTCGGAATAGCGGAACAGCATGCGGTAACCTTCGCCGCCGGTCTCGCCGCCCAGGGCATGCGGCCCTTCTGCGCGATCTACTCGACCTTCCTGCAGCGCGCCTATGACCAGGTCGTCCACGACGTGGCGATCCAGAACCTGCCCGTGCGCTTCGCGATCGACCGGGCCGGGCTGGTCGGCGCTGACGGCGCCACGCATGCCGGCAGCTTCGACGTCACCTATCTCGCGACTTTGCCCAATCTGGTTGTCATGGCCGCCGCGGACGAGGCCGAGCTCATGCATATGGTGAAGACCATGCAGGAGCACGACAACGGCCCGATCGCGGTCCGCTATCCGCGCGGAAATGGCGTCGGCGTGCCCTTGCCGCAGGCGCCTGAACTGCTGGAGATCGGCAAGGGCCGGATCGTGCGGGAGGGCAAGAAGGTCGCCATCCTCTCGCTCGGCACCCGCCTCGCCGAGGCGCTGAAGGCCGCGGATGCGCTGGACGGCAAAGGCCTCTCCGCCACCGTCGCCGACCTGCGCTTCGCCAAGCCGCTCGACGAGGAATTGATCCGCCGCCTGCTAACCACCCACGAGGTCGCGGTGACGGTGGAGGAAGCCGCGATCGGCGGCCTCGGCGCCCACGTCCTCACCCTCGCCAGCGACCTTGGCCTGATCGACTCCGGTCTCAAGCTGCGCACCATGCGCCTGCCTGATCATTTCCAGGACCATGACAAGCCCGAGAAGCAATATGCCGAAGCCGGCCTCGACGCCGATGCGATCGTGGAAACGGTCCTGAAGGCGCTCCGCCACAACAGTCCAGGGCTCGAGGAAGGCGCGCGGGCGTAGTGATGTCCGATCAGGCGGCGGGAGATTTGCCGGGCGATCCGGACGGCTCGACAGATCGGACCATGAAGGCTTTCGTTGCCCGTAATTCCCTTTGGAAGCATGTTCTGCTTCTTCTGCCCTGTGTTCTCATCGTCTTCGTGGCGGTCTTCGGTCCGGAAGCCTATGGGCTGAGGCCAAAGGCTGGCTGGGAGTTTGTGCTTTGGCCGGCAGCCCTCTTCTCCGGCTTGGTCGGCGCGCTGATTGCACGCGGTCTTTTCGATCCCGAGGCTCAGATTGTTGTCGGGCAGCGCGGAATATTCATGCGCCATTGGTCCCCCAACACTATTCCTTGGGAGGCGATCCTGCGGATCAGCATAGAGACACAGCACCTTCCCAACTTCGCATTCAAGCGCCACTTGTGACTGTATCTCCACGACCCGGCAGCGTTTCCCGGATCGACATGGCGGGCCAGACTTTTCCGCCGGGGTTGGAACCTCGGTTATGGCGACATCACGATGATGACCACCGGCCTCGATCAGGCTATCGAAGATATTTGGGAAGCGATCGAACGCTTCGCACCAGCCGAACTTCAACTTGACGGTCCGCGGCCGGGAAGAGAGGAGGGGCCCCACCGTAAAAGGGGATAAACGGCGGGGCCCCGCTCGATTGACCTGATGCCCCCTCTGGCTCTCGAGCGCGGCCGCTATGACGCCGGGCGGCGGCCGGGTCGATATGGTAGTTCTACCTTAGTCCTTGATCGGGACGGCGTTTCGGCCATTGCCTGTCGCCATGAGCAAGAGCCGCGCCGATCAGCTCCTCGTGGACCGCGGGCTCGCCGAGAGTCGCAGCAAGGCGCAGGCGCTGATCCTCGCCGGCCTGGTCTATGCGGGCGAGCGGAAGGTGGAGAAAGCCGGCCAGCCGCTGGCGGACGACGCGGCGCTGGAGGTGCGGGGCAGGGACCATCCCTGGGTGTCGCGCGGCGGGATCAAGCTGGCGCACGGGCTCGACCATTTCGGCTGGGACCCGGCCGGCGTTGTGGCCCTGGACGTCGGCAGCTCGACCGGCGGCTTCACCGACGTGCTGCTGCAGCGCGGCGCGGCGAAGGTGTTTGCGGTGGACGTCGGGACCAACCAGCTCGCCTGGAGCCTCCGAAACGACCCGCGGGTCGTCGTCCATGAGAAGACCAATGCCCGCTACCTGACCGAGGCGATCGTCACCGAGCCGCTCGACCTCGTCGTCTGCGACGCGAGCTTCATCGGCTTGGCCAAGGTGCTCGACGCGGCGCTCGCCTTCGCCCGGCCCGGCGGGCGGCTCATCGCCCTGATCAAGCCGCAATTCGAGGCGGAGCGCCACGAGATCGGCAAGGGCGGCGTGGTCCGCGACCCGGCGGTGCACGAGCGTGTGTGCGACGCGGTTGCGGCCTGGCTCGAAAGCCGCGGCTGGCGCGTGGCCGGCATCACGCCGAGCCCGATCACCGGCCCGGAGGGCAATGTCGAGTTTCTGATCGGCGCCGAGAAAGCCGAGCAGGCTGAGACACTTTGAGACAAAGCCCCTCTCGACACGCCGCCAAAATTGGGCATTGACCCTCGATCAGGAGTAAAGAGCCAGGCGTGACCAGGAAGCTTCTCATCCCGATGCTCGCGGCTTTGCTCGCGGCCTGCGGCGGCGGCGACGCCAGGCAGACGGGCGGTGGGCGGCAGGCGCCGCTCGTCAAGGCCGAGGCGGCGACGCCGATGGAGTTCGCCGACCGGATCGAGGCGGTGGGCACAGCGCGGGCGAACGAGCAGGTCACCTTGTCCGCCCCGGTCACCGAGCGGATCGTCAGGCTCAACTTCGACGACGGCGCCTTCGTCCAGCGCGGCCAGGTCGTCGCGGTGTTGCGCCAGGCCGAGCAGAGCGCGCAGTTGAGCGAGGCCAATGCCCGTCTCCGCGAGAGCCAGCAGCAGCTGCAGCGTGTCTCCGAGCTCAAGCAGCGCGGCTTCGCGACCCGCTCCAGCTACGACACCCAGGTCGCCGCCGCCGCCGCGGCGCGCGCGCAGGCGCAGCAGGTGCAGGCGCAGATCGGGGACCGCGTCGTCCGCGCGCCTTTCTCGGGCTGGGTCTCCCTGCGCAACATCTCGGTCGGCGCGATCGCCAGCCAGGGCACGGCGATCGCGACGGTGAGCGACATCTCCACGATCAAGCTCGACTTCACGGTGCCGGAGACGATGCTCGCCGCCATCCGCGAAGGCCTGCCCATCCAGGCAAATTCGGCGGCCTGGCCGAACCGGCCGTTCAACGGCACGATCCGCACCGTGGATCCCGTCATCGATCCGAACACGCGAGCGGTGACGGTGCGCGCGCACCTGCAAAATCCGGACCGGGCGCTGCGTCCCGGCATGATGATGAGCGTCGCGATCCAGAGCTCGACCCGCTCCGCCTTGTCGGTGCCCGAACTCGCCGTGCTGGGTGAGGGCGATTCGCGTTATGTGTTTGTCGTCGGCGAGGGCAATCGCGTCCGCCGCACCGAGGTGCGGACCGGGGCGCACCAGAACGGGCGCGTCGAAATCGTCTCGGGGCTCCGGCCCGGCCAGCGCGTCGTGACCGAGGGCATCATCAAGGTCACCGACGGGATGCAGGTGCGCCTCGAGGGGCAGGACCGTCCCGGCGGCGGGGGCGGACAGCGGGCCCGCGGCAGCGGCTAGGCGATGCAGCTCTCCGATCTTTCGGTGAAGCGGCCCGTCTTCGCGGCGGTGATGGCGATGCTGATGGCCGTGGTCGGGATCGTCGGCTTCTTCGCCTTGTCGGTCCGCGAATATCCGGACGTCGATCCGCCTGTGGTGTCGGTCCAGACCCAATATGTCGGCGCGGCCGCCAATGTGATCGAGACCCGGATCACCGAAGTGCTCGAGGATCAGCTTGCCGGCATTCCGGGCTTGCAGACCATCACCTCGCGCTCCCAGGACGGCCAGTCGCAGATCACCATCGAGTTCGCTGCCGGCACCAATATCGAGGCCGCCGCGAACGACGTGCGCGACCGCGTCGGCGCGGCAGCGAGCCAGCTCCCGAACGACATCGAGCCGCCGGTCGTCCGCAAGGTCGATGCCGATGCGAGCCCGATCATGTTCCTGGTCGTGTCCCGGCCCGGGTGGACGCCGCTGCAGCTCAGCGACTGGGTGGACCGCAACCTCGCTGACCGGTTCAGCTCGATCGACGGCGTCGCCCGGGTGTTCATCGGCGGCGATGCCAGGCCGGCGATGCGCATCTGGCTTCAGCCCGAGCGGCTTGCCGGCTTTGGCCTGACCCCCGCCGACGTCGAGGCCGCGCTGAGCCGGCAGAATGTCGAGTTGCCTGCCGGGCGCCTTGAGGCCCAGCAGAATGTGACGCTTCGGGTGGACCGGGCCTTCGCGACGCCCGAACAATTCCGTACCCTGGTGGTCGGGCGGGGCAGCGACGGCTATCTGGTTCGCCTCGGCGATGTCGCCCGTGTCGAGCAGGGCCCCGAAAATCCCTATTCCTCGTTCAGGCTCAATGGCAGCCAGGCGGTGGGCCTGGGGATCGTCCGCCAGTCGGGTGCGAACACGCTGGCCGTCGCCGATGCCTCCCGCGCCATGGCCGACCAGGTGCGGTCCACCCTGCCCGACGGGATGACGATCACCGTCGGCTCGGACGACAGCCAGTTCATTAGCCGGGCGATCGAGGGGGTCTGGCACACGCTTGCCGAGGCGGCGGTGCTGGTCGTGCTCGTCATCTATCTGTTCCTCGGCAGTTGGCGGGCGACGCTGATCCCGGCGGTCACCGTGCCGCTCTGCCTGCTGGCGAGCTTCGCGGTGCTGTGGCTGCTCGGCTTCTCGATCAATCTGCTGACTTTGTTGTCGCTCGTCCTCGCCATCGGCATCGTCGTCGACGACGCGATCGTCGTGCTGGAGAATATCTATCACCGCATCGAGGAGGGCGAGCCGCCGCTCGCCGCCTCCTTCAACGGCGCGCGGCAGGTCGGTTTCGCGATTATCTCGACGACGATGGTGGTCTGCGCGGTGTTCGTGCCGATCATGTTCATTGCGGGCCAGACCGGCCTGCTGTTCCGCGAACTGGCGGCGGCGATGATCGGCGCCGTCGCCTTTTCCGGCTTCTTCGCGCTCAGCCTCGCACCAATGCTTTGCTCGAAGCTGCTGAAGCGCGAGAAAAGGGGGAGGCTTGCCGGCTGGGTCGACCGCCGCTTCCGCGCGCTCGAGGGCCGTTATGCCGGCGGCCTCGACCGGGTGATCAGGAAGCCTCTCATTCCTGTCATCGTCGTGCTCCTTTTCCTCGGCGGCGCCGGCTTTCTCTACACGACGCGCCAGACCGAGCTGGTGCCCGCCGAAGATGCGGGGATCATCCAAGTCAACATCACCGCGCCGGAGGGCACGAGCTACGACCAGATGACCCGCTATGCGGAGCAGGTGCAGGCAAGGTTGCTGCCGATGGTCGGCCAGGGCGCGGTCCGCTCGCTGATCACCCGGGTGCCGGGCGGGTTCGGCCAGAGCGACGACTTCAACAGCGGCAGCTTCGTCGTCTTCCTCCGCCCGTGGGAGGAGCGCACGACGACCACGGCGGACGTGGCGGGCGCGATCAACCGGGAAATCGGGCAGGTGCCCGCGGTGCGCGGGAATGCGCAGGTGCGCAACTCGCTCAACCGGGGCCGCGGCCAGCAGATCAACTTCGTGATCGCCGGCGCGACCTATGACGATCTGGCGCGGGTCCGCGACCGCATCCTGGCCGCCGCCGCCGACAATCCAGGCATCGTCAATCTCGACAGCGACTATAAGGAGAACAAGCCGCAGCTGCGTATCCGGGTCGATACCGCGCGAGCCGGCGATCTCGGCGTCTCAGTCGCCGACGTCTCGAACGCGCTGCAAACCCTGCTGGGCTCACGGCGCGTTACCACCTATACCGACCGGGGCCGCGAATATCGTGTGGTCGTCCAGGCCGAGCAGAATGCGCGGACCACGCAGGACAATCTCGCGCAGATCTATGTCCGCAGCCGGACGGGGACATTGGTGCCGCTGTCCAATCTCGTGCGCACGGAGGGCGCGGCGGGCGCGCGCGATCTCGGCCGCTACAACAAGCTGCGGGCGATCACTCTCTCCGGCGGGCTCGCGCCGGGCTATTCGCTCGGGGAGGCGCTCGCCTTCCTCGAAACTGCCGCCGGCCAGTCGCCCGAAGTGCTCGCCGTCGGCTATCGCGGCGAGAGTCAGGCGTTCAAGGAGGCGGGCGGCTCGATCTACTTCGTCTTTCTGCTCACCATCCTCATCGTCTACCTGCTCCTCGCCGCGCAGTTCGAAAGCTTCGTCCACCCGGCGGTGATCATCACCACCGTGCCGCTGGCGGTCGCAGGCGGGCTGGTCGGGCTGGCCGTTATGGGCCAGACCATGAACCTCTACAGCCAGGTCGGCCTCGTCATGCTGGTCGGCCTCGCCGCCAAGAACGGCATCCTGATCGTCGAATTCGCCAACCAGTTGCGCGACGCGGGCCGCGACATCGACACGGCGGTGCGCGAGGCGGCGCGCCGGCGGCTTCGACCGATCCTGATGACCTCGATCGCGACTTGCGCGGGCGCGGTGCCGCTGATGCTCGCGGGGGGCGCCGGCGCGGCGGCGCGCGTCGCGATCGGCGTCGTGATCGTGTTCGGCGTGGCGATCGCGACGCTGATTACGCTTTTTCTTATTCCGCTTCTTTATTCGCGCCTCGCCCGCTTTACGGGCTCGCCGCTCGCCGTTACCCGCAAGCTCGAGGGCCAGCTCACCGGCCCCGCGCCCGAGCCGCAGCCGGCCGAATAGGAGTCAGATGACCGGAATCGCTTCGAAGTCCGAGCTGCGGATGAGCTTCCTGCGCTATGCTTTGTTCACCGTGCCCGCCGTGCTGCTCCTGGGCATGCTTTCGGGCTATCTGTCCAATTCCGGCTACTCGAATCCCTGGTTCGCAGCGCTGCGGAAGCCGGGCTTCACGCCGCCCGGCTGGGTGTTCGGCACGGCCTGGACGATCCTCTACATCCTAATCGGCCTCTCGCTCGCAATGCTGCTCCACGCCAGGGGCGCCGAGAAGCGGGAGCGGGCGATCATCCTGTTCGGCCTGGGGCTGGCCCTGAACTTCGCTTGGTCGCCGGTCTTCTTCGGCATGCACAAGGTCACGGTGGGCCTGTCGCTGATCGCGGCGATGATCGTCTGCACGATCGGCCTGATCTTCGCCCTGTGGAAAATCCGGATCGTCGCCGCCCTTCTGCTCTATCCCTATCTCGGCTGGCTGATGTTCGCGACCGCGCTCAACTACAAGATCATGGAGCTGAATCCGGAGGCCGAGACCCTTGTACCGGGCCAGCAGACGATCAATATCGATGTCAGCTCCAACACCATCTAGCCCGCCGGGGAAGACATAATGCAGTCCCAGAACCGCCTGTTCGACGATTTCGTGAAGGTGATGAACGGTGCCGCCGGCACCATTGCCGGCATGACCCGCGAGGCCCAGGCCGCCGTCCAGGACCGGGCGCGCGAATGGATCGGCGGGCTCGACCTCGTCTCGCGCGAGGAATTCGAGGCGGTGAAGGCGATGGCCGCCGCCGCGCGCGAGGAGAATGAGGCGCTGAAGGCGCGGCTCGATGCGCTCGAGGGCAGGGCCGGCAAGGCCGCGGCGAAACCGGCGGCCGGGAAAGGGCGTTCCCGCCCTGCTGTGTGACAATCCACAGCTTTGTTAACCGTCTCTTCCACAGTCGCTTGCGCTTTTGGAGCGGCACGGGCAGATTCCGATGGAACAAACCGGGACTGATTTCTGGCAATGAACATGGATGAATTCGAGCTTGAGCGCGAGGCGAGCGCCCCGATCGACATGCTCGAAACCTATTTCAGCGCTTTGGGCTGGGCCTATGAGCGGGGCGGCGAGGACGAGATCGTCTCCTCCTTCCAGGGCAGCTGGACGCAATATGAGCTGCGCGCGATCTGGCGCGCGGAGGACCAGGTCCTGCAGTTCCTCGCTTTGCCCGATATCCGCGTCCCGGAGGACAAGCGCGCCGCCACCTATGAGACGATCGGGCTGGTCAACGAGCAGCTCTGGCTCGGCCATTTCGAGCTCTGGTCGGCCTCGGGCCTCGTCCTCTTCCGCCATGCCGCCCTGCTCGAGGGCGGCGAGGAAAGCGGGACGTTGAGCCTGCAGCAGGCCGAGACCCTGGTCGAGGCCGCGATCGAGGAGTGCGAGCGCTTCTACCCGGTCTTCCAGTTCGTGCTCTGGGCCGACAAGACGCCCCAGGAGGCCATCGCCGCCGCGCTCATCGAGACGCAGGGCGAGGCCTGATCCCGTGACAGATTCGCTGCTGCCCGGCCCGCTCTGGCTGGCCGGCTGCGGCAATATGGCCGGGGCGATGCTCGCGCGCTGGCTGGAGCAGGGCGTCGATCCCGCCCATGTCAGCGTCGTCCGGCCGAGCGGCCGCGCCGTCGAGGCGGAGGTGCGCGTCACCACGACCTGGCCCGAGGACGAGGTGCCCGCGATCGTGCTGCTCGGCGTGAAGCCCTGGCAGCTCGACGCCGTCGCGGAGAAGCTCGCGCCGATCCTCGATCCGGAAACCATCCTCGTCTCGATCCTCGCCGGCGTCGAGCTCGCCTCGCTGCGCGACCGCTTCCGGGCGCCGCGCAACATCATCCGCGCCATGCCGAACCTGCCGGTGCGCATCGGCCGGGGTGTGATCGGCCTGCACGGTCATGGCGATCTGGAGGCGCGCGCGCTGGTCACCGGGCTGATGGCGGTGCTCGGCCATGCCGAATGGATCGAGGATGAGCGCGCCTTCGAGCTGGTCACCTCCCTGTCGGGCAGCGGCCCCGCCTTCACCTACCGGTTCATCGACGCGCTGGCGAAGGCCGCAGTGGCGCTCGGCCTGCCGGAGGCACAGGCGCTCGGCTTCGCCCGGGCGGCGGTTGAAGGAGCGGCCGCGCTTGCCGGGACCGGCAGCGCCAGCCTCGCCGAGCGGGCGCGCGAAGTGACCAGTCCGAACGGGACCACCGAGGCCGGCCTGCTCGTGCTCGACGCGGAGCTGGACGACCTCATCATGCGCACGCTCGCGGCTGCGCGCCGCCGCAGCCTCGAAATGGCCGCCGAGGCGCGGCGGGACTGAGCCGGTTTGACCTTCCCGGCGCCGCCTTCTAGGCCGTGGCGCCATGTCCATGTTCGCCTTCGAACCGAATCCCGATCCGGTCCCGGCAGAGGAGCGCGCCAGGCAGCTCATCGATCCCGGCTTCGGGCGCGTCTTCACCGACCATATGGCGATCGCGCAATATGACGAGGGGACCGGCTGGCACGACGCGAAGATCACCACGCGCCAGGCACTCACCATGGATCCGGCCTCGTCCGTGCTCCATTATGCGCAGGAGATCTTCGAGGGGCTGAAGGCCTATCCGCGCCCGAACGGCGGCGCCGCCCTGTTCCGGCCCGACGCCAATGCCCGCCGCTTCAATGCCTCGGCGCGGCGCATGGCGATGCCGGATCTGCCCGAGGAATTGTTCCTCGAATCCGTCCGTGCCCTGGTCCGGGCCGATATCGGCTGGATGCCACAACGCGAGGACGGCGCGCTCTATCTTCGTCCCTTCATGTTCGCGAGCGAGGTCTTCCTCGGCGTGAAGCCGGCGGCCCGCTACCTCTATATCGTCATGGCCTCAGCGGTGGGCTCGTATTTCAAGGGCGCGCCGAGCGTGTCGCTCTGGGTGACGCGCGAATATACGCGCGCCGGCCCCGGCGGGACCGGCGCCGCCAAATGCGGCGGCAATTACGCGACCAGCCTCATCGCCCAGGCCGAGGCGATCCGGAACGGCTGCGACCAGGTCGTCTTCCTCGACGCGGTCGAGCGCCGCTGGGTCGAGGAATTGGGCGGGATGAACATCTTCTTCGTGTTCGAGGACGGCTCGCTCGCCACCCCGCCGCTCGGCGGCACCATCCTCGCCGGCATCACCCGCGATTCGATTATCACGCTCGCCCGCGACATGGGGCTCCAGGTGCGCGAGGAGCCCTATGCGATCGAGCAATGGCATGCCGATGCGGAGAGCGGCCGGCTGACCGAGGCCTTCGCCTGCGGCACCGCCGCCGTGGTCACCGCGATCGGCAGCGTGAAGGGCGCCGAGGGCGAATTCGCGATCGGCGGCCAGTCGGTCGGCCCGGTCACCCAGCGCATCCGCGAGAAGCTGGTCGCCATCCAGCGCGGCACGGCACCCGATCCGCACCAATGGGTCGAGGAGATCGCCTGACCCTCTTTCCTTGGAGGGCGAGCGAGCTATAAGCCCGCCCTCACGCCTGCTGGGGCGTCGCCAAGTGGTAAGGCACCGGTTTTTGGTACCGGCATTCGCAGGTTCGAATCCTGCCGCCCCAGCCAGCCTGCGCTTGCTTCGCAAGCTATGGCTTGGCAAGCCAGTCTCGGTTCTTGGGCGAAGCAAGCCTAGGCTGTCCCGCCGTAGCCTTGGCGGAGGCGGACGAACCTCATGACGCAATATGTCTATGTCTTGCAGAGCCTCGAATCCGAAGCGGCACTATGTCGGCTGTACCGATGACGTTGAGGAGTGACTGCGAAGACGCGCCTTCGCCAAGAGGCATTTCTGACTATGCTCGTCGAGAGGCGCTTCCCGGCTCCAGAACTGATTGCATCATGCAAGCAGAAGTGCATGCTGTGCAGGTAGAAAGGTGTGGATATGGCCAGGCTCGTCTTCGGCATGAACCAGTCGCTCGACGGCTATGTCGACCATATGGCCTTCGGGCCGAGCCCGACTTTGTTTCGCCACTTCATCGAGGAGGCGCAGGGGCAGGCGGGCAGCATCTACGGCCGCAAGATGTACGAGATCATGCGCTATTGGGATGACGACCAGCCCGATTGGGGCGCGGACGAGCGGGCTTTCGCGGCGGCGTGGCGGCGCCAGCCGAAATGGGTCGTCTCGCGCGCTTCGCCCACGGTCGGCCCCAACGCGGCGCTTGTCGAAGGCGATCTCGAAAGCGCGATCAGGGCGCTGAAGGCCGAGCGCGAGGGCGAGATCGAGGTGGCCGGGCCGGACCTGGCACGGAGCCTGACCGAGCTTGGCCTGATCGACGAGTATCGGATCTACCTGCATCCCGTCGTTCTCGGGGCGGGCACGCCCTATTTCGCCGCGTCGAGGCCGCCGCTCCGCCTGACGGGCAGCGACCGGATCGACGAGAATGTGCTCAGGCTGAGCTACGTCCCCGCCTGATTACGCCTCGCCATCCGGTTCGAGCGCAAGCAGCGGAGCGCGGCCTTCGCGACGATCGCCGATAAAGGCCCGGCAACGGCCGGAGGCGATCGTGATGAATGAGGTTCGTGCACAGACAGATGTGGCCGACCGGATCGGCCGCATCGACTGGAACGGCGTCGCTGCCGATCTCGAGGCCGGCGGCTGCGCCGTCCTCGCCAGCCTGCTGACTCCCGGCGAATGCGACGCCATGGCGCGGCTCTACGATCGCGACCCGTGCTTCCGAAGCACGGTGGCAATGGCGCGCCACGGCTTCGGCCGCGGCGAATATCGCTATTTCGCCTATCCGCTGCCACCCTTGGTGGCGGCGCTGAGGACCGCGCTCTACCCGCGCCTCGCGGGTGTCGCCAATGACTGGAACGCGCGCATGGGGCTCGAGGCGCGCTTTCCCGGCGACCATGCGGCGTTCATCGCGGCGTGCCGCGAAGCGGGCCAGATGCGGCCGACGCCCCTGCTCCTCCGCTACGGTCCCGGCGACTATAACTGCCTGCACCAGGATCTGTACGGTGCCCAGGTCTTCCCGTTGCAGGTCGCGATCCTCTTGTCCGATCCGGGCACGGATTTCGAAGGCGGCGAGTTCGTGCTGACCGAGCAGCGACCGCGCATGCAGTCCCGCGCCGAGGTCGTTCCCCTGCGCAAGGGCGATGCGGTGATTTTCGCGGTCAACGACCGGCCGGTCAGGGGCGGCCGCGGCGACTATCGGGTGAAGATGCGGCACGGCGTCAGCCGGCTGCGGTCCGGCCGCCGCCATACGCTCGGCATCATCTTTCACGACGCGGCCTGAACGCCGCGATCACCCGGCAGCGGCCGGCAGCTCCACCTCGAAGCAGGCGCCCCGCTCCGCCGGCAGCGCGCTGATCGTCCCCCCGGACGACGCCAGCAGCGACCGCGCGATCGAGAGGCCGAGGCCGGTGCCGCCCTGCTCCCGCCTCCCGGTGTGGAAGGGCTCGAAGATCCGCTCCCGGTCGGCGGGCGGGATGCCGGAGCCGTTGTCGGCGATGCGGATCGCCACCCGGTCGCCGCGCGGCTCGGCGGCGATCCGGACCTCGGTCGCGCCCGCCTGCCGGCTGTTCTCGATCAGGATCTGGAGGACGGTCTCGATCAGCTCGGCGGCCGCGGCCGCGCGGGGAAGGCCGGGCGTCGCCTCGACCTCGACCGCGAATCCCTCGCCCCGCATCGCATCGGCCATCTCGCGCAGCGGCGCCTCGACGCCCGTCGCGGCATCTTCGGCCGCCACGGCCATGTCGGCCCGTGCGAGGTGAAGCAGGCGCTCGAGCAATAGCGACAGCCGCGCCGCGTCGGCGGCGGCATTGGCGAGGAAGCGGCGGCGCTCCTCCTCGCTCATCGAGCCCTCATGGTCCTGCAGCAATTCGATCGCGCCGCTGATCCCGGCGATCGGCGTCTTGAACTCGTGGCTCACGGCGGCCGCGAAGTCGCGCAGATAGCGGGAGCGGCGCTCGATCCGCTCGGCCATCGAGGCGAAATTCTCATAGAGCGCGCGGATCTCGACCGCGGCCGTGGCCGGCGGATCGGGGACGGTCACGGCGCCGCGCGCGACTTTCTGGGTTGCCTCGCTGAGCGTCTCGATCGGCCTGGCAATGCCGCGCGAGAGCAGGCCGGCGAGGATGACGAGCGTGCCGAAGATCAGGCCGATGCCGAGCAGGATGCGGCCGCGATCCTGATAGATGCCGACGAACAGGCCGCGCGGGCTTCGCGAGAGCATCACCGCGCCGATCACTTGGCCGTTCAGCACCACCGGGCGGACATGGTGAACCCTGATCCCCGCCGCCCGGCTCAGGAACTCGGCCCAATAGATCGGATGATAGTCGCCGCGCTGGCGCAGCACCGTCGCGGTCCGCCCGGCCAGCGCTTCCCGCACCTCGGGCAGAGCGGCATAGCTGAGGCCGACATCGTCCCGGCCGATCACGACGCGGCCCCGGGCGTCGAGGATGCGGATCGCGGTGAAGGCGCTCCGCGCGGCGTCCGAAGCGATCGGGCGCAGCCGGGCGGCGACTGCCGCGGCACGGGGGTCAACCGGCCCTGCCGCGACCGGGTTCGCCTGCTCGCCGAGCACCTCCTGGCTGCTGAGGTCGATGGTCGGGCGCTCGACGACCGGCGGTTCGGCCGGAAACGGCACCTGGCCGTCCGGCGTCCAGAAGCTCTTATAGGCGCTGCTGAGCACCATGGACTGGGCGATCAGCTCCGCTTCGGTCTGGCGGACGAGCGTGTTTTCGTAGACGCGCAGGAAGACCGCGCCGACCCCCGGCAAGGCCGCGACGAAGAGGAAGGTCATCAGCAGGATCGTGCGCAGCCGCAGCAGCGGCCAGTGGCGCTTCAGGAAATCCTTGATCCGGCCGATCAAGCGCTTCCGCCCCGGCAGGGCCCGATCCGGTAGCCGATCCCCGCGCGCGTCTCGATCAGATCGGGGCCGCCTGCCGAGGCGAATTTGTGGCGGAGATTGCGGATATGGCTGTCGATCGTGCGGTCGGTGATCGCGAAGCCGGGGCCGTGCAGCCGGTCGATGATCGCGTCGCGCGTGAAGACGCGGGCCGGCAGGCTGGCGAGCAGCAGCAGCAGCTGGAATTCGGTGACGGTGAGCGAGACCGGGGCGCCGTCCCATTGCGCTTCCCAGCTCTGCGGGTCGAGGCGGAGCTTGCCGTGCGTCACCGGGCGGAGCGCGCCCGCCTCCTCCAGCGCGCGGCCGCCGCGCTTCAGGATCGCGCTGACCCGGGCGACCACCTCGCGCGGCGAGAAGGGCTTCACGACATAATCGTCGCCGCCCAGCTCCAGGCCGAGCACCCGGTCGATCTCGTCGTCGCGCGAGGAGAGGAAGAGGATCGGCAAATCGTCGGCGGCGCGCAGCTTGCGGCAGACGTCGAGCCCGCTCATCCGCGGCATGTTGATGTCGAGCACGACCAGATCCGGCCGCTGGGCGGCGATCGCATCCAGCGCGCTTTCGCCGTCTCCCGCCTCGGCAGTCTGCATCCCCGCCTTGCCGAGCGCGAAGGCCAGGACCTGGCGGATATGCGGATCGTCGTCGACGATCAGGATCTTGTGGCTCATCGCGTACATCTCATTCACCGGGCAGCGTTCTCTGTCAAAGGGGCGGCCGTGCCATTCTCCTCCGGGAGGGCGAGGTTCGCGTCGACCGCATTCATTTCGACGACCGGCCGGGGCGGCAGCTCGACTCCCTGGGGCGAGCAATCCGGCGCGGACCCGCGCCCGGTCGGCAGATCCTGTTGCTCGACGATGCTCCGTGCCGCGGCGAGATGAGTGGCGCCGCGCAATGTCCAGCCATGCCAGTCGGCCTGCCGGACCTCGAGATGGTCCATGAGCCGGGCGCGCAAGGCCGTGACCCGCCCGCGGAACGCCGCCGGCAGACCGGGCCGGGACTCCAGCTCCAGCAAAGGCAGCAGCGCGGACGGCCCGAGCTCGCGCAGGTAGCAGAAGTCGAGCTGGACGCCGCGCCCGCCCACCTCGCGGGCGTGCCGCACGTTCCAGCCCGCCGCCACCCCGCCAAGATCGACGCAGGTCGAGGCGCCGAGCACGAGCAAGGCAGCGAGCATGTTGGCGTTGATCAGCCAGGCCCCGCTCTTGCCGCGCAGCAGCCGGTAGCAGACCAGCACGAGCCCGATCGCGACCAGCCCCATCCAGATCAGGGCCGAGATGCGCAGCACGGTCAGCGAATAGGATTCGATATAGTCGACCGTCCGGTAGATGGTGGAGGCGACGAGCAGCAGGTTCTGCGCGATCCACAGGGTGACGAGCAGCGCCACGCCGCGGGAGCGCGCGGTGTCGGAGCCCGGCCGCAGCGTCACCAGCACGAACAGGGCGGCGAGCAAGGCGGTGGCGATCAGGGGATAGGCGCCGCGATGCGCATAGCCGGCGAGGGTGAGATCGCCCGGCAGCGGCGCGCCGCTCCACAGGAAGGCGATGTCCAGCCCGTTCTGCACCGCGAACACCAGGTTGAAGGCGATCAGCGAGAGCGTGACCGAGGCCGGCGTGACGCCGGGCAGCGGTCCCGCCGCCGCGAGGGGCGGCGTCGCGCCGGCGAAGCCGAAGGTGAGGCGGGGCGGACGCAGCAGGCTCCAGACGGCGAGGAAAATGAATCCCGCGAAGATCAGGCGGGCCACCGACTCCGCGCTCAGCGTGGCATCGATGCGGATCAGGAAATTCTCGATCAGCGGGTTGGCGGCCGCGAACAGCGCCAGGAAGAGGATCGTGCCCAGCACCGGCAGGACGAGCGCCAGCGCGATCCGCCCGAAGCCGCCCGCGCGGCGGCTGCGCGTGCGGTTCAGGATGACGAGGTCGCGCAACGGCGCGAAGGGGCTGAGCACGCCATGCAGCATCATCCTCTGCACCCACCGCCACCCATTTCCGAAGCGCCCGGCCCTGGTGAGCAAGACGGCCAGGGTCAGCATCGTCCAGTAAAGCAGCAAGGCGAGGAAGCCCGGATCGGCCGCGAGGACCAAAGCGAAGAAGCCGGCGGCCGCCAGCGCCAGCCGCGCGCCGCGGTTCCGCCAGAGCAGGGGACGGAGCAGCACGACAACCAGCAGCAGCAGCAGGGCGAAGCCGCCGATCGTCGAGCCGCCGCGCTGGAAGACGAACAGGCCCTGCGCGATCCCGGCGAGCGCGAGCGTCCCGATCAGCTTGTGGAGAAAGCTCCAGTCCCGCACTGCGCGCCGCGGCGTACCGTCCTTATCGGCCATGTTCGTCCCCTTGGTCAGTCGGGACGGCCAATGGCAGAAGCAGGTTCAGCCCTGGTCCGGGCGCCATGGCGCCGCGGCGCTGATGTCGTGCAGAAAATGTGCAGGCGGGGAGCGGGGCGCCGGGCGGACTCCGCCCGCGGTCAGCGCGTTGCGGCGATACCGATCGGCGCGTCGGCCTGCTGCAGGGCGTCAGCGCGCACGCTCGTCGCAGTCGCGACCATGCCCACCGAGACGAGGAACAGGAAGGAGAGAATCTCGCCGATCCGGCGCGATGAGCGCTGCCGATCGCGGATTGTGCCTCTGTCCAGGTCGTCGAACGGGGAGAGGTGCATTCTCATTCCCCCGAACGGACCGTGCGCTTGGTCGCGCCGAGCGGAGTCGGGCCAGGCCGGCGGCGGAAGGACCAGGGGATCGGGGCGAGCATCGAGAGGACTCCGTCGTTCGATGCTGGCCGATTACGCCCCGTCCCCCCGTATTTCTACGATCATTGTCCCGATTCTTTGGCCGCGTTCCGCCAAAAGCGGCGGCAGGCGGCTGGCAATTGCAAGCGCGTGCGGATATGTGCGGATAGGTGCGGAACGGGCGAGGGGCGTAGCGTGTTGCAGGGAGATTGGCTGGGCGAACAGGCCGCGGAGGAGATCGCGCAGAAGGTGCGCGAGGAGCTCGCCCGCCGGCGCATCTCGCGCCAGGCGCTTGCCGATCTCGCCCGGATCAGCATCTCCACCCTGGAGAAGGCGCTGGCCGGCCGCCGCTCCTTCACTCTGGCCACGGTCATCCGGCTGGAAGAGGCGCTCGGCATCTCGCTGCGCGGCGGCATGCCGGCCCAGCCGCACCCGAGCGAATCCGCGCCGGACGCGCTCGGCGGCTACAATCATGGCGCAGTGCGCTGGCTCGAGGGCCGCTATTGGACCTTGCGCCCGGTCTTCCGCGGCGATCCCGGCATCTTTGCCTATCTGACGACCATCGCCTGGGAGCCTGCCTGCTCCTGCCTCACCTTCTCCGAAGGCGAGCGGGGCGACGCCCATGCCCAGCACGGCCAGGTCTCGATGCCGCACATCTCCGGCCATATCTATCTGGTCACCAGCGAGGAGGGCCAGTATCGGCTGGCGATCCTCGGCCGCCCGACCATCAAGGGCTCGCTCTATGGTGTGCTGACCACCCTGCTCGTCGGCAACGGCTCCCAGCTCGTCCCGGCCGCCTGCCCGATCGCCTTGCTGAGGCTCGACGAGGGGATGACGCCCGTTTACGGGCGGATCGACCCGGCCCATCCGGCCTATGCGACGTGCCGTGCGGAGATCGACAACGTGACGCAGGCCGATTTCGCCCGCTTTCCGACCGGCATCCACGCCGGCTGAGCGGTGCAGGCGAGGTGTCGCGGGGCTCAGGCGTAATGCCTGCCGAAGCGATTGCGGATGAACCGGTCGAAATCGACCTCGTCATGGTGGATGAAGCCGGACTGCGGCAAGATGCCTTCGCGCACCATGTCGAGCACCGCGCAGATCGCCGAGGCGGTGGTGATCTGGATCCCGCTCCAATGCTGCCCGTTCAGCTCGCGGGCATAGACCTTCCGGACCGCGCTTTTCTGCCGAAGCTGACCGTCGATCCGGCCGATCGCGCTGACGAAGATGAGCACGACGTCGTCATAGGAAACCGGCAGGGCCTCGTCGAAAATCCTGACGAGCAGTTTCTCGTCCCTGCCGAGCTTCAGGTCGTGGATCAGCAGCTTCAGGATCGCGCAATGGCCCGGATAGCGCACGGTCTTGTAGTTGAGGTGCCGGACCCCCTTCAGACGCTCGCAAAGCGTGCCGAGGCCGCCTGACGTGTTGAACGCTTCATAATCGATGCCGTCGAGGGGGAAGGTCTCGAGGCCTTCGAGCGGCTCGACGATGCGCTGGTTGCCGTCGACGACCGCTTCGCAGCCCTGCAGATATTCGTGGACCAGTCCGGCGGTGGACCAGGTCAGATTATATTTGAGGCCGTTCGTCGGGAATTGCGTCAGGGCGCCGACCCGCAGGCGCAGCTCCTCCAGCTCGTCGAACGGCCCGGCGACATGCATGCCGAGGATCGAGATGAAGCCCGGCGCCAGCCCGCATTGGGGCATCATCACCGCCGTTGACGTCCTGGCGAGTTCGAGCACCTGGTGCGTCGTCGCGACGTCCTCGGTCAGATCGAAATAATGGACGCCCGCTTTGGCCGCGCCCTTCGCGATGGCGAGCGTGACCGAATAAGGCGCGGCGGAGAGCACTGCGAACTTTCCGGCGAGCGCGCGGGCCAACGCCGCCTCGTCGGCGACATCCAGCGCCAGCGTCTCCACCCGCTCATGGCGGACGACCCTGCGCAAGGCGTCCCCGGACCGGTCGGCCACAATGACGCGATAGTCGTTGCTGCCGCCATAGCTGCCGCTGTTCGCCAGCAATTCGATGATCATGGCGCCGATCTTGCCGCCGCCGACCAGAAGTACGTCTTTCATGTCGCGAGCGTAACGTGGAAACCGCAGAATGCCACCCGGGGCCGGCGCTTCACTGGTCGACTCGCCGGGAAGCCCCTAAGGAGGCGCCATGGCAGCGGCGATTCATGTCGGCATTGGCGGCTGGGACTTCGATCCCTGGCGGGGGACCTTTTATCCCGCCGGCTTGCCGAAGGCGAAGCAGCTCCAGCATCTGGGGACGCGGCTCAATGCCACCGAGGTCAACGCCACATATTACAGCAGCATGTCGCCGGCGACGTTCGCCAAATGGGCGGCCAGCGTGCCGGACGGTTTCAAGTTCGCGCTGAAGGCCTCGCGCTTCTGCACCAACCGCAAGAAGCTGGGCGAGGCGGCGGAATCGATCGGCAAGTTCTGCGCCCAGGGCTTCACCGAACTCGGCGACAAGCTCGGCCCGATCCTCTGGCAGCTGGCGCCGACCAAGAAATTCGACGCGGACGAGATCCGCGAGTTCCTCATGCTGCTGCCGACGAGCCGCGACGGCATCGCCCTGCGGCACGGGATCGAAGCCCGCCACGAAAGTTTCAAGAACAAGGAGTTTGTCGCTTTGGCCCGCGCCTCGAATGTCGCGATCGTCTTCGCCGATCATGAAAGCTACCCGGAAATGGCCGATCTGACCGCCGACTTCGTCTATGCGCGGCTGCAGCAGGCGAAGGCGGCGGAGCCCGCCGGCTATTCGCCTGCGGCCCTGGACCGCTGGGCCGAAGTGGCGCGGGGCTGGGCGAAGGGCGAGAGCCCGGAGGGGCTCGCTTATGTCGCCGAGGCGCTGGCACCGAGGATGCCGCGCGAGGTCTTCGCCTTCTTCATTGCCGGCGACAAGGTCCGCAACCCCGCCGCCGCCGAGGCGCTCACGGAGCGGCTCGCATGAGCCGGCTGGAGTCGATTTCGCCCGTCGACGGCGCGGTATTGGGCAGCGTTGCGGTCGCGGACCATGCTGCCGTCGAGGCCGCGATCGGCCGGGCGCACGACGCCTTTCTCGCCTGGCGGCTGGTGCCGCCGCCGAAGCGCGGCGAGCTCGTCCGCCTGTTCGGCGAGGTGCTGCGCGAGGAGAAGGACGAGCTCGGGCGCCTCGTCAGCCGGGAATGCGGCAAAATCCTCTCCGAGGGCCTCGGCGAGGTCCAGGAGATGATCGACATTTGCGATTTCGCGGTCGGCCTGTCCCGCCAGCTCTACGGCCTCACCATCGCCACCGAGCGGCCGGGCCACCGGATGATGGAAACCTGGCATCCGCTGGGCGTGGTGGGCGTGATCTCGGCTTTCAACTTCCCCGTCGCGGTCTGGGCCTGGAATGCATGCCTTGCTTATGTCTGCGGCGACTCCGTGGTCTGGAAGCCGTCCGAAAAGACTCCGCTCTGCGCCGAGCAGGTCGCCGCGCTTTTCGCCCGCGCCGTCACGCGCTTCGGCGACGCGCCGGCGGGTCTGCTCGAGGTCGTGCAGGGAGGGCGCGAGGTCGGTGAGGCGCTGGCCGACGATCCGCGCGTTCCCCTCGTCTCGGCGACGGGCTCGACACGCATGGGCCGCGAGGTCGGGCCAAGGGTCGCGGCGCGCTTCGGACGCAGCCTGCTCGAACTGGGCGGCAACAATGCGATGATCGTCGCGCCGAGTGCCGACCTCGAGCTTGCGGAACGCGCCATCGCCTTCGCCGCGATGGGCACGGCCGGGCAGAGGTGCACGACGCTGCGCCGCCTGATCGTCCATGCCGACGTCTACGACCGCCTGGTGCCGCGCCTGAAGACGATCTGGTCGAGCGCGAAGGTCGGCGATCCGCTCGACGCGGGCACTTTGGTCGGGCCGCTGATCGACGCCGCGGCCGTCGAGGGCATGCAGGCGGCGCTCGCCGAGGCGGAGGGGCAGGGGGGCGCCGTCCATGGCGGCGAGCCACTCGAGGGCTGCTACGTCCGGCCCGCTTTGGTCGAGATGCCCGGGCAGAGCGCGGTGATGGTGAAGGAAACCTTCGCGCCGATCCTCTATGTGCTGCGCTATACCGATCTCGCCGAGGCGATCGCGCTGCAGAATGCCGTTCCGCAAGGCCTTGCCTCCTCCGTCTTCACCACCGACCTGCGCGAGGCCGAGGCCTTCCTTTCGGCCGCGGGCTCCGACTGCGGCATCGCCAACGTCAATATCGGCCCCTCCGGCGCCGAGATCGGCGGCGCGTTCGGCGGCGAGAAGGAGACGGGCGGCGGCCGCGAGAGCGGCTCGGACAGCTGGCGCGCCTATATGCGACGCGCGACCAACACGATCAATTACAGCCGCGAGCTGCCGCTGGCCCAGGGAGTCGATTTCTCCATTCCGGAGGCGTGAGAGGGGCGCGCGTTAAGCACAAATTCCCCTCACGACTCTGAGCAATTTATTAACCGGTAGGCTGGTATTTCCTCCGCGCCCCGGGGGAGACCTAAGTGAGGTATTCGCGCAAAATCGGTCCGCCGATCGTGTCTGCCGCGGTGGCGACGCTCGTACTTACGAACTTCGCTACCGTCAGTATCGTCAAGGACAATACGAATTCGCAGGTCGAGCTGTTCGGCTCGATCTGGCCGATCGCGCTCACCTCCGCCGTGGCCGTCATCCTCGTCATGTCCTTCCTCTACAAGTCGCTGGTCGACCTCGTCGACGAGCTGGAGGCGCGCGAGGCGAACGCCCAGCACCAGGCCCTGCACGACCAGCTGACCGGGCTGGCGAACCGCGCCTTGCTGGAGGACCGGCTTTCCCAGGCGCTGACCCGCTATCGCCGCTCCGGCGAGCAGGTCGCGTTGCTGATGCTCGACCTCGACCGCTTCAAGCAGGTCAACGACACGCTCGGCCACAATGCCGGCGACAAGCTCGTCCAGGAAGTGGGCGAGCGGCTGCGCTCGCTGCTGCGCGAGACCGACACCGTCGCCCGCATCGGCGGCGACGAATTCGCCATCGTGCAGGTGAGCCCGAAGGGCGAGGCCGACGTCCGCCGGCTCTGCGAGCGGATCATCTCGGTCATCCGCAAGCCGTTTCTGATCGGCGACCGGGAAGCGCGGGTCGGGGTCTCGATCGGCGCAGTGTTCGCGACCAGGGAAGTGTCCGAAGCTTCCGAGCTGCTGCGCAAGGCGGACATCACCATGTACCGCGCCAAGGCGGCGGGTCGGGATTGCTTCCGCCTGTTCACCGAGGCGATGGATGCCGACGTCCAGCGCCGCGACCAGATCGAATCGACGCTGCGCGCCGAGCTGCGCGAAGGGCGCGGGCTCGATCTCCACTATCAGCCGATCTTCGACGGTCGCGGCAAGGTGACCGCGCTCGAAGGCCTGGTGCGTTGGGACCATCCGACGCTCGGCCAGGTCAATCCGAGCGAGATCATCCCGATCGCCGAGGAATGCGGCGTGATCGACGAGCTCGGCCAGCACAGCTTCCGCGACGCCTGCAAGATGGCGCGGCGCTGGCCGGACCTCACCATCGCCGTCAACCTCTCCGCCGTGCAGTTCCGCGCGCCGCGCTTCGCCGCGTCGCTGCGCGCGATCGCCCATGAGGAAGGCGTCGAGCCGACCCAGCTCGAGCTGGAGATCACCGAGGGCCTGTTCATCGAGCACGGCACGCTCTGCGGTCAGACCATCCAGGAGCTGCGCCGCGACGGCTTCCGCATCGTCCTCGACGATTTCGGCACCGGCTATTCCTCGCTGTCCTGCCTCCGGAAATTCCCCGTCGACAAGATCAAGCTGGACCGCTCGTTCATCGACACCGCCGCGCGCGACCAGAGCGTCGCCATCATCCGCGCTGCGGTGACCCTGGGACATGCCATGGATCTCGAGGTCGTGGCCGAGGGCATTTCCAGCAGCGAGGAAGAGCAGATCGCGCTCGAGGCCGGCTGCGACGGCCTGCAGGGCCACCTCTATGCGCCGGCGATGCCGGCCGACGCGATCGGCGGCTTCCTTGCCGCCCACGATCCGGACACCACCATCTCCAACGCCGCCTGAACGGCATCCAGCGGGTGACACTTGCGCGCCGGCTGAATAAGCTCGGCGGATGAGCACGCGCCGGTTCGCCTTCCTTCTCGGTTTCTTCTTCGTACTGGCGGGGATTGCGGGCTTCCTGCCCTTCCTCTCGCATCCGGAGACCGGTGCGACGCTCGCCGACAATGTCGTCGCGCCGGCGCCGCACGGCGGGGCCATTCTCGGCACCGGCGACGACATGCTGTTCGGCTTCTTCCCGGTGAATACGGCGCATAATGTCGTGCACATCCTGTTCGGCCTCTGGGGCCTTGCCGCCGCGCGCTCCTGGCGCGGCGCGCTGATCTATGCGCGGAGCGTCGCGCTCATCTATGCGCTGCTGGCCATCGCCGGCCTGCTGCCCGCCCTCCAGACGGGCTTCGGGCTGCTCCCGCTCTACGCCAAGGATGTCTGGCTGCACGGGCTGATCGCGCTCGGCGGGCTTTATTTCGGCTGGGCCGCGCGCGGCGCCGACCGGGTCTGAACCCGTCCCGTCTTCCGCGGAACATCGCCGAAATGACTCGCCTGCCCCGCCGCACGGGGGTAGGTTCCGGCCCGTTATCGAGTTGCGTCAGAACGATTTGATACAGGAGGGAGAGCTGGGATGAGCACGCGTACATTCGCTTTGATCTTCGGCCTTGTGTTTCTTGCGGTGGGGGCGCTCGGCTTCGTGCCCGGCATGACCCATACGCCCGCAGCGGGAAGCCACAACGTGACCATGACCAACGGCTATGGCGACCTTTTGGGCCTGTTCCCGGTCAATGTGCTGCACAATGCCGTCCACATCCTGTTCGGCCTGTGGGGCCTCCTGGCTTCGCGTTCGGCCGCCGGGGCGGTCACTTATGCCCGCGGCGTCGCGATCATCTACATCCTGCTCGCGGTGCTCGGCCTCATCTCCGCCACGGAGACGACCTTCGGCTACATTCCGATCTACGGCAACGACGTCTATCTGCACGCCGCGCTCGGGATCATCGCGGCCTATTTCGGCTTCGCGAACAAGGGCCGGACGGCCTGAAATGCACGTGGCCCGGCGCTCGCGCCGGGCCACCCGCTCGTCCGAGACCTGCAAATCCGTCTAGCGCGGAGCCGGGCGCTTGCCTACAAGGGCGGCATGATCAAGTCGCTTCGCAACGCAGCCCTCATCGTTCTGCTGGCTTCGCCGACCATGCCGGGCGCCATCCAGGCCGCCGCCCTCGACCAGGAGCAGCCCCCGGTCGTCACGCCGGCGCCGCCCCCGGCGCCGGTCAGCTGGCGCCTGAACGATGCGCGCGAATTGCTCGAATATGTGCGCAATGTCGGGGTCGATGGCCTTAGCCCCGCGGCCTACGGTCCGGACCGGCTCGCCGCCGCGATCGAGACCGGCGACCGTGCGCAGGTCACCCCCGTTGCCAGCGAGATCTTCCTGCAGCTGGCGACCGACCTCAGCGGCGGCCGCGTGCGCGGGCGCAGCCGCGTCGACTGGTTCATGCCCGATGCGGGGCTGACCGAGGAAGCGAGGCGGCAGCTGCTGACGCAGGTGACCACGCGGGGCGGCGTCGCCGAGGCGCTGAACGGCCTGCTCCCGACCCATCCGCAATATGCCGGCCTGAAGCGCGCTCTCGCCAACACCGCGCCTGACGACACGGCGCGGCGCGACCTCATCCGCACCAACATGGAGCGCTGGCGCTGGATGCCGCGCAACTTGGGTGCGCGCCACGTCCTGGTCAACGTCCCCGCCTTTACCGCCGCCCTGATCGACGAGGGTCGGGTCACGGCCCGTCACCGGGCGGTGGTCGGCGCCGTGCGCACGCCCACGCCGCAGCTCAGCGCCACGATCACCGCCGTCACGATGAACCCGTGGTGGAACGTGCCGCAGAGCATCGTCCGCACGACCAGCTTCGGCGCCGGCTATCAGGTGACGCGGGGCGCCAACGGCAGCATCAGCGTCCGCCAGCCGCCTGGGCCGCGCAACGCGCTCGGCCGGCTGAAGATCGAAATGCCGAACCCGCACGCCATCTATCTGCACGACACGCCGTCCCAGGCTCTGTTCGGCCGCGCGGTTCGCGCCTTCAGCCATGGCTGCATCCGCACCCAGAATGTGCGCGACTTCGCCGCCCATCTGCTGGAGTCGACCGACGGCTGGAACCGCGACCGGATCGACGACGTGATCGCGACCGGCCGCAACCAGACCCAGCGGCTCGCCCAGCCGGTGCCGGTCTACATCGCCTATTTCACCGCGGCGGCGACCACCGACGGCGATATCGTACGCTATAACGATCTCTACGGCCGCGACACGCCGGTCCGCGTCGCGCTGAACCGGGCGGGTCCGGCGCGGACTCCGGCCGCGACTGCCACGGCGAGCAGCGGCGGAAACTGACCTCCCCTGCCAGGTCCGGGCGGAACGGCCTGCGCCGGCGGGGGTTTTCCGGCTGAGCAAAACAGCCGGAGGCCGCCATGGCCGAGCATCGATCCTATTGGAACGCCACCGCGCCCGAAATCGCCTTTCCGTCGCTGAGCGGTGACATCGAGGCCGATGTCGCGATCATCGGCGGCGGCATCGTCGGCGTCACCACGGCCCGGTTGCTGCGCGACCGGGGGCTGAAGGTTGTCCTGGTCGAGGCCCGGCGCATCGGCGAAGGCGTGACCGGCAAGTCGACCGCCAAGATCACCTCCCAGCACAATATCGCCTACACGGTCATCGAGAAGAAGTTCGGCCATGACGGTGCCCGCCGCTATGCCGACGCGAACGAGGCCGGCCTGGGGATGATCGGCGAGCTGGCCGAACGGCACGGCATCGACTGCGCGCTGGAGACGCGCCCGGCCTTCGTGTGGACCCGCGACCCCGACGAGGTCGAAAGGATCGAGCAGGAGGCGGATCTCGCCGCGCGCCTCGGCCTCCCCGCCTCGCTGACCCGAGACACCGGGCTGCCGTTCAGCGTCCAGGCGGCGATGCGCTGGGACAATCAGGCGCAATTCCACCCGGTCCGCTATCTTAAGGGTCTCGCGCAGAGCATCCCGGGAGAGGGCTGCCACATCTTCGAGGGCTCGCGGGTAACCGACTGGGATCCGCACCGGATCGAAACGGAGGCCGGCCGCGTGCGTGCGCGCCATGTCGTGATGGCCACCCACCTGCCGCTCGGCAAGACCGGCCTCTTCTTCGCGGAGAACTTCCCGCACATGCACCCGGTGATCATGGGCCGCTGCGAGCCGGGGCGGGTGCCGCAGGGCATGTATATCAATGTCGAGGCGCCGCATTTCTCGGTCCGCGGGCATCGCGACCAGGCCGGTGATGACTGGCTGATCTTCGCCGGTCCCTCGTTCAAGCACGGCCATGTCGACCAGGAGCGCGACAGCTTCGATCAGCTCGAGCGGTTCGCCTTCAGCCATTTCGGCGTGCAGCCCGCTTGGCGCTGGACCAACGAGGATTACACTCCGATGGACCATGCCCCGTTCATTGGCTGGTCCTCCTCGCTCGGCGAGGGCTATCTCGTCGCCACGGGCTTCAACGCCTGGGGGATCACCACCGGCACCGCCGCGGCGATGCTGATCACGGACCTGGTCGACGGCAAGGAGAATGACTGGCTGAAGCTGTTCGACGCGACCCGGGTGAAGCCGGTCGCGGGCGCGGCGGAGCTCGCCAGGGGAACGGCGGAAACCGCCGCCCATCTGATCGGCGGTTACATCAGGCGCAAGCCGCACGACCTGGAGTCGCTGGCCGCGGGCGAAGGGGCGGTGATGAAGATCAACGGAAACAATGTCGCCGCCTACCGGGACGACAGCGGCCGGCTGCACGCCTGCTCGGCCGTCTGCACGCATATGGGCTGTATCGTCGGCTGGAACGAGACCGACCGGACCTGGGACTGCCCCTGCCACGGCTCGCGCTTCGCGCTCGACGGCAGCGTCCTGCACGGGCCGGCGGTCAGCCCGCTGGAACCGGCCGAGATCGGCGCTGAAACGGAAACGACCGCCTAGGGCCTTAAACGAGGCGGTCGGCGTAGAGGAAGCGGCCGGGGCCCAGGCGGGCGAGCACTTCCTGGAGGCTCTGATAGGAAAAGGCGAAACAGCCTTCGGACCGTCCGATGCGGCCCTGCATCGCCGCGACCTGCGGCTCCGCATACCAGGCCGAGTGGATCACGATCGCCCGCGATTCCGCATTGCTGTTCGTGTAGTCGAGCCCGCGCACGCGCATCGCGCGGCCATAGCGGCCCGGATAATAAAGCGTGGTCACATAGCCGCCCGACGAGGTCGCCTCGGAGCCCGGGACGTTGGAGAAGCGCTGCAGGAAGCCGCTATGCTCGGGATCGGAACCCCGGCCATGCGCGACGAGGTGGCGGGTGACCCGGCCGCTATTGGTGTCCAGCAGATAGAAGCGCGACTCGCCCGAGGACTTGGAGAAATCGGCGATGCCGACGATGTCGATATGCCGAAGCGAGTTGCGGTGCCGGTCGAACGAGGCGCGGGCGCGCGCGACGAGGCGCGGATCGATCACCGGATCGGCATAGGGCCGGGCGGTCGCCGGCGCGCTGGCATACGGCCGCGGCGGGCCGTCCATGTAACGGTCGGGGCGGGTCCGGTAGGGATCGGCGGTCTGCGCCTTGAGTACGGACGGCATCAGCACGAGCGCGCCAGCGCCGGCAGCTCCAGCCTTGATAACGGTCCGACGCGATACTGACATGAAATACCCTTCCCCGGTGCACCCAAAGCCTAGGTAGTTTCCTTTTTCCCCTCAACAGGGTGTCCGGCTTCGCTGACTCGGTTCATCGTGGCCGGGCAGCCGTTCGCCGCACTCCCATGCAGCCATTTCCGTCATTGTGAAGCTGCAACGGTTAACGGGTGGTTCGTAACGGCGACGAAGCGTTGCGAGGGCACGATGAATCCGCCCCCTCGCTCCGGTCAGGTTGATTCGCGGGCGTGACGGTAGCGGGGGCCAAGGCGGCGCTATCGTAATCTTAACCCGATCCGGATCAGAATCGGTTGCGCTTCGCGTCTTATGGACCCATGTGAGTTCCATGGGGGCGATCGAGATACTTGCCGAGGACGATACGCTGAAATCGCATTACGTATACGTGGTCGACGACGACCGCGATGTTCGCCGTTCCCTGAGTTTCATGCTCGGTGCCGCCGAGATCAGGTCGCATCCTTATGGCAGCGGCGCTGACTTTCTCGAGGCGCTCCCGGACCTCGAGCCCGGCTGTGTCCTGCTCGATCTCAGGATGCCGCAGATGGACGGGTTCCACGTCATGGAAGCGCTGAAGGAGCGCAATATCGACTGGCCGGTCGTGGTGATGACGGGCCATGGCGAGGTGCCGATTGCGGTGCGCGCAATGAAGATGGGCGCGGTCGATTTCGTCGAGAAGCCCTTTTCCGAACAGGCCCTGCTCAGCTGCTTTCAGCAGGCGTTCACCTTGCTCGAGGAGCGGGCGGCGAGCGGCAAGCGGCGGCGCGAGGCGCACGAGCGCGCGGCGCTGCTCACGGCCCGCGAGAAAGAGGTGCTTGCGGCGCTGGTCGCGGGCCAGTCCAACAAGCAGATCGCCCAGTCGCTGGGCATTTCGCTGCGCACGGTCGAAATGCACAGGGGCAACATGATGGACCGGCTGGGCGCGTCCAGCCTGGCCGAAGCGCTGACCCTGGCGCTGGAAGCCGGCATTCAGCCAGCGACCGAAAAAGCCCACTGAATCGATGACCGGGCCAGACGCCGCCTCGGAGGACAGGATCGCCGTCCTCGAGGCGGATAAGGCCAGGCTGGAAAACGAGCTCGCGAGGCTGCGCGAGAGCGAGCGCATGTATCGCCATTCCGCGGCGCTGGCCGGACGCCTGGTCTGGCTGGCGGACGCGGCGGGGAACATGCTGTTCCTCGACAATCCCTTCGTCGTGCTCACCGGGATGAGCGCCGGGCATGGCCTGGGCTACGGCTGGCTCGGCGTCGTCCACCCCGACGATCGCGCCCGTGTCCGCGCGCAATGGGAGGGCTGCGTCGAAACCGGCGAATTTTATGCCGCGGAGTTCCGCGTGCTGCGCGCCGACGGCGAATATCGGCGGACACGCTCGCGCGCCGTGGCCGACCGTGGCCAGGACGGGACGATCCGGCGCTGGTACGGGACGACCGAGGACATCGAGGAGGAAGCGCGCAGCGAGGATGCGCGCCGGGCCGCCGAGGAGGCCCTGCGCGAGAGCGAGCTTATGTACCGTAACACGCTGGAGATGAGCCAGCAGATCGCCTGGACGGCCGAGGCGGATGGAACCGGGCTGATCCTGTCGGATCGCTTCCGGGAGCTGACGGGCCTTGCCGGCAGGGAGGGCGAGCCGACCGAGTCCATTCATCCTGATGACCGCGAGGAGTTGCTGGCGCGCTGGGCCGAGTCGGTCGCCACCGGCAAGCGCTTCCATGCCCGCTTCCGGATGCGGATCAGGGACGGCAGCTATCGCTATGCCATGGTCCGCGCGGCGCCGCAGCTGGACGAGGCCGGGCAGGTCCTGCGCTGGTACGGGGTGACCGAGGACATAGACGAACAGGAGCAGGCGCGCCTGGCCCAGCATGAGGCGGAGGAGCGTTATCGTCTCGCCGCCCAGGCGACCAACGACGCCATCTGGGACTGCGACCTCGTCGAGAGCACGATCGACTGGGGCGAGAATGCGGCCCTGGTGCTTGGCGTCGGGGGCGGGCCGCTGGGCCGCACGTCAGGGGCCTGGTGGGCGGACCGTCTGCACCCCGACGAGCGGGCGGAGCTGGTCGAGAGCATGGATGAGGCGATCCGCAGCGGTGCCTCGCGCTGGTCGCGGACCTACCGGTTCCGCCGGGACGACGGCAATTATGCCGATGTGTTCGACCGCTGCTTCATCATCCGCGATGCCCGGGGCGAGGCGGTGCGGGCCGTCGGCGCAATGCAGGATCTGACGGAGCGCCACCGGGCCGAGGCCGAGATCCGTCGGATGCAGGCGGAGCTGATCCACGTCTCCAGGCTGTCCGCCATGGGCACGATGGCCTCGACGCTGGCCCACGAGCTCAACCAGCCGCTCGCCGCGATCGGCAATTTCCTGAGCGGTACCAAGCGCATGGCCGAGCGTCCGGACGTTCCGCGCGAGATATTGATCGAGGCGCTGGATGGCGCCGAATCGGCGTCGCTGCGGGCGGGCGAGATCCTGCGGCGGCTCCGCGATCTCGTGGCGCGCGGCAAGGTCTCGGTGCAGACCGAGCATCTTCCCGAGCTGATCGAGGAGGCCCGCGTGCTGGCCTTTGTCGACGAGGCGGCGCTGCGCCTCGATTATCATCTCGCGCTCGACCCGAAGGCGGCCTGGGTGAAGGTCGACCGGATCCAGATCCAGCAGGTGCTGATCAATCTCGTGCGCAACGCGGTCGAGGCGATGGCGGAATGCGAGCGGCGGGAGGTGTCGATCGTCACGCGCCCGGCCGGCGCGATGGTCGAGGTCGAGGTGGCCGATACCGGGCCCGGCATCGCCGCCGGGGATATGGAAAATCTGTTCTCCGAGTTCATGACCACGAAGAGCGGGGGCATGGGGCTCGGGCTGCCGATCAGCCGGACTATCATCGAGGCGCATGACGGCACGATCCGCGCCGAGAACCGGGTGGAGGGCGGCGCACGCTTCGTGTTCAGCCTGCCGCGGGCGAAGGGAAGGGCGGCAGGTTTGAAGGTTGCGGCTCCGAATCCTATCTAGAGCGGGCAGCGACAAGGAGACGAGACGTGGCGGAAGAACAGGCAATCCTGGCCGGCGGATGCTTCTGGTGCACCGAGGCCGTGTTCAAGGACCTGATCGGGGTCACCACGGTCGAGAGCGGCTATATTGGCGGCCATGTCGACCGGCCGACCTATCGGCAGGTCTGCGGCGGCGACACCGGTCATGCCGAGGCGATCCGGGTAACCTACGATCCCGATCAGATTTCCTATGACGACCTGCTCGACATCTTCTTCGCGACCCACGATCCGACCCAGCTCAACCGGCAGGGCAATGACGTCGGCACGCAATATCGCTCGGCCATCTTTCCGCTGAACGCCACGCAGGAAGAGGCGGCGCGGCGCGGCATCGAGCGCGCCGGCGCGGGCTGGCCGGCGCCGATCGTGACGACCATCGAGCAGCCCGGCACCTGGTGGCCGGCCGAGGATTATCACCAGGATTATTGGGAGAATGAGGGGCAGCGTAATCCCTATTGCCTGGCCGTCATCCCGCCCAAGCTGCAGAAGCTGCGCAAGAGCTTCCTCGCGCGGCTGAAGGCCGACGAGACCGCCTAGGCGGGCGCCGGAAGCGGATATTTGAGTCCGCTCGCGCAGTTGAACAGGACGACCCGGTCGTCGGGCCCGACGAGTCCCTGCGCGCGTGCCCGGACGCAGGCGGCAAGCGTGGCCGCGCCTTCGGGACAGAGGAGCATCCCGTCTTCCCGCGCCGCGCGATCGCGTTCGGCAAGGATGTCCGCGTCGGCGACGGCAATTCCGAAGCCGCTGCTTTCGCGGACCGCGCGCAGGATCAGGAAGTCGCCAATCGCGCGCGGCACCCTGATCCCCGCGGCGATCGTGCTGGCATCGTCCCAGCGGGGCGCCTGATCCTCGCCGCGCCGCCAGGCCTCCACGATCGGCGCGCATCCTTGCGCCTGGACCGCCACCATCCGCGGGCGGCCGGGGCCGATGAGGCCGATCGCCTCGAGCTCGGCGAAGGCCTTCCACATCCCGATCAGGCCGGTGCCTCCGCCGGTCGGGTAAAAGATCACGTCCGGCAGCCGCCAGCCGAGCTGCTCGGCGAGCTCCAGCCCCATCGTCTTCTTGCCCTCGATCCGATACGGCTCCTTCAGGGTCGAGAGATCGAACCAGCCGTCCTGCCGCGCCGCTTCGCCGGCGAGCGCGCCGCAATCATCGATCAGGCCGTCGATCCGCTCGACCCGCGCGCCATGCATGGCCATCTCGCGCAGGTTGATCTCCGGCGTGTCCTGCGGACAGAAAATCCGCGCCCCCATCCCGGCGCGCGCGGCATAGGCGGCGAGCGCGGCGCCGGCATTGCCGTTGGTCGGCATCACGACGTTCTTGACGCCCAGTGCTTTCCCCATCGACACCGCGACGGCGATGCCGCGCGCCTTGAACGAGCCGGTAGGCAGCTGTCCCTCGTCCTTGACGACCAGTCCGGCAAGGCCGAGCCGGCGCTCGATAGCCGGCAGCCGGACCAGCGGGGTCGCGGCCTCGCTCAGGCTGACGATGTGCTCGTGACAGCGGACCGGCAGCAGTTCGCGCCAGCGCCACATGTCCGCGGGACGCGCGGCCAGGCTCTCCCTCGTCAGCACCTGCCCTGCAGCTTCGAGATCGTAGCGGACGAGCAGCGGTTTGCCGGCGTTGGACAGGCCGTGGAGCCGGTCAGGCTCGTAACGCGCGCCCGAGCCCGAACATTCGAGATGGGTGACGAACGTGGGGCGCTCGGCTGTCAGATTGGCGTCCCACCTCATCGCGGCGCCGCCGCGCGGCGAAGCCGGTCGTTGATCGCGGCACCGAGGCCGGTCGCCGGGATCGGGGCCACGGCGATCCCGGAGGCCGTCGACGCCTCGGCTTCGTGCAGCCTTTCGAACAGGTTGGCCGCCGCTTCCAGCAGATCGCCCGAGCCGCTGAGCGAGCTGTTGCCCGGTACTGGGCCGAAGCCGATCAGCCATTCGTCTGCCCCGGCCCCGCGGGCGTCCAGGCGGAGGGGCTTGGCCGGCGCATAATGGCTGCCGAGCTGGCCGGGCGCCTCGATCCGTCCTTCGTTCGCCAGGGCCAGCCCAAGGTCGACGGGACCGGGGCGGAGCAGGCGGGGTGGCCCCCCGGTCAGCGCGACGATCGTCGATTCCAGGCCGAGCGCGGTCGGTCCGCCGTCAACGATCAGAGGGATGCGGCCGCCGAGGCTGGCGAGGACATGCCTTGCCCGGGTCGGGCTGATCCGGCCGCTGGCATTGGCCGAGGGCGCGGCGAGCGGCCGGCCGACCGCGTCGAGCAGGGCCTGCATGGCGGGATGCGCCGGCGCGCGGATCGCGATCGTCGGCAGCCCTGCGGTGACCAGCGACGCAATTGGCGCGCCCTCGCGAAGCGGCAGCACCAGGGTCAGGGGGCCGGGCCAGTGGCGTTCGGCCAATTCCCGCGCCTGCTGCTCGAACAAAGCGATTTCGGCGGCTTGGCTGGCGTCTCTCACATGGACGATGAGCGGATTGAAGTTCGGGCGGCCCTTGGCCTCGTAGATGCGCGCGACCGCCTCGCCATTGGTTGCGTCGGCGGCGAGGCCGTAGACGGTTTCCGTCGGCACGGCCACGGGCTCGCCCGCCGCAATCAGGCGCGCCGCCTCGGCGATCGCCTCTGGCCCGTAGGCAATGATGGCGGTGTTTTGCGCGCTCACGCCGCCGCGCTATAGCCGCCATGACGCCCGCGCAACCATCCGGAGCCCCGATGTCGACCTACACGCCGCCGACGACCGAGCAGAAGTTCCTCCTCCGGCATGTCGTCGGAATGGACGAGCTGGCGGGGCACAACCGCTTCGCCGAGGCCAGCGCGGACGTGGTCGAGGCGATCGTCGACGGCGCCGCCGCGCTGGCCGCGGGCGAGTTCGCGCCGCTCAACCGCACGGGCGACGAGGTCGGCGCGAGATGGTCGCCTGATGGTGTGACGATGCCGCCCGGCTTTCGTCAGGCCTATCAGGCCTATGTCGAGGGCGGCTGGGGCACGCTGGCCGGTCCGGTGGACTATGGCGGGCAGGGGCTGCCGCTGACTCTCGCGACCGTGCTCATGGAGGATCTCGGCTCGGCCAACATGGCGCTCTCGCTCTGCATGATGCTCTCGCCGGGCGCGGTGGAAGCCCTCGTCCATCACGGCTCGCCGGAGCTGCAGGCGCAATGGCTGCCGAAGCTCGTCACCGGCGCATGGAACGGGACGATGAACCTCACCGAGTCGCAGGCGGGTTCGGACGTCGGCGCGCTCAAGACCCGGGCCGAGCCGGCTGGCGACGGCAGCTGGCGGATCACCGGCCAGAAGATCTTCATCACCTATGGCGAGCACGATCTCACCGACAATATCGTCCACCTCGTCCTCGCCCGCACGCCGGGCGCGCCGCAGGGGACGAAGGGCATCTCGCTGTTCCTCGTGCCGAAGATCATGCCCCACGGAGCGCGAAACGACGTCCGCTGCGTCTCGATCGAGCACAAGCTCGGTATCCACGCCTCGCCGACCTGCGTGATGGCCTATGGCGACGAGGGCGGGGCGACCGGCTGGCTGATCGGCGAGGAGAATCGCGGCATGGCGGCGATGTTCACGATGATGAACAATGCCCGCCTCAATGTCGGCCTGCAGGGCGTCTCGATCGGCGAGCGGGCGATGCAGCAGGCGGTCGCCTATGCGCTGGAGCGGGTGCAGGGCAGCCGCGAAGGGCGGCCGGCGCGGATCGTCGAGTTCCCGGATGTCCGGCGCATGCTGCTCAGGATGAAGGCGCTGACCCAGGCGGCACGTGCCCTGGTCTACTACACGGCGGGGCAAACCGATCGGGCCACGCTCGGCGACGAGGCGGCGCGGGCGCGGGCCGATCTGCTGACTCCGCTCTGCAAGGCCTATGGCACCGACGTGGGCGTGGAGGTGACGAGCCTCGGCGTGCAGATCCATGGCGGCATGGGCTTCATCGAGGAGACCGGCGCTGCCCAACATTTTCGCGATGCCCGGATCGCGCCGATCTACGAGGGCACGAACGGCATCCAGGCGGCGGACCTGGTCGGGCGCAAGCTGGCGATGCGGGGCGGCGAGGTGCTCGCCCGGCTGCTGGCCGAGATCAGGGCGGAAGCCGTGGATGAGCAGGCGCTGATGGCGCTCGTCGACGATTGCGGAGCGGTCGGCCGGGCGCTCCTCGGCGCCGCGCCGGACGACCGGCTGGCGGCGTCCTATCCCTTCCTGACCATGCTCTCCACCGCCGTGGCGGGCTGGCTGATGGCGCGGCAGCTGGCGGCGCTGGACGGGTATGACGGCGATCCGGCCTTCGCGGCGATGAAGCGGGCGGCGGCGCGCTTCTATCTCGACCAGATGGTGCCGGAGGCGTGCGGGCTGAAGGCCGCGGCGCTGGCCAGCGCGGAGGTGCTCTATTCGGTGGACGAGGCGGCGCTCACCGCCGCCTGACGGTCAGACCCGCCGCGCGAGCCTGTGCTGGCGCTGGCCGACCGTGCGCCAGATGCGCGGGCCCTGGTCGACGCGGAAGGCGCCCATCTTCTCGCTCTTCTGGCCTTCCTGCTCGAGCTCGCGGCCGACGACATAGGATTTGGAGGTCTGGCCGGTGCGGCCGTCGCCATAATCGTAGAGCGCGTTGACCGCGATCACCGGGATGAAGAGGTAGCGGTTGTCGAGCACGACCGCGCGCATCTCCTCGCGCGACATCGCGACCTCGCCGCGGATCGCGCCGGTCTGGCCGGCGCGGATGCCGGGCAGGTTGCACTTGGTGCTCTCGCGGCCGGCGATCTTGAAGAAGGCGCCGATCTCCTGGTCCTGCTGCTCGCCGGCGTTGAACATCTTCACGTCGATCCGCAGGTTCCGCGCCGGCGCGGCGCCGCTGTTGGTAATCTCCAGCTCGAACTGGACCAGGCATTCGGCGGTGGTGGAGGACAGCCGCTCGGCCTTCAGGTCCAGCTCCAGCCAGGGCCGCGGCTGCGGCTCCGGCCGCGCCGTCTCTATGACCTTGGCGGCGCGCTCCTCCTCGGCAATCGCGGCCGCCTCGTGGATCGCCCGGCTGCGGCGGCGCTGGCGGACATAGGCCAAGACCAGCAACGCCAGCAAGGCGAGGGGAATGCCGTAATACCAGGGGAAGCCGCCGCCGATCTCGTTGACCGGGACCGGCTCGGCCCTGGGCTGCTCGGGCGCGGGCTGCGGCGCGGCGTCGGTCGGCGCCGGCGCAGTGACCGGGCCTGGCGCGGGTTGAGTCGTCGGCTGGGTCCGCACCGGCTGCGTCGCAGCGGGCGGCGGCACGGCCGGGCGGCGCGCGTCGGCGGCCGGGCGCGGCTGGCCGGCACTGGGCTGAGTTGCCGGGGGCCGGGTTGCCGTGGGCGGCGGCGCGCTGACCGTCGGGGGCTGGGTCTGGACGGGGACCGGCTGGGTGACGATCCGCTGGCGGGGCTGCAGCGAGAAATCGCGCAGCTGCGGCGAGTTCAACGTGGGTGGCGGGACCGGCGCGGGCGCGGGCGCGGGCGCCGGCGCGGCGGTCATATTCTGCGCCGAAGCGGACGGCGCGATTGCCGCCAGCAGCGCGCCACCGCCAAGCAAACTCACCCAATGCTTCTTCATTGCGTCGCCCGACCCGCTCCGAGCCCTCAATCCCAGTACCCCAAATAGGGGCTAGGGCCAAAATTACAGCAGGGAGTCAATGTCCTGGCGCTGAACGGGCCGGAAGGTGCGGCAAATGCGCCACACCGGCACGGCTCAATGATGCTCGCCGCCCTCGGCATGGGCGGGCGCCGCGCTACCCTCGCGCACCCTCGTGCAGCGGGCGACTTCGCGCTCGGGCGCGTTCGGCGCGGCGTTACGAGCGATCTCGCTGATCCAGGCTTCCTCGCCCCGTGCGGTCCAGACCAGGATCGGGTCTGCGGCATCGTCCGCACTGACGTAGCGCAGCCCGTAGGTCGGCGGGCTCGCCTGCAACCGGACCGTGCGGTCGTGCCAGACAAGCTTCGCCTTGGCGCGAACGAACCAGCCCCCGTTCTCGTAGGTGATCCGAGCGACATGGCCATCGCCGCAGCTGTAGGGAATGTCGCCGGGGACGTTCGCGATGCGGCCGCCGGGAGCGGCGCCCACCAGGAAGATCGACAGGGCGGCAAGGCCGAACAGGCGCATCGCCATCTCCGTTCAAGCTTGAAGCTGCATGGTGCGCGAGGATGAGAGCCAAATCAAGCGGCGTGCGGCGCGACGCGGCGAACGGGTCAAGCTGTCGGCACCTCGATCGGACCGCTCCCGACCCGCTGATCCGGCGCCGGCTGCATCGCGAAATAAAGCCCGCGCACGCTGAACAGCAGGGCGAGCCCGCAGGTCAGCGAGAACATGAATGCGCGGATCGGATGCATCTTCTGGTCCTTTCGTCCCGGCGCCCTGGCCGGTGGAGAAGATGTACCGAATCGACTCGTTTCGGGGCAACAACGCCCGTCGCGCCGTTTGTCGGGTTCGTCGATGAATGGGGCGGAATTCCGCCGGAATCGCGTTGCCGGGGGTCGGAAGTTGACAAAGTTGACGATACGTCCGGGGCAAATCAGCCCTCTGCACATGGCTCGATGCCGGTGAAGGGCCCTGCGCAGGCGGTCAGACAATGGAAAAGAGCCGGCCGGATTGTGCCGGGTCAAATCCAACATGTATCCAACAAAGCGATCAGGCGAGCGCGCGCTCGACCAGGTCGTCGGCGTCGAGACCGAGGCGGCGCATGTGCGAGACGATGTCCGGCCAGCGATTCTCGAGGAAGTCCTTGCGCTCCGCTGTGCGCAGCTGGTCGGCCGCGCCGGCCGCCACGAACATGCCCACGCCGCGCTTCACCACGACGAGCCCTTCCTCCTGGAAGGTTTGATAGGCCTTGGCGACGGTCAGCGGGTTGGCGCCGTAATCGGCGGCCAGGCTGCGGACCGAGGGAAGCGGATCGCCGTCGCGCACGCGGCCATCGAGAATCATGGCGGCGATATTGTCACGGAGGCGGAGATAGACGGGGCGGTCTTCGTTGCTCATGGGCGTCATGCTGTACTAATACACCAGCGGGGTCAAGGAGTTTGTAGCACCCCTTTGAAACCAAGGGCTTGGCTCACCGCCATTCCGAAACAACCGCGTCATATTCAGGCCGCGCTCGCTCCTCCAACGCCTGACTCGACGTGCCAAGGAACAGGAACCCCGCGATCCGTTCGGGTGGCTGGCCGAAGGCGGCGAGGACGATCGGCGAATAGGCGGCCCAGCCGGTGACCCAGCCGGCAGCGAAGCCGCTGGCGATGGCGGCGAGCTCCAGGTTGAAGCAGGCGGCCCCGCAGCTCAGTTGCTGCTCCCAGACCGGGATCTTGTGGCCCTCGGTCGGGCTGAACAAAGCGACGATCAGCTCCGGCGCCTGGTGGGCGAAGCGCTCGTTCGCCTCCAGCTCGAGCCGGCCGGGCGCGGGATTGTCGGCGCGATAGGCGCGGTCGAGCAGGGCGGCGAAGTCGGCGCGCCGGTCCTGCGGCACGTGGACGAAGCGCCAGGGATGGAGCTTGCCATGATCGGGGACCCGCATCGCAAGGCCGAGTATCTCGCGCAGCTGGTCTGCGTCGGGGCCGGGCGCGACGAGGTCGCGGGGCCGCGCCGAGCGGCGGCTGTGGAGCAAGGCGAGCGGGGAGGAAAGGTCGTTGAACATGGCGGATGCGCCTAACAGCCGGGAAGGCCTGCAACAATCGGCTTCACAGAACCGTTTTGGCCGCTAGGGTGACCGACCGTTCGGATAATCAGAAAATTCCAAGGGTGGTGCCATCATGAATCTCAAACCGATGTCAGCATGGGCCGCGGAGGACTGGATCGTCGCCGCCGCGATCGCCGTTCTCGCCGCCTTCTTAGCCGGCGGTCTGGCCATTGCCGCCAGCCGAAAGAAGGAGGTCTTCGGGCACCCCAAAGGCCTCTACATGTTGTTCTTCGCCGAGATGTGGGAGCGCTTCTCTTTCTACGGCATGCGCGCCATCCTTGTTTTCTACCTCGTCCAGCATTGGCTCTACACTGAGTCCGTCGGCAACGGCGTGCTTGGGGCATATGGCGCGCTCGTCTACATTACGCCGGTGCTCGGCGGTTATGTAGCCGATCGTTATCTCGGCCAACGCAAAGCCGTGTTGTTCGGCGGCATCCTGCTCGCCATCGGCCACGGCTTGATGGCTGTGGAGGGCGACGGCGGCCAGAGCGACCCGACCATCAATGTCTTCTGGGCGGCGCTCGCCTTCATCATCGTGGGCTCGGGCTTCCTGAAGGCGAACATCTCGGTGATGGTGGGGCAGCTTTATCCGCGCACCGATGTCCGTCGCGATGGCGCCTATACGATCTTCTACATGGGCATTAACGCCGGCGCGGCGATCGGCACGTTGTTAGTAGGCTATCTCGGCCAGAAGGTCGGGTGGGGCTACGGCTTCGGCCTGGCGGGCATCGGCATGCTCACCGGCCTGATCGTCTTCGTCCTGGGCAAGAAGTTGCTGAATGGGGCCGGCGAACCCGCGCGCCCGTTGTCGCGGCAGGCCGAGTTCATGCTCTATGGTATTGGCATCGCTTCCATCGCGGTGATCTGGGTCCTCATCCAGAATCGCGACGTGATCCAGATGCTGCTGCTGGTCGCGGGCATCCTGCTGCTCGGCTACGTCCTTTACCAAGCTTTCAAGCTTGACAAGATTCCGCGCGAACGGATCTTCGCGATCCTGTTTCTGATCGCACTGAACCCGGTATTCTGGGCATTGTTCGAGCAGGCCGGCGGATCGATAAACCTGTACACAGACAAATTCGCGGACACGAAAATCCCGGCATCGCTCTTCCAGGCGATCAACCCCACCTACATCATCCTCCTTGCACCGCTTTTCGCGAGCATGTGGGTGGCACTCGCCAGGCGGGGGCTTGAGCCGTCTGCGCCGGCGAAATTCGGCCTCGGACTGCTGCAGGTCGGCGCGTCGCTAACTGTCTTTGTATGGGGCGCCAACGCGTTCGGGATCGAAAGTCGGCTCGCCGACGGCACCGTGGTCTTCCTGACGCCGATTATCTGGGTATTCATTCTGTACTTCCTCGCGACGACCGGCGAACTCTGCCTGTCGCCCGTCGGCCTCAGCGCCATGAACCGGCTTGCCCCCTCGTTCATGGCGTCACTCATCATGGGCGCCTGGTTCTACACGACTGCAGTCGGCAATTTCCTGGCCGGCAAGATCGGCGAGGCGACCGGCGGACATAGTGGCGAGATGGTGCAGGCGACCACACTCAGCGTCTGGAACATGGTCGGCTGGATCGCCATCGGCGTCGGAGTCGTAGTCTTGCTGCTCAGCCCGATTGTGAAGAAGTGGATGCACCTCGACACGCTGAAGGACGAGGAGTTGGCTGGCCAAGCCGAGTTGGCCGAGCCGCAGGCGGCGGGCGTGGACATCGCGAAGGAAACCCGCTGATGCGGGGCGGGTTCGCGGCTTTTGCCGCTACCGCCGCCGCGATCCTGCTCTTCGGTTGCGCCAATCAGGGGGCGGCTCCCAAGGCCGCCTCCGATCCGCCCGCCAAGTCCTCCGTGCCGCGCTACCAGCCGCCGGCGGACCCCTATCCGTCGACCTACCGGCCCTATCCATCCGTGCCGACCGCGATTACCGGCGCCACCGTCTATGACGGCGAGGGCGGGCGGATCGAGAACGGCACCGTGGTCATGGCCGAGGGGCGAATCCAGGCGGTGGGCGGGCCCGACACGCCCATCCCGGAAGGGGCGGTGCGGATCGACGGCCGCGGCCGCTGGGTGACGCCGGGCGTGATCGACGTCCACTCGCATCTCGGCGACTATCCGAGCCCCGGCGTCGACGCCCATTCGGACGGCAACGAGATCACCAACCCGGTGCGCCCCGAGGTCTGGGCCGAGCATAGCGTCTGGCCGCAGGATCCCGGCTTCAGCCGCGCGCTCGCCAATGGCGGCATCACCACGCTGCAGATCCTGCCGGGCTCGGCCAACCTGTTCGGCGGCCGCGGCGTCACCGTGCGCAACGTGCCCGGCCGCACCGTCATGTCGATGCGCTTCCCCGGCGCGCCGCGCGGGCTGAAGATTGCGTGCGGCGAGAATCCGAAGCGCGTCTATGGCGGCCGCAACACCATGCCGCAGACCCGGATGGGCAATGTCGCGGTGTTCCGGGCCACCTGGCAGCGCGCCGTCGAATATCGCGAGCGCCGCGCCCGCGACCCCAATCTGGCGCGCGACTTCCAGATGGAGACTTTGGTCGAGGTGCTGGAAGGGCGGATGCTGGTCCACAACCATTGCTATCGCGCCGACGAGATGGCGATCATGCTCGACATGGGCCGCGAGTTCGGCTTCCACATCGCCAGCTTCCACCACGCGGTGGAGGCCTACAAGATCGCGGACCTGCTCCAGGCCAGCAACAGCTGCGCGGCGATGTGGGCCGACTGGTGGGGCTTCAAGATGGAAGCCTATGACGCGATCAACGAGAATATCCCGCTCGTCCACAATGCCGGCGCCTGCGCGATCGTCCATTCGGACGACGCCAACGGCATCCAGCGCCTGAACCAGGAGGCGGCCAAGGCACTCGCCGACGGCCGGCGCATGGGCCTGCAGATTCCCGACGAAGTCGCCTGGCGCTGGCTGGCAATCAATCCGGCGACGGCACTTGGCATCGCCGACCAGACCGGGAGCCTGCGCTCCGGCAAGAGAGCGGACGTCGTGCTCTGGAACGGCAATCCGTTCAGCGTCTACACAAGGCCGCAGCAGGTCTGGATCGACGGCGCGATGATGTACGACATGAACAATCCGCGGCTGCGTCCGGTCAGCGATTTCGAGCTCGGCCAGCCCGGCGAGGGAGACACGAAGTGAAGCGGCTCTCGGTCCTGCTGGCGGGGATCGCCGCCTTCGCCGCCCTGCCGGCCGCGGCCCAGACCGTCGCCATCACCGGCGGGCGCGTCGTGGTCGGCGACGGCTCCGAGCCGATCGACGGCGGCACCGTCGTCATCCGTGACGGGCGCGTGGTCGCGGCCGGCGCCAATGTCGCGGTGCCGGCGGGCGCGCAGGTGATCGACGCGCGCGGCAAATGGGTGACGCCGGGCGTGGTCGCGGGCTTCTCGCGGATCGGCCTGGTCGAGGTCGACGCGGTCGATCCGACCAACGACACGGAGGCGAACAACTCGCCGTTCAACGCCGCGATCGACGTCGCGCCGGCGATCAATCCGGAAGCGGCCGCGGTGCAGGTCAGCCGCGCTGCTGGCGTGACCCGCGCGGTCGTCTCGCCGTCGACCGCCCGCTCGATCTTCGCCGGGCAGGGCGCGGTCATCGACCTCGGCGGCGACATGCAGCCGATCACCCGGGCGCGACTCTTCCAGTTCGTCGAGCTGGGTGAGACGGGCGCGCGGGACGCGGGCGGCAGCCGCGCCGCGGCGCATGTGCTGCTCCGCAATGCGCTGCGCGAGGCGCGGGACTTGAGGGCGCCGATCGGCGCGCGGGGCTCGGCGGGCGCCACGACCCGCGGGCCGCAGACCGCGCCGCCGGAGGACGTGGCGGAAAATCCCTATCTGCTGCCGGGCGCCCAGCGTTCCGACGACGTTTTGCTCACCCGCTTCGACGCGGCCGCTCTGGTGCCGGTCCTGCAGGGGCGGCAGCTGCTGCTCGTCCATGTCGAACGGGCCAGCGACATCCTGCAGGTGATCGCGCTGCGCCGCGAATTCCCGAACCTGCGCCTCGTCCTGGTCGGCGCGACCGAGGGCTGGCGGGTGGCGCGGGAGATCGCGGCGGCGCGCGTGCCGGTGATCGCCAACGCGCTGAACGACCTGCCGGCGAGCTTCGAGCAGCTTTCAGCCACCCAGTCCAATATCGGGCGCCTCCGCGCCGCCGGGGTCACCGTCGCGATCGGCATGATCAATGACGATGAGGCGCGGCAGGTGCGCGTTTCCACCCAATATGCCGGTAACCTCGTCGCGCTGACCCGGATTCCGGGCGCCACCGGGCTGACCTGGAGCCAGGCCTTCCAGGCGATCAGCTCGGCGCCGGCCGAGGTGCTGGGCCTGGGCGGCGAGATCGGCTCGCTACGGCCCGGCAGGCGCGGCGACGTGGTGATCTGGAACGGCGACCCGCTGGAGCTTGACAGCAATGTTGACGCGGTCTGGATCGACGGCGTCCGCCAGAATCTGGAGAACCGCCAGACCCGCCTCAGGGACCGCTACCGCAGGCCGCAGGAGGGCAACCTCCCGCATAGCTACGATCCGCGCTAGGCGCCGCGTTCGAGCAGTTCATCTTCCCTGGTTTCAGGCGCGTCGTCGAAGCCTGAGCGCTTCGCGACGACCGTGGTGACGGCGACGTCACCGCTGACATTGCCGAGCGTGCGCATGATATCCGGCAGGGTCTCGACCGCGATCAGCAAGGCGAGCGGTGCGATCGGCAGGCCCATAGCGAGGCAGATCGGGGCGATCGAGGTGAAGAAGGTCGCCTGGCCCGGGATGCCGGCGGCGCCGATCGTCGTCGTCGCGGCGGCAAGCACGCCCAGCACGAGGTGGGTCGGCGTGAGCTCATAGCCGAACCAGTAGGCGATATAGATGGCCACGGCGAGGTTCATCGCCGGGCCCGTCGCGCGGAACACCGCGACTGCCATGGGGAGGACGATGCCCGAGGCGCTGACCGGCACGCCGAGCTTGTGCGTGGCCTTCAGCATCGCCGGCAGACAGGCGAGCGAGGATTGGGTCGAGAAGGCGAGTGCCTGGCTTGACGCCACCGCGCGCGTGAAGCGCACCGGCCCGACCCGTCCGCCCAGCATGGCGAGCGGCCAGGCCGCGAGCCACACCACCGCGCCGACGGCTGTCACGATCAGGACATAATGGATCAGCGCCTGGAAAGCCGGGCCCCCGGCCCGCGCACCGACCACGAAAGCAAGCGCGAACACGCCGATCGGGCCAATCCAGAGCACCCAGTTCACGATGATCAGCATCGTGTCGGCGATCGCCTTGAAGAAACGGACCAGGGTCGCCCGCGGCTTCTCCTCCAGCCGGGTCATGGCAAAGGCGAAGACCAGCATGAAGACGATGAGCGGCAGCACGCCGCCGTTCGACGAGGCGGCGGCGATCGGGTTGGAGGGCACGAGCGAGCGGAGGAAATCCGCGAAGCTCGGCGTTGCGCCGGGCGGCTCCGCGCCGGCGAGCGCGCTTTGCAGGCTGGCTGCGGCGTCGGTCGGCAGCGGGAACAGGTTGAGCAAAGCGGGCGTCAGGATCGCGGCCAGGATCGAGGAGGCGAGCAGCAGCGAGGCAAACAGGATCAGCGCCCGCGTCGCCAGCCGGCTCGCGCGCGCCGCCTCGGCCGCGCCGGCGATGCCGGTGATAATCAGCGAGACGACCAGGGGCACGATCGTCATCTGCAGCGCGTTCAGCCAGAGCCCGCCGATCGGCTCGGCAATGCCGGCCGCCCGTTCGGTCCAGGGCTGGCCGGTCGACATGGCGACGATGCCGATGGCGAGGCCGAGGATGAGGGCGAGCAGAATCCGCGTCGGCTGGGAGAGTTTCAAAAGCGTCGCCCTTCACGAAATATAGGACTATCTGGCCTATCTTGATGGCCGCCGGTAGGACGGCAAGGAAAAACGTCAGGGCTCAACCATAGATGACGCGGAAATTCTTCGGCACGGACGGGATCAGGGGGCGGACCAACGAGGCGCCAATGACTGCGGCGATGGCGCAAAGGATCGGTCAGGCGGCCGGCGCCCACTTCCTGCGCGGCGAGCATCGCCACCGGGTAGTGATCGGCAAGGATACGAGGTTGTCGGGCTATATGATGGAGACGGCTCTGGTCTCCGGCTTCACCAGCGTCGGCATGGATGTGGTGATGGTCGGCCCCGTTCCGACGCCGGCGGTCGCCATGCTGACCCATTCGATGCGCGCCGACCTCGGCGTGATGATCTCCGCCAGCCACAACAAGTTCGTCGACAACGGCATCAAATTGTTCGGACCCGACGGCTACAAGCTCTCCGACAAGGACGAGATGGCGATCGAGGCCCTGCTCGAGCAGGAGCCGCGGCTGGTGCCGGCCGAGCAGATCGGGCGGTCGCGCCGGATCGAGGACGCGCGCGGGCGCTACATCCACGCCGCCAAGCTCACCTTCCCCAAGCATCTCCGTCTGGACGGGCTCAAGGTGGTGATCGATTGCGCGAACGGCGCCGCCTACCAGGTCGCGCCCTCCGCGCTCTGGGAGCTTGGCGCGACGGTGATCGCGATCGGGGTCGAGCCGAACGGCCTCAACATCAATGACGGCTGCGGCTCGACCGATCCGACCGTGCTTAAGGAGACGGTGGTCGCCTCGGGCGCCGACATCGGCCTCGCTCTGGATGGCGACGCCGACCGGCTGATCGTCGTCGACGAGGAGGGCGAGTCGATCGACGGCGACCAGCTGATGGCGCTGATCGGCTCCTCCTGGCATCGGCGCGGGCGGCTGCGCGGCGGCGGCATCGTCTCCACCGTCATGTCAAATCTCGGCCTGGAGCGCTACATGAACGAGCTCGGCCTCAGGCTTGAGCGCACCCAGGTCGGCGACCGCTATGTGCTCGAGGCGATGCGCGCCCGGGGCTATAATGTCGGCGGCGAGCAGAGCGGCCATATCATCCTGTCCGAATATGCGACCACGGGCGACGGGCTGGTCGCGGGCCTGCAGATCCTCGCCGAGCTGGTCGCGCAGGACAAACCGGCGAGCGAGCTTCTGAAACTGTTCGAGCCGCTGCCGCAGCTGTTGAAGAGCGTCCGCTATGGCGGCGGCGCACCGCTGGAGGCCGACAAGGTCAAGGCGGCGATTGCGGCGGGCGAGGCGGCGCTCGGCGACAAGGGCCGGCTCGTCATCCGCAAGTCCGGCACCGAACCGGTCATCCGGGTGATGGCGGAAGGCGAGGACGAGGCGCTCGTTGCGCGGATCGTCAACGAGATTTGCGAGGAGGTGAAGGCGGCCTGATGCTTGACATGCGACCCGATTGCGAGCGGTGCGGCCGCGATCTGCCGGCGGACCGGCACGGCGCCTTCATCTGCTCGTTCGAATGCACCTTCTGCGATCGCTGCGCCGACGCGCTGGAGGAAAAATGCCCGAATTGCGGCGGCGACCTGCTCGAACGGCCGATGCGCGTCGGCGCCGCGCTTGAACGTCATCCCGCTTCGACGGAGCGCAAGGGCCCGCGGTGACGACGCCGCGCATCCTGATCATCGCCGGCTCCGACAGCGGCGGCGGGGCGGGCATCCAGGCGGACATAAAGACGGTTACCATGCTCGGCGGCCATGCGATGACCGCGATCACCGCGATCACGGCGCAGAATACGCTTGGCGTGCAGGCGGTGATGCCGGTGCCCGCGGAGATGGTGCTGGCGCAGATCGAGTCGGTGGTGAGCGATATCGGCGTCGATGTCGTGAAGATCGGGATGATCGGCGATGCGGCCACGGCGCGGGCCGTCGCCGAGCGGCTCGATCCGGAACGGCCGGGCCATGCGAGCGCACCGTCGATGCAGGTCGTGTTCGATCCGGTGATGGTGGCGACGTCGGGCGCGGTGCTCGCCGACGAGGAGACGATCGCCGCCTTCGAGCTGTTGATGAAGCGTGCGACCCTGGTGACGCCGAACCTGCCCGAGCTGGAGGCATTGACCGGGCGGAAGATCGACGATGCCGAGCAAATGAAGGAAGCGGCCATGGACCTGGCCAGCCGCCTTGGCACGCTCGTTCTGGCGAAAGGCGGGCACCTTTTGAGCGGCGTCATCCAGGACATCCTCGTGACGCCCTTTCGGAGCGGCGCCTGCGCGGCCGATACATGGTCAGACCCCTGGATCGAGACCCGGCATAGTCACGGCACCGGCTGCACCCTGGCCAGTGCGATCGCGACCCTGCTGGGACGGGGACTCAGGATCGGCGAGGCGGTCACGGTCGCCCGCCGCTACGTCCGCGAGGCCATGCTCGCCGCCCCGGGCTTCGGCGCGGGCCACGGGCCGATGGGTCATGGCCTCGGCGTCGCCCCTTTCGAGGTCATCCGCCCCTAGCGGTGCTGGTCGAACAGGATCGGATTGCCGTCCGGGTCGGTGACCGCGAAATGGGCCGGGCCGCTGGCGCTGGTGATCTCGGCGCCGACGTCGAGACCCGCCGCACGCAGCCGGCGCTGGATGGCGCGCACGTCCTCGAAGGCGCCGGTGGGGTTGCCATCCCCGTCCCAGCCCGGATTGAAGGTCAGCGCGTTGCGCGGGAACATGCCCTGGAAGAGGCCGATCCTGGTGGTGCCGCTGCGCATGATCACCCAGCGCTGCGCCGGATTGCCGAACGCCTGCACGAAGCCGAGCTTCTCGTAAAAGGCCCTGGAGGCGTTGATGTCGCGGACGTTGAGGCTGACCGAGAAATTGCCGAGGTCGTTCCGCGGCGCCGCGGGAGGTGCTTGCGTCGCCGCCGCGAGGATGAGTCCCGACAAGAGAATGTGCGCGAGTTTCATGAGCTGCCCCTTCGTTGACTGAGGACCAATTTACCCGGCGCGCGGGTCCTCGCCTATCGCCCGAACGGGTGATTTGACCTATCCACAGGAAAGAAAAGCGGGATTCCAGCTTTCGCTGGAATGACGAGCGCGGGCTTTCTATCCTGGACCCGATGGCGCGGCCCTGCTTCAAGCTCGAGAAGGTGCATCCCGACCCGGTCGCCGGGGTCGACGAGGCGGGCTGCGCGCCGCTCGCCGGGCCGGTGGTCGCGGCGGCCGTGATCCTGGACCGCGAGAAGTTCCCGCGCGGGATCGACGACAGCAAGGCGTTGCCGGCGGCGGTGCGCGAGGCGATCTGTACGCGGCTCTACAAGGTCGCGGTGGTCGGCGTCGGCATGGCGAGCGTCGAGGAGATCGACTCGATCAACATCTATTGGGCGCGGATGCTGGCAATGACGCGGGCGGTGGACGCGCTCGGCATCGACCCCGCGATGGTGCTGGTCGACGGCAATCGCTGCCCGCGTTGGGAGCGGCCCTCGGTCGCGATCGTCGGCGGCGATGCGAAATGCCGCTCGATCGCCGCCGCCTCGATCGTCGCCAAGGTCACGCGCGACCGGATCATGACCGAGCATGCGCGCCAATGGCCCGGCTATGGCTGGGAGCGCAATGTCGGCTATCCGACCCCCGAGCATCAGCGGGCGCTGCGCGAGCTCGGCCCGACGCCGCTGCACCGGCGCAGCTTCGCGCCGGTCCGCCAGCTTTCGCTCCAGCTTTGAGTCTTTCGGGCCACACCACTTCAGATTGAGTCTGAAGAGCCTGGTCCGCTACCAGATGTAGCGAAGACTCCTTTCGTTCCGCGCGCCCCTAACGCGCTGTTAACCATGTTGTGCAAGTCTCTGAACTTGACCGCGGACTCCGCATGACTCAGCATGTGGATAACTTTGCCGGGGGCGGATCGAATGAGCGTGATGGGGCGACTGGGCGCGGCTGTGCGGCCGAAAAAGGGGGCGGATGCCGCGCCGCAATTGCCGCTCGGCCAGATCCTCCAGGACGATTGCGTGGCGGCGATGCGCGGCCTGCCCGACGCCTGCATCGACATGATCTTTGCCGATCCGCCCTACAATCTCCAGCTCGGCGGCGAGCTGTTCCGGCCGGAGGGCGGCCGGGTCGACGCCTGTGACGACGACTGGGACAAGTTCGACACCTTCCAGGCCTATGACGATTTCACCCGGGCCTGGCTTGCGGAGGCGCGGCGCATCCTGAAGCCCGACGGCACGCTCTGGGTAATCGGCTCCTATCACAACATCTTCCGCGTCGGCGCGGCGATGCAGGACCAGGGCTACTGGATTCTCAACGACATCATCTGGCGCAAGTCCAACCCGATGCCCAATTTCCGCGGCACCCGCTTCACCAATGCGCACGAGACATTGATCTGGGCGTCGCGCAGCGAGGAGAGCCGCTACACCTTCAACTATCGCGCGATGAAGGCGCTGAACGACGAGCTGCAGATGCGCTCCGACTGGGTGCTGCCGATCTGCGCCGGGCAGGAGCGGGTGAAGGACGGCGGCGCCAAGGCGCATCCGACCCAGAAGCCGGAAGCCTTGCTCTACCGGGTGCTGCTCGCCTGCACCAATAAGGGCGACGTCGTGCTCGATCCCTTTTTCGGCACGGGGACGACCGGGGCGGTGGCGCGGCGGCTCGGGCGCAACTGGATCGGGATCGAGCGCGAGAGCCGCTACATCCGCGTCGCGCGCGAGCGGATCGATTCCACGCTGGAGCTGGACGAGAGCGCGATGAAGGTGATGGCCTCGCGCGCCAGCCAGCCGAAATTGCCGTTCGGGACTTTGGTCGAGAGCGGGCAGATCGTGCCCGGCAGCTTTCTTACCGATTCGAAACGTCGCTGGAGCGCGCGCGTGCTGGCCGACGCCTCGGTCGAGCATGGCGGCCAGCAGGGCTCGATCCACAAGATCGGCGCCGCGGTGCAGGGGGCGCCGGCGTGCAATGGCTGGACCTTCTGGCACGTGGAGCGGGAGGGCGCGCTCGTGCCCATCGATGCGCTCAGGCAGGAATATCTCGCTGCGCATCAGGCCTGACTTCCCCTAGGAGGGGCGCATGACCGGCAGGACCTATCTTCGCCCCACGGGCTTCGTCGACGCGCCGTTCGGCCATGACGGCAAGGTCGCGCGGCTGGCCGGAGGCCTGGTCTTCTTCGCGAGCGTGGACATCGTCCGGGACGAGGGTGTCGAGCTGGTGCCCGTCCAGGGGATCGAGGATCGGCTGGACGACGCGGAGCGGCTCGTCTGGGAGCGGCTGACCGCGCCCCGCGCGGCGCTCCAGCTCGGCGAGCGGGTCGTGCGGCTGGACCAGCCCCAGGTCATGGGCATCGTCAACGTGACGCCCGACAGCTTCTCCGACGGCGGCGTCCACGAGGAGACCGAGGCGGCGGTAACCGCGGGGCACGACATGGCCGCGGCCGGCGCTGCCATCGTCGATGTCGGCGGCGAATCCACAAGGCCCGGCGCCAGGCCGGTGTGGGAAGGCGACGAGGCGGCGCGCGTGCTCCCCGTGATCCGGCGGCTGGCCATGGCGGGAACGGCGGTGTCGGTCGACACACGCAAGGCGCTGGTGATGGAGCAGGCCGTCGGCGCGGGCGCGCGGATGATCAACGACGTGTCGGGGCTGACCTGGGATCCGCGCGCGCTCGAGGTCGTTGCCAGGGCGGGCTGCCCGGTCGTGCTGATGCACCATAAGGGGCCGCCCGAATCGATGCAGGACGACCCGCGCTACGACCGCCCCGTCCTGCTTGAAATCTACGACTGGCTGGAGGCGCGCATTCAGGCGGCGGAAGCGGCGGGGATCGCACGCGAGCGGATCATCGTCGATCCGGGCTTCGGCTTCGGCAAGAACGTGCAGCACAATCTGCAGCTGATGAACGGCCTGGCCCTGCTGCACGGGCTCGGCTGTCCGGTCATGCTCGGCGCGAGCCGGAAGCGGACGATCGGGGCGCTGGCCGGCGAGGCCCCGCCCGACCGGCGGCTGGCCGGCTCGCTGGCTTTCGCGCTGCAGGCGGCGGGGCAGGGCGTGCAGCTGCTGCGCGTGCATGACGTGCCGGAGACGCTGCAGGCGCTGCGCGTGTGGCGAGGCTCGCGCGACGCGGCGCTGACGCCGAATCTCTAGGAGCGCCGGGATCGCGGCGATAGGCGTCGCGCTGGAAGACGAGGCCGTCCCCGGTCGGCAGCACGGTCAGATAAGTGATGTAGACCGGGATCGGCCGGGGCAGGTCGACGCGCTGCTCGGGCGTCCCGTTCGGCTGCGGCATCGTCCCGTCGAACAGCCAGCGCCCGAGCCGCAGCGCATCCTCGAGCCGGACGCAGCCCGAGCTTTCGCGGCGGTCGGCGCGGGCGAAGAGCTCGCGGTGCGGGGTGTCGTGCAGATAGACGCCGAGATCGTTGGGCAGCATGAACTTGACCCGGCCCATCATGTTCTGCGGCCCGGGCAGCTGGCGCATGTTGACGAGGCGGCGGCCCGCGGCAACGGCGCGCCAGTCGATCCGCCGCGGATCGAGCGTCTGCGCCTGGTCGGTCCAGTCGGAGAGGACCTGGAGCCGCTCGTCGGTGAGCACGCGCGGGCCGCGGGCGGCGGCGTTGCGGGCGCGCTTGCGGATCAGGTCCGGCGGCAGGTTCCAATAGGGGTTGAGCGCGGCATAGCGGATCAGACCGGCCATTTCGGGCGTCGGCATTGCCCGCTTGCCGACGATCACGAGCATCGAATCGCGGATCCGGCCGTCCTCGATCATCCAGAGCCGGGCGGAGGCGGTGTCGACGAGGACGTAGCGGCCCTGCACGGCGGGGATGGCGCGGGCCCGCTCGATATTGGCGAGGATCACCCGCTCGTAATAGGCGGCGCCGCGGTTGAGCGCGGCGATGGTGGCGGCATCAGCGCGGCCGGTGACGGCGAGGCCGTGCACCTGCTGGAAGGCGCGGAGTTTGGGCCCGGGATCGGCATTGGCGGCGAGGCCGAGGCGCTGGCGGAGCTGGTCCGGCCGGTTCGCGGCGACCTGGATCTGGGGCAGACCGGCCCAACGCGCGCGCCAGGCGGCGAGCCCGCGAACCAGGCCGTCATAGGCCGGGTTGCGGGACAGGCGGGCGCGCGCGAAGGCGATTGGCGAGGGCGCGGCGGCGAGGGCGTAGAGCGACGCGCTGTCCCCGGCCGCCATCGGCGCGAGGCCGGGGTCGATATAGCGCATCGCGTTGCGCTCCGGCGGCCGGGCGCTCTCTCGCGCCGCGTCGAGGAAGGCTTGGCTCAGCATCATGTCCGCCCGCAGCCGGGCGCGGCGGTCGCCGGGGCGGATCGCGTTGAGCGCGGCGACGACGTCGGGGCGCGGCGGCAGCAGGTTGAGCAGAGCCTGGTCCGCGCCGTCGGTCCAGAGCGGGTGGAAGTCGCGCTCGGCGTAGAAGGAGAGCAATTCGGGTCCCGGCTCGAAGGCAGGGGTGCCCGTCGCCGCGGCCGCGCGGAGCGGCGCCGGCTGCGGCGGGGAGCCGTAGGCCGCGACGGCCCAGAAGCCGAAAGCGAGCCCGGCGGCGCGCAGGAGGCGACCCAAAGAAGGCATGGGGGGAAAATAGGCGAAGGCGCGCGCCAGGTCCAACAGCGGGACAGCCGGGACTGGGCCTGTGCCGAACTGACGCAGCGCGGCGGGATTCTCTTTCCTTGGCGGCCCGGCTCGATATGGGGGAGGCGGTGACGCCCGATCTCGCCATCCTCTACGAGCATCCTTTGTGGTTCGAGCCGCTGTTCGCCGCGCTGGACCGACGCTCGGTGCCGTACCGGGCGATTCGGCTGACCGATCACAGCTTCGACCCGGCGGACAAGAGCGTGCCAGCGCCGGTCGTGCTGAGCCGCGTCGCCCAGTCGGGATTCCTGCGCGAGCCCGAGCACGGCATCTTCTATGCCCAGAGCCTGCTCGCCCATTGGCGGGCCAATGGCGCGACGGTGCTGAACGGGCCGGAGATCCTGGCCGTCGACAGCTCCAAGGCGCGGCAGCTGTCGCTGATCGCCGGCCTTGGACTCGCCATTCCCGAGACGCGGGTCGTGCACCGGCGGGAGGAGATATTGGCGGCCGCCGACGGCATGGCCTTTCCGTTGCTGCTCAAGGCCAATGTCGGTGGCTCGGGCGCCGGGATCGTGCGCTATGACGACCGCGCCGCGCTGGCGGAGGCGGTCGCCGAACGATTCCTGCCGGAGAGCGTCGACAGGGTCCTCCTGGTCCAGGATTATGTGCCGGCCGAAGGCGGGCGGATCATCCGGCTGGAGACACTGGGCGGGCGCTTTCTCTATGCGATCGAGGTGGAGACCGGCGGAAGCTTCGATCTGTGCCCGGCCGACGCCTGCGTCGCCGCGCCGGGGCGGGAGACGGTGCGCATGGCGGCGGTCGATCCCGGGCCCGAGCTGGTCGAGGCGGCCGAACGGATCGCGCAGGGGATGGCGCTGGACGTCGGCGGGATCGAGGTGGTGATCGACGCGCGCGACGGGGTGCCGCGCTTCTACGACATCAACGCGCTCTCCAATTTCGTCGCAAATCCGCTGGACGTGCTCGGCTGGGACCCGCACGAGCGGCTGGTCGATTTCCTCGAGGCTGCGATCACGGAGGCGAAGAGGTGAGATACGGCTATTGGATGCCCGTCTTCGGCGGCTGGCTGCGCAACGTGCCCGACGAGGGAATGGAGGCGAGCTGGAACTATGTGAAAAGGCTCACGCAGCGCAGCGAGCAGACGGGCTGGGACCTCACACTGATCGCCGAATTGAACCTCAACGACATCAAGGGCGTGACCGAGCCGGCGCTCGACGCCTGGTCGACGGCGGCGGCACTGGCGTCGGTGACCGAGCGGATCGAGCTGATGGTCGCGGTGCGGCCCAATTTCCATCACCCCGCGCTGTTCGCGAAGCAGGCCGCGAATATCGACCGGATCTCGGGCGGGCGGCTGGCGCTCAACGTCGTCTCCTCGTGGTGGGCGGACGAGGCGCGGCAATATGGCCTGCAATTCGACCAGCATGACGACCGCTATGCGCGGACCCGCGAATGGCTGGACGTGGTGGACGGGCTCTGGACCCAGCAGCGCTTCTCCTATGCCGGAGAACGCTATGCGCTGCAGGACGCGATCTGCGAGCCCAAGCCGGTGCGGCGGCCGACCATCTATGCTGGCGGCGAGAGCGAAGCGGCCAAGACGATGATCGCCACCCAGTGCGACGCCTATGTCATGCACGGCGATCCGCCCGAGGCGATCGCGCCGAAGATCGCCGACATGAAGGCGAGGCGGGAGAAAGCCGGCCGACCGCCCATGCAATATGGCATGGCCGCCTATGCGATCGTCCGGGACACCGAGGAGGAGGCGCAGGCCGAGCTTGCCCGGATCACCGCGCTGCCGCCCGAGCCGCCGGCGGGCTTCGACAATTTCGAGCAGTGGCTGTCCGGGACCGAGCTGGAGCGGGAGCTGAAGCTGCAGGAATATTCGGTGTCGAACCGCGGGCTGAGGCCGAACCTCGTCGGAACGCCGGCGCAAGTGAAGGCGCGGATCGCCGACTATGAAGCGGCGGGGCTCGATCTGCTGCTGCTCCAGATGAGCCCGCAGGCCGAGGAGATGGACCGTTTCGCCGCGGAGGTGATAAACGGCTGAGCATCCAGAGGAGAGGGGGACTCCGATGCGCATACTCGTCCTGATCATCGCCTTGCTGTGTGCTGCGCCCGCAGCGGCGGCGCCCGGTGCCGACTATTACAACCGGACCGGCCGCGCCGAGGCCTGGAGCGGCGGCGTCCGCATGATCCCGATCACCACGCCGCACGGCAATTTCCGCGTCTGGACTAAAAGGGTCGGCAACAATCCGCGGCTGCGCGTGCTGCTCTTGCACGGCGGGCCGGCGGCGACGCACGAATATTTCGAGGCGTTCGACAGCTTCCTGCCCGCGGAGGGCATCGAATATATCTATTACGATCAGCTGGGCTCGGCCTATTCCGACCAGCCCAATGACGACCGCCTCTGGACGATCGATCGCTTCGTCGACGAGGTCGAGCAGGTCCGCCGCGCGCTCGGTCTCGATCGCAGCAATTTCTGCCTGCTCGGGCACAGCTGGGGCGGCATGCTGGCGATGGAATATGCGCTGGCGCACCAGGCCAATCTCAAATGCCTGATCATCTCCAACATGATGGATTCGATCCCGGCCTATAATGATTATGCGCGGCGCGTGCTGATGCCGGCCATGGACCATACCCAGCTCGCGCTCGTCCAGCAGCTGGAGGCGAGCGGGCAGACCCAGGATCCGCGCTACATGCAGACGTTGATGCCGATGCATTATGAGCGGCACATCCTCAGGCGGCCGGCCGACCAGTGGCCCGAGCCGGTGACCCGTTCCTTCGCCCACCTCAATCACCATCTCTACACGCTGATGCAGGGACCAAGCGAGCTCGGCGCTAGCGGGCGGCTGGTCGAATGGAACCGGAGCGCGGACCTGCACCGGATCACCGTGCCGACTTTGGTGATCGGCGCCCGCTACGACACCATGGACCCGAACTGGATGCGGGCGATGGCCAACCGGCTGCCGCACGGCCAGTATCTCTATCTGCCCCAAGGCAGTCACATGGCCATGTATGACGACCAGGAGGCCTATTTTGCCGGCCTGATCCGCTTCCTGCACGGTGTGGAGCGCGGCGCCCGGCGCTAGGCCTTGTCGCGCTCCGCTTCGAGCCGGCGCTTGCGCTTGCCGCGGGCGATCTCCGTGGCGAGCGCCTCGAATTTGGGCTCCCAGAAGGCGCGGAACCGATCGAGCCACTGGTCGACCTCGCGCAGCGGCTTCGAGTCGACCGCGTAGAGCCGGCGCTGGGCCTCGGCCCGGACCGTGGCGAAACCCGCCTCGCGCAGCACTTTCAGATGCTGGGAGACGGCGGGCTGGCTGATCCCGAATTCGCGGCCGATCACCGCAACGACCTCGCCCGACGCCTGCTCGCCCTCAGCCAGCAGCTCCAGGATGCGGCGGCGGACGGGATCGCCGAGCACGTCGAAGGCGTGCATCAGGTGCCGCCTTTATAGAAGTGAGCGGTGCGATCCGCGGCCTCCGTCGCCGCGGCCGGATCAGTGCCATAGGCGATCGAGGCGTCGCGCCAGGCGTCGCTGCTGGCCTGGGCGAAGCTCCTGTAATTGTCGGTCTTCGTCCATTCGGAGTCGGTTTCCGGCGGCTTGTCCCAGCCATTCTCGACATGCTCGGCGAGGCCGAGGAAGGAGAGGTCCCAGCCCACGCCCACGGCGCCCGGCCCGAACTGGGCCCAGAAGCCTTCGGACTGCGGATCGATCATCGCCTCATGCTCGAGCTGCAGCCAGGTCGAGCCGCCTTCCTCTTCGCTGAGCGTGACATAGACCCAGGAGGTGTTGCCGCCGAATTCCCAGGTCAGCGCGAGCCGGCGCGGCGGCGCACACTCTGTGACCGTCCCGCCGGCATTGCCCTTGATCTGGTAGCGGCCACCGAGCCTCAGCTCGCCTTCCACCGGGGAGAACCAGCGCGGAATGCGCTCGGCGCTGGTGAGGGCGTCCCAGGCATCGTCGATGTCGGTGGCGAAGCTGCGGCCCGCGACCACCTTGCGGGTCGGCTGGCCATCTCTTTCGCCGGGGACGACCTTCCGGATCATTGCGCCGATATGGCGGGGGACGTCGAAGTGCATGCGGCCTCTCCCGATTGCGAGTCGGGTGCCGTATATCGATACTAGCTTATATAAGTCAAAGCCGTTATTTGACCGGGCCCGGGATCATGTGCGCACCGTCGAACGGATTGATCTTCAGGCTGGCCGGATCCAGGTCCTCGGCGCAGCGCAGGTTGATCTCGACCATCGGCCCGTTCGGGCCCTGGCCCTCCGCAAAGGGGGCGCAGCCGCAATTGCTGCAGAAATGGAAGGCGATATTGTCCTTGTTCCAGCGATAGGTGCTGAGGTCGTCGCGCGACGTCTTCAGGGTGAATTTGTCGGGCGTGGTGAAATGGTGGAGCGCGGCCCGGCGCCGGCAGATCGAGCAATTGCACTCCATTGCCTCGGTCGGCGGATCCTCGTTCACCTCATAGGCAATCAGCCCGCAATGGCAGCTTCCCTGAAAGGGCATCATTCCCTCCGTTCGCGTTCGAAGACGGCAATCAACGGTCCAAGGTCCGTTCTGGGGTCACGGCGCCCGCCGGGGCGGTCCCACAGGCTGGAGACCGAACCGTCCAGATAGAGCGCGTCGGGACAATGGAGCACGTCGCGAAAGAAACGCGCCATGCGCCCGAAGGACACTGCGTCTTCGGAGATGACGAACCAGGCGGTGTCGGCGCTGTCGACGCCGACCCCGTTGCGGATGTGGAGCGAGGGGCCATTGTCCTGGATGGCGGGATGCAAGCGGCCGTCGATCACCAGCATCGGGCCGGACTGGGTCGCCCAGCGCGGCCGGCTGCTCGAGGCATAACGACCAGAGGGCAGCACCGCGGTTCGGCCGTCGGCGGCAATGGTGAGGACGCCGTTGGGCAGCAAATGGAAGTTGCCGGGCCCGCGCTGCCGGTTGATCGCGCGGCGCTCGCGGCCGTCCTCGACGTAGAGGCCGATCGGCCGGCCGTCCTCGCCATACATGCCGGCGTTCATCGCGAAGCGGAGCCGGCCTGCGCGGGAACCCAATCGGGATTCGAACGCGTCGAAGCTGCGCAACGGCCCGCGCGGACCGTCGAGGATCAGCACGATCTCGTCGCGGCGGCGGTCGTAGCGGCAGACGGTAAAGGTCGAGCCTTCAAAATCCCGCTGCGAACAGGCCGCGGCTGTCGGGCTCTCCTGTGCCGGAACCGCCTTCGGCGACTCCGGGCCGCAGGCAACGAGCAGCAGAAAGGCGAACAGGCTAGAGCGAATAGCCGCCATCGCTGACCAGGCAGGCGCCCGTCGTATAGGCGGCGCGATCCGACAGGAGGAAGGCGATCTGCTCCGCCATCTCTTCCGCTTTGGCGTACCGGCCGAGCGGCGTCGCCATGGCGGCCATGGCCTTGTAGGCGGCCTCCTCGCTGCCGGTCTGCTCAACCAGGTCGGTGAAGAAGGGAACGCTCTTCCAGATGTCTGTCTCCACTCCGCCGGGGGCGATGGCGTTGACGCGGATTTTGGCCGCTGCGCCCTCCCTGGCGGCGATCCGGGCGAGATGGATGACCGCCGCCTTGGAGGCGCCGTAGGCAGCGATGCCGGGCTCGGCCTTCACCCCCGCGGCCGAAGCCGTCAGCACGATCCCGCCGCCCTGGCCGTTCGCGCGGATCGCCCGCATTGCCGCCTGCAAGGTCAGGAAGGCACCGTCGAGGTTGATCGCGAGCACCCGCCGCCATTCGGCAAAGCTCAGCTCCTCGATCGGCCCGCCCGCGCCGACCCCCGCATTGACGAGCGCATGGGTGAGGCCGGTCAGGTCGGCCTGCGACCAGAAAGCTTCGTCGGTCACGTCACCGATCAGGACCTGCCGCTCGCAGGGCAGGGAGAAGGCGAAGTCACGGAGCCTGTCCTCGTCCAGATCGACGAGGATCAGCTTGCGCGCGCCGTCATTGGCAAGGCGGGTGGCGGTGGCCGCTCCGATGCCGGAGGCGGCGCCGGTGATGAGGGCGATTGCGTCGGTGAAGTCGGGCATGGGCCGGCTGTATCAGGCCCGTCCCCACAAGGGGAGGGCCTAGGCGGCGATGTCGCCGATCCCGAGCTCGCCGAGCTTGCGGTAGAGCGTGGACCGCCCGATCCCCAGGCGCCGGGCGACCTCGGTCATGCGGCCGCGATAATGGCCGATGGCGAGGCGGATGACGTCGGCCTCGATCTCCTCAAGCGGGCGCAGATTGCCGTCTGCGGCATAGAGGGTGACGCCGGGGCCGTGGGCCATGGCCGAGGTCTGCGACTGGCCGTTGAGCGGCTTGGCGTGATAATCGTCCGAGCGCCGGCCCCAGGCCGCCTCGTTGGCGATATGGGGGAAGTCCGCGGCGGTCAGCGCGTCGCTCTCGCAGAGCACGGCGGCGCGGAAGAGGGCGTTCTGAAGCTGGCGGACGTTGCCGGGCCAGCCATAGGACAAGAGGATCGCCAGCCCGTCGTCGGTGATCGACAGGTGCCGCATGCCCGGTTGCTCGGCGATTCGCGCGAGCAGGTGGCGGGCGAGGGCGGGAATGTCGCTCTGCCGGTCGCGGAGCGGCGGAATCGGCACGTGGACGACGTTGAGCCGGTAGTAGAGATCCTCGCGGAAGCGCCCGGCGGCGACCTCCTCGGAAAGGCGGCGGTTGGTCGCGGCGATGATGCGCACGTCGACCGTCTGGGTGATGCGGCTCCCGACGCGCTGGATCTCGCCCGTCTCGAGGACGCGGAGCAATTTCACCTGCGTGTCGAGCGGCAGCTCGCCGACCTCGTCGAGGAAGATGGTCGACCCGTCGGCATCCTCGAAGCGGCCGATATGGCGGTCGAAGGCGCCGGTGAAGGCGCCCTTCTCGTGGCCGAACAGGACCGACTCGACGAGATTGGCGGGAATGGCGCCGCAATTGACGGTGTGCAGCTGCTTCTTGCCGCGCGGGGAGGCGGCATGGATCGCCTGGGCGATGATCTCCTTGCCCGACCCGCTCTCGCCCTCGATCAGGACGGAGACGCGGGCGCGGGCGGCCTTGGCGGCGACGGCGAGCGCGGCGCGGAACTTGGGCGCGGAGCCGACAATCTCTTCGAAGCCCAGGGCTTTGCTGATCTTCTCGGACAAGGGCCGCAGCTCGCCGGTCGACTTGCGGCGGTCGGTCGCGGTGTTGAGCGCCGCAAGCAGCCGTTCGGGAGCGAGCGGCTTGACGATGAAGTCGCTGGCGCCGGCCCGCATCGCGTCAACGGCGACATGGACGTCGTTCTGCGCGGTCAGGATGAGCAGGGGGATTTCGGGGCGAAAGGCACGGATGCGGCGGATGAGGTCCGTGCCTTCGTCGCCGGGCAGCCAGTGATCGAGCAGGATCGCATCGAATTTCGGCTCCTGCGGATCCTCGAGCATGAGCTGGGCGCCGTCGAAATCGGTGGCGCCGCGCACCCACCAGCCGGCACGCGCGCCGATGGCGGTGACCAGCCGGCGCTGGGCGGGCTCGTCGTCGATCAGCAACAGGCAACGGTTCGGATCCGCCCGCATTCTCGTCTCTCTCGTTTCGGGACAGGCGGGATAACCCAACATGAGTAAAGGCGGGCTTAAGGCGCCGCGCCCGCTTTCGCGCCTTGCCCCCCGTGCCCCGGCCTTGCTAGGGAACCAGCCAAACAGGAGGATTGCGGCGCATGGCCACTGACGAAGCCACCAAGGAAGTCCGGTCGCATTTGGGAAGTTATCGGCGGTTCACCTTCATGATGAAATGGGGGACGATCCTGAGCCTGATCACCGGCTTCATCGTCATCCTGATCATCTCGAACTAGAAGGGGACCGGGGGGTGAAGATCGCGGTCCTGAAAGAAGCCGAAGCAGGGGAGCTTCGGGTCTCCGCGACGCCCGAGACGGTCAAGAAATATGTGGCCCTCGGCGCCAGCGTGGCAGTCGAGGCAGGCGCCGGCCAGGGCGCTTCCATCGCGGATGCGGACTATGAAGCGGCGGGCGCCACGATCGTCGCCGACCGCAAGGACGCGCTGAAGGACGCGGACGCCGTCCTCGCCGTGCAGGGTCCGGACCCCAAGGCGCTTGCCGGCATGAAGAAGGGCGCCTGGCTGATCGCCGCGCTCAATCCCTTCGGGAAGCGCGAGCGCGTCGACGAATATGCCAAGGCCGGGATCGAGGCGCTCGCGCTCGAGTTCATGCCGCGCATCACCCGCGCGCAGAGCATGGACATCCTCTCCAGCCAGGCCAATCTGGCCGGCTACAAGGCGGTGCTCGACGCGGCGGCCGAATATGGCCGCGCCTTCCCGATGATGATGACCGCCGCCGGCACCGTCTCCGCCGCCAAGGTGTTCGTGATGGGTGTTGGCGTCGCGGGCCTGCAGGCGATCGCGACCGCCCGCCGGCTCGGCGGGCAGGTGTCCGCCACCGACGTGCGTTCGGCGACCAGGGAGCAGATCCAGTCGCTCGGCGCCAAGGCGATCTTCGTCGAGGACGTGAAGGGGATCGAGGGCGAGGGCGCCGGCGGCTACGCGACCGAGATGTCGGACGAGTATAAGGCCGCGCAGGCGGCGCTCGTCTCCAGCCATATCGCCAAGCAGGACATCGTCATCACCACCGCCCTGATCCCGGGCCGCCCGGCGCCGCGGCTGATCTCGGACGCGCAATTGCAGACGATGAAGCCGGGCAGCGTGATCGTCGACCTGGCGGTCGAACAGGGCGGCAATGTGGAGGGCGCGGTCGCCGGCGAGGTGGTGGTGAAGCACGGCGTCAAGATCGTCGGCCACCGCAACGTGCCGAGCCGGCTGGCCGCGGATACCTCCGCGCTCTTCTCGCGCAACATCTTCAATTTCCTGTCCGCCTTCTGGGATGCCGAGAAGAAGGCGCCGGTCTTCCCCGACGATGACGAAATCGTCCTGGGCATCCGGCTCACCAAGGGCGGCGAGGTCGTCAGCGAGCGGCTGAAGGCATGATTGCGGCGGCGTTACTGTCGCTGATTTTGCAAGCGGGTGCGCCTGCCGCGTCCGCACCCGAGACCGACGGCCAAAGGGCGGTGCGGGAGCATCCGCAGACGCTATTCAACTTCTTCCGGGCGCGGGCCTTTCACGACATGGCGGTGGCGGCCGATTGTCTTCGCATGGCGCCGGAGCGAACGCGCGATTTGAACGCCCGTTTCGAGGCAGCACGAACCCGGTTTGCCGCGCTCATCGGAGCGGGCGTCCTCGATCGGCGGGGCAACGAGTCGGCGGCAGATGGCAGGGATTGCTCGTCCGCTCTTCTCTTCGGCTATGAGGATAAGATCGTATTGGTCGAGCGCAACCTAGCCGACGGTGCGCCGTGAGGGCGACGGCGGGCATGCTGTCGGCGGCGATCCTGCTGGCGCCCGGCTGCGAGCGGCGGCCCGAACCACGAAATTCGAAGGAAGAGCCGGTGCGCCGGGCGACCTATCTCGCCGTGCTGGCGCGGGACCTGCTCGACACCTGTCCGGCGGGGCGGACGCCCCCGATCGAGGCCCAGCGCTACGAGGAATTGAAGCGGCTGGCCGCGCAGAGTGGGGCGGGCCATGCGGTGTGGCTGGGCGAGAATGACGCGGCCGCGATGCGCCGCGTCTCGCCGGGCCGGCCCTGCGAGGCGGGCGCGGTGCCGCAGGCATCGGCGCTCATGGCCTATAGCCGCAGATTGGACACCTTGGCCGGGCGGATCGCGGAGTACCGCCCATGAAGCGCTTGCTCTTCATCCTTCCCCTGCTGGCGCTCGGTGCCTGCTCGACCGCACCGGGGACCGGCTGGAGCCGCGCCAACGACCTCAGCGTCTATGGCTCGATGCACGTCTTCCGCCGCGCCGCGATCGACCAGGAGGCTTATTGCCTTGGCCGCAATCCGGACCTCGCTCTGGCCGACTGGGAGCGCGACTTCTCGGTGCGGCAGGAAGCGGTCACACGCGTGCTGGTCGGCCGCTACGGCGCCGACAAACTGGACGAGGCGCGCCAGATCTATGCGCCGCGCGTCGCCTGCGGCGTCGTCTACGACCCGCAATGGCGGCAGCGCTACACGCGCCTGCTCAGGCTACTTGAAACCCGGTTCCGCCTGCAGGCCGAGGGGGAAAGCTGATGGACTTCATTTCGATCCTGTCGATCTTCGTGCTGGCGGTGTTCGTCGGCTATTATGTGGTCTGGTCGGTGACCCCGGCGCTGCACACGCCGCTCATGGCGGTGACCAATGCGGTCTCCTCGGTGATCATCGTCGGCGCGCTGATCGCGGGCGCCGCGACCGGGGCGCCGGTCGCCAAATGGCTTGGCCTGGCGGCGGTGGCGATGGCCAGCGTCAATATCTTCGGGGGCTTCGCGGTCACGCAGCGCATGCTCGCCATGTACAAGAAGAAGGAGCGCTGAGGTGGCCGTTCAGGGGGGACATGTGACCTTGCCCGATGCCGCGGCGGCGACGCCCGCATGGGTGCTGCTCGCCTATCTGGTCGCGGGCGTCTGTTTCATCCTGGCCTTGAGAGGCCTGTCGAGCCCGGAAAGCTCGCGCCGGGGCAACCGCTTCGGCATGTTCGGGATGGCGCTCGCACTGATCACCACGCTCGTCCATTACCGGCCTTTCCTGCCCGGCGGACCTGGCGCGGGCCTCCTGGACAATATCGACTGGGCGACGGCCGGGCAGATATTGGGCGCGATCGCCGTCGGCGCCGTGATCGGCCTGGTGACCGCGCGGCGGATCGCGATGACCGCGATGCCGCAGCTCGTCGCCGCCTTCCACAGCCTCGTCGGCATGGCCGCGGTGCTGGTCGGCGCGGCCGCCTTCCTGAACCCGCTCGCCTTCGGCATCGCCGAGCCGGACGGGCTCATCCACATCAGCAGCCGGATCGAGATGGGGCTCGGCGTCGCGATCGGCGCGATCACCTTCTCGGGCTCGGTGATCGCCTTCCTGAAGCTCAACGGCAACATGTCGGGCAAGCCGATCCTGCTGCCGATGCGGCACTTCATCAATCTCGGCACGCTCGCCGCGATCCTCGGCCTGGTCGGCTATTTCACGCAGGACCAGAGCCAGTGGATCTTCTGGACGATCACCGCGCTCAGCTTCGCGATCGGCTTCCTGCTGATCATCCCGATCGGCGGCGCGGACATGCCGGTCGTGGTGTCGATGCTCAACTCCTATTCGGGCTGGGCCGCGGCGGCGATGGGCTTCACCCTGCACAACAGCGCGATGATCATCACCGGCGCTTTGGTCGGCAGCTCGGGCGCGATCCTGTCCTACATCATGTGCCGGGCGATGAACCGCAGCTTCATCTCGGTGATCGCGGGCGGCTTCGGCGGCGACGCAGCCGCGGCGTCCGGCGGCGGCGCGGCAATCGACCGGCCCTGGAAGCGCGGCTCGGCCGAGGATGCAGCCTTCCTGATGAAGCAGGCCGAGCTGGTGATCATCGCCCCGGGCTACGGCATGGCGGTGGCGCAGGCGCAGCATGCGCTGCGCGAGATGACCGACCTGCTCAAAGAGGAAGGGGTCGAGGTCAAGTTCGCGATCCATCCGGTGGCGGGCCGCATGCCCGGCCATATGAACGTACTGCTGGCCGAGGCGAACGTGCCCTATGACGAGGTGTTCGAGCTCGAGGACATCAACGCCGAGTTCAGCCGCGCCGACGTCGCCTTCGTGATCGGCGCCAACGACGTCACCAATCCGGCCGCGAAGACCGACAAGAGCTCGCCCATCTACGGCATGCCGGTGCTCGACGTTGAAAAGGCGAAGACCGTTTTGTTCGTGAAGCGCTCCATGGGCGGCGTCGGCTATGCGGGCGTCGACAACGAGCTCTTCTACCGCGACAACACGATGATGCTGCTCGCCGATGCCAAGAAGATGGTGGAAGAGATCGTGAAGTCGCTGGGCTAGTCGCGCGGACGAAACATGCCCTAAAGTCGTTGGAACAGGCCGCGGCCTGTTCCGGCTTGCCGACAAATTGCCCGGCCGGAGGTGGGCGAATAGCGAGGGGGACATGCCGTGACAGTTGGTTCGTTGCTGGAGGGTGGCTTTCGTCTCGTCAAGGAACGACCCGGCGCCATGCTGATCTGGACGATCATCCAGCTGGCCGCGACGATCGGGACGAGCATCTGGATGGCGGCAAACGTCCAGGGTCTCATCGATGCTGCGATGAGGGGTGAAGCCTCCCTCGAGTCGCTCCAGACGTCCTTTTTCCTCCAGTCGATGCTCGTGGGCATTGTCGGCGCCATCGTCAGCACGATCCTCTACGCGGCGGTGCAACGAGCGATCATCCGGCCAACGGAGGGCGGGCCCGGCTGGCTCAGGCTCGGGATGGACGAGATCAGGTACTTCCTGCTGCTCGTGCTCTACGGGATCATCTTCGGCGTCGTCATTATCGTCCTCGGAATCTTCCTCGGGCTGTTCATGGCGGGCGCCGGCGCGGGCGGCTCGACGAGCATGCAGCTGGTCCTGATCATCCTCGGCTTCATCGCCTGCTCCTATTTCGGGACAAAGCTGTCGCTGAGCTTTCCGCTCACCATGAAGGAGCAGACCTTCGCCATCGGGGACGGCTGGAGGCTCAGCGATGGCCGGTTCTGGACCTTGTATGCCGCCTATTTTATCGTCTTCCTCGTCCTGCTGGCCCTGGGCATCGCCACCTCCTTCGTGACCGAGCCGGACTATCTGTCGGCGGCTTTCCGATACGGCTTCAACTCGCCGGAAGCGGACCTGGCATCCCTGGCGCAGTTTCAGAAAATCGCGGCCGGCACGATCGACGCTCCGATCATCATCGGCTGGGTGCTGGCTGGATTGCAGGGCGCGATCGGCGCCGCGATGCTGGGCGGCGCCGCGGCGACCGCCGTGCAGGAATTGACCGCCGACGAAGAGGGACTGAGCGAGACCTTTTCCTGACCAGCGACAAATACTGGCGGATATTGGGCAGTTGCGGCATCATGCCCGCGAAATGACCGATTATTCAGCCAGCCCCGGCGTCCATATCTTCGCCGATACTGAGGCGGGGCTGGCGCGGATGCGGCGAACGGCCGGTACGGCCGGCTGCCGAACCGTATCGGCGATCCTGATCGGCGCGGGGCCGGAGCCGGCGCTGACGCCGGGCGCGAGCCTGCTGATCGAGCTGGAGCATGAAGCGTCCGGCGACGCCGCTATTCCGGTCCTCGACCTGGCGATGGCGGAAGCGGAACGGGGCGCGCGCGGTGCCGTCATCTCGGCGCCCCTGGCGCTGATCGATCTCGTCGCAGCGCGAGCAGCCCATAGTGACATCGAGCAGCTTTGCGAGGCTGGCGAGGAGGAGCGAGCCGCCGCCGTCGCCCGCGCCGCCAGGAGGCGGGAGGCGCGCCTGCATGACAGCCGGCGCGAGCGCCATTTCTCCGTCCTGCAGCCGCGTGCGGACACAGCCGGGGAGGTGCAAGCGACGCGCGCAGATGCTGCCTTCATCCGTGCGATGATCCGCTCCCGCCGGCTGCGAACGCACTATTTCGACGCCGATCTCTTTGCCGATCCGGCCTGGGACATGCTGCTCGATTTGATGGCGGCGCGGCTGGAAGGAAAGAAGGTGGCGGTTTCGAGCCTTTGTATCGCCGCCGCCGTGCCGGCCACGACGGCCCTTCGCTGGATCGGGGTCCTGACCGACAGCGGCCTGGTCGTGCGCGCCGCCGATCCGGAGGATAGGCGCCGAGTCCATATCGAGCTCGCGGAGGCGACCTGGCGGGCGCTTGGCGCCTGGCTGCACGAAGCGCGAAGCCTCTCGCCCTTGCCGGCCTGAGACAGGGGCCTGTCCTCGGCGCGGTGACGCATTGCGATTCTGTGAGAGACCGAGGGGCTGAAGCGCGGACGTCAGGGAGCCGCGCTTGCCCCCTGCCCAGGTTGGTGGCAGTGGCTGGCGCGAGGGCGCTTAGCTCAGTTGGTAGAGCGCTTCCTTTACACGGAAGATGTCGGCGGTTCGAGCCCGTCAGCGCCCACCAGCCTACGCCCGGACGGGCTTCGGCTGGCAAGCCAGCCGGAGGAGTATCATGGCCAGGAAGACCTATCATGGCAGCTGCCATTGCGGGGCGGTGACCTACGAGGCGGACATCGATCTCGAGCAGGGTACGGGCAAGTGCAATTGCTCGATCTGCGCGAAGAAAAGGATGTGGGGCGCGGGCATCAAGCCGGCCGACTTCCGGCTGCTCTCCGGTGAGGACCAGCTCGGCGACTATCAGTTCGGGACGATGTCCGGCCATCACCGTTTCTGCTCGAGGTGCGGCGTTTCGGTGTACGGCCATGGCTATGTCGAGGCGATCGGCGGCGACTATGTTTCCGTCTTTGTGGCGACGCTGGACGATCTCGACCCGGCGGACCTGCTGGCGGCGCCGGTCCGCTACGCGGACGGGCTGAACAACAATTGGTGGAACGAGCCGGCGGAGACGCGGCACCTCTGAGCGTCAGAGGCTCCTAATCAGCTTCGCGGCGACAGCGGCCCAGGGCGGATCGTCGAAGACCTGCTGCTTGCCGCCGGCGCCCAATGGCAGGATCTGGATGCGCGTGCCCTCGCGGCCGATCAGGCGGCCGAAGACGTAGCGACCCGCGGGGCGGGGGACGAGCACGTCCCGGTTGAGCGCGCTGACATAATCCTCCGGCGCCAGGCGGTTCAGCCAGATCTCGTCGCCGCTGCGATAGTCGCCCGAGGAGGACTGGACGAGGATCGCGACCATGTCCGGCGCCGGCCGGGGCGGCACGGCGACGCCCTCGCGGCGGGGGGCGTGCGCGCCCTCATGGTCGAGGATCGCCGCGACCGGGACATCCTCGCGCTCGGGCAGGGTGACGAGATCGGCCGCCTCGACGCCGAGCGCCTTCGCGATCCTGTTCAGCCAGCCGACCGAGACGGTGCGCGTGCCTGTCTCCAGCCGGCCGATCGTCTGCGGCGTGGTCGGCGGCTCGCAGCGGTCGGCGACGTCCTGCAGGGTGAGCTTCCGGGCGCGGCGGACCTCGCGGATGCGGGTGATCATGAAATTAACTCCAAACCGGATCGGTTCGTACTTTCCTACAGATTTATCCAGATGGCAAGTGGAACTCATGGCAAAGGCGCGGACTAGCGGACGGACCCGATTGCTGGCGGAGCGGCCACTGCCGCGCGATGGCCAGGCGCGGATGGCGCCGCGCGGCCTGCGCCCGGCGCGCTCGGTAACGGTGAATCTCGCCGAATCGCCGCTCGGCTGGCTGAAGGCGCGCGGGCTGGTCAGCGGGCGCCAGTTCGAGGCCGGGGAGACGTTGCGCGGCGACTGGGAGCTGGCCTGCCTGGCGCCGTCGGTGACGATGCGCTGGGACGCGCCGCCGCCCGGGCGGGCAGCCCGCGGCGCGCCGGAAGCGCCGGCGCCGACCCTGGTGCAGCTCGCCGCGAAACGGCGGTTCGAGGCGGCGGTCGCGGCGGTCGGGGAAGGGTTGAGCGACGTCCTGTGGCGCGTCGTCTGCGCCGGCGAGGGCATGCGCGAGGCCGAGCGCGCGCTCGGCTGGCCGGCACGGGCCGGGCGGGTGGTGCTGACCATCGCGCTCGACCGGCTCGCGGACCATTACCGGCTCAAATGAGCGGCGTGGCCCCGTCGCTATCCGAACATGAAGTCCGAGGCGTGGATCTGGTTGAGCTTGACGCCCTCGAGCAGGATGGAATCCGTTGTGCCCCAGGTGACCAGCACGTCGCTGCCCACCTTGGTGAAGGTGAGATCGCCGAAATCGTCGACGCCGGCGATGCCCTCGAAGAGGATCGTGTCCTTGTTCTTCTCGAAGTCGGTGATGCGGTCGTCGCCGTCGCCCGGCCCGAAGCCGAACGTGTCGCCGCCCTTGCCGCCGGTCAGCACGTCGTCGCCGCCGCCGCCCCACAGGAAATCGTCGCCCTTGCCGCCATTGAGGACGTCGTTGCCGCCCGGTTCCGGAACCGCGAGATCGGCGACGTCGGCATAGACGACGATCGGGCCCGAGCCGCCGGTATCATGGGTGTCGATGATCACCACACCGTCGCCGTAGAGCGTATCGGCGCCGTCGCCGCCGCTGAGACCGTCCGCGCCGGAAAAGCCGGCGAGGAGATTGTCGCCGCCATTGCCGCCGAGGAAATCGTCGAAGGCCGAGCCGGAGAGATTCTCGAAGCCGCTCAGGGTCATCATCCCCTGTTCGGTCGCCTGCACCATGCCCTGGAGGGCGAGCGAGACGGTGACGCCGGCGGCGGTGATGTCGGTGCCGTTGCCGTGCAACGACAAGGTGTCAGTACCGATGCCGCCATTTGCATCATGGTTGCCGTTGCCCACCTGGACGAGGTCGTTGCCAGCACCGGCGCTGAGAATATCATCGCCCGTGACTCCCGACGTGTCGGAACCGCCCCAGACATAATTGTCGCCGGCGTCGCCGGTCAGCACGTCGCTGAAGCGGGTGCCGGAGACGTGTTCGATCCCGATCAGGGTATCGAAGCCCTGGCTGCCGGTATTCTGGGCGACGCCGACAATGTTGAGATCGACGGTGACCCCTGCGACCGCACCCGTGCTGTACGCCGCCCGGTCGATCCCGGCGCCGCCGTCGATGATGTCGTCGCCGACGCCGCCGTTGAGAAAGTCATCGTCGTCACCGCCCTTGAGCGTGTCGTTGCCGCCGAAACCGCGCAGGAAGTCATGCCCGGCGAGGCCGGCCAGCGCATTGTCGCCGCCATCGCCGAGCAGGCCATCGTTAAAGGCCGAGCCGATCGCATTCTCGATGCCGGAGAAGGTGTCCTCGCCAGCGGCCCCTGAGGCGCCGCCGAAATCCAGATCGACGAACACTGCGCCGCCGGCCGAGGCATAGCTCGCCGTGTCCGAGCCGCCGCCGCCATGCAGGGAATCATCGCCGTCGCCGCCTTCGAGCGTGTCGTTGCCCGAGACAAGCAGCGGATCGATCAGGGTGATGTCGGCATAGGTAGTGATCGGACCCGAGCCGCCGGTGTCGTGCGTGTCGGCGATGATCCGGCCGTCGCCATAGAGCGTGTCGCTGCCATTGCCGCCGGAAAGCTGATCGTCGCTCAGGTCGCCGGCGATGACGTTGTCATTGCCGTCTCCGGTCAGGACGTCCGCGTGGATCGAGCCGGAGAGATTTTCGAAGCCGCTGGCGTTCATCATCCCCTGCCCGGTGGCCTGGGCCGAGCCCTGGAGCTGCAGGCTGAAGGTCACCCCGGCGGCGGTGATGTCGGTATTGTTGCCCCATAGCGACAGGGTGTCGGTGCCGGTGCCGCCGTCGAGATTGTGGTTGCCCGTGCCGACTTCGACGAGATCGTTGCCGCCGCCCGCGGCGATGATGTCGTCGCCGGTTATGCCCGAGCCGTCCGAGCCGCCCCAGAGCCAGTTGTCGCCGCCGTCACCGGTAAGGATGTCGCTGAAGCGAGTCCCGGAGAGGTGCTCGATGCCGACGAGGGTGTCGAAGCCGTGCCCGGTATTCTGGGCGACGCCGACAATGTTTAGATCGACGACAACACCGACCGTCGCGCCGACCGCGAACGAGGCGCGGTCGATGCCGGAACCGCCGTCGAGGAGGTCGTCGCCTTCGCCGCCGTCCAGATAATCGTCCTCCGCGCCGCCGAAAATCTGGTCATTGCCCTCCTGGCCGCGCATGAAATCGTGGCCGTTGCCGCCGTCCAGCAGATCATTGCCCTCGAGGCCGAACAGGCCGTCATTTCCGTCGAAGCCGTGAAGATCGTCGTCGCCGCTGGTGCCGACCAGAAAATCGTCGTCCGGCGTTCCGTTGAAGGTAGGCATGCCATCTCTCCTCCACGCTGGAAGCCTGACCATAATGCGAAGCAGCCGCGGCGACAAATGTCGAAGAGGCAAGGCTTGCCCGGGGGCGGATTCGGCGCGACAACGAGGCCTGCATCGGGAGGGGGCTTCAGATGGCGACGATTGCGGCGACTGGGGACGAAGCCATGCCGCCGCGACAGACACCGGCGCAGGCCGCTCCGGCCGCCCGGCGGATCGAGGCGCTGGATTTCGTCCGCGGCGTCGCGCTCTGCGGCATCCTGCTGATGAACATCATCGATTTCGGCCTGCCCGACGCCTACACCAACCCGCAAAATTCAGGCGGGGCGACCGGGGTCAACCTCGTCACCTGGGTGATCACCGAGATCGGCTTCGAAGGCACGCAGCGGGCGCTCTTCTCGATGCTGTTCGGGGCCAGCGTGATTCTGTTCACGTCGCGCCTCGAGGCGCAGGGACGGGCGGATGCCGCGGACATCTACGTGCGGCGCAATTTGTGGCTGGTCGGCTTTGGGATGGTGAATGCCTTTCTTCTGCTTTGGCACGGCGACATTCTCTATTCCTACGGGATCGTCGCCCTGTTCCTCTACGCCTTCCGCAAGCTGGCGGCGAAGTGGATGCTGCTGCTCGGAGTCGGCGCGCTGCTGGCCGGGGCGGTGTGGAACTATAACGAGACGCGGGCCACGCTGGCGCTCTACGAGCCCTATCCGGCCGCGGCGGCGGCGCGCGATGCCGGGGCGGAGCTGACCGAGGCGCAGGAGACGGCGATTTCAGAATGGGAGCAGGAGCAGTCGGAATATATTTCGAGCGCCGATGCGATCGCCAGGAAGATCCGCAACTATACCACGAACTACGAGCACGCCTTCGCCTATATGGCTGGCATCAACGTTATTTATCAAACCTATGGTCTATATAGATATTTTTTTGATATTTTTGGGATGATGCTGATCGGCATGGCCTTGTTCCGGCTCGGCGTGCTGACCCTGGAGCGGCGGACCGGGCTTTATGTGGCGATGATGCTCGGCGGCTATGCGATCGGGCTGGCGACGAACGCGCTCGAGACCAAATATATCATGGACCACGGCTTCAGCGCGCTCGCCTTCGCCGAGGTGTCGACGACCTATGATCTCGGCCGGCTCGGCATGACGATCGGCCATCTCGGGCTGCTGCTGCTGTTCGTGCGCAGCGGCTGGCTGCGCTGGCTCCGCCGCGGCTTCGCCGCCGTCGGGCGGATGGCGATCACCAATTATCTGATGCACTCGGCGATCTGCCTCGTGATCTTCATCCTGATGGGCAATTACGGCCAGCTGGAGCGGCACCAGCTTTATTATGTCGTCTTCGCGATCTGGGCCTTCCAACTGGTCTTCAGCTCGGTCTGGCTGAAGCTCTACAAATTCGGGCCGGTCGAATGGCTGTGGCGCAGCCTCACCTATCTGAAGCCGCAGCCAATGCGGCGGCGCAAGGAGGCGGGGGGCTGATGGGCCTGTTCGCCGTCGCCGCCGCCCTGGCCCTGGTCCCGGCCGCCGCCGATCATATCGGCCGCATCTACACCTATGTCCGCTCCGATCGTGACGGCGCCGAGGCGGAGACGATCCACGTCTACCGCGAGAGCCGGACTCAAATCGGCGTGGCCAAGATGCGCGGCCGCTGCAACAACGCCGCCTATGTGACCGCCGACCTCGATCTGGAGCGCGGCTATGCGACCAGGCTCGGCGGCGGCCGGCTCCGGCCGAATGCGCAGCGCGAGGAGTTTGCGGTGCTCAGCTATGACGCCGCGATGCGGCGGCTGGACGGGCGCGTGGACACGCCGAACGGCCCGATCCTGCTGACGCTGAACGTGGCGGACACGCCGTGGCACATTTACGATTTCGACCTCGCCAGCCTGACGATCACCGCCCAGTACCGGCCGAACCGCCGCGCGAATTTCAGCTTCGGTATGCCTTTGCTCTGGCCCGACGACGGCGCCAATCCGCTCCGCTATCTGGGCCGCGCCGAGCTTCGCTTCGTCCGCGCCGAGCGGCGGGGCGGCCGCCGCGCCCTGCGCTTCGAGGCCGGCGGTCCGGCCTTCGGCAATCGCGGCGGGCCGATCTGGTTCGACGCCGTGGACGGGCACATCGTCGAGGCGTCATGGGGCATTCCCAACCATAGCGAGCATCGCGATTTCCGCCTGCGGCTGACGCGGATCAGCGACGGCGGCGCGGCCGAGTGGCGGCGTTTGCTGAGCGCGCATTTCGAGGGCTGTCCGTCGCGATGAGGCTTGTCATGTTTGCCGTGGCCCTGGCCGCCTTCCAGGCTGCGCCGCAGCCAAGCCCGCCGCCGGGCCGGATTTTCGCGGAGACGGGCTATCTCGGCGAGGGGAACGAGGAGGCGGGCGGCTGGATCCGCCTCGCGCAGAGCCGGATGCGCTTCCGGCTCCCGGCCAGCGACAGCCAGAGGACGACCCTGGTCCGCCTGCTGGCCGCGGCCGCGGAGCGCGGCGTCGCCTTCCGAATCCGCTACGACGTTACGACCGGACGGCCCGATCCGGCGGGCGACTATGTCGAATATTCGCTCTGCTCGCTCTCGGTCGGAAACGGGGCGAGCTTCGGCGACGAGGCGCTCAATTGCCCCGAGCGGCCGGCACCGTCGCTCGGACCGGGGGAAGCGGCGCTGGTCCGCGGCATGGCCGAGGCGACTGACGCGCCGGCGGCGGCGCGGCGCTCGCTTGCCGCCGCGCTCGCGGCCCCGGGCCTGAACCCCCGCCTGCGGCCGATGGCGCTGGAAGCGCGCGGGCTGGCCGCGGAGACGCTGGCCAACGACCTGCCATGGGCAAGCGAGGCCTATGACCGGATCACCTTCGAGGGGCTCGCCGACTATCGCGCGTGGGCCGCCGCCGCGCCGGACGATGCGGAGCCGCTTCACTCGACCGCGCGCCTGCTGGCCGACCTTGGCGGCTATGAGGAAGCGCTGGGCGTCTATCGCGCGATCGGCCGGCGCTGGCCGGGCGAGGCCTTCGACGTCGCGGTCCGCACCGGCGCCTTGTTCCGCCGCCAGGCGCGCTATGCCGAAGCGCTGGCCGCGCTCGACGCGCACGGTCCGGTGGAGGGCATGCGCTATCGCTACCACCGCGCCTGGACCCTGCACCTGCTCGGCCGCGCGGCGGAGGCCCTGGCCGAGATCAACCAGGGGTTCGAGAGCCAGCCCGATTATCCTTATGCCTATTTCATCCGCTCCTGCGCGCAGGCGAAGCTCGGGCATCTGCAGGAGGCGTTAGCGGACCAGGAGCGGGGGCTGGAGCTGCTCGCCGGCTTCGCCCGCGAAGGGGCCTCGTTCGACGAAATCGTGCAGACGGGCCGCGCACATGTCGAGGCCCTGCGCCGGCTCGTCGCGGCGGGTCGGAGGCAGCCGACCGACTTGCCCTGCCAGGGATATTGGCAGCGCGACATCAGGGCCCGGACGCGAAGCCCGTTGCTGGGCCCGCCGGCGCGATGAAGCGCTTGAGGGCCGGCGGGCCGCGGCGCTAGAAGCGTTGCCGATAGAAACCGACCTTCAGGAGTCGCCGTCATGATCGTCTACGGGTCGTCGCTGTCGCCCTTCGTCCGCAAGGTGGTTGCTTTCGCCGCGGAGAAGGGAATCGAGCTGGAAGTGATGCCGGTCGCGCCCGGCAGCCAGGATCCCGCCTTCCGCGAGGCCAGCCCGTTCGGCAAGATGCCGGGCTTCCGCGACGGCGATTTCGCCATTTCCGACTCCAGCGCGATCGTCGCCTATCTGGACGCGATCCGGCCCGAGCCGAACCTGATCCCCACCGAGCCCCGGTCGCGGGCGCGGACCATCTGGTTCGACGAATATTCGGATACGATCCTGTTCGCTTGCGGCGGCAAGATGTTCTTCAACCGCATTGTCGGGCCTCGCTTCCTGGGTGTGCCCGGGGACGAGGAGATCGCGAGCAAGGCCGAGTGCGAGGAATTGCCACCCCTGCTCGACTATCTCGAGCGGGTGATCCCGGAGAGCGGCTATCTGGTGGAGGACCGGCTGACGCTGGCGGACATCAGCGTCGCAAGCCCGTTCGCGAACCTCAAGCATCTGAACGTCGCGATCGATCCGGCGCGTCACCCGAAGGTGCTCGCTTATGTGGAACGGCTGCTCGCCCGGCCGAGCTTCGCGCCGATGATCGAGCAGGAAGCGCGCTTCCTCGAGCGGACGGCCGCCTGATCTCGCCATGGCCCGTCCCGTCGCCGAGATCGCTTCCTATCACGCCCATGTCTATTTCGGGCCGGGTCAGGAGGAAGCCGCGCGGCGGGTGCGCGAAGGCGTGGCCGCACGCTTCGCGGTCCGGCTCGGCACCTGGTGGACCAAGGCGGTCGGTCCGCACGACGGGCCGATGTTCCAGATCGCCTTCGCGACGGAGCTGTTCGCGACGCTCGTCCCCTGGCTGATGCTCAACCATGAGGGGCTTTCGATCCTGGTTCACCCCAATACCGCCAACCAGCGTCGCGACCATCTCAGCGACGCACTCTGGATCGGGCCGGCGCTGCCGCTTCACGAGGCGGCCTTGCCGGAGGGGGAGGACGAGCCGGAGGGGGCGGGCGAGCCGAACACCGCGCCGAGCCTCGAGCCCTAGGGCACGAGCGAAGAAAAACCCACCTGCTGAACCCTTTGGTGCCGCGGCTCGTTACGCCGCCACATCACAGGGAGGATGTCATGCTTAGTACCATCCTAATCATCGTGCTGGTCCTGATCCTGCTCGGCTCGCTGCCGACCTGGGGCTATAGCCGCGGCTGGGGTTACGGACCGTCGGGGCTGCTCGGCCTGATCCTCGTGATCGTGGTCGTCCTCGCCCTCATGGGCCGACTCTGACGCCCTCCGGGGTCCGCGCCGGCCACCTGCGGCCTTGAGTGCGGACCCCGGCCCCGGCTATGGCTCGCGGACATATCACGGCCGGGATTCCCTCACCCAAATGTTCCGCAAGCTCTACGACTGGACCCTGCGCATGGCGGGGCACCGCCACGCGGTGCGCTACATGGGGGCGGTTTCCTTCGCCGAATCCAGCTTTTTCCCGATTCCGCCCGATGTGATGGTCGTGCCAATGGTACTGGCCCGGCGCGACCAGGCCTGGTGGATCGCGACGGTGTGCACGGTCACGTCCGTGCTGGGCGGCATCCTGGGCTATGCGATCGGCTATTTCCTCTATGACAGCCTCGGCCAGCTGCTGATCCGGCTCTACGGCATGCAGAAGGGGGTCGAGGAGTTCCGCCACTTCTTCGCGACCTATGGCGCCGCGATCATCCTGCTCAAGGGCTTCACCCCGATCCCGTTCAAGCTGGTGACGATCGCCAGCGGCTTCGCGGCGTTCAACTTCCCGCTGTTCGTGCTCTGCGCCGTCATCACAAGGGGCGCGCGCTTCTTCCTGCTGTCCTGGCTGCTGAAGAAATGGGGCGAGCCGGTGCAGGCCTTCATCGAGAAAAGGCTGACCCTGGTCGGCTGGCTGCTGCTCGCCGCGATCATCGGCGGCTTCGCTCTGGTGGCGCTGTTTTGAGCGCGCTGCTCGCCCTGCTGCTGCAGGCCGCGGCGCCTGCCACGGAGCCGGAGCCCGCCTGGCAAAGCCTCGGCGTGCATGGCGGGATCGACACCGCCTTCGATCCGGCGAGCGTCCGCGCCGAGGGCAGCCGCGTCCGGGTGCGGATCCGGGGCCGGCTGCCGACCGCCGGCGCGGACGGCATGCGGATCGTCACCGGCACGCTGGCCATCGACTGCGCGGGCGGGACGGCGACGGCGATCGAGGTGAAGGGCTATGACCTGGAGGGGCGGCTGATGCTGAACGCGCTCGTGCCGGCCGCCGAGCAGCGGGCCGAGCCGATCCGGCCGGACAGCCCCAATGCAGCGGTCCGCGCGCAGGTCTGCGGGAGGCAGGGACAATGACCTCCGCCGTGCTTCTCGCCATGGCGATGCAGCTGCTGCCGGCGCCGACCCTGCCGCGCTGGCAGGTGATCGGCCGCAACGCGCAGGCCGAATATGCGCTCGACCCGCAGAGCGTGCAGCGGCAGGGGACCCGCATCCGCGCGGTCGTGCGGCTGCGCTTCATCCGGCCGCCGGCCGGCGCGCCGGCGGCCGGCGTGATGCGCTATGTCTATGACTGCCGGGCGAACACGGTCCGGTCCGAGGCGTCGGACATCTACGACGCACGCGGACGGTTCATCGGCACATTGCAGACGCCGGCCAGCCAGCTGCGCGACGTGCCGATCGGCCCGACCTCGCCCAACGCGCAGGTGCGCAACCGGCTCTGCGCGGGGGCGGCGCGCTAGATTTCGGGGGGCAAGAGGCAGGGGCCGATACCGAAGGAGTAAGCGCATGACCATCCCGATCCTGGCCGCCGCCGTGCTGCTGCAGGCCCAGCCCGCGCCGGGCGCCGTCCAGTGGGAGCCGCTCGGCGCGGCGCACAACGGCCTGACCCATAGCGTCGACCCGGCCAGCATCGCCCGGACCGGCGACCGGGTCTCGCTCAGAATGCGCACGCTGCGCGCGGCGCCGGACCCGAACGGGGTGGTTAGCGCGGTGATCGCCTTCACCCTCGACTGCCGCGCCCGCACGGCGACGCTCGAGGGCGTCGACCTCTACAAGGCGGACGGCAGCCTCGACCGCTCGCTTGGCGGGGACGAACCCCAGCCGGTCGGCCGCGATCCGATGCAGCGCGCCCTGTTCGAGCGGGCCTGCCGGGCCCCGGCCGCGGCGCCCGCGCCGGCTGCGCCCGCGCCGGCCCCGGCCCCGGGGAACTGAGGAAAAGCCCGGTGGCCGACGCCTGCCCGCACGTGCGGCTGGTGGCCGAGGTCGCGCCCAGCGCGGACGGCTGCGAGGAATGTCTGAAGAGCGGCGACTGGTGGGTGCATCTGAGGCTCTGCCGGACCTGCGGCCATGTCGGCTGCTGCGACGACAGCCCCAACCGCCATGCGCGCGCGCATTTCCATGCCACCGGCCATCCGGTGATCGAGGGCTACGATCCGCCGGAAGGCTGGGGCTGGTGCTGGGTGGACGAGGTGGCGTTCGACCTCAGCGACCGGAAGACGCCGCACCCGCGCCCGATTCCGCGGTTCGTGTGAGGGTCGGGCCGGGGCGCTCCCTTGACAGCGCCGCCGCCCGCGCATCTAATCGCCTCATGGGGAATGCGATCTCCCCATGAGGCGACAGGCTGAAGCATCGCGTCCTCCGGTTTGAAAGGACGCTCCATGCCCACGATCAACGCCATCACCCCCGACAAGCTCGCCCGCCTGATCGGCACGCCTGCCTGCCCGGCGCTCATCGATCTCACCGAGTCGGGCGACTTCATTCCCGGCGCCCGGCGGCGGGACGCCCACCGGGTTTCGGACTGGGCCGACGTGATCGCCGCGCCTTCGGCGATCGTCATTTGCCGAGACGGCGCCGAAGCGAGCCCCGCCATCGCCGCCTGGCTCCGCCAGGCCGGGATCAGGGCGGAAATCCTCGAGGGCGGCATGGCCGCCTGGGCGGCTGCGGGCCTGCCGCTGGTCCGCGAGGCGGTGCTGCCGCCGCGCGATGCCGGCGGCCGGACGCGCTGGGTGACTCGCGCAAGGCCGAAGGTGGACCGGATCGCCTGTCCCTGGCTGATCCGCCGCTTCGTCGATCCCGCCGGCATCTTCCTGTTCGTCGCGCCGAACGAGGTCCCGGCGGTCGGCGAGCGGCTGGACGCGGCGCCGTTCGACGTGGACGGCGTGTTCTGGAGCCACCGCGGAGACCAGTGCAGCTTCGACACGATGATCGCGGAACTGGGGCTGTCGGGGATGCCGGCGCTGTCCCGGCTGGCGACGATCGTTCGCGGCGCCGACACGGCCCGGCCCGAGCTCGCGCCGCAGGCGGCCGGCCTGCTCGCCGTCTCGCTCGGCCTGTCGCGCATGCATGCGGACGACCTGGAGCAGCTCGAGGCCGGGATGATCGTCTATGACGCGCTGTTCCGCTGGTGCCGCGACGCGGTCGACGAGACGCACGACTGGGTCTCCCATTCGCCCAAAGCCCGGGTGAAGGCGTGAGCGCCGCCCTCGGGGGAGGGCGCCCGGCTTCCGCAGCGATCCTGCTGTCCCGGCGGGAGATCGGTGCGCTGATGGGGCCGGGCGACTGGCTGGCGGCGGCGGAAGCGGCCTTTCGGGCGGCGGCGGAGGGGACGGGCGCGGCACCGGCGCCGATGACGATCGAGGGCCGGGCGGGCGCCTTTCACGCCAAGGGCGCGGCGATCGCGCATGAGGGGCGGCTGTTCGTCGCCCTCAAGCTCAACGGCAATTTCCCGGCAAACCCGGCGCTGCGCGGCCTGCCGACCATCCAGGGCGCGATCCTGCTCTGCGACGGCGAGACCGGGAGCCTGCTCGCGATCATGGACTCGGCGGAGGTCACGCTGCGGCGGACGGCCGCCGCCAGTGCGCTTGCCGCGCGCTATCTGGCGCGGGCGGAGGCCGGGTGCCTCTTCCTCTGCGGCTGCGGCGAGCAGGGGGCGGCGCATCTCGAGGCAATGCGGGAGGTGCTGCCGGTTCGGCGCGTCTATGCGCTCGATCGGGTTCCGGAACGGGCCCGGGCGCTGGCGGGGCGGGCTGTCGCAGGCGTGACCATCGAGGCGGTGGCCGACTTCGAGGCCGCGCGCCGGTGCGACCTGATCGTCACCTGCACGACGGCCACGCTTCCGTTCCTGGACCGGAGCTCGGTCGCGCCCGGCACCTTCATTGCCGCGGTCGGCGCGGACAGCCCGGGCAAGAGCGAGATCGCGCCCGATCTGATGGCCGGCGCGCGGGTCGTCGCCGACCGGCTGGACCAGTGCGAGGTGATGGGGGACCTGCACCATGCCATCATGGCCGGCGCGATGACCCGGGCGGCCGTCCATGGCGAGCTCGGCGACCTGGTCGCCGGCCGCACGCCGGGGCGCACGGCGCCGGACCAGATCACCTTGTTCGATTCCACTGGCACCGGCCTGCAGGATGCCGCGGCGGCCGCTCTTCTCTATCAGCGGGCGTGCCGGCGGGAGGGGCTGCCGTCGATCGATCTGGCGGCGGCATGACCGGCCCGCCACCCGGCCATGGCGTGCCCCTGGCGGAGGCCGTGTGGACATGGGCGCGGGTCGCGGCTTTGAGCTTCGGCGGGCCGGCCGGGCAGATCGCGGTGATGCACCGGATCATCGTCGAGGAGAAACGCTGGCTGTCGGAGGCGCGCTTCCTGCATGCGCTCAACTATTGCATGCTGCTGCCGGGGCCCGAGGCGCAGCAGCTCGCCACCTATATCGGCTGGCTGATGCACCGGACGAAGGGGGGGCTGATCGCCGGCGCCCTGTTCGTGCTGCCGGGCTTCGTCGCGATCATGGCTTTGTCCTGGCTTTACGCCCTGTACGGCAATGTGGGGGCGGTGGCGGCGCTCTTCTTCGGGCTGAAGGCGGCGGTGCTCGCCATCGTCCTCGACGCGGTGCGGCGGATCGGCGGCCGGACGCTGAAGAATGCGGCGCTGCAGGCGCTGGCGGCGACAGCGTTCGTCGCCATCTTCTTCTTCGGCCTGCCCTTTCCGGTCATCGTGCTGACCGCCGGGCTGATCGGCTGGCTGGCGAGCCGGGCCGGCGCCCGGGCCTTCGCCGCCGCGGGGCACGGGCCGGCAAGCCCAGGCGGGGAAGAGGAGGTCGTCACCCTGCTCGGCGACGAGATCCCCGCCCATGCGCGCGCGGGCCTCCGCTCGACGCTGCCCGTATCGACGATCCTGCTCCTGCTCTGGCTGGCGCCGGTCGTGCTGCTGCTCGCTTTGCTCGGGCCGGACCATGTGTACAGCGAGATCGGCCTGTTCTTCTCGCAAATGGCGGTGGTCACGTTCGGCGGCGCCTATGCGGTGCTCGCTTATGTGGCGCAGGAGGCGGTCGGCGGCTTCGGCTGGCTGCAGCCGGGCGAGATGCTGGACGGGCTCGGCATGGCGGAGACCACGCCCGGGCCGCTGATCATGGTGACCCAGTTCGTCGGCTTCATGGGCGCGTCGCGGCAGGCGGCGGGGCTCGACCCGATGCTGGCGGGCACGCTGGGCGGCATGCTCACCACCTGGGTGACCTTCGTACCGTGCTTCCTCTGGATCTTCCTCGGGGCACCGTTTGCGGAGCGCATCCGGGCGAACCGCGCCGTCTCCGCCGCGCTCACCGCGATCAGCGCATCGATCGTCGGGGTGATCCTGAACCTCGCCCTGTGGTTTGCGCTCCACAGCCTGTTCGGGGCGACGCAGGCGGTCGCCTGGGGGCCGGTCGCGTTCGACCTGCCGGTGCCGGGGAGCCTGAACCTGCCGGCTTTGGTCCTGACTGCCGCGGCATGCCTGGCCATCTTCCGCTTTCGCGTCGGCGCGCTGTGGACGCTTCTCGGCTGCGGGCTTGCCGGCATCGCCTGGGCGGCGGCGCGGGGCGCAATCTAGAGAGTGTACCGTATCGGTTAAAAATGCTTGACAGCGTCGCGCTGATATGGCACTATTATCACAAGCTGGACAAATGTAGCTGATTCGGACCCCGGTCTTCGCCGGGAGAGACGGGCCCCTCTGCGGGGCCCGTTTCCGTTTGGGCTGAGGCACGGGAGTCGGACGATGGCTGAGGAGCGGGACGAATATCTGTCGAGGAAGACCGGGCGACTGCGCAAGCGGCGCAGCGACGGCTGGACCAGGCGCGACATCGCGACTTTCATCGACCATTACCGGATCACCGGGGACCAGTCCGCTGCCGCCGCCGCGGCGGGCAAGAGCGCACGGGCCGCCGGCAATCTGCGCGCGGTCGACGTCGCGTTCGCGGCGCAGATGGACGCGGCCGAGGAAGAATTCGAGAGAAGCCTGGAAGCCAGGGTCGCCTTGTTCGCCCAGACCGGCGGCAAGCTGCCGCCCCGGCGGGAGGATGGCGAACCTGCCGAGGCGCCGCTCGAGAATTTCGACCCGCAGGTGGCGCTGGCCTATCTCAGCTTCCGGCGCGCGAAGAAGGAGGCACGCGGACGGCGGGGCGGGCCGCGGCCCAGGAGCGTCAGCAAGGACGAGCTCGTCGAGACATTCGTGAAACTGATGGGCATGATGAAGCGCCGCCGGGCGGCACGCCCCGCCGCATGAATGCCGAGCAGAGGCTGATCGCGCTGCTCCACGAACTGGCGGACGATTATGACGAGGAGGATCATCGCTTTTTCGCGCGGCAGCTGACGGTCCCCGAGCTGAGGACGGTGGTCGAGCACTGGCCGCACTGGGCGCATGACGGCCAGATGGCGCCGCCCGGCGAGTGGCGCGTCTGGCTGATGCTGGCGGGGCGCGGCTTCGGCAAGACCCGGGCCGGGGCGGAATGGGTGAGCGCGCTGGCGCGGGAGCGGCCGGCGGCGCGCTTCGCTTTGGTCGGCGCGACGCCGGCCGAGGTCGAGCGGGTCATGATCCGCGGGACGAGCGGTCTGTTCGCGGTGGCGCGGGCGGCGGAGGATGTGATCTTCTATTCGACGCGCGGGCTGGTGGAGTTCGCCAGCGGCGCGACCGCCCAGGTCTATTCCGGCGCCAATCCGGACGGGCTGCGCGGGCCGGAGCATGATTTCGCCTGGTGCGACGAGCTGGCGAAATGGTGCCATCCGGAAGCGACCTGGCGGAATCTGATGCTCGGCCTGCGCGGCAGCGCCGGGGCGCGGGCGCTGATCACCACGACGCCGCGGCCGATCGCGCTGCTGCGCAGGCTGGTCGCGGACGAGAAGGTGATCGTGGTGCGCGGGCGGACCGCGGACAATCTGGCGACGCCTGCGGATTTCCGGGCGGCGATGGAGGCGGAATATCGCGGCACCCGCTTCGGCCGGCAGGAGCTGGACGGCGAGCTGATCGAGGACGTGGCGGGGGCGCTCTGGACGCGGGCGCTGATCGAACAATGCCGGGCGCCGGCGCCCGGCGAACTGAAGCGCATCCTGATCGGCGTCGATCCGCCGGCCTCGGCGGAGGGGGATGCGTGCGGGATCGTGGTTTGCGGGCTCGGCGGGGACGGGCTTGGCTATGTGCTCGACGATCGCTCGGTGCGCGGGCTCTCGCCCGAAGGCTGGGCGCGCGAAGTGGCCGCGGCAGCGGTGGCGTGGGCGGCGGACCGGGTGGTCGTCGAGACCAACCAGGGCGGGGAGATGGTGGCGAGCGTGCTGAGGAGCGTGGACGTCGCACTGCCGGTGCGGGCGGTGCGGGCGCGGTTCGGCAAGGGCCGGCGGGCGGAGCCGGTGGCGGCGCAGTTCGAGACCGGGCGGGCGAAGTTCGCCGGGGCGTTTCCCGAACTGGAGGACGAGCTCTGCGGGATCACTCTGGACTCTTATGAGGGGCCGGGGCGGAGCCCGGACCGGGCGGACGCGATGGTCTGGGCGCTGGCGGAATTGCTGCTGGGGAAGCTAAGGAAGCCGAGGGTCAGGGGGTTGTAGGGGCGGTCGATGCGGGTGCTGGTGCGAATCATCCTGCAGTTCGCGATCGTGCTGGCCGGGCTGGCGGCGGTCGTGGCCTGGTCGGGCAATCCGGAGATGTGGCTGCTGCTTTATTACCTGCTCGCGATCCTCGTGCCGGGTGCCCTGGTGTCGGCGCTGCTGCTGGCGCCGCTGGAGCGCGGGCTGGACCGGCGCGGGCGCGGCGCGCTTATCTATGCGGCGGGGCCGGGGGCGACGGCGGTGCTGGCGCTGCCGTTCATGCAATTGTCGGACAAGAGCTGGGGCGAGATCGTGGCGCTGGTGCCGGGCGCGCTCATCGTGGGCGCGGCCTGGGGTCTGCTCTGGGCGCTGACCCGGCCGGTGGCGCGGCTGCTGTTCGGGCCGGAGACCGGCTGACACTTTTCGGAGAGAGACATGAAATGGTTCGGTCGCAAGGCCGCCCGGGCGATCGGGCGGCCTTTTTTGTTGGCGGGCTGGCGGCATGCGTTCGCCGCGGAGCCCTGGCCGCGTTCCTACGAGGCGCAGGTGCGCGAGGCCTATCTCCAGAATCCGGTGGCGCAGAGATGCGTGCGGCTGGTGGCGGAGAGCATCGCCTGGGCGCCGGTCTTCGCCAATGAGGCGCGGCCGGACGCGGGGGCGCTGCTGAGCCCGCACCTGCTCGAGGAAGCGGCGACCTATTTGCTGCTGCACGGCAATGCCTTCATGCAGGTGCTGCAGGACGCGGAGGGGCAGCCCGCGGAACTCTATGCGCTGCGGCCCGAGCGGGTGACCGTCGAGGCGGACGGGGCGGGCTGGCCGGCGGCCTATTGCTACAAGGTCGGCGAGGCGAAGCGCCGGATCGCGGCGCGCGACGGGCTCGGCCGGCCGGGCGTGGTGCACGTCAGGGCGGCGCACCCGCTCGACGACCATTATGGGCTGGGCTGCCTTGCGGCGGCGGCGGGCGCGATCGCGGTGCACAATGCCGCGGCGCGCTGGAACAAGGCGCTGCTCGACAACGCGGCGCGGCCGTCGGGCGCCCTGGTCTACGATCCGGGCGACGGGGCGGCGCTGTCGGGCGAGCAATATGACAGGCTGCGCGCGGAGATGGAGGCGCAATTTTCGGGCGCGGACAATGCCGGGCGGCCGCTGCTGCTCGAGGGCGGGCTTCGCTGGCAGGCGATGAGCCTGACGCCGGCGGACATGGACTTCATCGGGCTGAAGGCCGGGGCGGCGCGGGAGATCGCCCTGGCGTTCGGCGTGCCGCCCCTGCTGCTCGGCCTGCCGAGCGACGTGACCTATGCCAATTATCGCGAGGCGAACCGGGCCTTGTGGCGGCAGGCGGTGCTGCCGATGGCGGACCGGATATTGCGCGCGGTCTCGGATGCGCTGGCGGCCTGGTGGCCGGGGTTGAAATTGCAGGTCGACGTGGATCAGGTCGGCGCGCTGGCCGGGGAGCGCGAACGGCTCTGGCGACAGCTGAACGCCGCGAAGTTCCTGACCGACGCGGAGAAAAGGGAGATGCTGGGCTTCGCACCGCGGCCGGAAGGAGCGGCGGCATGACCGATCACAATGCGACGCTCGCGCTGCTGCTCGCCCAGGCGGAGCGGCAGGGCGCGGACATGGTTACCCTGCGCGCTTTGATCGAGGAGGCGAGCGGGGCCGGGGCCGAGCGGGCGCTCGCTGCGCTCGGGCTGAAGGACGAGCATGCGCGGCGCGACATGGACGATCTGCGCGAATTGCTGCGGGCCTGGCGGGACGCCAAGCGCTCGGCCTGGAAGGCGATCGTCGCCTGGACGGTGCGGATCCTGCTGGCGCTTCTCGTCGCCGGCATGGCGGTAAAGATGGGCTGGATCGGGCGATGAGGTTCGCGGGCTATGCGGCAATCTTCGACCGGCCCGACCGGGGCGGCGACGTGGTGCGGCCGGGGGCGTTCGCGGCCTCGCTGAAACGGGGCTGGGCGGTGCCGCTGCTTTGGCAGCATGCGCCGGGGCGGCCGATCGGGCGGATCGACTATCTTGAGGAGGACCGGCGCGGGCTGCGCGTGATCGGACGGCTGTCGGACGGCGCCGCGGGGCGCGAGGCGGCGGCCCTGCTGAAGGAAGGGACGGTGCGCGGGCTGAGCTTCGGCTACCGCGTGCGCGAAGCGACGGGCGAGGGGCCGCGGGAGTTGAAGGCGGTGGAACTGGTGGAGGTGAGCCTGGTGACCTTCCCGATGCAGCCCAAGGCGCGGGTGCACGCGCTGGAGGAAGCGGAGAGACCTTAGCCGGTCGCAAATCCAGAGATTGAGAGACGCTTTGGCGCCTGGAGAGCAACCGGGTGGCGATGTGCTGTGCGCAAAATTCAACCGAGGAGACGGAGATGCTGGAAGTGAAGACGGATGCGCTGGAGGCGTCGTTCGAGGCGCTCGAGCGGGAGGATGAGGAGGTTGCGGCCTTGCGCGGCGAGGTGGCGGCGCTGAAGGCGCGGGTGGACGCGCAGGCGATTGCGGGCGCGCGGCCGGCGCTGTCGGGGGCGAAGGCGGAGGCCTCGCCCTTCGTCGAGCGCTATCTCCGCAAGGGCCTGGAAGCCGGGGTCGAGCTGAAGGCGGTGAGCGGCGCGACCGACGCCGCCGGCGGCTATGCGGTGCCGCAGGAGATCGACGCGGAGATCGAGCGAGCATTGACCGCGATCTCGCCGATCCGGGCGATCGCCAATGTCGTGAAGGTCGGCACTGCCGGCTATCGCAAGCTGGTCACGACGGGCGGAACGGAAAGCGGCTGGGTCGCGGAGACGGCGGCGCGGCCGGAGACGGACACGCCCCTGTTCAACGAGATCGCGCCGCCCTTCGGCGAGCTCTACGCCAATCCGGCGGCGAGCCAGGCGATGCTCGACGATGCGGCGTTCGACGTCGAGGCCTGGCTGGCGAACGAGATCGCGACCGAGTTCGCGCGGGCGGAAGGCGCGGCGTTCGTCTCGGGCAACGGGACGAACAAGCCGAAGGGCTTCCTCGCCGCGCCGAACAGCGACGAGGCGGACGGCGACCGCGATTTCGGAACCCTGCAATATCTGGAGACCGGCGTGGACGGCGGCTTCCCGGCGAGCAATCCGCAGGACAAGCTCATCGACCTCGTCCAGGCGCTGCGCCCGCCCTACCGGCAGGGCGCGGTGTTCGTGATGAACTCGGCGACCGCGGCGCGGATCCGCAAGTTCAAGACCACGGACGGGGCGTTCATCTGGCAACCGGGACTGGTATCCGGCCAGCCCGATACGCTGCTCGGCTATCCGGTCGTCGAGGCCGAGGACATGCCGGACGTGGCCGCGGATGCGCTCGCCATCGCCTTCGGCAATTTCAAGGCCGGCTATCTGATCGCCGAGCGGGCGGAGACGCAGATCCTGCGCGACCCCTTCACCAACAAGCCCTTCGTCCATTTCTACGCGACCAAGCGGGTCGGCGGGCAGGTGATGAACTCGGAAGCGATCAAGCTGCTGAAGTTCGCGGCCTAGGAGGCGGTCATGGCCCTGTTCTTCGCCGATCTGGTGCGGGTGGCGTGCCATGATACGGGCGCGGGCAGCCTGTTGCTTGGCGACCCGTTGCCGGGGCATCGCGGCTTCGACCTGGTGCCGCCGGGCATGCGTTTTCACTATGCAGTGCTCGGCGTCACGCATCCGGAGGAGTGGGAGACGGGCGAGGGCGAGCTGGGCGGCGGCGCGCTAGTGCGCACCCCGCTCGCCTCGTCGGCCGGCGGGGCCGCAGTGGCGTTCTCGACGGGCCTCAAGACGGTGGCGCTGACCGTGGCCTCGGCCTGGTTCGCGGGGCTGGAGACGGCGCTCGCGACCAAGGCCGACCTGGCCGGCGCCGCCTTCGCCGGTCCGGTCTCGGTCAGCGAGCTCAGCCTCGGCAACGACCTCGCGATCAGCCATGGCGGCACCGGCGCGTCGAGCGCGGCGGCGGCGCGGACCAATCTGGGCCTCGGCTCGATGGCGACCCAGTCGGCGAGCGCGGTGGCGATCACCGGCGGCACCGCGAGCGGGCTGGGCAGCCTGGCGGTTACCGGCAATGCCGATGTGGGCGGGGCCTACCGGGTGGACGGCGTGAAGGTGGTCGGCAACCGGGTGCCGGGCTGGAGCGCGGCGACCGGTGCGGTCTCGCGCGCGACGTTCGACAGTTCGACGGTGACCACGGCGCAGCTCGCGCAGCGCGTGAAGGCGCTGATCGACGACCTCATCACCCACGGCCTGATCGGCCCGACCTGATGCTGGGCCGGCCGATCGCGGCGAGGCCGCTGGCGCGCGACGGGTTCGGCCTGCTCGGCAGCGAGCCGGGGCGGACGCGGCTCGCCGAGGCGCCGGTCCCCGCCTGGGGGCGGGCCGCGGCAATGCGCGTCGAGGATGAGACGGGCGCCAGCGCGGCGCCGACCGGGCCGGCAACAGCGACGCGGCCCTGACCAAGGACCACAGCAGATGAGCTTCTATCTCAAGGACCCGCATGCGCGGGTGGATTATGCGATCGACTGGTCGCCCTACCTGGACGGCCAGACGATCGAGGCGAGCCTCTGGACGGTGGAGCCGGACGAGGCGGGCGGGATCGCGGCCGAGGAGACCAGCTTCGAGCCCGGCCGCTCCGCGGCGCGGCTCGCGGGCGGGCTGACCGGCCACAGCTATACGGTCTCGAACCGGGTGACCTTCTCGGACGGGACGACCGACGTCCGCTCGATCACGCTGCGCGTGGAGCCGCGGTGATGGGCGCCGTCGCGAGCGAGACGCCGCCGCTGCCCGTCGCCCTGGCGGAGGTGAAGGCGTTCCTGAGAATTTCGGTCAGCGACGAGGATGCGCTGCTTGCCGGCCTGGTGCGGGCGGCGGCGGATCTCTGCGAGGCCTTTACGGGGCGGGCGCTGATCGAGCGGGCGGTGGAGGAAATGGTGGCGGCCTCCACCGCCCGCATCCGGCTCAACGCCGGACCGGTGCGCAGCATCGACGGCGTCGCGGCGATCGACGAGGCGGGCGAGGCGACGGCGCTGGCTGCAGGGAATTATGCGGCGGAGATCGATGCCGGCGGCGAAGGCTGGGTGCGGCTGCTTGCTGCGGCCGACACGCAGCGGCTGCGCGTGGCCTATCGGGTCGGCATGGCGGCCGACTGGAACGGCGTGCCGGAGATGCTGCGGCACGGCGTCGTCAGGCTGGCCGCGCAATATTATCTGCGGCGCGGCGAAACCGGCGAGGTCGAGGTGCCCGCCGCGGTAACCGCGCTCTGGCGGCCGTGGCGGCGGCTGCGGCTCAAATAGGATCCGGACATGTTCGAACGACTGGAGGCCCGCGCGGCGCGGGCCGCGGAAATGCGCGCCGGCGAGAGGAAGGCGGCGCTTGCGGCGCAGCTGCGCGAGCTCCTGCCGCGCGACATTCTCGTCGAACCGACCGAAGAGGGCGTGCTGCTCTCCGGCCCCGGGCTGGGCCAGCGGATCGTGCTCGACGCCAGCCTTCGCTGGACGATCGCGGGGCTGCTGAAATGAGCGGGGCGGGGCAGGCGCTGGCCGAGGCGGCGCTCACGGTATTGCGGACGGTGGAGGGGCTGAACGGGGTCTATGACGGAACGCCGCTGAGCGCTGCCTTTCCCTATGCGACGGTCGAGGCGGGGCCGGAAAGCGACTGGAGCCACAAGAGCGGTATCGGCCGCGAGCTGCGGCTTTCGATCCTGCTCCGCGACCAGGGCGAACGGCCGTCGCGGTTGCGCGGCCTGGCGGCGGCGGCGGAGGCCGCAGCCGGCGGCATCGGGCCCGATCTGCCCGGCTGGCGGCTGGTCAACCTGGTCTTCCTGCGCGGCTCGATGCTGCGCGAGACGGGCGCAGCATGGACTGCAGCAATCGAGTATCGCGCGCGGCTGCTGAAGGCCTAGCGCGGCGGCGTCGTCTGCGCCGCCGGAGTCGCGGCGGGCGTCGCCGAGGGCGTTGTCGCCGGCGTGGTGGCGGCGGCTTGAGTCGCCGTGGCCGTCGGCGTGGTCGCGGGCGCAGTTGCTGGCGGTGAGGCGGCGGCGGTCGCGGTGCCGGACGCAGGTTCGAAACGCTCGGCGAAGTTCGTCCGGGCGTCGTCGATCTCCATAGTGGCCGATTCCTCGGAATCCGCCTGGCTCATGCGCGACGCCCGCTCGCGGGCGATGATCGCCGTGCGATAGGCGGTCTGCTGCGCCGTGCATTGCTGCGGATAGGCCGCCTGGAAGTCGGCCGCCGTCATGCGGTTTTGCTGCGCGCGATCAACATAGGTTCGGAGGCAGCCGGTAAAGGCCTCGCGGCTGGCGCGGGTCGTGTCGGCGGGCTGCATCCAGGCAGCCATGGCGACGGCGAGAACAGATGAAATCATGTCGATTTCCCATCCATCCAAGAGTCTCAAGAATAAGGAGAATGCGGCATGAGCGCGGAAAAAGGAAGCGCCTTTTTGCTGAAGGTCGGGGACGGCGGCGACCCGCCGGATTATGCGACGGTCGCCGGCATGCGCACGACCCAGCTCTCGGTCAACGGCGAGGGCGTGAACGTCACCAGCAAGGACAGCGGCGGCTGGCGCGAATTGCTTTCCGGGGCCGGGGTCCGGTCGGTGTCCGTGGCAGGCAGCGGCATCTTCACCGGCTCCGCGGCCGAGGCGCGGCTGAAGACCAATGCGCTGGCCGGGCTGATCGACGATTACGAGCTCAGCTTCGAGAGCGGCGAGACGATGCGCGGCCGCTTCCTGATCACCCGGCTCGATTATGCGGGCGACCACAATGGCGAGCGCACCTATGCGCTGAACCTGGAGAGCTCCGGCGCGGTCGTGGCGGCATGAGCAGGAGCGCCAATCCGGCCCGCGGCGAGGCCATGATCATGGTCGGCGGGGCGCCGCTTTTGCTGCGCCCGAGCTTTGCAGCATTGATCGAGGCGGAAGCGGAGCTCGGGCCGCTCTTCGGTTTGGTCGAGCGGGCGGCGGAAGGACAGCTCGGGATCGGCGAGATGGCGAGCCTCTTCTTCCATTGCGCGGCCGAGCGGCCGGACGGGGTGACGCGGGAGCGGATTGGCCAGGCGATCGCGGAAACCGGCCTCGCCAGGGCGGCGCCGGCGCTGCGCGTCCTGCTCGGGCAGATCCTGCAGGGGCGTGTTTAGCGAGGCCGCGGCCCGGCTCGCCGGTCTGGCGGGCGCCGTGCTCGGCTGGCGGCCCGAGGAATTCTGGCAGGCGACGCCGGCTGAGCTGGCGGCGGTCCTGGCCGCGCTCGCGGGCGGCGGGCCGGCGCCGATGACGAGAGACGAGCTCGCGCGGCTCGAGGAGAGATTTCCCGATGGCGGATGAGATCGAGACCTTGCTGGTATCGGTGCGCGCGGACACGCAGATGTTCGCGCGCGACGTGGCGGCGATGAAGGCGGAGCTGGCCGGGCCGTTCGCCGCCGGCGCCGACCAGGCGGGACGGATGCTGGAGAATGCGCTGGTCCGCGCGCTCAGGACGGGCAAGCTCGGCTTCGAGGATCTGCGGCGCGTGGCGCTGTCGGCGATGGCGGAGATCGCCGGCGCGGCGATCCGGGGCGGCTTCGACAGCCTGTTCTGGAAGGGCGGCATGGGCGGCCTGATCACCAACCTGGGCAGCCTGTTCACCACTCTGCTCGGCGCGCCGGGCAAGGCGATCGGCGGCCCTGTCTCGCCGGGGCGGGCCTATCTGGTCGGCGAGCGCGGGCCGGAGCTGTTCGTGCCGACGGCGAGCGGCCGGATCGAGACGCAGCGCGCGAGCGGCGGGCGGGACGTGCGGCTCAGCATCACGATCAACGCGCCGGCGGCCGGCGAGGCGCAGGCGCTGAAGGCGTCGGGGCGGCAGGTGGCGCGGGCGGTGCGGCAGGCCTTGCTGCGCGCGGAGGATTGAGCGTGGGACACTGGCTGGCGCCGCCGGGCAGCGCGAAGATGCTCGGGACGGTGAAGCGCTTCGATGCCCGCTACTGGAGCGTCAATTTCCCGCGGCCGATGATGGCCTCGGCGGTCACCACCGGCCCGCAGGCGCTCAGGGTCGAGACGCTGTTCTATCGGAAGGACGAGCTGGCCGGCTTGATCTGGGAGGCGGAGGACCGGTGGGACCATGCGCTGCTGGCCTATGAGACGCGGCGGGACTTCCGGCATTGCCAGCTTCGCTTCCGCTGGCGGTCGGCCGGGCTGAAGCCGCTGGACGCGGTGCACGGGCCGACGCTGACGATCGAGGGGCGGGACGAAGCGGGCGCGGCGCGGAGCTGGTTCGTGCGGCTCTGGAACTATGCGGAGGGCGGTCCGGAAGATGCCGCAATCAGCCTGGACTTCGACGCGCTGGCGGGTGGCTGGGAGATGGAGGATCCCGTCTGGGCCGGCGATGTCGACCGGTTGTTCGTCTCATTGGTCGCGCCCGGTTACGATGCGAGCGATGCGGCGCTGGATGCGCCGGCCGAGGGCTGGGCCGAGCTCAGCGAGATCACCTGCGACGGCTCCGGCTCCGTGCTGGGCATCGGCGATGCGATCGTGCCCGGGCATCAGTTGAGGATCGCGACCGGCTATGACGATCTCTATCATCTGACCCCGGCCCGGGTGCTGCACAATGCGCTGCGGCTCGGCTACCGGGCGCTGATCAATCATTATGTGGGGATGAGCCACTATTTCCGCGTGGATGCGGAGGGGCTCGTCACCGGCGGGCTGAACGGGCCCTGCGCGGCCTGGCACGCGGACTTCCTGGCGCGGGCGGAGGCGATCGGCTTCGGCGTGATCCTCTCGCTCAGCTACGAATTGCTCGACGCGCATTGCCCTGAGGAATGGAAGCAAAGGGCGGAAAATGGCGACCCGGCGCTGACCGGGTGGGAGCCGCCTTCGGCCTTGCTTTCGCCGGCCAGTGACGCGGCGATGGCCTGGCTGCAAGATGTGGCGCGGGCATTCGTCGGGCTGGCCGTGACCGCGGGACAGCCGGTCCGGTTCCAGGTCGGCGAGCCCTGGTGGTGGGTGATGCCGGAGGGGCGAATCTGCCTGTACGATGCGGCGGCAGTGGCTGCTTTCGCGCCAGTCCCGATTGCCGACGTGCGTGCCGCGCTGGACGCGGCCCAGCGGGCGACGCTCGACTCGGCCGGCGCGGTGCTGGCGGCCTCGACCGCCGCGCTCTGCGCCGCGGTGCGGGAGGAGGCGCCGGCGGCAGAATGCCTGCTGCTCGTCTACCTGCCGAGCGTGCTCGACGGCATTGAGGTGAAGCGGGCCAATGTGCCGCTCGGCTGGGCGGCCCCGGCCTTCGATGTGCTGCAGCTCGAGGATTATGAATGGGTGGCCGCGGGCGGCACCGGTGCGACCGGAGCGGCCGCGGAAGCGATGGCGGATCGGCTCGGCTATCCCGTCGCGGACCAGCATTATTTCGCGGGCTTCGTTCGGGAACCGGGCGACGCGGGTGCGCTCTGGCCGCGGATCGCGGCGGCGGCGGACCTGGCGACCTCGCGCGGGACGGCGGCGGTGTTCGCCTGGGCGCTGCCGCAGGTGCTCCGCGACGGCTTCGTGCACTTCCGGATCGGGGAGATCGAGATGAACGCCTTCGACGATCTATCGTTTCCGCTCGCGCTCGGCCGGGAGGTGGCGGTCGAGCCGGCCTTCCGCACCGCGATCGTGACCACGGCGGGCGGCATGGAGCAGCGCAATGCCGAATGGGCGGACGCGCGGCTCAGCTTCGATGCCGGGCCGGGGGTGAGGAGCGAGACGGACCTGCAGGCGCTGCTCGCCTTCTTCCGGGCGCGACGGGGCGCGGCGGTCGGCTTCCGGCTGCAGGATCCCTTCGACCACAGCTCGAACGGGATGACGGGCGCGCCCGCGGCGATAGACCAATCGCTCGGCGAGGGCGACGGCGTGCGGACCGACTTTCCGCTGGTCAAACATTATGGCGCACAGGCGCGGCGGATCACGCGGCCGGTGCCGGGGACGGTGCTCGTGTCGGTGGACGGCGAGGCGCTGGAGAGCGGCTGGACGCTCGCCGACAAAGGGGTGATCGCATTCGCTGTGCCGCCGGCCGAAGGCGCCGTGATACGCGCCGGCTATCGCTTCGACGTGCCCGTCCGCTTTGCCGAGGACCGGCTGAGCCTCAATCGCACGACCTTCATGGCCGGCGAGGCGCCCTCCGTTCCCCTGATCGAGATCCGGGAATAGAGAATGGCGGCCTTCCTGGAGCGCGCGCTCGCCACCATCGCGATTTGCTGGCGGCTGGAGCGGCGGGACGGGATCGCGCTCGGCTTTACCACCCATGACCGCGACCTGACGCGGGCGGGGCTGGTCTATCGCGCTGCGCCGGGCATGCTGCCCTCGGCGATCAGCATCTCGGACGGCCTGCGGGCGGACGCGCTCGACATCAAGGGGGCGCTGACCGGCGATGCCATCACCGCCGGCGACCTGGCGGCCGGGCGCTGGGACGGCGCCGCGGTGTTCGTGTTCATGATCGACTGGGAGGCGCCCGAAGGCGAGCAATTCCCGATCGCGCGCGGGGAGCTTGGCGAGGTCTCCATCAAGGCCGAGGCCTTCGAGGCGGAATTGCGGGGGCCGGCGGCGCGGCTCGATCTGCCCGTGGCCGAGCAGACCTCGCCCGAGTGCCGGGCAAGGCTCGGCGACAAAAGGTGCCGTGTCGACCTGGCCGGGCGGACGCGGCTGACGCGGATCGTGGCGGTCACCGGTCCGGACATGGTCGAGGTCGCCGAGGGCGGCGCCGGCAACGCATATGGCGGCGGCCGGTTGCGCTGGCTGGGGGGAGCGAACAGCGGGCTGGAGAGCCCGGTGCTCCGCTCTGACGGCGCGCTGCTCACGCTCCACGAGCCGCCGGCTCATGCGCCGGCAGCGGGGGACCTCGTCGAGATCGTGGAGGGCTGCGACAAGCAGCTGGCTACCTGCTCGGGCCGGTTCGGCAACGTGCTCAACTTCAGGGGCGAGCCCCATCTGCCTGGGATCGATCTGCTGACGCGCTATCCCGGCGCCTGAAAATCACCCACCCAAGAAGGAGAAGGACCATGCGGCGTCTTGCTGGCATCGGAATCATGTTGCTTGGCCTGGCGGGCTGCCAGAGCCTGCCCGCGCTCGTGCGGATCGAGGTCGACGGCTCGACGCTCGAGTTCAAGAAGAAGGTCCCGCCGGCGCCGGAGCCGCCCGCGCCCGAGGACGGCCAGGGCAGCGATGCCCTCGCAGGCTGACGCGATCGTCGCCCGGGCACGGGCGCTGGTCGGCACCCGCTTCCTGGCGCAGGGGCGAAGCCCGGCAGAGGGCGTCGACTGCATCGGCCTGGTGGCGCTGGCGATCGGCGCCCGCAATGCGCCGCGCGACTATGCGCTGCGCGGCGGATCGGCCCGGCGGCTGGCTGAGGAACTGGCAGCGGCCGGGCTGAGCCCGGTCGGGAGCGCGTCGGCGGGCGACGTGCTCGTCCTCTCGCCCGGCCCGGGGCAGCTGCACCTCGGCCTCTTCACCGGCACCGGCCTGATCCATGGCGACGCCGGCCTGCGACGCGTCGTCGAACGGCCGCTGCCGCTTCCCTGGCCAGTGCTCGGCATCTGGAGATATTGACCATGGCGACCCTGATCCTGACCACAGTCGGCACGCTCGTCGCCGGGCCGATCGGCGGCGCCATCGGGGCGATGATCGGCCAGCAGGTCGACCAGAACATCCTGTTCGCGCCCAAGGCCCGGCAGGGGCCGCGGCTCGGCGACCTAAGCCTTCAGACCTCCTCCTACGGCACCCAGATCCCGAAGATTTTCGGTACGATGCGGGTCGCGGGGACGGTGATCTGGGCGACCGATCTCGTCGAGCACAAGTCGACGAGCGGCGGCAAGGGAAGACCGAAGGTCACCAGCTATTCCTATTCGGCGAGCTTCGCGGTGGCGCTGTCGGCGCGCGCTATCCTGTCGGTCGGGCGCATCTGGGCGGACGGCAAGCTGCTGCGCGGGGCCGCCGGCGACCTCAAGAGCGCCACGGGATTCCGCCTCCATCAGGGGCAAGAGGATCAGCCCGCGGATCCGCTGATCGTTGCGGCGGAAGGGGCGGCGAATGCGCCGGCCTTTCGCGGCATTGGCTATGTCGTGTTCGAGGACATGCAACTCGAGGATTTCGGCAACCGGATCCCTTCCCTCACCTTCGAGGTCGTGGCCGACGGCGCGCCGGTGCCGATCGGCGCCGTGGCCGTGGAACAGGCAGAGGGCGGCATCGAGGCGGGAGAGACGCCGGCCCTGCTCGGCTATGCCGCGACGGGGGACAGCCTGCGCGATGTGCTGGAGGGGCTGTCGGAGGTCGTGCCGCTGTCGCTGTCGGACGACGGCGAAACCCAGCAATTGCGCGCCGGCGCAGGCGCGCCGCTCCTCCTGCCGGCCGAGGCCCTGAGCGAGCGCATGGAGGTCGTCAGGCATGGGCAGGGCGCCGTGCCCGGCGAAGTGGCGATCGTCTATTACGATGCGGCGCGCGACTATCAGACCGGCCTGCAGCGCGCGCTCAGGGACGGCGGCCGCAGCGTCGACCGTCGCTCGCTCGCCGCCGTTCTCCAGGCCGGGGAGGCCAAGGCGCTCGCGGCGTTCCGGTTGGCCTCGCTCTGGGCCGGACGGGTCAGCGGCAGGGCGGTCGCGGGGTGGCGTCACGCGCCGCTCCGCCCGGGAAGCCATGTCGAAGTCGAGGGCCAGGCCGGGCTCTGGAGGGTCGAGCGCCAGGTGATTGGCGAGATGAACGTCACACTGAACCTGGTGCGCGTGCCTGCCGGAGGCCCACCGGAGCTCGCCGCGAGCCCCGGGCGACCGACCGCGGAGATCGATCTGCCGCACGGCCCGACCGTCCTCCAATTGCTCGATCTGCCCCTCGGCGACGGCACCGAGACCAAGCCGTTGCTCTATGTGGCGGCCGCCGGCGAGAGCAGCGGCTGGCGCCGCGCCAGCCTCTCGACCAGCTTCGACGGCGGGACCAGCTGGCAGGACAGCGCGACCGCCGGCCCGGCCGTGATGGGCGTGACGCTGGGAACGCTGGCGCCCGCCGGGTCCGCCCTGTTCGACACAAGGTCATCGGTCGAGGTCGAGCTCGTGAACGAAGCGATGCAGCTCGAAGGCCGGAGCGACGACGCGCTGGCGGCCGGCGCGAACCTCGCGGCGATCGGCCAGGAGCTGATCCAGTTCGGCGTGGCGGAACCGCTCGGCGACCGGCGCTTCCGGCTGTCCCGCCTGCTGCGCGGCCGGCGGGGAACGGAATGGGCGGCCGGGAGCCATGGACCCGGGGAGGCTTTCACCCTGATCGCGCGCGAGACGCTGGCCGCGATCGAAATGCCCGCCGGCGCATTGGCCCAGGTGCTCGCGAGCGGCGTCGGCGATCCCCCCGACACGCCGGCGGTCTCGCGGGTCGTCGGTATCGAAGTCCTTCGCCCGCCGAGCCCGATTCACCTCCGCGCCCTGGAAACGGCCGGAGGCGACCTGGCGATTTCCTGGGTCAGGCGCAGCCGGCAGGGCTGGACCTGGACAGACGGCACCGACGCGCCGCTCGGCGAGGAAGCCGAGCATTATCATCTGGTCCTCGCCGGGCCCGGCTTCGAGCGCATCGTCGAGACGAGCGCGCCCGGCCATTCATATACGGCAGCCGAACGCGCCGCCGACGGCCCCGGCCCGCTGACGCTGACCATCAGCCAGGCGGGAAGCTTCGCCGTCTCCAGGGCCGCTTCCCTCACCCTCGACTGATCCAGGGAGATCGCGATGACCGAAAGCAGCGCCCGATTCGCCTTGCCATTCATCCTGCCGGGGCAGGTCCAGAAAGAAGCCTATCACAACGAGGCCCTCACCCGGGTCGATGCGGTACTGCACGCTTCCGTCACCGGCGATCCCACCGCTCTCGTGCCTGCGGAGCCGGCCGTCGGCGAGTGCTGGATCGTGTCGGCCGGAGCAGGCGGCGCATGGGCGGGCCAAGCCGACAATCTGGCCTGCTGGACCGCCGGCGGCTGGCGGTTCGTCAGCCCGGTTCCCGGGATGATCGTCTGGAACACTGATTCAGGTTATCCGATGCGCTGGTCCGGCAGCGCGTGGAGCGATGGAGAATGGCCTGTTTCGGCGTTAACCATTGGCGGCCAGCAGGTCGTCGGAGCGCGCCTCGAAACCGTGCCAAGCCCTTCAGGTGGAACGATAATTGACGCAGAAGCAAGGGCCGCGGTGGACGCAGTCATTGTTGCACTAAGGACACATGGTTTGATTGAATGAAAAACTTCTCTTTTCCGGTGAAACCGAGGCGGTTAGGGATCGTTTCGGTGCTGACTGGTCATCTGTCGTTCATCTTCCGGATGGGCTGCGGCTTTTCAGCAACAGGTGAGGGGCGAAGCGCGCTTGCGTGGAAACCCCGCTTACCGTAAGAGTTTTGGGTCGATCCCGCTTGGGACGCTGAAGAAAGGGGAAGATTATGCGGAAGCTCGCCATTGTTGTGGCGCTGTCGTCTACCGTGCTCGCCACGCCGGCACTTGCGCGAGATGGCGCATGGTACGTCGGGGGCGATTTCGGCGCGACCATCGTCGAGGATATCGGGTTCGACTTCGGTCTCCAGCCGGTCGTTCCGGCGGGCGGTGGCCAGAGCCAGATCGTGCTCAACCACGACTACGGCTATGATGCCGCGCTCTTCGTCGGTTACGATCTCGGCGCGTTCCGCATCGAGGCGGAAGTCGCCTACAAGCGGGCCCGCGTCGACGACATCGAGACCTCGGTCCAGCTGCCGGGCAACGGCGCGCCGCCGCCCGGTACCGCGATCACGCCCGACATCTCGCCTGCGGGCGGTGGGCGGTCCAGCGCGCTCAGCTTCATGATCAACGGCATGCTCGATTTCGGCGACGATGACGGCGTCAGCGGCTTCGTTGGCGGCGGTGTCGGCCTTGCCCGGATCGACTATAACAACGTGCGCGCCTTCTCGAACCAGGGTGCGGCCATCGACGACAGCGACACGCGCTTTGCGTGGCAGGTCGTCGCCGGTCTGCGGCAGGCGATCAGCGACAATGTGGACATCACCGTCCGCTATCGCTTCTTCAACGCCGACAACATCCGCACCGTGGACTTCCGCGGCTTCGAGTCCGAGTCGCGGTTCCGCTCGCACTCGCTGCTCGGCGGCATCACCTTCAACTTCGGCGCGCCGGAGCCGCCGCCGCCGCCGCCGCCGCCCTGCCCGGACGGCTGGACGCGCGATGCCTCGGGTGTCTGCGTGGCCCCGCCGGCTCCGCCGCCGCCGCCCGAGACGAAGCAGTGCCCGAACGGCGCCGTCATCCTCGCCACCGAGGAATGCCCGCGTCCGCCGACCCCGGGACCGTTCATCGTCTTCTTCGATTGGGACAAGGACGAGATCACCCCGGCTGCCGCCGCGATCCTCGACAATGCCGCCGCTGCCTATGCGCAGACCGGCAGCGCGTCGGTGACCCTGGCCGGCCACGCCGACCGGTCCGGCTCGGACGCCTACAACGTTGGCCTGTCGCAGCGGCGCGCCAACAATGTGCGCTCCTACCTGGCTGGCCGCGGCGTTCCCGACGGCTCGATCACGACCGAGGCGTTCGGCGAGAGCCGGCCGCTGGTCGACACGGCCGACGGTGTGCGCGAGCCGCAGAACCGTCGCGTGGAAATCACCTTCGGCCCCGGCTCCGGCTGGTAAGAAGGGGTTCGCCGCCAAGGCGGCGGATCGATCAAGAGATTGGGCCGGCCTTCGGGTCGGCCCTTTTCTTTGCGCGTGGCGGGCGCCGCCAAACCCCCTGTTCGCCGCGGACCGGCTTTGGTAACGGGCCCCCAACTTCGGCATCAGGACCCAATTGAATGCGCATCGCGATTATCGGGACGGGCTATGTCGGCCTGGTTTCCGGCGCCTGCTTCTCGGATTTCGGCCACGACGTCGTCTGCGTCGACAGGGACGCGGCGAAGATCGGCGCGCTCGAGCAAGGCGTCATGCCGATCTTCGAACCCGGCCTCGACCAGCTGGTGGCGCGCAATGTCGCGGCCGGCCGGCTCGGCTTCACGACGGAGCTCGCCGAGGGAGTGGAGGGCGCCGAGGCGATCTTCATCGCGGTCGGCACTCCCTCGCGACGCGGCGACGGCCATGCCGATCTCTCCTATGTCTATGGCGTCGCGCGCGAGATCGGCGAGCTGCTCGACGGCCCGACCGTGGTCGTCACCAAGTCGACCGTCCCCGTCGGCACGGGTGACGAGGTGGAGCGGATCCTCAGGGAAGTGGCGCCCGAGGCCAGCGTCTCCGTCGTCTCCAATCCCGAATTCCTGCGCGAGGGTGCCGCGATCGCCGATTTCAAGCATCCAGACCGGATCGTGGTCGGCGCGGAAGACGAGCGCGCGATCGAGGTGATGCGGGAGATTTACCGGCCGCTCTATCTCAACAAGGCGCCCCTGCTGTTCACCTCGCGCCGGTCGGCGGAGCTGACCAAATATGCGGCCAACGCCTTCCTCGCGACGAAGATCACCTTCATCAACGAAATGGCGGACCTTTGCGAAGTCGTGGGCGGCGATGTCCAGGACGTCGCGCGCGGGATCGGGCTCGACGGCCGGATCGGCTCCAAGTTCCTCCATGCCGGGCCCGGTTATGGCGGCTCCTGCTTTCCCAAGGATACGGTGGCGCTGCTGAAGACGGCCGAGGATGCGCAGAGCCCGCTGCGCATTGTCGAGGCCGTGGTGAAGGTGAACGACGCGCGCAAGCGGGCCATGGGCCGCAAGGTATTGAAGGCGCTGGGCGACGAGCCGCGCGGGAAGATCGTCGCGCTGCTCGGCCTCGCGTTCAAGCCCAATACCGACGACATGCGCGACGCGCCGTCCATCGCGATCGTCCAGGCACTCGAGGATGCCGGCGTGACGGTGCGCGGCTACGATCCCGAGAGCATGGAGCAGGCCCGGCCGATCATGCCGGACGTGCAGCTCTGCCGCGGCCCCTATGAGGCGGCGGCGGGCGCTGATGCGGTGGTGCTGGTCACCGAATGGGATGCGCTGCGAGCGCTCGATCTCGACCGGCTGGCCGCCTCGATGCGGCAGAAGATCCTGGTGGATCTCAGGAACATCTACCCGCCCGAGGAGGTGGAGGAGGCGGGCTTCGCCTGGCATGGCGTGGGCCGGCCGCCGCGCGCCTGACCGGTGGTCGGGCAACCCCGGCAGCGATTGGTCGTTCGTGTTGCGTAAGAGGAGTTTTCGATGGTGCGTTTGCGATTTGCCCTGTTTGCCGTTTTCGGGACGATGCTCGCCGCATCCGCCGTAGCCGCGCAGCACGATGCGCCGGCAGGACGGGCAGGGACCAGCCTGCGCAACGCGCAGAATCAGATGGTGGGGACGGCCACGGCGGCCCGCCAGGACGGGATCGTGCGGGTGCGGATCGATGTGCGCGGTTTTGCGCCGGGCACCTATGGCGTGCACCTGCACCAGACCGGTCGCTGCGAGGCGCCGGATTTCGCCAGCGCCGGGCCGCACTGGAATCCCGCCGCCAGGCAGCATGGCCGGCACAATCCGCAAGGCCCGCATCTCGGCGACCTGCCCAATCTCGAGGTTCGCGCCAACGGCACCGGCCGGGTCGAATTCGACGTGGCCGTACCCGCCGGCACGGCCGCGGGCGCCAATCCCTTGCTCGACGTGGACGGCACGGCGGTGGTGGTCCATGCCGCCGCCGACGACGAGCGGACCGATCCCAGCGGCAATAGCGGCGCGCGGATCGCCTGCGGGGTGTTCGCGGCCCGCTAGGCGTGGGCGGTCAGACGGGTTCCCCCGCCGCGCGGGCTCGCTCGATCTTGGTCGCCTCCAGGTCCGCGATCTTGCGAGCGCCGAGCCAAAGCCCGGTCAGGGTCAGCACCGGCATGAAGTAGAGCGCGGCAATGCCGAGCGCGATATTGTGGTCGGTCAGCCCGATCACCTGGCCGGCGAAATACGGGCCGAGAGCGAGGCCCACCATCGTCGTGCCGAGCACATAAGTGGCGCCGGCGGTCGCGCGCATGCGCGGCAGGACGAGGTCCTGCAGCGTCGCCACGGCCGCGCCGACCCAGGCCGAGGCCAGCATGTGGGCAATCGGGTTCACCCAGTAAAAGGCGGCGAGATCGTTCGTGGTCAGCAGGAAGGCGACGATCGGGATGGGCAGCAGCACCGACAGCATGTTGATGAAGATGCGCCCCCGCGGATCGCGCTGCCGCCACAGGTCCGAGAGATAGCCACCGAGGATTACGCCGGCGGCGGCCGAGACGGCGGCCGTCGTGCCGATGATGAGGCCGACCTCGGCCTTGGCCGTAAGCCCGGCGAGGTAGCGCGCCGGCATGGCCGCGCCGCCGTAGAAATGCTCCTCGACATAATAAGGCAGCCAGAAGCTGGTCGCATAGGTGACGAAGGAGATGCTGCCGAAAGTGACGGCGAGCAGCATGAAGGTGCGCGAACCCCAGATCAGCGCAAAGGTCGGGGGGTCGCGCCGCTTCAGCGACTGCACCCAGGAGAAGATGGCGTAGACGCCAAGGCCGTAGGCTATCCACTGGGCCGGCGTGCGCGTGAGCCACGCCAGGAACCAGCCTACCGCCACGACCAAAGCCAGCATCCCGAGATTGGGCAGTAGCGCCCCCTTCATCCGCATCGCATTGAAGAGGGTGAAAGGCGGCAGGATCGCGAACAGCTCCCTCCCGAACTCGCGCCAGGCATTGGGCCGGACGACGGGCTGCGGCATGCCGTCCGAGGCGCCGCGCTGCGGTTCGCGCAGGGTGAGCACCCAGAGCGCCAGGAGGAGGCCGGGAATGCCCACGGCGAGGAAGGCGGCCTGCCAGCCGGCAAGACCCAAAGGCGCCTGGGCCGCCACCGGATAGGCGCGGTTCCAGCTCGCGACGACGAAGCCCCCGATCGGCAGGCTGAGGGCGCCGCCGATATAGAGACCGCTCGAATAGATGGAGAGGGCGGTGGCGCGCCGCTCCCTGGGAAAGCTGTCGGAGATCATCGAATAGGCCGCGGGCGAGGCGCTCGCCTCGCCGATCCCCACGCCGATCCGGGCCGCGGCGAGCATGGTGAAGCTGGTCGCGAAGCCGGACAATGCGGTCATCGACGACCAGAGCGCGAGGCCCATGGCCATCAGGCGGCCGCGGTACCAGCTGTCGGCGAGACGCCCGAGGGGGATGCCGAAGAGGGCGTAGAAGACGGCGAAGGCGGTCCCGTAGAGAAACCCGACCTGGGCCGGAGACACTTTCAGGTCGCGCTGGATGTCCCCGACGAGGATCGAGATGATCTGCCGGTCCACGAAATTCACGATGTAGACGAGGACGAGGACGAACAAGGCGTACCAGGCATAGCCGCTGACACGCGCCCTGGCCGACGGCGAGGTCTCCTCGACCGCTTCAGACATCGGCTCCCCTCCGATTGTGCTTCTGTTTGCTCTTGGCTAGCAGAGCGGGGCGCTTTGGCAACAAGGCTGAGCCAAATGACGGTGAAGGTCCTCTTCGTCTGCCTCGGCAATATCTGCCGCTCCCCGCTCGCCGAGGCGGCGTTCCGCGCGGAGGCGGCGCGGCTCGGGCTGGACGCGGACGCCGACAGCGCGGGGACCGGCGACTGGCACCGGGGCGAGGCGCCCGACCCGCGTGCGATCGCGGCAGCGCGGCGCAATGGCACCGATATCTCCCATTTGCGGGCCCGCCAGGTCAGCGCCGCGGACTTCGAGACCTTCGACCATATCCTGGCGCTGGACGCGGACAATCTCGCCGACCTCCGCGCGATCCAGCCGGCCGGAAGCCGCGCCCGCCTTTCCCTCCTCCTCGATCATGTGCCCGGACGGGAGGGGGAGGCGGTCGCCGATCCCTATTATGGCGACGACAGCCATTTCGACGTCACCTGGCGTGACGTGACCCAGGCGGCACGGGCGCTCGCCGACAAATTGGCAAGACAGGAGGCGGCATGAGCCTGACGCTTCACTATCACCCGCTCTCCTCCTTCTGCTGGAAGGTGCTGATCCCGCTCTATGAGAACGGGACCGCGTTCGAGCCGAAGCAGCTGAACCTGCAGGACCCTCAGGAGGTCGCGGCGTTCCGCGCGCTCTGGCCGGTCGGGAAAATGCCGGTCCTCGTCGACGAGCATCACGACCGGGTGCTCGCGGAAACCACCATCATCATCGAGTGGCTGGATCACCACCATCGTGGGGAAACGCGCTTCGTGCCCGAGGACTGGGAGCAGGCCCATGAGGTGCGGCTCTGGGACCGGATCTACGACCTTTACGTCCAGCATCCCATGCAGCGGATCGTCTTCGACCGGATCCGGCCGCCGGAGCAAAGATTTGCGATCGGCGTGGCGGAGGAGCGCGAGCTGCTGAGGCGGACCATGGCCATGGTCGACGCCTATGTCGCCGACAAACACTGGGCGACGGGCGAGCAGTTCACACTCGCCGATTGCGCAGCGATGCCCGCGCTCTTCTACGCCGACAAGGTGGAGCCGTTCGAAGGGCGCTGGCCCCATGCGCTGGCCCTGCTCGAGCGGCTGAAGGCGCGGCCGAGCGTCGCCAGGGTGCTGCGCGAGGCCGAGCCCTGGTTCCGGTATTTCCCGAAGGAATGACCGTCTTCTCGCAGCGCGTGGCCGAACTGACCGGCCTGCCGGAAAGCCGGTTGGAGTCGCTTGTCGCCGAGAGCGTATCCGAGGTGCTGCTGGTCCGGCGCGCGGACGAATCGCTCTCGGTGGCGAAAAGCGGCCCGGCGATCGGGGCCGAGGCAGCGATGCTGCGCACCATTCTCGCGGCGGGTCTGCCGGCGCCGGCGATTGAAGGCGAGCATGAGGGCATATTGCTGCTCCACCACATCGAGAATGATGGCGTGTTCAGCGCTCGCGCATGGGCCGATGTGGGAAGGCAGATCTCCCGGCTGCACGCGCACATCGGGGAGAGCTTCGGCTGGCCGGTCGATTATGCAATCGGCACGGTTACGCTCGACAATCGCGAGGGGAGGGACTGGCCGCGTTTCTGGGGTGAGCAGCGACTCGTGGCGACGGCGCGCCTGCTCGACCGGCCCTGGCGAGAGCGGGTCGAGCGGCTGGCCCGGCGGCTTGGCGACCTGCTGCCGGCCCAGCCCCCGGCCGCCCTGCTGCACGGTGACCTGTGGACCGGCAATATGCTGGTTCGCGACGGCCATTTGGTCGGGCTGATCGATCCCGCCTGCTATTACGGCGATGCCGAGGTCGACCTGGCAATGCTGGACCTGTTCTGCAACCCTCCCGACACGTTCCGCGAAGCCTACGGCTCGCTCGAGCCGGGCTGGGAAGAGCGCCAGCCCCTCTATCAGCTCTTTCCGGCGCTTGCTCATGTTCGCCTCTGGGGCCCGAGCTACTACCAGATGGTCGATCGGCTGCTGAGCGCTGCCGGCGTCTGAAGCGCTTCCGACGAACCCCCGACCGCCCATTCCCCAACGCGGGGCCTGCCGGCTCGCGGCAGTCCAAACGATAGCGCGCTTGACTCCGGAGCAGTATTTTGGTATTTGCCTAAATACCGAAACAACCAGATCGGAAAGGCGAGGGTGATGGGTCCTTTGAGCGCAATGCTGGCCGCAGCAAGCCTGACCGCAGCGCCGGTTTCCGCCGAAATCGATGCGCCCGGTCCATCCGGGCCGCTGCGCGGAACCCTGCTGACTCCTGCCGGGGCGCAGGGCGCGCCCGTCGTCCTCATCATCCCAGGCTCGGGAGCGATCGACCGCAACGGCAACAATTCGATGGCAGGGATCAGGGCCGCCCCTTACCGGCTGCTCGCCGAGAGCCTGGCGGCGCGCGGCATCGCCACTATCCGGATCGACAAGCGCGGCATCCTCGGCAGCGCCGGCGCGGGCCCGGCCAATGCCGCAACGATCGCCGACTATGCCGCCGACATACGCCAGTGGGCGCGCGCCGCGCGGGCACGGACCGGTGCCCGCTGCGTCTGGCTGCTCGGCCATAGCGAGGGCGGTCTGGTCGCGCTGGTGGCAGGCCAGAATCCGCAGGATCTGTGCGGACTGATCCTGGTCAGCGCCGGCGGGCGGCCGATGGGAGAGGTGATCCGCGAGCAGATTCGAGCCAGCCCGCAGCTGTCGCCCGTGCTCGACCAGGCGCTGCCGGCGATCGCCGCGCTGGAGGCGGGCCGGCGCGTCGATGTGACCGGCATGGACGCTCGCCTGCTCCCGCTGTTCGCGCCGCCCATCCAGGACATCATGATCAGCCTTCTCTCCTACGATCCAGCGCGGTTGATCGCGACGGCGCGAGAGCCGGTGTTGATCGTGCAGGGGCAGCGGGACCTGCATGTGGGCGAGGCCGATGCGCGCCGCCTGGCCGCGGCCAACCCCGCCGCCCGGCTGGTCCTGCTTCCCGAGGTCAACCATGTGCTGAAAACGGTCGCCACGGCTGACCGGGCAGCCAATGTCGCGACCTATGCCGATCCAGGCCTGCCGCTTGCCCCGGGCGTGACCGAGGCGATTGCGGACTTCGTGCGCGCGCGATGAACGCCGTATTCGAGGCACTGGCCCACCCGACGCGGCGCGCCATTCTGGAGATGCTGAAGAAGGGCTCGAAGAGCGCCGGCGAGATCGCCGACGCCTTCGAGGTCTCGAAGCCCACCATGTCGGGCCATTTCGCCAAGCTGAAGGAGGCCGGACTCATCCAGGCCGACCAGCAGGGCACGACGATCATCTATTCGATCAACCTGTCTACGCTCGAGGAGGTGCTGCTCGGCTTCATGGGCCGGATCGGCGGGAGCGATGAGAAAGGAGACACGAAATGACACGCAAGGGGCTCACCATCGCCTCGATCCTGTCAGGAGGGGCATTGGTCGCGGTGGCCGTCGCGCTCGGCGCCACGCTGGCGGCCGATGTCCGGCTGCCGATCCACTGGAACCTGCAGGGCGAGCCCGATGCCTTCGCCGGCAAGTGGGTCGCGTTGCTGATGCCGGCGGGAATGACCGCCATCCTCTCGCTCCTCTTTCACTTTCTGCCGGCGATCGAACCCCGGCGGAAGAATCTGGCGCGCAGTCAGGGCCCCTATTTGTGGGCCTGGGCGGTCCTGCTGGTGATCGCCTGGGTGATCATGTTCGTGCTCGCCGCGACGGCTTTGGGCTGGAACGTTCCGGTCAACAGGGTCATCGCCGGTGCCGTGGGGCTTGTGCTGGTGCTGATCGGCAACCAGCTCGGCAAGTCGCGCAGCATGTATCTGGTCGGGCTGCGGACGCCGTGGACGCTCGACGACGAGGAGGTCTGGATCAAGAGCAACCGGTTGGCCGGCAAGCTGATGGTGGCGGCCGGCCTGGCGATGGTCCTCGCGGCGCTGCTGCCGATCCCGCCGGTCGCCCTGGGCATCGTCGCCGGCGTCGGCATCGCGATCGGCGTGGTTGTGCCGGTCGTCCATTCCTTCATTCTCTGGCGCCGCGTGCGGCGCGATCAGCCAAGCGAGTAGCGCTCCACCACCGAATAGACCGCGGCCTCGTGGGTGAGGTCGCTTTCGAACAGGGCGAAGCTGTCGACCGTGAAAGGCGGGCTGGAGAGGCCGCCCGCTTCCTCGAGAAGATTGCCGATCGGGCCGGCATTGCGTTTGAGCCGGCCAATGGTGATGTGCGGCAGGAAGGCGCGCTCGTCGGGCGGCACGCCGACGCGCAGTAAAGCGGCGTCGACTTTGTTGTGAAGCGCCTTCACCTGCTCGTGCGGGGTGACGCCGGCCCAGACCGCATCGGGAAAGCCGCGCCGCTCGAAATGGCCGATGCCGTTGAGCGCGAGCGGGAAGGGTGCATGATACACGCCGCCGAGCGCCGCGTGGACGTCGCCGGCGCGATGCCGGTCCACCTCCCCGATGAAGCGCAAGGTAAGGTGCAGCTGCGCCTCCGACTGCCAGCGGGCGCCGCTGATTCCACCCATGGCGGCGAGGAGGAGCTGGCGAATGGGAGCGGGCGGTCTGATTGCCACGAACAGGCGGTGCATCGGCTCGGCCTAGCAGCGCCAGCCCCAAAAATCATCGTTAACCGGCGCCCTGGTCGCTCCTCCAGCGTCCGGTTTTCCTTGAAATGGACCCCGATTGGCCCGATATTCCGCTTCACACGGCATTTCGCCGGGGATGGGAGACGTTTGAGATGGCTAATTGGTCTGATCCGCAATTCGGCGCAGCGCCGAGTAGCTCCACGACCGCGACGGGCGTGGCGGTCGACGCAGGCCTTAGGGCCCATATGCTTCGGGTCTACAATTACATGACCTCGGCCATCCTGCTGACCGGCATCGTCGCGCTGCTGGTCGGCAATACCAGCGCGGTCTATTCGCTGGTTTCCTATAATGCGATAAGCAACACGATCAGCCCGAGCGGACTCGGCTGGATCGTGACCTTTGCACCGCTCGGCGTGGTGCTGTGGCTGATGTTCGGCATCAACCGTATCTCGGAGGGCCTCGCCCAATTCCTGTTCTGGACCTATGCGGTCCTGCTCGGCGCGTCGCTGTCGACGATCTTCCTGGTCTATACGAACGGGTCGATCGCGCTGACCTTCTTCGCGACGGCCGCGGCCTTCGCGAGCCTCAGTCTCTACGGCTATACGACGAAGCGCGACCTCTCGGGCATGGGCACCTTCCTGCTCATGGGCCTGGTCGGGCTGCTCGTCGCCTCGATCGTCAACATTTTCTTTATGAGCGAGACGTTCAGCCTGGTGATCGCGGCGATCGGCGTGCTGATCTTCGCTGGCCTCACCGCCTATGACACCCAGAAGATCAAGAGCATCTACTTCGAGCTGCAGGGCACCGAGTTCCTCGGCAAGGCCGCCATCATGGGCGCGCTGAACCTCTATCTCGACTTCATCAACATGTTCCTCTTCCTGCTGCGCTTCCTCGGCAGCCGCGAATAGGCCGAGATCGGCAGAGTCGAACAGGAGAGGCCCGGCGGAAACGCCGGGCCTTTTCTTTTCGCCTGTGCGCGAAGGGTTTTGCGCCTATCCTCGTTAGAGCCCTGCCGTCCGCGGAAGTGTGCATGTGTTGACGAGGAGCCTTGAGCGTGAGGAGGCGCCGCCGCCCGTGGCCGGCGAGGAGGACGAGCGCGCGCTGATGGCGCGCGTCGGCGCGGGCGACGCCATGGCCTTCGAGCGGCTGGTAGCAAGGCATATGCCGATGCTCCACGCGCTCGCCTGGCGGATGCTCGGCGATGCCGGCGAAGCGGAGGATGTGGTGCAGGAGAGCCTGGTCAAATTGTGGGTCAACGCCAGGGGCTGGCAGCCCTCGGGCGGCGGGCTCGGCGCCTGGCTCCGTCGGATCGCGACCAATGCCTGCCTGGACCGCCTGCGCCGGCCGCGGACGCTGAGCGACGAGGGTCTGCCCGAGCGCGCCGACGACGGCCCGCCGGCCGACGCGATGATCGACGCCGAGCGGCGCCGGGCGGCCGTGCACGAGGCGATCCTCGCTTTGCCGGACCGTCAGCGCGCGGCGATCATCCTCACCTATCATGAGGGCGTCTCCAATGCCGAGGCGGCCTCGATCCTCGGGATCGGCGTGAAGGCGCTGGAATCCCTGCTGGTGCGCGCCCGTCAGGGGCTCAGCCAGCGGCTCGCCCGACTGGGCCTGCTGGAAGGCGCCGGGGCATGAGCGGCCGCGCCCCCGATCCGCGGCTGGACGCGCTGCTGCGGGACCTGCCGCCGGCGCCGCCGGTTCCGGCCGGTCTCGCCGCGCGCGTGCTCGAGGCGGCCGCCGCGGCGCCGCAGGAGCCGCGCGTGGCGCATGCCCGCCGCGCCGCCGCCCGGCGGGACCGGCGCGGGCGCTGGCTGCGGCGGCCGTTGCTCGCCGGGACGGTCGGGCTGGGCCTGGTCTTCACCAGCGCCGTCGCTGCCACGCTCGCCGGCGTGCCCATCCCGCAGAAGATCGCCGCGGTCTTCTTCGCCGAGGAGAAGGCGCCTGAGCCGAAGCAGGCGGAGCCGCCGCGCCGCGCCGCCGGGCCTGCTGCCACGCCCGCTGCGCCGGTCCAGACCGCCGCGGCCGGGCCGAAGCCCGAGGACGCCCTGTACCGGCAGCCCGGGCCGTGGCGCCGGCTGTTCATCGCGCAGCGGATCATCGATGCGCGGCGGGCCATGGGCCTGCCTACGCCCGGCGCCGACCGGATCGAGCGTCGCCTGCGCCGCCGCGCCGAACGCTGGCAGGAAGCGACGCCCGAGCAGCGCGCCGAGTGGCTGCAGCGCCAGCATGCGCGCCGGGAGGCGCGGCGGGCGGCGCTCGCCACGCCGGAGGGACGGGAAGCCTTCGTCGCCCAGCAGGACCGGATGCGGCGCTGGCGCGCCCAGCAGCGCGCCGGCCTTCCGCTCACCCCCGGGCAGCGCGCCGCGATGCGCGAATGGCGGGAGCGGCGCATGGCCGGCATGCCGCCCACCCCCGAAGAGCGCGCCGCCCGGCGCGAACGAATGCGGGAATGGCGCGCGCAGCGTCAGGCCGGCATGTCGCCGCTCACGGAGGAGGAAAGGACGGTCCGGCAGGAGCGCTTCCGCCGCTGGCGGGAGGCCCGCCGCGAGCGCTGGCAGGCACGCCAGGAGCAGGTGGAGCGCGAGCCGGCAACCGGCCCCGAGGCGTCGGGCGGGCCGAGCCGCGAGGGCGAAACCTCGTTCTGATCAGCGCAGGTGCTGGCGGAAGAACGCCAGCGTCTGCTCCCAGGCCCGCGTCGCCGCCTCGCGATTGTAGCGCGCGGCCGAGGTGTCGTTGTTGAAGGCGTGATCGACGTTCGGATGCTCGACCAGAGTGACTTGGCGGCCCGCGGCCTGGAGCGCGGCGGCGAACGGCTTCGCCGTCCCATTCACCCGATTGTCCAGCCCGGCAAGGTGAATGAGCATCGGCGCCCGCACGCGCGCCGCCTCGACCGGAGCAGGGGCGGGGCCATAATAGGAAACTGCCGCCGAGAGCGTCTCGCCCGAGGCCACGGCAAGCCGGTCGACCAGCGCGCCGCCCCAGCAGAAGCCGACGATCCCGACCTTGCGCTCGGTGCCCCGTCCCGTGCCCAGCCAGCCGATCGTCGCGACGCCATCGGCCACCGTCTCCGCCATGTCGAGCTGGCCGATCATCGTCCGGGCCCGATCATCGTCGCCGGCGGGCGTGCCCCCGGCCGGGCTCAGCCAGTCCGGCGCCACGGCCTCGAAGCCGGCCAGGGCGAAGCGGCGGGCGACATCGCGGATATGGTCGTTGAGGCCGCGATTCTCGTGGATGACCATGACCACCGGCAGCAGCCCGCGCCGGTCCTGCATCGTGGGTATGACGCGATAGCCGCGATAATGGCGGCCGGGGCGCGGCTCCCAGGTCAGTTCCGTGCCATTCACGCGACTGTCGTCGACGGCGACCTGCGGCTGGCTCTCCGCCTTGCAGGCGACGTCGGCGAGCAGGGCGCTCGCGGCGGCGGCGCTGCCGGCGATGCGGGTCAGCTTCGCCATGAAGACGCGGCGGTCCATGCCCTCGTGGGTGAAGCGGTCGTAGAGATCGATCGCCTGGCGCTCGACATCCCGTTTCATGGCGTCCTCCCGTTCCCCGGCCGGATCAGGCGGCCGGCGCCATCAAAGCGTCGTCCAGCTCGCGCGCCCGGATCGCCGCCGGCCGGGCCTGGATGCGGGCGAAATAATCCTCGAACAGCGGGCGCTTCTCGATCGTCCCGAACAGCATGCCATAGCCGATCTGCGAGCCGAGATAGAGGTCGGCGGCGGTGAACTGGTCGCCGCAAATATAGGGGCCGGGGCGCAGCGCATGCTCGAGCGCGTCGATCGCGGCGTCGAAATTCCCATAACCGACGAAGCGGCTCTGCTCCTCATTGATCTCGATCTTGAGCGCCTTGTTGGTGACCGCGGCCTCGACCGGGCCGGCGGCGAAGAACAGCCAGCGATAATAAGCGGCGCGCTTCCGGTGGCCCGCGGGCGGGATCAGGCCGGCCTCGGGAAAGGCATCGGCGAGATAGGCGCAGATCGCCGGCGTCTCCGTCACCACCTCGCCGCCATGGGTGATGGCGGGGACCTTGCCCATCGGATTTATGGCGAGATAATCGGCCCCCTTCATCACCGCATAGTCGACAACCCTGGTCTCGTAGGGCGCCCCGACCTCCTCCAGCATCCAGCGGATCACGCGGCCGCGGGACTGGGGATTGGTGTAGAAGACGAGGTCGGTCATGGCGGCTGCTCCGGCGTTGGGGGTCGGCCGAGCCTAGACCCCTGCGCGGCAAAGCGGGAGTCCCGCCGGCCTTGCCGAAAGGGCGGACCGCCGATGCGAAAAGGCCCTCCGCGAGGGGAGGGCCTTTTGCCTAAGCCTGCTCTTCCGTCTGGTCCGCCGGCTTGGTCTTGCCGCCGGCCTTCTTCTTGCCCTTGGGCGGCTTGGGCGGCGCCGAGGCGATCTCGAAGCCCGGCGCATTGTCCTTGATACGGACCTTGACCTCGCCGCCATGGACGAGCTTGCCGAACAATAATTCCTCGGCGAGCGGTTGCTTGATCTTCTCCTGCACCAGGCGCCCCATCGGCCGCGCGCCGTAGAGCTTGTCATAGCCGCGCTGGGTCAGCCAGGCGCGGGCCTCGTCGTCCAGCTCGATATGGACGTTGCGATCCGCCAGCTGGAGTTCGAGCTGCAGGATGAACTTGTCGACGACGCGGGCGACGACCTCGGTCGGCAGATAGGCGAAGGGCACGATCGCATCGAGCCGGTTGCGGAATTCTGGCGTGAACATCCGCTTCACCGCCTCGTCCTGGGCATCCTCCTTGGTGAGGTTGCCGAAGCCGATCGCCTCGCTCGCCATGTCGGCGGCGCCGGCATTGGTGGTCATGATCAGGATCACGTTGCGGAAATCGACCGTCTTGCCGTGATGGTCGGTGAGCCGGCCATTGTCCATGATCTGGAGGAGGATGTTGAACAGGTCCGGATGCGCCTTCTCGATCTCATCAAGCAGGAGCACGCTGTGCGGATGCTGGTCGACCGCGTCGGTCAGCAGGCCGCCCTGGTCGTAGCCGACATAGCCCGGCGGGGCGCCGATCAGGCGGCTGACCGAGTGGCGCTCCATATATTCGGACATGTCAAAGCGCTGCAGCGGGATGCCCATGATCGAGGCGAGCTGGCGCGCCACCTCGGTCTTGCCGACGCCGGTCGGGCCGGAGAAGAGGTAGTTGCCGATCGGCTTGTCGGGATCGCGGAGGCCCGCGCGCGAAAGCTTGATCGCCGAGGAGAGGACCTCGATCGCCTTGTCCTGGCCGAAGACGACGCGCTTCAGATCCTTGTCGAGATGCTCCAGCGCCTTCTTGTCGTCGCTGGATACGCTCTTCGCGGGGATGCGCGCCATGGTCGAGATGACCGCCTCGATCTCCTTTACGGTGATCGTCTTCTTGCGCCGCGACGGGGGCACCAGCATCTGCATCGCGCCGACCTCGTCGATCACGTCGATCGCCTTGTCGGGCAGCTTGCGGTCGTTGATGTAACGGGCCGAGAGCTCCACCGCCGCCTTGATCGCGTCGGGCGTGTATTTGACGCTGTGATGCTCCTCGAAGGCCGAGCGCAGGCCGCCGAGGATCTTGATCGTGTCGTCGAGCGTCGGCTCGTTGACGTCGATCTTCTGGAAGCGCCGGAGCAGGGCCCGGTCCTTCTCGAAATGGTTGCGGAATTCCTTGTAGGTGGTCGAGCCGATGCAGCGAATCGCCCCGTTGGAGAGGGCCGGCTTGAGCAGGTTCGAGGCGTCCATCGCGCCGCCGGAGGTGGCGCCGGCGCCGATCACGGTGTGGATCTCGTCGATGAACAGGACGGCGTGGGGAAGCTTCTCCAGCTCGTTCACCACCGCCTTCAGCCGCTCCTCGAAATCGCCGCGATAGCGGGTGCCAGCCAGCAGCGCGCCCATGTCGAGCGAATAGATGATGGCGGGTTTCAGCACGTCGGGGACGTCGCCCTCGACGATCTTGCGGGCGAGGCCCTCGGCGATGGCGGTCTTGCCGACGCCGGGATCCCCCACATAGAGCGGGTTGTTCTTCGAGCGGCGGCAGAGGATCTGGACGGTCCGGTCGACCTCGGGCCCCCGGCCGATCAGCGGATCGACGCGGCCTTCCTCGGCCTTCTCGTTGAGGTTGACGGTGAACTGCTTGAGCGCCGATTCCGGCTTCTTCTTGCCTTCCTCGGTCTTGGGCTCGTCGGTGCTCTTCGTCTCGGAGGGCTGCGCCTGGCTGGGTTCGCCCTTGCCGACGCCGTGCGAGATATAGGTCACCGCGTCGAGCCGGCTCATGTCCTGCTGCTGCAGGAAATAGACCGCATAGCTCTCCCGCTCGGAGAAGAGCGCGACGAGCACGTTGGCGCCGGTCACTTCGTCGCGGCCCGAGGACTGGACGTGGAGGATGGCGCGCTGGACGACGCGCTGGAAGCCGCTGGTCGGGGAGGGGTCCGTCTCCTGGTCGACCTTCAGCGCCTCGAGCTCGTTGTCGAGATAATGCCGCACCGCATCGCGCAGTTCGCCCGTATTGACCCCGCAGGCCTCCATCACGCGACCGGCGTGAACATCCTCGATAAGGGCGAGCAGGAGATGCTCCAGCGTCGCATATTCATGGCGACGGCCGCTCGCCTCGGCGAGGGCGTTGTGGAGCGTCTGTTCGAGCTCGCGGGCGAATGAAGGCATTGATGTACTCCTCAGGACCCCCGACTACCGTGGGGCCACATGGTTAATTTCGGGTTTCGACCGGCCACGATCAAGACGTCCGACCGTCGGGGGCTGTTCCAGCCGCCGCGAGGACGTCGCAGGATCATCGCTTGAACAGCTCGTCGGCGCTCGCGCGGAAGCTGATCGAGGCGTCCAGCTTTGCCTTCACCCGCGCGATCTCGCCTTCCAGGATCTCGATCCGCGCGCTCAGCTCCTCGACCGACAGGGGATCGAGGTCCTGCTTCGTCAGCAGCGTCAGCGGATCGTCCGGCTTGTCCGGAAACAGGTCATCGAGATCCATGGCTGCAGCGTTGACCGACGGCACGCCCAAGTCAATAAACCCGCCGGGGCTTTGCGACGAAACGGACCGGGGGAATGACGGCGTTGCCGGAAGAAATGCCAGAGGAAATGAGCGCGATCGACCCGGCCGGACCGGGCGGACCGGAGGTGCTGATCCCGGTTCGCCGGCCGGTGCCGAAGCCGGAGACAGGCGAGGTGCTGGTCCGGGTCGCGGCGGCGGGCGTGAACCGCCCGGACGTGATCCAGCGGCGCGGCCTCTATCCGCCGCCGCCGGGCGCGCCCTCGATCCCGGGGCTGGAAGTGGCGGGCATCGTCGCCGCAGTCGGCGAGGAGGTGCCGAAGGCTTTGGTCGGCCAGCCGGTCTGCGCGCTCGTCGCAGGCGGCGGTTATGCCGAATATTGCACTGCGCCGGTCGGTCAGTGTCTGCCCGTGCCGGCCACGCTCAATATGGTCGAGGCGGCGGCCACGCCCGAGACCCTGTTCACCGTCTGGAGCAACCTGTTCGAGCGTGCCTATGCGATGGAGGGCGAGGCCGTGCTCGTCCATGGTGGCACCAGCGGCATCGGCACGATGGCGATCGCGCTGGGGCAATTGTTCGGCCTCAGGATCATCGTCACCTGCGGCAGCGACGGGAAATGCGCGCGGGCGCTGGAACTGGGGGCCGCCGAGGCGATCAACTACCGGACCCATGACTTCGTCGCCGAGGTGCAGCGGCTGACCGAGGGGAGGGGGGTCAATATCGTCCTCGACATGGTCGGCGGCGACTATCTGCCGCGCAATCTGGACTGCCTGGCCGAGGACGGCCGTCATGTCTCGATCGCGGTCCAGGGCGGGGCCAGCGCCGAGATCAACATCGCCAGCCTGATGATGCGCCGCCTGACCTTGACCGGCTCGACGCTGCGGCCCCGGCCGGTCGCCTTCAAGTCGCTGGTCGCCGATGAGATTGCGCGCAGCGTCTGGCCGTTCGTCGAGGAAGGACGGCTGAAGCCTGTCATTCACACGACCTTCCCGCTCGCCGAGGCGGCCGAGGCGCACCGGCTGATGGAGGCGGGCGAGCATGTCGGAAAGATCGTCCTGACCGTCTGAGCCGGGAGCGGCGATAAAGGCCGCTTATGCGCCGGCCGCTTCATTCATTTGGACCGGCCCTGCCGCCGCTGGCATGGGCGCGGGAGGGGAGAATGATGAATGAGCGACCTGGTCCTTCACGAATATGCCGCCTCGGGAAATTGCTACAAGGTCAGGCTGACCGCGGCGCTGCTCGGCCTGGCGCTGGAGCGGCGCGAATATGACATCATGGCCGGCGAGACCCGGACGGCCGACTTCCTGGCGAACGTCAACGCCAACGGCCGGATCCCCGTGCTGCAGGACGGCGCCCGCTTCATCCCGGAAAGCAACGCGGCCTGCTGCTACCTCGCCGACAGCACCTGGCTGATCCCCGAGGACCGGTTCGACCGGGCCGACATGCTGCGCTGGCTGTTCTGGGAACAATATAATCACGAGCCCAATGTCGCGACCCTGCGCTTCTGGCACGGCTGGATCGGTGAGGCGAACTGGAGCGAGCTGCAGCGCGCGCAATTCCCCGCCAAGAAGGCTGCCGGCGAGGCGGCGCTGGCGCTGCTGGACGAGCATCTCGCCACCCGCGACTGGCTGGTCGGCGACAGCGTGACGCTCGCCGACATCGCGCTCTACGCCTACACTCATGTCGCCGAGGGCGGGGGCTTCAGCCTGACGGACCGTCCAGCGGTGCGAGCCTGGCTGAAGCGGGTCGAGGCCCTGCCGGATTACGTGCCGATGGACGCCTGACCGGCCCCCTATTCGCTGGGATTGCACTCCGAATCGGACATGCAGATCGCGGTGGCGGTCACCAGGATTACGAGGGTGGCGCCGACGCCGATCGCAATCCAGCCGATGGTCGAGACGCCCAGCCGTTGCCCGTCGGGGCCGGCGCGGCCCTGGGCGAGGCGGTTGACCGGCGTTCCCGCCAGCGAGAATTGCAGCGGCTCGCGGCCGTTGACGCCGAATTCGAGGCCCTCGCCGATCCGGGTGCGGACGCGGCCGTCCTGATAATCGGTGCGGGCGGTCGGCGCGAAGGCGAGGCCGGCGCGGATCGGCGCCCGGGCGCCGCCGCCGAACGGGATGCGGATCCGGACGCCGCTGAACATCCCCATTTCCGTGTCGTGTGCCGGTGCATAGCCCTGCGCGAAAGCGGGCGTGGTGGCAGCGCAGGTCTGCCCCGCGACGAGCGCGGCGATCAGCAATTTCTTCATCGAATATCTTCCCCCAATGGCGGATTCGGGTCCGCCGCGTGTCGATCAGGCGCGAGTCAGCACTCGCCCGGGTCGCACTCGGATTCCTCCATCAGCCACCAGTAGAAGCCGCCGACCAGCACGACCACGGTGCCGGCGCCGATCGCGACCCAACCAAGGGTCGAGACGCCCATGCGCCGCCCCTCCGGGCCGCCCCGCCCCTGGACCAGCCGGTTGACCGGCGTCCCGGCCAGCGAGAACCGCACGGTGCCCCGGTCGTTCACCCCGAATTCGAACCCCTCGCCGATATGGGTGCGGGCGCGGCCGTCGCTATATTCGGCGCGCATGGTCGGCGCGAAGGCCAGGCTGGCGCTGGCCCGCTCGTCCCGGGAGCCGCCAAAAGGGATGCGCAGGCGGACACCGCCGAACGCGCCCGTCTCCAGGTCGCGGCTGGTGCCGGAGCCCTGGGCCATGGCGGGCGCGGCGGCGCCCAGAATCTGTCCCGCGACAAGCGCTGCGATCAGCAGTTTTTTCATTGTTTTTCCTCCCGTTATGGTGGCGACGCTCGACCCGAATTGCGGCGGGCCGTGGGAGGAATTGTGGCCTTTTGCCGGCCTAGAGCTCGCGCAGCGCAAAACGCTGCAATTTACCGGTCGCGGTCTTCGGCAGCGCCTCAACGAACGCGACCTCGCGCGGATATTTGTACGGCGCGATCACCGCCTTCACATGGTCCTGCAGCGCGGTCACGGTCCCCGCGTCCGGCGCCCAGCCGGGGGCCAGGACGACGAAGGCCTTCACCTTCTGGCCGCGCTCCTCGCAGGGGATGCCGACCACCGCGCATTCCTGCACCGCCTCATGCGCATAGAGCGCATTCTCCACCTCGGGCGCGGCGATATTGTAGCCCGAGGAGATGATCATGTCGTCGGAGCGGGCGAGGTACCAGAAATAGCCGTCGGCATCCTTGCGGTAGGTGTCGCCGGTGACGTTCCAGCCGTCGACGACATAATTGGCCTGGCGCGAGTCGTCGAAGTAGCGGCAGCCCGTGGGCCCTTTCACGGCGAGGCGGCCGGTGCCTTCGGCCATGGGCCGGTTGTCCTCGTCGAGCACGGTCGCGACATAGCCGGGCACCGCCTTGCCGGTTGCGCCCGGGCGGATGTCGTCGCCCGAGGCGGAGATGAAGATGTGCATCATCTCGGTTGCGCCAATGCCGTCAACGATCGCGATCCCGGTCTTCGCCTGCCAGGCCTGCCAGGTCGCCGCGGGCAGATGCTCGCCCGCCGAGACGCAGGTCCTGAGCGTGGAGATGTCATGCCCGTTCAGCATGGAGAGGATCGCCTTGTAGGCGGTGGGCGCGGTGGCGAGATTGGTGACCTTGTGGCGGGCGATGGCGTCGAGCAGCGGTCCCGGTCCCGGCGTCTCGATCGTCACCGCGGCGCCGCCGAAGCGCCAGGGGAAAATCAGCAGCATGCCCAGCCCGAAGGTGAAGGCGATCGGCGCCGAGCAGGCCCAGCGCTGGCCGGGCGCGGGCGCCAGCAAATGGCGGGCGAAGCTGTCGGCGGGGGCGAGGATGTCGCGGTGATAATGGACGCAGCCCTTGGGATTGCCGGTCGTCCCCGACGTAAAGGCGACGAGGGCGACGTCGTCGCGGCCGGTGTCGACCGGGGTGAAGCCCGGCGCGATCTCCTCGAGGCCGGGAAAGCCGTTGTCGCCGTCATAGGCGATGATCGACCCGGTGCCGCCGGCCGCGTCGAAATCGGCGCGGAAGCGGGCGTCGACGATGGCGTGGCTGATCCGCGCGCGCTCGAGGATCGTGGCGATCTCGCCTGGGCGGAGCATCGGCATCGTGGTGACGACCACGCCGCCCGCCTTCAGCACCCCGAGCCATGAGGCGAACAGCATCGCATTGTTGGGGCCGCGCAGGAAGACGCGGTTGCCGGGAACCAGGCCCTCGCGCTCGACCAGCAGGCGGGCGATCCGGTCCGACAGATCCTTCATCTCGCCGAAGGTCCAGCTGCCCGCGTCGTTGATCACGGCGAGCGCGTCCGGATCCTGCCGGTCGATCAGCTCGACGGCGGCGTTCAGGCGCTCGGGATATTGGAGCTCGGGGAGGGTGAACAGGAATTCGGGCTGCGCCTCGGGCGGCGGCAGAAGGTCGCGGATGAAATTGTCGGTCATTCGGGCACCACCGCGAGCGTCTCGATCTCGATCTTCGCGCGCGGCTCGACCAGGGCCGTGACGCCGACAACGGCCATGGCGGGATAGTTCCGGCCGATCAGCTCCCGCCAGGCGGCGCCGATGCCGGCAAGGCCGTTTCGATAGGCTTCGATGTCGGTGACGTACCAGGTCATGCGGACGATATGCTCCGGGCCGGCGCCGTCCTCGGCGAGGATGGCGAGCGTGTTGAGGAGCACCTGCCGGAACTGGCCCGCGAGATCGTCCGTCTCGAACTGCTCCTCCGCATTCCAGCCGACGACGCCCGCCGTAGCGATCAGCCGGCCGCGTGCCGAAATGCCGTTCGCATAGCCTTTGGGGCGGGGCCAGCCGGGTGGCAGCAGAGTCCTCATCGGCCGAACTCCGCCAGATGGTTGCGGGCGATCACCACCTTCTGCACCTCGGATGCGCCCTCGTAGATGCGCAGCGCCCTGATCTCGCGGTAGAGGCTCTCGACCGGAACGCCGACGGTGACGCCGAGGCCGCCGAAAATCTGCACCGCCTTGTCGATCACGGCCTGGGCCCCGTCGGTCGCCTGCAATTTGGCGAGCGCGGCCTCGCGGCTGTTGCGCCGGCCTTGGACGTCGCGGACCCAGGCGGCACGGTAGACGAGCAAGGCGGCGGCATCGACGTCCAGCACCATCTCGGCGAGCAGGGCCTGGACGATCGCATTGTCGGCAAGCGTGGCGCCCATCGACTTGCGGGTGAGGGCGCGCTGCGTGGCCTCGTCGAGCGCGCGGCGGGCGAAGCCGAGCGCGGCACCGCCAACGGTGGTGCGGAACACGTCCAGCGTCGCCATGGCCTGCTTGAAGCCCTCGCCGCGCGTCCCGAGCAGGGCATCGGCCGGCAAGTGCATGGCGGTGAATTTCAGCATGGCCAGCGGGTGCGGGGCGATCACCTGAATCCGCTCGCTCGCGTCGAGGCCGGTGGTCCCGGCATCGACGATGAAGGCGGAGACACCCTTCGCGCCGGGCGCCTCGCCGGTGCGCGCGAAGAGCACGTAGAAATTGGCGATGCCGCCATTCGAGATGTAGGTCTTGGCCCCGTCGATCACGTAACCGTTGCCGTCTGCATCGGCCCGCGTCTCCAGATTGGCGACGTCCGAGCCGGACGTCGGCTCGGTGAGCGCGAAGGCCGCGATCTTTTCGCCGCGGGCGACCGCCGGAAGATAAGATTGCTTCTGAGCTTCGGAGCCGAACAGGCTGATCGTGCCCGAGCCGAGGCCCTGCATGGCGAAGGCGAAATCGGCGAGGCCGTCATGGCGGGCGAGGGTCTCGCGGATCAGGGCGAGCGAGCGGACGTCGAGATTTTCGTGCACGCCGCCCCAGGCTGCCGGGACGCAATAGCGGAGCCAGCCGCCCTGGCCGAGCTTGCGTACCAAAGCGCGGCATGCAGCATCCACGTCCTCGCCATGGCCATGGCCGAGCTCGGCTTCACACCATTTCTCAAGGTCGGCGGCGAGCCGCCTGTGCTCGTCATCGAAAAAGGGCCAGTCGAGGAAGCTCCGGTCGGCCATCAGTCGCCCCGGAATTCCGGCTGGCGCTTCTCGGCGAAGGCTTCGAAGGCCCGGCGGAAGTCGTTGGTGGCCATGCAGATCGCCTGCGCCTGCGCCTCCATTTCGATCGCCGTCTCCAGGCTCACCGCCCATTCCGTATTGAGCTGCGTCTTGGTGATGCCGTGGGCGAAGGTCGGGCCGCTGGCGAGGCTCCGGGCGAGCGCCTGCGCTTCGGCCAGAGGAGCGTCCGCCAACTTATTGTGAAAGCCCCATTTCTCGCCTTCCTCGGCGCTCATTACCCGGCCGGTGAAAAGCAGTTCCGAGGCGCGGCCCTGACCGATGATGCGGGGCAGGATCGCGCAGGCGCCCATGTCGCAGCCGGCGAGGCCGACGCGGGTGAACAGGAAGGCGGTCTTCGTCCCCGGCGCGGCGATGCGGATGTCGGAGGCCATGGCGACGATCGCGCCGGCGCCGACGCAGACCCCTTCCAGCGCGGCAATGATCGGCTGCGGGCAGGCGCGCATCGCCTTGACCAGATCGCCGGTCATCCGGGTGAAATCGAGCAGACCCGGCATCTCCATTTCGGTCAGCGGGCCGATAATCTCGTGGACGTCGCCGCCCGAGCTGAAATTGCCGCCCGCGCCGGCGACGACGACCGCCTTGACCTGCTTCGCATGGACCAGGGCCCGGAAGGTATCGCGCAGCTCGGCATAGGATTCGAAGGTCAGCGGGTTCTTCCGCTCGGGCCGGTTCAGCGTGACCGTGGCGACGCCGTCCGCATAATCCCATTGGAAATGCGCGGGGCTGAAAGCTTCAGGATCCAAGCTGCTGTCCTTTCGCGATCGATCGCTTGAGCGCGCCAAGCGCCTGATAGAGGGTTTCGCGGCTTTCCGCATCCATCGCCGCCAGCAGGCCGTCGATCCAGTCTTGATGGGCGGCGGCGAGGCCATCGAACTCCGTCCGGCCCCTGGGTGTGAGCCGGACGATCGAGGCGCGCCGGTCGGACGGGGAGGGGGCGATCGCGACCAGCCCGTCCCTGGCCAGCTTCTGGACGAGCTGGGTGACGTTGCCGTTGGAGACGAGCAGGGCGCGGGAGAGCGCGCCCATGGTCATGCCGTCGCCTTCGCGGTCGAGCGCGGCGAGCACGTCGAAGCGGGCAAGCGTCGCGCCCTGCCGCCCGAGCCGGCGCTGCACGTCCTTCTCTATCGCCATCGTGCAGGAGAGCAATCTGAGCCAGAGCCGGACGCCGGCGCCGCCGTCGAGCGCGCCGTCATGCTTCTCGCGGATCGCCACGGCCTCGGTCATGCGAGCTCCACCGCCTCGCCATTGCGCTCGGAGAGGACGAGCTCGAGCACCAGCGCGGCGATCTCGGCGGGCGCGATCAGCCGGCCGGAGGGGTTGAGCCGGGCCAGCTCCGCTTTCGCCTCGGCCTCGCTGCGGCCGGTTTTCGCCTGGATGTTCGCGATGGCGCCGGCGACGAGGTCGGTGTCGGTGAAGCCGGGGCAGACGGCATTGGCGGTAAGCCCGGTCTTCGCGAATTCCACCGCCAAAGCGCGCATCAGCCCGACCGCGCCGTGCTTCGCCGCGACATAGGGCGCGGTATAGGCGTAGCCGCGCAGGCCCGCGGTCGAGGCGATGGTGACGATCCGGCCCCGTTCCGCGGCCAGCAGGTCGGCGAGGGCGGCCTGGCAGCAGTGGAAGGCGCCGTCGAGATTGACCGCCAGCCGATCCCGCCAGAGCTCGGCGCTGATCCGGGCGAAGGGCTCGCCCCCCGCCTGGCCGGCATTGTTGACGAGGATCGCGACCGGGCCGTGGCGCTCCCGTGCGGCGGCGAAGGCGGCGTCGACCTGCGCCCGGTCCGTCACGTCGGCGGCGACGCCGTTTGGCCCCAGCTTCTCCGGCCTGCGGCCGACCCGGCTGACGGCCGCGCCTTCGGCCTCCAGCGCCGCGGCGATGGCGGCGCCGATGCCGGTGCCGCCGCCGGTGACGATCGCATGCTGCCCGGCCAGCCTCATGCCTTGAGCTCCGCCTCGCGCTGCAGGTTGCGGGCGAGCTGGGCCATGCCGCCAAGATAGGGCGGCGGCACGGCGACGCGGCGATAATCCTGCTGCGCAGCGGCGCGGAGCGTCCAGCTCGGATCTATCAGGTGCGGCCGGGCGAGCGCGACCAGATCGGCGCGGCCGGCGGCAAGGATCGAGTTGACATGGTCGGGCTCGTAGATGTTGCCGACCGCCATGGTCGTGACGCGGCCCTCGTTGCGGACCTGGTCGGCAAAGGGGGTCTGGAACATGCGCCCGTAGATCGGCTGGCAATCGGCCCAGGTCTGCCCGGCGGAGACGTCGATCAGGTCGGCGCCGGCGGCCCAGAAGGCGCGGCCGATCTCCACCGCGTCGTCGGGCCGGATGCCGAGCTCCCCCATCCAGTCATTGGCCGAGATGCGGACAGACATCGGCCGGTCCTCGGGCCAGGCCGCCCGCATCGCCCGGAACACCTCCAGCGGGAAGCGCAGCCGGTTCTCCAGGCTCCCCCCATATTCATCCGTGCGCTTGTTGGTCAGCGGGGTGATGAAGCTCGAGAGCAGATAGCCGTGGGCGGCGTGCAGCTCGATCATGTCGAACCCCGCCTCCAGGCCCATCCGGACCGACGCGACGAACTCGCCGATCACCCGGTCCATGTCCGCGCGGGTCACCGGGCGCGGCACCTGGTTGTCGGGGCTCCAGGGCACGTCGCTCGCCGCCATGACCGGCCAGTTGCCGCTGTCCAGCGGCACGTCATAGCCCTCCCAGCCGACCCTGGTGCTGCCCTTGGGGCCGCTATGGCCGAGCTGCAGGCAGAATCTGGCCTGGCTGTTGGCATGGACGAAGTCGACGATCCTTCGCCAGGCCGCCACATGCTCCGGCGCGTACATGCCGGTGCAGCCCGGGGTAATCCGTGCCTCGGGGGAGACGCAGGTCATCTCCGTATAGAGCAGGCCCGCGCCGCCCTGGGCCCGCGCGCCGTAATGGACGAGATGGAAGTCGTCCGGCAGGCCGTCCTTCGCAGAATACATGGCCATGGGAGAGACGACGACGCGGTTGGCCAGCTCCATCTCCCTGAGGCGGAAAGGCGCGAACATGGGCGGGGCGGGGTCGTTCGCGGGGCGGCCGCGCGCCTTCGCTAGGAACCAGCGCTCCACGCCCTCGAGCCAGTCCCGGTCGCGCAGGCGCAGATTCTCGTGGCTGACGCGCTGCGAGCGGGTGAGCAGCGAATAAGCGAACTGGATCGGCTCGAAATGGAGATAGCGGTCCAGCGTCTCGAACCATTCGGTGGAGTTGCGGGCGCTGTTCTGCAGCTTCAGCACCTCGAGGTTCCGCTCCGCCTGATATTCGGCGAGCGCGGCGTCGCGGCCGAGGCCGGGCCGGTTCAGCACCTCCGCCAGCTTGATCGCATCCTCCAGCGCCAGCTTGGTGCCCGAGCCGATCGAGAAATGGGCGGTATGGGCGGCGTCGCCGAGCAGGATCAATTTGCCGTAGTCCCAGCGCTCGCAGACGATGCGGCGGAAGGTCAGCCAGGCCTGCGGGCCGGGCAGGTGGGTGGCGTTGGAGACGAGCGCGTTCCCGTCCAGATAGCGGGCGAAGATCCGCTCGCAGAGCGCGATCGCCTCCGGCTGGTCCATCGCATCGAGGCCGAGCCCCGCCCAGGTCTCCGGGTCCATCTCGACGATGAAGGTCGAGAGGTCGTCGTCGAAGCGATAGGCGTGCGCCCAGACCCAGCCGGCCTCGGTCTGCTCGAAGGCGAAGGTGAAGGCCTCGAATATCCTGGCCGTGCCGAACCAGAAGAATTTGTTGCGGCGGACCTGGACGTCCACGCCGAAATGGTCGGCATAACGATCGCGGATGCGGCTGTTGGCGCCGTCGGCGGCGATGACGAGGTCATAGTCGGCCCAGTCGGCGAGATCGGCGCTCGCCTCATGCTCGAAATGAAGCCCGACGCCGAGCGCGCGCGCCCGTTCCTGGAGGATGTTGAGCAGCCGCTTGCGGCCGATGCCGATGAAGCCGTGGCCGGAGGAGCGGATCGTCTGGCCGTGGATATGGACTTCGATATCGTCCCAGTGCGCGAATTCCCCGCTGATCACCGCGCCGGAGACCGGGTCGTTGGCCATCAGATTCTCGACCGTCTGGTCGGAGAAGACGACCCCCCAGCCGAACGTGTCGCCGGGGCGGTTGCGCTCGAAGACGTCGATCCGGTGCGCGGGATCGCGCAGCTTCATCGAGATGGCGAAATAGAGTCCGGCCGGCCCGCCGCCGAGGCACGCAATCCGCATCCCGTCCTCCGATTGATTTAGGACTAAACTATCCTGTGAGAGGACAAGGTCAAGTCCTCGTAACAATGTTTAAATATTCGACAGAATTTCCGCGGTTTTCCGCCAATTCGACTAGGCAAGCTGCCGTCGATCCGTTAACCCCCCGAAACAGCGCCGGGACGTTTGATTCTGGCGACAATGAACGGTGGGAGGCTTTCATGCCGGTTCAGGGCGATGTTTTTTCCTTGAATTCCAGCGAAAGGGCCTCCCGCATCGCGGGGGCGCGGCGCAAGGCGCTGCTGATCGGCACCAGCTTGCTGGTCTATGCTGCCCTGCCGTCGGCCGCGATGGCACAGCAGGAATGCGGTGTCCCGCCGCCGGGGCCCGGCAGCACCGTCACCTGCACGCCCGCCGGCAATCCCTATCCGGGCGGGATCAACTATCCGGGCGCCGTCGAGGATCTGACCATCGTCCTGCAACCGGGCACGCTCGTCGGCCAGGGCGTAGAGACGAGCGCCGGCGTCCCCGGCGTCGACCTGCGCATCGAGGGACGGACCAGCACCTTCATCAACTCGACGCTGGACGGGACGCCCGGCATCTTTGCCACATCGGCGTCGGGCACGGTCTACGCCGGCGTCGACGACGTGCTGACCATCGGCAACCTTTCACCCGGGATCTTTGCCCAGAGCCGCGGCGGCACGCAGGTCGTCGCGGACCAGGTCGCGACGCTCGGTACGAGCTCGCCCGGCGTGATCGCGGGCGCCTCGAGCGGCTCGTCCTACGCCGTCGGCGCGGTCAGCGTGACGACCAACGGCGTGATCACCCAGGGCGACAACTCCCCGGCCATCATCGCCACGGTCGGCGGCAAATACGGCGGCGGCTCGGTTTCCGTCAGCAGCGGCAACGTGCTCACCACCGGACTCAATTCGCCCGGCATCCTGGCCACTGCCAGCGCCGGCCTGACCTCCGGCGAAGCCGGGCCGATCTCGATCGACGTGGGCACGCTTGCTACCCTGGGCGACGGTAGCCCGGGCATTATCGCGACCTCGACGGGCGGCACGATCGAGATCACCGGCGGTTCCGTGGCGACACAGGGCCTCGGGAGCATCGGCGTGCTGGCGACCGTCACCAACCCGATCTTCCCCTCGACGGCGGATACGTCGGTGTCGATCATCCTCGATTCGGTCAGCACGCTGGGCGACAACAGCCCCGCCGTCTCCGTCACGGGCGTGGCCGATTCCGTCTATCTGAACATCGGTTCCATCTTTACCGGCGGCGACAACAGTCCGGCCGTCTCCGTCACCGGCGCCGGCACGGTGGCGGTGAACGTCGGAACCGTCCAGACGACCGGCGACAATTCGCCCGGCGTCTCCGCGGTCCAGACCGGCTTCGTGCCGCCGCCCCCGGCCCCCCCGGGCCCCCCGGGTGCGCCGATGCTGGCGCCCCCCGGACCGCAGAACGTGATCGGCGTCGGCCCGGGCGTCACCGTGGTCAGCGGGACCAGCATGACGGGCGGCGTCAACAGCCCTGCCGTGCAGGGCACCTCGGCGAACGGCTGGGTCCAGATCACCAGCAATACCGCCACGACCGCTGGCGCGAACAGCCCGGGCATCATCGCCAATGCCTTCACCGATGCGCGCGTCATCAGCGGGACGGTGGTCACCTCGGGTGCCGATTCGATCGGCATCAGCGTGAACGCCTATTATGGCTATATCGACCTGCACAGCGTCAACGTCACGACGAGCGGCGCGAACTCGACCGGCCTTTTCGCCCTTAGCGGCGGCCAGACCAATGGCGGCGGGGACATCTATATCGACAGCGGCGCGGTCGCGACCTCGGGGACCAATGCGGACGGCATCGTCGCGCTTGCCGGCCTCGGTACCAACGCGACCGGCGGCACGATCGAGATCCACAGCGAGACGGTGACGACGCAGGGCATCGACTCGACCGGTATCGGCGCGATCGCTTATGGCGATGTCGAGGTCGAAAGCGGCGCGGTCTCGACCGCGGGCGCGAACAGCGTCGGCATCTACGCTTATTCGCTCCATGGCAACGTCACCGTCACCAGCGGCACGGTCAGCACGTCGGGGGTCGGCAGCGTCGGCATCTATGGCGGGGCCGACACCGGCAACGTCACGATCACCAGCGGCACGGTGGGCACGACGGGGGATGGCGCGTTCGGCATATACGGGTCGGTGAACACCGCCGGCAACGTCTCGGTGACCAGCACGGGGGTCACAACGACGGGCGCCGGTGCGGCCGGCATCCTCACCCTTGCGGTGGACGGCGACACGACGATCACCAGCGGCACGGTCAGCACAACCGGGGCCGGCGCGGTCGGCATCGCGGCCTCGGGCAACGGCAATGTCACCGTCACCAGCGGCACGATCAACACGACGGGCGACGGTGCCGACGGCATCATTGCGCTGGCGATCAACGGCAATCTCGTCGTCAACAGCACGAGCGTGACCACCACGGGCGCCACCAGCGCGAGCGGGATCTACACGACCAACTTCTTCGGCGACACGACGATCACAAGCGGCGCGATCAGCACGGCCGGCACCGACAGCGACGGCATCAACGCCTTCGGCTACCAGGGCGACATCACCATCACCAGCACCGGGCCGGTCAATACGACCGGCGCGGCCAGCGACGGCATCGACGCCTATACGACGGTCGGCAACATCGCGATCACGAGCAGCGGCGCGATCAACACGGCTGGTGACAATGCGACCGGCATCGAGGGCAATGCCTTCGGCTCGGGCAATGTCACGATCACCAGCAGCAGCGCGATCACGACGGCCGGCCTCGACAGCGACGGCCTCTATGGCATGGCCGAGGTCGGCGACGTCACGATCACGAGCAGCGGCGCGATCAACACCGCCGGCACCGTCGCCGACGGCATCGCGGCCTATACCGACACCGGCAATATCCAGGTGACCAGCACCGGCGCGATCCGCACGACCGGGGCCGCTGGCTTCGGCATCTTCGCCGTCGGCTCGGTCGCCGGCAACGTGACGATCAGCTCGACGTCGATCACCACCACCGGCGCTTCCGGGGTCGGCATCGCCGCGATCCAGAGCGGCGCGGGCACGCTCAGCGTAACCAGCGGCACGATCAATACCAGCGGTGCCACTGCGATCGGCATTGCGGCCTATGGCACAGGCAACGTCACGGTCGCCAGCACCGGGATCACGACGACCGGCGCGGGCAGCGACGGCATCCGTGCCCTGTCGGGCGGAAGTGTTACCGTGACCAGCGGCACAGTGACCGCCAGCGGCGCCGGATCCCTCGGCATCTTCGCCCAGGGCAACGGCAATGTGTCCGTCACCAGCACCGCGGTCACCAGCAATTCCACGGGCATCAGCGGCGTCTCCGGCGCCGGAACCGTGACGATCACGAGCGGCAACGTCACCACGAGCGGGGCGGGCGCGACGGGGATCCGCGGCCAGGCCGGCGGTGCCGTTACCATCACCTCCGGCAACGTCACGACCACCGGGGCGAACTCGATCGGCATCAATGCGATCTCGGACGCGAACATTCTGGTCACCACGACCGGGACCACGACGACCACGGGGATCGGCATCCGAGCGATCACGACGGCCGGCGCTGCCACCGTCGACGCGACCAATGTCACCGCCGCGGGCGACGCCATCAACATCACCTCCCCGACCGCGAGCAATGTCACGGTCCGCGGCCTCGTCGTCTCGACGGGCGGCGGCTTCGCGGTCCAGGCCACGGGCGGCGCAGCGACGGTGGCGACGACCGCGGCGGGCACGATCCGCGGCCGCATCGACCTCACTGACAATGCCGACGTCGTCAACAATGCCGGCACGTTCGACGCGATCGGCGACAGCCTGTTCGGCGCCGGCACCGATGTGTTCAACAATAGCGGCCAGGTCCGCTCGACCAGTGGCGCGGTGAGCTTCACCGGGCTCGAGACGTTCAACAATCTCGCCACCGGCCGGATCGACATGCGCGACGGGGCGGTCGGCGACTCGCTGAACGTGATCGGCGCCTATGTCGGCACGGCGGGCAGCCGCCTGCAGCTCGACGTCAACCTCGCCACCACCACGGCCGACGTGCTGTTCACCGGCGCGGCGACCGGCTCCACGATCATCGATGCCAACATCCTGAGCCCGCCCATCTTCAACCTGACGGGCACGCTGGTGGTCGATGCCGCGGCCGGCACGAGCGCCACCGCCTTCACCCTGGCCGGCGGCGCGCAGAACGTCCCCTATATCCGGCTCAACCTGCTGTTCGACGGGCCGAACAACAATTTCCTGCTCCAGGCGCTGCCCGACCAGCCCGTGTTCGAGACGGTCGAGCAGGCCGAGATGCTGACCAATTTCTGGTACAACAGCGCCGACGCGATCACCGCCCAGCTGGAGGCGGCGCGCGACGGGCTCGAGCCCGCGGGCACGGTGCATGCCAACCATCTCACGGGCAGCGGCCGGTTCAACGGCTGGGTCCAGGTGGTGGGCGGCAATGTCGACCGCGAGGCGAGCCAGAGCTTCGTCGGCGGCGGCGCGACCACCGTCTTCGACACCAGCTACGAGCAGGATTATATCGGCGTCCAGGCCGGCCTCGACTATCAGGCGGGCGGCACCATCCTCGGCCTCAGCTTCGGCTACGGCAAGTCCGAGGCAGAGTTCGACGCAAGCTTCAACAATGTCGAGATGGACGGCTACAACCTCGCCGCCTATGCGGCCTTCCACGCGGAGAGCGGCTTCTTCTTCAACGCGCTGGCCAAGGTGGACTGGGTCGACGTCGACGCGACGCCGGGCGCCAACCTGCTGGCCGAGTTCGACGCCACCGCCTGGGGCCTGCGCGGCGTCGCCGGTTACCGGTTCCGCAGCGGCAACGTCTTCTTCGAGCCGGCGGTCAGTCTGACCTGGGTGAACGTCGACATCGACGATTATACGGTGGCGGGCGCCGCCGTGTCGTTCGACGACATCGAGAGCTTCCGCGGGTCAATCGGCCTCCGGGTCGGCGGCGAGTTCCGCTCGGCGAGCGGCGGCACCTGGTCGCCCTTCGTCGGCATCTATGCGGTCGAGGAATTTTCGGGCGACAACAGCGCGACCTTCACGCTCGGGCCGTCGCTCACCCTCACCCAGGACGCGCCCGGCACCTATGGCGAGATCACCGCCGGCCTCAATTACTCGACCGGGCGGCTGGAGGCCTTCGCGCGCGGCGAGCTGGACTTCGGCGGCGAGCGCGACGGCATTGGCGGCCGCGCGGGCATCCGCCTGCGCTTCTGAGCGCGGGGACGCGGTGGCTGAAGAGGGCGCGCTGTCGGTCGCCGGGTTCGACATTCGCATCGCCTGGCAGCGCAATGATGCCGGTATCGAGGCCGATGCCATCGAGATGTGGACGCGGCTCGACATCCTTCCCCCGGAGGTGCGGCCGGAGGACCGGGCCAAACAGCTGGCCGCCGCTGCCTATAGCGAAGGCCAGATCGCCGCGGTCGCGACCGGCGTCGTGGAATATATCGATTTCCTGCGCGCCCGCTTCCTGGTGATGCGCAGCATGACCGCGCCTGAATTCCGACGAACCCACGCCCAGGTCGCGCTGGCCCTGCCGACGATGACGATGCTCGAGCAATGGTCGAAGGCGAATCCGAACGAGAGGATCGCCGGGCTCATCGGCTTCGTCGAGCCTGGCGCATGGGGCGAGGCGGCGCGCATGCCGTGGGGCCCTTATTTCGGCTGGACGCTGGTCGCCTACACGCATGACGGCAAGCAGGTCCGTGTCGTCTGGTTCGATCATTACCGGATCGAATCATGAGGCCGGAAGAGATAGCTCCCGGATTCGAGCTGCGCCCGGCCTGGCGGCTGCGCAACCCGCGCATCGAGGCGGACGCGATCGCCTTCTGGCGGCGGCTGGAGCTCCTGCCGCCGGACGTCGCGCCCGGGCAGCGCGCGGCGGAGCTGGTCGCCGTCGCCTATCGGGGCGAGCGGCTGGCCGGCGTCCAGACTGCGGCGATCGAGCCGGTCGAGCAGGTCCGGGCGCGGCTGGCGATGCTGCGTGGCGCCGTCGATCCCGACTTCCGGCGCAGCCATGTCGCCCTGGCGCTGACCCTCTATTCCCGGGATCTGCTCGAGCGCTGGTCGCGCGACAATCCGGGCGAGCGGATCGCCGGCCTCGGCGCCTGTGTGGAGGGCGAAGAGCTCGCCGAGCGCAGCAGGCAGCCTTACTGGCCGCAGACCCGCTTCATCCTCGCCGGCTACGGGCCGGACGGCCGCCAGCTCCGCATCTCTTGGTTCGACGACTACCGCACCGATTATTATTGACGGTCAGCCGGCCGGTGCGGACAGCGGGCCGAATTCGGGATCGAAGGAGATCAGGCTCTGGATGTCGGTGGACTGCACGCCGAGGGCCATCGGGCAGCGCACGTCCGGGATCACCGCCACGTCGAACAATTCCTTGATCGCGCCGTTCAGCCGGATCCATTCCACCAAGTCGCCGCTCCTGAGGTCGACGATGCAGACGCCGCACCAGGGCTCGCCGTCCCGTTTCCTGAGCTCGTCCTGCAGCGCCAGCCCGGAAAAGGCGCCGTCGCGCGGCAGCGAGACGGTGGCGATCGCATAGCCGTTGTGGATGGCGAGCCCGCGCAGGAAGCCCGGGCAGAAGGCGATGTCGGTCCGGGCGCCGGTCTCAGGATCCACCCGGACGATCTGGCCGCGGCCGCTGTCCAGCAGATAGACGCCGTCCGGCGTCGCGCGCGGGCTGTGCGGCATGGAGAGCTGGTCGGTCACGATCCGGTCGTCGCGCACGTCGATCAGCACGCCGCCCTCGTGGCGCCGGTCGCGCCAGCCGTTGATCATGTCCGAGCGGCTGACTGCGGTGACGTAAGCAGGCGACCCGTCCTCCATGGCGAGGCCGTTCAGATGGCAGCGATCCTCCGCGGCCAGCCGGGAGATGAATGGCGGCTTCCAGAGCGGCTTGAAGCCGTGCGTCACGCTCATCGTCGCCAGGCAGGAGAATTTGGTGTTCACGAAGATCACCCGCCCGGCCCTGTCGACATTGAGCTCGTGCACGTCGACATCGCCCGTCGTCTGGGCGTTGCGTGGCACGTAGAGCCGGTCGAAATGCTGGTTGGCGCGCTCGTGCGGGGCGAGCACGTTCTCGAGGCGCCAGACCTGGAAGAGCGAGCCGACATAGAGACGCTGCGGCGTCGCGTGCACGCCCATCGCCCGTACGTAATTCTGCTGGTGGAAGCTGACCTGGCCGCCTGGCAGCATGCCGACGAGGAAGAGCTGGCCGGTCTGGTAGGAGGTAAAAGCAAGGCTGCAATTGGCGCGGACCAGCCAGTTGCCGAAGCCGCGGGACACGCTGATCCGGGTCTGGTCGGCCGCGGGCTGGGCCGGCTGCGGCGCGGCCTGGGCTTCCTCGACCGCGACGTCGGGCGATGCCCCGGCTTCGCCCCCGGATGCGCCGTTCTTGCCCTTCGCCATTGTCCCCCCGTCGCTTGCGCGGCGATCCTAACGCTTATTCGCGGCCGTTCAACACAGGCGGGCGGGTCGTCTGCCGCGGCCACGGCGCCTTTCCCGTCCCGGTTCGCGGTACCGCGGAAATGGCGGTTTTTCCGCCATTCCGCCTTTCCAAATCCGGGTCAATCCGGCGGGCTACGACCTGCACGCCGCCTGGCACCGCGACGACCCCAGGTTCGAGGCGGACGCGATCGATTTCTGGACGCGGCTCAACCTGCTGCCGTCCGGCGTCGACCCGGCGCTCCGCGCAAAGCAGCTCGCGACCATGGCCTATCGGGATGACCGGCTCGTCGCCGTCACCACGCTCGTCGTCGCCCGGATCGAGCAGGTCCGCGTCCGGATCGCCATGCTGCGCTCCGCCACCGACCCCGAGCATCGCCGTGCGCACCTCGCCAATGCGCTCACCATCCTCACCCGGGAAGTGATCGAGGACTGGGCGACGGATCATCCGGAAGAGCGGATCGGCGGCATGGGCGCGGTGATCGAGAGCGAATATTTGCGCAGCTGGACGAAGAAGGCGGTCTGGCCAACGACGAAGCTGAACCTGATCGGGCACATGCCCGACGGCCGCCAGCTGCGGCTCTACTGGTTCCCCGACTTCACGTTCGACTAACTGGCCTGCCCGTCCAGCAGCCGGCGGACGATCAGGTCGGCCGCCGCCTCGGCGTCCATCACCATCGTGTCGATGCGGATCTCGGGCGCTTCCGGCGCCTCGTAGGGGGAATCGACGCCGGTGAAGTTGACCAGCTTGCCGGCGCGCGCCTTCCTGTAGAGGCCTTTCGCGTCGCGCCGTTCCGCCTCGGCGAGCGGCGTGTCGACGAAGATTTCGAGGAAGTCGCCGTCCGGCACCAGCTCGCGCACCATCGCCCGCTCGGCGCGGAACGGGCTGATGAAGGCCGTGAGCACGATGAGGCCCGCGTCCAGCATCAATTTCGCCGCCTCGCCGGCGCGTCGGATATTCTCGACGCGGTCGGCGGCGGTGAAGCCCAGATCCTTGTTGAGGCCGAGGCGGACATTGTCGCCGTCGAGCAGGAAGGTGTGGTGCCCGCGCGCGTGCAGTTTCTGCTCGACCAGGTTGGCGATGGTCGACTTGCCGGCACCCGAGAGGCCGGTGAACCAGAGCAGTTTCGGCCTTTGCCCCTTCAGCGCGGCGCGTCGCTCAGGCGTCACGGCGAGCGCCTGCTCGTGCAGATTCCCGGCGCGGCGCAGCGCGAAGCGGACCAGGCCCGCGGCGACCGTGGCCGCGGTCAGCCGGTCGATCAGGATGAAGCCGCCCAATGCGCGGCTTTGCTCATAGGGCTCGAAGAGGATCGGCCGCGCGGTATGGACGACGGCGTCGCCAATCTCGTTCAGCGCCAGCGTCCGCGCCGCCAACTGCTCCATCGTGTCGATGCCGATCTTGTACTTGGGCTCCTGCACCGTCGCGGAGACAGTTTGCGTGCCCAGCTTCAGCAGATATTGCCGGCCAGGCAGCAAGGCCTCCTCGGCCATCCAGATGAGGGTCGCCTCGAACTGGTCGGCGAGCTGCGGCGCCTCGCCCGCGACGATCATGTCGCCACGCGAGCAATCCACCTCGGTGGTGAAGCCGAGCGCGACGGACTGGCCCGCTTCGGCGCGGTCGAGGTCGCCGTCCATCGTCGCGATCCGGGCGATCGTGGCGCGGGTGCCTGCGGGTGCGATGCTGACCGCGTCGCCGGGGCGGACGCTGCCGGCCGCGATCAGGCCGGCATAGACACGCGCGCCACCGTCGCGGATCACCTGTTGCACCGGCAGGCGCAGGCCGGCGATGCTCGGCCCCTGCGCGGGCTCGACCGTCTCCAGGAAGGGCAGGAGGGCAGGGCCGTCATGCCAGGGCGTCCGCAGCGAGGGCGCCGTGATATTGTCCCCCTCCAGCGCCGAGACCGGAATGGCGGTGAAGCGCTCGATCCCGATCGTCTCCGCAAAGGCGGCGAAGTCGGCAATAATCGCCTCGAACCGCGCCTGGTCGAAGCCGATCAGGTCCATCTTGTTCACCGCCAGGACGAAGCTGCGGATGCCGAGCAGCCTGGCGATGGTGGCGTGGCGCCGCGTCTGGGTCAGCACGCCCTTGCTCGCGTCGACCAGCACGATGGCAAGGTCCGCGCGCGAGGCGCCGGTCGACATGTTGCGCGTATATTGCTCGTGGCCGGGCGTGTCGGCGAGGATGAAACGGCGCTCGCCGCGTTCGAAATAGAGATAGGCGACGTCGATGGTGATGCCCTGCTCGCGCTCGGCCTCGAGCCCGTCGGCGAGCAGCGAGAAATCCTCGATTCCGTCCAGTTTGTCCGCCGGCAAAGCGCGGCAATCGTGCAGCAGCCGGCCGATCAGGGTCGACTTGCCGTCGTCGACGGAGCCGCAGGTCAGGAAGCGGAGCAGGGTGGACGCCATCAGAAATAGCCCTGCCGCTTCTTGCGCTCCATCGAGGCGGGCTGGTCCCTGTCGATCAGCCGCCCGGAGCGCTCCGAGCTGCCGTCCCGCGCCATCTCCGCGAGCACCGCCTCGATCGTGGCGGCGTCGCTCTCGACCGCGCCGGTGAGCGGCCAGCAGCCGACCGTCCGCACGCGGACCCGGCGCGTCACCGCAGCCTCGCCGTCCGCGAAGGGAAAGCGCGCGTCATCCAGGATGATCAGGGTGCCGTCACGGACCACGGTCGGCCGATCGGCGGCGAAATAGAGCGAGGCGACGGCGAGCCGCTCGCGGGCGACATAGGCCCAGATGTCGCGCTCGGTCCAGTCCGAGAGCGGGAAGACGCGGAGCGTTTCTCCGGGGGCGCGGCGACCGTTGTAGAGCTGCCAGAGCTCCGGGCGCTGCCGCTTCGGATCCCAGCCATGGCTCGCCGAGCGGACCGAGAAGATCCGTTCCTTCGCCCGGCTCATCTCCTCGTCGCGCCGGGCGCCGCCGAAGGCCAGGTCGAACCGCCCCGCGTCCAGCGCCTGCTTCAGCCCCTCGGTCTTCCAGAGCTCGGTGTGCAGCGCCGCGCCATGGTCGAACGGATTGATGCCGCGGGCCTCCGCGTCCGGGTTGCGGTGGACGATGAGGTCCATGCCCGCCTCCGCCGCCAGCCGGTCGCGCAATTCATAGAGCTCGGCGAATTTCCAGCCCGTATCGACGTGCAGGAGCGGGAAGGGCGGCCTGGCCGGGAAGAAGGCCTTCCGCGCCAGATGCAGCATGGCGATGCTGTCCTTGCCGCCCGAGAAGAGCATGACCGGGCGCTCCGCCTCGGCCACGGCCTCGCGGATGATGTGGATCGCCTCGGCCTCCAGCCGGCTCAGATGGTCGTCGCCCGGCAATGTCCTCCCCGTCGTCCCCGACGCGTCGTGCAGGCTGTGCGGGGCACAGGTCAACCGGGAAAGCACGTCCGCGGCAGGCGCGGCGGAACAAATTCGGGCGGCGGAAATTTCTGATTATGTAACAGAGCGTTCTGTTACGCACCCGTTTCGTTGGGAGAGAAGAGATGCGTTTCACCAAGCCGCTTGCGGCCGCGATCAGCCTGTCGATGATGTCCGCGCCTGTGCTTGCCCAGTCCGCCGCGCCGCTGTCGCTGGCGCCGGTGGGCGCACAGCTGAACGAGCCGAGCGGCCTGGATGGCGACGGCTATATTCTCCCGGCGGTCATCATCTTCGGCGTGCTCGCCGCCGCCATCCTGTTCACCTCGAACGACGATGACGATTTGAACAACCCCGTCAGCCCGTAAGGCAGGCGGCGAGGCCGCGCTGCCCTAGTCGAACAGTTCCTCGAAGAAGGACTTGCGGCGCCGGTGATGGCCGTGTTGGCCATGATGGCGCCGCCCGTCATCGTCGCCATAATAAGCCGGCCGGCCCGCATAGGGGTCCGGCGCGCGCTGCACGCCGGGCACCGGCGCCTGCGGGGCGGGGGCGGCCTGCGGCGCGGGGCCGACATCCTGGGTCGCGCTGCGCTCGATGATCTTGTCGAGCTCGCCCCGGTCGAGCCAGACGCCGCGGCATTGCGGGCAATAGTCGATCTCGACGCCCTGGCGGTCGCTCATCACGAGCGGGACCTTGCAGACAGGGCAGGGCATTCCAACGGCGGCATTGGTCATTACAAACTCCTGGGATTCAAATGGATTCTGGGGGAGAGGCGCCTCTGCGGCGCGAGGCTCATTGCGGTGGCGGCGGCACCGGAAAGATGATCCGCGCATAGCGGTTGAACGGATCAGGCACGCCGTCCGGCGTCATGACCTGCGGCGCGCCTTCGCCGACGGGCCGCAGCACGATCACCGCACGGGGGACGCCATTGCTGACGAGCGCATCGGCAACCGCGCGGGCGCGGCGCTGGGAGAGGCGCATATTGGCCGCCTGGGAGCCGCTATGATCGGCATTGGCGAGGACCTCGACGGTCACCCGTCCGTTGCGGCGGTAATCGTCCGCCATGGAGTTGACGACGGCGACTCCCTCACCCTCCACGCGGGCGCTGCCATGCGCGAAATAGACGGTCGACGGGCCGGCTTCCGGCCAGGGCCGGGGACGCACGGGCCGTGTCGCCTGCGGCGCGGGAGCGGGCGCTGGCGCGGACGGGGCTGCCGTCTGAAACAGGAATGCCAGGGCGAGTCCGAGCAAGGCCATGCGCCTACATAGGATGCCGGGGCCCTGACGCAACGTGCGTCTTCCCGCAGCCTGTGCGGAAACCGGTTACCTTTTTGCCGGGCGATGGATTAGAACCGCCGCGAACGGGAGGGACGATGGGCAAGATCATCTGCTTCGGCGAGCTGCTGCTGCGCCTGACCGCGCCGGGGCGGGAATTGCTGCTGCAGAGCGGCCGGCTCGACGTCCATGTCGGCGGGGCCGAGGCCAATGTCGCGGTGGGGCTGGCCCGGCTCGGCCACGAGACGGCGATGGTGAGCAGGGTGCCGGCCAATGCGCTCGGCGACGCCGCGGCGGGCGCGCTGCGGCGCTTTGGCGTCGATACGGCGGGGGTCGGCACGGGGGAGGGGCGGATGGGCCTCTATTTCCTGTCGCCGGGCGCGGGGCTCAGACCGTCGGAGATCGTCTACGACCGGGACGGCAGCGCCTTCGCGCGCGCGGGGCCGGAGGATTTCGACTGGGACGCGCTGCTCGCCGGCGCGGACCTGCTGCACCTGTCCGGCATCACGCCGGCGCTCGGCCCCCGCTCCGCGGATGCGGCCAGGGCGGCCGCGGCGGCGGCAAAGGCGAAGGGCGTCGCCATCTCCTTCGACGGCAATTACCGGGCGCAGCTCTGGAGCCGCTGGGACGGCGACCCGGCCGCCATCCTGAAGGCGCTGGTCGACCAGGCGGACATCCTCTTCGGCAATCATCGCGACATCTCGCTGCTGCTGGGGCGCGACTTCAGCGGCGAGGGGCCGGAGCGGCGGCGCGAGGCGGCCGAGGCGGCGTTCGCGGCCTTTCCGGGCCTGACGCTGATCGCCTCCACCGCTCGCCACGTCACCGATGCGGACACCCACCGGATCGCCGCCCGGCTCGACGGGCGTGAGGGCTGGGCGCAGACCGGGGAGAAAGTGGTGGCGGGGATCGTCGACCGGATCGGCGCGGGCGACGCCTTCGCCGCCGGCATCCTGCACGGCATGCTGAGCGGGCAGGATCTGGACCGTACCGTCCATGCCGGCCTTGCGCTCACCTGCCTCAAGCACAGCCTGCCGGGCGATGCGAGCTTGTTCGCTCAGCGCGACATCGATGCGTTTCTTGCGGGCGAACTGGACGTGCGGCGCTAGCGCCGGGGGAGTTCGCGGTCCGGCAGGCGCTCGAAGGCGCCGAGCGGGCAGGCGGTGGCGGTGCGGATGTTCGAGGTCTCGCCGCGGGCCGTATCGACGATCCGGAGCAGGTCGCCCCGGCACAGGCTGCTGCCATGCACCTCGAAGCCGAGCGCGCCGAAGCCGCTGCCGGCCTGGCGGAGGCCCGGGCAGGGGCCGGACAGGCGGTTGCGGTAGCGCCGACCGCCCAGCAGCTCGAAGCTGAGGGTCTGCTCATCCTCCACCACCCGGCTGACGATCGCGCCGTTGGGGATACAGGCCCGTGTGTCGCCGACCCGTTCGGCTTTCTGCTCGGCCCCGACTCCGCCTAGGGCGCCGCCGGCGCCGATGGCCAGCAGGCCGGCGAGAAGGACAGGGCTGAGTCTGGGCATGGCGCAATCTCCGCTTGCGGGAGACACCGGTGTCATAGGATGATAGGCCGATGACCAGGACGCTGCAACTCGATCCCGACCGGTTGTTCCCGGCCGAGCCGCGCACCCGGGACATCGCCCGCGCGCTCTACGCGCCGGTCCGCGACCTGCCGATCATCAGCCCGCACGGCCATACCGATCCGGCCTGGTTCGCTTATGACGAGCCGTTTCCCGATCCGGCGGCGCTGCTGATCGTCCCCGATCACTATGTCTTCCGCATGCTCTATTCGCAGGGCGTGCCGCTCGAGGCCCTGGGCGTGCCGACCGTCGACGGCAGCCCGACCGAGACGGATCCGCGCAGGATCTGGCGCCTGTTCGCCGAACATTATCATCTGTTCCGCGGCACCCCCTCGCGGCTCTGGCTGGACTGGGTGTTCGCGGAGGTGTTCGGCCTTGGGGTCAGGCTCGAGCCCGCCACCGCCGACCATTATTACGAGACGATCGACGCGGCGCTGAGGACCGACGCCTTCCGCCCGCGCGCCTTGTTCGAGCGCTTCGGCATCGAGCTGCTCGCCACCACCGAGAGCCCGACCGATTCGCTCGACCACCACCGCGCCATCCGGGCGAGCGGCTGGGGCGGGCGCGTCGTCACCGCCTACCGGCCCGATCCGGTGATGGACCCGGATTTCCCCGGCTTCGCGCAGCATCTCGAGACCTTTGCCGCCTTGGCCGGGGAGGATGTGTTGACCTTCGCCGGCTATTTGCGGGGGCACGAGAATCGCCGCGCCTGGTTCCGCGAGATGGGCGCGACCTCGACCGACCACGGCCATCCGAGCGCGTTCACCGCCGATCTCCCGCGCGCCGACGCCGAGGCGCTCTACGCCAAGGTTTTGCGCGGCGATTTCACGGCCGCGGAGGCTGAGCTCTTTCGCGGTCAGATGCTGACCGAAATGGCGCGGATGAGCCTCGACGACGGCATGGTGATGCAGCTCCATCCGGGCGTGCACCGCAACCATAATGAGGCGGTGCTGGCCCGCTTCGGCCGCGACAAGGGCGCCGATATTCCGGCGGCGACGGAATATGTCCGCGCGCTGAAGCCGCTGCTCGACCGCTTCGGCAACGACCCGCGGCTGACGCTGATCCTCTTCACGATCGACGAGGACGTCTATGCGCGCGAGCTGGCGCCGCTGGCGGGCCATTATCCCGCGGTGCGGCTCGGCCCGCCCTGGTGGTTCCACGACACCCCGGAAGGGATGCGGCGCTTCCGCGAGCGCGCAACCGAGACGGCCGGCTTTTACAACACGGTCGGCTTCAACGACGATACCCGCGCCTTCCTCTCCATCCCGGCCCGGCACGACGTCGCGCGGCGGATGGACTGCGCCTTCCTCGCCCGGCTCGTGGCCGAGGGCCGGCTGGAGGAGGACGAGGCGCACGAGGTGGCGCGGGCCCTGGCCTACGACCTGGTGAAGGCGGCCTACAGGCTGTGACGCCGCGGCTCAGCGAGGCGACGCTGCCGCTGCTTCCGGACTGGGTAGGGCAGCCCGGCCCGCGTCCGGAACCGCGCGTGGTCCATCTCGGCCTCGGGGCCTTTCATCGCGCCCACCAGGCGCCGGTGTTCGAAGCGCTCGGCTGGGGCGTGACCGGCGCCTCCCTGCGCTCGCCCGCGGTGCGCGACGCGATGGTGCCGCAGGATTGTCTCTATTCGCTGGTCGCGGGAGAAGAGGTGCGCATGATCGGCGCGGTGCGCGAGGTGCTGCTCGACGCGCCCGACCTGGTCGCCCGGATCGCCGCGCCGGCGACGCGCCTCGTGACGCTGACGATCACCGAGAAAGGCTATCGCCCCGGCAGCCGCGCCCCGGCCATCCTGGCCGAGGCGCTGGCGCGGCGGGCGGACGGCATCACCGTCATTTCCTGCGACAATTTGCCGCGGAACGGCGCGGTGCTGCGCGAGGCAGTGCTCGCGGCGGCGGGCGATGCCGCGGACTGGATCGCCGCGCATTGCGCCTTTCCCCAGACGATGGTCGACCGCATCGTCCCCGCCACCGAGGAGGCGGACATCGCCGCGCTCGCGGCGCGGATCGGGCTCGAGGACCGGGCGATGGTGAAGACCGAGCCATTCACCCAGTGGGTCATCGAAGACCGGTTCGCGCCGGGCGAGCGGCCGGACTTCGCGGCGGCAGGGGTGCAACTCGCCGCCGACATCGGCCCCTGGGAGGAGGCGAAGCTGCGCCTGCTCAACGGCGCGCATAGCGGCATCGCCTGGCTGGGCGGGCTGGCCGGCATCGCCTTCGTCCACGAGGTCATGGCCCTGCCCGGCGGACGTTCCTTCGTCGAGGCGCTCCAGGACGAGGCGGAAACCACGCTGGACCCGCCCGCCGGCCTCGATCTCCACGGCTATCGCGCTGCCTTGCTCGCCCGCTTCGCCAATCCCGGCCTGCAGCACCGGACCGTGCAGATCGCGATGGACGGCTCGCAGAAGCTGCCGCAGCGGCTGCTCGCCCCGATCGCCGTGCGGCTGGCGCGCGGCCAGGGGATCGAGGCGCTGGCGCTCGCGGTCGCTGGCTGGATGCGCTGGCAGAGCGGTCGGACCGATGCCGGCACCGCCTTCACCGTCGACGACCCGCTCGCCGGCGAAACCGCGCGCCGCCTCGCAGGCCTGCACGATCCCGAGGCGCAGGTCCGGGCGCTGCTCGGCATCGAGACGATCTTCCCGCCGCCGCTCGCCGCGGATCCGCGCTTCGTCGGGGCGCTCACCCGGCAACTTCGCCGGCTGGTCGAGCAGGGGGCGCGGGCGGTCCTAGTGGCCTGACGCGCCCGCGGCGCCGATCCCGGTCTCCGAGCGGATCCGCTGGTGGAGATAGCCCTCCCGGTCCACCGCCGCGCGCGGGCTCCTGTCGAGCACCGACACCAGCCAGATCGTCAGGAAGGCGGCCGGGATCGAGAAGATGGCCGGCGACATGTAGGGGAAGATGGCGCTGCTGTTGTGCAGCACGTCGACCCAGATCGACTTGGAGAGGATCGTCAGCACGAGCGCGAGCAGCACGCCGACGGTCCCGCCCGCAACCACGCCGCGCGTCGTGCAGCCCTTCCAGAAGAGCGAGAGGATCAGCACCGGGAAATTGCCGGACGCGGCGAGCGCGAAGGCGAGGCTGACCATGAAGGCGACGTTGATCTTCTCGAAGGCGATGCCGAGGATGATGGCGAGCAAGGCGAGGACGAGCACCGTCGCGCGCGAAACCCGCAACTCCTCGTCGCTATTGGCCTGCCCCTTGCGGATCACCGTCGCATAGAAGTCGTGCGACACCGCAGAGGCGCCGGACAAAGTCAGCCCGGCCACGACTGCGAGGATGGTCGCGAAGGCGACGGCCGAGACGAAGCCGAGGAAGAGGTTGCCGCCGATCGCCTCGGCGAGATGGATCGCCGCCATGTTGCCGCTGCGCAGCGCGCCCGCGGCGTCGACCCAGGCCGGGTTGGTGCCGACCAGCACGATCGCGCCGAAGCCGATGATGAAGGTCAGGATGTAGAAATAGCCGATCCAGCCGGTGGCCCAGAGCACGGAGATGCGCGCCTGGCGGGCATCGGGCACGGTGAAGAAGCGCATCAGGATATGCGGCAGGCCGGCGGTGCCGAACATCAGCGCCATGCCGAACGAAATGGCCGAGATCGGATCGGTCAGGAAGTTGCCCGGGCCCATGATGGACAGGCCCCTGGCCGCGGCCGCCTCGGGACTCAGCCCGGTCGAGGCGGCGATCTGGCCCTTCACCTCCACCGCGCGGGCGAACAGCGCCTCGGGCGAGAAGCCGAACTGGACCATCACCGCCAGCGCCATGAAGGTCGCGCAGCCGAGCAGCAGCACCGCCTTGATGATCTGCACCCAGGTGGTCGCGATCATCCCGCCGAACAGCACGTAGAGCGTCATCAGCACGCCGACGATCACCACGGCGTAGAGATAGTCGAGGCCGAACAGCAATTTGATCAGCTGCCCCGCGCCGACCATCTGCGCGATCAGGTAGAAGAGCACGACCGCGAGCGTGGAGACGGCCGCGAACATCCGGACCGGCGGCTGGGCGAAGCGGAAGGAGGCGACATCCGCGAACGTATATTTGCCGAGATTCCTGAGCTTCTCCGCCATCAGGAAGAGGATGATCGGCCAGCCGACCAGGAAGCCGATCGAATAGATCAGCCCGTCATAGCCGACGCCGAAAATCTGCGAGGAGATGCCGAGGAAGGAGGCTGCGGACATATAGTCGCCGGCAATGGCGAGCCCGTTCTTGAAGCCGGACACGCCGCCGCCCGCCGCATAGAAGTCCGCGCGGGTCTTCGTCCGCCGCGCCGCCCAGGCGGTGATCAGCAAGGTGAAGGCGACGAAGGCCGCGAACATCGCAATGGCGGGCCAGTTGGCGCCGCCGCTCATTCCGCCTCTCCGTCGCGCAGCGCCTTGACCAGGGGATCGAACTCCCGGTTCGCTCTGCGCACGTAGATGCCGGTCAGGAGGATGCCGAGCAGGATGATGCCGACGCCGACCGGGATGCCGAGCGAGGTGACGCCGCCGCCGAGCGGCCGGGCGAGCAGGGGCTTGTCGAAGGCGATCAGGGCCACATAGCCGAAATAGGCGACGAGCATGATGATGCTGAGCGTCCAGGTGAAACGCCCGCGGCGCTTCAGCAGGCGCTGGTAGCGCGGATCGGCGAGGATCTCTTCATAGCGTGCCGCGCCGCCGTCCTCCTGCTCCGCCATCACTCTCCCCTTATGGTCTTGATTCCGCGGGAGGCTGCACCGGATCGGGCGCCGCGGCAAGCGCGGCTGCGGTGAGCCGTCTATCGCTCCCGTCCCTCGAGCAGGGCGACGAGCCTGACGAACCGCTCGCCGGCCTGCGAGACCGTGTCGAGGATCGCCTCGTCCAGCTCGTCCCCGTCGCCGTCCTGCGAAGTGGCCGAGCGGAGCCGGTCCGACAGGAAGACGGCGAGCGCATGGTAGAAGCGCGCGGCGAAGCCGCTGTCGCGCTCGAACGCGGCCAGGATCGCCTCGCGCGGCACGGCCAGCACGCGCACCTGGTCGAGCGCGGTGACGGTGGCGCCCGGCAGCCTTTTCTCGACGAACGACATCTCCCCGACCGCGTCGCCGAGCGCCAGGGTGGCGAGGCGCTGGCCGTTGCCCGCAGTCACGGCGAGGCTCCCCTCCGTGACGAAGAACAGGTCGGCCACGGCGCGCCCCGCCTGGATCAGCACCTCGCCGGGCGCGAGCGCGCGAACTACGCCGTTGCGCGACAGCCAGAGGATGTCGCCGTCCTCGAGGTCGCCCAGGATGTAGAGGGCCTTTCGCATCTCAATCCTCCAGCAGCTGGCGGCGGGCGAGGGCGGCGAAGGCGCCGTCCTTCGCCATCAATTCGCAGAAGCTCCCGGTCTCGACGAAGCGGCCGCGTTCGAGCACCGCGATCCGGTCGGCATTGCGCACCGTCGAGAGCCGGTGGGCGATGGTCACGCGGGTCGCGTGCAGCCGGTCCAGCGTCTGCGCGACCACGGCCTGGGTGGCATTGTCGAGCGCGCTGGTCGCCTCGTCGAAGAACAGGATGGCGGGCTCCATGACCAGGGCCCGCGCGATCAGGATGCGCTGGCGCTGGCCGCCGGACAATGTCCCGGCGCCCTCGGTGATCATCGTGTGCAGGCCCATCGGCATCAGCTTGAGGTCGGGGCCGAGCCCCGCCTGCTCGGCGGCGCGCATGCATTGTTCGAGGCTCGCCCCGCTCGCCCCGCGGATATTCTCGTGGATCGTGCCGGCGAAGAGCTGGCTCGATTGCAGCACCACGCCGATCTGCGCGCGCACCCGCGCCGGATCGAGGCTGGCCAACTCCTGGCCGTCATAGGTGAGCGAGCCGGTGGACGGCCGCTCGAAGCCGAGCAGCAGCCTGAGGATGGTGGACTTGCCGGAGCCCGAGCCCCCGACAATGGCGAGATGCTCGCCGGAGCGGAGCGAGAAGCCGAGATCGTCGATCAGGGGCGCGGTGCCGACGGTATAGGTGAAGCTGAGACCGCTCGCCTGGATGTCGCCGGTCAGCTTTCCCGGATCGGCCCGGCCGAGCCCAGCCTCGGGTGGCTCGTCGAGGATCGGACGGATGCGCTCGGCGAGCGGGCGGGCGGTGTAGATCGCGAACAGGGAATCGCAAAAGGCGGTGAGCGACGCCTGGAAGATCGCGAAGGCGGCGAGGAAGGCGATGAACCTTCCCGGGGGAACCTGCTCGGCGGCGAGCAGGGCCGCGACCGCGAACAGCCCGATCAGGGTCACGATCTGCCAGGCGTCGGTGAAGCTGTGGAAATGATTGCCGATCCGCTCGCCGGCCGCGGTGGCATCGCGCTCGGCCGCATAGAGCCGGCTCCAGCGGGCGAGCGCGCGCGGCTCCGCGGCCGCGGAGCGCAGCTTGGGCAGCCCGTCGAGAATCTCGAAGGTCAGGCCGGCGAGCTTGCCGTCGCGCTCGGCGGCCTCGCGCAGCGGCCGGGCGCGGAGCGCGCGGCTGACCGCCAGCGCGGCGATGAAGACCAGGGTGAGCGCCAGCCCGGCAAGGGCGATCCGCAGCTCGTAGCTGAAGAGCAGCAGCAGATAGACGAGCGCGAAGGCCAGCGTCAGCCCGGCGGTCAGCAGGATGTCGAGCACCAGGGCGCGGATGCCGGCGAGGCTCGCCAGCCTTTGGTTGAGATCGCCGGCCGGCATCGTCTTGAAGAAGCGCGCGGGCAGCCGCAGCACATGATCGGCAAGACCGGCCGCCATATTGAGCTGGCCGCGGCCGGCCACGCGGGTCACGGCCAGCGTCCGCACGGTCGCGAAGGCCGCCGAGACGAACGCCGCGACGAACAGGGCCAGGCCGACCGAGACCAGCAGGCCGCCGGCGCCGCCGGGGACGATGTCGTCGAAAATCCAGGCGGTCGCGATCGGGACGAGCAGGCCGAGCAGCGCCGCGCCGAGGCCGGCGCCGAGGATTGGCCAGAGCTCGGCGCGCAGGCCCTGAAGCACACTGCGGGCCATGCCGCCGAAGCGGCTGAGATCGGTCGCGATCGGCGCGTAGAGCCGGAAGGCGAGACCGTCGATCGTCTCCGGCGGGATGCGTTCCCCGAACGAATCTCTCCAGGCACCCTTTCCCCAGCGCGCCAGCAAGGCCTCGCCCTCGTGGGTGCGCAGCAGGAGCGGCCCGCCCACATCGTCGCGATGCCAGGCGGGGCCGAGGATCACCCGGCTCGCGCGCAAGCCGAAGCGGCGGGCGGCGGCCGGCGCCGACAGGAAGTCGTCGGCCTCCTGGCGACGCACGCGTCTATCCTCGGCGAGCCCGAATTGGGCAGCCGCGGTGGCAAGGGCGCCGGCCAGGCCCGCCTCGCCATCGGTACGATCCTCCGCGCTCCCGGCGAGGCGTGCGCTGAGCCGGGCGTCGCGCGCTGCGTCGGCGGAGGCGAAGCAGGCGTCGAGCGAGGCGGTAAAGGCGGGAATCGCGTCCCCGCCAAGCGCGGGCGCGGGGACGCAAGCGGCCTCGCAGATTTGTTCGAGCCAGCAGGCGGCGCTGTCCGGATGGTCGCCGGCCTCCTCGACCAAAGCCGCTGCCTCGACGGCGACCAGGCTGAGCTGGAGCGGGCCGTCGGGCAGCGGGAAGACGTGCCGGCCGGTCTCGACCAGGGCGATCAGGCGCCGCCGCTCGGGGCTGACCAGATAGACCTCGATTTGTCCCTCGATCACGCGCCAGGGCAGGGTGCCCGAGGGCAGCGCGCAGGGGGCGCCGACCGGGACGGAGAGCGGCCGCGCCATCAGCTTTCCACCAGCTTGGCATAGATGCCGCCCGAGGCGATGAGGCGCGCATGATCGCCTTCCTCGACGACCTTGCCCTTGTCGAGCACGACGATCCGGTCGCAGTCGCGGATCGCGGACAGGCGATGGGCGATGAGGATGCAGGTGATGCCGCGCCTGCGCACCGCCTCCATCACCTTGTGCTCGCTGATCGGGTCGAGCGCGCTGGTCGCCTCGTCGAGGATCAGCACGGCGGGATCGGTGGCGAGCGCGCGGGCGATCTCGAGCCTTTGCTTCTCGCCGCCCGAGAAATTGCCGCCCCCTTCCAGGATCGCCGCGTCATAGGCGCCGGGGCGCGCGGCGATGACTGCATGGATTTGCGCATCCCTGGCGGCGCGGATCATGTCCGGCTCGGCGATGGTGTCATCCCAGAGCGTCAGATTGTCGCGGACGGTGCCTTCGTAGAGCATCACGTCCTGGCGGACATAAGCGAGCCGCGGGGCCAGCACCTCGCGCGGCCAGTCGAGCAGGGCCCTGCCATCGACTTCCACCGCGCCGGCGCGGGGCTGCTCGAGCCCGGCGATGAGCTTGCCGACCGTCGACTTGCCGGAGCCGGACGCGCCGACCAGAGCGATCCGCGTGCCGGGCGCGAGGTCGAGCGAGAGGCCGTCGATGAGCGGCGGATCCAGCGGCGCATAGCCGAAGCTGACCTGGTCGAGCCGGACGGCACCGCGCGGCAGCGCCGCGACCGCCGCCGGCACCGTGCTGAAGCGCGGGTCGGAACGCTGCCCCATCACGTCGTCCAGCCGGCTCGTATAGGTGCGGATCTGGTGGAGCTCGGCGCCGAAGCCGGCCAAAGCCGCGACCGGCGCGACGAAGCTGGCGGCGAGCGTCTGGTAGCCGACGAGGCCGCCCAGGGTGAGCTCGCCGCCCATCACCGCGAAGCCGCCCCAGATCAGGATGGTGACGGTAATCAGCGCGCCGATCAGAGCCGGCATCGGCGCGATCCAGGCGTTGACGCTGGCCGCCTGCTGCTGGCCGTTCTGCGCGGCCATGGTGAGCCCGGTCCAGCGCGCGAACAGCATGTCCTCGCCGCCGCTTGCCTTGAACGTCTCCATGTCCCTGAGGCCGGCGACGCGCGCGCCGGCGAGCTTGCCCTCGTCGATCGAGATCTTGCGGTAGCGCTCGGAGAGGAAACGGTTGGAGAGGATCAGCACCGCCGCGTTCAGCAAAGCGAGGGCGAGCACCGCGAGGGTCAGCCCGACATTGTAGAAGAGCATGACGACCAGGAAGAAGGCCGCGCTGACCAGGTTCACGCCTGCCTGGGCCAGGCGGCCGGTCAGCAGGTCGCAGAGCGTCTCGTTCAGGCGCAGCCGGTCCGCGACCTCGCCCGAATAACGTTGCTCGAAGAAGCTGACCGGCAGCTCGAGCAATTTCGCCATCAGCGCCCGGCCCGTCTGCAGGCTCATCCGCATCCGGGCCCTGAGCAGGCTGTGGGTCTGCAGCTGCAGCAGCACGAAGCGGGCGATGGCGGTGAGCGCCATGCCGATGACCAGCGGCCAGAGCCAGTCGTCGAGCGCGCGGATCAGCACATAATCGACGAAGATCCGGCTGAAGACCGGCAGCACGATCCCCGGGATGACCAGGGCCAGGCTGACCAGGAAGACGAACCAGAGCGCGCTCCGCACGCCCTCGTAGCGGCCCTTCAGGGAGTCGAGGAGGCTGGGGCGGGTATCGCCGGGCTGGAAATCGGGGCCGGGCCTGAAGGTGAGGGCGACCCCGGTGAAGCTCTCCTCGAACTCCGCCAGCGTCTCGCGCCGGCGGCCGGAGGCCGGGTCGTTGATCCAGACGTGGCCGGCATCGAGATCCTCGACCACCACGAAATGGTTGAAGTTGACGAAGGCGATCAGCGGCAGGTCGAGCTGGGCGAGCTGCTCGGGCTCGGCCTTCATCCCCTTGGCCTCGAGCCCGAGCGAGCGGGCGGCGCGGAGCACGCTCGACGCCTTCGAGCCGTCGCGCGACACGCCGCAGAGGGTCCTGAGCTCGTCCAGCGGCGCGAACCGGCCATGATAGCCGAGCACGATGGCAAGCGCGGCGGCCCCGCATTCCGCCGCCTCCAGCTGGAGGATCGAGGGCGTGCGCCGGCGGCTCGCCACCTAGTCGCCAGCCCCCGGAAGCAGCCAGCCGATCACGGCTCTCCGGTCGACCACGACCTGGCCGCGGACGATCGAGCCCGCGCTGATCCGGTTGCGTGGGCCGCTGGAGGCGGACCAGGCGAAGCCGCTGGCATTGCCCGCGCTGCGGTCGAGCGCGATCCGGACCTCGATCGGCGCCCCGCCCGCGACCAGCTCCTGGACCAGCTGGTCGTTGCGCAGGATCCGGCGCATCCCCTCCGGCGTCGAGGGCAAAGGCGCAACCGAGATGACCCGGCCCGGTATGTGGCCGTAGACGGCGCGCTCGACCGTGGTCGGCACGATCTCGGCGCTCATTCCGGGCTCGATCCTCTTGCCGTCGGCGGCTGGGACGTAGAGCAAGGCGACGAGGCTGCGGCCGTCGTCGGGCGGCGCGATCGTGGCGATCGCGGAGCCGCGGGCGATCACGTCACCGGCACTGACCTTCACCTCGGTGATCCGGCCGGCATGGCGCGAGCGGATCACTTCCTCGTCGCTGAGCCGGGCGCTGAGCCGCTGGGTCAGCCGCTGCAATTCCTCGACGTTGCGCTGCTCGTCGAGAAGGGCGAGCCCGGCCGTGCCGCTGCGCTCATTGGCGTCGATCCGGACCCGGATGGCGGATTCGCCGAGATTGGAGATACGCTCGCGCACGTCGGCCAGCTCGATCTGAACCTCGACCAACCGGTCGCGCTGGATGAAGCCGCGCTCGACCAGAGGCGCCATGCGGCTGGCCTTCTGCTCGAGATAGCGCGTGCGGTCGACGAGCACGCGCCTCGCCTCGGCAATGGTCGCGAGGCGCACGCTGTCGGCCCCCGACCTCTGCTCGCCCTGGTCGCCGTAGAAGCCGCGCAGCCGTTCGAGCCGCGCCTGCGCCTGGGCGAGCCGGGAACGGGCCTCGTCCAGCTCGCGGGTCAGCTCGGTGCGGGCGATGGTGGCGACGGGCTGGCCGGCCGCCACATTGTCCCCCGGCGCGACGAGCAGCGAGACGATCCGCCCCTCGTCCCCGGCGACGACCTCGGCGAGGCCCGTCCGGTTGATCAGAATTCCCTGCGCGCTCACCTTGACCGGCGCCCGGGTGACCGAGGCCCAGACGATGGCGGTCAGGATGGCGACGGCGAAGGCGCCGAGCAGCAGCCATGACGGCCGGCCGACCAGAGTGAGCGGCGCGTCGAGCCGCTCCGGGCTGGCCATGCGATCCAGCGCCGCCTTGCGATAGATGGACTCGGCCATCGGGCAGCCCTCCGTCTTGCGCGCTTCGCCTCATCGGACTGTCCGATTTGCCCGGCGCTGGCAAGCCCGACTCGTTCTGGCGCCGGGATGGAGAAGCTGATACAGGATGGCTTGGCGGGGGCTGTCGCGCAGCGACAGCGCTCTCGCCATGCCATGAGCGCGCCTGCGTTGACGGCCCCCGGTGCAGACGGAGGACGAACATGGCCGACAAGAAAAATCCCGAGCTGATCGAGGACGCCCAGCTGGACGAGGCCAGCGGCGGCCTGCTGCCGGCGATCCAGAAGGTGCGCGAAGCGGCGGCCGCCCAGCCGGACCCGCAGCCGGCGACGCTGACCAAGACCGGCACCGGCACGCTGGCGTTCGGCGGCAGCAACACCAACTGAGCCCGCATCCGCGCCGACAATGAGGAAGCCGTCATGGCGGACAAGAAAAAGCCAAAGGAAATCAAGGATACGGATCTCGACGTGGCCGGCGCCGGCAGAGCGCCCGCGCCGCCGCCGCCACCCCCGCCCCCGCCGCTGATCAAGATCGGCCCGGGAACGCTCGATTGAGGAGATGGACATGTCTGAAGAAAAGAAACCCGAACTGATCGAGGACGCCGATCTGGACGAAACCAATGCCGGCATCGGCCTGCTCCTGCCCGCCGTTCAGAAGGTGCGCGACGCCGCCAACCGTTCGTCGGCCACGACCAACCCCACGATCACCGACGGCACCATTACAGACGGGACCAAGCCGCAAGGCTGACACCCGGCGACGACCAGGAGAGACGAGATGACCGAGAAGAAGAAACCCGAGGTGATCGAGGACAATGCGCTCGAGGATGCGAGCGGCGGTCTGCCGGCGATCCAGAAGGTGCGGGAGTCGGCGAACAGATCATCGGGCGCCACCAACACCTATACGGGCACGACCACGGTCAATCAGGGCACGCTGAACGCGACTCCGACCAAGCCGGGCGACGGCAGCGTCTGAGCCCGGCGGTCAGTCGCCGATCCCGAGGCGCCGGAGCGTCGCCGCGTCCCCCATGTCGCGCGGCGCGACGGGCATCGGGCCGTGGGCGCCGGCCAGCGCATCTATGGCGCCCGGCGCGCCGGCACTTGCCCGGATAAGCCCGTTCAGCGCGGCTGCGCCGGGCGTGTCGGCGGGCGGGCCGGCCGGCAGGATATGGCCGGCGACGAGGAGCGCATCGGCCGCGTCCAGCACCTCTTGGGCGGTTCCCGCAAAGTTCCTCGCGATCGCGTGCAGCGTCGCCGGGCCCGCTTCCAGGCCAGCCAGCACCGCGCGCGCCGCGCCGTTGTCGAAGACGAGCCGGCCGGCCGGCGTCCGGCATTCATAGACGGCGTCCGCGGCAGCCACGGTTGCCGCCCACCAGCCGTCGAGCCTGGACGCCCGGCTTTCGTCCAGCGGCCGCAGCGCCCGCGCGTAGATGTCGACCCGGTAGCAGGCGTTGGTGAAGATGTCCGCCGCGGTCGCCCGGGCAAGGGGATCGGCGATCGCCGCCAGCTGGCGGCGCTGCGCCTTCTTCAGCGCATAATCCTCGCGCAGCTGCTCGGCCCGCCCGGGCGCGGCGAGGACGAAGCCCGCGCCCGCCATCGCCTCGATCATCTCCGCCGCCCAGAAGCAGGTCCAGTGGCGGTTCAGATATTCGTGCGGGAAATAGCCCGCGGGAAGGGTCGCGCGGAGGTTGTCGATCCAGGCCATGAACGCTCTGGAGAAAGCGGGCGCCCCGGCTTTGCTCATCGCCCGGATCCGCGCCAGCGCCGCGTCGAAGCGGGCGACCGCATCTCCGGTTTCCGCATCGGCGAACTGGCGGACCATTTGCTGGAAGGCGAGCGCGTCCTTCCAGCCCGGCAGCGTGTTGTAGCCGAGACAGGCGACCCCGCAGGGCCGCACGTGCAAGGCGGCGATCCGGCGGACATGGGCCTGGTTCTCCGCATCGACCCAGCTCATCACGCCCTGCGCGGTCACATAGTCGAAGCCCGGCTCTGCCGGATCGGCCAGGTCCGCGAAGCGCAGTGAGCGGAAGCCGACATTGCCGATCCCGCACTCCCGCGCGATCTTCGCAGCGCCTTCGGTCAGCCCGGGCTGGGCTTCGATCCCCTGGAACTGCCCTTCCGGATGCGCCGCCGCCATCAGGACGAGACCGAGCCCGTCGCCGCAGCCGAGGTCCATCAGGGCGAAGGGCGCGCCGGGCGCGCGCGGCGGCGCCACCCCCTTGTGCCGCAGCATCGCGTCGATCCAGTTGGGCGCGAATTCGCGGTGCAGATTGCTGGGATATTGGCCGTCGAGGACATAGCCTTCGATCGTGCCCCGGGCCTTTGCGCGATCCCGTCCCATGGCGGGCAATATGACCGAGGCAGCGCCCTGCGCAATGGTGGTGCCGGGTGTCGGACTCGAACCGACGACCTACCGCTTACAAGGCGGTTGCTCTACCAGCTGAGCTAACCCGGCGCGGCGCCCCATGCGCCCAAATGGTCCAAGGAACCGTGAACGTCCAGCCCGTTCAACCGGCGGCCTGCCGTGCCGAGACGGGCAGCTGCCGGTTGAGGAAGGCCACGCTGCGCTGCCAGGAGAGGGCGCCGGCCACCGGATCGTAGCGCGGCGGCCTGGTATAGGCGAGGAAGCCGTGGTCGGCGCCGTCATAGAGGTGCAGCTCGACCGGCGTGCGCTGCGCGCGGAGCATCGCCTCGAGCGCCCGGATCTGGCTGAGCGGGACGTTGCGGTCGGCGGTGCCGCAATGGACCTGGACCGGGACCGACAGGCGCGCAATCTCCTCGGCGGTGACCGGGCCCGGATGATAGGCCACGACAGCATCGACCTCGCGCGAGCGGGCGCCGAGCAGCATCGCCATCCGCCCGCCATAGCAGAAGCCGAGCGTCCCCAGGCCGCTCTTGCGGACGAAGGGCTGGGCGCGGAGATATTCGATCCCCGCCTGCAGGTCGTTCAGCACGTCGCTGTCATTATGGTTCGCGCTGGCCGCCCGCATCGCGTCGAGCGTCTGGGCGGTGTCTGGCACGATGTGGAAGATGTCGGGCGCAAGGCCGACATAGCCGGCGAGCGCCAGCGCCGCGCAGGTATTGGGAATATATTCCTCGCTGATCCGGTTGCCGGCGATCACGATCACCGCCGGATAGACGCCCTCGGCGCGCGGACGGGCGAGATAGCCGCCGATTCCGGGCTGGCCATTATGCGTGAAGGTAACCGGGCCATGCTCGGCGCGCGGGTCGTCGAGCACCCGGGTCGGCGGCGGCGGGGATGGGGGCGCGGGCGTCGGCTGACCCGTTGCGGGACCGGCGACGCCGGCCACGGCGAGGCCCAACGACCCGGCCAGGAATGCCCGCCGCGCGGCGTCTGGTCCGCAGCCTTCCTCCTTGCTGCACATAGGGCGATCCTCCCGCGCCGAGACTGCGTCAGGTCACCCCGAACGTCCAGCCTTCGGTGTGCGCCAGAGCGGGCGTCAGGCCCTGCGGGGTGAAGGCGTTCGGCTCCTCCGCGGCCAGCGCGCGCATGCCCGCCGCCGTCACCATGGCGTCCGTCTGATGATCGTTCGGCTCGAAGCGCAGCCGCGCCGGTGCGCTGCCCAGCGCCGCCAGGGCGAGGTTGAGCCCAGCCCGCGAGCGCAGCTTCGCCCCGGGCAGGCCAGCGCGGCGGAGGTAGATGCGCGTGTAGATTTCCACGACCGCGCTGCCTTGCTCCGGCAGCGGATCCATCGGCCAGATCGGCACCCGGCCGTCGAGCCGGTGGAGCAGCCGCATCCCCGAGAAGCTCGCTTTGGCCACCTGCGCCGCCCCGATCGCGTCATAGGCGCTCGCGGTCTTACGCCCGCCCTGTTCGTTTAGCCGCGCATCGCATTGCCGGAAGCGGACGAAATCGGCCTTGGTCCCGTCCGCCGCGCCGAAATAGAAATGGCGTCGATGGACGCGCTCCAGGAAGCTGGCGGCGCCGAGATCCTCGTCGTCCGAGACGCGGTCGACATAGGCCCAGAAGGATCGCGCATCCGCCGGGACGCCTGGCTCGCCGGGAAGATATTCGCCCCGCTCGGCGATCGGCGGCGCGAAGCTGAAGTCGAAGCCGAACAGGGTCGGCCGTTCCGCCGCCGCGGCGAGCAGCCAGGCCAGCACCTCGGCTCGCGACCAGACATAGCCGGGCTGGAGCAGACGCGGCGCCGGCAGTCCGTCCTGAGCGCCTGCCTTGCAGGCAGTCGAAGGGCCAGCGTCGCAGAGCGCGATGGCGATGCCCTTATGCTTCCTGCCCTTCGCGCCGGACCAGTCGATCGCTGCGAAACGCTCGAAAAACGGCATCACATCTGCTTCCGGGGCACCATTCCGCCGCTTTGGCGCCCGCCGCCCGAAAACAAAAGGGGCCAGGCCTAGGTCGCGCACCTCGTTCTGATTTCGAAGTCGAATGCGACGCTCGCGTCGCCGAGCTTCAGGGTGATCGAGAAAGCATAGGTGCTGCCGTCACAGGTGAACTTCATATGTTTCTGCGCGCCGATCGTTGAGCGCACGTCCTTTACCAGGACAGGCAGGATCACCGATTCACGGCAGGCCGTGACACCGAATTTCGAGGGCAGCGGCGCCGAGCTGAAGCGGCGGATCCCATCCTTGTCGATCGTGATTTCGGGGAAGCGGATCTTGCTGAGATTGCCGGGATTGGTGCGGATCTGCCGTTCGAAATCGGGGATGATTTCCGGCTGGATCTTCTGGCCGCCGCTCGGCGCGCCACTGATGGTCAGGTGCAGGAACATCAGGTTCCAGTGACAGTCGCCGCCCTGCGGATGGTGACCGGCCGGAGGACCGGCGATCTTGTCCGGCGCCGTCGTTGCATCCCCCTTTGGGCCGTAGTTGAAGATCAGCGATCCGAACAGAGTGACGAATACATAATAGAGTGTTGCGATTGCGCCGACCGCGAAGCCGTTTGGCGACAGCGGACCGCCGCCAACCGCCTCGATGCAGCGGGCAAGCGTTTCGTCGCACCGTGCCCGATCCTGCTCGGTGCCGCCGCGGGCATAGCAGGTGTCATGGGCATCGCAGCAGGCCTGATAGGCAAGGTCGGGGACCGGATCGAACCCCTCCGGGCCGCAGCCGTTGGTGGACGCCACCGAACAGAAGCGCGTGAGGCGTGCCAGCCGCTGGAGGTTCGGCCGATCCGCGGTCGGAAAGGCGGGGTCGAGATCGGCGTCGGCCAGCGCCCCGGCGCCGGCGAAAAAACGGGAGGTGAGCATGATGCGCAAAAGGGCCGCACGATTGGGGTCGAGGAACAGCAGTTCGTGCGGCAGCAGCCCGAGAATGCGCAGTGACCAGAGGTTTAGCCGGCCCTCGGGATCGATACGCGCCGACAGCAGCTCCACGCCGAAATGGTTCTGGATGAACAGGCTGCGGGCCCCGTCGCTGACCCGAAGCCCATAACTCGCCTCCGCCGCCTCGAAGCGGGCGGCCTCTTCTCCGGACGGCTCCCGCTCTCCGGGGAACAGGAAGGGAAAAGACGCCTTCAGCGGATGATCGAAGATGAGCCGCGCCCGTTTCGCCATGCCGCGCCTCGACCAGCGCACCGATCCGTCGGCGAGGCCGCGAAACCAGGCGTCGGCCTCGACGAGGTCGCCAAGCGCGTTGGCGGTGCCCGGCTCGAGCGTCGGCCAGGGCGCCAGTTCGCGCGCGCCGAATTCGACCCAGGCGCGCAGACTGTCCTGATCGGAACAACAACAAGCCGCAATATCGGAAGCGTCGGCGCCTTGATTCGCCGGCCGGGGTTTGCGTGCCATGATACCTCCCTCGGGAAGTTCGGTACGCCTGCCGCTACTTTACATGGATCCTTGCGGGATGAACGATCTTATTCTGGCGACGGGGAAAGTTCAATTGGACAGGCGGTCCGCCCTGCCGGCCGGCTTGCTATTTCTTCTTCCGCGGCTTCACCTTCGGCTTGGCCGCCGTCCAGTCGCGCGAGCGTTCGATCATGTGGCGGACGCGCTCCTGATCGGCGCTGTCGAAGCGCACCAGCACCGCCGGCCAGCCCTCGTAATGCGGCGTCTGCCAGAAGGTGTCGGGGTCCGTCTCCTTCAGTATCTCGACCGTATCAAGGTCGATGGCAATGCCGAACGAGGTCTTGTCCTCGTGGCCGGTGTAGAGGAAGGCGCGGCCGTTCGAGGCGACCTTGACCGCCGGCTTGCCGTAGCTGGTCGACAGCATTGTATCCGGCAGCGACAGCGCATAGGCGACCGCTTTCTCCCAGCTGTCGATCCGCCCGGTCATCGTCTCGCCCCTTCTGCCGGCAGCGCCGCGATCACGTCGGCCGTGAAGCGGGCGATGTCGAAGCGCGTGCCGGCTGCATCCTCGCCGCGGCGGACAATCACTAGCCGGCGGCTCGGCACCACCATCACATATTGGCCCCGATTGCCCTGCGCGGCGTAGGAGCCCGCGGGCAGGCCCTGGCCCGGCCCGAACAGCCAGAGCGTCGCGCCATAGCCCGGGCCGCTGGCCGGCTGCGGGCCGGAGGCGCGCGTCATATAGGCCATCCAGCCCTCGGGCAGCAGGCGCCGCCCCTCCCACACGCCGTCCTGCAGCCAGAACTGGCCGAGCCGGGCGAGGTCGCGCGCGGTCGACCAGACCTGGCTGGAGAGGATGAAATTGCCCTGGTGATCCGTCTCCGCGACGGTGCGGGTCATGCTGAGCGGGGCGAAGAGGCGGGAGCGGGGGAAAGCGGCGTAGGCGTCGTCGTTATTCAGCGCGGCGCGCAAGACCCGGACTGCGGCGAGGATGTCGTTATTCGCATAGCGAAAGCGCGTCCCGGACTCTGCGATACGTGGCCAGTAGGCGATTTCGTCGGTGACGCTGGTGCCGCCGAAATAAACGGCATCGGTGCGGTTGCCTGCGGTGGCGCTGTAGAGGCCGCTGGCCATGCGCAGCAAATCGTCCAACCGGATGTTGCCGCGGCTGTCTCGCCACTCGGGAATACGAACCCGGTCGCTATGCCCGACGCCGAGCGTACGGTCGCCGACCGCCATGCCGATCAGCGTTCCGGCGATGCTCTTGGCTACCGACCATGTCCGCTGTGCGGTATGAATGCCGAACCCAGCCGCATAACGTTCGGCGACAATCCGCCCATCATGGACGATGATCGTCGCGGTGGTGCGGCCAGCACCGTAACTCGCGCCGTCGAACGCCTTTCCCTCCACCGCGGCTAGAAACCGTGATGTCCGGACGGAGCGCATGCGGTCGCCCGCCGGCCAGGGCCGGTCATCCCGGCTGCCGGCAAAAGCGGGCGGCATGTCGAGCACGGTGACCATGCCCGGCGATTCCTCCCGATATTGTCCGATAGGCTCGAGCGTACAGCCTCGATCGACTTGCCAAGTTGCGCGGCGAGGTGGCGCCGACTGGTCAAAGGGAACTTCGACGACGGCTGCATGGCGTTGGGGTGACTGCCGCCGGTCCCCGGGCCTCGTCATGAAGCTATGCACCTCGGCCCTCAGCGTCGGCACGATCGCGTCATATTCGGGATAGATGCCGGTCAGCTCGAGCGCCTCGATCTGCGCCTGCGTCCGGCCGGTGCCATTGAACATCGCGCTGCAGAGGGTCAGCGCCTTGTAGCCGGCGGCGATCGCGCGGTCGTAGCTGGTCGGCTCGCGCGCCGGCTGTTGCGCCGACGCGGGGGCCGCAAGCAGCAGAGCGAGGAGAAGGCTAGTCGTCCTTCTTCGCATGGCGCTGCTCCTCCCACCAGGCCATGCGCTCGGCGATGCGCTTCTCGAGGCCGCGGTCGGTGGGCGTGTAGAAGGTCTGGGGGGTCATTTCCTCCGGCCAGTAATTGTCGCCGGAGAAACCGCCCTCGGCGTCATGATCGTATTGATAGCCCTTGCCGTAGCCGATCTGCTTCATCAGCTTGGTCGGCGCATTGAGGATGTTCTTCGGCGGCAGCAGCGAGCCCGTCTCCTTCGCGCTGCGCCAGGCGCCCTTTTGCGCCATGTAGGCGGCGTTCGATTTGGGCGCGGTGGCGAGATAGAGACAGGCCTGGACGATGGCGAGCTCGCCCTCCGGCGAGCCGAGGAAATCGTAGGCGTCCTTGGCGGCGAGGCACTGGACCAGGGCATTGGGATCGGCGAGGCCGATATCCTCCGAGGCGGCGCGGGTCAGGCGGCGGAGCAGATAGAGCGGCTCCTCGCCCGCCACGAGCATGCGTGCGAGATAGTAAAGCGAGGCCTGCGGGTCGGAGCCGCGGATCGCTTTGTGCAGGGCGGAGATGAGGTTGTAATGCCCCTCCCGGTCCTTGTCGTAGACGGCGACGCGGCGGTGAAGGAGGGCGGCAAGCCCGGCCGGCGCCAGCGGTTCCGGGATCTCGATCGAGAAGAGGGTCTCGGCCTGGTTGAGCAGGAAGCGGCCGTCGCCGTCGGCGGTGGCGACGAGCGCGTCGCGCGCCTCGGGCGTGAGGGGGAGGGGGCGCTCCATCAATGCCTCGGCCCGGTCGAGCAACTTGCAGAGCGCCGCATTGTCCAGCCGGTTCAGGATCAGCACCTGCGCGCGCGACAGCAGAGCCGCGTTCAGCTCGAAGCTCGGATTCTCGGTGGTGGCGCCCACCAGCACCACGGTCCCGTCCTCGACATAGGGCAGGAAGCCGTCCTGCTGGGCGCGGTTGAAGCGGTGGATCTCGTCCACGAAGAGCAGGGTCTGCTTGCCGATCCTCATATGGTCGCGTGCTTCGGCGAACACCTTCTTGAGGTCCGCAACGCCCGAGAAGACAGCCGAAATCGCGACGAAGTGCATCCCGACCGCGTCGGCGAGCAGGCGGGCGATCGTGGTCTTGCCGGTGCCCGGCGGTCCCCAGAGGATCATCGAGGCGAGTTTGCCCGCGGCGACCATCCGCCCGATCGCGCCGTCCGGCCCGGTCAGATGCTCCTGGCCGACCACCTCGTCGAGCGCCTGCGGGCGCAGGCGGTCGGCGAGCGGCGCATTCTCGCCGGGCGGGGGCGCCGCGGGTTGTTGCTCGTCGGTCTGGAAAAGATCGGCCACGCCGGGCGATTAGCCTATTTCATCCGCCTTGGCACCTACGGCACGGGCGGCGACGTGAGCCTTTGCGGCAGGTAACTAAAGCGGTCGAGCAGGATCGTGGCATCCGGCCCATATTGCGGCCGGGCATTTTCAGGGCGCGCACGTACGAGCGCTTGGGCCTCCGGCGGCAGTCCGGACCGGCTGCCGACCACAGTGAAGTGGACGATTTCCGGACCAGGCAGCAGGATATCGATCTCGGCGCCGTCGCAGCCTCTCCCCGCACAGCGGACGAAGGTTCGCCCGGCATTATCGGCAAAGGGACGGATGGAACCGGGCGCGCCCGCCGCTTTTAGCCTCGCTTCCGCGGGCGCGATGAGCGCGGCACTCTCAGAGCCGTTCATTGCGAGCCTGAGCCGGAGCAGCAGCCCGTCCGGCCTGTTCTCCCGGCCGACCAAGGTAAAGGCCGGCGGAGTCATCCTGCCGAGGTCCCGAGGTCTCGGCGCGGGCGCGGCCCAACGCCGTCTTGTTGTCCAAGGAAATTCGGTGCGCTGCCAGTCCGCCGCATAGGGAACCGGGGCGCTGTCATTGTTGACCGCGAAACGGGCGCTGTTGGCTGACGGGTCCCAGACATATTCGATGGTGAAGAGCTGTTGCTTGTCGGCGCTGTAGGCGGGGGTGAAGCCGGCGACGAGCCAGCCCAGGATTGCGAGGTCGAGCGCGCCCGCCACTGCGAAGAGCGCACGCAGCCGGGACAATGCAGGCGCCAGCTCGATCAGCACGGGAAGCATAACGAGGGTACCCAGCGGCGCGAAGATCCAGATCGGGCCGGCGCTCATCAATTCCTCGAACAAGGCGATGGCGGGGCCGAAAGTCAGGTAAAGGAGAAGCGCGGCGAGCACGGCACCGACTGCTTCGGCTTTCGGGTGCCAGCGCTTGCCGACCATGCCGAGCGCCACGACCAGAGGCGGCAGCAGGAAGTAGATGGCGGCCCCCGGCGCAATGAAGCAGATCGACCCGCCCAGAGCGGTGAAGAACAGCCAGAAGGCGGCGCGCAGCCTGGTACGCTCGGCTGTGCCGGCGACCAGCAGCAGGCCGATCGCGCAGGCCGCCAGCGCCGAGGCATAGACGGCGGTGGTCGCGACGATCGGCCAGGCCCGCCAGTAATCGCCGGCGCGGATCAGGTTGAGGATGAAATGGCCGGCAAAGGCGAGCATGCCGGACAGGATCAGGGCCGCGAACATGGCGAGCAGCGGTCGGGCGAAGGCGCGCCGCCGCCAGGTCTCCACGGCGAAGAACAGGAAGAGCAGGCCGAGCAGGATGAGGCCGAACATCATCGGCAGCACGATCAGCACCCAGCCGCCAATATCGGCATAAAGCCGCTCGCCCTCGGCGGCGGGCGCACCCTCCTGAGCCACGGTGCGGGTCACCTGCTCGAGCTGGTCGCCCATATGCTGCACGCTGCGGCGGTCGAGGGCGGCGAATTCGTCGCCGGCGCTGTGATAGCGGGTTTCGTTGCCAATCACCGCGAAGTTGAGGATCGTCCAGGGCCGCTCGTCGAACACCGCGACGTCGGTGGAATTGGGGATCAGGCCGTAGAGGTCGGTGGAGAGCGAATTGCCGACAGGCCGGGAGACCGCCGTGCGGTAGAGCGCGATTGCGGCGCCGTTCGGCCGGCTCGTCTCGAACATGATCGCCGGACCGTTCACGCCGCGGGATTCGAGGTTCACGGCGATGTCGACCCGGGCGGCGAGCGGGTCGCGGTCGAGGAAGGCGCGGGCGCCAAGCAAGCCGGATTCCTCGCCCTCGTTGAACAGGAAGGTAACGGGCCGGTTCAGCCGCTGGCTGCGCAACAGGTGCGCAACCTCCAGCATCGAGGCGACGCCAATGCCGTCGTCGGACGCGCCCGGGCCGGCGGCCGTGCTGTCATAGTGGCTGACGAGCAGCAGATGCCGCCCTTCGGCTGGCCCCAGGGTCGCGACCAGGTTGCGGACGCGCGCGCAGCTCACCGCCGAGCCGCGCCGGCCGTTGCAGACGAAATCGTCGGTGACGCGCGGCTCCAGGCCGACGGCGCGCATCTCGGCGATCAGCCGCTCGCGGACGGCGTCGCCCGCATCGGTGTCGACCGGATGCGGCCGCTGGTCGCCCAGGATGCGCTGGAGCCGCGCGACCGCGCGGTTGGCGTCGAAGCTGGTGGCGCTTTCCGCTGCGGGCGGGGATGGGAGGACGAGCAAAGCGCCCTTCAGCGCCATGGCCGCGAGCAAGGCGAGGGCGAGCGCCAGCAATATCCCCGCCTGCCGCATCCGCCCCCTCCCTTGTCTTGCTTGCGCCCCATGCCATATCCGCTAAGCGGGCGCTGCGCGAGAGAAGCTTATGCGCCATCCCTGACGGAGAATATCAATGGGTTATCGGGTGGTCGTCGTCGGCGCGACCGGCAATGTCGGGCGGGAGATGCTGAACATCCTCGCCGAGCGCGAATTCCCCGCCGACGAGATCGCCGCCGTGGCCAGCCCCCGCTCGACCGGCGACGTCATCGACTATGGCGACAGCGGCAAGGAGCTGCGCGTCCGCAACATCGAGCATTTCGACTTTGCCGGCTGGGACATCGCTTTGTTCGCCGCGGGCTCCGACGTGTCGAAAGTCTATGCGCCGAGGGCTGCGGCCGCCGGCTGCACGGTAATCGACAATGCCTCGCACTTCCGCATGGATCCGGACGTGCCGCTGATCGTGCCCGAGGTGAATCCCGAGGCGATCGACCTCTACCGCCGCAAGAACATCATCGCGAACCCGAACTGCTCGACCGCGCAGATGGTGGTGGCGCTGAAGCCGCTGCACGACGCGGCGAAGATCAAGCGCGTGGTGGTCGCGACCTATCAGTCGGTCTCCGGCGCCGGCAAAACCGGCATGGACGAATTGTTCGAGCAGAGCCGCAATATCTTCGTCGGCGACCCGGCCGAGCCGGTGAAGTTCACCAAGCAGATCGCCTTCAACGTCATTCCGCACATCGATAGCTTCCTCGACGACGGCTCGACCAAGGAGGAATGGAAGATGGTGGTCGAGACCAAGAAGATCCTCGATCCGAAGATCAGGGTGACCGCGACCTGCGTGCGTGTCCCGGTCTTCGTCGGCCATTCGGAGGCGATCAACATCGAGTTCGAGAACGAGATTTCCGCCGAGGAAGCCCGCAAGATCCTGCGGGAGGCCCCCGGGATCATGCTCGTCGACAAGCAGGAGGACGGCGGCTACGTCACCCCGGTCGAATGCGTCGGCGAATATGCGACCTACGTCAGCCGCGTCCGCGAGGACCCGACCGTCGAGAACGGCCTCTCCATCTGGTGCGTCTCCGACAATCTCCGCAAGGGCGCCGCGCTGAACGCGGTGCAGATCGCCGAGCTGCTCGGCCGGCGGCACCTCAAGAAGGCGGCCTGAGTCCTTGACGCTGCGGGCCGATCTCTACTGGTCGTTCCGCAGCCCTTATTCGTGGCTCGCCATCGGCCGCTACCGGGCGATGACCGAGGCCTGGGATCTCGAGATCGACCTCAGGCCCGTCTACCCGCTGGCCATCCGCCAGCCGGACTTCTTCGAGCGCAATCATCCCAACTGGCTGGCCTACACCTTTCGCGACGTGGTGCGGCTCGCCCAATATCACGGCATCCCGCTGGCGGCGCCGCGGCCCGACCCCATTGTGCAGGACCTGGCGACGCGGCGGATCGCGGCGGACCAGCCTCATATCTTCCGTCTCGTCCGGCTCGGGCAGGCGGCGGCGCGCCGGGGGCGGAGCCTCGCTTTCTGCGCCGAGGCGGCGCGGCTGATCTGGGGCGGGACCGAGAATTGGCACGAAGGCGGCCATCTCGCCGGCGCCGCGGCGCAAGCCGGGCTGGACCTCGCCGAGCTGGACGCCGAGGCGGACGCGGACGCGGATGCGCTCGACGCGGAAGTGGCCGCGAACCAGGCCGCGCTGGAAGCCGCGGGCCATTGGGGCGTCCCAACCCTGGTTTTCGCGGGCGAGCCCTTTTTCGGCCAGGACCGGATCGATGTCGCGCTCTGGCGGATGCAGCAGGCGGGTCTCGCCCCGCGGGGCTGACTATCCGACCCTGGTCAGCAATTCGGTCCTCGCCTCGGCATATTCGGTGATCAGCCGGGCGACATAATCCGCGGCCGACAGCACCGCGTCGATCGCGCCGATGCCCTGGCCCGAGCCCCAGATGTCCTTCCAGGCCTTGGCCTTGGCGCCGTCGCCGGTGCCAAAGTCCATCGTCTTGATGTCGCCTTCGGGAAGATTGTCCGGGTCCATGCCGGCCAGCTCGATCGACTTGCGGAGGTAATTGCCGTGCACGCCGGTGAACAGGCTCGAATAGACGATGTCCGCGGCGCGGCCCTCGACGATGCCCTGCTTGTAGGCCTCGCTTGCATTGGCCTCCCGGGTGGCGATGAAGGGCGAGCCGATATAGCCGAGATCGGCGCCCATCGCCTGCGCCGCGAGGATGGCGCGGCCGGTGGCGATCGCGCCCGAGAGGATCAAAGGCCCGTCGAACCAGTCGCGTATCTCCTGGATGAGCGCGAAGGGCGAGAGCCGCCCGGCATGGCCGCCCGCGCCCGCGGCCACGGCGATGATCCCGTCGGCGCCTTTCTCGACCGCCTTGCGGGCGAAGCGGTCGTTGATGATGTCGTGCAGGGTGATCCCGCCCCAGCCATGCACGCCCTGATTCACCTCGACCAAAGCGCCGAGTGAGGTGATCACGATCGGCACCTTCCATTTCTGGCAGGTCGCCATGTCCTCCATCAGCCGGATATTCGATTTGTGGACGATCTGGTTGACCGCATAAGGCGCGGCCGGCGCCTCGGGATGGTCGCGGTCCCAGGCGGCGAGCTCCTCGTCAATCCGGTGCAGCCATTCGTCGAGCAGGCTCTGCGGGCGCGCGTTCAGCGCCGGGAAGGAGCCGACGATCCCGGCCTTGCACTGGGCGATGACCAGGTCCGGATTGGAGACGATGAACAAAGGCGCGCCGATCGCGGGAAGGCGCAGGCGGTCGAAGAGGGGCGGAAGGCTCATGCCGTCTGCGTAATGGAAAGCCGAGGGAACACAAACTAGATTGCGCCCCATGATGCGCGCGATGCAGCTCGACCGGCCGGGCGCGGCGCTCCGCCTGGTGGAGCGGCCGCTGCCGGTGCCGGGCCCCGGCGAACTGCTGATCGAGGTCGCCGCCTGCGGCATCTGCCGGACGGACCTGCACGTCGTGGACGGCGACATCAAAGGTCCGCTGCCGATCGTTCCGGGTCACGAGATCGTGGGCCGCGTCGTCGGGAGCGGGGAGCGGGTCGGCGTGCCATGGCTGGGCCAGACTTGCGGCCAGTGCCGCTGGTGCCGCTCGGACCGCGAGAATCTCTGCGACGCGCCCGAATTTACCGGCTTCACCCGCGACGGCGGCTTCGCCACCCATGTCGTGGCGGACGCGCGCTACTGCTTCCCCATTCCCGACGCTTTTGGTGACGTCGAGGCCGCGCCCCTGCTCTGCGCCGGGCTGATCGGCTATCGCGCGCTCCGCCTCGCCGGCGCGGGCGAGGCTTTGGGTTTTTACGGCTTCGGCGCGGCCGCTCATATCCTGGCGCAGGTGGCGGTGCGGCAGGGCCGGCGGGTCCATGCCTTCACCCGCCCCGGCGACGAAAAGGCGCAGGCCTTCGCCTTGTCCCTGGGCTGCGCCTCCGCGCAGGCTTCGGGGCAGGCGCCGCCCGAGCCGCTCGACGCGGCCATCCTGTTCGCGCCCGTGGGTGCTCTCGTGCCCGAGGCGCTCCGTCAGGTGGTGAAGGGAGGCCGCGTCGTCTGCGCGGGCATCCATATGAGCGACATTCCCGCCTTTCCCTATGCCGCGCTCTGGGGCGAGCGGAGCATCCTTTCCGTGGCGAACCTTACACGGGCGGACGGGCTCGAATTCCTGCCGCTCGCAGCTTCGCTCGGCATCCGGACCGAAACGCGCGTTTTTCCGCTGGCCGAGGCCAATGTAGCGCTGGACCTGCTGCGCTGCGGCTCTATCGAGGGCGCCGCGGTGCTGGTCCCCTGAAGGAGGCGCATGACATGAAATATCGGAAACTGGGCGCGAGCGACCTCGAAGTCTCGGACATCTCCCTTGGCTCCTGGCTCACCTATGGGGTCGGCGTGGAGGCGGATGCTGCGCGCGCCTGCCTAGAGCGCGCCTTCGAGGTCGGCATCAATTTCATCGACACCGCCAACATCTATGGCCGCGGCGCGGCGGAGAGCTTCCTCGGCGACGCATTGCAGGGGCGCACGCGGGAAAGCTACATCCTCGCCACCAAGCTCTTCTTCCCGATGACCGACAGCGACCGGGGCCTTTCCGCCGCCCAGATCGAGAAGCAGCTCGACGCGTCGCTGCGGCGGCTGAACACCGACCATGTCGATCTCTATCAATGCCACCGCTACGACGACGAGACGCCGCTCGAGGAGACGATGCAGGCGCTGACCCGCGCTGTGGCGAGCGGCAAGACGCGCTATATCGGCTTTTCCGAATGGCCCGCGGACAAGATCAGGGCGGCGATCGACATGACCGGCGTGACGCGCTTCGTCTCCAGCCAGCCGCAATATAGCCTGCTCTGGCGCGAGCCCGAGCGCGAGGTGATCCCCCTCTGCAAAGCCAATGGCATATCCCAGATCGTCTGGTCGCCGCTCGGCCAGGGCGTGCTCACCGGCAAATATCGCCCGGATGCGCCGCTGCCGGCGGGGAGCCGCGCGACCAGCGAGGAGATGGGTGGCTGGATGGACCGGCTGCTGGCGCGGCCGGTGCTCGAGGCGGTGCAGCGGCTGCGGCCCATGGCGGCCGAAGCGGGCCTCAGCCTCGCCCAGTTCGCCCTCGCCTGGGTACTGCGCGAACCGAACGTCGCGTCGGCGATCATCGGCGCCTCGCGGCCCGAGCAGGTCAGCGAGAATGCGGCCGCTTCCGATGCGGTGGTCGATCCGGCGCTGTTCGCCGAGGCGGAGCGGATCCTGGGCGAAGCGCTGCAGCCGGCCTAGCCGCCGGTCCCGCTGCCCGTGTCATATTTGTCGAGCTTGCGCTTGCCGAACAGCAGGCCCCGCTCCATCCGCGCGCGGGCCGCGTTGTAATAGGCGGTGAGGAAGGCGTAATCGTGCCCCTCGCCATCGTCGGGCATGCCGATCTTGCGGCGGATCGCACCGGCGACCGGGACGATCGCCTCGGGTCTGGAATCGCGCAGCACCTTTTCCAGCGTCTGCAGCTCGAACACGCCGTAGACGTCGAGCTGGGCGTCGGTGAACCGGAATTGCGGCGAACCCTCCCAGACATTGCCGACATCGCCCTGCAAATCGCGCTTGGGCGCGCGCACCACCCAAGTGCCGGCGAGCAGGTCGCCGATCCGCATCCGGTCGCGGTTGAACAAGGGGAAGAGCACGAAGATCAGCACCCAGGCGATGCCGCCGAGCGCCAGCAGCCAGTCCGCCTCGCCGCGGGCGAGGTCGCCGATCACGAAGCTCACCGGCAGATAGAATTCGATCTCCCGCATGAGATTGCGGGCGATGACGCGGTCGGCGGTCAGCCGCTCGCCGCTGCGCGCGACGACCCGGAGGCCCGTGGCGCGCTTGCCGATCGTGGCGGCGCGGGGGCCGACCTCCTGCAGGATGAAGTAGAAATTCCTGAGGACGAACAGGCCGAGCAGATAGAGGATCGCGCTGACCTCGCGGCCGCTCCGGCCGGTGATCGAGAGGATGATCGCGAGGACCAGGTGCAGCAGGGCCAGCATGCCGACCATGACGAGCAGGTCGATCAGGAAGGCGCCCAGCCGCTGCCAGGCGTCCGCGAGGCGCAGGTTGAGGTCGACGCCCTCGGGCGTGATCAGGGTCCGGCGCCAGGACTGCTCGGCCCGGTTGCGCATCGCCCAATCAACCATCGGCGCCGGGCCTCCGCCGCGGCAGGTAGAAATAGGCGCACCAGAAGGCGAGCATGATCCCGCCGATCGTATAGCGCGCCCAGTCCTCGACGATCAGCTGGCGGCCAAAGCCTTCGAGCAGGCCGGCGCAGAGCAGCATCAGCACAACCCCGACCATGGCCAGCGCCGCCGTGCGGCCGGCCACGGCGGCCGCGGCGAGGCGGGTCTTCTCGCCGGGGAAGACCACGCTCCAGCCGATCCTTAGGCCGGCGGCCGCGGCGAGAATGATGGCGAAGATCTCGGTGGTCCCGTGGATCGAGAGCCAGCCCCCGAGCGCGAAGGTGAGGCCGTGCGAGGCGTAGAGCGCGAAGATGGCTCCGAGCATCGTGGCGTTCATGATCAGGAGCATGATGGTCGGCACGCCGAAGGCGAAGCCGAGCGCGAAGCAGAGCAGGGAGATTTGCGCATTGTGCGTGAACAGGAAGGCGGCGAAGACCGAGAGCGGGTTCTCGCCGCCATCGTCGTAGAGCGCGTTTCGAAGGAATTCGGTCGAGGCCGAGAAATCGCGGCCGCCCGCGAGCTCAGACGAGACGAATGCGTCGAACCAGCCATGATCGGACATGACGAGCAGATAGCCGGCCAAGGCGCCGATCGCGGTCAGCAGCAGGGTGATCAGGGTCTCGCGCCAGAGGCTGCGCATCGCCCGCGGCAGGTCCCGCGCGAAGAAGGCGGCGATCCGGCTCCTGAGCGGTGTCCGCACGCCATAGACGAAGAAATAGGCGCGGGCGCACAGCCCCTCCAGATAGGTGACCAGCTCCAGATCGAGCGAGGTCTCGCGCGCCACGGACAGTGAGGAGAGGGCGCCGCGATAGAGGACGGGCAGAGCGCGCAGATCCTCGTCGTCGAGCGCGCGCACGCTCCGTTCCTCGGCCCGGCGGAGGATCTCCTCGAGCTGGCCCCATTCATGCTCGCGGGCGGCACGGAAGGTGCGGGGATTGGTGAGCGCGGTCACAGCATGCCCCGCCGCTTGAAGCCGAGATAGGTGCTGACCAAGGCCGGGCCGGTCTCCGCCGCGCTCGCCTCCAGCACATGGACGCCGAGATGGCGCAGGCGGGTCAGCACCAGCCGCCGCTCCTGCAGCAGGCCGGCGGCGGCCACGGCCTTGCTGACGTCCTCGGGCGCCTGCGGCTCGGCGGCGGCGAAGGCCTCCAGCTCCTCGTCGCGAAGCACAACGAAGAGGACGAGGTGCCGCTCCAGCAGGGTGCCGACCGCGGCGAGCATCAGCTCGGCGCTGATCGTGTCGGCGAACTCGGTGAAGATGACGATCAGCGAGCGGCGGTTGAGCCCGGCCGCGAGCGTCGAGATGCCGAGCGTATAATTGGTCTCGCTCGCCGAATAGTCGATGCCCGCGGCCACGCGCTGCAGGGTGGAGAAGGCGCGCGGCCCGCCGATCGGCTTGCTCGAGGCGCGCGGCCTGGAATCGAAGGCAAAGAAGCCGACCCGGTCGCCATCCTTGAGCGCGACATAGGCGGTGAGCAAAGCGGCCGAGACGGCGCGGTCGATGCGCGGCTGGCCGGCGAAGGGCTCGGACATGGCCCGGCCGGCGTCGAGCGCCATGACGATATTGTTGTTGCGCTCGGTCCGATATTCCTTGGCGATCAGTGAGGCGTGGCGGGCGGACTGCTTCCAGTCGATCGCCCGCCGGTCCATGCCCTGGCGGTAGGCGGCGAGCGCCTCGAACTCGGCCCCTTCGCCGACCTGGAGCTGCGCCTTCTGGCCGTAGAGCGCCTCGCGATTGGCCATCTGGATGCCCTTGTCGCGCACCGGCCGGATGTCGGGGACGACCAGCACGGCCTGGTCGAGCGCGCGGGCGCGCTGCTTCCAGACGAGCCCGAGCGGGCCGCGCCAGCGCAGCCAGATCATCGTGACGTTCGCGGTCCCGCGCCGCTCGGCGGTCAGCGCGACGTCGGCCGCGCCCTCGTCTCTCTCCATCGCTCCCCGCGCGCGCAAGCCTTCGGGCGCCGCGATCGGCCCCTCGGTGCCGATCGCGAACCAGGCCTTGCGCGGCGCGCGCCGGACGAAGCGGACCCAGAGCGAGACGGGAAACGTCTCGCCGACCGCAACCGCATAAGGCGTGCCGCAGCCGAGCTCGGCATGGCGCACCGCCGGGCCGAGCACCGCGTCGAGCGCGGCAAGCAGGAAGAGCAGGACAAGCAGCCCGAGCCCGGCCGTCCACCAGGCGGGCGCATAGACGCCGATCATCAGCGCCGCCGGCGCGACCGCGGCGGCGGCGAGGATGAAGCGGCGGCTCGGGTAGATCAACGCGGCGCTCCGGTCTCTTCGATCAGCCGGTTGATCACCCCCTCGACCGGCCGGCCCTCGATTTCCGAGGCGGCGGAGAGGATCACACGGTGGCGCAGGACCGGCAGCGCCAGCGCCTTGACGTCGTCGGGCAGGACATAGTCGCGGCCGTCGAGCGCGGCGCGGGCGCGGGCGGCGCCGGCCAGCATCGCCGCGGCGCGCGGGCTCGCGCCGGCCTCGAGATCGGGCGCCTCGCGGGTGGCCCGGACCAAGCCGACGACATAGTTCACCACCTCCTCGACCATCGGGATCTGCGCGACGAAGGCGACCGCCTCGGCGACGCGCCGGGGCGGCACGTTCGGCTCGATCCCCCATTCCTCGGGCCGCGGGGCGCCGAAGCGGGCGCCGTGGCTGGCGACGATCTTCGCCTCCTCCCCGGCCGAGGGATAGGCGACGCGGTGCTTGAACAGGAAGCGGTCGAGCTGCGCCTCCGGCAGCGGATAGACGCCCTGCTGCTCGATCGGGTTCTGGGTGGCGATCACCATGAAATGATCGGGCAATTTGTGCGTCTCGCCGTCGATCGTGACCGCCCGCTCCTGCATCGCCTCGAGCAGGGCCGCCTGCGTCTTCGGCGGCGTGCGGTTGATCTCGTCGGCGAGCAGCAATTCGCAGAAGACCGGGCCGCGGGTGAGCGTGAACTGGCTGGTCTGGAAGTTGAACAGGTTGGAGCCGAGGATATCGCCCGGCATCAGGTCCGGGGTGAACTGGATGCGGCCGAAATCAAGGCCGAGCACGCGCGCGAAGCATTGGGCGAGGAAGGTCTTGGCCGTGCCGGGCGGACCTTCCAGCAGGATGTGGCCAGAGGCGAGCAGCGCGATGAGCATCAGCTCGACCGCATCGTCCTGGCCGACGATCGCCCGGCCCACGTCGCGCCGGATGCCGTCGGCAAGCTCTTTCACGTCTGTCGCGTTCACCGGATGATGTCCTTCTTCCATTGAAACAAGGCCCGCGCTGCAGCGGCCATGGACTCGCGGTCCCTGGTCTTCTCCAGGGCGGTCGCCAGCTCCGAAAAGGTCGGTCCGCTCCGCGTCAGGCGGTCGAGATATTCGTCCAGCGCCTCGCCGGACAGCTCGGGCGGGGCACCGACTGCGCGCGCGGTTTCCTGCTGGATGAACTCGGCATAGGCGGTGCTCATATGCACCTCGCGGCGGGCCAGCCGGATCAGGCCGGCGCTGTTTTCCACGAGTGCCGCCTTGCCGAGCGCGATCGTGCGTTCCTCGCGGCGCGGCTGGCCGAAGCGGATCGCGCCGTGAAAGCCCGCCAGCAGAGCGGCGACGATCAGCGCCAGCGTCATCGCCAGGAAGGGCGGCTCCAGCACGAGCCGCAGCAGGCTGGCGCTCTCGCGCGCCACGGCGGCGACATCGGTGAAGGTCGCGAAGTTGATGCTCTGCGCATCGGTGGCGTTCAGCGCGTCGAGCAAAGCGATCGCCGCGCTCGCCCGCGCCGGATCGCTGATCCCGTGATTGTTGAGCAGGTCCGGATCGGCGAGGATGTAATGCGGGCGGCCCTCGATCTGGGCGAGCAGGGCGCCGCCATTGGGCAGAGTGAGCAAAGGCACAAGGCCTTCGCCCTCGATCACCTGCGGCAGCGCCGGCGCGACCATGTCGGTGCCGACCAGGAAGTTCGTGCCGGTGGCACGACTGCCCGGCGGGACATTGTCCCTGATCGCGAGCCGGTAGCCGAGCTGCATGGCCAGGCGGTTGCCGGCGCCGGGGCCGATCGCCGTGACCCAGTCGCCGCCCCGCCGGTTCGCGACCGTGCGCCATTTGGGCAGGATGATCAGGGTAGGCCGCGCCGCCCGCCGCTGCCGCACCCAGCTCAGATCTTCCGAGCGACTGTTCTCGTCGATGGCGAGGACCAGCAGATCGTCGAAATCGAGCTCCGCCGTGCTGTTGATCACATAGGCCTGGCGGACCTGCCCGACCAGCTCGACCAGACCCTTGAAGCCGACCGCGGCCGGCGACATCATCTGCGCGCGGCTCAGCTCCTTCTGCTGCCGCGGCTCCGGCCCGCCATAGGCCATCACCCAGATGATCGCGGCGAAGGCGGCGATGCCGACGACGATCAGGCCGTAGACGATCTTCGGATTGAAGGGACTGCGCTCCTTCATCCCTGCCAGCCCTCGGCGAAGGCGAATTCGCGATAGGCGGTACGGCAATCCTGCCAGTCGTCGGGGCCGAGCGCGCGGCGGGCGAAGAAGCTGCGCTCGACCAGCGCCGCGATCCGCGCGAAGGCCGCCGCCGGCCCGCTCGGCAGCAGCGGATGGCCCGCAATGTCGCGGCTGGTCAAAGCCGGCCTGACGAGGTCCGGACGGTGGGCATGGATCTCGCCGATCGAGCGATGCAGTAGCAGCCGCGCCGCCTCGTCATAGCGGCCCTGGCTCGCCAGCACGTCCGCCTCGTCGAGCAGCTCGGTGGCCAGGCTTTCCTCCGGCCGCCAGGCCTCGCCTTCGCCTTTCGCCTCGCGGAGCTTGCGTGGCCGGCCCTCGCGGCCGCCGAGGCCGCGGTCGCAGAAGAAGGCGAACAGCCAGTAGAGCAGGATCGCCAGCGCGATGCCGGCGGCGATCCAGAGGAAGACCTGCATCACCCCGTCCAGCCCGCTGCTGCCGCCTGAAGCCGAGAGATCCGGCGCGCTGGCCGGCGCGGGCGGCGCGGCGGCGGGGTCGCCCTGGATGGTCGGCGCCGCTTGCGGGGGCGCCAGCGAGGGATCCGCGGTCGGCGCCGCGGGCGGCGAGTTCGGCATCGGCACTTGCCGGTCGCCGGGCCCATAGCCCCCGGTCGGCAGCTCGAACTGGATCGAATTGTCGGTGAGCAGCTGGCGGTGCGCGTCACCCAGCTGGCGGGCCGCCTCGCCGCCGTCCACTCCGTCCTGCGCGACCGTCATGAAACCCGCTCACCCCCTCGGGCAAGTCTAGGCAGCCCCGGCGCGAGCGCAAGCCGTAACCGGCTCGGCTGAATCGGCTGGTGTGATCAGGGGAGGGTGGTGGACGCACCAGGGCTCGAACCTGGGACCCGCTGATTAAGAGTCAGCTGCTCTACCAACTGAGCTATGCGTCCGTACCTTGCGGCGAAGGCGGGCATCTAGTGTCCCCGCGCCGAGATTGCAACCGTCCAGACGCGTCAGCGACGCCACTCGTCCCGGCGGGTGTTGCGGTCGATCGACATCAGCACGCCGAGGCAGATCATCACCGTCATCATTGCCGAGCCGCCATGGGAGACGAGCGGGAGCGGAATGCCGACGACGGGGGCAAGGCCCATCACCATCAGCAGGTTGATCGAGGCATAGAAGAAGATGGTCGCCGTCATCCCCGCGGCCGCCAGCTTCTCGAACCGGGTCCGCGCATCCCGCGACACGCGCATGCCCCAGCGGAGCAGCAAGGCGAACAGGAGGATGAGGAACAGGCCGCCCACCAGCCCCCATTCCTCGGCGATCGCGGCGAAGATGAAATCAGTGTGCGGCTCGGGAAGGAAGTCGCCGCTCGCCTGGGTACCGTTCAGGAAGCCCTTGCCGAACAGCCCGCCCGAGCCGATCGCAATCTTCGACTGGGTGATGTGATAGCCCGCGCCGAGCGGATCCGCCTCGGGATTGAGGAAGATCAGGACCCGTTCCCGCTGGTGCGGCATCATCAGGGAGAAGACGATCGGCATCGCGGCCGCGATCGCCGCGAGGCCGCCGATGAACAGCCAGAGCGAAAGCCCGGCGAGGAACATCATGAGGATCGTGCAGCAGGTGATCAGCATCGCAGTGCCGAGATCGGGCTGCATCAGAATGATGAGCGTCGGAAAGCCGACCATCAAGGCGGCCGGCCAGATCGCCGACCAGCGCTTGATCTCCCGCGGCGGCACGCCGGCGTAGAAGCGGGCCAGCACGATGACCAGCACCGGCTTCATCAGCTCCGAAGGCTGGATCCGGATCAGCTTGAGGTTGAGCCAGGACCGGGCGCCGCCATTGACCTCGCCGACTACCATCACCGCGAACAGCATGAGGATGACGCCGACATAGGCGACGAACACGAACTCGCTGTACCGCTCCGGCTTCACGTAGGACATGGCGAGCGCCATCACCAGGAAGATGGAGAAGCGCATCGCGTGCGGCAGCGCATAGGGCATCAGCCCGCCATTGCCGCCGGGCGCGGTCGAGTAGAGGCCGACCATGCCGATCGAGGCGATCGAGATCACCAGGATCAGGGCCGTCCAGGGCAGCCGCGCGATCGGCTTGGGGACGAAGGCGAGCGCCATCAGAGGGGCACCGGCGGCGGCGGCGGCGGCGGCGCGCCGGGCGGACGGTTGGCCCATTCGGCGGCGCGCCTGGCGGTGCGTTCGGCGAGCGTGCCGCCCCAGCCGGCCTCATGGGCGCGCAGCCGCTCCATCGCCCGGTCCTTGTCGAACAGATAGGTGAGCACGTCGCAGGCGACCGGCGCCGCGGCCCGGGCGCCGCCAAGGCCGTGCTCGATCACCACCGACCCCGCATAACGCGGCGCGCCGACCGGGGCGAAGAAGACGAACAGGCCGTGGTCGCGGTAGCGCCAGGCGGCGCCGGCGCGGCCGCGGCTGGCGTCGACGATGTTGCGGACCTGCGCGGTGCCGGTCTTGCCGGCCATGCGGATGTCGGGGAAGGGGAGGCGGCTCGCCCCGGCGGTGCCGGCGCCGTTGACGACCTCGTCCATGCCCGAGCGCACTGCCTCGAAGCTGGTCGCCGCGAAGGGCAGGACCGGCGATTGCGGGCGCCGCTCCAGGATGAGGCGGGGCTGGATGTCGCGGCCCGACGCGATGCGCGCGGCCATGACCGCGAGCTGCAGCGGATTGAGGATCACATAGCCCTGGCCGATGGCGGCGTTCAGCGTGTCGGCCTGGCTCCAGTCCTGATGATAGCGGCGCTGCTTCCACGCCGGATCGGGGATGGTGCCGTAGCTCTGCGAGACGACCGGCAACTCGTTGAAGCGCTGGCCGAGGCCCAGGCGCTTCGCCATCGCCGCAAAGCGGTCGATGCCGATGCGCCGTCCCATGGTGTAGAAATAGGTGTTGCAGCTCCGCGCGATCGCGGTGTGCAGGTTCATCGGGCCGTGCCTGCCGAGGCAGCCGAAGCGGCGGCTGCCCAGCTGATAACCGCCCGGGCAGTTCACCCGTTCGTCCGGATCGACCCCCGCCTCCATCAGCGCCATCGCCACGGCCGGCTTGAAGGTTGAGCCCGGCGGGTAGAGCGCGTTCATCGTCTTGTTGATCAACGGATGGCGCGGATCGGAGGAGAGCATGTCCCATTCCGCATGGCTGATGCCGTCGGAAAAGGCATTGGGGTCGTAGGCCGGCATCGAGGCCATGCAGAGGACATCGCCGCTGGCGCAGTCGAGGATCACGCAGCTGCCCGATTCCTCGCCGAGCCGGCGGGCGGCGAAGCTCTGCAGCCCCGCATCGATCGTGGTGTGCAGGGCGCCGCCGGCGACATCGGGCAGGGTCTGCAGCTGGCGGACGAGCTGGCCGCGCGCGGTGACCTCGACCCGCGCCTGACCCGGGCGCCCGCGCAGGCGCTGCTCCATCACCTTCTCGAGGCCCTCCTTGCCGACCTTGTAGCCTGGCGTGATCAGCAGCGGGTTGCGGTTCTCGGCCTCATATTCGCGCCGGTTGGGCGTCCCGACATAGCCGAGCAGATGGCCGACCGCGGCGCCCTCCGGATAGAAGCGCGCAAAGCCCTCGAGCACGGAGACGCCGGGCAGGTCCGGCTCGTGCACCTTGACCATATTATATTGCTGCGCGTTCAGATGCTCCGCGACCGGGACGGGCTGGAAGCCCTGGTCGCGCTCGAGCTCGGCGCGGATGCGCTGCACCTCCGCCGGCGGCAGCGCGAGAATCCGGGCGAGGTCCGCGAGCAATTTCTCCCTGTCCTGGATAAAGTCGGGGATGAGATCGACGCGCACGTCGGCGCGGTTGATCGCCATCGGCTGACCGTGGCGGTCGACGATCCAGCCGCGGCGGGGCGGGATCAGCCTGGTATGCACGCGGTTGGATTCGGCGAGGCCGCGATAGCGCTCATTCTCGCCGATCGCGATATAGCCCATGCGCGCGGCGAGAAGCACGGCGACGCCGGTCTGCGCGGAGTTGACCAGGAAGGACCGGCGCGAGAAGCTCTGCGCCTGGCTGAACTCGGTCGGCGGCGGCCCGCCGCCGAACAATTTCCGTCTTCGCCTCATCGCGACAGCCGCCAGCGATCGAGCCGCAGCACGAGCCGCGCCATGAGCGGATAAGCGAGGATCGAAAGGATCAGCTGGGGAAGCATGACCAGGATGCTCACCCTGGCGCCCATGAGCAACGCGATGTACCACACGCCCGCCGTGTGAAAGAGGATGCAGGCGGTGGCGAGCGTCCAGTCCAGCCAATAGTCGCGCACGCCGAGCAGATGGTCGGCATAATCGAGGCCGAGGAAGATCATCGTCCAGAGCAGCATGGACTGGCCCAGCGGCGCGCCGGGAACGATCAGGTCGGCGAGCAGGCCGAAGCCGAGCGCGGCCTGCGCCTGCCAGATTTCTGGCCGGACCAGCCGCCAGGTGATCAGGATCAGGAAGGCGAGGTTCGGGACCCAGAGGCTCGAGGTGACGATCGGCAGCAGGCCGAGCAGCATCGCGAAGATCGTCGAGGTGAGCGGGACGAAGCGGCGCCTGAGATCGCCGATCACGACCTCGGTCTCGGAGCCGGCGATCCTGCTCATCGGCCGGCCGCCGCGTTGAGCGCCGGGCTCTGCTGCTGCAGCGCTGGCTGGTAGCGCGGATCGTTCTGCTGGCCCGGGCGCGTCGCGGGGGCCGGTTGCGGCGGAGCCGGAACGGGCGCGGCTGGCGCGACCGGGCGCGCGGCGTCGAGCGCCCCGTCAGCCGCGGGCTGGTGGATGCGCTGGACGATCGCGAAATCGAGCCTCCCCGGATCGGCGATCGGCCGGGCGATGGCGCGCTCGCCCTCCCGCCCGATCACTGTCGCGACCGGAATGTTGGGCGGGAACAGCCCGCCGGCGCCCGAGGTGACGAGGATGTCGCCGCGGCGGAAGGGGATCTGGCCGACCTCCAGCGTGCGCAGCTCGATCGTGCCGTCGCCGCGGCCGACCGCCAGGGCCGGCGTGCCGTCGCGCACCAAGCGGACCGGCACGTTCGAGGCGGCGTCAGTGACGAGCAGGACGCGCGAGGCCCAGCGGCCGCTCTCCAGCACCCGGCCGATCAGCCCGTCGGCATTGCGCACCGGCATGCCCACGGTCACGCCGGAGCCGCTGCCGGCCGCGAGCGTCGCCAGCCGGCGCGGGGACTGGAAGGAGGAGGAGGTGATCCGCGCCGTGGTCACCTCGTCGTCGGTCTGCCGGGCGAGGCCGAGCAAGGCGAGCAGGCGCTGATTCTCATATTCGAGCGCCCGGCGGCTGTTCAGCTCGCGCTGCGCCTCCTCCAGCTGCCGGTGCAGGTCGGCATTTTGCGCGCCCGCATTCCAGTAGTTGCTGAGCGTGTCGCCGATGCCGCTGAAGAAGCCGACGACGGAGCGGCCGGCGCTGCTGATCGGCGCGGTCACATCCGCCGCCGCGGTCCGCAGCGCCTGGAAACCCTTCGGATCGATGATCGCGATGGCGAGCAGGAGCACGGCGACGAGACAGCCCGCCACGGCGATCACATAGCCGATGAAGACCCCATATTGCGCCCTGCGGGAAAAACCGGGGCGCCGTTTGCCCGGCGGCGCCATCGCCCGCCCCTACCTTCGCCCTAAGCGGTCTGGAGGACGCCGCGGAAGACTTCCTCTTCCATCGCGCGCCCTGTGCCCAGCGCCACGCAGGTCAGCGGATCGTCCGCGACCGTGACCGGCAGGCCTGTCTCGTCGCGCAGCACCTCGTCCAGCCCCTTGAGCAAGGCGCCGCCGCCGGTCAGGACGATGCCCTGGTCGACGATGTCGGCGGCCAGCTCCGGCGCGGTGTTCTCGAGCGCGATGCGCACGCCCTCCACGATCGTGCCGACCGGCTCCGAGAGCGCCTCGGCGATCTGCTTTTGGTTGATCGTGATCTCCTTGGGCACGCCGTTGACGAGATCGCGGCCCTTGATGTGCACGGTTTCGCCGTCCGCGCCGCCCGCCGGGGCCTTGGCGACGCCGACCTGCTTCTTGATCCGCTCGGCGGTGGCCTCGCCGATCAGCAGATTGTGGTTGCGGCGGACGTAGGAGGAGATCGCCTCGTCCATCTTGTCGCCGCCGACGCGGACCGAGGTGGTGTAGGCGAGGCCGCGCAGCGAGAGCACGGCGACCTCGGTGGTGCCGCCGCCGATGTCGACGACCATCGAGCCGATCGGCTCGGTCACCGGCATGTCGGCGCCGATCGCGGCCGCCATCGGCTCCTCGATCAGCCAGACCTGGCGGGCGCCGGCATTGGAGGCGGCGTCGCGAATGGCGCGTCTTTCGACGGACGTCGATCCGGAGGGCACGCAGATCACGATTTCCGGCCAGCGCGGGAAGCGGCGCTTGCCGTGCACCTTCTGGATGAAATGCTTGATCATCTGCTCGGCGACGTCGATGTCCGCGATGACGCCGTCGCGCAGCGGCCGGATCGCCTCGATCTGGTCCGGGGTCTTGCCCATCATCAGCTTGGCGTCGTCGCCCACTGCCTTCACCCGCTTGACGCCGTTCACCGTCTCGATCGCGACCACCGACGGCTCGTTGAGGACCACGCCGCGGCCGCGCACGTAGACCACCGTGTTCGCGGTGCCGAGGTCGATCGCCATGTCGTGGGAGGGAAATCGCAGGAAATTGAAAACGCCCATAATCTTTGTAGCTCGCCTGGCTGAGCGGGCGGCCGTGCGACGGCCTGATTCCCGAAACTTTTCCTATAGGATGGGCCCGCGCCCCCGGTCCACCAAAGACTTGTCTCGCGGGTCAAGGCCGCATCGTATAGAGGTTGAGGCATGTCAATACGCCGCCTTCCCGAGCATCTCGTCAATCGCATCGCAGCCGGTGAAGTGGTGGAAAGACCGGCCAGTGCGTTGAAAGAGCTGGTCGAGAACGCGATCGACGCCGGCGCGACGCGGATTTCGGTCGGTCTGGCGCAGGGCGGAATCGGGCGGATCGAGGTGGCCGACGACGGCTGCGGCATGGCCCCGGACGAGATCGCGCTGGCCCTGGAGCGGCACGCCACCTCCAAATTGCCGACCGACTCGCTGGACGAGGTCGCGACGCTGGGCTTCCGCGGCGAGGCCCTGCCGAGCATCGCGAGCGTGGCCCGCGTGACGATCGAAAGCCGGGTGCGCGGCGCCGACGGCTGGTCGCGCATCGTCGACAATGGCCGGCTGGCGGCGGAGGGGCCGGCGGCGCTGCCCCCCGGCACGCGGGTCACCGTCGAGGATTTGTTCGCCAGGGTCCCGGCGCGGCGCAAGTTCCTGCGCTCGGAGCGCAGCGAATATGCGGCCTGCCTGGATGTGGTGAAACGGCTCGCCATGGCGCGGCCAGACATCGGCTTCACGTTCGAGCATGAGGGGCGGCGCACGCTCCACGTCCAGCCCGGCGAGGACCGGCCCGCGCGGGTGGCGGCGCTGACCGACCGCGAGCTGGCCGCGAACAGCCTCGCGATCGACTATGCGCGTGGTCCGGTGCAGCTCGGCGGCGTCGCCGGCCTGCCGACCTTCAACCGCGGCATCGCCGATCACCAATTTCTGTTCGTCAACGGCCGGCCGGTGAAGGACCGGCTGCTGATCGGGGCAGTGCGCGCGGCCTATCAGGATTTGCTGGCCCGCGACCGCCATCCGGTGCTGGCTCTGTTCATCGACGTGCCCGGCGACGAGGTGGACGTGAACGTCCATCCGGCGAAGACCGAGGTCCGGTTCCGCGATCCGGGCGGCATACGCGGGCTGATCGTCGGTGGCCTTCGCCATGCCCTGGACGAGGCCGGGCACCGCAGCGCCCAGCGGCCGAGCGCGGCGGCCCTGGGCAACTGGCAGGCGGAGCCGGTGCGCAGCCCGAGCTTCCCGGCGCCGGTGCCGGGGCAGGCGAGCTGGCTGGGCGCGGCACCCGCGACGCTCGTCCGCGACCGCCACCAGGACTATGCTGCGCCGCTTCAGGCCCGCGCCGAGCCGGCCGTCGGCGCGGTGCCGCAGGCGCAGAGCTTCCCGCTCGGCGTCGCGCGCGGCCAGGTCGCCGCCACCTATATCGTCGCCGAGGCGGAGGACGGGCTGGTGCTCGTCGACCAGCATGCGGCGCACGAGCGCCTGGTGCTCGAGCGGATGCGCCGGGCGATGGCCAATGGCGGGGTCGCGCGGCAGACCCTGCTGCTGCCCGAGGTGGTCGAGCTGGACGAGCCGGCCTGCGACCGGATCGAGGCGCGGCTCGACGAGCTGGCGGAGATGGGGCTCGAGCTGGAGCGTTTCGGCCCACGGGCGATCCTGGTGCGTGCGACGCCGGCCATGCTCGGCGCCGGTGACGTCCGCGGCCTGGTCACCGACCTTGCCGACGAGCTCGCCGCCTTCGACAGCGCCTTGAGCCTGAAGGAGAAACTGGACCTCGTCGCCGCGACCATGGCCTGCCACGGCTCGGTCCGCGCCGGCCGCATCCTCTCGGTCGCCGAGATGAACGCCCTGCTCCGCGAGATGGAGGTCACGCCCCATAGCGGCCAGTGCAACCACGGCCGTCCGACCTGGGTGAAGCTCGCCCATGGCGACATCGAGAAATTGTTCGGGCGCAAGTGATGGCGAGACCGGCGTCCGATCGCTTCGAGACCGTGGCCTTCGTCTATAATCCGTCGGACCTGGCCCTGCTCCTCTCGAGGTTCGGCCACGCGAACATCCATGTGCAGCCGATCAGCCTCGGCCATGCGGCGGCCGATCCGACGATCGTCACGGCACTCGGCGGTGTGGCGCTCAGGGTGCATGCCGAGGAGGCGGCCGAGGCGCGCGCCTTGCTCGGCGAGCTGGAGCGCATTCCCTATCGCGAGCCTTTGTTCGTCGGCTTCCTGCTCGTCTTCCTAGTCCTGGCCCTGTTCGGCATCGGTTCGCCGCCCCGGCAGATTCCCACCTTCCTCACCGGCGAGCTCGCTGCGCGCGCCGACCCCTGATTGCGGCCCGCTAGGGAAAGCGCGCTGCGATCACATGCCCGATCAGGCCGGCCTCGGTTTCGAGCGGGCGGCTGGCGGCGACGCCGCCCAGGGCGCCGAGCCGGTCGGCGAGCCCGGCCGCGGCCTTCGCGTCGAGCGCCGATCTGACCATGGCCACCAGGCGGCCGCGATGGGCGACGATCTCGGAGCGGACCTGCTCGACCTTGCCGAGCAGTTGCGCGAGATCGAAATGGCTGCGTCGCCGGTAGCTGTCGAGGAGGACGGCGCCGGAATTGCGGAACATGGTCCGGTCCGACGCCCGCGGCACATGGCCGGCCACGCGAACCAAAGCGTCCTGGAAGGCGGCGAAGCTTTTTTCGGCAAGCGCCGCGTCGCCGCCGGCGCGCTCGACCGCGCACACTGCCTTGAAGCAGCGGGCGGCATGGCCGGGAAGGTCGATCTCGCCGAGCAGGAGATCGGCGTCAGCGATCACCGCCTTCGAGTCGCGCACGACCACGCCGTCGGCCGCGTGGACGACGAAGCGGATCCGACCGCCGGGCGCGACCATCCGCGCCGCTTCCGGAAGCGAGCGGGAGAGATCGGAATATTCGATCCCATATTGGCTCACCACCGCGTCGAAGCCGCCGTCGCCGAACGGCAGCGCCGCCACGTCGGTGCCGCTCCGGAACTCGATCCTGGCGTAGAGCGCCGCATGCCGGCTGACGAAGGCGGGCGGATCGATATCGGCCTGGTCGACCGCGACGATTCGCGCGGCGCGCTCATCCTCGGCGGCGAGCAGGGCTGCGGCGCCGTTGCCGGTGCAGAGGTCGAGGATGCAGGCGCCCGCCGGCAGGTCGGCGAAAAAGGCGCGCCAGCCGCCGGCAATCTCCCCGGGATAATTGGTCCGGCCCGCCCCGTCGAAGCACGAGGCAATGCGGTCGTAGCGCCAATATTGGCTCCAGATTTCCCCGTCCGGCACCTGTCCCCCCTCGCGCCGAAGGAAGGAGTGTAACAGGTTTGTCGCAGAAGGCCCGTCCTAATTTAGAGCAAGAAGACGAAGCGCGATCGGATCGATCAGGCTTTCAGATTCCGCAGCTTGCGGCCGACGTCTTCGATTGGATGCGAGGCTGCGTCGGCGCGCGAGGCCCGGAGCCGCGGATAGCCGGCCCGCGCGTCGGCGAGCAATTTCTCGGTGAAGGCGCCCGCGCGGACCTCGGCCAGGATCCGGCGCATCTCGGCGCGGGTTTCTTCGGTGACGATGCGGCGGCCGCCCTGGAGCGCGCCGAATTCGGCAGTGTTGGAGATCGCCTCGCGCATCCCAGCTATGCCGCGCGCATAGATGAGATCGGCTAGCAGCTTCACCTCGGTAAGGCATTCGAAATAAGCGATTTCTGGAGAGAAGCCCTCGGCGACAAGAGTCTCGAAGCCGGCATGGATCAGCTCCGGGATCGCGCCCCAGAGCACGGCCTGCTCGTTGAACAGGTCGGCCTCGCATTCCTCGGCGAAGCTGGTGGGGAGGATGCCGACCCGGCCGCTGCCGATCGCCGCAGCGTAGGAGAGGGCGAGGGCCTCCGCCCCGCCGCTCGCATCCTGCGCGACCGCGAACAGCGAGATCAGCCCCGAGCCGGCCAGATAATCGGCTCTGAGCGCCGTGCCCGGCCCCTTGGGCGCGACCAGCAGGACGTCGAGATCGGCGCGCGGCGCGATCAGGCCGAAGCGGATCGAGAGGCCATGGGCGAATTGGAGAGCTGCCCCCTGACGGAGGTTGGGCTCAATCTCCTGCGCATAGATGCGCCCGTGATCCTCGTCGGCGGCGAGGAGGACGATAAGGTCCGCGCCCGCCGCCGCTTCGGCTGACGTCATGACGTCGAAGCCCTCGTCCGCCGCCTTCTCGCGCCGCCTGGAATCGGCCGGCAGAGCCACGGTCACCGAGACGCCGCTGTCCCTGAGGTTCAGCGCCTGGGCGCGGCCCTGATTGCCATAGCCGATCACCGCCACCCGCCGGGCGCGGATCAGGCCGGGATCGGTGTCGGCATCGAGATAGACTTTCATAGGGCTATCACCGTTCGCCCTGGGTTCGTCGAAGGGCCGCCTTTCTCACCGGGCGTAGGAGAAGGACAGGGCTTCGACAAGCTCAGCCCGAACGGATAGGGAGTCCGGCGGGCTCTCGAAGCGCGGCCATTCGGCAGGCGGCTGGCGGCGGAACCAGGTATATTGGCGCTTCGCATATTGGCGGGTGGCGATCCTGCCGGCGGCCAGCGCCCGGGGGCGGTCTAGCTCGCCATGAAGAAAGGCGGCAATCTCGGCCACGCCGATCGCCCGCATCACCGGGGCGAGCGCAGGAAGCCTTCGCGCCAACAGTGAACTGATCTCTTCAATCCCCTCATCAGAAAAGATTTTATCGAAACGCTCGTCGCAGCGTTCGTGCAGCCAGACGCGCGGCGGCAGCAGGATGAGAGGACGCAGGGAGACGGTGTCGCCGATCCCCCCGATCTTCTCCGCCTGCCAGGCCCTGAGCGTCCGGCCGGTGGAGCGGACCACCTCCAGCGCGCGCTGGGTGCGGGTCGTGTCGCCGGGGCGCAGCCGCCGCGCCGCCTCGGGATCCTCGTCCACCAGAGCGGCGTGCGCCTCGCCCGGCGCCATCGCCCGCACCGCCTTGCGGATGCCGTGATCGATTTCGGGCACCGGGGCGATCCCCTCGATCAAGGTGCGCAGATAGAGGCCGGTGCCGCCGCAAAGGATCGGCAGGCGGCCGGCGAGGTGAGCCGCCTCGATCTCCTTGCGCGCATCGGCCGCCCAGTCCGCGGTCGAGCAGGCGTCGGCGCCGTCGCGATAGCCGTAGAGCCGGTGCGGCGCGCGCGCCTCCTCCTCGGGGCCCGGCCGGGCCGAGACGATCCTGAGGTCGCGATAGACCTGCGCGCTGTCGGCGTTGATCACCACGCCGCCCGTCCGCTCTGCGAGCGCCAGGGCAAGCGCCGACTTGCCGCTGGCGGTCGGCCCTGCGATGAGCGCGAGCGGTGGTTTTTCGGCGGGGCTCATGTTCATTGCGACCCTGATAGCAAAGGAGCGGCTCGCGCGCGGCGATATTTCGGCGGCGGAGGATGCGCTGGGCGGCAGCGCGGGGCTGGAATGGGTCGAGCCGGAGCGGGCCTGCGACCTGCTGCTCGGGCCGGATCCCGGCGAAGCCCGCGGCGCACTCGAGGGACTGATGCCCGGAGTCGACGTCGTCGTGCAGCCTCGCGAGGGGCGCCGCCGCCGGCTGCTGGTCGCCGACATGGATTCGACGATGATCAGCGTCGAGTGCATCGACGAGCTGGCCGATTATGCCGGGGTGAAGGCCGAGGTGGCGGCGGTCACCGAACGGGCGATGCGCGGCGAGCTCGACTTCGAAAGCGCGCTCGACGCCCGCGTGGCGTTGCTCAAGGGGCTGGAGGCAGGGGTGATCGACCGCTGCCACGACGAGCGCGTTCGCCTCACCCCCGGCGCGCGGACGCTCGTGCGCACCATGCGCGTTAATGGCGGCTATTGCCTGCTGGTCTCGGGTGGCTTCTCCTTGTTCGCCGACCGCGTCGCCGCTGCGATCGGCTTCGACGCGGTGCGCTCGAACGCGCTCCACGTCGCGGACGGCGTCCTCACCGGAACGGTCGGCCGCCCGATCCTGGGCGCGGAGGGCAAGCGGCAGGCCTTGCTGGAGGTGGCGCAGGCGCGAGGCATTCCGCTTGTCGACACCCTGGCCGTGGGCGACGGCGCCAACGATATTCCGATGCTGCAGGAAGCCGGGCTGGGCATCGCCTATCACGCGAAGCCGGCCGCGGCGGCGGCGGCGGACGCGCGGATCGACGCGAACGACCTGGGCGCGATCCTGTTCGCGCAGGGTTATCCGGTGAAGGAATGGGCCGCGGACTAGGCCGCCGGCCGGCTCATGTCGGCGGCGATGGCGGCCAGTGCGAAGGCAACGCTGCGCTCGGAGGTGATGAAGGCAAGGCCGATGCCGTCGTCGGCGAGGCTCGATACCTCCGCCTCGATCGCGCCCGCTTCCGGATGGTGCAGCTCGACGCTGGCGCCGAGCACGGGGCGGGCGTTGGTCTCGAGGAAGGCGCCGGCCGCGGAAACCTGGCGCAAAGCGGCGGGGCAGGGATTTTCGGCGATCAGCACGCACATGCGCCGGCGCCGCCAGCGCGAGGCCATCTTGCTGCGTCCTTCCAGGCTTGCCGCTGCACCCATCTCCGTCTCCCCCGTTCGGGAGCCGGGTTAACAGGCGTCGGCAAAGATAAGGTTAAGGCGCGACCGGAATGCAGCCATTGCCCGCACGCGCGCAGGCGCGGAGCGCGGCGGCGCGGTCGGCGAGCGGCCCCGCCTGCACCCGGATCACCGTGCCGGCACGGACGAAGGACGGGCGCAGGCCCGGCAGCCGGCCGGCGGCCGCGCTCCAGGCACGGCGCGCATTGGCCTCGTTGCTGAACGCGCCGATCTGCACGCGCCAGCGGCCGCCGACGGTGGCGACGGAGCTCGCACGGACGGCGGTCTGCGCCGGCGGCCGCGGCCGCGGCGTCGGAGCGGTGGCGGTGCGCACCGGCGGGTCCTGGAGGGGCCGCGGCCGGGCGCGCGGCGGCGTCTGGGTGCGGGCCGGATCCTGGGCCGGCCGGGCGGCGATCTGCATGGGCGGCGGCGCGGTGCGCATCTCGCGCGCCAGCTCGACTCCGCGGGCGCGGTCCTGCGGGCTGAGCAGGCGCTCCATCTCGGCGAGCTGGCTCACCGCGGGCGGCAGGTTCTGCGCGGCGGCGCGGCTCATCAGGGCATAGGCGCGGGGCGCGTCGCGCTCGACAATGTCGCCGTTGAAGAGGGCGGTGCCGAGCACATATTGCGCGCGCGGGTCCCCCGCCTCGGCGGCGCGGCTCACATAGGGCATCGCCTCCTGGCGGCGGCCGTTCTGGAAAAGGAGCAGGCCGTAATTGGCGGTCGCTTCCGGATGGCCCTGGCGGGCGGCGCGCTGATACCATTGCTCGGCGAGCACCATGTTCTGCGGTACGCCGCGGCCGAGGAAATAGGCCTGGGCGAGGTTATACTGGGCGTCGGCGTCGCCCCGGTCGGCGAGCGGGCGCCAGATCCGGATCGCCTCCTCGTAATTCTGCGCGGCCCAGGCGTCGATGCCGGCGCGCACGTCGCTGCCCGCGGGCTGGGCGATGGCGGCATTGAGGCCGGTGCCGGCGAGCGCGGCGGCGGTGGCGAGAAGCCAGAGACGCTTGGCGGTGATCATGACTCTATCCCCTCCGGTCGAATGCAATTCAGCGACCGACCCTAGAAGCCGATGGTTAACGCCTTATTAGCATAGATATCGGCCCATCCGCCAAGCGCCGCTCTCTCTTGCAGCCCATCGATTCCCAACCCGCGCATTAACCAGATTTTAGCATGCGGGGGCGCAAACCGCCGTCCGAAGCGTGGGAATTGAGGAAAGATACATGCGGGTTTTGGCTTTGTCCTCGCAAAAGGGCGGCTCGGGCAAGACGACCCTGTCCGGCCACCTTGCCGTGCAGGCGCAGCGTGCCGGCTACGGTCCCGTCTGCCTGATCGACATCGATCCGCAGGGCTCGCTCGCCGACTGGTGGAACGAGCGCGAGGACGAGATGCCGGCCTTCGCGCAGACCACGGTTGCGCGCCTCGGCGCCGACCTGGAGGTGCTTCGCCAGCAGGGCTTCCGCCTGGCGGTGATCGACACCCCGCCGGCCATCACCATGGCGATCCAGAGCGTGATCAACGTCGCCGAGCTGGTCGTCATTCCGACGCGCCCGAGCCCGCACGACCTGCGCGCCGTCGGCGCCACGGTCGATCTTTGCGATCGCGCCGGCAAGCCGCTCATCTTCGTCGTCAATGCGGCCACACCCAAGGCGAAGATCACCTATGAGGCCGCGGTCGCGCTCTCGCAGCACGGCACGGTGGCCCCGGTCACGCTTCACCACCGCACCGATTTCGCCGCCTCGATGATCGACGGCCGCACGGTGATGGAGGTCGATCCCAACGGCAAGTCGGCCCGCGAGGTCGCCGAGCTCTGGGACTACGTCGCCGACCGGCTCGAGAAGAATTTCCGCCGCACGGTCTTCGCCGCTCCGGGCGGGCCGGTGCCGCAGGGCCTCGTCGCCCGTCCTCAGGCCGGCGGTTTCGGCCGCCGCGTCGTCGGTCAGTGAGGAGGGCGGCATGATCAACAACAGCGAACGCAGCTACGCCTCGCTCTCCTCGGGCCTGCTGGCCCGCAAGGGCACCGCCCGGCCCGCAATGCGGCCGCAGGGCTATCATACCGGCCTCGAGGATCTCGGCTGGAACGACATGGGCGGCCATGTTCCGCCGCCGGTGGAGGAGCTTGAGGATGACCTGCCCGAGCATGTGCCGAGCTCGATCTCGGCGCTGACCCCCGCGCCCAAGCTGCCCCGCAGCGAGGAGGCGGTCGAGGAACCCGAGGTCGTCGCCCAGCAGCGCGCGATCGCGGAGAGCTTCCCGGCCGAAGCGGTCGAGGAAGAGGTCGAGGCCGAGACCGAGGTCGAGCCTGCCCCGATCGAGGTGCAGGTTGCCAAGCCCCGCGCCCATGTCGTGCCGCTGCCGAAGCGCCCCGCACCCAGGGCGAAGCAGGACGAGGGCCGCAAGGCCGCCTTCACCCTGCGCCTGGACGGGGAGCGCCACCTCCGCCTGCGGCTCGCCACGGCGGTCACCGGCCAGTCGGCCCAGCAGATCGTCACCGGCGCGCTCGACGCTTTGCTTGCCTCCATTCCTGAAGTCGAAGCCCTGGCCGAGCGGGCCGTGTCCGCGAAGGCCAAACGAAACTGACCGAATCCACGAAGAGGCCAGAAAGATGAACAGGACCGCCTTCAAGCTCGCCGCCTCGACCGTGATGGTCGCGATGACGATGACCAGCGTCGCGGCTCCGTCGGGCGCGGTTCGCCGCAACGGCACGGTCAGGGCCGATGGTCCGGGCGACCGGGAGGCCCGCCAGCTCTTCGATCAGGCCGGGCGCGCGCTGCAGCAGGGCGATCTGGCCCAGGCCACGACCTTGCTGGAGCGGGCCGTCGCCGCTTCGCCCCGCGACGTCGGCTATCGCATGTTGCTCGCCGACGCCTATCTGCGCAGCGGCCGCTTCACCTCCGCCCGTGCGACCTATGCCGAGGCGGTCGAGCTCGATCCGTCCAACAACCGTGCCGCGCTCAGCGTCGCGCTGATCCATATCGCGCAGGGCCGACCGGCCGCTGCCGTCGGCATTCTCGACAATATTGCCGGCCGTGCGCCGGCCGCCGATGTCGGCCTGGCCTATGCGCTGGCCGGCCGCGCCGAACGCGCCGTCGAACTGCTCGATTCCGCCGCGCGCTCGCCCATGGCGACGCCGCGCACGCGCCAGAATCTCGCCCTTGCTCATGCCTTTGCCGGCGACTGGAACCGCGCCCGCGCGATCGCGTCGCAGGACATTCCCCCGTCGGAGGTCGAGGGGCGCATGGCGCAATGGGCGCAGATGGTCCGTCCCGGCAGCGGCCCGACCCAGGTCGCGACCCTGCTCGGCGTGTCGCCGGGTGCGGATCGGGGCCGTCCGGTCCAGGTCGCGCTTGGCGAGACCGAACCGGTTGTGCCGGGCGAGAATGCCGTCCAGGTCGCCCAGGTATCGACCCCGTCCCGCGCGAATTTCGCGCCGGCCGAGCCGCTCGCCCCGGTCGAGGGCGTCGTCGCCGCCGCCGAGCGGCCTGCCGAGGCGCCGGCCTTCTGGGCGCCGGCCGAATCCTATCAGGCAGAGGCCCTGGCCGAAGCGCCGGAAGCGCTGGCGCCGGCACCCGCGCCGCGCGTCGTCCGCCTGCGTCCGCACGCCGTCGCGGTCCGGTCCCGGGCTCCTGTCGAGCAGTTGGCCGATGATGCCGAACTGGCCGTCGCCGCCGCCGCCGAAACCCGGACACCCGCCTTCCAGCCTGCGCCCGCGCCCGCTCCGACCCTCGCCACCCCGCGCGTGCCGGTCGCGTCGGCCCAGCCGCCGCGGGCCCGCCGCGCCGCCTACATCCGCGCCGCCGCGGTCAGCGCGCTGCCGCGCTCGAGCTTCCGTATCGGCGCCGACGTCCGCACCGGCAACGCGCCCGTCGTCGTCCAGCTCGGCGCCTTCCGCAGCGATGCCAGTGCCGAGCGCGGCTGGCAGCAGGTTTCGGCCCGCTACGGCCTCGAGCACCGGCGGCCGCTGACCACCACCTTCAGCCATCGCGGCCAGACGCTGCACCGCGTCTCCATCTCGGGCTTCGCCACGACGCTCGACGCGCAGCGGCTCTGCGGCCAGATCCGCAGCCATGGCGGCGTCTGCTTCGTCCGGGCGACGGCCGGCGACGCCTCGATCCGCTGGGCCGCGCGCTACAGCGATCCGCGCCGGCGCGACGCCTGACGGAATCTCCCAGGACCTTCGGGTCCCCTCTGAGGGGCGGTGGGACAGGCCAATGTTCCGCCGCCCCATTTCTTTCCTTCTTTCTTCTTCCGCTTTCAGCCCTCGCGTCGGTCCCGGGTGAGGAGGTCGAGGCAGGCCATGCGGACGGCGACGCCGGCCTCGACCTGGTCGAGGATCGCCGAACGCTCCGGATCGTCGGCCAAAGCGCCCTCGATCTCCACGCCCCGGTTCATCGGTCCCGGATGCATGACGAGCGCGCCGGGCGCCTGCGCGTCGAGCCGGGCGCGGGTGAGGCCATATTCGGAGTGATAGTCCTGGAGCGTGTCGGGAAATGCCTCTTCCATCCGCTCGCGCTGGATGCGGAGCATCATCACCACGTCGGCGCCGCTTATGCCCTCGTCGAGATCGGTATAGGTCGGAAGGCCGGTATCCCGAGGCAGCAGGCTCGGCGGCCCGACCAGCCTCAGCTCGGCGCCGAGCAGAGGCAGAGCGCGCATGTTGGAGCCGGCGACGCGGCTGTGCAGGATGTCTCCGCAGATCGCGACCTTCAGCCCTTCGATCCGGCCGAGCCGCCGGCGGATGGTGAGCGCGTCGAGCAAAGCCTGGGTCGGATGCTCCCCCGTGCCGTCGCCGGCATTGATCACCGGACAGTCCATGATCGCGGCGACGTCCGCGGCGGCGCCCTCGGCCTCGTGGCGGATGACCAGCACGTCCGGCCGCATCGCGTTCAGGGTCAGCGCCGTGTCCCTGAGGCTCTCGCCCTTGCGGACGCTGGAGGCGGCAGGGTGGAAGCTGGAGACCTGCGCCCCGAGCCTTTTTCCCGCAATCTCGAAAGAAAAAAGCGTGCGCGTCGAATTCTCGAAGAAGGCGTTGATCTGGGTGAGGCCGGCGAGGCGCTTGTCGGCCTTGCGCGCGCCGCGGTTGAAGGCGAGCCAGGGCTCGGCCTCGTCCAGAATCAGGTTGATGCCGGCGGCGGAGAGGCCCTCGATCCTGAGCAGGTGAGGGTGGGGGAAGGATGCGGTCATTAAAGCCGCTCCCTATCGCGCCCCACCCCCGGGCTCAAGCAGGCAAAGCCTTATTGGTCGACGAGATTGACCGTCGCCGTCTGGCAGAGATTGACGTTGCGCATCTCGGATGTGTCGCCATCCTGATAGGTGACGCGGAGGTCGTAATTGCACTGGCTCTCGGCCCGGTCGAAGACCACCTGCGCGGTCTGCCCGGACTGGAGCACGTCACTGCCGAGGATGTCCGGACCCCATTCGCTCTCGCTGGTCGGCGAGACGTTGAGCGTCATCACGACATGACCGGTCGTGTTGACCACGGAAAAATTCTGCCGGGCCGTGCCGACGCTTGCCGTCGGAGCAGCGGTCTCGCCCCCTTCTTCCTCGGCCTCGGCCGCATTCGCTGCGGGCGCCGGCGCGTTGCTCTCCGCCGGCTTGGGCGCCTCAGCCGCGGCATTGTTGGCAGCGGGCGCGGCGCTGCGGTTGCAGCCCGCCAGCCCGAGCGCGGAAGCCAGCAGCAGCGCGGTCAGTGAAATCGTCTTCATCTTTCTTTCCCCCAAAAAGTGGTGACGCGGGGATATCGGCCCCCGGGGGTTTGGCAAGAGAGGATTGCGGCGACCGCCCCTCGCCGAACCTGTCGGTAAGCTGCACGATCGTTCCACGCCCGGTTCAGCTTGGTCGACGCATAAGGCGGTTTCGCAGAACAGTCTTTGCGTTCCGGCAAGAGGGATTCCAGCCGGCCGGAGATTCGATTGAGGAGTGAGTGAGATGGCGTGCGATCGTGCCGAGGACAGGACGCTCCTGTTGAGCCTGGGCCTGTTCGGCGTTCCGGCGGGGCGCGACCAGCGCGACCGCGAGCCGCAGGCCGCCGATGAGGGCGACCGGGCCGAATCCGACGAGAGTGGGGCGCGCTAGTTCATGCAGAGCGCGTCGATCGCGCCCTGGAGGATATAGGCGGCCGCCATCTTGTCGACGAGCTCGGCGCGCCGCGCGCGGCTGGCGTCGGCGTCGAGCAGGGTGCGGGTCACGGCCTGGGTGGACCAGCGCTCGTCCCAGAGCAGGATCGGCAGCGCCAGCGGCTTCTCCAGATTGCGGGCGAAGGCGCGGACCGACTGGGTGCGCGGGCTGTCCGTCCCGTCGAGGTTGAGCGGCAGGCCGATCACGAGGCCGGCGACGCATTGCGTCTTCGCCAACGCCTGCATCGCCTCCAGGTCCTTCGAGAATTTGGTGCGCCGGATTAGCGCCGCGGGAGTGGCGATCGTCCAGCCGGCGTCGCAGAGCGCCGTGCCGATCGTCTTCGTGCCCACGTCCAGCCCGAGCAACCGGCCGCCCTGCGGCAGCGCATCCCGGAAGTCTGCCGCGGCGACGGTGATCACCGCGCCGGGCCCCGTTCGAGCGCCGCCAGCCGGCGCGCGGCGTCGGCGCGGACATTGGCCCAGAACAGGGCGTAATCGTAGACGTGGAAATTGTTTCCGGGCAGCGCATAGGGCCCCATTTCCGGCAGGCCGTCGCGCTCCCCGATCAGGAGGATGCCGCGCGGGCCGCAGCGCGCCGCCACCGCGCCGGGCCGAAGCGTCGCCTCGGTCATCTGCTCGTTCGGGATCAGAGTCCCGGCATTGCGGTCCGCGCCGGCGGCCTCCCCGCCGCGCGCGCCGGTGAGCGGGTTGGTGCAGAGCATCTCGGTGCCGCGGCGGGCGCCGCGCGGGCCATTGGTCTCGTCCCAGACGTCGAGGATCTGGCTCGAGTCGGCGGGCTCGGCATAGCTCATCCAGGAGAGGACGCAGCGCGCCTGCCCGGCGCTCTGGCAGGCCGGGAAGGGCAAAGCCGGCAGGTCGGCGGAGAGCGAGACCGGCCAGCCGACGAGATAGACCGCCGCCACGCGCGCCGCTTCCGGGCCGTTCCGGATCCTTTCCTGCAGCAGGCGCATCAGATGCATGCTGCCCTGGCTGTGGGCGGCGAGGATGATCGGCCGGTCGGCCGGCGCCTCGCGCAGGAATTCCTCCCAGGCCGCGACGACGTCGCGATAGGCGAGGTCCAGCGCCTGCCTCGCATCCTCATTGTTGGTCAGGAAGGCGCCGAAGGTCGCCTGCCGGTAGCGGGGCGCCCAGATCTGGCCGACATGATTGAAGGCGCTGGCCTGGCTGCGGACGAACAGGTCGGCGAGGTTGCGCGATTCGCCATGGTCCAGCGGCGCATTCCAGGCGTTGCGCTCGGTGAAGCTCGTCGGATGGACGAAGAAGATGGAAGCGCGAGGCGGCGCATTGCTGCGCTGGACGCCGGTGGGCAGCCAGAGCGAGGGATTGTTCGCGATGTCCGGCCGCGCGATCCACATCCCGGCCTGGCCGTAATTCGCGCCCTGCGGCAGCGGTACGTCGCGATATTCGGTCCCGGGCACCAGGGCCCAGCGCATCAGCTGCTTCTCGAAGAAGCGATAGGCAAAGGCGCCCGCGATGACGAGGATGATGCAGATGGCGACGAAATAGAGAAACTTGGTCGCACAGCTCTTGCGGGGCTTTTCCATCCTTGCCCCTCAAGCCGAAGCGGCGCCGTCTGGCAAGCCGCCTTGCCGCAGTGCAGCAGGGATGCTAGCCGCGCCGCATGTCCGTAGACGAAGCCAAGGTTCGCCATATCGCGAAGCTCGCCCGCATTGCCGTGAGCGATGCCGAGGTGCACGCGCTTGCGCCGGAGCTTTCCAACATTCTCGGCTGGGTGGAGCAACTCGGCGAGGTGAATGTGGAGGGCGTCGCGCCGATGACCGCGGTCATCCCCAATCATCTGCGCCTGCGCGACGACGTCGTCACCTCCGGCGACCGCCGCGACGAGGTGCTCGCCAACGCACCGGTTGCCGAGCATGGCTTCTTCGCCGTGCCGAAGGTGATCGAATGACCAGCATCACCGAGCTGGGCGTCGCGGCGATCCGCGACGGGGTGAAGGCGGGAAGCTTTTCCGCCCGCGAGGCGGCCCAGGCCTATATCGGTGCGGTCGAGGCGGGACGGCCGCTCAATGCCTTCGTCGTCGAGACGCCGGAGCATGCGCTCGCTGCGGCCGATGCCGCCGATGCCGACCGTGCCGCCGGCACGCTGAAGCCGCTTTCGGGCGTGCCGCTCGGGATCAAGGATTTGTTCTGCACGAAGGGCGTGCAGACGACGGCCGGCTCGCGCATCCTCGAAGGGTACAAGCCGGTCTATGAGAGCACCGTCTCGGGCAACCTGTTCGCCGCCGGCGCGGGCATGCTCGGCAAGCTCAACATGGACGAATTTGCCATGGGCTCGTCCAACGAGACCAGCGCCTATGGCAACGTGCTTTCGCCCTGGCGGCGCAACGACGGCGGCAATGTCGCGCTGACGCCGGGCGGCAGCTCGGGCGGCTCGGCCTCGGCGGTGGCGGCGCGGCTGGCGCCGGGCGTGACGGGCACCGACACGGGCGGCTCGATCCGCCAGCCCGCGGCCTTCACCGGCATCACCGGGATCAAGCCGACCTATGGCCGCTGCTCGCGCTGGGGCATCGTCGCCTTCGCCTCTTCGCTCGACCAGGCGGGGCCGATGGCGCGCGACGTGCGCGACTGCGCGATCCTGCTCGAGGCGATGGCCGGCTTCGACCCGAAGGACGCGACCTCGCTCGATCTGCCGGTGCCGAACTGGGAGGCCGCGCTTTCCAGCGACATCCGCGGCAAGCGCATCGGCATCCCTAAGGAATACCGGATCGACGGCGTCCCGGCCGAGATCGATGCGGTCTGGGAGCAGGGCATCGCCCGGATGCGCGATGCCGGGGCGGAAATCGTCGAGGTCTCGCTGCCGCACACGAAATACGCGCTGCCCGCTTATTACATCATTGCCCCGGCCGAGGCCTCGTCCAACCTCGCCCGCTATGACGGCGTGCGTTACGGCCTGCGCGTCCAGCCCGAGCAGGGCGGGCTGAACGACATGTACGAGGCGACCCGGGCCGCCGGCTTCGGCGCAGAGGTGAAGCGGCGGATCATGATCGGCACCTATGTGCTCTCCGCCGGCTTCTACGACGCCTATTTCAACCAGGCGCAGAAGGTCCGCGCCCTGATCGCGCGCGATTTCGACGCGGTCTTCCAGGATGTCGACCTCCTGCTTACGCCGACCGCGCCGAGCGCCGCCTTCGGGCTCGGCGAGAAATTGGCCGACCCGATCGCCATGTATCTGAACGACGTGTTCGCGGTCCCGGCGAGCCTCGCCGGCCTGCCCGCAATCTCGGTGCCTGCCGGCCTGGACGGGCAGGGCCTGCCGCTCGGCCTGCAGCTGATCGGCCGCGCGCTCGACGAGCAAAGCGTGCTGAACGCCGCTCTGGCCTTCGAGGAACGCGCCGGCTTCACCCACCGCGCCGAGGCCTGGTGGTAGACAGGCCGGCTGCGTCGCGCGGCAAGCGCTACGAGGCCCTCGACAGTCTGCGCGGCATTGCCGCTTGCGGCGTCGTCCTGTTCCATCTGCATTCGACGGGTCTGATCACCAATGCGGCTTTGGTCCGCCGGAGCTGGCTGTTCGTCGACTTCTTCTTCGTCCTCAGCGGGTTCGTTATCGCCGCCGCCTATGGCGAGAAGCTGCGCCGCGGCTTTCCTCTGCGTGCCTATCTGCTGCTCCGCGTCGGCCGCCTCTACCCGCTGCACCTGTTCATGCTCGCCGCACTCGTTGCGTTCGAGCTCGCGATGCTGGCCTTCGATGTGCGCGGCAATACCGGCCGCGGGCCATTCGACGCCAGTCGCTCGCTTCCGTTCCTCGCCGCCCAAATCGGCCTCGTGCAGATCTTTGTCCCCGGGGCGAGCCTGAGCTGGAACGGCCCGGCGTGGAGCATCGCCGCCGAGCTGTGGACCTATCTCATCGCTGCGCTCGGGCTCGTCCTGCTCAAGGAGCGGTTCCGTCTGCTGCTCGTCGCGCTCGTGCTCGTTGCCCCCTTGCTGTTTCTCGGCCTTGGCCGCGAGGATCTCGGCGGTGGCGGCTGGCTGGCGCTGGTGCGCTGCCTGTTCGGCTTCTCGCTCGGCATGCTCGCCTTCGACCTTCACCAAAGGTGGCGCGCCCCGGGCGGCACGGCAGTTGAGCTGGTCGCCCTAGGCCTCTGCGCCGCCGCGATCGCCTTGCTGCCGGCCTGGCCCTGGCTCTTCTTCAGCCCTTTCCTGTTCGCCGGCGTGATCCTCGTTTTCGCGCGGGAGGCCGGCGCGGCCAGCGCCTTGCTCCGAACCCGTCCGTTCCGTGCGCTCGGCACCTGGTCCTATTCGATTTACATGGTGCATTCGTTCGTGCTGCTTCTATTCCTGAACGGGCTGGACTATGGCAGCCGCTGGCTCGGCGCGCCCCTGATCGCCGAACGGCCGATCGAGGGCGGCCTGGTGCAGGTGATCGGCGGGAGCGGTCCGCTGCCGGATCTGCTGGTGATCGCCGCGCTCGCTTCGGTTGTCCTCGCCGCGTCGCTCACCTATCGCTGGATCGAGCTGCCTTTCCGCGAAGCCTCGCGCCGCCGGGCCGAGCGGATCGCGCATCGCCCGCTGGCCGGCGCCGAACGGGTTGCGCCGACGATGTAGGCGTGCAAGGCGCCATTCCGCTTCTGATAGGACGAGATGATGAGTGAGTATCGCATCCACGGCGCCACGGGCGAATGGGAGGTGGTGATCGGGCTGGAGGTCCATGCCCAGGTCGTTTCCGAGGCCAAGCTCTTTTCCGGTGCCGCCACCGCGTTCGGCGCCGAGCCGAACACGCAGGTTGCGCTCGTCGACGCTGCCTTTCCGGGCATGTTGCCCGTTCCGAACGAGGAATGCCTTCGCCAGGCGGTGCGGACCGGCATGGCGATCAATGCCGAGATCAATGCCTGGTCGCGTTTCGACCGGAAGAATTATTTCTACGCCGATCTGCCGCAGGGCTATCAGATCAGCCAGCTCTACCACCCGATCGTCGGCGAGGGCGCGATCGAGGTCGACCTGGAGGGCGGCGCGACCAAGACGATCGGCATCGAGCACATCCATATCGAGCAGGATGCGGGCAAGCTGATGCACGACCAGCATCCGAATTTCTCCTATGTCGACCTGAACCGCACCGGCGTGGCCTTGATGGAGATCGTGTCGCGGCCCGACATGCGCTCGCCCGAGGAGGCCGGCGCCTATGTCCGCAAGCTGCGCTCGATCCTGCGCTACGTGGGCAGTTGCGACGGCAATATGGAACAGGGCTCGATGCGCGCCGACGTCAACGTCTCGGTGCGCAAGCCCGGCGACAAGTTCGGCACCCGCACGGAGACGAAGAACGTCAATTCCGTCCGCTTCATCATGGCCGTGATCGAGCATGAAGCGCGTCGCCAGGTCGATCTGATCGAGGACGGCGGCGCGGTCGTGCAGGAGACGAGGCTCTACGATCCGGACCGGGGCGAGACCCGCTCGCTGCGCTCCAAGGAGGATGCGCACGATTATCGCTATTTCCCCGATCCGGACCTTTTGCCCGTCGAGCTCAGCGACGCCTTCCTGGAAGAGTGCCGCGCGAGCCTGCCCGAGCTGCCGGACGCCAAGCGCCGTCGCTACGAGGAGGCGTTGGGCCTCTCGACCTACAATGCCTCCGTGCTGACCGCCGAGGTCGAGACGGCGCGCTGGTTCGAGGCCTTGCTCGCCTCGCCCGGCAAGCCCGACGCGCAGCGCGCCGCCAACTGGGTGACCTCGGAGCTGTTCGGCGCGCTCAACAGGCTCGGCAGGGGCATCGAGGAGAGCCCGGTCACGCCCGCGCAGGGCGGGGAATTGCTCGGCCTGATCGCCGACGGCACGCTCTCCGGCACGCTCGCCAAGCAGGTCTTCGAGATCATGCTCGAGACCGGCGAGGATCCGGGCGCCATCGTCGAGGCGCGGGGGCTGAAGCAGACCTCCGACACCGGCGCGATCGAGGCGGTGATCGCCGAGGTGTTCGCGAACAACCCGAACCAGCTCGAACAGTATCGCGCCGGCAAGGAGGCTTTGTTCGGCTTCTTCGTCGGCCAGACGATGAAGGCGATGCAGGGCAAGGCCAATCCGGCGGTGGTCAACGAATTGCTGAAGAAGGCGCTGGGATGACCCGGCCTGCCGCTCTCCGGTCTTTCGATCGGGCGGCCACATTTCTCGCCCTGATCTTTGCGCTCGGGCTCCTCGCCGAACTGGTCCGCTCGTCACTTGCCGGGGGCGTGGCCAGGGAGATCCTGATCGGGTTGCCCGGACTCCTCTGGGTGGCCGCGCCGAGCCTGGTCGCTGCCGCCTTTGTCGGCGCGTCCTCCACCCGGGCCGGCGCGGGCGCCTTCCTGGCGCTCGAAATCGCGTTGATTCTGTCCGTGATCGCCCAGTTGCTGTGGGGCGGACCGCTTGGCCTCATGTTCCTGCCTCTGCTGCAGGCCGGCGCGATCCTGCTCGTTTTCCTGGGCGCATTGGCTCTTGGCTGGCGGATGCGGCCGGACTTCCTGAGGGACTGACGGCGCGCATTTCCTGAACTGCGGGTCCTCGCGCGCCGTGCCGTCTCATTGGCAGGCCCCGGCTCCTCCACCCCTGAGCCGGGGTCTTTGCGCGCAAGAACAGTTCAGGAGTTCAGAATGAAGACCAGTGCTTTCGCCGTCCTGCTTGCGGCCACGGCGAGCGTCGCGGCCACGCCGGCCGCTGCTCAGGAGGAAGGCCCCAATTTCACCGGCGTCCGCTTCGAGGCCCGGGCCGGCTGGGACAGTTTCGGCGGGCGGATCGCGATGACCGATCCCGACGACACCGACGAGACGATCACCGTCTCCTCGAGCCGGGACAAATTGGGCTACGGCGCGGAGCTTGGCTATGACGTGCAGCTCGGGCCCATCGTGGTCGGCGCCTATGCCGGTGTGGACAATAGCAGCAGCGCGACCTGCCTGGAGATTGCGGGCGACGATCTCGGCTGCCTGGAAAGCGGGCGCAATCTCTATGCGGGGGCGCGGGCGGGCGTCGTCGTCGCCGGCAATCTGCTCGTCTACGGCCGCGGCGGCTATTCGCGCGGCCGCTACAGCCTGGCCTATGACGATGACGTCGATGCTGGCGCGAGCCCGGTCTGGGTGATCGCCGACACGGCAGGCGGCTATCATTATGGCGGCGGGCTCGAAATGGCCTTCACGCCGAATCTGTACGGCCGCGTCGAATATGTCCGCACGCGCTACGACCGGCTCGAGACGGTCAACCCGGTGGACGACGACCTCGCCGTCGGCATCCGCACCCGCCGCAACCAGGTCACCGCGGGCCTGGGGCTGCGCTTCTAGTCGCGCCGGACGAGGGCTTCGTCGACGGGTCGCCGCACCTGATCAATTCGTCGACGGCATGAGGAAGAGCGTGGGGCTTGCGTCTATGGACAGGCGCAACAGGAGATTGACGATGTTGACCAGAGCCCGGCGCCTTCGCGACGCCTTTCCCCACGACCCGGTGTTCCGCGGCTATCACGCGGTCTACCGGGCCGGCCAGACCAATCATTGCCCCGGTTGCGGCCGCAGCCACTGGATCGTCGGCCGGCTGCTTGCCGAGTGCGCCTTCTGCACCACGGCGCTGCCGCTCGTCGAAGGCGGGATGACCGGCACGGGGCTCTTCAGAAACAGCTGGCGCGCGCCCGAAGCGCTCGCCGCCTGACCTGGAAGGGCGGCCCTCGCTTTTCCCCCTGTGCGAGGCCGCCCTTCCAGAATCCCTCAGAACAGGCGCAATTGTGCCCCTTGCGGCGGCTGGAAGAGGTCGCGGCGCAGGGGGCGCTTCTCGACATTGAGGCCATGCTTGCGGATCGCGCGCTCGAAGCGCGTCCTGAGCAAAGCGGCCCAAGGCCCTTGCCCGCGCATCCGGCTGAAGAAGTTGGGGTCATTGTCCTTTCCCCCGCGCAAAGACTGGATGATCGCCATCACCTTGCCGGCCCGGTCCGGGAAATGCTCGTCCAGCCAGGCGCGGAAGAGCGGCGCGACCTCGAAGGGGAGGCGCACCGGCAGGTAGAAGCAGCCGAGGGCTCCGGCTTCGGCGGCGGCCTCGACGATATGCTCGAGCTCATGATCGGTGATCGCCGGGACGACGGGCGCGATCGAGACCCAGGCGGGCACTCCGGCGTCGGCCAGCGCCTTCACCGCTGCGAGCCGCTTGCGCGGCGCCGGCGCGCGCGGCTCCAGCGTGCGGGCGATCTCCGGAGTGAGTGAGGTGACCGACAGCGCGACGCCGACCAGGCCGTCCCTGGCCATCTCCCCCAGCAGATCCAGGTCCATCAGCACCCGGTCCGATTTGGTGGTGATCGTCACCGGATGCTTCGTCTCCGCCAGCACCTCGAGCAGCGAGCGGGTGATTCGCCATTTGCCCTCGATCGGCTGGTAGGGATCCGTGTTCGTCCCCATCGCGATCGGGCGGACCTCGTAGCCGCGCTTGCCGAGCTCGGCGCGGAGCAGCTTCGCGGCGTCCGGCTTGGCGAAGAGCTTCGACTCGAAGTCGAGACCGGGAGAGAGATCGTGAAAGGCGTGGGTCGGCCGCGCGAAGCAATAGATGCAGCCATGCTCGCATCCCCTGTAGGCATTGATCGAGCGATCGAACCCCACGTCGGGCGACTGGTTGCGGCTGATGATCGTCTTCGGATGCTCGACCGTCACCGTCGTGCGCAGCGGCGAAAGGGCGCCGTCCACCTCGTCCCGGGCATCGAGCCAGTCCCCGTCGGCCTCGCGAACGGGCAGGTTGAAGCGGTCCGGGGTGCGGTTCTCGGGCGCGCCCCGGCCGGGACGGACGTCGGGCCGGGTCATGGCGAAAAGCTAGGCCGTTGACGCGAACAAAGCAAGAACATATTTCAATGTAGGATTTAACCATATAGGCGTTGTTCGCTTCCTATTGGTTGGAGAAACGAACATGCAGGTGCCCGCCTCGAAGCCGCATATGAGCCAGCGCGAGCTCCATGCGAAGGTGGATAAGCTGGGCCTCGACCGGCAACGTCATCCATTCTTCGTCGCGGGCATTCGCGGCTATTACCGCAACACGCTCGGCCTGCCCGGGATCAACGATCGCGGCATCTACGACGATGCCCTCTTCCTCTCCTCGCCGCTCGGCTATGCCGCCTGGAACGGCAACACCGATCCGAGCCGCGCGCGCAAGGGGCGCGGCACGGGCGCCGGCAAGGGGATGGCGGTGCTGCAGCCGGGCCTGTGGTTCGCGCATCGCTTCGGCCTGCATCGCGGCCAATATCTGGCGCTGGTGCAGACTGGCGGGCCGGTCACGGTGCTGCGCGACGGCGACCCGCCTTACCCGGATAGCGGCCTGTTCGGGATCAACATTCACCGAGGCGGCTGGACCACGACCTCGAGCCTCGGCTGCCAGACGATTCACCCGGCGCAATGGCCGGCCTTCATCGCGCTCGCGCAGGATCTGGCGAAGCGGCATTTCGGCGCTGCCTGGAAGCGGACGACGATCCCCTACGCCCTGTTCGACGCGGCCTAGGGCGTGGACTCATAAGCTTTGAGCCAGAGTCGTGTTGAGGCGAGTGCGACGGCGGCGAGGAAGTTTCTGGCGAGCTTGTCGAAGCGGGTTGCGACGCGGCGGAACTGTTTGAGTTTGCAGAAGAACCGCTCGACCAGATTGCGTTGGCGATAGATTGCGGGGTCGACCGATCGCTTTACCACCCGGCGCGAGCAGCTCGGGATGCTGGGCCGGGCGCCGGATCGGGCGATCAGCTCGAGCACGGCGTTGCTGTCATATCCCCGGTCGGCGACCACAGTCATCGGCGTCGGCAGGCCGGCGAGCAGCTCAGGGACAGCCCCCATGTCCGAGGCCTGGCCGGCCGAGAGCAGCAGCCGTACCGGCAGGCCGTCCTGGTCGACGACGGCGTGGATCTTCGTGCTCAGTCCGCCACGAGAACGGCCGATGGCGTGATCCGGGCCCCCTTTTTTGCGCCGGCCGCATGCTGGTGAGCCCGGATGATCGAGCTGTCGATCAGATGCATCGACTGGGGTGACCGGGCCGCCAGCGTTTCGAACATCCTCAACCACACGCCCGCCTTCGCCCAGCGATTATAGCGGTTGTACACCGTCGTGTACGGCCCGTAGCGCTCCGGCAGATCCCGCCACGGCGAGCCGGTCCGAAGCACATAGAAAATGCCGTTGATCACCCGCCGGTCATCGACCCGCGCTACCCCGCGCGGCTTGTCCGGAAGCAACGGCGCAATCAGCCGCCACTCCGCCTCGCTCAAATCATAGCGTCCCATCCAAGGCTCCTCCCAGCAACCTTGAATCAAGCCTCAAACAAATCAGCAAGCTTTATGAGTACAGACTCTAGTCGGCGGTCATCGCCACATCGCGCTGCGTCGCGATCCGTACCGCGGTGGGACCGGGCAGGCCGGGGAAACGGGGCCAGAGACCGGCGGCGAGGGCGCGGCGGCTGCTGCTGCGGTCCGCGCCTTCATCCTCGTAGATCCAGTAATTCCTGAGGATGATCGGTACGTAGCCGCGCGTCTCCCAATAGGGGATCGACTCGATGTAGAGCAGGGGATCGCTCTGGTCGTAGCGCGTATTCCAGGCCGCGATCGGCGCCGGCCCCGCATTATAGGAAGCGATCACCTTGGGCAGCAGCCCGCCCGTGCCCGAATAGTCGCGCAGATATTCCATGAAGGTCTGGCCATATTCCAGGTTCGTCGCCGGATCGAACAGCCGCGACGGATCGGCGGTGCGGGCGCCGGCATTGACCCGCGCCATCCACTGGCTGGTCCCCGGCAGCACCTGCATCAGGCCGCGCGCGCCGGCCGGGCTGGTCACGTCCGGGCGGAAGGTCGATTCCTGCAGCGCGTGGGCGAAGGCCAGCGCCTGGTCGACGCGCCAGCCATTGGCCGGCCGCCAGGACGGCGTCGGATAGCGCTCCGCGGGGCCGAAATGCGCGCCGCGCGGCCCGTTGTGCGAGAGGTACATCTGCGTCGCGGTGAGGTTCAGCCGGGCGGCGAGATGGATCAGGGGCTCATGGTCGCGCGGATTGCCGATCCGGGCCTGATGGCGGATGACGTCGGACGCCAGCTGGCTCTCGCCGATCTCGCTGAGGGCAATGGCAATGCGGGCGTTGCGCACGTCGCGAAGCGCGTGCCAGTCCCGTTCGGTGAAGGTGGTCATGTCGGCGGGCGGGCCGTGCATGCCGAGCGCGCTCTGGGCGAGCAGGCCATAGAAGGTCTCGCCATGACGCGCGGCGGCGCGCAGCCGGGCCTGCACGCGGTCGGGATGGCCGCCGGCCGTGTCCGCCCGGGCAGCCCAATAATGGCCGGCGGCGGCAAGCTCGACATCCGTCGACCGCGTCGCGACGTCGGCGAAGTGGCGCGCGGCGTCCGCATAATCGCCCATCCGCCAGGCGGCGAGGCCGGCCACCCATTCGGCCTGGAGCGCAAAATCGCTGCTGCCGGTGCGGCAGAGGTCGGCGATCCGCCGCGCGTCGCGGTCATTGCCGTTCAGATAATAGACCCAGGCGATGCGCTGCTGGAAGGCGATGCGCGCTTCCGTGGTGAGCTCGGCGCTGCGCGTCGCGAGCAAGGCTTCCGCCTCGACCGGCTTGTCGTCGCGGATCAGCGGCGAAATCAGCGGCTCGAGCTGGTCGGCGACCGCATCCCCGCGGACGGGGCGTGGCCGGGCCCGGCGCGGCTGGCCGGGCAGGCCGTAGAGGCGCTGCGCTTCGGGGATGGCGGGCAGCTCCTCGACGCCGCGCGTGCCGGCGAGGCGGGCGAGGGTCGCCGCCTGGGGCAAGTCCGGCGCGCGGCCGAGCAATTGCACGAGCGGGCCGCCCTCGACGCGGGGCGAGCCCGGCATGGTGAAAAGCTGGGCGCGGGCGAAATCGTGCAGCAGCCCGGGCCGCATCTCGTCCAGCCGGCCCGCGGCTTGCGCCCAGTCACGGGCGCGGAGCGCGGCGAAGATGGCGCGGTAATTCTCCCGCTCGGCTTCGGAGAGCTGGGCGGGCGCCGCGAAGGCCCGGCTCGCGCTGGCCCGGTCGTCCGTCGCCGCCAGAGCGGGCGCAGGAGCAGGCGCGGTGGCGTAAATGAGGCCGGCACAGAGAAGCGCCGCGAGCCTTTTCATGCCTTCAGTTCCTCCATCAGCAGCTGCAGATCGGCCCAGGCATGGGCCTTGAGCTTGGGCTGCACCTGCAATTCCTGCGGGCGCAGGGTGACGAGGGTCCGGACCGGGCCCGCAGGCGTCTCCACCTCGTGCCAGCGGCCGCGGGCCTGCGTCATCGTCATGCCGAGCAGCGCCCGCGAACAGGCGTCGCCGAAGATCAACAGGGCTCTGGGCGCGACGAGGCCGACATGATGGCGCATCGCGCGGGTCAGCAGCTCCACCCCGGCCTTGTCGATCCGCCCCGACGGCGGCCGGATCGGCGAGAAGGGGGCGAGATAGATCGTCTCGCGGCTCCAGCCGATCGCCGCGAGCATCCGGTCGAGGAGCGCCTCCGCCTCGCCGCCGAAAAGCTCGCCCGCCGCGCTCGGCAGGTCGGTGATCGCCATCAGCCCGGAGGCGGGGTCGCCGATCGGTGCCACGCGCCGCATCGCAGGCGAGGCGAAGGGGATGGCATCGGTCGCCGCCAGCCAGGCCTGGAAAGCGGGAAGGTCGTCGGGGAAGGCTTCGGCGGGCGCCGCTGCCGGTGCCGGCTCGGCGGCCTTTGCAGCGGCGAGCGCGGGCGCCGCGAGCCAGTCGCGCGGCTGCTCGCCGACGACCGTATCGACGCCGGCTTCCTCCCACCAGGACAGGGCGCTTTCCGCCCAGCGCGAACTCATACCCACCCGCTCCCCTGCGAACCCGGCCCTTTGACTCCGCCGGGCCCGGACTGGTCAACCGGTTGATCGCCGTTTATCTGCCAGTCGTTGGCTCCCTGCGACGACGGGAGTGTTGGGAGAGAGCGATGTCCGAACGCGAGTCCATGCCTTATGACGTGGTGATCGTCGGCGCCGGCCCGGCCGGGCTGGCGGCGGCCATCCGTCTGAAGCAGCTTGCGAACGAAGCCGGGCGCGAGCTCAGCGTCTGCATCCTCGAAAAGGGCTCCGAGGTCGGCGCCCATATCCTCTCGGGCGCGGTCGTGGATCCGAAGGCGATCGACGAGCTGCTGCCGAACTGGAAGGAGCTGGAGAGCCCGCTCAATGTGCCGGTGACAAAGAACGAGCATTGGGTGTTGACCGCGCGGAAGAAGTACAATTTCCCGCACGCGCTGATGCCGCCCTTCATGAACAACAAGGGCACCTACACGGCCAGCCTCGGCAATGTCTGCCGCTGGCTCGCCGGGCAGGCGGAAGCCCTCGGCGTCGAGATTTTCCCGGGCTTCGCCGCGGCCGAGGTGCTGTTCAACGAGGACGGCTCGGTGAAGGGCGTCGCGACCGGCGACATGGGCGTGGCGAGAGACGGCACGCACAAGCCCGATTACCAGCCCGGCATGGAGCTGCACGGCCGCTACACCTTCTTCGCGGAGGGCGCCCGCGGGCACCTGACCAAGGAGCTGAAGCGGATCTTCGAACTCGAGAAGGACGCCCAGCCGCAGACCTACGGCATCGGTCTCAAGGAACTCTGGGACATCGATCCGGACAAGCATGAGCCGGGGCGGGTAATCCACACCCAGGGCTGGCCGCTCGACGACGCCTGGGGCGGGGGCTTCCTTTATCACCAGGCGAACGGACAGGTGGCGATCGGTTTCGTGGTGGCGCTGAGCTATCGCAATCCCTGGCTCTCGCCCTTCGAGGAATTCCAGCGCTGGAAGCAGCATCCGGCGATCCGCCAGTTCCTCGAGGGCGGCAAAAGGGTCTCCTACGGCGCGCGGGCGATCAACGAGGGCGGCTGGCAGGCCGTACCGCAGCTCGCTTTCCCCGGCGGCGCCCTGATCGGCTGCGCCGCCGGCTTTGTTAACGTGCCCCGGATCAAGGGCAGCCATACGGCGATGAAGTCCGGCATGCTGGCCGCCGAGGCCGCTTTCGCCGCGATCTCGGCGGATCGGGCGGGCGACGTGCTCGCCGATTATGAGCCCGCGGTGCGGAGCAGCTGGATCGCCACAGAGCTGAAGAAGGTCCGCAACGTCGAGCCCTTCGTCGCCAAATATGGCAGCTCGCTCGGCACTTTGCTCGCCGGAGCCGACATGTGGATGCGGACGCTCAGGATCGGGCTGCCGTTCACGATGAAGCACCATGCTGATCATGAGGGGCTCTGGCGGAAGGATCTCGTCCAGCCGATCGACTATCCGAAGCCCGATGGCGTGATCAGCTTCGACCGGCTCTCCTCGGTGTTCCTCTCCAACACCAATCATGAGGAGGACCAGCCGGTCCACCTCACGCTGAAGGACCCGGAGATCCCCACCGAGGTGAACCTCGCCGACTATGCGGGGCCGGAGCAACGTTACTGCCCGGCGGGCGTCTATGAGTTCGTCGAGGAAGGCGGTTCACCGCGCCTTCAGATCAACGCGCAGAATTGTGTCCACTGCAAGACCTGCGACATCAAGGATCCGACCCAGAACATCAACTGGGTCGTGCCGGAAGGCGGAGGAGGGCCGAACTATCCCAACATGTAGGCTTCTCGCCGGCATCGCTCTCGCCGGCTTCGCGCTGGCCGCGCCAGCCGCCGCCCGGGTCGAGCGCGGCTCGCCGCTCGTCACCTATGCCGAGGCGCGCATGGCCGCTTCGCAGGGCGCCTATGACCAGGCGGGGGCGCGCTATGCCGCCGCGCTCGCCGCCGCGCCGGACGACCGGACGATCGCCGGCCAAGCCATGGGCCATGGTGTCCGCTCGGGCAATTGGCGGCTCGCGCTGGACAGCGCGCGGGCGCTGGAGCGGCAGAATGCCTTGCTCGCCGATGCCCGCTTCCTGCTCGTCGCCGAGGCCTTCCGGACGCACGACTGGCGCGCCGCCCGGGCGCAGATCGACGCGATCGAGCGCGACCAGAGCCTCGCCTTCACGGTGCCGGTGCTGCGCGCCTGGCTGGCTTTCGGCTCGCGCCAGGGCGACCCGCTCGCCGCGCTCAGCGCCGGCGGCACGAGCGGCCCCGCCGCCGGCTATGCCGCCGAGCATCGCGCCATCCTCCTGCTCGCCATGGGCCGGCCGGAAGGCCAGGCCGAGATGCTGACCGCCGCGCGCTCGGCCGGCCCGCGGGCGGTGCGGCTGCGCATCGCCGGCGCCGCCCTGCTCGCCAGCCGCCGCCAGCGCGAGGCGGCCCTCCTGATGCTCGACGTCGAGACGCCCGCCGCGCGCGCGGCGCGGGCGCTGATCCAGGCGAACCGGCCGCTGCCGGGCGCGCTCGGGAGCGCCGAGGCCGGGGTCGGCGAGCTCATGGTCCGGCTCGCGCTCGATCTGGGCGGACAGGAGATGAGCCAGCTCGGCACGCTCTTCTCCCGGCTCGCGACGAGGCTCGACCCGCAGAGCGCTGAGGCCTGGCTGGTGACGGCGGAATTGCTCGCCCAGCAGGACCAGCACCGGCTCGCCGTCCAGGTGCTCGACAATATCCCGGCGCAGGATCCCTTCGCGCTGGCCGCGCGGGACACGCGCATCCGCCTGCTCGTCGACGGCGGCGAGCAGGAGACTGCGCTCCGCCTCGCCCGGCAGGCCGCCGAGGCCGATTCCGCGCGCCAGGGCGACTGGCTGCGGCTCGGCCAGATCTACAGCCAGCTCGGCCGCCAGCGCGAGGCGGCCGACGCCTTTGGCCGTGCGCTCGCCCGGCGTGGCGGCGACGAGGGCCAGGAGGAATGGCAGCTCCAGCTGATGCGGGGCGGCGCGCTCGACCAGGCGGGCGACTGGCCCGGCGCGCGCGACGCGCTGCGACGAGCCTATACGCTCGCGCCCCAACAGCCGTTCGTGCTCAACTATCTTGGCTATGCCTTGCTGATCCGGGGCGAGGAGACGGCGGAGGCGGAGCGCCTGATCCGCGAGGCGCACCGGCTGGCGCCTGACAATGCCGCGATCACCGATTCGCTCGGCTGGGCGCTCTACCACAAGGGCCAGCTCGCCGAGGCGATCCCGCTGCTCGAGCAGGCGGCCCAGGCCGAGCCCGCGGACGTCGAGATCAACGAGCATCTGGGCGATGCCTATTTCGCCGCCGGTCGCCGCGTCGAGGCCCGCTTCGCCTGGCGCGCTGCCTCGGTCTATGCGGAAGGCGCGGTCGCGACGCGCATCACAGCAAAGATGGAGCGCGGGCTGACGCCGGAGCTTGCCGCCCGCTGATGCGCGAGATCGCCTATGCGAAGCTCAACCTCGCCCTGCACGTGCGGGCGCGGGAGGCGGACGGCTATCACCGGATCGAAACCTTGTTCGCCTTTTGCGAGGACGGTGATGTCGTGGCGGCCAAACCGGCGGAGGCGCTCAGCCTCGAGGTGAGCGGGCCGTTCGCCGCCGCGCTCGACGGTGAAGCGGACAATATCGTGCTTCGGGCCGCGCGTGCGGTCGGCGCCGTTGCGGCGGTCACGCTCGACAAGCGCCTGCCGGCGGCCGCGGGCCTCGGCGGCGGCTCGGCCGATGCGGCAGCCCTGCTGCGGATGTTCGGCGGATCCATGGAGATCGCCGCGACGCTCGGCGCCGACGTGCCCGCCTGCCTGCTGAGCCGCACCGCGCGCGGCGAGGGGCGCGGCGACGCGATCGAGGCGGTGGCAATTCCCGGTCTCTCGGGCACGCCCGTCCTGCTCGTGAACCCCAATACCCCGCTGCCCACCGGCCCCGTGTTCAGGGCGTGGGACGGCGTGGACCGCGGCCCGCTCGGCGACTGGGAGAGCGGCCGCAACGACCTGGAGGCGCCCGCGCGGGCCTTGGTCCCGGAGATCGGCGTGGTTCTGGAAGCTTTGTCGGCCGCGCGGATCGCCCGCATGTCCGGCTCGGGCGCGACCTGTTTCGGCCTCTATGGAAACGAGGCCGCGCGCGACGCCGATGCGGCCCGGATCGCCGCCCTGAAACCGGGCTGGTGGTTGTCCCAAACCAGGCTTCGCTGACCCGCGAGTCCCGGCCCGGCACAGGCCTTCCGCACAATTAACCATCGAGTCCCGCAGGAATCCGTTCTGGCACGGCCCTTGCCTCCGGAATCGCGACGGGTCGAGGCGGGGGCTGTATGCGCGCGCCGACATTCGCCCGCGGCCGCCCGCCTCCACCGGACGGGCCGCCGCGGATCATTTCGGGCCGGGCTGCCGCGTAAATGGCGCCCGGCCTTTTTTTCGCGACAAACGGCAAGCTGCGCGGCATGTCCCGCCCATGTTCCTGCTCGAGCGCAATGACGAACATGCCCGGCTGACCCTGAACCGGCCCGAGGCCCGCAACGCGATCCCGGCGGCGGGCTGGACGGAGCTGACGGACACGATCGGGCGGGTCGCGGAAAGCGACGTCCGGATGTTGGTGGTGACAGGCGCGGGTGGCGCCTTCTGCGCCGGCGCCGACCTCGGCGACTTTCCGGCGATGCGCGGCGACGAGCCGGCGGTCGCCCGCTTCCGCGAGGACATGCGCACGGCGCTCGATGCGCTGCGCGGCCTCGCCATCCCGACACTCGCTGTCGTCGAGGGCGCCTGCTACGGCGCGGGTGTCGCGCTCGCCATCGCCTGCGACATCCGCGTCGCCGCCAACGTCTCGGAATTTGCGATCACGCCGGCCAAGATCGGCATTTCCTACCCGCAGGAGGACGTGCACCGGCTGGTCGCCCTGATCGGCCCGGGCCATGCGGCGCGGATGCTGTTCACCGCCGGCAAGGTCTATGGCGGCGAGGCCGTCGAGATCGGGCTTGCCGACTATCACAGCCGCAGCGAGACGGAGGTGATCGAGGCGATCCTGGCCAATGACCCCGAAAGCCTGAGGGCGCTCAAGCAGGCGATTGCGCTCGCGGCCGAGAATGTGCGCAAGGATGCGGACATGGATGCGCGCTTCGACGCCATGCTGGCCGGAGAGGAAGCGGCGCGGCGGCTCGAAGCGTTGCGGCGGAAATGATAAGGACCGCGCCATGAGACCCCTGCTCCTCGCCGCCCTCCTCCTGCTCGCCGCATGCGGCGGCGCGCCTGCCGATCCGCCCGCCAGCCCCACCAACGGCGCCGCCGCGCCGCCGGCGGGCGAGCCGGACAACCGGATCGAGTGCCGGCCGGCCGGCGCGGCGGCGTTCGAACGGGCCTGCACGGTGGAGATCGCGGAAGGCCCGCGCGGCCGGGTCCTCACCATCCGCAAGGCCGACGGGGGCTTCCGCCGCCTGCTGGTCGGCCGCGACGGGCGGATCAGCGCGGCCGACGGGGCCGAGGCGGCCAACGTGACCCCGCGCGGTCCGGCCGGCACCGAAGTCGAGATTGGTGGCGACCGCTTCCGCCTGCCCGCCGGCACGCAATGACCGGTCGAACCATCCTGACGGCGGCCGAGATGCGCGCTGCGGAGGAGGCTGCGATCGAAGCGGGGACGCCGGTCGAGGAATTGATGGAGCGGGCAGGGAAGAGCGCGGCCGAGGCGATCTGGCGCTTCGCCGGGCCGCTGCCGACGCTCGTCCTGTGCGGACCGGGCAATAATGGCGGGGACGGCTATGTGATCGCCCGCGAGCTCGCCGCGCGCGACGTGCCGGTGCGGGTGGCGGCGCTGGGCGAGCCGAAAACGCCGGCGGCGATGGCGGCGCGGGCGAGCTGGACCGGTCCGGTCGAAAGCCTCATGCAGGCCGGTCCGGCCAACTTGCTGGTCGACGCGCTGTTCGGAACGGGGCTCGCCCGGCCGCTCGATGCCGGCATATCGGAGGTGCTGGGCCGATTGGCCGCGCGGGCCGGTGTTCGTATTGCCGTCGACCTGCCGAGCGGCGCCGCGACCGACGACGGCGCGATCCTCTCCGCCGTCCCGGACTACGATCTCACCATTACCTTCCAGACGCTGAAGCCCTCGCATCTGCTGCAGCCTGCCGCGCGGCACATGGGCCGGCTGGTGATCGCCGATATCGGGATCGAGGCGGCGAGCCGCCTCGTGGAGATCGGCCGTCCGGCGCTGGCCGCGCCCGGTCCCGACGCCCACAAATTCTCGCGCGGACTGGTGACGGTCATTGCGGGTGGCATGCCGGGGGCGAGCGTGCTGGCGGCGGAGGCCGCGGCAAGAACCGGCGCCGGCGCGGTGCGGCTGCAGGCCCGCAAGCTCGTCGACGGTGTGTCCGCGGCCGTGGTCCAGACGCCCGGCGACCCTTTGGCCCGGCTGGACGATCCGCGCATCGGCGCGCTGCTGCTGGGTCCCGGCCTGATTGCCGACGGCGAGGCGCAGGGGCTGCTCGAGGCGGTGCTCGGCACGGCGCATCCGCTGGTGCTGGACGCGGGCGCCTTGCGGCTGCTCGGGGAAAGAGGCCCGGCCGACCTGCGTGACGCGATCCTGACCCCGCATGAGGGCGAGTTCCGCGCCCTGTTCGGGGAGCGCTCCGGCAGCAAGGTCGAGCAGGCGCGCGCGGCCGCCGCCTGGTGCGGCGCCGTCATCGTCTACAAAGGGCCCGACACGGTCGTCGCAGCGCCCGATGGCCGCGCCGCCATTGCCGCCTCGCCGCACTGGCTGGCGAGCGCGGGCACGGGTGACGTGCTCGCCGGGGCGATCGCGGCAATCCGCGCGGGCGGACTGCCGGCGTTCGAGGCGGCCTGCGCCGGCGTCTGGCTGCACAAGCGCGCGGCCGAGCAGGCCGGCCCCGGCCTGATTGCCGACGATCTGCTCGTGCGGCTGCAGGCGGCGCGGACCGAATGCCTGTAGAGACGATCGTCCGCCTCGCCGCGCGCGGGGACGGAGTGACGGAGAGCGGGCGCTTCTTCCCGCTGACCGCGCCGGGCGACAGCGTTACGGAGACCGGCGAGGTCGCGCCCGGCCCGCACCATCAGGCGCCGCCCTGCCGGCATTTCCCGGAATGCGGCGGCTGCCAGCTCCAGCATGTCGACGATGCGACTTATGCCGATTTCCTGAAGGACCGAATCGCCTCGGCGCTTGCCCAGCAGGGCCTGTCGGCCCCGGACATTCTCGACCCCCACCTGTCCCCCCCGCGCAGCAGGCGGCGAACGTCGCTGAAGGCGGCCGGAGGCCTGATCGGCTTCAACGCCGAGGCGAGCCACCGCATCGTCGACATGCGCGAATGCCACATCCTGCGCCCCGAGCTGTTCGCCCTGGTCGCGCCGCTGCGACGGCTGCTCAAGGGGCGGGCGGGCGTGACGATGACCCTGGCCGACCAGGGCGTGGACCTCATGCTCGAAGGCGTCAGCGTCGAGGGCCTCGAAGCGACGGAGGCGATGATCGCCTTCGCGCGGGACCAGAAGCTGGCCCGGCTCGCGCTGGACGACGGGTACGGCCCGCAGACGCTCTGGGAGCCGGAGCCCGTCACGATCACGCTTTCGGGCACGCCAGTCGCGTTGCCCCACGGGGCGTTCCTGCAGGCGACGGCAGAGGGGGAGGCGGCCCTGGTCGCGGCGGTGCGCGAGGCGGTGGGGGATGCGGCGATCATCGCCGACCTGTTCGCCGGTCTCGGCACCTTCGCGCTGGCGCTCTCCGGCAAGGTCTATGCGGCAGAAGGCGCGCGGGATGCGGTGCTGGCCCTGAAGGGGGCGGGGCGCGGCATATTCGCCGACCATCGCGACCTGTTCAGGAGGCCGCTCGACGTGGCCGAGCTGGACCGCTTCGAAGCGGTCGTCCTCGATCCGCCACGAGCCGGGGCAAAGGAGCTGGCGCCACATCTGGCCGCGTCCACTGTGCCCCGGCTCGCTTACGTGTCCTGCAATCCCAACACCTTTGCGCGGGACGCGAGGGAACTTGTCGACGGCGGCTACCGGCTCCTCTGGGTGAAGCCGGTCGGCCAGTTCCGCTGGTCAACCCATGTGGAACTGGCCGCCGCTTTCGTCAGGCCTTAGCGGGTACCCCGCACCGGCTCTTCCATCGGCATCCGCGGACGCTCGCCACGGGCGACCTGCAGAGCGGTCTCCGGCGTCGGCGAGTCAGCGATGATGTGCACCACCGAGCGGACCTGGGTCACGCCGAACACGTTGCGCGCCATCTCGTAGGGGAAGCGGACGCAGCCGTGCGAAGCCGGGTAACCCGGGATCTGGCCCGCGTGGAGCGCGATCCCGCCCATGGTGAGCCGCTGCATGAAGGGCATCGGCGCATTGTTGTACAGGTTGGAGAAGTGCGTGCGGCGCTTCTCCATGATCGGGTAGCGGCCCGTCGGCGTGCGGTGGCCCCGCATGCCGGTCGAGACGGTGCTCACGCCGATCAGCGTGTTGGCGCGATAGATGTAGGCGCGCTGCTGCGGAATGCTCACCACGATCTCGACGGCACCCGTCGGCGCCAGCTCCGGCCGGAACACGAACTCGCCCGGATCCAGGTCGGCCGCGTCGGCGACCAGCTGGGCGCGCTGCTGCGCCTGCCGCTCGGCCTCGATCTGGACGACCGCAGGCTGCACAAGGCCGGCACCCGCCGTCTGGGCGGCGGCGTCGGGGGCGACGATCGGCGCGGCCGGCGCAGGCTCGGCCTGCTGCTGTGCCGACGAGGCGACAGGCAGCGCGACGACGGTCAGCGCGAACACGCTGGCGCACATGGAAAGGGTCTTGGCGAACTTCATCTTACTTCTCCCTGAGACGTCGGGCTTCCGGCCCGTTCGTCTTGGGAGTGGGCAATAATCATCCCGGCGCAGCGCGCTGCTGCGCCGCGTCAAAGGCCTCCGACTTGTCGTTTAACTTGTGTTGCAGCGACGAAATGACGCGCTGGCGCGACGAATTGCAGAGCCGAAGCGCCGGCCGACGCGAATCGTCAGCCGTAGAGATGCAGCAGGATCATCCCGGTGTGGACGGTCAGGGCGAGCAGCACGAGCGACGCCAGCGAGAAGACCAGGAAGCGCCAGCGCACGACATTGCTCGTCGCCTGGATCAGGCTGTGCAGCACGCGCAGGCCGACATAGGCCCAGGCCAGCCACAGGCTCCACTTCAGCCCGCCGCCGGTCAGGGCAAGCGTGAGCGCGATTGCGTAGAAGAGCGTCGGCTGTTCCAGCAGATGGTTGTAATTATGCGCCTTCCACTGGACTTCGTCCGCGAGCACGCCGTCCAGCTGCGCGCCGCGGCCGCCGCGCCGGCCCTTGAGGTCGATCCCCATGCGCCGCATCGCCGGCAGGCGGGTGGCGTACATCCAGATCTGCATGACGAGCGTCCAGTCGACGAGCGCCACCACGGGCGCGAGGATCGGGATATGCTGCATGTGTCGTGACTCCCCCCGGAGAAGGCGGGAAGGTGCGCCAGAACGACCGGCGCTGCAACCGGCCTTCTCGACGGCCGCCGCGCCGCCTAGGATCGGGCGATGCGCGAGATCCACAATATCGTCATTCTGACCGGCGCCGGCATCTCGGCGGAGTCCGGGCTCGCCACCTTCCGTGGGCCGGACGGGCTCTGGGAGGGGCATCGGGTCGAGGACGTCGCGACGCCCGAAGCCTTCGCCCGCGATCCGGTGCTGGTCCATCGCTTCTACGATGCGCGGCGCGAGAATCTGGCGCGGGTCGAGCCCAATGCGGCGCACCGCGCTCTGGCCCGGCTCGATGCGGAATGGCCGGGCGGGCTGCTGATCGTCACGCAGAATGTCGACGACCTGCACGAGCGGGCCGGGGCGAAGCGGCTGCTGCACATGCATGGCGAGCTCAAGTCCGGCTGGTGCCGCGCCTGCGACGCGCGCATGGCCTGGGAGGGCGGCATGGGCGGCCATGCCATGTGCCCGGAATGCGGCGTTCCGGGTCAGGTCCGGCCCGACATCGTCTGGTTCGGCGAGATGCCCTACGAGATGGAGCGGATCGATCGCGCGCTGATGGAGGCGGACCTGTTCGTTTCGATCGGCACCTCCGGCAACGTCTATCCCGCCGCCGGCTTCGTCCAGACCGCGAAATATGTCGGCGCCCGGACGCTGGAGATGAACCTGGAGCCGAGCCTCGGCTCCTATCTGTTCAACGAGAGCCGGATCGGCAGGGCAGGCGAGCTGGTGCCGGCCTGGGTGGAGGAGATGCTGGATGATCGAGGGTAGTTGCCATTGCGGCGCCGTCCGCGTCAGTTTGCCCGGACCGCCCGAGGATCTCGGCAGCTGCAATTGCTCCATGTGCCGGCGCCTCGGCGGTCTCTGGGGTTATTACCGGCCGGACCAGGTCGAAGTCCGCGATCCCGACGCGCGGCTGGTCGGCTACGTCCAGGGCGACGCGACCCTGACCACCTGGCATTGCGGGCAATGCGGCTGCACCAGCCACTGGTCGCCGCGCGATCCCGCCTATGAGCGGATGGGCGTCAACCTGCGCCTGTTCGATCCGGCGGTGTGGGAGCCGCTGCCGCGCCGGTTGATCGACGGCGCGAGCTGGTAGCGGTGCGCCCCGCTCAATGGCTGTCTGCCCGGACGGTGAAGCGGAAGTCGTGCAACAAGGTCTCGCCATGATAGACACGGATCCGGTGCGGCCCCGCCGGATCGCCCTCGGCCACGCACCAGCCGTGCGTGATCAGCCCCTCGCCCAGCGGCGCCTCGAACTCGGTCACCGCCGTCCGCGCATTGCGCGCGACCGCCGACATCTGGTTCCCAACGTTCCAGTTGCCCGGAGCCGGCAGCTCGAAGACCTCGCGGATCGTCACGCTGCGTTGCTCCGGCTCGACGCGGAGCGCCCAGCCATAGCATTGGCCCGTCCGGAGCGGGATCACATTGGTCTCGCTGATCTCTGGCCGGCCGTTTTCCTGCGCGTAGAAAATGCCGTGCGTGACGTTCGGCGCCTGCTCCGCCGGCTGCATGGCGGCGGCGAGCGAGGCGAGGAAAGGCAGGAAAGTGGTCATCCCGTTCACTCCACCCAGTCCAGTCCGATCTCGCGATAGAGGCCGCGATCCTCCTCCCAGCGGGGATTCACCTTCACGTGCAGGAAGAGGTGGACCTTGCGGCCGAACGCCTCGGCCAGCTCCCTGCGGGCGGCCTCGCCGATCTGCTTGATGCGGGCGCCGCCCTTGCCAAGGACGATCGCCTTCTGGCTGTCGCGGCCGACGAGGATCTGCTGGTGGATGGCGATCGACCCGTCCTTGCGCTCCTCATATTTCTCGGTCTCGATCGCGCTCGCATAAGGCAGCTCGGCGTGGAGCTGATGGTAGAGCTGCTCGCGGGTGATCTCGGCGGCCATCATCCGGTCGGTGGCGTCGGAGACCTGGTCCTCGGGGAAATGCCAGGGGCCTTCGGGCACGCGCGCGGCGAGCGCCGCCTTCAGCTCGGCGACGCCGTCGCCGGTGGAGGCGGAGATCATGTAGATTTCCTCGAAGCTGCCGCGCTCTCCGAACTGCGTGGCGAGGACCAGCAACTCCTCCTTCCGGACGAGATCGACCTTGTTGAGGACCAGGATCCTGGGCTCTCGCCGCTCGGCGAGCCGGTCGAGCATGGCGGAGATGTTGCGCGTGATCCCGGCGGCGGCATCGACGACGAGCGCGATCAGGTCCGCATCCTGCGCGCTGCCCCAGGCGGCTGCGACCATCGCCCGGTCGAGCCGGCGCTTCGGCTCGAAGATGCCGGGCGTGTCGGTGAGCAATATCTGGCTGTCGCCCGCGATCGCGATGCCCATCAGCCGGGTGCGCGTGGTCTGCGCCTTGGGGGTGACGATAGCGACCTTCTGGCCGACCAGAGCATTGACCAGGGTCGACTTGCCTGCATTGGGCGCGCCGACCACGGCGACGGTGCCGAAACGCTGGTTCATGCGAGCTTCTCCAGCAGCGCCTCCGCCGCGGCGGTCTCGGCCTCCTGCTTGTTGAGCCCTTCCGCCTCCGCGTCGCCCACGCCCTTGATCGAAACCTTCACGACGAAGGTCGGCGCGTGATGGGGGCCCGAGCGACCAACGATCTCATAGGCCGGCGGCTTGCGGTTGTTGGCCGCCGCCCATTCCTGCAGCGCGGACTTGGGATGCTTGGGCGCCTTGTCGCGGCTGTCGACGCGGTCCGCCCAGGCGGCGCGGATGAAGCGGCGCGCCGCCTCCAGCCCACCGTCGAGCCAGAGCGCGCCGATCAGCGATTCGACCGTGTCGCCGAGGATGTTGTCGCTCTCGAACGCCCCGTCGGCGAGGGCCTGCTTGCCGAGCGTCAGGTGCGGCGCGACCTCGAGCTCGCGGGCGATCTCCGCGCAGGTGCCGCGCGAGACGAGGACGTTGAGCCGGCGCGAGAGCTTGCCCTCGGGCTCGTCCGGGAACAGGCCGTAGAGCCAGTCGGCGATGGTGAAGCCGAGCACGCGGTCGCCGAGGAATTCGAGCCGCTCGTAATTGTCCTCGCCATGGCTGGCATGGGTGAGGGCGCGTTCGAACAGGCCGAGATTGACGGGCCTGTGGCCGAGCTTCTCCTCCAGCCAGGCCTCGAGCCTCTCCATCAGCGGCAGGCCATCAGTAGGTCCCGCCGATCCGGCTCCAGCGCGCGGCGGTGAACCAGGTCCAGGGCTTCAGCCATTCGGCCGAGCCGTCGGTCGACCAGAAGCCGATCGTGGCGCGGCCCAGCGCATTGTCGATCGGCAGGAAGCCGACGCCGAGCTGGTCGGTGGAGAAGCGGCTGTCCATCGAATCGTCGCGATTGTCGCCCATCATGAAGAGATGGCCGGCCGGCACCGTGATCGGGCCGAAATTGTCGCCGATCGATTCGCCCTGGTCGAGCACCTCGTAGGTGCGGCCGCCGGGCAGGGTCTCGCGGAAGCGCGGATAGAGGCAATGGGCGCCGTCGGGCCGGCCCTCCTCGCGCACCACGATGTCGGGATGGGCGGCGTCGACGCGCACGCTCTGCGCGGGGCGGCAGGGGCTGTTCGGGCTGACCGGCAGGTCGAACGCGTCGATCTGCTGGCGCGGGATCGGCTGGCCGTTCAGGATCACCTGGCCGCCGCGCACCTCGATCGTGTCGCCGGGCAGGCCGATCACACGCTTCACCCAGTCCTCGCCGGTCGTCGGGTGGCGGAAGACGACGACGTCGCCCCGCTCCGGCACGCCGCCCAGGATGCGGCCCTGGAAGTCGATCGGGTGGAAGGGGAAGGAATAGCGCGAATAGCCATAGGACCATTTCGACACGAACAGATAGTCGCCGACCAGCAGGTTGGGCAGCATCGAGCCCGAGGGGATCGAGAAGGGCGCGAACAGGAAGGTCCGGAGCAGCACCGCGCCCAGGAACAGGTAGATGAGGAAGCGGATCGTGTCCCACCACGTCTCCTCCTTCTTCACCTTGACCGGCCTGGCCGGCGCGGCGGGAGCAGCGCCGTCGGCCGCACGCTCGGCGGCCACGGGCTCGGGCGCCAAGGGCTCACGGGGGGGCGTGCCGGCCGGCTCGGTGGCGGGTCTTGGCGTGGTCTCGTCCATGGCGCTGCTTTCGCTTGGGCTTCCCGGCCGGTCAAGCACCGCCGTTCCAGGTGTTATATGGAGCTAACACGCCTAAGGTCAAAGGCAGGCGGCGAAAAATCCCGTCAGCCAGATCGTCGTGGCCTGGTCCGCCCAGAGCCAGAGGCCCAGGGCGCCGAACGGCAGCAGCGCCAGCGGCGCCAGCCAGACAGCGTGCCGCCTCATGCGGTCCGCAGCCTTGCGACGGGCACGTCGCGGATCGGGAGGTGGACCAAGGCCGCGAACAAAGCGAGCAGGATCGAGGCGGTCCAGGCCGCGTCGTAGCTCCCCGTGCGATCGAAGAGCCAGCCCGCGGCCCAGGCGCCGAAGAAGCTGCCGACCTGATGGGAGAGGAAGACGATGCCATAGAGCGTCGAGAGATAGCGCACGCCGAAAATCTGCCCGACCAGGCCCGAGGTCAGCGGCACGGTGCCGAGCCAGAGGAAGCCCATGATCGCGGCGAAGACGAGCGCGGTCGTGGAAGTCAGCGGCAGCACCAGGAACAGGGCGATGGCGACGCCCCGCGCGGCGTAGAGGCCCGACAGCACATAATGCTTCTTCCAGAAGTCGCCCGAGAGACCGAACAGATAGGAGCCGAAGATGTTGAACAGCCCGACCAGGGCAAGCGCGGTCGCGCCGACGGTCAGGCCCAGCCCCTGGTCGGCCAGATAGGCAGGGAAGTGGGTGGCGATGAAGGCGATGTGGAAGCCGCAGACGAAGAAGCCGGCGTTGAGCAGCCAGTAGGAGCGATTGCCCGCGGCTTCGCGCAGCGCTTCCTTCAGCGACTGGCGCGGCTCCGCCGCCGCGGGGGCGGCGGGCTTGCCGGCGACGCCGAGCGCCAGCACCGCGCAGAGGGCGACCAGGCCGGCGAGCACGATCAAAGCGAGATGATAGCCGAGGTCGCCGAGCAATTTCGCGGCGAAGGGAACGACGAGGAACTGGCCGAGCGAGCCGCCGGCGGTGACGATGCCGAAGGCGAGCGAGCGGCGCTCGGGCGGGACGACGCGGCCGACCGCGCCGAGCACGACGACGAAGGTCGTTGCCGCCAGCGCCACGCCGACGACGAAGCCCAGGGTCAGGTGCAGGCCCAGCGCGCTGCCGACCCAGGCCGAACCGAGCAGGCCCAGAGCGTAGAGCAGGCCTCCGAAGAAGACGACGCGGCCCGCGCCATGCTTGTCGCCGAGCGCGCCGATGAAGGGCTGGGCGAGGCCGAAGACAAGGTTGGAGATGGCGATGGCGAGGCCGAACGTGCCGCGGTCGATGCCCAGCTCGATGCTCATCGGCGGCAGGAACAGGCCGAAGGCCTGGCGGACGCCCATCGCCAGGGTGACGATGAAAGCCGCGCAGGCGATCACGATCCAGGGGCGCTTCATGGTCATGCACGCAATCCTTCTATGCGGTCGAGCAGGCCGAACAGCCTGTCCCGCTCGCCGCCGAGCGCGGCGTCGACCTTCGCCTGCGCCTCTTCCCAAAGCGGCCGCCCCTTGCGGATCACCGCTCGCGCCGCCGGCGTGATCTCGACGATCCGCGTCCGTTTGTCGTCGCCGCAGCAGCAGGCGACGAGGCCGGCCCGCTCGAGCGGGGCGAGCGTGCGGTTGAGCGTGGTCCGGTCATAACCCGTCGCCGCCCCGAATTCGGTGAGCGAACAGGGTCCGGCGCGCTCCAGCATGCGCAGCAGCGAGAATTGGGCGACGCTGAGCCCGAGCGGGGCGAGCGCCTCGTCATAGACGCCGCCCAGGATGCGCGCCGAGCGGCGGAGCTTGTTGCAGGCGCAGGTCGTGCTGAGCATTTTGCGTGTATATGCACGTATATTCTGCCAGTCAAGCTAGGCAGGGCCGGTTCACATCCCTAGATACACGCCCGTCATGACCGAAACCGCCTGGACTCGCCTCGCCGCCGCCCCGCAACCGATGCTGCAGGAGTTGTTCGTCGCCGAGCCGGACCGCGTCGAACGGCTGAGTCTCGGCGAGGCCGGCGTGCATTTCGACTTCGCCAAGACGCATCTTTCGGACGACACGCTGGCCGCCTTCCTCGGGCTCGCCGAGGAAACCGGCCTGGCGGCACGGCGGGACGCCCTGTTCGCGGGCGCAACCGTCAACCCGACCGAGGGCCGCGCCGCCGGGCATACGGCCGAGCGCGGGCAGGGGGCGCCGGAGAGCGTCGCCCATGCCCAGGGCCTGCACACCCGCATGCGCGCCCTGATCGATGCGATCGAGGCGGAGGCGTTCGGGCCGGTGCGGCATGTCCTCCATATCGGCATCGGTGGTTCGGCTTTGGGACCCAAGCTCTTGATTGATGCCTTGGGCAGGGATGCCGGGCGCTACGATACGGCGATCGTCTCCAATGTTGATGGCGTCGCGCTCGAGGAGGCGTTTGCCCGCTTCGACCCGCACGCGACTCTGATCGCGATCGCTTCCAAGACCTTCACGACGACCGAGACGATGCTGAACGCCGCCTCGGCGCTGCAATGGCTGGAGGAGGCCGGCGTCGACGATCCCTACGGCCGGGTAGTCGCGCTCACCGCCGCACCGGACAAGGCGATCGCATGGGGCGTGGACGAGACCCGGATCCTGCCTTTCGCGGAGAGCGTTGGCGGCCGCTATTCGCTCTGGTCCTCGATCGGCTTCCCGGCGGCGCTCGCGCTCGGCTGGGATGCGTTCGAGAGCCTGCTCGAGGGCGCGGCGGCGATGGACCGCCATTTCCGCTTCGCGCCGCTCGCGGCCAATGCGCCCGTCCTCGCCGCCTTCGTCGACCGCTACTACGCCAACATCCGCGGCGCCGAGACCCGCGCCGTCTTCGCCTATGACGAGCGCCTCCGGCTGCTCCCCGATTACCTCCAGCAGCTGGAGATGGAATCGAACGGCAAGGGGGTCGGGCTTGACGGCCGGCCGGTGACGCGGGCGACGGCGCCGATCACCTGGGGCGGCGTCGGCACCGACGCCCAGCATGCGGTCTTCCAATTGCTCCACCAGGGCACGCATCTCGTGCCGGTCGAGTTCGTCGCCGCGGTCGAGCCCGGCGACCGGCTGGATCCCGAGCATCACCGGCAGCTGCTGCTCAACTCCTTCGGCCAGGGCGCTGCCCTGATGGCGGGGCGGGACGCGGAGGATCCGCATCGTTTCTATCCGGGCGACCGGCCCTCGACGACGATCCTGCTCGACCGGCTCGATCCCGCGACGCTCGGCGCCCTGATCGCCTTCTACGAGCATCGCACCTTCGCCAACGCCGCTTTGCTCGGCATCAACCCGTTCGACCAGTTCGGCGTCGAGCTGGGCAAGGCGATGGCGAAGCAGCTCGATCACCAGAGCGCCTCGGATTTCGACGCGTCCACGGCAGCATTGCTGCGCCGCGCCTTTGGAGACGAAACCGAATGACCAAAGCCTATGATTACGACCTCTTCGTCATCGGCGCGGGCTCGGGCGGGGTGCGCGCGGCGCGGGTCTCCGCCGCCCATGGCGCCCGCGTCGCCATCGCCGAGGAATATCGGATGGGGGGCACCTGCGTGATCCGCGGCTGCGTGCCGAAGAAGCTGCTCGTCTACGGCGCGCATTTCGCCGAGGACCTGCAGGATGCGCGGCGCTTCGGCTGGCGGGTGAAGAGCTGCAGGTTCGACTGGCCGACCCTGCGCGACAATGTGCTGGCCGAGGTCGAGCGGCTGGAAGGGATCTACACCGACATCCTCGACCGCAACGAGGTCGAGATCTTCCAGCAGCGCGCGGTCATCACCGGGCCGAACGAGATCACGCTGGCGGACGGCTCGAAGCTCACCGCCGCGACCATCCTCGTCGCCACGGGCGCGCGGCCGGCCGTGCCGGACGTACCGGGCGCCGAGCATGGCGTGACCTCCAACGAGATGTTCCATCTCGATGCCGTGCCGAAGCGGGCGGTGATTGCCGGCGGCGGCTATATCGCCAACGAATTCGCCGGCATCCTTCACGAATTCGCCTGCGAGGTGACGATCGTGAACCGCGGCGACCGGATCCTGCGCCATTATGACGAGCAGATCCGCGACCGCCTGCTGCAAATCTCGCTGACCAAGGGCATCAACTTCAAGTTCAACGCCCCCTTCGAGAAGATCGTGAAGCGCAAGGACGGGAGCCTGCGCATCCATCTTGCGGGCTCCAGCCCGATCGACGCTGACCTCCTGCTCTGGGCGGTCGGCCGATCGCCGAATACGGAAGGGCTGGGGCTCGAAAAGGTCGGCGTGAAGCTCGGCAAGAACCGCGCGATCCTGGTCGACGACGACAACCAGTCCTCCGTGCCGAGCATCTATGCGATCGGCGACGTCACCGACCGGGTGCAGCTCACGCCGGTCGCGATCCGCGAGGGCCAGGCTTTCGCCGACACGATGTACGGCAACAAGCCGACACGGGTGGATTATACCAACATCCCCTCGGCCGTGTTCAGCCATCCGCCCATCGCCTCCGTCGGGCTCAGCGAAGGGCAGGCGCGCGACAAGCTCGGCACCTACAAGACCTATGTCTCGGATTTCCGGCCGATGAAGAACGTGCTGGCCGGCCGCAACGAGCGCTCGCTCTACAAATTGATCGTGGACGAGGAGACGGAGAAGGTGGTCGGCATCCACATGATCGGCCCCGACGCGCCGGAAATCCTCCAGGTGGCCGCGATCGCGGTCAAGGCCGGGCTGACCAAGAGCCAGTTCGACGAGACGGTCGCCCTGCACCCGACCATGTCGGAAGAGCTGGTGCTGATGCGCTGACACGAAAAAGGGCCCCGCCGTCGCCGGCAGGGCCCTTCAAGCCGTCTTCAGCCCGTCAGGCGGTGAAGGTAACCTCCGTGGTCTCGCAGAGGTTGATGCCGCGTTCGTCGTTCACGTCGCCATCGTCATAGGTGACGCGGATGTCCCACATGCACTGATCCTCGTCGCGGTCGAAGCTCACATCGGCATCCTCGCCGTCGCCGAGCACTTCCTGGCCGAGAATATCCGGGCCCCAGTTGTTGGAGTTGGACGGCGAGACGTTCAGGGTCACGATCACGTGGCCGGTGCGGTTCTTCAGCGTGAAATCCTGGGCGGCTGCCCAGGCGGCCGTCGCGGTAAAGGCGGCGGCCAGCAGCGCGCCGGCCATCATCAGCTTCTTCATAACTTGGTTGCTCCCCACTCTTGGAGCGCTCTGCTTATACGGTTTCCCCGGTGCCGCAATGGGTTAAATCGGCGCGGGCCGTCTCAGGGGTTGCGGGCGAAACGACCCTGCGGCGGTTGTCCGGCCGGGCCCACCGCGAAAGCGACCACGCGGTCGCCCTCGATCTCCGCTTCGGCCCGCATGCCAGGATTGTTGTCGAAAGCGAACGTGTTGCCGCCCAACGGGATCAGCGCCACGCGCATGCGTTGTCCACGCTGCACGTAAAGCCGGTCGCCGTCGAGGACGACGCGCTGCTCGCCATAGCTTCCGGCATAAGCGGCAAGCGGCAAGGCCGGCGTTCGACGTTCACCGCGGGCGGTGATCGCCTCGACCAGGGCGGCAAGCCGGGGCCGGTCAGGCGCCGGCGCGGCTTCGGCAAGGCGCCGCAGCGCGAGCGCATGAGCCGTATCGAGCGCTGCAGCGAGTGTGGCCGGCACGGTCGGTGCCAGTCCTACTGCCTCCCAGTCCCTGCCGGTCGAAGCGAGCACGGCGCGGCCGACCGAGACGCTGAGCACGAAGCGGCCCTGGATCGGCACGAGATCGTTGCGGAAGCCCGCGCCCGCCGTATTCTCGCCGATCAACTCGCCGAGCCGGTAGCCGCCGACATGACCGGTAAATTCTTCCGCGGCGGAGGCGGTGCCGCCGCTGATCAGCACGTAGAGCGGCTTGCCGACCATGCGCCCGGCGGGAAGCTCCGCCAGCGTCTCCAGGCGGTCGGGCGAGGCGCTGCCGTTCATGTGGAAGGTGACGAGCGGCCGGCCGGCGGGCAGGAAATGGCTGACGATATATTGCACCGCCTGCGGGCTGCCGCCGCCATTGCGCCTGAGATCGATGATCACCGCATCGCCACCGGAGAGGAAGCGCATCGCCGTCTCGAGCGCGGCGGCGCTCTCGTCGCCGATCCACATGAAGCCGTCATAGGCCATGTAGCGGACGTTGCCGGGCAGGACGCGGAGCTCCGAGACGCCGTGATTGGCGGCGCGGACCTGGCGTTCATAGCCACTATTGTCCGGCTGGGGCGCGCGGCCGGCGGCGAGCATCGCGGCCTGGCGGGGGTTGAGACTGAAATTGAGGTGGCGGTCGCGGCCGGCCGTCTCCAGGTCGGCATTGATCCGCTGGGCCAGCTCGGCCGGATCGGTGACGTTGTAGCGACCGGAGGCGAGGCCCCGCGCGAGGATCGTGTCGAGGGCCGGGCGCCGCTCGGGCAGCACGTAGCGCTCGGCGATGACGCGGCGGACGTCGGCGACGACGGCGCGGCTGTCGAGCGGCGGCAGCGGCGCCTCGGCGGCGGATGCGGCGCCCGCGGGGACCCGGACGGGCTGCTGGGCCGCCCCTAGGGCTGCTGACAGGATAATGGCGGCCGAGAAGGCCAGGACGGACGAACGCCGCATAGTCGATGCTCCCACGCTTACAATCCCCAGCCGCCTTATGGCTTGGGTCATCCGGCGATTTCGGGCAAAGACGGGCAATGTCTTGCCAGATTCTGGCAAGTTTGCAGGGGTAGGGTGCGGATGCGGGCAAAGCTGGACCGACTGGACAGGCAGTTGCTCGCCTGCCTGCAGCGCGACAATCTGCAGACCGCCGACCGGCTCGCCGAGCAGGTCGGGCGCTCGCCCTCGGCGATCGCGCGGCGCCTCAGGCGGCTCAGGAGCAACGGCGCCGTCATCGCCGACGTCTCCTTGATCTCGGAGGAAGCGGCCGGCCATCCGCTGCAGGCGGTGGTCAACATCCAGCTCGAGCGCCACGCCCCGCACGAGGTGGACGCGGTCCGGCGGCGGCTCGCGGCCAGCCCGAACGTCCAGCTGGTGCTCAACCTCGCCGGCGCCTTCGACATCCTGATCCTGGTCGTAGCGCCCGACATGGACGCCTATAACGCGCTCGCCTCCCGGCTGCTCGAGCAGCCCGGCGTCCGCCGCTTCGAGACCACGTTCGTGAAGAGCCGGGTGAAGGCGACCCTGGCAGTGCCGCTCGAGGACTAGCCTCCCAGGAACTGGTGCTCGACGAAGATCTTCACGCCGATGCCGATCAGGATCAGCCCGCCCGCGACCCCGGCATAGCGGCCGAGCCGCGCCCCCGCCGCCCGGCCGGCGAGCACCCCGCCCCAGGAGAGGATCGCCGTGGTCGCGCCGATCGCGGCGACGGCGAGCAGGATCGGCACGCCGAGCGCCGGCAAAGTGAGCCCCGCTGCCGCCGCGTCGATGCTGGTCGCGATCGCGCAGGTGAACAGGGCCCAGCCGAACAGCTGCCTCGGCGCGCCCTCGCCGTCGCCAAAGGCCTCGCGCAGCATCTTCAGGCCGAGCGCGGAGAGCAGGATGAGGGCGAGCCAGTGATCGACCGCCTGCAATACCCTGGCGAAAGCGAGCCCCAGCCCCCAGCCGAGCAGGGGCATGACGCCCTGCGCGAAGCCGAAGGCCGCCCCGATCCGGAGCGCCGCCCCGCGCCCGGCGCCCGCCGCCCCCTGCGCAAGCGCAGCGGCGAAGGCGTCCATGGCCAATGCGAGGGCGAGGAGGGCGAGGGCGATCATCGGCGCGGCCCTCCAAGAGGGGCACGGCCTTGAAGTCAAGCACGCGACCGGCGATAGGCCCGTAATGACCGAGACGCGGACGAGCGACATCCTGATCATCGGGGCGGGGCACAATGCCCTGACCTGCGCCTTCTACCTCGCGCAGCGCGGGCTGAAGGTGACGATGCTGGAGACGCGACTCGTCGTCGGCGGGGCGGCGGTGACGGAGGAATTCCATCCAGGCTTCCGCAACTCGACGGCGAGCTACACGGTCAGCCTGCTCAACCCCCGGATCATCCGCGACATGCGGCTCTACGAGCATGGCCTCAGGGTTATGCTCCGTAGAATCGACAATTTCCTGCCGACCGAGGGCGCGGACTATCTGCTGTTCGGGCGGGACGGGCTGACCCGGCGCGAGATTGCGCGCCATTCGCCGCAGGACGTCGAGAATTACGACGCCTATTCCGCCGCGCTTGACGGTGTCGTCGGCGTGCTGCGCCAGTGGCTGCTGCGCGCTCCGCCCAATGCCGGCGGCGGGCTCGGCGACCTGTTCGCCCTCCTCAAGCTCGGCGGCGGCGTGGGCCGGCTGGGGCTGGAGCAGCAGCGCCATCTGGTCGATTTCTTCACCAAGTCGGCAGCGGACATTCTCACCCGCTATTTCAGCCACGAACTCGTCCAGGCGCTGTTCGGCTTCGACGCCGTCGTCGGCCATTATGCCAGCCCCTATGCGCCGGGCTCGGCCTATGTGCTGCTCCACCATGTCTTCGGCGAGGCCGCGGGCGTGGAGGGCGCCTGGGGCCATGCGGTCGGCGGCATGGGCGCGATCACCCAGGCGATGGCCAAGGCCGCGCGCGAGGAGGGCGTCGAGATCGTCCTCGAGGCGCCGGTCGAGGAGGTCATCGTCGAGGGCGACCGGGCCGTCGGCGTCGTGGCAGGCGGCAAGACCTGGCGCGCCAAGGCCGTCGTCTCGGGCGTCCATCCGAAAAGGCTGTTCACCGAGCTGCTTCCCGAGGGCGCGGTCTCGCCGGAGACGACGCGGCGCATGACCCACTGGGCGAGCGAATCCGCCACTTTCCGGATGAACGTCGCTTTGTCGGGCCTGCCGAGCTTCACCAGCCTTCCGGGGCAGGGCGACCATATGACGGCCGGCATCATCATCGCGCCCTCGCTCTCCTATATGGACCGCGCCTTCCTGACCGCGCGCAGCGAGGGCTGGTCGCGCGAGCCGGTGGTCGAGATGCTGATCCCCTCGACCCTGGACGACAGCCTCGCTCCGGAGGGCCAACATGTCGCCAGCCTGTTCTGCCAGCATTTCCCCTATCAGGTGGAAGGCGGCTGGGACGCGCGCCGGGACGAGGCGGCTGACCATATCATCGCCCATGTCGACCGCTACGCGCCGGGCTTCAGGCAGCTCGTCATCGGCCGGCTGGCGCTCTCGCCGCTGGACCTGGAGCGCCGTTTCGGCCTGATCGGCGGCGACATCTTCCATGGCAAGATGGGACTGGACCAGCTCTTCTCGAACCGGCCGATGCTCGGCAATGCCGATTACCGCATGCCGCTCAAGGGGCTCTACCTCTGCGGCGCCGGCGCCCATCCCGGCGGCGGCGTCACCGGCGCGCCGGGCCACAATGCGGCGCGGGCGGTGCTCGCCGACCGGCGGAAGCTGAAGCTCTAGCCGTCGCGGCCCCGGGTCGGTTCACCGACCATCGGCGGATCGGGTCGGTAACGATTGGAACCCGTAATTTCGGGCGGCGCTTGACTGCGCACCAATCGACGAGGCGAGACGCCCAAGGGTTCAGACGATGCGCTGCTGGTGCTCCGGTCCGGTCCTGCTGATGCTCACGGCGACAGCCGCCGTGGCGCAGCCGGCACCGCGGCAGGCCGACAGCCAGCACCGCGCCGAGGCTCCGCCCGCGCGCATCTGGCGCGCGCCGCCGGGACCGATGCAGGAAGGCCGGCTCGGGCTGCCGCTGGCCGGCAACATGCATTTCGGTGTCGGCCGCTTCTCCGTGCCGGAGCCCGCGCGGCCACGCACCCATACCGAGCCCATCTCGCGCACGGCCGACATCGGCCGCCGCCACCGGGGCATCGCCGCCGTCGGGCTGTCCTTGCGCTTCTAGGCCCGCGCCGCGCGCGGATCAGATCATCGGGTGGCGCTCCCAATTCGCCTTTTCGGCGCGGCCGTGCAGCTTCGCATGCAGCCGGTTCATCGTCTGGCTGCCCGTCTTGACGCACAGAAACGGAAACACGGCATGAACCAGGCAGGCCAGGCCGCCGCCGATCATGCGCACCCCGAACCAGGCGGCATGGCCGAAATGCTGGCCATAGGTTTCGCCGACTTCCTTGGGGTGACTGGTGAAGGGATTGCCTGCCATTGGGTGCCTCGCTCGCTCGCATGGGCCATAGCGTGTTGAGCGCTGCGGTTCCAGTCAGGCGGCCGCGTGGCTCGCCTTCACCTGTTCGAGCAATGCCTCCTGCCGCTGCTGCTTCGCGACCGCTGCCTCGCCGCCGCGGGTCTCGTGGAACAGGTCGAGCGCCTCGAGCTCGTTGTGGCAGAGCGGGCGGGTGGCGAGGTCGTCATAGTCCCAGCGGGCGGGATCGTTGACGATCGTCTGCAGCAGCGCCTTCGCCTTGCGGAAGCCGCGCCAGTAGCTCCAGGCCTTGCGCGCGCTCTCGACGGCGAATTTGGGGTAGAAGAGCAAAGCCGGCTCGCGCTTCATGGTCGGGCGGCGGGACTTGCGGCGCTTGCGGCGGATCACGCCGCCCTCGAGCGTGTGCACGCCCTCATTGTCGTAGAGCAACTTGAACTCGACCATGTACTGGAGCGCCTTCTTCGGCCGCCCGCCCTTCAGCCGGGCATGGCGCCGGGTCACCGTCTCCATATGCTCCCAGGTGAAATAGGCGTCCCAGGCGGCGCGATAGGCCTCCTCCCATTCCGCGTCGCTCATGGTGTCGTGATGCGAGACGCGGTGGTGGAGATCATATTTGTTGAGGTCGGGATCCATCCAGGCGCCCGCCCGGTGCAGCTTCAGATGGTCCTCGGAGCCCGGCAGCGGGGTCAGGAAGAAGAATTCGAGGATGTCGATCGGCAGCTCGCGCTTGATGATCTCGATGTCGCGCAGGATCGACTCCCTGGTGTCGCCGGGGAAGCCGAGGATGTAGCCCGCGACGGTGAACACGCCGCGCTCGTGCCATTGCTGGAAGAGGTGGCGATATTCGGTGATCTTGTTCTGCCGCTTGTTCGCGGCGAGCAGATTGTCCGGGTTGATATTCTCCAGGCCGACGAAGGCGCGCATCACCCCGGCGCGCTTCGCCTTGTCGATGAAGTTCGGGATGCGGTGGCAGAGCGTGTCGACCTGGATGGTGAGATTGGCCTTCAGCCCTTCCTCCTCGTTCAGCTTGATCAGCCGGTCGAAGAAACTCTCCCAATCCTTGTTCCGCGCCAGATTGTCGTCGGTGATGAAGAAGGCCTTGATGCCCTGCGCCAGATTCTCGCGGATGATCCCCTCAAGATCGTCGGCGGTGCGAAAGCGGCTCTTGCGGCCCTGGACGTTGATGATCGTGCAGAAGCTGCACTGAAACGGGCAGCCGCGGCCGAGATCGAAGCTCGACCATTGCCCCGAATTCCGCTCCAGCGATTCCTTCGGCATCCATGGGACCGGGACGTTGGCGATGTTCGGCAGGTCCTTGAGGTAATTGTAGATCGGCTTCAGCTCGCCGTGCCACGCATCCAGGAACACCTGGTCGAGCCGGCCCTCCTCGGCCTCGCCGGCGAAGAGCGAGCAGCCGAGGTCGAGCGCCTCCTGCATCTCCGGCGGGATCTCCTTCAGCATGGAGAGGCAGCCCGAGACGTGAAAGCCGCCGATCACCACCGGCAGGCCGGCCGCGCGGAACTCGCGCGCGAGGTCGAGCGCGTGGTGGAACTGGTTGGACTGGACGCCGACCAGCCCGATCAGCGCCTTCGACCCGCGCCTGCGGATCTCGCGCACGATCTTCGCCGGCACGACATGTTGGTTGCACTCGTCAATCGGCACCAGGTTGAAGGTGACGTCGGACCCGAGCACCCGCCGCCGGTCGGCGTCGCGGGCGAGGCCGTTCAGCGCCGCCAGCGAGTTGGAGGGCAGGATCGTCCGCCACCAGACGATCGGGTAGCCGTCATCGTCATAATGCGACGGCTTGATCATGTAGAAGTCGAACTGCTCGGTCTTCTCCCGCATGGCCAAGGGCATAGGCGTTTTCGCTCCGGAGTCCTAGAGCGCCGATAATGTCCGAAACCGGACGCCTGCGCTGTCCGCTCGCGAACGCCGCGGAGGCTCCACCGGCTCCCCCAAGAGAGGCGCTTCCCTGGCGCGCTCCTTGCATGGCCAACGCCGACTCAGGGGAGATTCAATCATGCGCTCGAGCCTCGCCATCGCCCTCCTGCTCCTCGTGCCGGCTGCCGGTCCGGCCCAGCCCGCGGACACCGCTGTCAGGTCCGCGGAAACGCTCAGCTGGACGATCGCGCCGAGCGGCACGCCCGGCCGGGTCCAGTTCGAGATCAGCCGCCGTTCGGCCAACAGCCATTGGCGCAGCAGCAGCACGGTCGACCTTGCCATGCTCGAGGGCCTGGGCGTCGACCGGCTCGATGGCGAGAGCGGCCCGGTCCGCTTCCGGGTCGCCCGGGACGCCGGCACGCTCGCCTGCCAAGGCACCGCCTGGCGCGGCCGGGGGACCGGCGAATGCAGCTTCCTCGCCGACGAGCGCTTCGCCGCGACCCTTGCGGAGCGCGGCATCGGCCGGCCGAGTGTCGACGAGCAATTCTCGATGACCCTGAACAATATCGGTTATGCCTACCTCGATGAGCTGCAGCGCCAGCGCTACGACACGCCCACTGCCACGGACCTGGCGCAGGCCGGCAATCATGGCGTCACGCTCGCCTATCTGCGCGACATGGGCGGCCATAATTACCGGGTGGGCCGGCTCGCCGCGCTCATCCGCATGCGCGATCACGGCGTCACACCCGACTATATCGAAGGGCTGGCCCGTCACGACGTCCGCGACATCCCGGCCGAGGAAATCGTCCGCCTGCGCGATCATGGCGTTTCGGCGGACTATGTCGGCGAGCTCAGGCAGCTCGGCTATCGCCGGCTCTCCACCGAGGAGATGATCCGGCTGCGCGACCACGGCGTCACGCCCGATTATATCCGCGCCCTGGCCCAGGCCGGCATTCGCGACATTCCGACGGTCGAGCTGACGCGGATGCGCGACCATGGCGTCCGGCCGGATTTCGTCGTGGCCCTGCGCAGCGCGGGCTATCGCTTCGGCACCGACGAGATCGTGCGGATGCGCGACCATGGCGTCGATGAAGCCTATGTGAGCGAGCTCCACCGGCTCGGCTATGCGGACATCGCCGCAGAGGAGATCGTGCGGATGCGCATCCACGGGGTGACCCCCGATTTCATCCGCCGGGCCAACGGCCCCGGCCGCCGCTCGCCCGAGGAGCTGGTGCGGATGCGGATCGGCGGCTGAGGCGACCGCACAGCTTGCTCCCGGGCGGCGCTTCGTCCAGGAGCGCGGCGACGCATTCAGGGAGCAAGAGATGAAACTCGACAGCAATATCGCCGCGGTGGTCACCGGCGGCGCCTCCGGCCTCGGCGAGGCGACGGCGCGGGCGTTCGCCGAAAAGGGCGTGAAGGTCGCGATCTTCGACCGCGATGCGGAGAAGGGCGAGAAGGTCGCCGCGGAGATCGGCGGAATCTTCTGCCATGTCGACGTGACCTCCGACGAGAGCGTCGACGCGGGCTTCGCCAGGGCGCGCGCGGCGCATGGCCAGGAGCGGATCTGCGTCAATTGCGCGGGCGTCGCCAATGCGATGAAGACGGTCGGCCGCGACAAGGAGACGGGCGCGGTGAAGCGCTATCCGATCCACCAGTTCGAGCTCGCCATCCAGATCAACCTGATCGGCAGCTTCCGCGTGCTCGCCGCCTCGGCCGCCGGCATGGCCGATGCCGAACCGATGGCCGACGGCGAGAAGGGCCTGATCATCAACACCGCCTCGGTCGCCGCGCAGGACGGGCAGATCGGCCAGGCCGCCTATACCGCCTCCAAGGCCGGCGTTCTCGGCATGGCGCTGCCGATCGCGCGCGACCTGATGGGCGAGGGGATCAGGGTCAACACCATCCTCCCGGGCGTGTTCGAGACGCCGATGGTGGCGATGATGCCGCAAAACGTGAAGGACGCGCTCGCCGCGCAGGTGCCCTTCCCGAAAAGGCTCGGCCAGGCGGCGGAATATGGCCGGCTCGCCGTGTTCATGGCCGAGAGTGTCTATCTGAACGGCGAATATGTGCGGCTCGACGGCGCGATCCGGATGGCGCCGCGCTAGGCGGCCCTAGGCGCCGAATTCGCGCTGGAAGGCGACCGCGGCGCCGAGCAGACCCGGCTCGGCGAAGGTCAGCAGCCGGACCGGCGTGCGCTGCATGCGCTCGCGGTAGCGGCCCTTGGCGGTGAAGCGCGCCTCGAAAGGCGGGCTCTTCAGCAGGTGCGCGATCCGGTTGGCGAGGCCGCCGGTGAGCGCGACGCCCATCGCGCCATGGGCGAGGGCAATGTCGCCGGCCGCTGCTCCGAAGGCGCGGACGAGGATGGAGAGTGCGCGCCCGGCGAGCGGGTCGCTGCCGGCAATGGCGGCATCCCAGAGCAGGCCGGCCTGGTTCGGATCGGGCGCCCCGCCGCCGCCGAGGAATTGGTAGATGTCGATCAGGCCGGGCCCGGACACCACCCGCTCAACCGAGGCGCGCCCGTAGCGGGCGATCAGGAAATCGGCCAGCTCCTCTTCCTCGGGGTCGAGCGGGCAGAAGCCGATATGGGCTGCCTCCGTCTCGATCACGGAGACTCCGGACCTGCGGTCGAGCAGCGAGACGCCGAGCCCGGTGCCGGGCCCGATCACGCTGGCAATGCCCTGCTCCGGCAGGTCGCCGGGGCCGCAAATAGCCGTGAATTCTTCGCCCGGCGTCATCGAAATGGTATGAGCAACGGCGCCGAAGTCGTTCAGAAGAAGAAGCTTGTCGAGGCCGAGCTCGGCCTTCAGGCCGAACCGGTCGAGCCGCCACGGCGAATTCATGAAGGTCAGCGTGTCGCCCTCGATCGGCGCCGCCACCGCCAGCGACGCCGCGTCCGGTAGGCTGCCGCCGCAATCCTGGGCGAAGCGGGCCCAGGTCTCGGCGAGGCCGGCACTGTCGCGCGTCCGGTATTTGCGCATCTCGCCGAGCCGCGGAGGGCGGCCGGGCGCAAGCCCGGCGAGCGCGAAGCGGGCATGGGTGCCGCCAATGTCGCCGGCGACGATCCTCATCGAGAACGCCTGACTTGCGGGGTCATCGCGCGGCTCTATCCGAGCGTGCACGGGCAGGGAAGGGGCTGTGGCGAAACGGGAAATGCCTGCGCGAGATTAAGTCGTCGCGTCTTGACGCCGCCGGAACGGTCGCCGACAAAACGCCATGGCCACCGTCATCGTCCCATGCCTCGCCTGCCGGGCGGGCACGCCCGCCGCGGAGGACGCGTCCTCCGTCTCCTGCGCCACCTGCAGCATGGCGCTGCCGCCCCCGGGCGACGCCGCCTGGCTGATGACGCGGACGGGATCGGACCAATATGGCCCCTACACGCTCGCCCAGCTCGCCGCCTATATCGCCGAGGGCCGGATCCTGCCCGGCGACGGCGTCTGGCACCATGGCGCGACGGTGCGGCTCAATGCGAATCAGCTGCCGGCCTTCGGCGTGGCTGCGCCGGCGCCGGTACCTGCGGCGCCCATTCCTGCCCCGCTCGCTCCGGCACCGGTGCCGGTCGAGCCAGCCGCCGCGCCCGTGGCTCCCGTGCAACCAGCGCCGGTCCCTCCGGCGCCTGTGGCCGAAGCCCAGGTCTATGCGGCACCGGCTTACGCCGCGGCGACGCAGGGCAACAAGGCGGGCCTTCATATCAAGCGGGCGTTCAACTGGAACCTGCGGTCCCTTCCGGTCGAGGCGGATGAAGAAGGGGTGTTGATCGCCAACGGGGTCGATGAGGCCGATGCGCGCCGCTATCTGGTCTGGCGGCGGAGCGTGCTCTTCGTCGTCGTGATTCCGGCGATCATCGCTGCACTTCTCAAGACGATCGGCATGGTCACCCAAGGGTTTGAGGGTATTTCGGGCACTGGCATCCTGATCGCGATTGCCGAGCTGATGCCGCTGTACATTATCGCCCTCACCGCCTGGCTCGCAGCGAAATGCTGGGACCAGCATCGGCGGTCGCGAAGCGTTCTCATGCGCGGCTGGCTGATCGCCTTCCTTGCGCCCTTGCTCCTGGCCCTCATTCCGTTCGGCTGGCGAGTGGATACGAGCAGCCTCAGCGGGAACCAGCTTGCCCAGATGAATATCGTGGCGAGTCTGGCGGGCGCGGCGGTGGCCTATGTGACCCTGATGCCCGCTGTCCTCTCGCTCATCCCCGGCGTGCTGCGTGCCTGTTTGCGCATCAAGGCCCTGATTCCGGAGGCAATCCTGCCCGGCCTGTTCCTGATCGCAGCGACGCCGCTCTACGTCTTCCTGTTTCTGGTCATCTTCACGACGATCAACCAAGTCATAGGCGACGTCCTGCTGATCCTGGGCGTGCTCGCCCTTGTCGGGGCACCGATGTTCTACATGCTCAACGCGCGCAGCTTCACCCGCCCGTTGAGAACCGAGGAAGAAATCGCGAAGATTGGCTCGGTGCAGAATCTCGTGCTGCTGGTTGGCGGCATCGGCGTGGCGCTCCTTGTCGTCTATGCCTTCATGGCCGAGCCTTTCGGACGCGCGCTGATCGGCACCGATCCGCAGACCTCGGCGATCCGGCCCTGGGATCCGAATCTGTTCCAGTTCCCGATCGAGTATATCGTCCGCTCGTTATTCACCACGGTGCTGGTCGCCGACCTGTTCATGATGATGAACCTGCAGCTCTGGAAGCATACGAAGGAGTTCCAGGCCTCTGCGGATGCTGCCTCCTACGACCAGCTGATGGTCGAGATCGAGGAAGCCGGTTACACGGCGCCGTCGCAGCCAACGGCGCAGCAGCAGACCACTTAGAGGTTCTGTCGCCCCGCGATCAGCTCGTCGACCAGTTGCGGCTCGGCGAGGGTCGAGGTGTCGCCGAGCGCGCCATAATCGTTCTCGGCGATCTTCCGAAGGATCCGCCGCATGATCTTGCCCGAGCGGGTTTTGGGCAGGCCGGGCGTGAAGTGGATCAGGTCCGGGGTCGCGATCGGGCCGATCTCCTTGCGGACGTGCGCCCTGAGCTCGGCGGCAAGCGCGTCGTTCGGCTCCGCGCCGACGATCAGGGTGACGTAGCAATAGATGCCCTGGCCCTTGATCTCGTGCGGGTAGCCGACCACCGCCGCCTCGGCGACGAGCGGGTGGGAGACGAGGGCGCTTTCCACCTCGGCCGTGCCGAGCCGGTGGCCGGAGACGTTGAGCACGTCGTCGACCCGGCCGGTGATCCAGTAATAGCCGTCCTCGTCGCGCCGGCAGCCGTCGCCGGTGAAATATTTGCCGCGCCAGGTGCTGAAATAGGTCTGCACGAAGCGCTCATGGTCCCCATAGACGGTGCGCATCTGGCCGGGCCATGAGCCGGCGATGCAGAGATTGCCCGAGGTCGCGCCCTCCAGCACCGTGCCGTCGGCGTCGACCAGCTCCGGCCGCACCCCGAAAAAGGGCCGGCCGGCCGAGCCCGGCTTCATCGCGTGCGCGCCTGGCAAGGTGGTGATCATGGTCCCGCCCGTCTCGGTCTGCCACCAGGTGTCGACGACCGCGCATTTTTCATCGCCGACCGTGCGCCAGTACCAGAGCCAGGCTTCGGGATTGATCGGCTCGCCGACGCTGCCGAGCAGGCGAAGCGAGGAGCGGTCATGCTTCCTGACCGGCGCCTCGCCCTCGCGCATCAGCGCGCGGATCGCGGTCGGGGCGGTGTAGAAGATGTTGACCTTGTGGCGCTCCACCACCTGCCAGAAGCGGGAGAAGTCCGGATAGTTCGGTACGCCCTCGAACATCAGGGTCGTGGCCCCGTTCAACAGCGGCCCGTAGACGACATAGCTATGGCCGGTGACCCAGCCCACGTCGGCGCTGCACCAGAAAATCTCGCCGGGCCGGTAGTCGAACACATAGTGGAAGGTGGTCGCCACCCAGACCGAATAGCCGCCGGTCGTGTGCAGCACGCCCTTGGGCTTCCCGGTCGAGCCCGACGTGTAGAGGATGAAAAGCGGGTCTTCCGCGCCCATCGGCTCGCAGGGGCAGGTATCCGGAACCGTCGCGCCGAGCGCATCGTACCAATGGTCGCGGCTCTCGACGAAGCCGATCTCGTTGCCGAGATGGCGGATGACGAGCACCGCGTCGACCGCGGCGCCGCGCGCGATCGCCTCGTCGACATTGGCCTTGAGCGGGATCAACTTGCCGCCGCGCTTGCCGCCGTCGGCGGTGATCACAAGGCGGCTGGCCGCGTCCTCGAGCCGGCCGTGCAGCGCCTCGGGGGAGAAGCCGCCGAAGACCACGCTGTGGACGGCGCCGATCCGGGCGCAGGCGAGCATCGCCACCGCCGCCTCGGGGATCATCGGCAGATAGAGGGTGACGCGGTCGCCCTTCTGCGCGCCGAGGGCCTTCAGGCAGTTCGCCATCCGCACCACCTCGGCGTGCAAGTCGCCATAGCTGATCGTGCGGGAAACGCCGGGCTCGTCGCCCTCCCAGATGATCGCATTCTGCTGGGAGCGCTCGGCCAAATGCCGGTCGACCGCATTGTGGCAGAGGTTGAGGATGCCGTCCTCATACCATCTGATCTCGACCGGATCGTAGGACCAGTTCGAGATTTTCGTGGGCGCAGAGACCCAGTCGAGCCGCTCCGCCTGCCTGCCCCAGAAGCCGTCCGGATCGGTGAGCGACTGGCGGTAGAGGGCATCATATTGGTCGGCAGTGCAGTGCGTGCCGGCGAGGGCGGAGGGGGGAGGGGGGATGAGCTCGGCCATCCCCCCTCTTACAAACTTTCGCCGGGAAAACGCTACAGCCCGGCATTCGGGGATACGCTACTGCCCGAGAATTCCGCCGACGATGCCGCCCAGGCCGCCGCGCCGCCGCCGCCGCTCCGGCTGCTGGCCGGAGGAGGAATCGCGGCTGGTGGTGCGGTCGCCCCGCATCATCGCCTCGACGTCCTGGCCGAGCAGGCCGGCATATTGCGAGCGAGTGCGCAGCTTCACCGTCCAGTCCGGCCGCCAGCTGCGCGGCGCGCCCGCCGGGCGCGGCGTCGCGAAGTTCGCTTCGGGCCCGAACGCGGTCATCATCAGCGAGGCGCCCTGCAGGCCCTGGTTGAACTCCGCGGGCACCGTGCACTGGGTCGTCGTCGGCTGCAGCACGACGCGCTGCTGGATCAGCCGCGCGACCTCGGCCGGCGAGAGATAGTCGAAGGCGCCCATCTGGTTGAACTGGATCTCGCTCGACGACCACATCACGATCGTGTTGTCGCCGCGCGAGCCGACCGCCATCAGGAAATAGCCGGTCGCGTTCGGCACGCTCTGCCAGGCCACGGGCACGGCGCCGGAAGCGGCGCGGTTGTTCTGCGTGATCCGGATCGGCACCAGGAAATCCTGACCCTGGGCGAGGGTGAAGTTGATCTCCGGGCTGTAATTGCCCGCGATCCGGTGCGCGCCGACCAGCGAGCCGTTGGCCGGGATGGTGGTGCGCGAGCGCTGGTTCGGCCATTCGCCGAACGTCGCGCTGTTCGACGCATTCGGCCCGTTCATCGCCTGGATGGCGAGCTGCGCCATGCCCGGCGGCACCTGGCCGGTGCGGGCCATGCGGCCGAGGTCGAGCTCGATCGGCTGGCCGGCGCGAGCATGCTCGCCGCAGCCGAAATAGATGATCAGGCGGGCGTTGGCGCCGCCGTCGCCACCGCCCGGACCCTGATAGGGGCGGGTGACCGGCTGGGCCGGCTCGGGCGAGACGAGGGGAAGCGAGGGGCCCGCGTTGAGGCCGGCGGGGATGAAATGGTCGGCCTGCGGCGCGGCGGTGCGGCGCGGGCTGCCCAGCTCGAGGCGCAGGTTGTGGACATAGCCCGGGCCGCTGCCGCGGTTCATGCTCGCACCGCTGAGCGCGCCGAGCATGGATGGACGGCCGCCCTGACCGCTCATCCCGGCCTGGGCGGACAGGCCCGAGATGGTTTCCGCGGACATCCAGTATTGGGCGGTGCCGCCTGGCGCGGCCGCCGGCGCGCGGCGTGCCTGCGCATAGGCCATGCTGCCCGAGGACAGGGTGGCGGCGAGGGTGGCGAGGGTGGCGGCCATGGTGGCGGCGCCGGTCAGCAAGCTTGATCTCATTGTTACAGGCCCCATCTTGTTGTGGCGGGGCGAACGCCCGCGGGTGAAACGGCTTGTTGTCGTGACGCAGCCGTTAGGCCCGCTGCAGTGGCGCAGCGACGCACGTGCGACTAAAATGGCCGATCGCGCGACACGTCATGCCAGTGCCTTTTTGTGGCGACAAAAGTGCCGAATTGCGCGACCAAGGTGTATTGTCTATATGATACACTATTGGAAAAATAGGGTTTGAAATGAACGGACTGGCGATCACGGCGGAAATGGAGGCGGGCGAACGCCCGGCGCCTGCGTCCGCGCGCAACTGGGGAATGATCCTCATTTGCGTGCTGCTCGGCGCACTCTGGTTCGCGGCCGCCTTCGCGCTCGTCCAGGGCGGGCAGAGCGTGGCCGTCACCAATGCGCGCGGCGCCGCCCCCGCCGTCCAGCCCATGGCCCGGCTCCAGGCCAAGGCCGAATCGATGACGGCGACGCAGGTCCGCCAGATCTCCGCCGAGACCGCGGAGGCGATCAACGCCTCCGTCCCGGTCCAGGGCGGCCCCAATCCCGCGGCGGCTCCGTTCAGCCTGGCCAATGCCAGCGCGGCGGACCGGGCGCGCTCGCTCGATTGCCTGACCGCGGGCATCTATTACGAGGCGGCGACCGAGCCGCTGGACGGCCAGCGCGCCGTTGCCCAGGTCATCCTGAACCGGGTCCGCCATCCGGCCTATCCGAACACCGTCTGCGGCGTCGTGTTCGAGGGCGCGCAGCGCCGGACCGGCTGCCAGTTCAGCTTCACCTGCGACGGCTCGCTCCGCCGCGCGCCGATGCCGGTCTACTGGGAACGGGCGCGCCGCGTCGCGATGGAGGCGCTGAACGGCCACGTCTATGCGCCCGTCGGCCTCGCGCTCAATTATCACGCCAATTATGTCGTGCCTTACTGGGCCTCGAGCCTCAGCAAGAACGCCAATGTCGGCCTGCACGTCTTCTACCGCTGGCGCGGCAATCAGGGCCGTCCCGGCGCCTTCACCGACCGCTATGCGGGGGCGGAGCCCGCCATCGCCTGGCGCGGCGGCTTCGGCCAGCCGACCCGGCAGGAGACGCAGCTCGCCAATGCCGCGGCCGAGCGCCAGGCGGCCGCGATCGCCGCGGCCGAGGCGGCGATGAACGGCGGCAGCCCGGCCGACGTGGCCGCCGCCCATGCCAGCGTCGACAGCTTCCAGCGCTCGGTGCTGCGCCGCTACGAGCCGCTGCAGCGCGAAAGCGCCGCCGCGGTGATCGACGAAAGCACGCGCAACCAGCCGCAGCTCAGCACGAGCCAGCGCTGGGCGCTCACGGGGCAGGGCGGGTCCTCGACGCAGCAGCAGCTCGGCCGCCGCCCCGACGCGCGCCCGCAGCCGCCGAGCGAGCTGCAGGGGGTGAGGCGCAGGGGCGATCCGGCACCCAGCCCGCAGCAGCCGGCGGCGCCCGGGACTAACGAGAACAGCACGACGACCCGTTGAATCGTCATGCCAGCGAAGGCTGGCATCCAAGCTGCCATCGTCTGCAGTTCTGTCTGGACCCCAGCCTTCGCTGGGGTGACGGAAAATCTCGGGGGCGAAGAAACTTAAGCGGCGGTCAGCAGCCTCCGCTCGCCGGCGAGGCTCATGAGCGCCTTCTGCAATTTCTCGAAGGCCCTGACCTCGATCTGGCGGATGCGCTCGCGGCTGACGTCATAGACCTGGCTCAATTCCTCCAGCGTCTTCGGCTCGTCGGTCAGGCGCCGCTCCGTCAGGATGTGGCGTTCCCTTTCGTTGAGCGCGCCGAGGGCCTCGATCAGCAGGTCGTGGCGGATGCGGCTCTCCTCGGCCTCGGCGACGCGCTCGTCCTGGAGCGGCTCGTCATCGACCAGGAAGTCCTGCCAGCTGCCTTCCGAATCGTCGCGCAGCGGCACGTTGAGCGAGGTGTCCCCGCCCATCGCCATGCGGCGGTTCATCGAGATCACGTCGTCCTCGGTGACGCCGAGATCGGTGGCGATCTTGGTGACGTCCTCGGGCTTGAGGTCGCCGTCCTCGAAGGCGTCGATCTTGTTCTTCATCCGGCGGAGGTTGAAGAAGAGCTTCTTCTGCGCCGCGGTGGTGCCCATCTTCACGAGGCTCCAGCTGCGCAGGATATATTCCTGGATCGAGGCGCGGATCCACCACATCGCATAGGTGGCGAGGCGGAAGCCCCTTTCCGGCTCGAACTTCTTCACGCCCTGCATCAGGCCGATATTGCCCTCCGAGATCAGCTCCGAGGTGGGCAGGCCATAGCCGCGATAGCCCATGGCGATCTTCGCCACGAGCCTGAGGTGCGAGTTGACCAGCCGGGCCGCCGCATCGGTGTCCTGATGCTCGGTCCAGCGCTTCGCCAGCATATATTCCTCTTCCGGCGAGAGGATCGGGAACTTCTTGATCTCCGCGAGATAGCGGTTGAGGCCAGCCTCGCCGCCGGCCGCGGGGATCGTCGCCGGAACGTTTCTACCTGCCATTTTGGTCAACTACTCCATGGGCGCCAACTGGGGGGCTCGCACGTCCCCTTGCCCGGCACTTGCTTGCTATACACGAAGCGCCTCGAACAGTTCCTGAATATCGGACGGCATCGCGCTTTTGAAGGATAACTTGGCCTTGCTGACGGGATGCACGAAGCCGAGTTCGGCGGCGTGCAGGGCCTGTCGGTGAAAATTCAGTCTTTTCAACAGCTCACGATGTTCGTTTCGCGAGCGGCCATAGACCGGATCGCCGAGCAGCGGATGGCCGATCGAGGCCAGGTGGACGCGGACCTGATGGGTCCGTCCCGTTTCGAGCCGGCATTCGACCAAAGCCGCGCTCCTGAGGGGCTCGACGATTCGATAATGCGTGACCGCGCGCTTGCCGCGTCCTTCGCCGACGACCGCGATCTTCTTGCGGTTCGCCGCCGAACGGGCGAGCGGAGCGTCGATTCTGCCCGCCGCCGGGACGGGAATGCCTGTCGTCAGAGCGAGATAGACGCGCTCGATGCTGTGCCGAGCGAACTGCGACGCGAGCCCCTCATGGGCGACGTCGGTCTTGGCGACCACGAGCAGCCCGGACGTGTCCTTGTCGATCCGGTGGACGATCCCCGGCCGCGCCACCCCGCCGATCCCGCTGAGCCGCCCGGCGCAATGGTGGAGCAACGCATTGACGAGCGTGCGGTCCGGATTGCCCGCGGCCGGATGGACGACCATCCCCGCCGGCTTGTCGACGACCAGCAGATGCTCGTCCTCATGGACGATGACGAGGTCGATGTCCTGCGCTTCATTATGCGCCGGCTTGGGATCCGGCACTGTGACCCGGTAATCGCCCGCCAGCGCCTTCACCGCGGGATCGCGCACCAGCCCCGCAGGACCGGCCACGCCGCCCGAGGAGATCAACGCCTTCAGCCGCTCCCGAGAGAGGGTCGGCAAAGCTGCCGCCAGCGCCCGGTCGAGCCGCCAGCCAATGGCGTCCCCGGCGATGGTGGCGGTGATGATGGAATGTCCCCCAGACACTGGAATCTGGAGATGGGGACTAAGACGCAGAATTCAAGGGCGAAACGATTGTCCGCGCCGGTCCGTGCGCCCTTGCATCCCGGAATCCGAGAGTCCAATAGGGGTCAAACCACGGCCATGGGGCTCAGCCGCGCATGAAATCGCACGAATTCGCCAGCCTGCTTTGCTCCCGGCTCTGCCACGACCTCCTTTCCCCCGTCGGCGCGCTCAACAACGGCATCGAATTGCTGGCCGACGAGCATGATCCGGAGATGCGGGCGCGCTGTCTCGATCTGCTGGCGGAGAGCGCGCGGGCCTCGGCGAACAAGCTGAAATTCTTCCGGCTCGCCTTCGGCGCCGCCGGGGGCTTCGCCGACGTCGTCGACACGCGCGAGGCGCGGGCGGCGATCGAGGGGCTGTTCGGCGGCGACGGCCGCATCCGGCTCGGCTGGATGGTCGACGAGCCGACGATGAGCAAGGCGGCGCTGAAGGTGCTGCTGAACCTCGTGCTGATCGCGGGCGACGCCCTGGTCAGGGGCGGCAGCCTCGACGTCGGCGCCGAGAAGAGCGAGCACGGGCTCGATATCGTCGTCCGCGCCGAGGGCACACGCATCGTCCTCGATCCCGAGCTCAAGAAGGTGCTGACCGGCGACATGCAGGAGGACGAGGTGGCGCCGCGCGCCGCCGCCGCCTGGCTCGCCCATGAGCTCGTCCGCGAGGGAGGCGGCCAGCTTCAGGTCGCCGACGGCGAGGACGGCATGCTGATCATCGGGGCTTCGCTCCCCGCTTAGTCCCCAGGGTCTAGTCCAGGGTGGTGCGGTAGCGCGCCATGGCGAGCGCCGCGACGGCGCAGACGAAGATGCCGAGCGCGAGCAGGCTCGGCCCCATGTCGGCGAAGCTCTGGTCCTTGAGCAGGGCGCCGCGCACGATCCTCAGGAAATGGGTGACCGGCAGCATCGTCCCCAGCCATTGCGCCCAGTCGGGCATGCCGCGGAACGGGAACATGAAGCCCGAGAGCAGGATCGAGGGGAGCAGGTAGAAGACCGAGAGCTGCATCGCCTGCAGCTGGGTGCGGGTCAATGTCGAGATCAGGAAGCCGAGCCCGAGCGAGCCGATGATGAACAGGATGGTGCCGAGGGTGAGCCCCGGCCAGCCGCCTGCCATGGGCACCCCGAACAGCAGTCGCGCCATCAGCAGGATCACCGCCGTCTGCACGATCCCGACGATGACGAAGGGTGCGAGCTTCCCGACCATCACCTCGAGCGGCTGGACCGGGGTCGCGAGCAGGCTCTCCATCGTCCCGCGCTCCTGCTCGCGGGTCATGCCGATCGCGGTCATCATCACCAGCGTCAGGGTGAGGACGATGCCGAGCAGGCCGGGGACGATATTGTAGGCGGTGATGTTGTCCGGATTGTAGCGGCGGTGGACCACGACCTCGAACGGCGCGGCGGGATCGGCCGGCCGGGCGACGGCACCGGCGAGATCGTGCGACAACGCTTCCTGCGGCAGGCGGGAGATGGCGGCGAGGGCGCTGCCGGTGGCGGTGGGGTCGGTGGCGTCCGCCTCGACGAGGATCTGGGCGCGGTCGCGGCGGACGACGCGGCGGGTGAAGTCGCCGGGGATGGTGATCGCGAACTGGACCTCGCCGGTGCGCACCAGCTGGTCGAGCTCTTGGGGCGTGCGCGCCTGGCGGACGATGTCGAAATAGGAGCTGTTCGCGAGGCTGGAGACGACCGAGCGCGCATAGACGCTGTTCTCCTGCACGAGCAGAGCCGTCGGCAAATGGCGGGGGTCGGAATTGATCGCATAGCCGAAGAGCAGCATCTGGATCACCGGCACGGCGAGGATCAGGGCATAGGTCAGCCGGTCGCGGGTCAGCTGGATGAACTCCTTGACCAGCACGGCCGTCATCCGCGCCGCGGAGAAGCCCCGGCCGCTGCTGCGCGGCTTCACCGGAAATTGTCCTCGACGCCGCTCATCAGGTGGATGAACACGTCCTCTAGGGTCGGCTCGGTGGGCGTCCAGCGGAAGGGGGGCCTGCGATAGGGGGCCAGCGCCCGGTCGAGCGCGGCGGCGTCGCTGCCGCTGACGTGCAAGGCGAGCCCGAATGGCGCCGCCATCTCCACCGCGGGGTCCTTGAGCAGGTCGTGAGAGAGGCGGTCGATCCCCGGTCCCTCGCCGCGCCAGGTGGAAAGCCTCGCCGCCCCGATCACCTCCTCGGCGGTGCCCCGCGCCAGCAATTTGCCATAAGCGATATAGGCGATGTCGTGGCAGCGCTCGGCCTCGTCCATATAATGGGTCGAGACGAGCACGGTGAGGCCCTTGGCAGCGAGCGCGTGGATCTCGTCCCAGAAATCGCGCCGCGCCTGCGGGTCGACGCCCGCAGTCGGCTCGTCGAGCAGCAGCAGGCTGGGCTCGTGCAGGGTCGCGACCGCGAGGGCGAGGCGCTGCTTCCAGCCGCCCGAGAGCGTGCCGGCGAGCTGGCGGCGGCGCTCGGCGAGGCCGAGCTGCTCGAGCGCCGCCTCGACCCGCTCCGCCCGCCGGTCCAGTTCGTGGATGCGGGCGGCGAACTGGAGATTTTCCTCGACGGTCAGGTCCTCGTAGAGCGAGAAACGCTGCGTCATGTAGCCGGTGCGCCGCTTGATCTCGTCACTCTCCGTGAGGATGTCGTAGCCAAGCGCGGTGCCGTGCCCGCTGTCGGGCGTGAGCAGGCCGCAGAGCATGCGCAGGGTGGTGGTCTTGCCGGAGCCGTTCGGGCCGAGAAAGCCGGTGATCCGGCCCTCGCCGACCTCGATCGAGAAATCCCGCACGACGCGGCGGCCGCCGAACGACTTGTTGAGCCCCTCGACCGCGATGGCGGCGGTCATCGCCGTTCCCCGAGCGGATAGACGTCGACCGGCAGGCCGGGCACGAGCCGGGCGCCATTGTCGGGCCGCGCCTCGACCATGAAGACGAGGCGGTCGCGCGATTCCCGGCTGTAGATGATCGGCGGCGTGAATTCGGGGCGCGGGCTGACATAGGAGATCGTCGCTGCCAGCCCGTCGGGGCAGCCGTCGCAGCGGAAGCGGATGCGCGTGCCCGGGCGGTAGGCGGCGACCGCGACCTCGGGCACGAAGAAGCGGACGAACACCCGGTCGTCGGGAATCAGCGCGACCACCGGCTGGTTCGCTGCCGCCCATTCGCCGCGCTGGTAGAAGACCTCCTCGATCCTGCCGGCGGACGGCGCGATCGGCGAGAGTGTGCGCAGTCGCGCTCCGGTCTCGGACACGCGTGCCGCTGCGGAGGCGACGCGGGCATCGGCGGCGCGGATCTGGTCCTGGCGCTGGCCCAGCTGGGCGACCTCGATCCGCCGCCGCGCCGCATCCAGTCGCGAGGCGGCGCTCTGATACGCGGCGCGCGCCTCGTCGAGGCGGACCCGGGCATAGATTCCGCGCCGCACGAGCTGCTCGGCCCGGTTCAGCGCGATCCTAGCCTCGCGCGCCGCCGCCTCGGCCGAATCCCGGTCCGCTTCCAGGATGGCGACTTCGGGCGGGCGCTGGCCGAGCCGTGCATCTTCCGCCTGGGCGCGGGCCGCCTCGAGCTCGGCCGTGGCCTGCTGGACCTGTGAGGCCTGCTGGTCTGGCTCGATCAGGAAGAGCCGCGTTCCCGCCGCTACGCGCTGGCCGCGGCGGACGGCGAGGTCGGTGACGCGGCCCGAGGTCGCCGCCGAGAGATAGAGGCTCTCGCCCTCGATATAGCCCGACCAGGTCGGCGCCTCGCGGAATTGCGGGGCGAGCAGCCGCCAGGCGAGGAGCAGAAGGGCGATGCCGGCCAGGACAAGGACGACGAGCAGTGGCCGCTTCATGTCTTCTCTCCCTCGGCCAGCAGCCCTGCAAGCACCGTCTCGACATGCTGGCGCGCCACTGCCTGAAGATCGATCGACGCGGCGCCGAGCGGCGTGAAGGTTTCGCGCCAGAGCACCCCGATCAGCATCGGGCCCATGATCGAGAAGGCATAGGTGCGGGGATCGCCGGGGCGAACCTCGCCGCGCTCCTGGCCGCGGAGGATCAGGCCGGAGATCAGGGCGACCCCCTTGGCAATCACCTCGTCGTGCCAGACGCGGGCCAATTCCGGAAAGTTGCGCGATTCGCCGACGACCATCTTCACCACCGCGCCGATCGGCCGCGTCGTGACCAGCCCGGCAAAGCGCGGCAGCAACGTCCTCAGGACCTCGGCGAAGGGCAGGTCCATGGCCAGCGCCATCGCGCCGATCTCGTCGATATTGGGAATGATGGCGTCGTGGACGACCGCGCGGAAGAGGTCCCCCTTGGTCTCGAAATAGAGATAGACCGTGCCCTTGGAGACTCCGGCGCGCCTGGCGATTTCCTCGATTCGCGCGCCGGCAAAGCCCTTCTCGGCGAACACCGCCAGCGCCGCGGCGACGATATCGCCCGGCCGAGCCTCCTTGCGCCTCCGCCATTTCGGCTGGTGCACGACTCGCGCTCCTAATAACTGACCGGTCAGTTATTAGTGGAACAGGCCGGCCCCGTCCAGACCAGGCGCTTTCTCCGCAGAGTCAGTCTACATTCGGGGATTGCCGGCCAGGCAATCCGTGCCTTGCCGCGCCCGCCGGTACCGCATCACCATGCGTTCATAGGGGCGGCCCTGCGCGTCTGTTGTTGTGAAGGTGGTGACCTCGCCGTCCGGACCGTCGCGGCGGGTTTCCGAGTGGACCACGACGCTCTCCCCATTCGCACGGCGCTCGACCGAATGGGTCCGGAAGATTCGGGCGGCGCTGTCATATTCGCCGTCCACGGGGACGGTGAAGCCGCGCGTGCCGTCTGCCCAATAGCCGGTATAGCGCCGCGTCGCCGGGTCGTAGCCGTTGAGGCCGACGCCTTCGAAGCCTGGTCCCCGCATCTCGGTCACCAGCCAGCGTCCGCCGATTAGCCGGCTTTCGACGGCCGCGCGGACCGTGACCGGCCGCGCCTGTGGGGTCAGCTGCAGGCGCGCCTCGACGCACCAATGGCCGATCCGGTTGCGCAAATCCCCGGCCATCGGGCCGAGCAACGCATCGGACGCGGCGGCAGGCGCCTGGGCATGGGCCGCACCGGCCGCGAAAAGGACGCCGAGCGTCACCGTCTTGAACCGCATCTCATCCTCCATTCAACGAATCGATGCATAAGGCATAACTTATGTGTTGCGTTCGTCAAGCATAAGTGTATTCTTATGTGTATGGACGAGCAGGCGACCAACGAGGTGTTCCGGGCACTGGCCGACCCGACCCGCCGCGCGCTGCTGACGATGCTGAGCGAGGAGGCGCAGCCGGTGTCGGCGTTGACCGCTCATTTCGAGATGACCCAGCCGGCCGTCTCCCAGCATCTGAAGGTGCTGAAGGATGCGGGCCTGGTCACCCAGCGCCGGAACGGGCGCAATCAGATTTATGCGCTCGACCCGGAGCCGCTACGTCACGTCGCCGACTGGCTCGAGCAGCATGTCGAGTTCTGGACGACGCGGTTCGACAATCTCGGCCGCCTTTTGAGGGAAAAGCATGGCACGGACGCTTAGATTCGAGGCGCTCTATCCTTATACCGCCGAGCAGGTGTGGGCGGCGCTGACCGACCGCGAGGCGATCGGGGACTGGCTGATGCCCAATGATTTCGAGCCGCGCGTCGGCCATCTCTTCACCTTCACCACCAAGCCTGCGCCAGGCTTTGACGGCATCGTCCAGTGCGAGGTGCTGGAGCTGGAGCCGCCGCGCCGGCTCGCCTACAGCTGGAAGGGCGGCGGCATCGACACGGTGGTCGTCTACAGCTTGGCCGCGGAGGGTGGGAACACCCGCCTGGTCATGGAGCAGAGCGGCTTCACGGGCCTGCGCGGCTGGATGGTCAGCCGCATTCTCGGCGGCGGGTGGAAGAAGATCATCGGCCAGGGCCTGCGGGAGGCCGCGAGCCGGGTCGTGGACGGGAAATACCGCCGGGAGCGGTAAACCCCTTCTTTACCAAGCCTCTTCATAAGCTCAGCCCGCATGGACGAGCTGATCAACGATTTCATCGCCGAGACGCGCGACATGGCGCAGGCCCTGTCTGGCGCGATCGTCGCCTGGGAGGCGGCGCCGGACGACCGCGCGCGCCTCGACGAGATTTTCCGCTTCGTCCACACGGTGAAGGGCAATTCGGGCTTCTTCGATCTGCCTCGCCTGCAGCAGCTTTCCCATGCCGCCGAGGGCGCGCTGGCCGAGGTGCGCGAGGGCAGGCGGCCCGCCGACCGCGCGCTGGTCAACGCCGTGCTCGCCGTGATCGACCGGATTGGCGAACTCGTCCAGGCGCTCGAATCCGGGGAATCCCTGGGCAGCGAGGATGACGAGCAGCTGATCGCCGCGCTCTCGCCTGAAACCGCCGTGCCCGCGCTCCAGCCCGAGGTGCCCGTTGCCGCCGAAACCGAAACCAGGAAAGCGGTGCGCTCGATTCGCCTGTCCGTCGACCTGCTCGACCGGATGATGAGCGGCGTCTCCGACGCGGTGCTGGCGCGCAACGAACTCGCCCGCCGCCTGCGCGACATGCCGCGCGACGTCGCCATCGAGGCCGCGTTCGACCGGGTCTCCCAGTGCATCGCCGAGATTCGCGATGCGATCACCCGCACCCGCATGCAGCGGATCGACAGCCTCTATGCCGGCCTGCCGCGGCTCGTGCGCGATCTCGCGGCCGATCTCGGCAAGCAGGTCCGCCTGCAGGCCGACGGCGGCGACGTCGAGATGGACCGCGAGATGATCGAGATGATCCGCGATCCGCTCACCCATATCGTCCGCAACGCGATCGATCACGGCATCGAGGCGCCGGAGGCCCGCGAGGCGGCCGGCAAGCCGCGCCAGGGTTCGCTCAAGGTCGCCGCCCGCCAGGCCGGCAACCAGATCATCATCGAGGTCACCGACGACGGCCGCGGCATCGACGGCGAGGCGCTCGTCCAGAAGGCGCGGGCGGTCGGCCTGCTGACGGCCGAGCAGGCGGGCAAGCTGTCGCTGGCGCAGAAGCAGGCTTTGGTCTTTTCGCCTGGCCTCTCTACCGCAGGCGAGGTCACCGCCATTTCCGGGCGCGGCGTCGGCATGGACGTGGTCCGCGCCAATATCGAGCGGATCGGCGGCGTCGTCGACATCGACTCGCGCCTCCACCAGGGCGTGAAGCTCGCCATCCGCGTGCCCCTGACCCTGACCATCATTCCCGCGCTCACGGTCAGCGTGAACCGTCAGTGCTTCGCCATCCCGCGCTCGGCGATCGACGAGATCCTCAGGGTCAATGGCGACGCGGTCCGCATCGACCAGGTCGGCGAGGCCGAGGTTGCGACCGTGCGCGGGCGCCGCGTACCCCTGCTCGGCCTGCCCGAATTGCTCGGCGTCGAGAGTGCGGTCCCGCGCGAGGAACGACGCATCATCCTGCTCAAGCCCGCCGGCGGCGACGTCTACGCCCTGCTTGTCGATGCCGTGCACGACCATGAGGAGCTGGTGGTGAAGCCCGCGGCCCCGGCCGTGATGGCCGCCGGCCTCTATGCCGGCACCACGCTCGCCGATGACGGCCGGCCGATCCTCCTGCTCGATCCGTCGGGCATGGCGAAATGCGCCGGCGTGGATTTCGGCGAGGTCGAGCTCGAGCGCCGGCTGACGGCCCAGGAGGAGCAGAAGCAGGAGCTGGCCCGGGAGACGACCCTGCTGCTGTTCCGGACCCTCGACGGCGGCCGCCGCGCGGTGCCGGTCGGGCTGGTCGAGCGGATCGAGGACGTTCCGGTCGCGGCGATCGGGTTCAGCGCCGGCAAGCTTCGTATCGCGCTGGACGGCCGGATCCTGCCGCTCTGCGGCTGCAGTGCCGCGCCGGCGACCGAAAAGCTCCGCATCCTCAGGCTCACCGACGGCCATACCGAAATCGCCTATGGCTTCGCCGAGGTCGTCGACATCCGCGCGCTCGCGCTCGACCTGCAGAGCGCGCCGGCGCCCGGCGAGATTGCCGGCGCCTTCCTCGTCGACGGCGCCACCGTCGAACTGCTCGACCCGCACTGGCTGTTCGCGCTCCACGCCGATGCGGCGGCTGATCAGGCGCCGCCCGTCTGCGCGCTGCCGCAGGGCGATCCCTGGGTCGACAACATGCTGCGTCCGCTGATCGAGAGCCTCGGCTACCGCATCGCCCGCGCCGGCGATCCGGTCGACATCCTGATCGCGCTGGAGGACCAGGAGGTCCCGGAGGACGCCAACGTCGTGCGCCTGCGCGCCGCCGTGGAAGGGGAGGCCGGCATCTACCGCTACGACCGCGCCGCCCTGATCGGCGCACTGGCCGCCGCCAAGGGGGGTCGGAATGGCTGAGCTGCTGCTGATCGCCCGCCTCGCCGGCCGCCGCGTCGCCTTTCCCGCCGCCGATGTGGAAGCGGTGGTCGAGCTGGAGGGCCTGAGCCCGGCACCGCGGGCCTTGCCGCACGTCGCGGGCCTGTCGGCGCTCAGGAGCCGCGTGCTCACCGTCATCGACGGCCTGGCCGCGCTCGAGGCCGGCCGGACCGAGGGCTGCACCCAGGACGCGATCGTCGTCCCGTCGGGCGGCCATACCTATGCCCTGCTCGTCGAGGAGGTGGAGGACGTGATCGAGGCCTCCGCGGCGCCCGTCCCCGCCAAGGCACCGCTCGGCGCGGGCTGGGACCGGGTTTCGCTGGGCATGATCGAGGCGGAGGAGGAGCTGTTTCTGCTCATCGATCCGCACCAACTCATCGCCGGTCCGCCGGCGAGGGCCGCGTAGCTACGAGCGCGGCCTTAAACTTGTGCTTACCTCTTGCCGTTAAACTCAACGTGTTGAGCGTTTTGCGGCGAGTAGCTGGGGGAAGAAATGCGCAGTTGCCTGATTGTCGATGACAGCAAGGTGATCCGGAAGGTCGCCCGTCACATCCTGGAAACGCTCGATTTTTCGGTCGACGAGGCCGAGGACGGCCGCCAGGCGCTCGACCGCGTCGAGGCCAGCCTTCCGGACGTGATCCTGCTCGACTGGAACATGCCCGTGATGAGCGGCATGGAGTTCCTGCGGGCGCTCCGCCAGAACGATTATGCCTGTCAGCCCAAGGTCGTCTTCTGCACGACAGAGAATGACATCGCCCATATCCGCGCGGCGATCGACGCCGGCGCGGACGAATATGTGATGAAGCCGTTCGACCGCGACACGCTTCACTCCAAGCTGCAGATCGTCGGCGTCGCGTGAGCTCAGCCACTGCACTTGCGCGGCGGCGGCTCGACGGGCCTGCCGCACCGCCCATTCGTCTGATGATCGTCGACGACAGCGAGGTGGCGCGCGCCGTCCTCTCGCGCATGGTGGCCGTGCATGACGAGTTCGAGATCGTCGCCACGGCCGGCAATGCCGACGAGGCGCTGGACGCGCTGAAATCGGTCAGCGTCGACATCATCATCCTCGACGTCGAGATGCCGGGCGCCTCGGGGCTCGAGGCGCTGCCGGATATCGTCCGCGCCGGCCAGGGCGCCCGCGTCCTGATCGTCTCCTCCATGGCCGAGCATGGCGCCGAGACCAGCGTCCGCGCCCTCGCTCTGGGCGCCGCCGACGCTCTGTCCAAGCCCGGGATCGGCAATTTCGCCGGCCGCTTCGCCGAGATCCTCGCCGACCGGCTGCGCCGCATCGGCCGGGTCGAGCCCGACCATGCGCCGGCCGCGGACGAGGCCGACATGCCGATCACCCTGCGCGACATGGGCGAGGGCGAGCTCGGCTGCGTCGCGCTCGGCGCCTCGACCGGCGGCCTGCACGCTCTGTTCGCCTTCCTGCGCGCGCTGCCCGAGCGGATCGGCGCGCCGATTCTGGTCACCCAGCATCTGCCCGCGATCTTCATGCCGCATTTCGCCCGCCAGCTCGAAAGCGCCTCGGGCCGGATCGCCCGGGTGGCCGAGGACGGCGCCCTGCTCGTCGCCGAGCATATCCATGTCGCCCCGGGCGACGCCCATCTCTGCGTGGTGCGGAACGGGGCGGAGGTGCGCGTGCGGCTCGAGCGGCGGCGCGCCCAGTCCGGCTGCCTGCCCTCCTGCGACCCGATGTTCGCCTCGGTCGCCAGCGCCTATGGCCGCGATGCCGTCGGCGTCCTGCTCAGCGGCATGGGCCGCGACGGCGCGCACGGCGCCCGCCAGCTCGTCGAGCAGGGCGGCGCGATCCTCGCCCAGGACCGGCACAGCGCCGCGATCTGGGGCATGCCGCGCGCGGTCGCCGAAGCCGGCCTGGCCTCGGCCGTGCTGCCGCCGGCCGAGCTTGCCCGCCGCGTCAGCCAGCGCGCGGAGGTCGTTCAAAGGGATTCTTCGGCATGGAGGTGAGCGAAACCTCGCGCCGCATCCTGGCGAGCCTGCTCGAGGCGAAGACCGGCCAGCAGCTGGCGATGAACCGGCGCTGGCGGATCGAGACGGCTTTGGCCACGATCATGCGCGAGCGCGGTTATGACAGCGTCGACCAGCTCGTCTCCCGCCTCGTCGCCCGCGCCGATGCCGGGCTGCAGGACGCGGTGATCGAGGCCCTGCTCAACAACGAGACCTATTTCTTCCGCGACAAGCTCCCCTTCGACCTGTTGATGGCGGGGCCGGTGAAGCGGCTGGAAAAGGCGCGGGCCGCCCACAAGAAGCTCTCCATCTGGTGCGCCGGCTGCTCGTCGGGCCAGGAAGCCTATTCGCTGGCGATGAGCTTCGCCGACGAGAAACTGCGCTGGTCCGGCTGGCAGATCGAGATCGTCGGCACCGACCTCTCCAAGGCCGCGATCGAGCGCGCCCGCTCGGGCACCTATTCGCAGTTCGAGGTGCAGCGCGGCCTGCCGGTGATGCAGATGATCCGCCATTTCGACGAACTCGGCGGCGGCGACTGGCGGATCTCGGAGGCGCTTCGCCGCCAGGTCCGCTTCGAGGCGCGCAACATCACCGACAAGCCGCCCGCGCCGGGCCGCTTCGACGTCATCCTCTGCCGCAACCTCCTGCTCTATTTCGCGCCGGAGATGCGCCGCCTGGCCTTCAACCGGATGGCCGAGGCGATCGCGCCCGACGGCGCGCTGATGCTCGGCGCCGGCGAAACCGTGCTCGGCCAGACCGACCGCTTCGTCTCCGACGCCGACTGCCGCGGCCTCTACGTCCCGGTGCCCGCGGCGCAGGGACAGGCGAAGGTCGCATAGCGCCTTGACGCGAAGCCGCTTTCGCGCGGTAAGGGCGGCATGGAAGGGATCATCGAGGCTCCGTCGCCCAATCAGGACGAGCGTACCCAGCCGATCTCGGTGATCGTGCTCCATTATACCGGCATGGAGGACGCAGCGTCGGCCATCGCCCGGCTCCGCGATCCGGAGGCGCGGGTCTCCTCCCATTATGTGATCGCCGAGGACGGGCAGATCCTGCGCCTCGTGCCCGAGGACAAGCGCGCCTGGCATGCCGGCCGCTCCTACTGGCGCGGCATGACCGGGATCAACGATCACAGTGTCGGCATCGAGATCGTCAATCCGGGCCACGAATTCGGCTATCGCGCCTTTCCGGACGCGCAGATCGACGCGCTGATCCCGCTGCTGGCGGAGATCAAGCAGCGCTACAATGTCAGCCGCGGCAATGTCGTCGGCCATTCCGACATCGCGCCGACGCGCAAGCAGGATCCGGGCGAGCTCTTCCCCTGGGCGCGGCTCGCGCGCCACCGCCTCGCCTTGCCGCGCCCGACCCGCAACCTGATGGACCCGAACTGGACCGACAGCGGCTTCCTGCTCGCGCTGGAGCGGTTCGGCTATGACGTCACCGACCCGCTTGCCGCCACCGTCGCATTCCAGCGCCGCTTCCGGCCCGAGCTGGTGGATGGGACGATCGACGGCGAATGCCGGGCGATCCTGCTGGCCTTGCTGCTGCCCCGGCCGCAGGGGGATGATTGAGCGAAAATCCCAATGTTCGCACTGGCCATGGGAGTTGAGCGAGGTCGTCTGCACAACGAATGAGGTCTGGCTTGCGAGCCATCTTCCTAACTCGTCTTGATTCTCACTGGCTGCCAGCAGCGGCCGACGAGCGCCGCGACAGCTGAGGAAGCGATTCGGGTCGCAAATCTCTATCGAGAAGAACATTATCCACGGGCGCGTCGGGACGTAATCGTCACCACTGAGGATCGGGGCGATCGGTGGCGCGTGTGGTATCGTCTTCGAGACGGCGGAATCGGCGGGCTATCATTTTTCGAGGTCGACAAAGCCACTGCAGGCGTACTCGACAATGGGAGCTTCCAATAAAATCGCTGCTTTCCGACCGGCCTCGACCGGCCTTACTTTTTCGGTATCCAGCCGCTATATCCCATCCGCCAGAGGGCCGGGCGGCCGCCGCTCGCGCAAGCGAGGGGAGGAAAGTCCGGGCTCCGCGGAACGACGGTGCCGGGTAATGCCCGGCGGCCCCGGCGCAGGCCGGGGTCAGGGAAAGTGCCACAGAAAACAATCCGCCGCGCTTCGGCGCGGTAAGGTCGAAAGGGTGGGGTAAGAGCCCACCGCGCCTCCGGTAACGGCGGCGGCACGGCAAACCCCACCGGGAGCAAGACCGAATAGGGGCGGCACAGGGGCCTGTTCCGGCTCGTCGCCCGGGTTGGTTGCTTGAGGCCGCGTGCAAACGCGGTCCTAGAGGAATGGTCGCCCATCCCCGGATCACGGTCCGGGGTGGACAGAACCCGGCTTACAGGCCCTCTGGCGATTTTTGTGTGGGAACAGGCGGCGGCGAGGTGGCGCACACCCGCCGCCCCGTCTATTCTGGGCGACTCTATGGCGAAGGCAAAAAGATCGAACGACTGGGGCTTTCCCCGCTGGCGCGCCTACGGCTCCTCGCGCGAGGCCGAGGCCGTGCGCCTGTGCGATCGCCATGGCTGCGACGAGCCGGGCGACAGGCCCGCCCCCAAATCGCCGAACAGCCGCGAGCGCTGGTATTTCTGCCAGGCCCACGCCGCCGAATACAATCGCAACTGGAATTATTTCGAGGGGCTCACCGCGGAGGAAGCCGCGGCCCGCGAGGCGAACGAGAAGCAGGGTGCCGACGCCTTCGCCAGCGCCTCCCATTATGGCTGGGGCGGCCCCGGCGACGGCACCCGCAGCCGCGACGAGATGCGCGCGCTGGACGTGCTGGAGCTGGACGCAGAGGCCGATTTCGAGGCGGTGCGCGCGGCCTGGCGCCGCCTCGCCAAGGCCAACCACCCGGACCTCAAGCCCGGCGACAGGGAAGCCGCCGCCCGCTTCCAGGCCGTCCAGGCGGCCTATGAGGTGCTCAGGACGGCGGAAGAGCGGAAGGTCTAGTTCCTCCCCCGGCACGGGAGGAGCTACCTGTACCCCACCAGCCCGCGCGCCGTGGCCAGCAGCGCCTGCCGGTCGTAGCCGACGCCAGCCTTGAACACGGTCTCGATCCGGGCGAGCGCCGCCGGGTCGCGGACCGGATCGCCGTCGACGAGGATCAGGTCGGCGCGCTTGCCGGCCTCAACCGAGCCGATGTCGCGCTCCCGTCCCAGATAGCGGGCCCCGTTCAGCGAGCCGATCCGCACCGCTTGCTCGAACGGGAAACCGGCCTCGACGAGCAGCTGGATCTGCCGGATGCTGGCGAAGCCGGGCAGGGCGCCGCCGGCGCCCGTCGGGTCGGTGCCGGCGATGAGCAGCCCGCCCGCCTCGACGAACATCCGCTCCAGCCGCATCGCCCTGGCGAACTCGGCCTGGCCCATGATTCCGGGCGGGGCGGCGTCGATCGCCCGGTGGACCCTGTCGTAGTCGCGGAGCGCGTCGGCGTTCAGCACGGCCCGCGCGGCCTCGCCGAGCCGCTGGCGGCCCGGAACCATATCCTCGAACACCACGAGGGTCGAGGTGATCGCGACCCGCCGTGCGACCAGATAGGCGATCAGGTCGCGGACGCGGGGCGAGTCCGGATCGACATTGGCGAGCAGGTTGAAGGCCTGCTGCACCGGGCAGACGTCCGGCTGCTTGCCGGCGACGAAGTCGGTCATCGCGGCGAAGCCATGCTCAAGATTGTCGATCCCCATCTCCGCCGCCTCGCGATAGGTGACCGCGCAGAGATGGCCGGTGACCTTGAGGCCGCGTCGGTGGGCGGTCTCGATCGTGCGCCGGAGCCGCGCCCGGTCCAGCATCATATAGACCTTGTAGGAAGTGACGCCGGTGTCGGCCCAGTAATTGACCAGGCGCTCGACGGCGTCCGGGGTCGCGGAAGCATGGAGCTCCATGATGCCGAGCCCCGCGCCCTCGACATAGGGACCGGTGACGTCGAGATCGGGGCCGATCGCGGTCCCCGCGGCGATCGCGTCGCGCAGGCTGAGGTCACTGAGCGGTGCGATCGAGCCCCCGGTCCGCGCCGTGGTCACGCCCATGGCGAGATAGAGCGACGGGAAGCTGCCAAGCATCGGCGCGAAATGGCCGCCGCCCGACGGGTAGAACATATGCTCGTGCATGAAGACGAAGCCCGGAATGACCGTCTTGCCGGTGCCGTCGATGATCGTCGCGCCGGCCGGGACGGGCGTACGCGCCGCCGGGCCCGTGGCGGCGATCCGGCCCTCACGGATGACGATATTCTGGTCGCGCCGGGCGGGGGCGCCGGTGCCGTCCACCAGCGTGACATGGGTGATGGCGATGACGGGCTGGTTGTAGCGGACCGGGGAAGGGCGCTGCTGCTGCTGGGCGAAGGCCGGCGCCTGCACGAACAGGAAGGCGAAGATCAGAAGCAACTTGGCGCGCATGTTATTTCCCCCTTCGAAGAAGCTATTCCGTCCCGATGAAGGTCCCGGTCACGTTCGCCACCGGATCGTCCGGGTCGCCATCATGGGCGATGCCGCGGACGAAGGCGATGCTCCTTGTGATGCGGTAGCAGCTGCCGCGGCCGATCACGGTCCGGCCGGGCGCGGCGGGGCGCAGATAGTCGACGCGCAGGTCCAGGGTTGCCTGCGGCCGGAAGGCGCCGAGCTTCGTCCAGACGGCGAGGCTGGTTGCCATGTCCATCAGGCTGACGATCGGGCCCGAGGCGAGGATCTGCCCCTCGGGCATGCCGACCAGCTCCTCGCGCCAGGGCAGGGCCAGCTCGGTCCAGTCGGGGCCATGGTCGTGATAGACGATGCCGATCGCCGCGCCGTGCCCGGCGCCGTGCCGCGAGGCATAATCCATGAAGCGGGCGGGATCGAAACTCATGCGGCCACCCGCCGGGCGCTTTCCCGGATCAGTGCGATCATGTTGGGGATGCCCTGGGTGCGGTTGGAGCTGAGCTGCCGGGTCAGGTCGAAACGGGCGAGCTCGGCCTCGATATCCTGCGCGAGGATCTCGGCGGCGGGGCGGTCCTGCACGGCGAGCAGGATGAGGGCGACGATGCCCTTGGTGATCGCGGCATTGGAGTCGGCGAGGAAGTGCAGCCGCCCGTCCTCACGGGTCACCGGATAGAGCCAGACCGAGGCCGAGCAGCCGCGGACCAGGGTCGCGTCGGTCTTCAGCGCCTCGGGCATCGGCTCCAGTGCTCGGCCGAGATCGATCAGCAGCCGGTAGCGGTCGTCCGCCTCGAGCAGCTCGAAATCGGCATAGACGTCGTCGAGGGAAGCGAAGGGCATGGGGTCGCTTAGCGCCTCGCATCCCCCGCGTCATGCCCGCTTTCGCCAATGCCCCCGGCCATGTCCTCGCCGCGGCGCGGGCGGCGCATGATCGACCAGCCGATCCAGGCGAAGCCGAGGCCGATGGGGACGGTGACGAGGCTGGTCCAGAAGCCGGGCCCGGCGTCCGAATAGAGAAACAGAGTCGAATCGGCCGGGTCGCGCGGATTGTAGAGGATGCGGAGCGCATCGGGCCGCAGACCGGTCACGAACGCGGCCACCTGCGCCGGATTTTCCCAGCGCTGCGCCCTCCCGATCAGCCAGATCCGGTCGTTCCGGTAACGCCGGCCGGCCACGACATAGCTGTAATCCACGACCGGATCGGCCCGGGTCACGACATTGGCGGGGTCGTAGCGCCGCCTGGGGTTGTAATAACTGAGCCGTCCCTCGACGTCGCGATGGCCGCTGCGCTCGATCCGCCCCGTCGCCACCGGCCAGGTCTTCGCGTCGGCGCCGCGAAAGTAGCGCCAGGCGTCGAAGCCCAGCGCATAGAGGCCGATGCCGAGGCCCGGCACGATGAAGAACGATCTGAGCGCGAGATAGCGGGGCAGCGGACGGGCGATGGTCCCGGCCCTAGCGGTCGACGCCGTCCGCGATCGCCTCGAGTCGTTTGACCCGGTCCTTGAGGTCGATCAGCTCCAGCCGCCGGCTGGCCGCGGAGGGTGGGGGCAGGGCGTCGGCCTGGCTGAGCTCGAGACGCCGGAGGCGGAGCCAGCCTTCCCATCCCCGCAGCAAGGCGAAGCTCAGCAAGCTGAACGCGGCGAGCGAGGCCGCGATGATCAGCGTCATGTCGCTCCCGTCGCCCATCCTTCCCTCCTATTGGTCCCGCAGCCGCTCGATCTCGCGCTCGAGGCTGCTCTCCTTCTCGACGGTGATCCGCTCGATCACGGCCTGACGCTCCTTCAGCACCTTCACCTCGTCGCGCAGCCGCCGGATCTCCTCGACCAGCCGGTCGTCGGATGCGCGGTCGTGGACCGCATATTCATTGCCCTTATGGTCCCCACGGAGGCCGAGCAACGATCTTACGACGCTGCCGATCGTCACGATCAGCACGATTCCGATGACCATCTCGAACGGGTTCATGCTCCGGCTTCCTCCTCGTGGCCCGCGCTCAGCGGTCGCGCAGCTGGTCGATCTCGCGCGCCAGGCTGTTTTCCTTCTCGACGGTGATCCGCTCCAGCACGGCAAGCCGTTCCTTCAGCACCTTCACCTCTTCCCGCAACCGCAGCGTCTCGCTGTCGTCGCGGGCGGGCAGCGTCTCGCCGCGATCGCGCCGGCCGCGCCGGCCGTATCGGCCGCCCCCAAGAGCGGCGCGCAGCACGCTCGCGAACATGATGATCGAGACGATGACGATTGCCGTAATGTGGCCGCTGCTCATTACACTATCCCTTCCCGAGGCCCGCCGGCGCTAGTGCGGCCGGTCGTCGCGCAGGCGCTCGATCTCGTCGGCGAGGTCGATGCCCTTGTCGGTGACGATCCGCTCCAGCACGCGCACCCTTTGCTCAAGGCGCTCCGTATGCGCCGCATATTGGGCCGCTCTCTCCGCCGTCATCTCGCTGGACAGGCGCAGCTCGCGCTCCTTCAGCCTGATCCAGCGCTTGGCGACCCCGGCGAAAACGCCGCAGACGATCGCGGTGATCGGGATCAGCACCCAGATCCATGACGCAACGTGCATGTCCGCCCCCTAATTCTTCGTGAGCCGCAGCGCCTCGATCTCCTGCGTCAGCCGGTGGCTGTCGTCGGTCACGATGCGCTCGACATTGGCGAGCCGGTCCTTGACCGAGCCGAGCTCGGCGCGCAGCTGCGCATTTTCCTGGCTGACCAGTTTCACCCGCTCGATCACTTCCTCATTCTTCTTCGGATAGACCGCCTGGCCCCAGGCCCCGTCCAGCGGGTAACCGTTCTTGATCCGCATCCAGGTGGTGACCACCCAGCCGACCACCCCGAAGGCGACGATCACCGCCACCCAGGGCAGGATCGTGCCGATCAGTTGCGCCTTGTCGTTCATTGCCGTTATCGTCCCTTCGCTCAGCTGTTCCGCAATTGCTCGATCTCATGCGCGGTCCGCGTCGCCGGATCGGTGGCGATCCGCTCCAGCACCGCGATCCGCTCCTCGAGCCGCCCGATCTGGCCCTTGAGGCCCGCATTCTCGTCGGTCAGCAGCTCGATCCGGCGTTCCGCGTCCGGATTGCCCTTGTGGCTCGTGCCGCTCCATTCGTTCTCCAGCGGGTAGCCGTGCCTCGCGCGGATCCAGCTCGAGGCGATCCAGCCAAAGGTGGAGATGGCAATGATTGCGATGACGAAGAACTGTCCGCCGGTCATGTCTGTCGCTCCCTCAGGCGTGCCGCAATTGCTCGATTTCGCGGGCCGTGCGCTCCGCGGGGTCCGTGGCGATCCGCTCCAGTACCGCGAGCCTTTCCTCGAGCCGGCCGATCTGGCCCTTCAGCGCCGCATTCTCATTGGCCGGCAATTCCCGCTCGCGCCGGTCGTCACCTGCCGGCCTGGGCGCGCGGTACTTGATCCAGGTCAGGATGACCGTCGAGACCGCGATGATCGTCACCAGGATGCTGACGAACATGAAGATCTTGTCCATTGCCACGCATTATTCCCCTTCTTCCGCGTTCATCGCAGCCGCTCGATCTCGCTCGCGAGCCGGTGGTTGGAGCTGGTCACATAGGCTTCGACATCCGCCAGCCGCCGGTCGATCTCGCGGAAGCGGGAGCGCACGTCGCGGGCGACCCGGCGCGGATTGGAGCGGACGTTCTGCCAGAACTTCTTGTCCTCGCGCGTCTTCTCGTAGAGCCGGCCGGGCTTGTCCGGCGTCATCCAGGAGATGATCCAGTAGGCGAGGAGCCCGGAGCCGCCGGTGAAGACCGTGCCCAGCACGAAGGCGAGGCGGACGATGGTGACGTCGATCCCGGTATAGTCCGAAATCCCCGCGCAGACGCCGGTCCATTTGGCGTTCTGCCTGTCCTTGTAGAATTTGGTGCGCGGGCTGTTCATGATTTCCTCCTCGCGCGCGCCGGGCGGTTGCTGCGTCCGGCGGCTTCATAGAGCCGGTCGGTCCGGTCCTCGAGTAAGTCCTCGACCGGATCCTGGCCGAGGCCGCGCCAGCCGGGATTTTCCGCGTCGATGATCCGCTCGATCGTCCGCATCCGGTCGTCGAGCCGGCGGGCGAGCTCGTGCAGCTCGTCGAGCAGATTCTCGTCCTCGGTGGTCAGGGTCGCCTGCGCCTTCCACTTGGTGACGTAGTGGAACACCAGCCACGGCAGGATGATGAAGATCGCGCTGATCGCGAGGATCGGGATGAAGAAATGCTCATCCATGGCCTATTTGTCCTGCGTCTTGGCTTCGCCGCCGTTCGAACGGCGGGCGAGGCTGGCCTTGAGCGCCTCAAGCTCGGCATCGACCTTGTCGGCGTTGCGCAATTCGGCGATCTCCTCGTCGAGTGACTTGGGCGGCGCGCCAAGCCCCAGCGCCTCGGCATGGCCTTCGGCGAGATCGGCATGGCGCTCGAGCGTGTCGAAGCGCGACATGGCCTCGTCCATCTTCGGCCCCGAATAGAGTTCGCGCAGCCGCGAGCGGTTCTGCGCGCTTTCCATACGGGTCATCACCGCATTCTGGCGGGCGCGGGCCTCGCGCAGCCGGTTCTGCAGCTTGGCGATGTCGGCCTCCGACGAGCGCAATGCCTCGTCCAGGATCTCGATCTCGCCTCGCAATTGCTCGGCCATGTCCGCCGCCTTCTGCTTCTCGTAGAGCGCGGCCTTGGCGAGGTCGTCGCGGTCCTTGGAGAGGGCGAGCTCGGCCTTCTCGACCCAGCTGTCCTGCAGCCGCTCCAGCTTGGTGATCTGGCGCCGCATCTCCTTCTGGTCGGCGATCGTGCGCGCCGCGGAGGCGCGGACCTCGACCAGGGTTTCCTCCATTTCGAGGATGATCATGCGGATCATCTTCGCGGGGTCTTCGGCCTTGTCGAGCAGGTCGGTGATGTTGGCGGCAACGATATCGCGCGTCCGCGAAAAAATGCCCATGGGAAAAAGCTCCTTGCTGGATTCATAGCGCCGGGCCGGCCTCGCATCGGGTTTAGCGCGGGGAGCAGAGATGCGCATCAGCTCTCCCGCCTTCACCTCGATCCTCACCGGCTTCAGCTTACGCACCGGCGCGGTCTCCCGCGCTGGGCGCAACGAGCGGCACCGACGCGATCCACGACTGGCCGGACTCGGCCGCGCGAACCGGGCCGACCGCGGCCCCGATCGAAAGGGTGGTAATGACGAAGGCGCCGACCAGGGCGGTGGCGACCTGCGCGAAACGATCGGTGTTGAACATCTGCAGTCTCCCTGGCGCCCGGCCCTTGCCGTCCCATTCGACGGTGATGCCAATTCTTAAGCAGGGGCTATGCCAACCCGCGAAAACGGCGGAAATCTGCCGATTCTCGTCTCACAAAAGGCTGGCAAAACACTAATTTCTTGCCAACAGGTGGGAAAATGCGCCAAGTCGTGGGAATGGAGCGTAACACTCATCTTGTCGGCCAGTCCACCTCCTTCCTCGACGCCGTGGAGCGGGCCAGCCGCGCCGCGCCGCTCGACCGGCCCGTGCTCGTCATCGGCGAGCGCGGCACCGGCAAGGAGCTGATCGCGGAGCGCCTGCACCATCTGTCCTCGCGCTGGGACGGCCCGCTGATCGTGATGAACTGCGCCGCGCTGCCGGAAACCCTGATCGAGGCGGAGCTGTTCGGCCATGAGGCGGGCGCCTTCACCGGCGCCACGAAGGCGCGGCCGGGTCGGTTCGAGGAGGCCAATGGCGGGACGCTCTTCCTGGATGAGCTCGCCACCCTCTCGAGTCCGGCGCAAGACCGCCTGTTGCGCGCGATTGAATATGGCGAGGTTACAAGGATCGGTTCCAGCCGGCCGCTCACCGTCGATGTGCGCATCGTCGCGGCGACCAACGAGCATCTGCCGCGGCTGGTCGAGGAAGGCCGGTTCCGCGCCGACCTGCTCGACCGGCTGAGCTTCGAGGTCGTCACCTTGCCGCCGCTGCGCCACCGGCAGAGCGACATCCCGGTGCTTGCGGAGTTCTTCGGCCGCAAGATGGCGCTCGATATCGAGATGGACGGCTGGCCGGGCTTCAGCGCGGCGGCGATGGCGAAGCTGCAGGCCTGGGACTGGCCCGGCAATGTGCGCGAGCTCCGCAACGTCGTCGAGCGCGCCGTCTATCGCTGGGCCGGCCTGGAAGGCCCGATCGAGGACATCCAGTTCGATCCGTTCGAGAGCCCGTGGGGGCCGCTCGCGGGGCAGGGGGCCGGCCGCGAGCCGGTGACGGTCCAGCCGGCGGCCGGCGAGGCCGCCCCGGCTTTCGCCCTGCCGTCGGCGGGCTACCGGCCCGAGGATTGCGCCGACTTCCGGCTGGCCGTCGCCGAATATGAGAAGGCGATCCTCACCGCCGCCCTCGAACGCTGCCGCTGGAACCAGCGCGCCGCGGCGACCGCACTCAGCCTGACCTACGACCAGTTAAGGCACGCGATGCGCCGGCATGAATTGCAGGGCTAGTCGCGCTCGCGGTTCCGCGCACGCCAGGCCATGATGCCGCCGATGAGGATCATCCAGAAAACGATTGCGTAGCCGATTGCCCAGGTTCTGGGCATGAGGCAATTCGGGCCGAAATCGACGACATGATACGGAATTCGGCATGTTCTCACGAAGAACGAGGCGATGAACAGCGCGACGCCCACGACAATTCCGGCAATCAAAAGGCGCATGGCTGGGCCTCCCGGCTGCAATCAATCATTGCCCGTGCGACAAGTCCGTTCCTTACCGGCGCTACATGGCCGGCGAGAGGACGGTGCCGGGCGCGCGGGCCTTATTCGCAGACGTCGGCATCGGGGATCGAGCTGACCTGCCAGCCGCGCCGTGTCGGCATCAGATAGGCGCAATCATTGCGAAAGGGACTGGCGGGCCTGCCCTCGCGGTGATCCACGCCCGAGAAGATGCACAGGATCCGACCGGGATAGGCTTCCTCCCCCGGCAACCGGTAGCAGCGGGAGCGGGTCAGTTGGCGGCGATAAGCGGGCCAACCCGCACAATCCGGTCCCGCGCGGCAGGCGAACCAGGCGTTGACCGCCCGCTCCACCTGCGCCCGGTCCGGCAACCGGCGCGCCTCCGCGGCGCCGCTCCAGAGGAACAGCGCCGCGGCGGGCAACAGATACCAGCTGCGCGTCATTGACCCGCTCCTTACCCCCGTAGGGCGCGCCGGCTCAGGCCGTCATTCCCCGGCTTCATTCCCCGCGGCTGCCTCACCGCCTTCGGCTGCGGCCGGGGCCTCGGCCGGCGCCGCCGCTTCGCTCGCATTCGCGCCGGCTGCGGCGGCAGCCGCGGCGCCCGATTGCTGCATCAGCTCGCTCGCGCACTGCATGGCGGCGCCGCGCAGGGCGGCGGAGCTGTTCGGGTCGCGGCTGTCGGCCTTGATCTGCTCGAGCGTCGCCGACTGCATGTAGCGGTCGATGGCGCAGGTGCAGTAGCGATTGGGATCGATGCCGGCCTGCTGGAGCTGGGCGCGTCCGGCCGGATCGCCATTCTGGCAACCGGTCAGCGCCGCGGTGCGGAAGGTGTTGCGCAAGGCTTGCTCGTTCTGGCCGCAGGCGCCGAGCGCGACAATGGCGCCGACCGCCAGGGGAATGCTCAGGAACAGACGCATCAACTTCCTCCCTCTGCTCTCGCGCCTGGAAGCGGCGCGAATCGTTTCGTCACCATCATAGCAATCTGTCGGCGGCTGTCGCGCCCGGAGGGAAGGCGCCGATTGTTACGCTCCGGGGTTGCGCGGCACCGGCGCGAGCGGCAGAGCATCGGCGGTCATGACCAGCACCGATTTCTATCGCATCCGCCGGCTCCCGCCCTATGTCTTCGCCGAAGTGAATGCGATGAAGGCGGCGGCGCGGGCCCGCGGCGAGGACATTATCGACCTCGGCATGGGCAATCCGGACGGCGCCCCGCCCGCCCATGTGATCGAGAAGCTGGCCGAGGTTGCCCGCAATCCGCGCGCGCACCGTTACTCGGCGTCGAAGGGCATTGTCGGCCTCCGCCGCGCCCAGGCCGCTTATTATGAGCGGCGCTTCGGCGTTTCGCTCGATCCGGACAATGAGGTGATCGTCACCCTGGGCTCGAAGGAGGGGCTGGCCAATCTCGCCCAGGCGATCACCGCGCCCGGCGACGTCGTGCTTGCGCCCAATCCCTCCTATCCGATCCATACGTTCGGCTTCATCATTGCCGGCGCGGCGATCCGCTCCATCCCGGCGGCGCCTGGCCCCGGCTTCTTCGAGGCGCTGGACCGGGCGGTCCGGTTCACGGTGCCGCAGCCAAAGGTGCTGGTGATCGGCTATCCGTCCAACCCGACCGCCTACACCGTCGATCTCGGCTTCTATGAGAAGATCGTGGACTTCGCCCGGGAGAACGATCTCTGGGTGATCTCCGACCTCGCCTACGCCGAAATCTATTTCGGGGACACGCCGACGCCCTCGATCCTGCAGGTGCCCGGCGCGAAGGAAGTCGCGGTCGAGTTCACCTCCATGTCGAAGACCTATTCGATGGCCGGCTGGCGGATGGGCTTCGCCGTCGGCAACCCGCACCTCGTTGGCGCCCTGGGCCGGGTGAAATCCTATCTCGATTACGGCGCCTTCACCCCGATCCAGGCCGCCGCGACCGCGGCTCTCAACGGGCCGCAGGACATCATCGATTTCAACCGCCAGCTCTACAAGTCGCGCCGGGACTGCCTGGTCGACAGCTTCGGCCGGGCCGGCTGGGAGATCCCGCCGCCTGCGGCCTCGATGTTCGCTTGGGCGCCGATCCCCGAGGCCTGGCGCCCGCTCGGCGCAATGGAATTCGCCAAGCGGCTGCTCGCCGAAGCCGGCGTCGCCGTCGCGCCGGGGGTCGGCTTCGGCGAGGAAGGGGAGGGCTATGTCCGCATCGCCCTGGTCGAGAACGAGCACCGCATCCGCCAGGCCGCCCGCGGCGTGAAGGCCTTCCTCGCCAGAGGCGAGTAGTCGAGGCTGGTGCTCCGGCGAAGGCCGGAGCGTTGCGCGATTGGACTGGAGGTCGACCCACCGCTCCGGCCTTCGCCGGAGCACGGAATCAGGGCAGCCGGGCTTTCGGGAAGCCGTCCCAGGCGGCGTCGTAATCCGGCTGGGCGTGGTCCAAAGCATATTGGGTCGGCCGGTAGGGCCAGCAGGTCTCGACCATGAAGGCCATCGTGCCCTCGATCTTGTGCGGCTTCAGCTCGGCCTCGCTCGCGCCCTGCCAGCTGGCGGCGTCGGGGCCGTGGCCGGCCATGAGATTGTGCAGGCTCATCCCGCCCGGGGCGAAGCCGTCGGCCTTGGCGTCATAGGCGCCGTGGATCAGCCCCATGCACTCGCTCATCACGTTGCGGTGGAACCAGGGCGGGCGGAACGTGTCCTCGGCCACCATCCAGCGCGGCGGGAAGATCACGAAGTCCGCATTGGCGCGCCCCGGCACGTCGCTCGGGCTGGTCAGCACGGTGAAGATGCTGGGGTCCGGATGGTCGAAGCTCACCGTTCCCATGACGTTGAAGAGCGACAGGTCGTACTGCCAGGGCGCGAGATTGCCGTGCCAGGCGACGACGTCGAGCGGGCTGTGATCCAGCGACGTGACCCAGAGCGAGCCGAGATGTTTCTGGACGAGCTGGAAGCTGCCCTCGCGCTCCTCGAATGCGGCGGCCGGCGTCAGGAAATCGCGCGGATTGGCGAGGCCGTTGGCGCCGATCGGACCGAGCTCGGGCAGGCGGAACAGCGCGCCGTGATTCTCGGCGACATAGCCGCGCGCGGCGCCGTCGGGCAGCAGCACCCGGAAGCGCACCCCGCGCGGGATCAGCGCCACCTGGCCGGGCGCGATCTCCAGCCGGCCCATCTCGGTGCGCAGGTCCAGCCGGCCCCGCTCCGGGATGAGCAGCAGCTCGCCGTCGGCGTCGAAGAAATAGCGGTCCGCCATGTCCGCATTGGCGCGGTAGACGTGGACGGCGACCCCCTCGAGCTCGGCCGGATCGCGATTGGCCATCATCGTCACCAGGCCGTCGACGAAGTCGGTGCCGGGTTCCGGCATGGCGACCGGGTCCCAGCGCAGCCGGTTGGGCGGCAGCGGCTCGTCCGGACTGCCGGGGGCGAAAAGCGGGGCGCCCGCGTATCGCTCATAGGGTGGGTGCGCCGCGCTCGGCCGCATCCGGTAGAGCCAGGAGCGGCGATTCTCGGCGCGGGGCGCGGTGAAGGCGGTCCCGGACAATTGCTCGGCATAGAGGCCGAAGGCCGGGCGCTGCGGCGAGTTGCGGCCCTGCGGCAGCGCGCCGGCCACCGCCTCGGTGGCGAAATGGCTGCCGAAGCCGCTCATCATCCCGGGGACTGACGCCGCCACTCCTGTTCCGCTCCCGTCGCGATCCTGATTGCACTTTGTCCGGCGCCCGCCATAAGCGGCGGCGATGGTCTCCGCAATCGCCCCGCCACCCGCCGAAGCCCTGCGCCCCGGCCGGGCGCGCCGCATCTCGGGCCTGATCTGGGGCTTCTGCCTGCTGCTCGTGATCGGCATCTGGTGGTTCGTGATCGGCCAGGTGCGCTTCGAGCATGACCAGGCGGTCGACGACGCCGTCCGCCAGAATTCCAACCGGACGATCGCCTTCGAGCAATATGTCCGGCGCACGCTGGAGGCGGCCGATCTCGTGACCCGCTATGTCGGGGGCCGTTTCGCGCGCGGCAATGTCGGGCCGGAATTCGTCGGGCGGCCGGGCCGGCCGGTGCTGATCTCGGGCAATGTCGCGCAGACCGGCACCTTCCTCGCGGTCAGCATCGCCAATGCCGACGGCGAGATCGTGGCGACCTCGGTGACCGCGCCGATGGCCCGCCCCAATGTCGCCAACCACCCTGCCTTCCGCGTCCATGTCGCGCGCGACACCGGCCAGCTCTACATCAGCCCCCCCTTCCATTCGCGCCTCGCCGGACGGCCACTGATCTGGCTGACCCGCCGGCTGAACAACCCGGACGGCAGCTTCGCGGGGGTGATCGCGATCAACTTCCCGCCCGAGCAATTCGTCGCCTTCTTCCGCGACGCCCAGGTCCGGCCGCAGGACATGATGGCGGTGATCGGCCTCGACGGCATCATCCGCTCCAGCCTGCACGATGGCGAGACGACCTCCGGCAGGAATGTCGCCGGTACCCAGGTGATGACGAACCAGCAGCGCGAGCCCAACGGCACCTTCCTCACGCCGAGCGTGATCGACGGCCGGGTCCGCTTTTTCAGCCACCGTCGACTGCGCGATTTTCCCCTGTTCGTCACCTACGGCGTGCTCGAGGCCGACGTCCTCGCCGTGCCGCGCCACCGCGCGACCATCTTCTATGTGGGCGCGGGCCTGGTGAGCCTGATGCTGGTCGCCTTCGCCCTGGTCGTCACGCTCTCCTTCCGGCGGCGCGAGCGGCGCGAGGCGGAACTGGCCCGGGCCAACGAGCGGCTGAGCGAGGCGCAGCGGATCGGCCAGATCGGCGACTGGGAATATGACCTCGGCACCGGGGAGACCTTCTGGTCGCCGCAGCTGTGCCGCCAGTTCGAGCGGACGCCCGAGCAGGGCAGTCCGACCTTCGACGAGTTCCGTGCCTATCTGACCGAGGAAGGGCGCGAGACCATCGATCGCGCCCATGCCGAGGCGGTCCGCACCGGCAAGGCGCAGGAGATCGAATATGAAGTCCACCTGCCGAGCGGGAAGGAAACCCGGCACCAGGGGGTCGTCATGCCCAGCTTCGATGCCGCGGGCAGGGTCGTCCGCCTGCACGGCACCGACCAGAATATCAGCGCGCGCAAGCTGCTCGACCGGCTCCAGACCCAGGTCGCGCATCTTTCGCGGCTGGAGGCGATGAACGCGATGGCGGCGACCCTGGCGCACGAGCTGAACCAGCCGCTCACCGCCGCCTCAAATTATCTGAACGGCAGCCGCCGGCGCCTGAAGAAAGGCGGGGAGACGGCGCTGGAGGACGTGGGCGAGGGGCTGGAAGCGGCCGAGCAGCAGGTCCATCTTGCCGCCGACATTCTCCGCCGGGTGCGCGAGATGGTCGCCAACCAGCCGCGGACCGTCACCAATGTCGCGCTCGCGCGGGTGGTGGAGGACGCGCTGGCGCTGGTCTCGATCGCCGGCGGTGCCGCCCGGCCGGCGGTCAGCACGAGTTTCGCCGCCGACGCCAGGAGCGTCCGCGCGGACCGGATCCAGGTCCAGCAGGTGCTGATCAACCTGCTCGGCAATGCCTTCGAGGCCACGAAGGGGCGGGACGATGCGGCAATCCTGATCGGCAGCCGCCGCGACGGTGACTATGTCGCCATCACGATCACCGACAACGGCACCGGCTTCGCCCGTCCCGCCGACGAGCGCTTCTCGCCATTCGCGACGACGCGCGAATCCGGGCTCGGCCTCGGCCTCTCCATCTCGCGGACGATCATCGAATCGCATGGCGGGCGGATCTGGACGGAAGACCGCGAGGGCGGCGGCGCGGTCGTCGGCTTCACCTTGCCGTCGCCGCGCGCCCGCCGCCCCAGGACCGAGCCGAAGCGCGACGCCTGAAGCGCGACCGGGAAGAATCAGTCCGGGGTGCCTGCAACACGACTCTTCGCGCGGCTTGCGGAGCGGCAATAGAGCAAGGCGGCGGCGAGGGCGGCGGAGCCGATCCCTGCCGCCACGATCGCGCGGCGCTTTCCGTTGGCGTCGGCTGCCGCGGAGGGCGCAGGCTCGGGGAGATCGGTGGGCGTGGCCATGGGGACGCAACTCGTCAGAAAGTGACCGGGGGGCATTCCATTCGTCGCAAATCGCAACACGCACAATAACATGACTTTAAGATCGAGGTTCCGGCCAGCGGATTCGGCCGGTTGTGCGTAGGAGTATGCGTAGATGGGGGCGGGGTTTCCGATCCGGCCGGGTGGCGGACGATGAGTCTCGGCTGCATGTTTGGACGGCACCGGCCGTCGCTGGTTTCGATTGCCCGGCGTGGCGGGCGGCTCGACGCGCTTTGCGACGGCTGCGATCTGCCGCTCGTAAAGGACCATCGCGGGCAATGGCAGCCCGCGCCGCCGCTGGCGAGGCAACCGATCTTCCGCAGGGACTGACCCGCAGGCGAAGGCTGGCGTCAGCCTGCCTCCGCCTTTCCGGCGTCAGTCCTCGGCCGTGCCCGGCTCGGCCATCTTGCGGTGCTGCTCGGCGAGCATCCCCGCCGGCGTGACGTGCGCCATGGCCGCGCGCATCTTGTTGCCCCAGCCGGAGACGACATGACCCTTGCCTGCCATCAGCGCCTTCCAGCCGTCCCTCGCCACGTCGGCGGGATCGGCCTTCTCCTCGGTGCCGACCCTGGTGTCGAGCATGCCGGCGCGTTCGAAGAAGTCGGTCTCGGTCGCGCCGGGCATCAGGTTCGTAATGGTGACGTTCGTGTCCCTGAGCTCGTTGCGGAGCGCTTCGGTGAAGCTGTCGATGAAGGCCTTGGTGCCGTTATAGACGGCCTGGAAGCTGCCCGGCATGAAGCCGGCGATCGAGCCGGTGACGAGGATCTTGCCCTCGTTGCGGGTTACCATTTCCTTCGCGACGCGCTGGATGAGCAGCAGCGTCCCCGTGATGTTGGTGTCGATCACGTGCCGCCATTCGCGCGGCGTCTGCTCGAGGAAGGCATGGCCAAGCCCGTGGCCGGCATTGGCGCAGAGCAGGTCGATATTCCGTCCGCCGGCAGCGTCGAGCAACCGGTCGACGCCCGGCCCTGTCGAGAGATCGGTCTCCACCGAGCGGACCTCGACGCCCAGATCCCTGAGCGCTGCGGACGCGTCCACCAATGGCGTGTCCGCGACGACCAGCAGATCATAGCCCTCACTGGCGGCGAGCTTGGCGAGCTCGAGGCCGATGCCGCTCGAGGCGCCGGTGACGATCGCGAACTTAGGCTGGCTCATGGGCGGGCTCCATTCCGGGCTTGAGGACGATCTTGGTGTAGTCGTTCTGTTCGTCGTGCCATTTCCGGTAGAGGGCAGGGCCGTCCTCCAGGCTGGCGCGGTGCGAGATCAGGAATTCCGTATCGATCTCGTTCTCGGCGACGAGGTCGAGCAGCAGCTGGCTGTATTTCTGGACGTGGGTCTGGCCGGACTTCACCGTCAGGCCCTTCTCCATCAGCGCGCCGATGGGGAATTTGTCGGCCATGCCGCCATAGACGCCGGGGATGGAGAGCCGCCCGCCTTTGCGGCAGGCGAGGATCGCCTGGCGAAGCGCGGCCGGCCGGTCGGTGCCGAGGAAGGTGTGCGCCTTCACCGTGTCGATGAGGTTGTCGATCGCCATGCCGTGCGATTCCATGCCGACGCAGTCGATGCAGGCGTCGGGACCGATTCCGCCCGTCATCTCGAACAGCGCCTCGCGGATGTCGGTATCCTTGTAGTTCAGCACCTCGGCGCCGAGCTGCTTCGCCAGCTCCAGCCGGCGCGGATAATGGTCGATGGCGATCACCCGGTGCGCGCCCTGCAGCAGGGCCGACTGGACCGCGAACAGGCCGACCGGGCCGCAGCCCCAGACCGCGACCGTGTCGCCTTCCTCGATCATCGCATTCTCGGCGGCCATCCAGCCGGTCGGGAGGATGTCGGACAGGAACAGCACCTTGTCGTCCTCGATCCCGTCCGGGACCACGATCGGACCGACGTCGGAATAGGGAACGCGGACATATTCGGCCTGGCCGCCGGCATAGCCGCCGGTCAGATGCGCGTAGCCGAAGGCGCCGCCCATCGGATAACCGTAGAGCGTTTCCGAAGCGTCGGACGTGGTCGCGGGATTGGCATTGTCGCAGGCCGCATATTGCTCCTTCCCGCAGAAGAAGCAGTTGCCGCAGGAGACGGTGAACGGCACGACGACGCGCTGGCCGCGCTGCAGCGTCGATTTCGGCCCGACCTCGACCACCTCGCCCATGAACTCATGGCCGAGGATGTCGCCCTTGCGCATCGTCGGGATATAGCCGTCATAGAGATGAAGATCGGAGCCGCAGATCGCGGTCGAGGTTACCCGGATGATCGCATCGCGCGGATTGACGATCTCGGGATCGGGGACGGTGTCGACCTGGACCTTGTGCCGACCCTGCCAGGTGATCGCGCGCATTTGGGGCTCCCGTGACTAGAGGTGCTGCTCGGTTGGGTCTTCGTCGCGGCCGGAGGGGCCGGCGGAGCTGGTGACCTCGCCGGTCTCCAGGAACTGCTTGAGGCGCCTCAGGTCGCGGCGTGCCTGGACGTTCGGCTCGCGCTGGAAAAGCTTGGCGATCCATTCGCCGATGCCGCCCGCGGGAGGGTCGTAGCTGAAGGTCGCGCGCACCATCGTGCCGCGGCCGGGCGCCGCGTCGAGAAACTCGATCCGGCCGGAGCTCTGTACGTCCGCGCCCTCGACTGACTGCCAGGCGATGAGCCTGCCGGGCTCGTCGTCGGTCACGACCGCATCCCACTCGACGGTCTTGCCGGCCGGGGCCTTCACCACCCAGCGCGAGCGGCGCTCGTCGATCGTCTCGATCCGCTCCACATTTTCCATCACGGTCGCGAGGTTCGAGAAGTCGCGCCAGAAGGCATAGATTTCGGCGCGCGGCCGGTTGATCGTCACGGTCCGGACGATCAATGCGGTCTCGTCCTCGCGTCCGATCTCCTCGGCCTGCCGGTCAGCGTCGCGCGCAGCCGAAGCCGGCGCGTCGTCGCGAAGCTCCGACGTCATCCTGGTCTCCCGTTTTCGAGCACGGCCGGGCGGCCGTCGGGCAGTCTAACCGCCGATCCGAGGCCGCGGTTCCGTGGCCAAGTCGCTGATACAGGTTATGAATCCGTTCGGAGCGGCGTAGGGTGCGGGAATGTCGAGGGATGGAGGCCCGAGCCGGAATCGAACCGGCGTGCAAGGATTTGCAGTCCTCTGCGTAACCACTCCGCCATCGGGCCGCCGCGGCGCAAATGGGCGGGATTGGCTTGGCTGTCAACCAGCGTCCGGCTAGGCTCGCGCCATGCACGCCGCCGCCGCATGGGCCGGGAAGGCGCTGAAGCCTGCCCTCGATTTCGCGCTGCCGCCGCGCTGCCCGGGCTGTGGCGCGGTGACCGAGGCGCCGCACCGTTTCTGCCTGGACTGCTGGTCGGCGCTGCGCTTCCTGGGCGAGCCCTGTTGCGCCCGCTGCGCACTCCCCTTCGACTATGAATCCGGGCCGGATGTCCATTGCGGCGCCTGCCTCGCCGAGCCGCCCGGCTTCGACCGGCTGCGCGCCGCCGTCGTCTATGGCGAGATTTCGCGCAAGGTGGCGCTGAAGCTCAAATATGGCGGGCGGCCGGGCGTCGCCGAGACCATGGCGCGGTTCATGGAGCGCCATGTCGCGGCGCAGGAGAATATGATCGTCGTGCCGGTGCCACTGCATCGCTGGCGGATATGGCGGCGGGGATATAATCAGTCCGCCCTGATCGCGACCGCGCTCGCCCGACGGACCGGGCTGGAGCCGCGGCTCGACCTGATCCGGCGGGTGAAGCGGACGCCGCCGCTCCGCGGCATGGGCCCGCGCGAGCGCCGCGACGCCGTGCGCGGCGCCTTCAAGGTAGATTCGCCCCTCCGGGCGTTTGTGAAGGACCGGCCGGTTTTGCTCATCGACGATGTCTATACGAGCGGCGCCACCGCCAATGCCTGTGCCGGCGCGCTGAGGCGGGCGGGCGCGGCGCGGATCGAGGTCCTGTGCTGGGCGCGGGTGGTGAAGACGGACGATTGACAAGGGGCCGCCCGCATCCCCACTTCTCCGGCGAGGAGAACAGGATGGCCCGCGTCGAGATCTACACCAAGATGTTCTGTGGCTATTGCAGCGCCGCGAAGCGGCTGCTGGGCGGCAAGGGCGTCGACTTCGAGGAATATGACATCACGCTCGGCGGGCCGAAGCGGGCCGAGATGCTGCAGCGGGCCAATGGCCGGACCACCGTCCCCCAGATCTTCATCGACGGCCACCATGTCGGCGGATCGGACGACCTCCACGCGCTGGAGCGCGAGGGCAGGCTCGATCCGATGCTGGCCGGATGAGGATCGCGCTCTTCCAGGCGCAGACCGGGCTCGACCCGGACCGGAATGCGGCGGCCCTGGTCGGGCGCGTGCACGAGGCCGCGGCCGGCGGCGCGGCGATCCTGTTCACGCCGGAAATGAGCGGCCTGCTCGACCGCGACCGGGGCCGGGCCATGCGGCATCTGCATCTCCAGTCGGACGATCCGGTGCTCGCTGCGGTTCGCGGAGCAGCACGGGAAGCGGGCATCTGGGTCCATCTCGGCTCGCTCGCCCTGCTGGCGGAGGATGGCGACAAATTGCTGAACCGCGGCTTCGTGATCGACGGTGCGGGCGAGATCCGGGCCAGCTACGACAAGATTCATCTGTTCGACGTCGACCTGCCGACCGGCGAAAGCTGGCGCGAATCCGCGGCCTATGAACGGGGCGGCCGGAGCGTCGTCGTCGACACGCCGGCCGGCGCGCTCGGCCTTTCCATCTGCTACGACCTGCGCTTCGCGGGCCTGTTCACCGCGCTGACCAACGAGGGCGCGACCATCCTCTCCATTCCCGCGGCCTTCACCGTGCCGACCGGCGAGGCGCACTGGCACGTCCTGCTGCGCGCGCGGGCGATCGAGGCGGGCGCGTTCGTCGTCGCCGCGGCGCAGGTGGGGCAGCATGAGGACGGGCGGGTGACGTACGGCCACAGCCTCGTCGTCGATCCCTGGGGCAAGGTGCTGCTCGATATGGGCGCAGAGGGACCCGGCCTGGGCTTTGCGGAGCTCGACCAGGCGGCGGTCGAGGAGGTGCGCCAGCGGCTTCCCGCGATCTGGCACCGGCGCCCGATCCCGCAGCCGGAGCACGTCCGGATCATCGGCTCGGAAGCGCCCCGCACTTCCGAGCCGTGTCCGGGGGACACGGCGAGCCGATGATCATCTTCGATCTCAAGTGCGCTCCGCAGGGCCACGTCTTCGAGGCCTGGTTCGGCTCGAGCGAGGATTATGAGAGGCAACAGGCGCGGGGCCTCGTTTCCTGTCCGCTCTGCGGCTCGGCCGAGGTGGCGAAGGCGCCGATGTCCCCGGCGGTGGGCGCCAAGGGCAATCAGGGGGAGGGCCTGCCCCCCGAGCAGGTGAAGAAGCTGCTCGGCGCAATGGCCGACGCGCAGAAGAAGATGTTGGAGACCAGCGAACATGTCGGCCCGCGCTTCGCGGACGAGGCGCGGGCGATCCATCTCGGCGAGGCCGAGGCCCGCGCCATTCACGGCCAGGCGACGCCCGAACAGGCCGGCGAGCTGCGCGAGGAAGGGATTCCGGTCGCGCCTCTGCCCTTCCCGGTCATCGCGCCGGAAGAGGAGAATTAGGGGTCAGTAGAAGCCGGGGAACAGGCGCCAGCGCACGTGCGCCTTGTAGTCCCGATAGGCCTGGTCCTGGGAGAGGAACTTCTCCTCCTCCTCGATCCTCAGCACCATCGCGAACCAGGCCGCGACATAGACCGCGGCGTTCCACAGGGTAGGGTTCAGCAGGAAGAACCCCATCTGGGTGATGACATAGCCCGAATACATCGGGTGGCGCATGATCCGGTAGGGGCCGCCGCGCTGTACCTTGCGGTTGGCGGCGACGATGCCGAAGCTGCGGCGCAGGAAGGCCTTGGCACCGAAGCTCAGGAACAGGCCGGCGAGCATCATCAGCGCCGGGATTTCGGCGGGAATGGGCGGCTCGGCCGGGGCCGGATAGACGAGCAGCGGCGCGCAGGTCCCCGCGATCGCGATCAGCCAGGCGTAGAGCGAGACCGACATCGGCCCCGGCCGGCGCACCATCACCAGAATCGCGGTGAAGCTCTCCGAGGCGAGGATCATCGCGTTGTAGGGATGATCGATGACGCTCGGCGCCACCCGCGAGACAAACCAGCCGAAGAGCAGCAGCAGGAAGATGCGCTCGCTATAATCGGCCCAGGGCGAAACCTGCCACTGGGCGCGCTTGTGGGCGGCTTGCATCGGAATGTCGGGCATGAAGGTCCGGTCCTCTCAGGCACGGGGATTTTACGGCACAAGTGGTTAAAAAGCCGTGAGAAGGCCGGAGCGAATTGACCGCAACCGGCAAAAGCGCCAAATCCCGCGCACGGCATTGGCCCCGTAGCTCAGCAGGATAGAGCAACTGATTCCTAATCAGTAGGCCACAGGTTCGAATCCTGTCGGGGTCACCAGCCTACGCTGCTTCACAGCTACGGCTGGCATGCCAGCCAGCCGTTCGTTAGGACTGGGCGCATGGCGGGCTTGCCCGCCGAAGCTCCGCAGGGAGCATAGGCGGGGAGATGTGATGAAGCCGGTTCGCAACGTCAGCAGGCGCTCCTTCCTGATCTCGGTGGCCGGTGCCTCGGTACTCGGCGCGGCCGGCTGCGCGTCGCAGCGCGCGGCGCAGGACGCGCAATGGGATCCGCTGGACAATGCCTCGCCCAAGGACCGCGGCCGCGTCCGCCCGGGCAGCGCGGCGCCGCCCAGCCATTGCTCGGACGGCGATTCCGGTCCGCAGGCCGATCCGCGCGATCGCGGCCGCCGCTGCCGGCCGCGCTGACACCGGGCGCTCCGGCACTAGGCGTCCGGGCCCGCTGCGTTATATGCGTGCGCAGAAGGAGTTGCGTGGATGAGCGAAGCCGATCCGGACGATGGCGATCTGGTCGAGGAGGCCGGCAATGTCGCCGTTCCCGACGAGGTGCAGGACGCGGTCAGGACCCTGATCCGCTGGGCCGGCGACGATCCCGACCGCGAGGGCCTGCTCGACACGCCGAAGCGCGTGGCGCGGGCCTGGCGCGAATATGCGCGCGGCTATGCCGACGATCCCGCCCACCATCTCAGCCGCACCTTCGAGGAGGTGGGCGGCTATGACGAGATCGTGCTGCTCAAGGACATTCCGTTCCAGTCGCATTGCGAGCATCACCTGGCGCCGATCATCGGCAAGGCCGCAATCGCCTATCTGCCGGGCGACCGGGTCGTCGGCATCTCCAAGCTGGCGCGGGTGCTGCACGGCTATGCGCGGCGGCTGCAGGTGCAGGAGCGGCTGACCGCGCAGGTCGCCGACTGCATCTGGACCAATCTGCAGCCGCTCGGCGTCGCCGTGGTGATCGAGGCGAGCCATGCCTGCATGACCGCGCGCGGCGTCGGCACGCCGGGCGTGATGATGACCACGAGCCGGATGATGGGCGTGTTCCGCAAGGACGAGCGCAGCCGCCGCGAGGTGCTCGCTTTGATGGGCTATTGATGCGCCACGCGCTCGCCTTCGCCTTGCTGTCGCTGGCGGCCTGCGGGAGCGGGCAGAATCTGGCCAATGCGAAGGTCGACTCCAACCAGATCGAGCGCCTGTCCCGGCCGAAGGAAGAGCCGCAGGTCGATCCCCAGATCAGCGCGCGGCCGCAGCCGCTGACCGGCGCCGACCTGAGGGGCGCGGGCATGACCGATCCGCCGCGCTGCGATTTCACCGCCGGGGGCCACCGCCTGTTCGCGGCGCAGGGTGGCGATGCCCTTGCCAGGATCAACGGCACGCTCTCCCATTTCGACCAGCCGAGCCCGGCCGGCCCGACGGGCACCTTCGTGACCGACCGCGAGCTCAGCATCAGCATCGGGCGGACGGACGAGATCGATCCCGGCGGCACCGGCGACGAACGCTGGCCCGCCCGCCTGACCGCCACCAACCGCCGCACCCGCGCCCAGGTCGAGCTGACCGGGACCTGGCGCTGCGGCGCGACCTGATTCGGAAGGGACCAATGGCCGAAAAGCAGAGGACGCCGCTCCGGCGCGTGATCATGGCGAGCCTCGTCGGCACCACGATCGAGTGGTACGACTTCTTTCTCTACGGCTCGGCTGCCGCTCTGGTGTTCAGCCACGTCTTCTTCCCCCAGGCCGACCCGTTCGTCGGGACCCTGCTCGCCTTCGGCACCTATGCAGTCGGCTTCGTCGCGCGCCCGATCGGCGGCATCGTCTTCGGCCATTATGGCGACCGCATCGGGCGCAAGCGGCTGCTGATGCTGAGTCTTGTGCTGATGGGGGTCGCGACCGTGCTGATCGGCCTGCTCCCCGGCTATGCGCAGATCGGCATCTGGGCGCCTGTCCTGCTGATCTTCCTCCGCCTGGTTCAGGGCTTCGCGGTCGGCGGCGAATGGGGCGGCGCGGTGCTGATGGCGGCGGAGCATGGCAATGCCGAGCGCCGCGGCTTCTGGGCGAGCTGGCCGCAGGCGGGCGTCGCCGCCGGCAATCTGCTCGCCGCCGGGGTGCTGGCGCTGATGGCGGCGATACAGGACGAGGCGGATTTCCTGAGCTGGGGCTGGCGCGTGCCCTTCCTCCTCTCCGTCCTGCTGGTCGCCGTCGGCTGGTACATCCGCAACCGCGTCGCCGAGAGCGACACGTTCGAGGAGGCGCTGGCCGAGGCCGAGGCCCCGCCGAAGCTGCCCGCACTCGATGTGCTGCGCGAACGGCCCGGGGCGGTGGTGCTGGGCGCGGGGCTCCGGGTGGGCGAGAATATCTCCTATTATATCCTGACCGCTTTCTCGCTGACCTTCCTCGTCGACGTGGGCGGGGAGAGCCGGGGGCTTGCGCTCAACGCCCTGCTGATCGGCGCGGCCGTACAGTTCTTCGCCATTCCCTGGTTCGGCCATCTTTCCGACCGGATCGGGCGGCGCCTTGTCTACGCGTTCGGCGCGTTCGGACTGGTGGGGTGGAGCTTCGCCTTCTTTCCGCTGCTGGCGAGCGGCAGCAATGGCGCGATCATCCTGGCGCTGGTCGTCGGCCTCGTCCTGCACGGCGCCATGTACGGCCCGCAGGCGGCGATGATCGCCGAGCTCTTCCCGACCCGCATCCGCTATTCGGGCGCCTCGATCGCCTATCAGCTTACCGCGATCTTCGCGGGGTCGCTGGCGCCGATTGTCGCGGTGTGGATGTACAGGGAATATGGCTCGGCGCTGCCGGTCGCCATCTACGTCGCCGCCGCCTGCCTGATCAGCGGGGTGAGCGCACTGCTCGCGCGGGAAACGAAGGGCGTGGAGCTCAGGGCGATCCGCTAACCGCCGTCATTGCGAGCCTGGCGAAGCAATCCAGTACTGGGTTGCCGCGTCGCTGCGCTCCTCGCAATGACGTTCAGGGCTTGTCGCCCCAGCGGCGGAGGAGGTTCGCCTGGACGAGCTGGAGGCGGGCGTAATTTTCCGGCTTCATGCCGAGCCCCTCCAGCGCCGCCACCTCGTTCAGGTCGTAGAGCAGCTCCCGGCGGGTCTTGTCGGCGATCCGGCTCTGGATGAAGGTGATCGCGACGAGGCGCTCGCCCGATGTCACCCGCTCCACCTCATGCAGCATGTCGGAGGGATAGACGATGGCGGTTCCGGGCGCGCCCTTGAAGGAGAGCTTGCGGCTGCCGAGCTGGATGACGAGCGCGCCGCCCTCATAGCTGGCAGGCTCGCTGAGGAAGATCGTGCAGCTGAGGTCGGAGCGAAGCCCCATAGCGCCGAGCTGGAGGAAGGCCGCGTCGGCATGGGCGCCGTAGCGCATCTCGCTCGTATAGCGCGCCATCATCGGCGGCAGCATCGCCACGGGGAAAGCGAAATTCTGGAAGTCCTCGTGCGCGTAGAGCGCCTGGGTCATGAGCTGCGAGGAGCGATTATAGGCCGCCTCGTCATGCAGCTGCAGATTCTGCTTCACCTGCGAATGCGGATTGCTGATCCGGCCGTCGACGAAATTGGCGCTGGCCGCGATCGCGCGCAGCTCCGCCACCTGCGCGGCGTTCAGCACCTCCAGTTCCTTGAACATCAGCCTGCCCCCCCGGCCCGCCGAATCGCGTCCGCGACGGCAGGATAGCGCCCGGCAAGGCCCGCAAGCCAGTTCAGGCCGTCGCGGATCGCGGCGCCGTGCCGGTAGCGGGCCTCGGCGAGGATCTCGCGGCGGAGTGCGGGGCTGTATTCATAGTCGAGCGCCTTGGAATAGCGACCCATGAGCGGCCCCTCGACGATGGCGCGGGCGGTCGCCTCATCCGCCTCGTGGCCGAAATGCCCGGCGATCGCCCGGAAACGGTCGAGCGGATCGGCGAGGAAGGTGTCGAAGTCCAGCCAGAGTCTGCTGCACTCCGGCAGCCGGCCCGCAGCCGCCCCCAGCGAGCTCATCTCGCAGGCCCAGCCCAGAGCGGCGCGGAGCCCGTCATGCATCGCGGCGACATCGGCCTCCAGGCCCGGACAGCGTCCCTGCAGCCGGGCGAGCCGCACCGGGCTCAGCGCCTGCAGCGTCTGCCAGCTATTCTCGCCGGCCAGGATATTCTCGAGGTAGCGGTCGGGCCGGACGTAGAGGAACAGGGCCTTCGAGCCCGCCGGCACCAGCCGGCCCGCGATCTCGCTGGTGAAACTGGTCGCCTTCACGTTGGCGCGCTGCCCGGGCCGGAAGGTGCGGGAGAAGAGGGCGGTCAGCCGGTCGAAATCCTCCGCGCCGGGCGGAGCGGCGGCAAAGGCCCGGAGCAGCAGCGGCTCGCGCAACGCGAAGACGCTGTCCAGCTCGCCGAGCAGGCGCGAGACGAGGGTCGAGCCGACATTGCCGATATGGAAGATATATTGGGCGTCGCGGCGGGCGTTCGCGGGCAGCGGCAGCGCCGCCCACTCCGTCTCGAGCAGCGTGGACTCCGGCCGGAGCACGCGCTGGTCGAGAAAGCTCGCCGCCCGGTAGTCCGCCTCGGTCAGGCGCAGCAGGGTGACGCGCCCGCTAGCGGGGTCGAGCTCGAAGGGCAGATATTCGGGCGTGGCGAGGTCGATCATCGCGACCGCCCTAGCAAAGAAAAAGGCCGCCAGCGAACCGGCGGCCTTCCTCTGTTTTCACGAGCGGGAAGCTCAGGCCTCTTCGGCCTTCTCCTCGCTGGCTTCCGGAGCCTCTTCGGCCTCGGCAGCAGGCGCTGCCTCCTCGGCGGCCGGAGCAGCCTCCTCGGCCGCCGGCTCCGGGGCGATCTCGCCCGGCTCCAGCGTCTCGTCGCGCTCCTCAATGAAGCCGGCGACGTCCTTCTCGAACATCTCGGCCATCACGTCCTTGCCCTGCGCCTGCAGCTCGGCCTCTTCCGGCGAGCGGGCGACGTTGACGGTGACGGTCACCGACACTTCGGGGTGAAGCGCGATCTTCACCTCCTGGACGCCGATCGCCTTGATCGGCCTGTCGAGCACGATCTGGTTCCTGGCGACCTTGTGGCCGGCGGCCTCAAGCGCCTCGGCGAGGTCGCGGGCGCTGACCGAGCCGTAGAGCTGGCCGGTGTTCGAGGCCTGGCGGATCAGCTGCACCTTGGCGCCGTCGATCTTCCTGGCCTCGGCCTCGGCGCCGCTGCGCCGTTCGGCGTTGGTCGCCTCGATCTTCTCGCGATTGGCTTCGAAGACCTTGCGGTTGGTCTCGTTGGCCCGGAGCGCCTTGCCGCGCGGCAGGAGGAAGTTGCGGGCATAGCCGTTCTTCACCTTGACCACGTCGCCGATGGTGCCGAGCTTCTCGATTCTCTCGAGCAGGATGACTTCCATATCCCTGGCTCCTTATTTCACGACGTAGGGCAGCAGGCCGAGATGGCGGGCGCGCTTGATCGCCCTCGCCAGCTCGCGCTGCTTCTTGGTGGAGACCGCGGTGATGCGGCTGGGGACGATCTTGCCCCGCTCGGAGACGAAGCCCTGCAGCAGGCGGACGTCCTTATAGTCGATGCGCGGCGCATCCTTGCCCGAGAAGGGGCAGGACTTGCGGCGGCGGAAAAATGGGCGTGCCATCGTGTCTCTTCCCTTCGCTTACATGTCGTAATCGTCGCGGCCGCGGCGCGGGCCACGGTCACCACGATCGCCACGATCGCCACGATCGCCGCGCTCGTCGTCGCGGCGCTTGTCGCGCTCGCCGCGGCGCATCATCGCCGAGGGGCCCTGCTCATGCTCATCGACCTTGATGGTCATGTAGCGGATCACGTCCTCGTTGATCTGCGTCTGGCGCTCGAGCTCGGCGACGACCTGTGCAGGCGCCTCGAAATCGAGGGCGACATAATGCGCCTTGCGATTCTTCTGGATGCGGTAGGCGATGTTGCGCAGACCCCAGGTCTCGGTCTTCACGACCTTGCCGCCATTGTCCTCGATGATCTTGGTGGCGTTTTCCGCCAGCGCGTCCACCTGGGCCTGGGCCAGGTCCTGACGCGCGAGAAACACATGCTCGTAGA
>NZ_DASPNF010000011.1:0-77124 GCF_035626655.1 Allosphingosinicella sp.
ACCTCCTCGCGCGTCGCCGTCGGCAGCGCCGACCGTACCGAGGCCCTGGTCGCCGTCATCGCCGCCCGCCGCGCGATCGACCGGGGCGTCGCTTTGGGCTTCCTCGAGCGGGTGTTGCAGCTGCGCTTCCCGAACCAGCCGCAGGCAGTCGGCGCGATCATCGCCGCCGCGCGCCAGCCGGTCACGCTCGCCCAGCTGCAGAGCGAGCTGGAGGCGCTGGGGCCGCAATTGATGGGCGCGCCGCCCAACCAGAGCTGGTGGGGCGCGTTTCGCGACGAGATCGGCAGCCTGATCGTCGTCCGACGCGCCGACACGCCCTCGGCCGAGCCGAGCCAGCGGCTGGACCGGGCCAGGCGATGGCTGCAGGCCGGTGAGGTGACCGCGGCGATCGCCGAGGTGCAGCGCATGCCCGGTCAGGAATATGGCGCCGCCTGGGTGACGCGGGCCGGGCGCTATGCGCTTGCCCACCGGGCACTCGACGCGATCGAGAATGCCGCCTTGCTGGAGCCGCACGCCCCGCCCGCCCAGGCGCAGCCGGCCGCGCAGCAGCAGCAGAGTCCGGCGCGACCTGCCGCTCGACCCGCGGCGCAGCCGGCCCGCCAGCCGGCGCGGCCGCAGCCCGCCCCGGCCCGCCCTCAGCCTACAGCGCGATAAGCGCGTAGGAGCGGCCCTTCTCGGCCTCCACCACCATCCGCGCGCAATTGTAGACGGGGGTGCCGCGCGGCGTCCGGCCCTCGTGGGTGCCGCGATGGGCATGGCCGTGGACGACGGCCGAGACATGGTCGAACCGGTCGATCGCGTCGGCGAGGCGCGAGCAGCCGAGGAAGGGATAGATTTCCGGCGGCTCGCCCGCGACCGTGTCGGCGACCGGCGAATAATGGAGGACGGCGACGTTCCGCTCGGTCTTCAGCGAGCGCAGGGCATTTTCGAGCTTGCGCGCCTCGTCCAGCGCCGCGTCGACGAAGGCCTTGATCGGGCCTTCGCCGAAGGCGCCGAGCTCGCCGCGGCCGAAGCCGCCGAGAAAGCCCTTCACCCCGGCAAAGCCGACTTCCCTGATCACCACCGCCTGCTCGGCGAGCACGGTCATGCCGGCGCCGTGCAGGATCTTCGCCACCTCCTCGGGCTGGCCGCATTCATAATCGTGATTGCCGAGCACGCCGACCACCGGGATGGTGCAGGAGCGCAGGTCCTCGGCGAGGATCTCGGCCTCCCGGGTCTTGCCGAAATTGGTGAGGTCGCCGCACAAGGCAAGCACGTCGGCGACCTCGGAAATCTCCTGGAAGAGGTCGCGGTAGCGATGCTCGCTGGTTTCGGTGACGTGGAGATCGCCGATCGCGGCCAGGGTGAAAGGCTCAGGCCTTGCGTTCATGCCGCTCCTCGATCCCCTTGCCGACCACGTCGGCGAAGCCCCATTCGGCGATGTCGGTGATGTAGTCGCGCGGGCTGAACAGGCGGCCGCGGCAGATCTTCATCCGCGCCGCCGGCATCTCGGCCTGCGCGTGCAGCCGGCCGAGCAGTTCGTCGAACAGCCAGCGCGGGATGCACTCGCGCTCGGTCGGGTAGATGAAGCGGAAGTTGAGGACGTGGATGAGCAGCACCTCCCAGTAGAGCTCCATCGCGTTCAGCAGATAGCGCCAGTCGATCTCGTCATGCTTCTTCAGGATGACATGGACGACGTCGGCGCCGTCATAGCGGTAGCGGTCCTGCAGGAAGAGCTTGGAGAGGACGAACTCGGTCGGCGGGGTGATGCGGACGTTGGTGCCGTAGACCTCCACCTCATAGGCCTCGCGATACCATTCGTCGGTGATCGGGATGGAGGCAGTGGAGATGTTGTAGATGACGTCAAAGAAATGCTCGCCCTTCCAGACCTTGCCGATCCAGCGCTCGTCCTCGATGTCGATGCGGTAGCCGCGGGCCTTGAAATAGCTGAGGATGCGGGGCGCGTCGGACGGCTTGCAAAAGACGTCCAGATCCTTGGTCGGCCGGGTGATCCCGGTATAGCAGGAGAGCGCATAGGTTCCCGACAGGAGGAAGGGGATGCCGGATTCGTCCAGCAATTTCAGGCTCTCCACATAGAAATCCACCGCCTCGGGCGGCGGCTCGAAGGCGGAGGCGTCGAGCGTTGGCAGCTGTGTGCTCATCGGGGGTCAGAACGGCCCCGTCATTGAAAGCGTTCCGAGTCCGCGCCTAGCGGGGCCGGGGCTGCACGCCGCGGCCGATGCGCCGCAAGGTGAGCGTGAAGACGAGGTCGTTGTTCGGCGGCACCATGCCCGGGCTGCCGCGCCGGCCATAAGCGAGCCGCGCCGGCACCCAGAAACGGTAGCGCCCGCCCTCGTTCATCAGCAGCAAGGCCTCGGTGAAGCCGGCGATCGAGCCGGCGACCGGGATGCCGGCGGGCGCGCTGGTCCGCTCGACGAGACGGCCGTTCCGGGCGAGCCGCACCTCGTACATCACCTGGACGGCATCCGCGCGCGTCGGCCGGCGCCCCGTCCCGGGTGCGAGCACCTGGAAGCGCAGGCCGGATTCGGTGGTGACGACGGGCGGTTCCGGCGGCGATCCGGCGGGCGGCGCGGGCGCCGCCGCCTGCAGGGCAGCGGCGATCAGCAGCAGCATGAAAGGACGCTCAGCCGCCGGGAATCTCGTCCGCGGTCGGATTCCACTGCCGCTGCGCGCGATCGATCGTGTCGCGATTCTCGCGCCGCGCTTCCTCCCACTGCGCCCGGGTCTTGCAGACCCGCGTCCGGCCAAGGCGCGAGCCGAGCTCGCCCGTGGTCCTGCAGATACGCTCGTGCGCCGAACGCGGCGGCGCCGGCGGCTCCTGGGCCGCGGTCTGAACCTGAGCGGTCGCGGCGGCCGGCATGATCGGCATGACAAGGGCCAGAATTGCCAGAATCTTCATGGCGCTATCCTCCCGCGCCGGAGCATCGCCAAAGCAGCCCGGCTGTCAAGGATCGCTCGATTGCGTGCTGCCGGGCGCTCCCCCTTCGCGCGCATCCCGCGCCGCGCACCAGGCGGCGAGCGGAAAGGCGGGCCCTGCCGACCAGTCGGGCACGCCGAGCGGGCCGATGCGCAGCGCCGGCACGAGCGGCTCGGTGCGCAGCCGGGCGGCCTCGACGAAGCGCGCCGCGCCCGCAGGCAGGGCGGGATGCTCGATCGCCGCGACCGCCTGCCGGATGGCCGGCGCCGCCTGCGGCCGGGCCAATTCGAGCGCGACGAGATAGGAACGGGCGCCGCCGCCGAGCGTCGCCCGGCTGTCGCCGTCGAACCAGCGGCTGCCGCAGAGCAGGGGCGGCGGGATCGCGTCGAACAGCAGGCGATAGGCGGCGCGGCCATATTCCATCGCCGCCAGGCCATCGATGTCGAACATCATACCGAAGCTCGGCGCATAGGACAGGCTGCGCGCGGTCTCCGGATCGGTCAGGATAGGATCGCGGCGGGCCCGGTCGATCACCCGCGCCGCCGCGGCGCGTGTCGCCGGGTGCGCCCCGCCGAGCGCCTCCTCCAGATGGTCGACGACATAGCGCAGCAGGTTCGGCGCAGAGTGGTCGTCGATTCGCGCCAGGGCGCGCGCGAGAAGCGCCGCGGCGGAGAGGGTCGAGGGATGCCTGAGGCCGAGCAGCCGCTCGCGCGCCTCGAGCACGGCACGCGCCTCATAGGACGCCTCGATCAGGTCGCCGCGGTCGCACAGGCTTTCGATGCGGTCGGCACGCGCATCCAGCGTCGCCGGATGACCGGCGCCGAACATCGCCGCCAGCCGGTCCAGCGCCTCGGCCCGCAATATTGCAGCCCCGGCTCGATCGCCTCGCGCGAGGGCGCAGTCGGCCAGCGCCCGCAGTGCTGCCGACAGCGTCTCGACGAAGGCCGGTCCGCGCAGCCGCAACCGTGCCACCGACGCCTTTAGCAGGGGCTCCGCCTCTGCCTCGCGCCCGGCGGCGATCAGCGCCCGCGCCAGCGCAAGCGCGGTTGCGACGCTGTCGTCATGATGCACCCCCAATCGCGCCTGCTGCCGTGCGAGCAGGCCGCACAGGCTCAGCGCCGCCTCCCCCGTCCGGCCGCGCGCCAGCTGCAATTCGGCGACGGCGCGCTCCGCGGCCAGCGCGGCCTGGTCATCCGGCCCGAGCCGCGCTCTCAGCGCCTCGAGGAGCATGGTCTGGAAATCGCCGACGGCCGTGCTCGCGGGATCGGCGAAGCGCAGGAAGCCCGCGATCGCCTGGCCGAGCCCGAGATCGGCACCGCCATGGCCGTGCCAGGCTTCGGCAAGCAGCGGCGCCGGGTCGCGCCCGAATGCGGCCAGAGCGCGCCAGTGGCCGAGCAGCTCGGTTTCGCCCCGGGCAAGGAGCGCCCGGAAGCGGCCGGGATCGACGAGCACGGCCTCAAGACGGTCCCAAGCGCCGGCGCGCGCGAGCTGCCAGGGAACCTCCTCCGCCCGGCGCGCGGCGTCCGCGCCGTCCAATCGCCTGGCGAGGGCGAGGCGGACGCCGGCGACGAGATCTTCGTCCTGGCAGTAGCGCGCGCCCACCGCCGCACGCGCCGTCTCGCTCGCCAGCGTCAGGCGGCGGCCGCGCCGGATGAGGCTCTCCGCCTCGATCAGGAAGGCCGACCATTGGATCGGCGTGACGCCCACCATCGCCGCGAGCTCGGATTCCTCGATCCCGGCGCGGCTCGCCCAGAGCAGCCGGAAGGCATTGGCGACCAGGTCGCGCCCGCAGTCGGTCTCGAGCCGGGCGAGCACGCGATCAACCAAGGCGGCGAGGTCGCCGGCCTCGAGATAATGAGTGAGGTACGCGCCGAACCGGTCGAAGTCCGCCGACAGCCGCAACTCGTCGAGCAAGGTGTGCAGGAAGAGCGGGTTGCCCGCCATCGGATGGCCGAGGATGCGCTCGAGATGCGCCGGCGCGAACGACTTGGAGAAACGCGCCGCCGCCTCGCCCAGCAGCCGGCGCCGCGCCGGCCGCTCGATCGCGTCGAGCGTGATGTCCTTCCATTGGCGCCGGCGCCAGACGTCGGTCACCGGATCGTCGCTTCGGGCATCGCTGAAGACCGGATTCGGATCGAAGTCGGACCCGAGGACGGCGCCAAGCCCCGCGTCGAGCTCCGGCGCCGGGCTGGCGACCATCTCGGTCCGGGTGCGGCCGCCGATGCGGTCGAACGGAGCGGCCGAAAAGTCGGCCGAATCTCCCTTTGCGGAGGCGAGCAGGACGAGACCCTCGGGCAGCGCCGTCGGCAGCCACAGCAGATCCTGGCCCTCGGCCAGCCGGTCGAGCGCGTCCAGCACCAGCAGGATCGGCCTGCCGCTTGCGCCAGCCAGCGCCGCCGCTGCGGCGAAGCAGGCGGCAAAGGCCGCTGCGGTGGCTGCCCCCTCGACCTCGACGGCCGCACCCTGCAGCCTCAGCCAGCCGACCAGCCGGCGGAGAATGTCGCCGGGACGATCGCTTTCCGGCCCGGCACCGACATGATGGCTGAACAGCGGCTGTGCGCTCCGTTCGGCCCGGTCCCGGCTCCACCGCGCGAGCAGCGCGCTCTTCCCGCTGCCCGGCGCACCCGTGACCAGCAGCGGCAGCGACCGAGCCTTCCTGCCCCATTTGTCGAGCGCGGCGAGCGCCGCCTCGGCTCCGACATGGCCATCCGCCAAAGCGAGCGCCACAGCCTCATGCTCGGCCGTCTCGCGTGCCACGGGATCGGCGAAGGCCGCTTCAGGAAAGTCGGCTTCGATCAACGCCTCCAGATCGGCGCGCAGCCGCGCGACCAGCGCCTCGGCGGTGGCCAGATTCTCGACCAGCGGCAGGCCGCTGTCGCGAATGCGCTGCTTCAGCGCCGCAAGCCTCCCGGCCGTGCCCGGCGGGCTCGCCCGCCCGGTCGGCGCGCGGAAGTAGAAGAGCGACCGCTCGGCGATCAGCGGCGAATCGTCGAGCGCGGCACGAAGCATCTCGATCTCGGTGACGCTCGCCGCCGTGCAGGCCGCAAGCCGGGGGTAGCGGGCAAGCAGCCGCGGCTTCGCCTCCCAGGTCGCGGCGCTGTAATGGTCGCCGAGCAGGCCGACGAAATAGGCGCAGCGCGCAATCTCCTCGAGACAGATGGGAATCACCTCGCCGCGCGCCTCTTGCTCGGCGGTGATCCCCCAGCGCAGATCGACCTCGACCAGATCGACGCCGCGCGTGCTGAGCCGCCGCCGCATCTCCGGGAACACCCGCCGGACCAGCAGATCGCGCTCCTCCTGGAATTCCTGCAGCGTGGAGGAAATGAACACGCGCGCGATGGCGGCGCGGTCGGCCATCAGCGGCCTTCGCCCTCCTCGCCGGCCTGAGCCGCGCGAACCTCGGCGCTGAAGTCCCGGCCCATGCGCGTCCGCACGACCCAGCTTTCCGCGTCACGCCGGGCGACGGTGCGCACCATCGATTTGCCGGGCTGGCCGGCGATCTGCTGGACGAAGGTGACGCGTTCCGGTGCGAGCGAGACATGCAGGCTGACATGACGGGTCCGCGCCATGTTCATAACGGTTTCGCTCACCTTCTCGCGCGACTGGACGTCGCCGGCCCCGGCCGACGTCGCCACCGGCAGCTCCAGCACGAGCGCGAGAGCCTTCGCGCCTTCCTCCTCACGAACGGCCAGGTCCCGGCGGACGGGCTCGAAGATAGCGTTGAGCTCGTCCCGCCGCCGCTGCTTTGCGGCGGGACTGCCGGCGAGGGCGGCCATCACGATGTAGAACAGCACGAACCCCGCAACGGGGATCAGGACCCACCAATACCAGGCCATTGCCGACTCTCCCTCCGGCGGCGGAGAGCCTATCATTTCGGCTGTGTTTTGGAAAACTGGAGCGGGCGAAGGGATTCGAACCCTCGACCCCAACCTTGGCAAGGTTGTGCTCTACCCCTGAGCTACGCCCGCTCTGAGCTTGCGCCGCCGGCTCCTGGCCGCCCGGCTGAGGTAAGGCGGCGGCTGCTAGCATGGGGCCTTGAGGCCCGCAACCCCCGACATGCGGGCTTGGCAGAACTGCCGCATATCCCACATAGGGGCGCGAGACAGGCGCTGATCGGAGAGTTCAACGTGGCCACCCTGGGACTGAGCGAAGCCGAACGCGAGGCGGTCGAGAGATTCCGCCGCGACGTGATCGAGCCGAGCATGACCTCCTTGATCCTGCTCGACTTCTGGGCGGAATGGTGCGGGCCCTGCAAGCAGCTCACGCCCCTGCTCGAGAAGGTGGCCGCCGATTATGCCGATCGCGGCGTCAGGCTGGTCAAGGTCAATGTCGACGAGGAGAAGTTCATCGCGGCCCAGTTCCGCGTGCAGCAGATCCCGACCGTCTACGCCCTGTTCCAGGGCCAGCCGGTCGCCGATCTTTCGAGCGCGCGCACCGAGGGCCAGGTGAGCGGCGCACTCGACCAGTTGCTCGCCCAGCTGCCGATCCAGGGCGAGGCCCAGCAGAAGGAAGCGGAGATCGAGCCGTTGATCGCGATGGGCGAGCAGGTGCTCGGCGACGGCGACGGCGAGCGCGCCGCCAATATCTTCGCGCAGATCCGGGAGATGGCGCCCGAGCATCCGGAAGTGATCTCCGGCCTCGCCCGCGCCCTGGTCGCCGCCGGGAAGATCGACGAGGCGAAGGCCGCGCTCGACGCCGCCCCCGAGAAGCTCGCCAAGGATCCCGCCATCGCCCGCGCCCGCTCCGCGCTGGCGCTGGCCGAGGCGGCGCCGGCCGGCGGCGAGACCGCGGAGCTGGAGGCCCGGATCGAGCAGGATCCCGACGATCACCAGGCGCGGCTCGACCTTGCCGGCGCTCTGATGGCGCAGGGCGACCGGGAGGGCGCCGCCGCCCAGCTGCTGGAGAGCATCCGCCGCGACCGCGAATGGGAGGAGGGCGCCGCCCGCAGGCGGCTGCTGCAGATCCTGGAGGCGGTCGGCCTCGAAGACCCCTGGGCAGGCCAGCAGCGCCGCCGTCTCTCCGCGATCCTGTTCGGATGAGCGGGGGGCTGCGCCGGTGACGCTGCTTCGCGTCCCGATCTTCCCGCTCGCCGGGGCACTGCTCTTCCCCCGCACCCAGCTGCCGCTGCACATTTTCGAGCCGCGCTACCGGGCGATGGTGCGCGATGCGATCGCCGGCGACCGGCTGATCGCGATGGTCCAGCCGAAGGACAATGAGGAGCCGCCGGCCCTGTTCGAGATCGGCTGCATCGGCCGGATCGAGGCCTGCGACGAGCTCGACGACGGCCGCTTCAACATCGTGCTGGAGGGGCTCAGCCGCTTCCGGATCGCGCGGGAGGCGGCGGTCGGCACGCTCTACCGCCAGGTCGATGCCGACCGCGCCGGCTTCGAGGAGGAGGACGAGCCCGTGCTCGGCCTCGCCCAGCGCGCCGAGGTGGAGCGCGAGGCGCGGCGCTATGCCGACGCGCTCGGCTATATGGTGGAATGGGAACAGGTCTCGCGCCTCGACGACGAGATGCTGGTCAACGGCATCGCCCAGATCGCTCCGCTCGACGTCGGCTCCAAGCAGGCATTGCTCGAGGCGACCCTGATCGCCGACCGCGCCGACCTGCTCGTCCAGTTCATGCAGTTCCAGCGCATGGCCCCCGGCGGGGCGGACGGGCCCGAGACCCTCCAATGAGCGGCGCGGTCGATCTCAGCGGCGACTGGATCGGCTTCTACAATTACGACTTCCCCTGCCCGCCGACCCAGTTCGAGGCGGCGATCCGCGATTGCGGCGGCCTGATCACCGGCGTCACCACCGAACGGTTCGACGGGCCGGACGGGCTCGGCACGGTGCTGCAGGCGGTGATCGACGGGCGGCGCGAGGGCGCGATCCTGCGCTTCACCAAGATTTACGACGATCTCGCGCTGGCGCCGGACGTGATCTTCTACGAAGGCCTGATCCAAAGCGAGGGCGACGAGGTCGAAGGGGATTGGTCGATCCCGGGCCAGGGCGCCGGCACCTTCATGATGATGCGCAAGAGCGGGAAGAAGGCGGCCGAGACGCTGAAGGTGGAGGAGAAGGTGCCGGCCGGCCGCTAGATGGGCAGGCCCCGCAGCAGGAGCGGCAATTCCCCGGCCTCGCCGCGCGCCTCGGCCATGAACCTTTCCTTGAGCGGCCCGATCCGCTGGACCGCGCCCATGCCGAGGCGGCGGATCGCCGAGGCGGCGCGCCCCGGCACGCCGTAGAGCCGGGTCAGGCTGTCGGTGGCGAGCGCGACCGAGAAGGTGTCGAGGCTGCGCCAGCGCTCGTAGCGGGCCATGAGCTGGGCATCGCCGGGGTCGAGGCCGAGGCGCGCGCCTTCGACCAGCACCTCGGCGAGCGCGGCGGCGTCGCGGAAGCCGAGATTGAGGCCCTGGCCGGCGATCGGATGGATGCCGTGCGCGGCGTCGCCGATCAAAGCGAGGCGCTCGGCGGTGATGCTGGCGGCATGATGGAAGCCGAGCGGATAGTTGAACCGCGGCCCGGCCAGCTCGATCGCACCGAGAAAGCCGCCCATCCGCTTCCCGATCTCATGCGCGAGCGCGCGGTCCGGCAGGGCCAGGGTCGGCGCGGCGTCGCGCGCCTTGACCGACCAGACGATCGCCGAGCGCGGCCGCCCGTCCTCGCCCGCCAGCATCGGCAGGATCGCGAACGGCCCCGTCGGATAGAAAATCTCGTAGGCGGTGGCCTCGTGCGACCGCTCGTGGGCGATGGTGGCGACGATCGCGACATGATCGTAGCGCCATTGCGCGACGGCGATGCCGGCCGCCGTCCGGGTCGGCGAGTTGCGCCCCTCGGCACCGATCAGCAAAGGCGCGGCGAGCAGCCGCCCGTCCGCCAGCGCGACGCGGACGCCGGCGCCGTCGCGCACGACCCCGGCCGGGCGGGCGGGCATCAGCAGGTCGAGCCGCTCCGCCGCCAGCGCCGTGTCGCGGAGCGCGCCGCGCAACAGCCGGTTTTCGACCATGATGCCGAGCGGATCGTCCTCCTCGCCGGGCGCGAACAATATGCCGCCGGGCTGCAACCCCTCGCTGACCCTGATCGCGCGGATCGCGCAGGTGACGCCCGCGAGCCTTTCGGCGACGCCGATCGCCTCGAGCATCCGCCAGGAGGAGCTGGCGACGGCGGTCGCGCGCCCGTCATAGCTGGGCGCGACCTGGGTGGCCGGATCGGCCGGGTCGACGACGAGCGTGGAGAGGCCGTGCCGGTCCAGCGCGATGGCCAGGGTCAGCCCGACCAGGCCGCCGCCGAGAATGATCACGTCCGCGCGCTGCATTTCGTCCCCCTAACGTTGCAATGAAGCAACGCCAAGCGCTTGACCGGGGAGTCACCAAGGGCGCATTAGGGAGCAGACGGGGAACATTTGGGGCACAGCAGATGGCGTCAAGCAGCGCGCGCAAGGCAGGGCCCGGCCGTCTCGACCAGTTGCGGGACGGCTCCAAGAGGCTCGCCAGAAGGTCGGGGAGCTTCCTCGCAGGCCTCTTCATCCTGATCTTCACCGCCTGCGCGCTCGTCGCCTTGCTCACCTACCACCAGAGCGATCCGTCGCTGAACACCAGCGCCGGCGGGCCCGTGGCGAACTGGATGGGCGGCGCCGGCGCCTGGCTGTCGGACATCCTGCTCACCCTTTCGGGACCGCCCGTCGGCCTGCTGCTGCCGCTGCTGCTGATCATCGGCCTCAGGCTGCTGCGCGGCGTCGAGCCGGGGCGCTGGCTGCGCAACCTGCTCGTCACCTTCGCCGGGATCATGCTGATCGGGCTGGCGGCCGGCATGTTCGCGGGCGGCGAGCTCTGGGGCCTGCCGGCCGGGTGGGGCGGCGGCCTCGGCCTGGCGCTCGCCAAGGGCATGGAAGCGCTGCTGAGCCTGCTCGGCGATCCCGGCATCGTGCAGCCGTTCCGGATCGCGGTCATCGCCATTGCCAGCGTGGCCGGGCTGGCGCTCGTCCTGCTCGGCCTCGGCCTCACCGCCGAGGAACGGCACTGGATCGCCTCGCGGCGGCTGCCGGTCCGCGGCGGCGGCGCGGGCGACGCGGACGGGGAAATCGCCCCGCCCGCCAATCGCCCGGCCCGCGCGCCCGTCGCGGAGCGCCCCTCGCGCGCCCCGGTCATCGCCGAGCCTGCGCGGGCGAAGGACAATGCGCGCCGGCCGCTGCGCGAGCGCCAGCCCTCGCTGGCGCTCGGCGACGCCTATACCCTGCCCTCGGTCGACCTGCTCAATCCGCCGCCGCCGCCGGTCAACGTCACGATCGACCGGGCCGCGCTGGAGCGCAACGCGCGGCTGCTGGAGTCCGTGCTCGACGATTTCTCGGTCAAGGGGGAGATCGTCGAGGTCCGCCCCGGCCCGGTGGTTACCATGTACGAGCTGGAGCCCGCCTCCGGCATCAAGGCGAGCCGCGTCATCCAGCTCGCCGACGACATCGCCCGCAACATGTCGGCCCTGTCGGCGCGCGTCGCCACCATCCCCGGCCGCTCGGTCATCGGCATCGAGCTTCCCAACGCCAAGCGCGAATCGGTGAGCTTCTCGGAGCTGGTCTCGAGCCCGGCCTTCGAGGACCAGGTGGCCTCGCTGCCGATCATCCTCGGCAAGAATATCGCCGGCGACCCGGTCGTCGCCGACCTCGCGCCGATGCCGCATCTGCTCGTCGCCGGCACCACCGGCTCGGGCAAGTCGGTCGGGCTCAACTGCATGATCCTGTCGTTGCTCTACCGGCTGACGCCCGAGCAGTGCAAAATGATCCTGATCGACCCGAAGATGCTGGAACTCAGCGTCTATGACGACATCCCGCATCTGCTCGCGCCCGTCGTCACCGAGCCCGCCAAGGCGATTCGCGCGCTGAAATGGACGGTCGAGCAGATGGAGGACCGCTACCGGATGATGGCCTCGGTCGGCGTCCGCCAGCTCTCCAGCTTCAACGCCAAGGTGCGCGAGGCGAAGATGAAGGGCCAGCCGCTCGGCCGGCGCGTGCAGACCGGCTACGATCCCGAAACCGGCCAGCCCCGCTACGAGATGGAGGAGCTGGACTATGAGGTCCTGCCCCAGGTCGTGGTCGTGGTCGACGAGCTCGCCGACCTGATGATGACCGCGGGCAAGGAGGTCGAGTTCCTGATCCAGCGGCTCGCGCAGAAGGCGCGCGCAGCGGGCATCCACCTGATCATGGCGACGCAGCGCCCCTCGGTCGACGTGATCACCGGCGTGATCAAGGCGAACCTGCCGACCCGCATCTCCTTCTCGGTCACCTCGAAGATCGACAGCCGCACGATTCTCGGCGAGCAGGGCGCCGAGCAGCTGCTCGGCAAGGGCGACATGCTCTACATGCCCGGCGGCAAGCAGATCGCCCGCGTCCACGGCCCCTTCGTCTCCGACGAGGAGGTGCGCGCCGTCGCCGATTACTGGCGCGGCCAGGGCCGGCCCGATTACGTCCAGGCGGTCACCGAGGAGCCCGAGGACGGCGGCTATATGTTCGAGGGCCAGCCGGTCGGCGAGGACGATGCCGAGACCCAGCTCTTCCGCAAGGCGGTCCAGGTCGTCGCCGAGAGCCAGAAGGCATCCACGTCATATCTCCAGCGGCAGCTGCGCGTGGGCTACAACAATGCCGCGCGGCTGATCGAGCGGATGGAGAAAGAGGGCTTTGTGAGTCAGCCCGACCATGTCGGCCGCCGCGAGGTGCTGATGGACCCCGAGGGCCGGCCTTTGGTCTGAGCCCGTCATGGCCGCCCCCGATTTCGCCCGTGAATTGATCCGGCCGGTGTCGCTGAAGCCGGCCGAGGGCGCGGTGCGCGACGCCGGGCGACTGATCGCCATGGTCCACGAGCTGCATAAGGCCGGCTATCAGCGCATCCGCATCCTCCCGAACATGGCGCCGAACGGCGTGCACTGGCGCTGCCGGATCAGCGATGCCGACAATTTCACGCCCGACGGCCTGGAGTTGCGCGGCGCCGGGCCCGGCCGGGTCGCCATGTACAGTTCGGGGGATGGATCGCGTTACTTCGGCTGGGAGGATGGCGGCACGCTGACCGCCCGCTTGCTGGCGCGGCGCTTCCTGGAGGTCTTTCCGGCGATCGCCGCGCACGGCGCCGGTCGGGACTGGGCCTATGCGGGCTGGCTGACCGACGTGCTCGGGCGGGCCGAGCATGGCAGCTTCGTTCGCTTCTACGCCGATTATCCGCTGGCCGAGGACGAGCTGGCGCTCTGGCGGCCGCCGCCCGTCCCCGCCGGCGCGTGAGGGAACCGCCGGGGTTCACTGGACATTCAAGCGGGGTGCGCGATAGGTCGCGCGACCCCCGTTCCTTGAAGGAAGTTACGTGATGACGCGCTTCAGCGCCCTTTTTCTTGCCGCCCCGCTGGTGCTCGCGGCGCCCGCGCCTGCCTTTGCGCAGACCGGCCTCGCCCAGGTACAGGCGCATCTGCGCGCCGTGCAGACGATGACCGCAGGCTTCACGCAGACCGACGCCCGCGGCCGCTCGCTCAGCGGCCGGCTGACGATCAAGCGCCCTGGCCGCATCCGCTTCGATTATGGCCGCGCCGCGAACATGCTGATCGTCGGCGACGGCCGGGCGCTCACCTTCCTCGATTATTCGGTGAACCAGCAGCAGCGCTGGCCGATCAACGACTCGCCGCTCTCCGTCCTGCTCAACCCGAGCCAGGATCTGAGCCGCTTCGCCCGCGTCGTGGAGGACAATCCCCGCTTCCTGTTGCTGCAGGCCCGGGACCCGCGGCGGCGCGAATTCGGCACGATCACCGTCCGTTTCCTCAAGTCGGCCTCCGCGCCCGGCGGCCTGATCCTCGAGGGCTGGAACGCGATCGACGCGCAGAACAACCGCACGGTCGTCAACCTCAGCGGCCAGCGCTTCAACGTGCCCGTGGCGGACAGCGCCTTCGCCTATCGGCCGATCCAGCGCCGGGGCCCGCGGCGCTAGCCGCCGCGACAAGGCGCCCCAAAATGGCCCAAATCCGTTCATCCGCGCGACAGGTGGGGGGTCCTAATATTCAGGCTGCAATTGCGGCGTTCCGCCCCGGGTTTTCCCCCTGTTGCCCGGCCGGTCATCGCAATTGACCTCGCGTAACAACGCTTGGTGGCCCTCGCTCCACGCCCCCGGAGCGGGGGCCTTCCATTTTGGGGGACGCTCGCTAAGTCCCCTTGAATGTCCTCCACGCTGAAGATCGCCTCCTGGAACATCAATTCCGTGCGCGCCCGTACGGACATCGTGCAGAAATTCCTCGTCGAGGAGGCGCCGGACATCCTCTGCCTGCAGGAGACGAAGGTTCGCGACACCGAATTCCCGCAGGAGCTGTTCCGCCGGCTCGGCTACAGGCATCTCTTCATCTGCGGCCAGCCCATGCATCACGGCGTCTGCATCGCCTCGAAGGTGCCGCTGCGCGAGGATCATCGGCACGACTGGCAGGACAATGGCGAGGCCCGCCATATCGGCGTGCTGCTGGAGAACGGGGTCCGGCTGGAGAATGTCTACGTGCCCGCCGGCGGCGACATTCCGGACCGGCAGCTGAACGTGAAGTTCGGCCAGAAGCTGGATTTCGTCGGGCGGATGACACGCTGGTCCGAGACGCTGGACCGGCCGACGATCATGGTCGGCGATTTCAACATCGCCCCGCTCGAATGCGACGTCTGGAGCCACAAGCAATTGCTGAACGTGGTCAGCCACACGCCGGTCGAGGTCGAGGCGCTGAACCGGCTGCAGGCGAGCAACGACTGGGTCGATCTCGGCCGCCATTTCTTCCCGGCGCCGCAGCGGCTGCACACCTGGTGGAGCTACCGTTCGCCCGACTGGACGAAGAACGACCGCGGCCGCCGGCTCGACCATATGTGGGCGACCGGCGAGGTCGCGAAGCAGGCGGTTGGCCACAAGGTCTACGAGCCCTGCCGCAACTGGCAGCGGCCGTCGGACCATGTCCCGCTGATGACGGAATTCGCCTTCTGATGGGCGCGCGGGACGTCGCCCGCGCCATCGACGCGCTGCGCCGCGGCTGGCCGGTGGCGCTGGGCGAGATCAGCTTCCTCGCCATCGAGACGGCCGACGAGACCGGCCTCGCCGCCTTCGACGGCCCTGACGCCCCTGCTGCGCTCCTGATCTCCGGCAATCGCGCCGCGACTTTGAAGCTCACCAACCAGCGCGACGCCGAGCCGGACGAACCGGTGCTGGTGAAGCGCGCGCCCTGGATCGACCTCGCCACCGCCAATGCGATTGCCGATCCGGCGCTCGACCTCGCCACGCCCTTCAAGGGGCCGTTCCAGACCGCGCCGCTCTGCTCGCCGCCGACGGCGCGTTCGGCGCTGCGCCTCGCCCGCCTCGCGGGGCTGCTGCCGGCCTTGTTCACCCGCCGCGACGGGCCGGCCGAGGCGCGGGCCGAAGTGGCTGACGTCATGACGTTCGGCAGCGGCGCCGACCTGCGCATCGTCTCCCGCGCGCGCCTGCCGAGCCGCTTCGCCGAGCAGGGCGAGATCATCGCCTTCCGCTCGGACGGCGACACGGCCGAGCATGTCGCCTTGCTGATCGGCGCGCCGAACGGCCAGCCGCCGCTGGTGCGCGTACACAGCGAATGCCTGACCGGCGACGCGCTGGGCTCGCTCAAATGCGATTGCGGGCCGCAGCTCGCCGCCGCGCTGGAGGCGATCGCCGCCTCGGGCTGGGGCATCCTGCTCTATCTGCGGCAGGAGGGGCGCAGCATCGGCCTCGTCAACAAGCTCAGGGCCTATCAGCTGCAGGACCAGGGCTATGACACGGTCGACGCCAATCTCCGCCTGGGCTTCGCCGACGACGAACGGGATTTCTCGGTGGCGGCGCGGATGCTGGAGGCGCTCGGCCAGACCCGGATCCGGCTGCTGACCAACAATCCCCGCAAGGTGGCCACGCTCGAAGCGGTGGAGATCGCAGTCGCCGAGCGGGTGCCGCTGAAGGCGGGCGCCGGCGTCCACAACCAGGCCTATCTCGACACCAAGCGGGACCGGTCGGGGCACCAGCTCTAGTTTACAACGCATCCGTTTCAGCGCCTCACGCGAGCAGGGCGGCGATCTCGTCGAAAGTGCGGGCGACCTGCCTGACGCCGAGCGCGCGCAGCCTTTCCTCATGGTCCGCCCGGCAATGGCTGCCGGCGACGAGGCCGATCACGGTCGCGCCCGAGGCCAGGGCGCCCTGCACGCCGACCGGCGAATCCTCGATGATCGCGCAGCGCTGGATCGGCACGCGCAGCGCCGCCGCGGCGTGCAGATAGAGGTCGGGCGCCGGCTTGCCGCGTTCCACATGCTCGCGCCCGGAGAAGATCATCCCGGCAAAGACGCCGTCCAGCCCGATATTCCTGAGGTGGCTCTCGATCCAGTGCGAGGAGCTGGAAGAGCAGATCGCCTTCGGCAGCTCGGGCGGGAGGCCGCGGACGAAGGCGACGGCGCCCTCCACTGCCGCGATCCCCTCGGCGATGGCGCGCGCATCCTCCTCGGCACGCGCGCTGTGGAAATCGTCCGGCAGCGCGCGGCCGATCCAGCGTTCGACGGCGCCGATGAAGTCGAGCCCGGCCAGACCCATGAAATTGTCCATCGCCTGCTCGACGCTGGTCGGATGGCCGCTCCGCGTCAGCCAGTCGGCGAGCTGGGCATTGCCCGCATATTCGCTCTCCAGCAGGACGCCGTCGAAATCGAAAATCAGGGCGTCAAAACGCATTCTGGTCAATTCATCCTGATGCCGGTGACCCGCCAGCCCTCTCCATCATGGACCAGACTCATCTCCGCTGTGCCGGTCCGGCCGCCCTGAAAGGTGACGCTGCCGGAAAGCCGGCCGTCGCTGTTGCGAACCGAGCGTGACGACCAGCTCCATGACGATGGCCGATAGGCGCCGACCGAGGCCGCCATCCGCTCCGCGCTCCCCAGTTCCTGCTGGAGCGACGGTGCCGCGAGGGCGAAGGCCTGGGCTTCGTTCCCGTCGCGCAGCGCGCTCATGAATGCGTCGGCGGCCTCCGATACGGGCCCGAGCGCAGCCCGCAGGATGAGGAAGAGCCCGACGCCGAAAATCACGAGCCCGCCAAGGACGAGCAGGAGGATTTTCCTGAGGCCGAAGCGGCGCCGGGGGCGTGTCGACGAGAGATCGGTCATCCTGGTCCTCCCTTATGCTGTCCGGCACGGACTCCGGCCGGCGGGGCGATATCAGCGAAGCACGAAGAACAGCACGGCGCCCACGATCGCGAGCGGGATCAGCAAGGTGATCAGCACGATCTTGATCACCAGCGGCGTCACCGACGGCCGCGGGCCCAGAGCGTTCGGATCGCCGCCGGTCCAGTGGACCCGCATCCAGCGGTTCTGGTTGCAGCGCGGGCAGCGAATCCGGTTGCGCGGTTCGCCGAGCGCCTTGTAGCGGACTCCGCCAATTTCCCAGATGTCGGTCGTGTCGGTCTGGCAATGTGGGCATTCCGTTTTCCAGAGGCGGGACTCGCGCTGCATCGCAGCGAACAATTCCGGCGAGGTGTGACGCCGGAGCATGCGCTGCATGCCGCTGAGATTGCCTTCAGCCATCTTCCGTCCCCCTTTGCCCGAACAGAGCGGTACCGACACGTACGTGAGTCGCGCCGATCATTACCGCGCTTTCATAATCGGCCGACATGCCCATGGAGAGTCCGGCGACGTCATGACGTCGCGCCAGCTTCGCCAGCAGAGCGAAAAAGGGCGCCGGCTCGGTATCGGCGGGCGGCAGGCACATCAGCCCCGCCACCGGCAGATCCGCCGCCCGCGCCTGCTCGAGCAGGCGGGGGAGGTCGGGGACGGCGCAGCCGCCCTTCTGCGGCTCGTCGCCGACATTGACCTGGAGGAAGCAGTCGGGCCGCCGCCCGCTCTTCGCCATCGCCCTGGCCAGCGCAGTCACCAGCGATTCCCGGTCGACCGAATGGATCGCGTCGAACAGCCGTACCGCCTCTTCGGCCTTGTTGGACTGGAGCCGGCCGACCAGGTGCAGGCCGATGTCGGGATGCCGCTCGCGGATCGCGGGCCACTTCTCCTCCGCCTCCTGGACGCGATTCTCGCCGAACACGCGCTGCCCGGCTGAGACCAGGCCGAGGATGCGCGGCGCGGGCTGGGTCTTGGAGACGGCAATCAGCGTCACCGCATCCGGTCTGCGGCCAGCCAGCCGCGCCGCCTTGCCGATCCGCTCCCGGACCTCGTCGAGCGATGAAAGCGCCATGCGGGATGCTATAGGAAGGCCCATGGGCCCAGACCAGCCTCTCCCGCGCCTCTGGCTGATGACCGACGAACGGCTCGGCCAGCGCCTGTTCGACGCGGTCGCGCGCCTGCCGGCGGGCGCCGGCATCGTCTTCCGCCATTACGGCATGGACGAGGAGGAGCGCCGCTTCCTGTTCGACAGGGTGCGGGCGGCGCATACGGGCCTGCTGCTGCTCGCCGGGCCGGCGGAAATGGCCGCCATGTGGGGCGCCGACGGCAGCCATGGCCGCCACCAGGGCGCGGTCACCGCCTCCGCCCACGATCTGGCCGAGTTGCGCATGGCCGAGGCGGTGGGCGCGCAGCTGGTCTTCCTCTCGCCCGTCTACCCAACCCGCTCGCATCCGGACGCGCAGGTGCTGGGCCCGGCCGGCTTCGCCGCGCTTTCGGCGGAGACGGAACTGCCCGCCGTCGCCCTGGGCGGGATGGACGCCCCGCGCGCGGAAGGGCTTGCGGGCGCTTATGGCTGGGCGGGCGTGGACGCCTGGCTCCGCTAGAAGCGGAAGGCGGTGCCGATATAGACGGCCTGGCTGTCGCGGCGGTCGTCGCGTGAGGTCGGATCGAGCCGGTCGCGGGAGATGCGGTAGCGGGCGCCGGCGGTCACGTCGATATTGCGGGCGATGCTGTAGGCGCCGCCGACGTCGAGCGAATAGGATTCGTCGCCGGTGACAAGCCGCTGAGCACCCTCGGCCCGCTCGGCACCGACCGCGACGCGGCCGGTCAGCCGCCGCGTGGGCTGGTAGGAAATGCCGACCCGGGCCGATTCGCGGACGCCCGAGATCAGGCCGCTGTCATTCTGCGCGACGTCGCCGGAAATGGCGAAGCGGCGCCAGCCGACCGAGACGCCGAGATTGTAGGAGCTGGGCGTGATCGCGGTGACGGCGGAGGCGGCGCTGGGCCCGACCTCGCGCGAGGCCAGAGCCGGCGTGCTGGCGCGGGCGCGGACGGCGACGCGCAGGCCGCGATTGGCGCGCTCGTTCTGCGCCGTGCTGGGCGTGAAGCTGAAGCCCGTGCTGAGCGGGTTGTTCGGGCGCCGGGCGAGCATGGCGCTGAGCCGCGGGTCGGCGACGGCGGGGGTGAAGGCGCCGAGCGGACGGCCTGACACCGGGGCGTTCATCCGCTGCTGCTGGGGATTGCGCTGCGCGAAGGCGGTCCAGGCCGGGGCGAGCACCAGTGCCGCCGCAAGCAGCGACGCGCTGACCGTCCCGATGGCACGCACCTTTCTCAACAGACTCACTCCCCTCCAGCCCGGCACTTAATCGCTGTTGCAGCCCTTTCCTAGCGATGGCAGGGGCGACAAACCTGAATCATCCCCGCATGTTGCATCATTCACACAATCCGCCTTTCCCGCACATGAAGCGTTCATCCGGCCCGGGCATGATGACGCCGCGTTCCAAGACGCTTGCCGCTGGCGTGGCGATATCTATAACGACGCTCAATCCCTTCCGTTTCAAGGACAGATTATGGCTCGCGTACTCACCTTCGGCCTGGCTGCCGCTGCCGCCTTCACCGTGGCCGGCTGCCAGTTCATCCGGGACGACATCAACCGGACTCTCGGCCGCAGCCCGGAGGACAATGCCCGGCGCGTCGACTATGCCGCCAGCCAGGTCACCCAGATCGGCGTCAACGCCTATCTCTGGCGCGCCTCGCTCGACACGCTCGCCTTCGCCCCGCTCGCCCAGGCGGATTCGAACGGCGGCGTGATCGTCACCGAATGGTATGTGAACCCGCAAAATCCCTCGGAGCGGGCCAAGGTCAGCGTCGCCATCCTCGACCGCGACCTGCGCGCCGACGCGCTGCGCGTGCTCGCCTCGCGGCAGACGCTGCAGAACGGCCAGTGGATCGACGCGCCGGTCACCGCCGCCACCGTGCAGCGGCTGGAGGAGATCATCCTCACCCGCGCCCGCGACCTGCGCCGCGCCGCCTTGGCCGGATAACCCCCTATCGGAGTAAGCTTTCGCGATGGCATCGCGCTTCAATCCATTAAAGGCCGATGCCCATTGGCAGAAAGTCTGGGAGGAAGGCGGGACGTTCCGCGCCTCCGACGACAGCGACCGGCCCCGCTCCTACGTGCTGGAGATGTTCCCCTATCCGTCGGGGCGCATCCACATGGGCCATGTCCGCAACTACACGATGGGGGACGTGCTCGCCCGCTACCGGCGGATGAACGGCCATGAGGTGCTCCACCCGATGGGCTGGGACGCCTTCGGCATGCCGGCCGAGAATGCGGCGATGGAGCGCAAGGTCCATCCGGGCGAATGGACCAGGGCCAATATCGCGACGATGAAGGCGCAGCTGAAGCGGCTCGGCTTCGCGCTCGACTGGAGCCGCGAGCTCGCCACCTGCGAACCCGATTATTACGGGCACGAACAGGCCCTTTTCGTCGACCTGTTCGAGGCGGGGCTGGTCTACCGCAAGGAGAGCGAGGTCAATTGGGACCCGGTCGACATGACCGTGCTCGCCAACGAGCAGGTGATCGACGGCCGCGGCTGGCGCTCGGGCGCCCTCGTCGAGCGGCGGAAGCTCGCCCAGTGGTTCCTGAAGATCACCGATTTCGCCGAGGAACTGCTCGACGGCCTCGACGGGCTCGACCAGTGGCCGGACAAGGTCCGGCTGATGCAGGAGAACTGGATCGGCAAGAGCCGCGGCATGCGCTTCCGCTTCCGGATCGCCGGGCCGAGGCCCGGGATGGAGGAGATCGAGGTCTTCACCACCCGGCCCGACACGATCTTCGGGGCGAATTCCGCCGCCCTCTCGCCGGATCATCCGATCGCGCAGGCGCTTGCCGCGGAACAGCCCGAGGTCGCCGCCTTCATTGCGCTCTGCAAGCAGGGCGGCACCACCGCCGCCGAGCTCGAGACCGCGGAGAAGCTCGGCTTCGACACCGGGCTCAAGGTGGTCCATCCGTTCGACCCCGACTGGCAGCTGCCGGTGTTCATCGCCAATTTCGTGCTGATGGACTATGGCACCGGCGCGATCTTCGGCTCGGCGGCGCACGACCAGCGCGACCTCGATTTCGCCCGCAAATACGGACTTCCCGTCCGCCGGGTCGTCGCCCCGACGGCCGAAGAGGCCGACCTGCCGATCGGCGACGAGGCGGATCTGCGCGACGGCGTGATCGTGAACAGCCGCTTCCTCGACGGGATGAGCGTCGAGGCGGCGATCGCCGAGGTGATCGCCCGCGCCGAGGCCGGGGGCTGGGGCGAGGGCACCACCGCCTGGCGGCTGAGGGACTGGGGCGTCTCGCGCCAGCGTTACTGGGGGACGCCAATCCCGATCGTGCATTGCGCCGCCTGCGGCGCGGTGCCGGTGCCGAAGGACCAGCTGCCCGTCATCCTGCCCGAGGACGTGGATTTCGAGACGCCCGGCAATCCGCTGGAGCGGCACCCGACCTGGAAGCATGTCGCCTGCCCGAGCTGTGGCGGCGCGGGGCGGCGCGAGACCGACACGCTCGACACGTTCGTCGATTCCTCCTGGTATTTCATCAGGTTCGCGAGCCAGCCGGGGAACCGGCCGTTCGATCCGGAGGTGGCCAAGCGCTGGCTGCCGGTGAACCAGTATATCGGCGGCGTCGAGCATGCAATCCTGCATCTGCTTTACGCCCGCTTCTGGACGCGGGCGCTCAAGCATATCGGCATGCTCGACCTGGAGGAGCCGTTCAGCGGCCTGTTCACCCAGGGCATGGTCACCCACCGCACCTATCAGGACGAGGCCGGCAACTGGCTGCTGCCCGAGGAAGCCGAGGCGGCGAAGGCGGCCGGGGAGAGCGTGAAGGCGGGCCGCGTCGAGAAGATGTCCAAGTCCAAGCGCAACACCGTCGATCCGGAGCCGATCGTCGACCAGTATGGCGCGGACGCGGTGCGCTGGTTCATGCTCTCCGACAGCCCGCCCGAGCGCGATCTCGAGTGGAGCGAGGCGGGGATCGAGGGCGCCTGGAAGTTCGTCAACCGGCTGTGGCGGCTCTCCGCGGCGAGCGAGGCCGGGGAGGGGACGGACATCGCGCTCGAGCGCAAGCTGCACCAGACGATCGCCGCGGTCGGAGCCAATATCGAGGCGCTGGCGTTCAACAAGGCGGTGGCAAACATCTACGAGCTGGCCAATGCGATCGAGAAGGCGCCGCCGTCCGCCTCGCGCACCGAGGCGGTGGCGGTGATGATGCGCCTGGTCGCGCCGATGGTGCCGCATGTCGCGGAGGAGGCCTGGGCCGCGGCCGGCAATCCGGGGCTCGTCGCCGACGCCGCCTGGCCCGAGGCCGACCCGGCCTTGCTGGTCGAGGACGAAGTCACGATCGCCATCCAGGTCAACGGCAAGCTGCGCGACACGGTCCGCACGGCCAAGGGCGCGGCGAGGGAGGATCTGGAGAAGCTGGCCGTCGCGAATACAGCGGTGCAGCGCATCCTCGCCGGAGCCGCGCCGCGTAAGGTGATCGTCGTGCCCGACCGGCTGGTCAACGTGGTCGCATGAGGGCGCGTGCGGCCTTGCTCGCCCTCGCGGCGCTGGCGCTGCCGGGCTGTGGCCTCAGGCCGCTTTATGCCGGCGGCGAGGCGGGACCGGTGGTGCGGACCCTGCGCGGCGTCCAGGTTGCGCCGATTCCGGGCCAGAATGGCTGGCTGGTGCGAACCGCGCTGCAGGACCGGCTCGGCAACAATGGCGGCGAGATCCGCTACCGGCTCGAGGTCGAGCTCAGCGACGACATTACCGGCTTCGGCATCCGCTCGGACAATGCCGTGACCCGCGAGCGGCGGACCCTGCGCGCCCGCTACCGGCTGGTCGACACCCAGCGCGGCACGGTGGTGCTCGATGCGACCGCGGGCTCGGACGCGGGCATCGACGTCGTCTCCAGCGAATATGCGACGGTGGCGGCCGAGCAGACCGCGCTCGAACGCCTCTCGACCGAGGTCGCCGACCAGATCGTCTCGCGCCTCGCCCTCTACGCCCAGCGCGGCGGCCGCCGCCCCGCCACCCGCTAGAGTCGAGGGACGTGAAGGCGAACCGGGCGCAGATCGAGAAAGCGCTGAAGGCGCCGGCCGCCACCCGCTTCTTCCTGCTCCACGGCCCCGACGATTCGGGCAGCCGCGCCCTCGCCAAACTGCTTGGCGCGGCCTTGGGGCCCGATGCCGAGCGGATCGACCTGACCGGCGCCGACCTCAGGGCCGATCCGGCAAGGCTCGCCGACGAGGCGGCCAGCATCTCCATGTTCGGCGGCGCGCGCTGGATCCAGGTCGAGCCGGCGGGGGACGAGACGCTGCCCGCGGTGGAGGCGCTGCTGGAGGCGCCGGTGGCGGGCAATCCCGTGATCCTGCTGGCGGGCGGCCTCAAGCCCGCCTCGAAGCTGCTGAAGCTCGCCCTTGCCGCGCCGGAAGCAGTCGCCTTCGCCTCCTACCTGCCCGACGCGCGCGACGCGGACCGCCTGGCCGCGGAGCTGGGCCGGGCCGAGGGGCTGACCCTGCGGCCCGACGTCGCCCGGCGGATCGCCGAGAGCTGCGGCGGCAACCGCGCGCTGATCGCGCAGGAGCTGGCGAAATTCGCGCTCTATGTCGGTGCCGCGCCCGAAGCGCCCAAGGCGATCGACCATGACGTGATCGACGCGCTCGGCGCCGACAGCGACGAGGGCGACCTTTCCCGCCTCGTCGACAGCGCCGTGGGCGGCGATCCGGCCGGGCTGGAGGCCGAGCTGGCCCGGCTCCATGCCGAGGGGCAGGAGGGCATAACCCTGCTCCGGGCCATGCTCCGCCGCATCGCCCTGCTCGCGCGGCTGCGCGCCGAAGTCGAGCAGGGCAGCACGCCCGCTGCAGTCATGGCGTCATCCGGCAAGTTATTGTTCTGGAAAGAGAAAGACGAGGTCGCCCGGCAGCTTGCCCGCTGGCGCGCGCCCTTGCTCGCCAAGGCCATGGCCCGGCTGCTCGAGGCGGAGCGGCAGGTGAAGGCCGCGGGCGGGATCGGCCCGCTGGCAGCCGACGAGGAATTGTTCGCGATCTGCCGGCAGGCGGGTCGGCTCAGATAAGCGCACGGAGGACAGAAGCAGCCTCACCCTCCGGCGCCCGAACTAGAACTTCTCGCCTGACAGCCGCTGGCAGATCATGTCGAGCTGGTCGAGGCTCGAATAGGCCAGCGTCACCTGCCCGCCTTTGGGGCTGTGCCTGATCGAGACCTTGAGGCCCAGAAGGTCGCCCAGCTGGCGCTCCAGCGCGGCGATGTCGGCGCCGGCGCCCTTATATTCGATCGGCAGGCGGCGCTGGCGGGCGGTCTTGCCGGCCGCGGCCAGTTTCTCGGTCTCGCGGACGGAGAGGCCGCGGCGGACGACCTCCTCGGCCAGCCCTTCCGGATCCTTGGCGGTGATCAGCGCCCGGGCGTGGCCCATGCTGAGCTGGCCGGTCCCCACCAGGACCTGCACCTTCCCCGGCAAATCAAGCAATCTCAACAGGTTGGCGACGTGCGAGCGGGATTTGTGGACGAGCTTGCCGAGCTCCTCCTGGGTATGGCCATATTCGTCGACGAGCCGCCGATAGGCCTGCGCCTCCTCGATCGCGTTGAGGTCCTGGCGCTGGATATTCTCGATCAGCGCGACCTCGAGCGTCTCGTCGTCGCTGAACTCGCGGACGATCGCCGGGATTTCGTGCAGCCGCGCCCTTTGCGCCGCGCGCCAGCGCCGCTCGCCGGCGACGATCTGGAAACGATGGCCGTGCGGGCGGACGATGATCGGCTGGATCACGCCGCGCGTCTGGATCGATTCCGCGAGCTCGGCCAGCGCCTCCTCCTGGAAGATGCGGCGCGGCTGGCCCGGATGCGGCTCGATGCCGGCGACGGGGATGAGCTGGACGGCGCCCGAGGCCGTGCCACCGGTGCCGGGGCGAACCGCCGCTTCCTGCTGGACCTCGCCGAGGAGGGAGGAGAGGCCGCGGCCGAGCCCGGCGGGGCGCTTCCTGGGAAAGGGCTCGCTCATGCCGCCGCCTTCGCCTGCCGGGGCAGGCGGCCGATCAGCTCGCGCGCGAGGGCAATATAGGCTTCGGAGCCCGGGCAGCGATGGTCGTAGATCAGGGCCGGGATGCCGTGGCTCGGCGCCTCCGAGAGCCGCACGTTGCGCGGGATCACCGTGTCGAACACGATCTTGCCGAGGCAGGCGCGGACGTCGTCGGCGACCTGCGAGGAGAGATTGTTGCGCCGGTCGAACATGGTGAGCGCGACGCCGATGATCGAGAGTTCGGGATTGAAGCGGGCGCGGATCCGCTCGACCGTCTGCAGCAGCTGGCTGAGCCCCTCCAGCGCGAAGAACTCGGTCTGCAGCGGCACCAGGATCGCATTGGCGGCGATCAGGGCGTTGACCGTGAGCAGGCCGAGCGAGGGCGGGCAATCGATCAGGCAGACATCCCATTTGACGTCGGCCGTGCCCTCCAGCGCCTTGTCGAGGCGATGGGTTCTTCCTTCAAATTCAATGAGTTCGATCTCGGCGCCGGACAGATCGACGGTCGCGGGGATGATGTCGAGCCGGGGCACCGGGCTGGCGACCACGGCGTCCTCCAGGGTCGACTGACCGGTCAGCAATTCGTAGGAGGAAAGCGAACGTTGCGCATGCGTAATGCCCAGCCCGGTCGAGGCATTGCCCTGCGGATCTAGGTCGATCAGCAGGATGCGCAGGCCGCTGGCAGCGAGCGCCGTGGCGAGGTTGATCGCCGTGGTGGTCTTGCCGACCCCGCCTTTCTGGTTGGCGACCGCGATGCGGATCATCGACGCTTGTCCTTTCCTACAAGGCGGACCGGCGCGTGGCGGACGCCTGCGGCGACGATGATCTGCGCCGCGGCGTCGGTCACGCTCGGTTCGAGCCGGAAGTCACCCTGCCACGAAGGAGCGAGCGCCGCCAGTTCCGCGGACGCATTTCGTCCCTTTGGAAGCAGCCACAGGCTCTTTTGTGTGGAGAAAGCTGTGCCCAAGCTGAGGAGCTTTTCCAGGGGGGCGAAGGCGCGGGCGCTGATCACCTTGAAGGGGCGCGGCGGGAGTCGCTCTGCCCTGGCGTGCAGGATCTCCACCTCAAGGCCCATGAGCCCGGCCGCACGGCGCAGGAAGTCGACGCGCAGGCGCCGCTCCTCGACCAGAGTGACGGGCCCGTCATGGAGCGCGGCGGCGACGAGGCCGGGGAAGCCGGCGCCCGTGCCAAGATCAATCCAGGACGCACCGGCAGGGGCGAAACGAAGCAATTGCGCCGAATCCGCAATGTGCCGCAGCCAGATTTGGCCCAATGTTCCACGTGAAACGAGGTTTTGCTGCTCGTTCTCCGCGCGTAACAGATCGGCGAAGGCGTCGAGCTTGGCCATTGTTTCACGTGGAACATCGCACTCTCGCTCGACCCAGGCCCGCGCCGCCGTCTCGTCCATCAGGCGGCCCTGCGCCGGGCGTGGATGAGGATTGCCGCCAGCGCCGCCGGCGTGACGCCCCGGATGCGGGAAGCGGCCCCCAGCGTGGCGGGCCGGGCCGCGGACAGCCGTTCGATCATTTCGTTCGAAAGACCGGGGATGCCGGCATAATCGAGCGCGCGGGGCAGGCGCACCGCCTCGTCAGAGCGCAGGCGGGCAATCTCCTCCTCCTGCCGGGTGACATAGGGGGCGTAGCGATGGTCCTGGATCGCCTCCTCGAGGATGTCGGGGCGAAGCGCGGCGAGCCCAGGGGCGAGGGAGATCAGCAGGGCCGCGTCCGTTTCGGGATGAAGGAGCCGCGCCGCGAGCGTCCGGCCTTCGACCTGGCGGGAGAAAATGGCCTCCACCCGCGCCCGCTCCGCACGCAGCGCCTCGAAACGGCGCTGCCGCTCCGGCGAGACGCAGCCGGCGGCGATGGCATGGGGCGTGAGCCGCGCCGCCGCATTGTCCGCGCGCAGCCGCAGCCGGTATTCGGCGCGGGCGGTCAGCATGCGATAGGGCTCGGTCACGCCCTGCAGGACGAGGTCGTCGATCATCACGCCGATATAGGATTCGGCGCGGTCGAACAGGATCGGCGCCTTGCCCTCGGCCAAGGCGGCAGCGTTCAACCCGGCGACCAGGCCCTGCGCCGCCGCCTCCTCATAGCCGGTGGTGCCGTTGATCTGGCCGGCAAGATAGAGGCCGTCCACGTCGCGGACGCCGAGCGTCGGCTCGAGGATGCGCGGGTCGACATGGTCATATTCGACCGCATAGCCCGGCTGAAGGATCTCGGCCCGCTCCAGGCCCGCCATCGAGCGGACCATGGCGAGCTGCACGTCCTCGGGCAAAGATGTGGAAATGCCGTTCGGATAGACGGCGGGATCGTCAAGCCCCTCAGGCTCAAGGAAGATCTGGTGGCCGTCGCGGTCGCCGAAGCGGTGGACCTTGTCCTCGATCGAGGGGCAGTAGCGGGGGCCGACGCCGCTGATCTCGCCGGCGAAGAGGGGCGAGCGGTCGAGGCTGGCGCGGATAAGGTCGTGCGTGCGGGCATTGGTGCGGGTGATCGCACAGAAGAGCTGGGGCGCGACCCGGCCCTCGCTCATCGGCGACATCGTCCAACCCTCGTTGTCCGACTCCTGCCGCTCCAGCGCCGCCCAGTCGATCGTGCGGCCGTCGAGCCGCGGCGGCGTTCCGGTCTTCAGACGGGCGAGCGGCAATTCCAGCGCATAGAGCTGATGGGCGAGGGCGGTCGCCGCGCGCTCGCCGACGCGGCCGCCGGCGCAGCTGGTCATGCCGAAATGCAGCTTGCCGCCGAGGAAGGTGCCGGTGGCGAGGATCACTGCCCTGGCCGAGAGCGAGCGCCCGTCCGCCAGCGCCAGCCCGGTGACGCGGCGGCCCTCGAGGCGCAGCGCGCTGGCCTCTCCCTCGACGATCTCAAGCCCCGCCTGGGCATCGACCAGGGCGTGGATCGCCGCCTTGTAGCGCTTGCGGTCCGCCTGGATGCGGGGGCCACGCACGGCGGCGCCCTTGCTGGCGTTGAGCATGCGATAGTGGATCGCGGCATGGTCGGAGGCGCGCGCGATCAGGCCGTCGAAGGCGTCGACCTCGCGGATCAGATGACCCTTGCCGAGCCCGCCCATGGCCGGGTTGCAGGACATCGCCCCGATCTGGTCGCGGCTGAAGCTGACCAGCGCCACCGCCGCGCCCATGCGCGCCGCCGCGGTCGCCGCCTCGGTGCCGGCATGGCCGCCGCCGACCACGATGATGTCATACGTCTCGCTCACGGGGCCGCGCCCTACAGCATTTGTTCCACGTGGAACACTCACTTCCCGATGCAGAAGCGGCCGAACAGGGCGTCAAGCATGTCCTCGACCCCCGCTTTGCCCGTGACCCGGTCCAGCGCGGCCCGGGCGGTGCGCAGCGCCTCCGCGGCGATGATCAGGTCGGGCGAGGTTGCATCGGCCAGGGCCGCGGCCGCCTCGGCGATCGCTTTCCGATGACGCGCATTGAGCGCAATCTCGCCCGGGACCGGCAAGAGATCAGCGGCACGCGCCTGGAGCAGTGCGACCAATTCGCCGAGACCCTCGCCGGTGACGACCGAGGTGGCGAGCTCCGCGTCGGCCGGCGCCGGCGCCAGGTCCGCCCTGGCGTGGAGCCGGATCGCCCCCGCCGGCGCCTCGTCCGGCGGCCCGAGCCAGATGATGATGTCCGCCCCGGCGAGCGAGGCGCGGGCGCGGTCGACGCCGATCGTCTCAACCACATCCGCGGTCTCGCGCAGTCCGGCCGTATCGGTCAGCAGGAACGGCGTGCCGCCAATCGCGACGGGCGCCTCCACCAGATCGCGCGTCGTTCCCGGAAGATCCGTCACGATCGCCGCTTCGCGACCCACCAACGCATTGAGAAGACTGGACTTTCCAGCATTCGGCGGCCCCGCGATGACAACCCGGACACCGTCCTTGAGCCGCTCGGCGCCCGGACGCGCCACTGCCTCCGCCATCTCCTCCCGCAACGCCGCCAGCCGCGGCTCGAAATCGGCCGGCAAGGGCGCGACGTCGCCCTCGTCGGAGAAATCAAGCGCCGCCTCGATCTGGGCGGACAAGGCCAGCAATTGCTCCTGCCACGCCGCGACCTGCCGGCTCAGCCGTCCGCCCATCAGGGCGAGCGCGGCCCGGCGCTGGCCCTCGGTCTCCGCCATGAGCAGGTCGCCCAGCCCCTCGGCCTCGGCCAGGTCGAGCGCGCCATTCTCGAAGGCGCGCCGGGTGAACTCGCCGGGCAGGGCCGCCCTTAGCCCCTCCATCGCCCCGAGCGCGCCGAGCGCCCGCGCGATCAATGCGCGGCCGCCATGGAGATGCAGCTCGGCGACATCCTCGCCGGTCGCGCTCTTCGGCCCCGGCAGCCAGAGAATAACTGAATTATCAAGCAGTTGACCGTCAACACGGAGCTTGCGGAAGGTCGCGACCCGCGGCTCGGGCAGACGGCGGGCCAGGGCGGCGAGCGCGGCGCCGGCCCGCGGCCCGCTGATCCGGACGATTGCGACCCCGGCCGGCGGCGCGCCCGAGGACAGAGCGAAGATCGTGTCCCTCAGCGCGGCGCCTTCCCCATCTGGTCGAGCATCTGCTTCCACATGTTCATGCCCGCCTCGTTCATCGGCCCCCAGGCCTTCATCATCTCGCCGAACATCTCCGGGGCGGCGCCGTCGGTGACCGCCGCCTTCATCTTCTCGACATAGGCCTCGTGGACGGGGCTGAGATCGGGCAGGCCAAGGAAGCGGCGGGCCTCCTCGGGCGTGCAATCGACGTCGACCGATACTTTCATGAGCCTCTCCTCATGCCTGTTGGCTGGCGTGGCTCTAGGTCTATAGGGGCGCGACTCGCAAGTGGAGGACGCGTCATGCCCCTGATTTCGATCGAGACCCTCGACCATGACGGCAGCTTCAATGCCTGGCTCGCCGAGCCGGAGGGCACGCCCAGGGGCGCGATCGTCGTCATCCAGGAGATTTTCGGGGTGAATCCCGGCATCCGCGCCAAATGCGACCATTGGGCAAGCCTGGGCTATCTCGGCCTCGCGCCCGATCTGTTCTGGCGAATCCAGCAAGGGGTCGAGCTCGACCCCGACGTGCCCGAGCAGTTCCAGGAGGCGCTCGCCCTGATGCAGAAGCTCGACCAGGACAGGGCGATCGCCGACATCGAGGCCTGCATCCGCGCGGCACGGTCTCGCCTTCCCGAGGGGGCGAGGGTCGGCGCGGTCGGCTATTGCCTCGGCGGCCGGCTCGCCTTCATGACCGCCGCGCGCACCGACGTCGACGCGTCGGTCGGCTATTATGGGGTGATGCTCGAGGCATTGCTCGGCGAGAAACACGCCATTGCCCGGCCGCTCATGCTCCATATCGCCGGCGCCGACCACTTCGTGACGCCCGACAAGCAGGCGCTGATTCATGAAGGCCTGGACGATCATCCGCGGGTGACGCTCTACGATTATCCGGGCGAGGATCACGGCTTTGCCACGGAAGCGGGCGACCGGCGGAGCGAGGCCGCGGCGCAGCTGGCCGACAGCCGCACCGAGGCCTTCTTTGCCGAGCATGTGGGCTAGAGGGCGCTCAACCCCTCAGCGCGCCTTGCGCGTTGCCCAGATCAGGAAGCGCGCCCAGAAGGCGCATTGAGCGCAATCCTGGGCGGCGCGTGCGTTCTGTGTCCCCATGGGCGCCAGACTAAGCCCGGGCCCATTGCAGTTTCAAGACAGTCCTGAAGCGCGCCGTCTAGTGGGCGAGGCGGGCTGCCGCGTCCGGCCAGATATATTGCAGCAGGCCGACATTGTGGTCGACGAAGCCCTCGTAGATCATCTTGCCGGCCACCCAGAGGATGACGAGCAGGCCGATCCAGGCGATCCAGCGATAGCGATCGATATATTTGGCGATGAGGTTCGCGGCGAGGCCCATCAGGGCGACCGAGAGCAGCAGCCCGATCATCAGGATGCCGGGATGCTCGCGCGCGGCGCCGGCGACGGCCAGCACATTGTCGAGGCTCATCGAGACGTCCGCGACCGCCACCGCCCAGGCGGCGCCGGCGAAGCTCTTGGCCGGGCGCAGGCCCGAAGCCTCGTTCCCCTCGGTCGCGGGATCGTCGGGCACATGCCTGATCTCGCGGTACATCTTCCAGGCCACCCAGAGCAGCAGGATGCCGCCGGCGAGGATCAGGCCGACGATCTGCATCAGCTGGGTCACCATCAAGGCGAAGATGATGCGGAGCACCAGAGCGGCGAGGATGCCGATCATGATGACCTTCTTGCGCTGGTCGGCGGGCAGGCCCGCGGCCAGCGCGCCGACGACGATCGCATTGTCGCCGGCGAGCATGACGTCGATCATCAGCACCTGGCCGAAGGCCGCCAAAGCCGCCGGATCGCTCAGGTTGCTGAAGTCGTGGACGATCGCGTTCCAGAGCTCGAGCATGTGCCTCCCCAACCCTCGATGGGCTTACTGGTTCATCGAGGCGAAGAAGTCCTCGTTGGTCTTCGAATCCTTCATCTTGTCGAGCAGGAACTGCATGGCGTCGACCGTGCCCATCTGCATGAGGATGCGGCGGAGGACCCACATCTTCGAGAGCGTGCCCTGCTCGACGAGCAATTCCTCCTTGCGGGTGCCGGACTTGCCGACGTCGAGCGCCGGGAAGATGCGCTTGTCGCTGACCTTGCGGTCGAGCACGATCTCGGAATTGCCGGTGCCCTTGAACTCCTCGAAGATCACCTCGTCCATCTTGGAGCCGGTGTCGATGAGCGCGGTGGCGATGATCGAGAGCGAGCCGCCTTCCTCGATGTTGCGGGCGGCGCCGAAGAAGCGCTTCGGTCGCTGCAGCGCATTGGCGTCGACGCCGCCGGTCAGCACCTTGCCCGAGCTCGGCACCACCGTGTTGTAGGCGCGGCCGAGGCGGGTGATGGAATCGAGCAGGATGACGACGTCCTTCTTGTGCTCGACGAGACGCTTGGCTTTCTCGATCACCATCTCGGCGACCTGGACGTGACGGCTGGCCGGCTCGTCGAAGGTCGAGGAGATGACCTCGCCCTTCACCGAGCGCTGCATGTCGGTGACCTCCTCGGGCCGCTCGTCGATCAGCAGCACGATCAGGAAGACCTCGGGATGATTGTCGGTGATCGCCCGGGCGATGTTCTGCAGCAGCACGGTCTTGCCGGTACGCGGCGGCGCCACGATCAGGGCGCGCTGGCCCTTGCCCTGCGGAGAGATGATGTCGATCACCCGCGCCGAGCGGTCCTTGATCGTCGGATCGGCGCTGTCGAGGGTCAGCTTCTCGTCGGGATAGAGCGGGGTGAGATTGTCGAAATTGACGCGGTGGCGGACGGCGTCGGGATCGTCATAATTGACCTGGGTGACGCGGACGAGGCTGAAATAGCGCTCGCCCTCCTTGGGGCCGCGAATCTCGCCCTCGACCGTGTCGCCGGTGCGGAGGCCGAACTTGCGGACCTGGTTGGGAGAGACGTAGATGTCGTCGGGGCCGGCCAGATAGTTGGAATCGGCGGAGCGCAGGAAGCCGAAGCCGTCCTGCAGCACCTCGATCGTGCCCTGCCCCATGATCTCGTTGCCGCTGTCGGCGCGGACCTTGAGGATCGAGAACATCAGCTCCTGCTTGCGCAGCGTCGATGCGCCCTCGACGCCCAGCTCCTCGGCCATGGCGACCAGCTCGGCGGGGGTCTTCTGCTTGAGGTCGTTCAAATGCATGTCGGGTAACTCTTGAAAATACGGATTCCGGGCGTGGGAGCTCGGAGATTCGGGAGAATGTGGCGGCTTGAACACCCGCGCGGACGGCAGGCTAACGACTGTTCTGGCCGTTATGCTCCGCCCCTGGGCAAGTCAAGCCGAGCGAATGGAGGGCCGCTCCGGCTTTCGCCGGGACGACGCGGCGACAGGCCGGTCAGAAGGGCCGGACGATCACCAGGACGACGATCAGCACCACGGCGAGGCCGGGGACCTCGTTCATGATCCTGAGCGCCTTGCCGGAGACCGGGCGGATGCCCCGCTCCAGCTTCTTGCCATAGTCGACCATCCAGCCGTGATAGCCGGAGAGCAGGACGACGATGGCGAACTTGGCGAGGAACCAGGGCTGGGTCCAGGCGCCGATCGTGTGGGCGAGCAGCAGGCCGAAGAGCCAGACCAGGATCATCGCGGGGGTGATGATGATCTTGCGCAGCTTCTTCTCGCGCTCGATCCACCGTCGCTCCTCGTCCGAGCCCGGCGCGCTCTCCTGGTGATAGACGTAGAAGCGCGGGAGCATGAACAGCCCCGCGACCCAGAAGATCACGAAGATGATGTGGCCGGCCTTGAGCCAGGGATAGAGCAAGATCAGAACCGTTTCGAAGCTGTCGATCACGCCGCTCGCCCGGACGGCGACCGCCGCACCAGCTCAAGGAGCCGCTCGACATGGGCGATCGGGGTTTCCTTGATGATGCCGTGACCCAGGTTGAAGATATGCGGCCTCCCCGCGAGGCTAGATAGGATGCGCGCCACCGCCTTTTCAAGCGCCTCCCCGCCGGCCAGCAAGGCGAGCGGATCGAGATTGCCCTGCACGGGCAGGTCGGCGGGCAGCACAGAATCGGCCCAGGCGGGATCGACCGTCTCGTCGAGCCCGATCGCGTCGACCCCGGTTTCGCGCGCATAAGCGGCGAGCTTCGCGCCGGCGCCCTTGGGAAAGCCGATCACCGGGATGTGGGGATGCCGCGCCTTCAGCGCCGCGACGATCCGCGCGGTGGGCGCGATCACCCATGATTCGAACTGCGCGGGGGCGAGGCTGCCGGACCAGCTGTCGAACAATTGCACGGCCTCGACCCCGGCCTCGATCTGGCCGGAGAGATAGTCGACGGTCATCGCCTCGATCGCGCCGATGATCTCGGCGAAGGCGCCCGGATCGGCATATGCGGCCTGCCGCGCCTCCGCCTGGTCGCGACTGCCCTGGCCCGCCACCATATAGGTCGCGACCGTCCAGGGGCTGCCCGCAAAGCCGAGGAAGGTGGTTTCCGCCGGGAGCGCGGCCTTCACTTTCTCCACAGTCCGGTAGACGGGCTCGAGACGGGCCGGCACAGCCGTCAGCCCGCTCAGCACAGCGTCGGTCAAAGGCGGCGACAGACGCGGACCCTCGCCTGCCTCGAAGCGCAGATCCTGGCCGAGGGCATAAGGCACGATCAATATGTCCGAGAACAGGATCGCCCCGTCGAAGCCGAAACGGGCGATCGGCTGGAGCGTGACCTCCGCCGCGGCCTCGTGATCGTTGACGAGCTCGAGAAAGCCGCCCTTCGCCGCCCTCAGCGCCCGATATTCGGGCAGGTAGCGTCCGGCCTGACGCATCAGCCAGATCGGAATAATATCGCTTTTTCCACCGCTTAGCACGTGGAGCAAGGGCTTGTGAGGCGCGAGCGTCAAGTCGGAGGGCTCCGCTCTCTTATCCTTAAATATATATTTATAAGAGAGTCTGTTGATGTTGATAGGCGGTGGACGAACGGGGTTTATTGCCTCGCACAAATTTTGCCAACAGCTTGACTCCCCCGCAGGCGCGCATTCCCGCGGATTCGCCCCGGCCATCCCCGTTTTCCACATCGGACCGGTGGATTTTTTCCCATGTTCGCGGCGCTGTGGATGAAACGGCCCGGAGCGTGGACGAATTCCGTCCCTGGCTTTGCCCCGAGCCTTAAGCCGGGCATTTCCCCAAGGTTTTCCACAGCGAATGACTCTTTCGTGATCGCGCCTTTGCGTCGTAAGACCCGTGGCCGAACCTGCCGAAGGCGCGCCGTTGAAACAGCTCCATCTGCATCTCCTCTCGGATTCCACCGGCGAGACGCTGGACATGGTCGCCAAGGCCTGCCTCGCCCAGTTCGACAATGTCGAGGCGCTGCATCATCTCTGGCCGATGGTCCGCTCCGAGGGCCATCTCGACCGCGTGCTCGACGATGTCGAGCGGCGGCCGGGGCTGGTCCTGTACACGGTCGTCAACCGCGAGATCCGCCGCGAGCTCGAGCGCAAATGCCGGCAGCGCGGGATCAACGCGGTTTCGGTGCTCGATCCGGTGATCGACGCGCTCTCGGCGGTGAGCGGCGAGGCGGCGAAAGGCAGGGCCGGGCGGCAGCACGCGCTCGACGCCGCCTATTTCGCCCGCGTCGACGCGATCCAGTTCACCATCGCGCATGACGACGGCGTCGGCTCGGAGAATTGGGAGGAGGCCGACATCATCCTCGCCGGCGTCTCGCGCACCTCGAAGACGCCGACCTCCATCTATCTCGCCAATCGCGGCTTCAAGGTCGCGAACGTGCCGCTCGTGCCGGAATCGCCGCCGCCGGCGGTACTCTACGGTCTCAGGCACCCGATGATCGTCGGCCTCACCACCAATATCGAGAGACTGATCCAGATCCGCCGCAACCGCCTGCTTTCGCTGAATCAGGTGCCGGAGACCGATTATGTGGACAATGAGGCGGTCAATGCCGAGCTGGCCTTCGCGCGGCGGATGTTCGCCGACAATGGCTGGCCCGTGATCGACGTCACCCGCCGCTCGATCGAGGAGACCGCGCTCGCCATCGTCAAGCTCTGCGCCGAGCGCAGCGAGCAGGCCGAAGGCCAGTGAGATTGCTGCTCGCCTCGCAAAGCCTGGCGCGGCGGGAGATGCTGGCGGCGGCGGGCCTGGCCTTCGAGACGGTATCGGCGCCGCTCGACGAGGAGGAGGCCAAGGCCGGCCTCGCGGCGGCGGGCTTCGAGCCCTGGAACGTCGCGGAGATGCTGGCCGAGCTCAAGGCGAGGAGTGTGCCCGCCGAGGCCGAGACATTGGTGATCGGCGCGGACCAGGTGCTCGAGCTGGACGACGGCACGATGCTGTCCAAGGCGGGATCCCGCGAGGAATTGCTGGGCCAGCTCCGGATGCTCGGCGGTCGCACCCACTGGCTGCACAGCGCCGCGGTGGTGACCGAGGCGGGCGAGCGGGTCTGGGGCGATACCGAAAGCGTCGAGCTCAGGGTCAGGCCCCTGAGCGAGGCCTTTCTCGAAACCTATCTCGACGCCGAATATGAGGCAGTGAAGCACTGCGTCGGCGGCTACCGGATCGAGGGCCGCGGCGTGCAATTGTTCGAGGCGGTCGAGGGCAGCCATTTCGCCGTGCTCGGCCTGCCGCTTCTCCCCCTGCTCGCCTATCTGCGCGAGCGTGGGTTGGCGGCAAGGTGATGGGAATTCCCTATGCCGAGGTGATCGGCGATCCGGTCGCCCATTCGAAATCGCCGGCAATCCACAGATATTGGCTGGACCAGCTCGGGATCGAGGGGGATTACCGGACGACACGAGTCACTGCGGACGAGCTTCCCGATTATCTCGCGGCGCGGCGCGACGATCCCGACTGGCGCGGGTGCAACGTCACCATGCCTTTGAAAGAAGACATACTCTCGCTGCTCGATACCAACGCCCTGACGCGGCGTATCGGCGCCGTGAACACCGTGGTTCGCTATGACGGGATGCTCACCGGGACCAATACGGACTGGCAGGGCATCAATCTCGCCCTTGATACAGCGCGAATCGATCCGGAACGCGTCGCCGTCATTGGCGCCGGCGGTGCGGCGAGGGCGGCGCTGGCCGAAGTGCGAATGCAGAAGGTGCTCCACGTCATTCTGATCAACCGCTCGCCCGAAAAGGCGGCTGCGCTGTTGGAGCTGTTCGGGCTTCACGGCAAGGTTCTGCCGCTCGGCACAGCCCCCGATGTTGATCTGCTGATCAACGCGAGCCCGTTGGGTATGGCCGGCTATCCAGCGCTCGATGTCGACCTCTCGCGCCTCAAGGCTGACGCGACCGTCTTCGACATGGTGTACCATCCGCTCGAAACGCCACTGCTGCGGGACGCACGGGGCAGAGGCCTGAAAACCGTGGACGGGCTGAGCATGTTGATTCACCAGGCGTCGATAGCATTCACCCACTTTTTCAAGGTTTCGCCCGAGCCGGCCGACTCCGCCGAGCTCCGCGAAAGGCTGACGTCATGACGCTGCTCGTCGGCCTCACCGGCTCGATCGGCATGGGCAAGTCTACCGTGGCGAAGATGTTCGCCGAGGAGGGCGTGCCGGTCTTCGATGCCGATGCGGCCGTCCATCGCCTGCAGGGGCCGGACGGGGCGCTGGTCGCCGAGATCGAGGCGCATTTCCCCGGCACGACCGGGCCCGAGGGGGTGAATCGCGGCGCGCTGGCCGAACGGGTGCTGGGCGAACCGGAGCAGCTCAGGCGGCTTGAAGCGCTCATCCATCCGGCCGTGGCGCGGGCACGGCGGGAATTCATCGCGGCGCATGACGGCGCGCCCGTGATCCTGCTCGACATTCCCTTGCTGTTCGAGGCGGGCGGGGTGAACGAGGTCGACAAGGTCGCGGTCGTCTCCGCAGCGTCGGCGGTGCAGCGCGAGCGCGTGCTCGCCCGGCCCGGCATGACCCCCGAAAAATTCGAGAAGATCCTGGCCCGCCAGCTCCCGGACGCGGAGAAGCGCGCCCGCGCCGACTTCGTCATCCCCACCGACGTCAGCCTCGAGGAAACCCGCGCCTCGGTCCGCCGCATCCTCGCTTGCCTAAACGGGCAGGGGGATTCATAGGCGAAGGCATGCGGGAAATCGTTTTTGACACCGAGACGACCGGCCTCAGCCCACTCAACGGCGACCGGGTGGTGGAGATCGGCTGCGTCGAGCTGTTTAACCGGTGCGAGACCGGGCGGCACTTCCACTCCTATTTCAATCCGTGCCGGCCGATGCCGAGCGAGGCGGAGGCAGTGCACGGCCTCTCCGACACCTTCCTCTCCGACAAGCCGCTTTTCGCCGATGTCGTCGAGGACCTGCTCATGTTCATCGGCGAATCGCCGATGATCGCGCACAATGCCGCCTTCGATTTCGGGTTCATCAACGCCGAGCTCGGCCAGTGCGGCCGGCCGAGCGTCTGCATGTCGCGCATGGTCGACACGCTCTCCATCGCCCGCCAGAAATTCCCCGGCGCCAAGCACAGCCTCGATGCGCTCTGCACCCGCTTCGGCGTCGACCGCTCGCAGCGGATCAAGCATGGCGCCTTGCTCGACGCGCAACTGCTCGCCCAGGTCTATGTCGAGCTGACCGGCGGCCGCCAGATCGGGCTCACCCTGGTCGCCGAGCTGATTGAGGACCAGTCCGCCACCGCCGAGGCGGCGGAGACCTTGATCGAGCCCGTATCCGTCGCGATCCGCCCGGCCCGCCCGCATGCGCCGAGCGAGGCGGAAGCGGCCCGCCACGCGGCCTTCCTGGCGAAGATCAAGGACCCGATCTGGAACCGGCTTTAAGCCACGTCATTGCGAGGAGCGCAGCGACGAAGCCCATGCCCTCTGACCGGATTGCTTCGCTGCGCTCGCAATGACGGTTTCGTTTCCCAGCCACTCTCTGCCCAGTTGACCAAAGCCGCGGCTGCGCCCACATGCGCCGGTACAGCATTGGAGACGATGATGGACATCCGGGTCTCCGGTCATCAGATCGATACCGGCGAGGCGCTGCAGCAACAGGTGGACGAGCGGCTCCATCAGATCGCCGACAAATATTTCTCCCGCGCCATCTCCGCCCAGGTCACCTTCGGCAAAGGCCCCTACGACCATAGCTTCACCTGCGACATCGTCGCCTATGTCCCGCAGGGCGTCGTCCTGAAGGGCTCGGCCGGCGGGGCGCTCGCCCCGGTCGCCTTCGAGCTGGCCGCCGACCGGATCGAGACCCAGCTGCGCCGCTACAAGCGCCGGCTCAAGGACCGCCACGCCCAGACCGCGCACGCCGAGGCGGAGTTCGATGCGGGCTATACCGTGTTCGCGCCGCCGCCCGAGCCCGAGGAGCCGGCCGACAATCCGCCCGTCGTCGCGGAGACGCGGGTCGACATCCCGACCGCCAGCGTCTCCGACGCGGTGATGCTGCTCGACCTGCGGAACACCAACGCCCTGATGTTCAAAAACAGCGCGACGGGCGCCTTCAACATGGTGTACCGGCGCCACGACGGCACGATCGGCTGGGTCGAGCCCCAACGCGGCGGCCTCTGAAGGCACCACCTTGCCCCTTCTGCCCTTTCCCCCGGAGGCTCCGGCCTCCCAACCGGTGTGATGATGAGCGATCTTTCGGATTTATTGAGCGACAGGGCGATCGACGCCGATCTGGTGGCGGCGAACAAGAAGGGCCTGTTCCAGCAGCTCGCCGCGGCGGCGGGACGGCTGACCGGCCTGCCCGCCAAGACGATCGCCGCCAGCCTCAATGCGCGCGAGAAGATCGGCTCGACCGGCTTCGGCGGCGGCGCCGCCATCCCGCACGGCAAGATCGAGGGGCTGGACAATGTCTTCGGCTTCTTCGCCCGGCTGGAGACGCCGGTCGACTTCCAGTCGATCGACAATATGCCGGTGGATCTGGTCTTTCTTCTGCTTTCCCCGCCCGATGCGGGGGCGGACCATCTGAAGGCGCTGGCGCGGGTCAGCCGCATCTTCCGCGACAGCCAGACCGTGGCCAAATTGCGCGGCGCCCGCTCGCGCGACGCGATCTACGCCCTGCTCGCGGGCGGGGAAGCGCGGGATGCCGCCTGAAGGGGCCACCGGGGGCGAGGCCGCGCACTTCCGCGCGCTCGAATCGCTCTACCGGTCGGCGGCAATCAACGACCTGTTCGAGTCCGAGATCGAGATCAGGGAGGCCGGCGTCGCCCGGATCCGCTTCGAGGTCGCGCCGGCCAGCTATCATGCCGCCGGCGCCGCCCACGGCACGCTCTACTTCAAGATGATGGACGATGCGGCTTTCTATGCCTGCAACTCGATGGTCAGCGACCGCTTCCTGCTGACCACGGCCTTCAACCTCGTCTTCACCCAGCCGCTGCGCGCCGGGCCGGTGATCGCGGAGGGACGCTGGGTCTCCGGCCGCCGCCGTGTCTTCGTGGGCGAGGCGCGGCTGCTGCTGCCCGACGGCGAGGAGGCGGCACGCGGCACTGGCACCTTCATGCGCTCGCACATCCCGCTCTCGGGCCTCGACGGCTATCGCAGCCGGTGAGCGCCGGGAGGTGACTGCGCGGCTTTCCAGCCAGGTTCTCGTCTCCTCATTGCTCCGGCGCGCCCAGGCCGAGGGCGGCTTCGGCGTGGTGCTCGCCAAAGGCGACGCGACCGCGGGCGCAGTCATGGTGGTCCTCGCCGAGCGCGGGACTCGGACCGCCTTGCTCGAGCGGCTGCTGCAGCCGGACGGCAGCTATGCCTGGCAGGCGACGGGCCGGGCGGAGACGGAGGAGGAATTCCAGGCGTTGGTCGCGCGGCGCCGCCGCAGCGATCCCGATCTCTGGATCGTCGAGCTGGACGTCGCGGACGGCGAACGCTTCGCCGCTGAAATGAACGCCCCCGGTTGATTCGCTGCGGTCGCCGGGCTCTTCTCCGGCCGTCCAGGGGCAAGCGGGGGCTTCTTCATGCGGATCCGGATCGGGCTGGCCTTCCTCGCCGCGGCATGCATCGCCATGCCCGCCCGGGCCCAGACCGCGCTGACCGCCGCCAATCTCGGCATCGAGGGTCTTGCCGATCCCGCTCCGGCACCGGCAGCGACGACATCGGAGGTCGAAGTGGTCGGCCGGCCGCTCAGCGAGCTCGTCGCCATCCATGCGGCCGGCGCCACCGCGGACGACGAGACCGAATGCCTCGCCCGCGCCGTCTATTGGGAATCGCGCGGCGAGCCCTTGTCCGGCCAGCTCGCCGTCGCCGAGGTGGTGATCAACCGCGCCCGCTCGGGCCGGTTCGCGCCGACCCTGTGCGGCGTCGTCCGCCAGCCCTACCAATTCTCCTTCGTCCGCCGCGGCTATATCCCGCAGCCGCCGCAGGGCTCGCGCGACTGGCAGACCGCAGTCGCCATCGCCCGCATCGCCACCGATCGGCTCGCCGAGGGCGGCGCGCCCGACGCCTTGTTCTTCCACGCCCGGCGGATCAATCCGGGCTGGCGGCGGCTGACCCGCATCGCCACGGTCGGGAATCACGTCTTCTACCGCTGACCCACTTCCGTTCGTTCCCGTTTCATTCTAGTTTTCGGGCATGGCCTCCCTCCTGCCCGAGTCGTCCGACTGCTTCGCCGACGCGCCCCTGATCGCGCAAGACGTCGCCCGCGGCGTCACCCGGATGTTCTTCCGCGCCGACATGTATGCGCTCTGCGAGGTGCCGCTGCCCAACGGCCGGCGCGCGGACATGATGGCGATCGACGCGCGCGGGCAATTGACCATCGTCGAGATCAAGGTCTCCCGCGCCGACCTGATGGCCGACTGCAAGTGGGCCGACTATCTCGACTATTGCGACCTTTTCTACTGGGCGGTGCCGGCCGGCTTCACGCTGGCGCCGTTCGAGGAAGACGGCTTCGGCGCGGGCTGCGCCGGGCTGATCGTCGCCGACCGCTACGATGCGGAGATGGTCCGCGAGGCGCCCCGCCGCCCGCTCGCCGCCGCCCGCCGCAAGGCGGAGACCCTGCGCTTCGCCCGCCGCGCCGCGCGCCGGCTCGCCGGCGATCTTGATCCGGGGCTGGCCGGGCTGGATTGAGCCCGAGCTAGGGGCGCGGCGTCGGCGGCGTCAGGCCGGAGACGGTGGGCGTCGCGGCCTGCGGATTTTCCAGCAGCCGCAGGATTCCCGTCGCCCGATTGTCCTGGCGCGCATAGTCGATCGCCGAATTGCCGGCGACATGGTCGGTCTGGTTCGGATCGGCGCGGTTGCGGAGCAGCATGCGCACCATCGGCATGTCGCGGCGGTGGACGGCGAAGATCAGCGGAGTCTCACCGCGATTGTTGCTCTGGTTTACATTGGCCCGCCCCCGGCCAAGCAGGATCTCCGCCCCTTCCAGCCAGCCGAGCTGGGCAGCAATGATCAAGGGCGTATTGCCCTCGCGGTCGCCGACGTCGGCGCGGGCGCCGCGGCCGAGCATGTAGGCCAGCCAGCCGGAATCGCGGCCGCGCACCAGAATGTGCAGCGCATTCTCCCCGGTGCTGGCGTCGCGATGGTTGATCGCGGTCGAGCTCGGATTGGAGAGGATGCGCTCGGCGGTGTTGCCGTCGCGCTCGCGCACCGCCTTCAGGAAGGTGTAGCCCTCGGAAAAGCTCTGCGCCGCCACCGGCACGGCGATCGCCGCCAGCGCGGCCGCGAGCAGGAGCGTCTTGGTTCTGGCCATCCGCCTGATAATCCCTACATGATATGCGAACTTGATCCGCGGCCCTTAGCAAAGCAAGGCTGCGCCTGTCATGAATGAAAGCGTCCCAGTGCGTCGCAGCGCCGTCCTTACCCTTCTGCTGGTCCTGCTGCTTGGTGCCTGCGCCCAGGCCGCCCCGCAGGATCCGCCGCTCAAGGGCGCGCGGCTCGGCGGCGCCTTCTCGCTGACCGACCAGAACGGCCGGCGGGTCACCGAGCGCAGCTGGCCGGGCAAATATAAGCTGGTCTATTTCGGCTATACCTTCTGCCCCGACGTCTGCCCGGTCGATATGCGGGTGCTGGGCGCGGGCCTCAGGCGGTTCGAGGAGCGGGATGCCCAAGCGGGGGCCCTGGTCCAGCCGATCTTCGTCAGCGTCGATCCGGCGCGCGACACGCCGCCGGTGCTGCGCGAGTTCGTCGCCAATTTCCACCCGCGCTTCGTCGGCCTGACCGGCACGCCGGACGAACTCGCCCGGATGGCGCGCGCTTATGGCGCCTCCTACATGCGCCGCGAGGGGGCGACGCCGGGCAGCTATCTGATGGACCATACGCGCAACGCGGTCCTCTATGATCCCGAGGGCCGGCCGCTCGCCATCATTCCCTATGACCAGGGACCCGACGGCACCGCCAACGAGCTGGCGCGCTGGGTGAGATGAGGGAGCGTTTCTGGGAGCTGCCGATCGAGAGCCTCGACCGCGAGGAATGGGAGGCCCTGTGCGACGGCTGCGGCAAATGCTGCGTGCACAAGCTCGAGGACGAGGTCACCGGCGAGCTCTTCCCGACCAACGTCGCCTGCCGGCTGCTCGACCGCCAGGCCTGCCGCTGCACCAATTACAGGATGCGCAAGGCGCTGGTGCCCGATTGCGTGCGGCTCGACCTGAAGCAGCTCCGCGAGATCGACTGGCTGCCCTCGACCTGCGCCTATCGCCTGCGCGGCGACGACAAGAAGCTGCCGGACTGGCATTATCTGGTCAGCGGCAGCCGCGAGACGGTGCACGAGGCCGGCATGTCGGTGCGCGGCTGGACGATATCGGAGGACGACGCTGGCGATCTGGAGCTTCATCTCGTCGACAGGCCCTTCTAGGCCCGGCGCTTCCGAGCTGCGCATCGGCGAAACGCCGGTGCGCCTGAAGGTGTCGCCGCGCGCCCGCAAGCTCCGACTCAGCGTCGACCCGCGCACCCGCTCGGTCCTGCTCACCGTGCCGCGCCGCGTCTCGCAGCGCCGGGCTCTGGCCTGGGCGAGCGAGCACCGGCAATGGATCGAGCGGCAGCTGGCCGAGATTCCGCCGCCGCGCCTCTTCGCGCCGGGCGAGATCGTGCCCGTGCATGGCGAGCCCCATGTGATCGACTGGGTGTCCGAGCGCCCGCGGAAGATCAGCCAGCAGGCCGGCCGGCTCGTCTGCGGCGGTCCGCTCGACGGCCTCGACCGCCGGATCCTGCGCTGGCTGAAGGCCGAGGCGCTGACCGTGCTGACCCGGGAAACCCGCGACTATGCCGCGAAGGCGGGCGCGAGGCTCGAGCGCGTCGGCATCGGCGATCCGATCTCGCGCTGGGGCAGCTGCTCAAGCAAGGGCGTTATCCGCTACAGCTGGCGGCTGATCCTCGCGCCGGAATTCGTCCGGCGGGCGACGGTCGCGCATGAGGTGGCGCATCTCATCCACCTGAATCACGGGCCCGACTTCCATGCCCTGGTCGCCGAGATCCTCGGCACCGATCCGCGGCCGGCCCGCGCCTGGCTAAAGCGCGGGGGCGCCGCCCTCCACCGCATCGGTCCGCGTTAGGCGCCGGTCAGCGCACCCTCGGTCAGCCGGGTATCACGCTCGTCGTCATCGGGCGGGCGGAGGCCCTCATCCTCGGGCGGCAGACCCTCGTCCGGGCGGAAGATCTCGTCGCGCGGCGGCGGGCCGTCGCGCTCGACCGGATTGCCGTCGGCGTCGACAAAGGGCTCGTCATTGGGCGGGGCGATTTCCAGCAGCGCATTGTCGCCGCCCTCCACCTCCCATTCGGGGCCGGTGGCGTCGGTCTGGAACTGCTCGACCGGCCGGTTGGCGACGGCGCGGACCATGAGATCGTGGAAGGCGCGCGCGGGCGCCTGGCCGCCCGAAAGGCCGGGCAGGGCGCGATTGTCGTCCCGGCCCATCCAGACGCCGGTGGTGAGCCCGCTCGAAAAGCCGATGAACCAGCCGTCCTTGTTGGAGCTGGTCGTGCCGGTCTTGCCCGCGGTCGGCCGGCCCAGGGCCGCGCCGCGGCCGGTGCCGTGCTCGACCACGCCCTGCAGCAACTCGGTCATCTGCGCCGCCACCCAGGGCGCGACGAGCACGCGCGGCTCGTCCGTCGGATGCTGGTAGAGGAGAGTGCCGTCCGCCGTCGTCACCCGGCGGATGCCGTAGGGCGTCACCCCGACGCCGCCGCGCGCCACCGAGGCATAGGCCCGGGTCATGTCGATCAGCCGCACGGAGTTCGAGCCCAGCGCCATCGATGGATTGGTCTCGATCCGCGTCGTCAGGCCGAAGCGGCGGGCCATGTCGGCCACGGCGCTGGTCCCGACCTGCTGGGCGAGGCGCACCGCCACCGTGTTCACCGAATAGGCGAAGGCGATGCGGATCGGGATCGGGCCCATGAAGCGGCCGTTGCTGTTGCGCGGCGACCAGCCGCCGATCGTGATCGGCTCGTCGGCGACATTGCTCTCGGGCCGGTACCCCGATTCGAGCGCGGTCAGATAGACGAACAATTTGAACGAGGAGCCGGCCTGGCGGTTGGCCTGGGTCGCCCGGTTGTAGCTGGAGCCGACATAGTCGCGGCCGCCGACCATCGTCCGCACGGCCCCGTCCCGGTCGAGCGTGACCATGGCGCCCTGCGCGCCGCGCGGCGTGTTGGCGTTGATCGAGGCGCTGGCGGCGCGCTGCATGTTGGGATCGATCGTCGTCCAGACGTCGAGCGGCGCCCGGCTCTCGTCGATCAGCGTGTCGAGCTGGGGCAGCACCCAGTCGATGAAGTAGCGGTTGCTGTCCTGCCGCTGGGCGACGCGGGCGAGCTGGATGGAATCGATGTCGGCACCGTCGGCTTGGGCCTGGGTGATCGCGCCATTCTCGACCATCAGCCCGAGCGCGACGCGGCCGCGGTCCCGCGCGGCGGCGAGATCGGCGGTCGGCGAGTAATTTGAGGGCGCCTTGACCAAGCCGGCGATGATCGCGGCCTCGGCGACGCTGAGCTGGGTCGCGCTGTGGCCGAAGAAGCGGCGCGAAGCGGCATCGATGCCATAGGCGCCGCCGCCGAAATAGACGCGGTTCAGATAGAGTTCGAGGATCTGCTCCTTGCTGAACTGCCATTCGAGCGCCAGCGCCAGGATGCCCTCGCGCAGCTTGCGGGCGAAGGTACGGTCGCTGTTCAGGAAGATGTTGCGGGCGAGCTGCTGGGTGATGGTGGAGCCGCCCTGCCGCCAGCGCCCCTCGGTGATCCTGAGCCAGGTGGCGCGGACCATGCCGATCGGGTCGACGCCCGGATGATTGCGGAAGCGCCGGTCCTCGACCGCGATGATCGCCTCGCGCATGACCGGCGGGATCCGCTCATAGGGGATCCACTCGCCGAAGCTCGGCCCCATCGTCTGGATGATCTGGCCATTGGCGGCGCGCACCCGGATCATCTGGCCGAGATCGTCGCGCCGGACCATCTCCGGAAAGCTGGGCAGCTGGCTGACCGCGACCGAGACGGCGATCACGAGCGCCACCGCGGCGATCACGAAGGTGTAGAGCGAGACCTTGAGCGTCGCGATCAGATAGCGCTTGAAGCGCGAACGCTGCTTCGGTCCCGGGTCTTCAGCGGCAGTTGCCATGGCGGGTTAGGACCCAAACTTGGTGCCGGAGTGGGCCGTGATCGGCCGGAGAAGCCGGCTGGGTAGGAGAGTGCCGAAGGCCGGGCCCGGCAGCCCGGACAAGGGGCTCGACGCCGCCAGCCGGCTTCTCCGGCCGACCGCGTAGCGGCGGGCTGTCCTTTGCCGCCTGGCGACGTCGCCGCGGCGGTCACGATGAATGATCATCGCTCCCTTCTTGCTCCTTGCCAGACGACAAATGCCAACCCGTCACGACCGCCTCCGGCACCAAGTTTGGGTCCTTTGGATAGAGTCGGCGAGTCACGGGGGCAAGCAGAAGCGCGTTCCGGCTTAACGCCGCCTTACTTGCCGTCCCGGCCGGCGCCGTCGTGGCCGAGGAAAGTCGTCTGGCGCGACTTTTGCGCGGTTGCTAGAGGGGCGGCAGAGGAAGCTCGCCATGTCCGACGTCGCCCGCCTGCGCCCCGTGCCCGACGACCGGGAGGATCTCAGCCTCCCCGGCTGGGTCTATCACGATCCGGACTATTATCGCGTGGAGATGAAGCGGCTGATCCGCCCCGCCTGGCAGATCGTCTGCCATGCCAACGACATCCCAGGCGCCGGCGACTGGCGCACGCTGGAGATTGACGGCGAATCCATCCTCGTCATCCGCGGCGCCGACCGGGCGATCCGGGCGTTCGCCAATGTCTGCCGGCACCGCGGCTCGCGCCTCGTCGACGGCGAGGCGGGCTGCGCTAAACGGCTCACCTGCCCCTATCATGCCTGGACCTATGCCAGCGACGGCCGCCTCGTCGGGGTGCCGATGAAGGAGCATTATCCGGGGCTGGACTTGACCGCGCTCGGCCTGCTCCCGGTCGAGCTGGAGCTCTGGCGCGGTTTCGCCTTCGTGCGGCTGGAAGGAGGGGGGCCGAGCGTCGCACAGATGATGGCGCCCTATGAGGCGGAGGTGGCGCCGCATCGGTTCGAGGAGCTGCAGGCGATCGGCCGGATCACGCTGCGCCCGCGCGACGTCAACTGGAAGAATGTCGCCGACAATTATTCGGACGGGCTGCACATCAACGTCGCCCATCCCGGCCTGACCCGCCTGTTCGGCACGGGCTACGGGATCGAGGCCGGTCCCCATGTCGACCGGATGTGGGGCGACCTGCTGGACCGGCCGTCGGCCAATCCCTCGGAGCGCGCCTATCAGCATTTCCTGCCCGCAGGGGCGGGACGGCGCTGGCTCTATTTCAAGCTCTGGCCGAATGTCGCCTTCGACATTTATCCCGACCAGGTCGATTTCATGCATTTCGTGCCGGTCGGGCCGACCGAGACGATGATCCGCGAGATCAGCTACGCGCTGCCGGACGACCGCCGGGAGATGCGCGCGGCGCGCTACCTGAACTGGCGGATCAACCGCCAGGTCAATGCCGAGGACGCCACGCTCATCCGCCGCGTCCAGCAGGGCATGCATTCGGCTTATTACCGCCCCGGGCCGCTGGGCAGCAGCGAGGTCTGCCTCAGGAGCTTCGCGCAGAAGCTCAGGCGGCTGATTCCGGAGACGAGGCTGGATTCGCCGCCGGCGCCCGGCTGGGGCGCTTTGCCAGGCGCATGATCAGATAGAGCGGCAACCCGACCAGGGTCATGCCGATGCTCCACAGGCTCGCCTCGATCCCTGCGCCGTAAAGCGCCCAGAGCGAATAGACGAGGCCGGCCAAAGCGATGGCGACGAATGTGGCCGACGTCTCGATCTGCCCGTTTGCCGCCAGCCGCAGCGCGGCCAGCGCGCCGGCGACGTAGAAGATGATCGTGACCGACGTGGTCACCAGCACCATGAACTGGAACAGGTCGGCAAGCCCGCGCGAATAATTGAGCAGGATCAGGATCGTGGCGAGCGCGCTCGAGAAGATGTGGATCCGGTAGGGCGCCTCCCGGCGATTCTCCGCGCCCAGCCAGGCGGGAAGCAGGCGCGACCGCACCAGCGACAAAGGCAGCTCACCCTGCAGCAGCACGAAGCCGTTGATCGCGCCCAGGGCGGCGATCGCTGCGAAGAGGGCGACCAAGGCGCCCGCCTGGGGGCTGACCAGCTCGCCGAAGAAGAGAGCGAAGGGCGCCTGCGAGTCCGCGATCGCGGCGGCCGGCAGCATCAGCGTGACGGCCGAGCAGGCGAGCAGGTAGATCAGCCCGGTGATCGCCGTCCCCCAGATCGTTGCGCGGGGGACGGTCCGGTCCGCATTTTCCACGCGTTCGCCGGCCGCCATCGCGCTTTCGAAGCCGAGCATGGCGAACAGGGTGAAGGTACCGGCGGCGTTGATTCCGGCAAGATCGATCGGCACGCTGCCATGCGGCGCGAGCGCCGTCTCGCCCCGGCCGAGCAGCCAGACAGCGACCAGGATCGCGCCGCCCAGCGGCAGGAGCTTCAGCAGGACGGTCAGCACCTGGACGGAGCCCGCCGTGCGCACCCCCAGGCAGTTGACGAGCGTGAACAGCCAGACGACGCCGATGGCGATGCTCGCGCCGAGGGCGGGATCGGCCAGCCCGGGCGCGAGGAAGGCGAGGTTGCGGACCACGGCAACGGCGAGGGTAGCGTTGGTGACCCAGATCGAGATCCAGTAGCTCCAGGCGACGACGAAGCCGACCCCTTGTCCGAAGGCGGCCGCAGGATAGGAGAAGGGGCCGCAGCTGTCGGCGCGGCCACGTGCCAGCCGGGTCAGCACAGTCACGAGGCACAGCGTCCCGGCGATCGTCACCAGCCAGCCGTAGACGGAGTTCCAGCCGAGCGGGGCCAGGTCCCGCGGCAGCAGGAAGACGCCGGAGCCGATCATGTTGCCGACGACGAGGGCGACGCACATCCAGAAGCCGAGCTTCCTGCGGTGGATGGTCTGTGGAGGGGCCCCCGCCATAAGCGGGTGGTGCGCTATTTTCGGGCGATGGGGAAGGGGGCCCGGCCCTTCGCTGTCGCTCGGGATTCATCCAGCACAAATCGTCCCCCGGACGATTTGAGTCTGGATGAATGGTGCGGTCGAGAAGACTCGAACTTCCACGGCCTTTCGGCCACAGCGACCTCAACGCTGCGCGTCTACCAGTTCCGCCACGACCGCACGTGCTGCGCCGGAGGGGTTCCTCCGGCCGGTAGGAAGCGGGCCTCTAGCAGCGCTGTCAGCGATACGCAACGCCTACCACGACCCGTCATTGCGAGCCAAGCGAAGCAACCCGGCAAGGTCCAGATTGCCGCGTCGCTCCGCTCCTCGCAATGACGGAGAAAGCCCTCAGTACAGGAACATCGGCATGCCCTCGACGCGCATCAGCCGCGCGCGATAGGCGGCGCGGTCGTAGAGGGCGCTGACGTCGACCGACTTCTTGCCCTTGAGCAAAGTGTCGATCGGGACGTGGCTGTAATTGCCGTCCGAGAGGGTCACCATTCGCCCCGCCTCACCCCGCTCGATCAGCTGCACGGCGAGCCCGCCGAAGGCGAAGCCGACCATCCGGTCCATCGCGTCCGGCTCGCCCGAGCGCATCAGGTAAGCGAGCTCCTGGATGACGACGCCCTCGCCGAGCCGCGCGGTGATCTCGTTGCCCAGCCGCTGGCCGATGCCGATGTCGCCGCGCTGGCTGGCGGGCTTGGACATCTCGCCCTCGCCATTCGCCTCGCCGGCGATGCTCGCCCCCTCGGAGATCACGCACATCGCATAATGGGCCGGATTGCTGGCCTTGTCCTCCGCGAGCAGGGGCAGCAGCACGTCGAGATCGGCCGGCACCTCGGCGATCACCGTCCGGTCGACCTGGGCGAGGAAGCCCGCAAGCAAGGCGGTCTCGCCGCTCCGCCGGCCGAACAATTCGATCACGCCGATCCGCTCATGGCTCTCGACCGTGGTCCTCAGCGCATTGATCGCCTCGACCGAGCGGCTGACCGCGGTCGAGAAGCCGATGCAATAATCCGTGCCGAACACGTCATTGTCCATCGTCTTGGGCACGGAGACCACCGGCACGCCCTGCGCGGAGAGATGGGCGGAGAAGCGCAGGGTGCCGTCGCCGCCGAGTGTCACCATGGCGTCGATGCCGAGCGCGTCGAGCACGCTCAGCACGTCGCCGGTGCGGTCGCCTTCCGCCATCGTCCGCGGGTCGCGGCGCGAGGTGTGGAGCACGGTGCCGCCGGTCCGGTCGATCCCGCGCACCGTTTCCCGGTTCAGCTCCAGGCTGTTCGCAGCGATGCTGTCCGGATCGGCCGGGTCGATCGCCATCACCCCTTCCCAGCCCCGCCGGAAGCCGGTCACCGCCCAGCCGAGCGCGTCGGCCGAGAGCACGACGGAGCGGATGCAGGCGTTGAGCCCGGGCACGTCGCCGCCGCCGGTCAGTATTCCTATGCGCATCCCGACCGTCTATCGGCGGGCGCGATGGAGGACAACCTGAGAGACGGATGGCGTGGCGAGGCCGGGCGCATCTTGCGCCTGGCCTGGCCGATCATGCTGACCAGCCTCAACTGGACGCTCATGCACATGATCGACGTCGCCGTGGTCGGCCATTACGGCACGGCCGAGCTGGCGGCGCTGGGGGCGAGCCGCACCGTCACCTTCATCGTCCTCGTCATGGGCTTTGCCGGGCTCACCGGCATTCTCGTCTTCGCCGCGCGCGCGGACGGCGGGGAGCGCTATGCCGAGACCGGCGACATCTTCCGCTCGGGCCTCGCGCTCGCCCTGATCGTCGGCGTGGTCAGCGCCGCCGTGCTCGGCATCTTCGCCTTCGACCTGCTCGGCCTGTTCGGCGTCGAGCGGGCGCTGCAGCGGCCCGGCGCCAATGTCGTCCAGGCGATGGCGCTCGGCTTTCCGGCGCAGTTGTTGCTCGGCGCGGCCTCTTATTTCCTGGAGGGGATCAGCCGGCCGCAGCGGGTGATGACCGTCAACCTGCTCATGCTTCCGGTCAACGGCCTGCTCGCCTGGGCCTGGGTGGGCGGCCATTGGGGGCTGCCCGCCCTCGGCGCGGTCGGCGCCGCCTATGCGACCGCGACCGTCTCCTGGGCCGGGGCGCTGGCGATGATCCTGATCGTCTGGTTCCTGCCGCGGGCGGCGGCGCGGCGGGTGCGCGATTTCAGTGGCCCGGCCTTGCTCCGGGCGCTGAAGGGGGCGGGGCCGCTCGCCTGGTTCGGCCTCGTGCCAGCGCTCGGCGCGACCCTTGAGCTGGCCGGCTTCTCGACCCTGATGGTGCTTTCCACCCAGCTCGGCAATGCCGCGGCCGGCGCCTTCCAGGCCATGCTCTCCATCCACAATATCGCCTTCGCGCTCTCCATGGGCTTCGGCTCGGCGGCGGGCGTGCGGGTCGGCAATGCGGTGGGCGCGGGCGAGCCGGACCAGGCCTGGCCGCGGGCGATGCTCGCCGCGACCCTGTGCGCCGGCTTGCTGGCGCTCATCTCGCTGCTGCTCGTCTCGGCCTCCGCTGTCCTCGTCTGGCCCTTCTCCGACGATCCCGAGGTGCTTGCCCTCGCCGCCCTGATGCTTTCGATCATGGGCGCCTTCCTCGTCTTCGACGGCCTGCAATATGTGTTCGGCGCCTCGCTTCGTTCGCTCGGCGAGCAGGTCTGGGCCGGAATAAACGGGATCATCGGCTTCTTCCTGATCACGGGCGGCACCGGGCTGCTGCTGGTCAGGAACGGCTGGGGCCCGGGCGGCCTCGCCTTCGCCGCCGGCATCGGCATGCTCGCCACCGCCGCGCTCCAGTTCGGCCGCTTCTTTTACGTGCTGAAGCTCAGGAGATCGGGCCGAAGCTCAGGCTGAGCTGGCGGCCGCCCGCGGGCACGTCCCGCTCGGCGCTGTCGAAGCGGCGGGTCTCGCGCGGCGCGAGGTCGCGCACCGGCGGCGCGATCGACCAGCTGTGGACGACGCGGCCCTGCCCGTCGCGCAGCTCGGCCCGGATCTGCGGCACGCGCTGGGTCTCGTCGCTGGTGTTGGTGATCTCGCCATGCAGGACGAGCAGGTCCTGCCCGCTCGCCAGCCTTGTGCGCTCGGTCGTGCCGTTGATGGTCAGCGCATTGGCGCTCTGCACCGGCAGGAAAACCCGGCGCACCGCCTCCGGAAGGCCGAAGACCTGCAGCGCGACGACGCCGGCGACCATCAGCAAAGCCGCGACGATGGCGATGATCGTCCACATTCTCGCCCGGTTGCGGCGCGGCCGGCGGCCGGGCTCCCACTCCTCCTGGACCGGCTCCGGCTCGGGCTCGGGCGCCGGCTCCTCCGGCCGGGTCCAGCTCGGCGGGGGTGGCGGCTCGGGCCGGGGGGCGACGGCGGGCGGGGCGGGGACGGGCGGTTCGGCGGCGGCCTGCTCGGCCGAGGCGGCCATGTCGAGATCGAGCGCGGGCGGGTCCTGCACCCAGGAATAGCGGCAATTGGCGCAGCGCACGCGGCGCCCGGTCGGTCCGATCGCGCTGTCCGGCACGACATAGCGGGTCTTGCAGGACGGGCAGGAGAGGATCATCGGCTACGCGCGCTCTCGGGACTGGTTGCCGACTCTAAGCACGGGCGAGTCGCCTGTTGCAAGCGTGTGACGGCCCGAAAGGGTCCGTCGAAGGGCGTAATGCTTGAAGCGGACCGCACCGGCATGCCATTGCTGCCCCCAGGCAGAGCATTGGGGGCAGGGAGCGAACCGCTGAACACGAGCGGAGCGATCGTTCAATTCGAGAATGTCGGGCTGCGCTACGGCACCGGCGCCGAGACGCTGTCCGATCTCGCCTTCACCCTGCGCGAAGGCGGGTTCTACTTCCTCACCGGCCCGTCCGGCGCCGGCAAGACGTCATTGCTGAAACTGCTCTATCTCGCGCTCAGGCCCAGCCGTGGCCTGATCCGGCTGTTCGGCCAGGACATCGTCACCATGCCGCGCGACCGGCTGCCCGGATTCCGGCGGCGGATCGGCGTCGTCTTCCAGGATTTCCGGCTGGTCCCGCATTTGTCGACCTTCGACAATGTCGCGCTGCCGCTCAGGGTCGCGGGGGTCGCCGACAAGGATCTGGAGACGCCGGTCAGGGAGATGCTCGCCTGGGTCGGCCTCGCCGACCGGGCCAGCGCGCGGCCGGCAACCCTCTCGGGCGGGGAGCAGCAGCGCGTCGCCATCGCCCGGGCGGTGATCGGCCGGCCCGAGCTGCTGGTCGCCGACGAGCCGACCGGCAACGTCGATCCGGACATGGCCCGGCGGCTGCTCTTTCTGTTCGACAGCCTCAACAAGCTCGGCACCACGATCGTCGTCGCGACCCACGATCTGCATCTGCTGACCGAGATCCAGCGCGCCGAGATGCTGCGCCTTGACCGCGGCCAGATCGCCGACCCGACCGGCGCGCTCCGCCACCCGCCCAAGCGGGCGGAGCAATGAGGGCGCCCCGATGAAAGGCGGTGTGCGCAAGTTCGGCCGGGCCGAGCGCGGCCTGCTGCCCGAGGGGCGGCTCGCCGGGCCGATGCCCTGGGTGATCGCGATCATGATGTTCCTGACCGTCCTCGCCGCCGCCGCCGGCATGGGCCTGGCCAGCGCCGCCGCGCGCCTGGACGAGCAGATCGGCGGGCGCGTCACCATCCAGATCGTCGAGGCCAATCCGGCGCGCAAGGCGGCGCAATCCCGGGCCGCGGTCGCCGCTATCCAGCGGCTGCCCGGCGTGGTCGCGGTGCGCCCGGTGCCGGAGGAGGAGATCAACCGGCTGCTCGTGCCGTGGCTCGGGCAGGGCGGCATCGCCGAGGACATCCCCGTGCCGGCCCTGATCGACGTCGATCTGACGCCCGAGGGGCATGCCCGGCTCGCCGAGCTCACCCGCGCGGTGACCGCCGCCGCGCCTGCCGCCCGGGTCGACGATAACGGCCAGTGGCTGGCCCCGCTCGCCTCGCTGATCGGGGCGCTGAAATGGCTGGCGGCCGGGCTCGTCCTGCTGATGGTCGGCGCGACCGCGGCGACGGTCGTGCTGGCGGCGCGCGCGGCGCTCGACCTGCACCGGGCGACGATCGAGGTGCTGCATTTCATGGGCGCGACCGACGTCCAGGTCGCGCGCCTGTTCCAGCGCCGGATTGCGCTCGACGCCCTGTTCGGCGGGCTCGTCGGCTTCATCCTCGCCGCTCTGGTGCTGATCGGCATCGGCGAGCGGGTCTCCGCTCTGGGGTCGGAGCTGCTCGGCTCGGCGAGCGTGCCGGCGCCCGCCTGGGGCATCCTCGTCGGCCTGCCTCTGTTCGGCGTGCTGCTCGCCATGCTGGTCGCGCGGCTCACCATCCTGCGCGCGCTCGGGAAGATGCTGTGATCCGCTGGACGATCCGCCTCGTCGCCTTGCTGCTCGCGCTCTACGGCATCGGCTTTGCGGTCTTCGCTTTGACCCTGCCCAGGGCGGCCGGCGACGAACGGACCGACGCGATCGTCGTGCTGACCGGCAGCCCGGGCCGGCTGGAGCGGGGCTTCGCCCTGCTCGAGCAGGACCGGGCGCAGGCCGTCCTCATCTCCGGCGTGCCGACCGGCGCCCGGCCGCAGGATTATGCGGCGCGCTACGGCGTCGACCCGAGCCTGTTTCCCGCGAAGATCGCGCTTGGCCAGGATTCGGTCGACACGCGCACCAATGCCGAGGAGGTCGCCCGCTGGCTGCAGCGGCGGCGCTACCGCTCGATCCGCCTGGTCACCAGCGACCTGCACATGCACCGGGCCTATTATGAGATCGGCCGGCGCGTCGGCGGCGACGTCACCATCCTGACCGATGCGGTCGTCACCAATCCCGGCTTCGTCCAGATTTACAACGAATATAACAAATATCTGATGGCGCGGGCCGCCGGCCTGGTCGGGCTCTAGGCGAACGGGACGATGGCTGCCTTCCGCTCCTTCCTGTTCGCGCTCATCTTCTACGGTGGCACCGTGCCTGCGGTCCTGCTCTCCTTCCCGATCAGCCTGCTGGGCACCAGGGCGATCCGCTGGTGGGCCCATGGCTGGGCCCGCTATCACCGGCTCTGCGCCCGCCTGCTGCTGGGCGTGCGCACCAAGGTCGAGGGCACGCCGCCCAGGGGCGCCTGCCTCGTCGCCTCAAAGCATCAGTCGATGTTCGAGACGCTGGAGCTGATCCTGATGCTCGACGAGCCGGCCACGGTGCTGAAGCGCGAGCTCGCCGACATCCCGCTCTGGGGCTGGGTGACGCGACGTTATGGCGTCATACCGGTCGACCGGAAGGGCGGCGCCGCGGCGCTCCGGCGGATGATGCGCGCGGCCGAATCCGCCATAGCCGAAGGCCGGCCGATCGCGATCTTCCCCGAGGGCACGCGGGTGCCGCCGGGCGCGCAGCCGCCGCTGCAACCGGGCTTTGCCGGGCTCTACCGGGCGCTGAAGCTGCCGGTCGTGCCGGTCGCCGTGGATTCGGGCCGGCTCTGGCCGCGCGGCCGGTTCGTCAAGCGCGCCGGCATCGTCACCATGCGCTTCCTTGCGCCGATCGAGCCGGGCCTGCCCCGGCCGGAGATCGAGGCGCGGGTCCACGCCGCGATCAACGAGCTCGACCGGTGACAGGGCGATGACTCCGGCACTCGGCATCATCGAGGGCTTTTTCGGCCGGCCCTGGTCCTGGGCGGAGCGGGCGGACGCGGTCCGCTTCCTGAGGCCGCACGGCTACAGCTTCTACCTCTACGCGCCCAAGGCCGATCCCTGGCTCCGCCGGCGCTGGCAGGAGCCGCATCCCCCGGCGGAGATGGATAAACTGGCGGAATTCCGGGACATTTGCAGGTCGCAGAATGTCCGCTTCGGCATCGGCCTCACCCCGTTCGAGCTGCATCTCCATGGCGGCCGGGGCTGGCAGGAGGCGCTGGCGGCGAAGCTGGCCCAGCTCGCTTCGCTGAAGCTCGACGACCTCGCGATTCTCTTCGACGATATGCGCGGCGACGTGCCCGAGCTCGCCGAGCGGCAGGCCGCGATCGTCCATTATGCCGCCGAGCGCGGGGTCGCCGGCCGGATCCTCTCCTGCCCCTCTTATTATTCCGACGATCCGATCCTCGACGTCGCCTTCGGCCAGCGCCCGGCTTTCTATCTCGAGCAGCTCGGCCGGCTGCTCGATCCCGCCGTCCAGCTCTTCTGGACGGGGCCGGAGGTCGGCTCGCGCGAATACTCGCCCGGCCATCTCGCCCGCGTCGCCGGGCAGATGGGGCGGAGGCCGATGCTCTGGGACAATTATCCGGTCAATGACGGCGCCCGCATGTCGCAGCATCTGCACCTGCGCGGCGTCACCGGCCGGCCAGCCGCGATCGGGCCGCATATTGCCGGCCACGGGGTCAATCCGGCCTCCCAGCCTTTGCTCAGCCGCATCCCCCTGCTGACCTTGGCTGAAAGCTATCGGACCGGCGAATCCTATGACTATCTTGCGGCGTTCGGCCGGGCCGCGCGCGAGATTCTGGGCGAGGAGCTCGCCCTTCGCCTAACGAAGGACATCCTCACGCTGCAGGATCGCGGGCTCGACCGGCTCGGCGGGCGCAAGGCCGCCCTGCAGGCCCGTTACGCCGCCTTCGATCACCCGGCCGCGCGGGAAATCTGTTTGTGGCTGGAGGGTTACTGGACGGTCGGCGAGGATCTGGTGCTGACGCAATAATTACGGAGTCGAAATTGTTATCATCGCTAACGACCGCCTAACCACGTCACCGCGCGGCCGTGCGGATGCGTCCAGGCGAGCAATTGCTCCTCTCCCGGCCAGGTCCGGAGCCGCAGCGAATGGCGTTCCTCGCCGGGTTCCTTCTCGAAGCGGAGCCAGGCGAGCGGGGCGGCGGCGGAGGCCTGTGCGCCGGCCGCCTCGATGCGCTCCCTGACGCGTTGCTGGCTGAGGGGATCGAAATATTGGAAGGCGACGGAGTGCATCACCACCCGGGTCACATCGGGCTCGGGCTCGGGCTTCAACCGGTCTTCGAGCCAGTCGGCGGCGTCGCCCCGGTCGATCTCCGGCGGATGAAATTCGGCGGCCGCGAGCGCGGCGCGCAAGGCGAGGCCGCGTTCCGGCTGGTCGGGCCAGATATAGGCGCTCAGCTTCATCGCATCGTCCGGCAGGCGGGCGGGATTGAGATCGACTCCGGCGCGATCGACGATGCGGACCTCCGCCTTGGGCGGCCGCGGCCCTTCCCAGTCCGGCTTGAACAAGGGCGCCGGGTGAATCGTCCTGCCGATGAGCAGGCCGCCCAGATTGTAGCGATAGCGGTCGAGGACGAGGTTGAGGCCGGCGCTCGCGCCCAGCTCGAACAGGCGCATGGGCAGCGGAAGGCGGTCGGCGATCGTCAGCAGGCCGCTCATCAAGACCGCGGAACGGCCGACCTCATTGGTCTGCGGCGCGAAGTCGAGCCAGGGCATGAGCTTGCCGCCAGCCAGAACCGGGGCGAGCGCCTCCCAGAGCGCGCCCGCATCAGGGATCGGTGCCGGCGGGTAGAGACGGGCAAGGTCCGAATTCCGGTCGGACATGGCCAGGAAATGCAGCCCGCCACAGAGCCGCAGCGCCAGCGCATCCCCGAATGCGCCCGGCTCGCCCGGCCAGTCGAGCACGCGGCGGCCCGTTTCGGTGCGCCGGTCCAGCTGCCGGCCAAGCGTCTCGCAGAGCAAGGCGGTGAAGGGAGCCCCCAAGGCGGCGCAGAACCGGGCCTGCTCTGCGAAGCTGGCCCGAATCTCCGTCTCTGTCGCCAAGCCTCAGGTCCTGAGCGTCGCGCCGAGCTTCGCGGCTGCGGCGACAATCCGCCCGGCGATCGCCTGCAGCTCCTCCTCGGTGAAGCTCTTCTCCGCCGGCTGCAGGCTCACCTCGACGGCGAGCGACTTCTGGCCCTCGGGCACGCCCTGGCCGGTGAAGACATCGAACAGCCGCGCGCCGGTGATCGCCGCCTTGTCCGCGCCGCGCACGGCGCGCACCAGCTGGTCGGCGGGCAGATCGGCGGGGACGAGGAAGGCGAAATCGCGCGTCACCGCCTGCAAGGCCGGTGGCTGATAGGCGCTGCGCATATGGCCGGCGCCGCCGCGCCTGGCCGGGATGGCGTCGAGGTAAAGCTCCGCGGCCACCACGGGCCCGTCCAGGTCGAACGCCCTGACGATGCGCGGGTGCAAGGTCCCGAACACGGCCAGCGCGTTCTTCGGCCCGAGGCAGAGCCGCCCCGACTGGCCCGGATGCCAGGCGGGGCCGGCCTCGCCGAGCACCTGCAGGTTGTCGACCGGCGCGCCGGCGGCGGCGAGGATGGCCAGCGCCTCGGCCTTCGCGTCATAGGCGTCGACCGGGCCCGTCTTTCCCGCCCAGTGGCGCGGCCCGCGCGGCCCGGCCAGGACGAGGCCGAGCGTCGCCCGCTCACCGTCGCCCAGATAGCGCCGGCCGATCTCGAACAGGCGGATGCTCTCGGCCCCCCGGGCCGCGTTGCGCGCCGCCGCCGCGAGCAGGCCGGGCAGGAGCGAGGGGCGCATCGCCTTCATCTCCTCGCTGATCGGATTGGCGAGCACCCAGGCCGAGCCGCCGAACGCCTCGGCCTCGCGCTCGGCGAGGAAGCTCCAGGTCACCGCCTCATTGAGGCCGCGCGCCGCGGCCGTCCGCCGCGCCTGCCGCTCGACCATCTGCTCCGCCGTCGCCGTCGGCCGCGCCACCCCGGGGGCGCGCGGCAGCGGCGTCGAGGGGACCTGGTCAAGCCCCTCGAGTCGAATGACTTCCTCGACGATATCGGCGGCACCGTCCACGTCGCGACGCCATGACGGCACCGCGATTCGCCAAGGCTCGCCGCGGGTCACGGTGAAGCCCAGCCGCTGCAATATCTGCGCCTGCCGGTCCTCCGGCACGGCGACCCCGGCCAGCTCCGCGCAGCGCTCGGGCCGATAGTCGACGACCTTGTCCGGGATGGGCGGCTCGCCTGCCCGGAAGATCTGCGACGGCTCGCCGCCGACGAGATCGATCGCGAGCGCCGTGCCCAGCTCGATCCCGGCCTCCACGAAGGCCGGGTCGGCGCCGCGCTCGAAGCGGCTGCGCGCGTCCGAGGTGAGGCCGAGCTTCTGGCCGGACAAGGCAATGCGTTGCGGATCGAACCAGGCGCATTCGATCAGGATGTCGGTCGTCGACTCGTCGACGCTGGTCCGCTCGCCGCCCATGATGCCGCCGATTCCGTCGGCGCCCGCCTCGTCGGCGATCGCGGTGATCGAGGGATCGAGCCGGTAGGTCTTCCCGTTCAGCGCGAGCACCTCTTCCCCCTCCCGCGCCCGCCGGGCGGTCAGGTTGCCGCGCAGCTTGGCGAGGTCGAAGACGTGCAGCGGCCGGCCGTAGCTGAGCGTGATATAGTTGGTCATGTCGACCAGCGCGCTGATCGGCCGCTGGCCCACTGCCTTCAGCCGTTGCTGCAGCCAGTCCGGCGACGGTCCGTTACGCACGCCGCGGATCGCCCGGCCGTAAAAGACCGGACAGCCCTCCTCGTCCTCGAGGCTGATCTCGACCGGGCAGGGCCAGGTCCCGGCGATCACCGGCACCTCGACCGGCTTCAGCGTGCCGAGCCCCGCCGCGGCCAGATCGCGGGCGATGCCGTGCACGCCCATCGCGTCCTGGCGGTTCGGCGTGACCGAGACGTCGATCACCGGATCGTCCAGCTCCGCATAGACGGCGAAAGGCACGCCGACCGGGGCGTCCTCGGCGAGCTCGATGATTCCCTCATGCGCCTCGCCCAGCTCCAGCTCGCGGATCGAGCACATCATGCCGCGGCTCTCGACGCCGCGGATCGCCGCCACCTTCAGGGTCAGATCGCTGCCCGGCACCCACGCGCCCGGCGGGCCGAACACGCCCTTCAGCCCCGCCCGCGCATTGGGCGCGCCGCAGACCACCTGGATCGCCTCGCCTGTCCCCGCATTGACGGTCAGCACCTGCAGCTTGTCCGCCTGCGGGTGGGGCGCCGCGGTGAGCACCTCGGCGACCACGAAGGGGGCGAGCTTCTCGGCCGGATTCTCGACGGCTTCCACCTCGAGGCCGATCCGGGTCAGCGTCTCCACGATCGTCTCGAGGTCCGCATCCGTCTCCAGATGCTCCTTCAGCCAGGACAGGGTGAACTTCATGCGCCCACTCCGCCGCTGAGCGTGGGCACATCGAGCGCGCGGAAGCCGTAATGGCGCAGCCACCTGAGGTCGCCGTCGAAGAAGGCGCGGAGGTCATCCATCCCGTATTTCAGCATGGCCAGCCGGTCGATGCCGCAGCCGAAGGCGAAGCCCTGCCATTCGTCCGGATCGAGCCCGCAGGCGGCGATCACGCGTGGATGGACCATGCCCGAGCCGAGCAATTCCATGAAATGGTCGGTGCCGCCGAGCACGCGCCGGCCCTTCTCCAGATGATAGCCGACATCGACCTCGGCCGAGGGCTCGGTGAAGGGGAAATAGGAGGGGCGCATGCGGAGCACGATGTCGTCGCGCTCGAAAAAGGCCTTGAGGAAGGTCTCCAGCGTCCATTTGAGGTGGCCGAGCATGATTCCCCGGTCGATCACCAGCCCCTCGACCTGGTGGAACATCGGCGTGTGAGTGGCGTCGCTGTCCGAGCGATAGGTCCGGCCCGGCGCGATGATGTAGAGCGGCGGCTCCTGGCTCTGCATGGTGCGGATCTGCACCGGCGAGGTGTGCGTGCGCAGCAGCATCGCGCGCCCGTCGGGGCCGTTCTGCGGGAAATAGAAGGTGTCGTGCATCGCCCGGGCCGGATGGCTCTCGGGAATGTTGAGCGCGGTGAAATTGTGCCAGTCGTCCTCGATCTCCGGCCCGGTGGCGACGGAGAAGCCGAGATCGGCGAAAATCTCCGCCAGCTCGTCCATCACCTGACTGACCGGATGGATGCTGCCCTCCGCGGCCGGCGCGACGGGCAAGGTCATGTCGAGCCGCTCGGCCGCCAGGCGCTGTTCGAGCGCTGCGCCCTCCAGCGCCGCCTTGCGCGCGGTCAGCGCTTCCGTCACCGCCTCGCGCAGGCCGTGGATACGCGGACCCTCGCTCTGCCTTTCCTCGGGCGACATCCCGCCCAGGGTCTTCAGCAGGGCGGTGACCGCGCCCTGCTTGCCGAGCGCCGCGACGCGCTCCGCCTCGAGCGCGGCAAGATCGCCCGCGCCGGCGATCCGGTCGAGCCAGTCCTGTTTCAGTCGTTCGAGGTCGCTGCCCATAGGGAGGCCCCTAACGGAGAAAGGCGCAGGATGAAAACCCCTCGCCGTTGCGCTATCAAAGACAGGACGGGAGGGATTCGGATGATCTCACTGCGTAGCCTTGCGATCCTGGCGCTGGCTCTGCCGTTCGCGGCAGCCGCCTCCGCGCCCGAAGCAAAGCATGGCTCCCCGCCCGAGGGCGACCATGGCGATCCGGCCCATGCCGAACCCCGTTCCGGCCCCGATTGCCCGAGGCGGCTCGGCAATCAGGACGGTGCCCCCCGCTTCGCCGATTTTCCGGCGCCGCGCGCGATCCTGGCAAAGGATTATGTCGCGCCGCAGCTCAGCTCGCGCGAGATCCGCGCCTATCGCTCCACGCTCGGCGCCGAGGCTGCAAACGGGCCGAACTTCGCCGCCAATTACACCGTCGCGGCCTGGGGCTGCGGCTTTTCCTGCAGCGCTGCGGCGATCGTCAATCTCGGCAACGGCCGGGTCATCTTTCCGGTCGAGCTGCGCCGGATCAGCACGCGCCATGTCCGGGACTGGGTCAGCGACCGGCCGCTCCGCTATCGCGGCATGCGCTTCAACCCGGGCAGCCGCCTGCTGATCGTGATCGGCAGCGCGGTCGGCGCCGAGACGGACGAGAGCGCGGTCTATTATGAATGGACCGGGAGCGGCCTCCGCCATCTCGCCACCATCCCCCGGACGCAGCTCTGCCCGGCATGACCGGGGCCTGGCCGAGCCTGTCGGCCGCGCGCGACCGGCCGACCATCGTCGCGCTGCACCTCTTCTCGCAGGTGCTCGGCAAGGTGCCGACCGCCCTGCTGCCCTGGCGCAACCATGGCTGGCACCTGACGCTGCACGTCACTGCGCGCGGCCTGACGACCGAGCCAATCTATGTGCCTGGCGGCGTCTTCACGCTCGCGCTGGACCTGGCTGAACATCAATTCGTCTATGAGGATTCCGGGCGGCGGATGACCGCGCCGCTCGGCCCCATGTCGGTGGCGGACTTCCACGCCCGGGCCATGAACATCCTCGCCGGGGCGGGCCATAAGGTCCGCATCCACGGAGCGCCGAACGAGGTCGATCCCGCCATTCCCTTTGCCGAGGATCGCGCGCCGCGCACCTATGACCGGGACAGCGCTGCGCGCCTGCTCGGCGCGGTGCAGAATGCCGATCGCGTCTTCCGCCTGTTTCGTTCCGGCTTTCTCGGCAAGGCCAGCCCGGTCCATTTCTTCTGGGGCAGCTTCGATCTCGCCGTCACCCGCTTCTCCGGTCGGCCGGCGCCGCTGCATCCGGGCGGCATTCCGAACCTGCCCGATGCGGTGACGCGCGAGGCCTACAGCCACGAGGAAGCCAGCGCCGGCTTCTGGCCCGGCGGCGCCGGCGCGGAGGGCGGGCCCTTCTTCTATTCCTATGCCTATCCGGCGCCCGACGGCTTCGCCGAGGCGACGGTCGGGCCGGAGGCGGCGCGCTGGGACGCGGCGCTCGGCGAGTTCGTGCTGGACTATGAGGCGGTGCGGACCGCGGCGGACCCGGACGGGGCCCTGCTCCGTTTCCTGAGCTCGACTTATGAAGCCGCCGCCGACCTTGCCGCCTGGGACCGCGCCGCGCTCGAATGCCCGATCGGCCGGCCGGGCGTGCCGCGGCAGGTTTAGGAGTGAAGGATGAGCGTGGCCTTCCGCCGGGAGAGCGACGAGGAGCATAAGGAGCCGCGCTTCGAGCTGCCGATCCCGCCCGGGCCGAACCTCGTCACTGCGGCCGGGCTGAAACTCGCGGAAGAACGGGTTGCCGAACTGGAGGCGCGGGTCGCGGCGGAGACGGAGGAGCTTGCGCTCGCCGACGCGCAGCGGAGCCTGCGCTACTGGCGCACCCGCCTCGCCACCGCCGAGCTCGCCCCGTCGCCGCCCGAGGACGAGGCCGCGTTCGGCAGCCGCGTCACCTTCCGCCTCAACGGGCAGGAACGGACGGTCGACATTGTCGGGGACGACGAGGCCGATCCCGCGGCAGGCAAGCTCGCTTTCTCCGCCCCGCTCGCGCGCGCCCTGATCGGAGCCGGGCCGGGCGATTTTTCGGACTTCGGCGGCGAGGCGGACGCAATCGAGATCGTCGCGGTCGGGGCGATCCCGGCCTAGGTCCGTCCCGCGCCCGCCGACGGCAGGCTCACCCGGAAGCAGGCGCCGCCGCCCGCCCGGTTGGCCGCGGACAGGGTCCCGCCATGCGCCTCGACGATGGTGCGGCTGATCGAGAGGCCGACGCCCATCCCGCCCGGCTTGGACGAGGCGAAGGCCTCGAACAGGCTGTCCATCATGTCCGGCGGAATGCCGGGGCCGCTGTCCTCGACCAGGATCTCCACGACCTTGCCGGCGGCCCGGGCGGACACCAGCACCTGGCGCTGCGGCGCCTCAAGCACGGCCTCGACGGCATTGCGGACCAGGTTGATCACCACCTGCTGGAGCTGGACAGGGTCGGCCGCGACCCTGAGGCCGTCCGCCAGGTCGAGCCGGAGCGCCACCTGCGCCTCCACCCCCAGCAGGGCCAGGGCCGCCGCCTCGGCGATCAGCGGCCTGGGATCGAGCCGCTGACGCTTCGCCGCGGCGCCGCTGCTCATCTCCTTCAGCGAGCGGATGATGTTGCGGGCGCGCAGGGCGCTCTTCTCGATCGCGTCGAGCCCGTCCTCCAGGAAGGCCAGGCTCGGCACGTCGGCCTGCAGGGCGCGCCTGGTGCCAGCCGCGAAATTGCCGATCGCCGCGAGCGGCTGGTTCAGCTCGTGCGCGAGCATCGCGGCCATCGTCCCCATCGCGCTCTTGCGCGACAAGTGGATCAGCTCGGCTTGCAGCGCCTGGACCTGCGCTTCGGCCAGTTTCTCGGCGGTGATGTCCTGCTTGGTGCCGAAGATGCGGACCGAGCGCCCGTCCTCCCGCTCGACGTCGGCGGTGAGGCGGAGCCAGCGGTCATGGCCCTTTGCCGTCCGGATATGGACGTCGAGCGCGAAGCTGCCGCCCTCGGCGATCGCCCTGGCGCGCAGCCGCTCCATCTCCGCGCGCGACTCCGCGTCGTAGAGCGCGACGATCTCCGCCCGCTCGAGCGGGGCGCCGCGCGGCAGCTCGAACAGGTCGTAGACCCCGTCCGTCCAGGTCAGCGCCTCGGTCGCGAGGTCGCATTCCCAGACGCCGATCCGTGCCAGCGCGGACGAGCGGTCGTACATTTTCTTGTAATGCGCGACGGAAGCCGCCTCCGCCTCCGCGAAACCGTCGTCGGCAGGGCCAGGCAGGCCATCATTCCCGTCCATGTCGGACCAATACGCAACCGGACACGCTCACCCTGCCCCGCCACGCCAATCTTCGCGCGAGGTGAACCACTCTCAGCCCTCGCCCGGCAAGGTGGCGCGAACCACGGGCTCGCCGCGCTCGGCAAGGACGCGCAGCAGCGGGTTCGGCTCCGGCGCGCTGGTCCGGGTGAGCAGGTTGCGGTCGCGGTGTTGGAACGCTTCCGTGTGGCCGCGGACCATCAGCATCGTGTCGGAGACGTAGGACCAGGAGCCGTCCTCGTGGAACTCGACCTCGAGCCGGTAGGAATCGGTGCGAAAGGCATGTTCGAGGAAGGGGGTCGAGCAGATGCCGTAGTCGGTGCGGCCCCGCTCGGCGCTCACCACCAGCCGCGTCGCGTCCGGCTCTGCCTGGCCGGAGGCGATCGCGATCTGGCCGCGCGGAATGGCGAGGGTCTGGATGACGAGGCCCGTGGCCGGCTCCCAGAGCCAGTAGCCGGTCTGGTCGTGGAAGGTGATGTCCTCCTCCGGCGTGTTGATGTGGATATGGTAGCGCAGGCCGTAGAAAAGCTGCGGCCCGTTGGCCTGCGGGTCGATCGGCTGGAACAGGCTGCGCTCCAGGAAGGCCCGCGTCTCGGGCCCGTCCGCCTTGGGATTGATATCGACCCCGCCATGCCCCTCCCAGCCGCCGGCAAGGCGGCGCAGCGGACCGAGATTGGCGAGCGTGTCGGGGTCGACGTCCTCGGGCTCGGTGAAGATGTCGTCGGGGAAAGCGGGCATGGAGCGGACCTTTCGGCGGGGACTATAGCGAGGTGCGGCGACGGGTCGAAGCCGGCTTGGCCACTATTCTGCGAGCGCGCAGAACCGGTCGATCCATTGTGAAAAAGAGGGCGCGACCTCCCGCGTGGTACCGAAATCATGGTCGAAAAGGAAAATCGTCGGCGCGCCATTCGGCCCGAAGCAGAAAAGATTGCCCGAACAATCGGTGGCGAAGGCCACGAGGTCCGCGGGAAGACCCATCTCGCGCCAGACTTCGGTCGTAGCCAGTATCTCGTTAGGCTCCAGAAGCTCGGAGAGGTCCGCCATGTCGAGCTCGCGATTAACGATTGTGTCGAGCAGTTCGATGGTCGGTGACACGAGGCCTACCTGGACGACGGCATCCCGATAGTCAGTGGGAAAAGTGAAACCGAGGTCCTTCTCCACGGCGCGAAGGTTAAACTCCGATACCGGCGTCGGCGGATATTCCGGATGCGTCCAAAGTTCTGCGAAGCGCGCCAGGCTCATGCGCTAACCTCCCAGGAACGGAAAAGGCGAGATCGTCTTCCTGCCCACCTCCACCGTCAGCGTCCGCCCGGCGGGCGCCGCGGCGCGCTGGGGGCAGCGGATGCGGGGGCAGATGGTGCAGGCAGGGCCGATCGGCATGACCTGCGGATTGGCGAGGTCGAGGCCGTCCGCATAAGCGAGGCGCGGTGCGTGCCGGAGGTCGCTGCCGAGGCCGATGGCGAGCTGGCTGTCCTCCTGCGCGTCGAGCCGGACCGAGCGCGGGACGGTGCGCCCGAGCGTGAAGAAACGCTGGCCGTCGGGCGTCTCGACGATTTGCGTGACCGTCCGGCCGGGCGTCTGGAAGGCCCCGTGCAAATTCCAGCGCGGGCAGGTGCCGCCATAGCGCGAGAAGGGGAAGGCCTCGCCGGCGAAGCGCTTGGAGATGTTCCCGGCCGCATCGACGCGCAGCATGAAGAAGGGGATGCCGCGGGCATTAGCGCGGTTCAGCGTGGTCAGCCGGTGCGCGACCTGCTCGACGCTGGCGCCGAACAGGGCGCAGAGCCGGTCGATGTCGTAGCGATGCGTCTCCGCCGCCTCGAGGAAGGGCGCATAGGGCATCATCACCGCCCCGGCCGCATAATTGGCGAGGCTCATATGGAGCAGCCGGGCCGTCGGCGCGTCCGGCGCCGCCGCAGCCTCGACCATCCGTTCCAGCAAGGGACGGAACTCGACCAGGGCGAGCTGATAGGCGAGCGCGAAGGTGCGGCTCTCCGGCCGCAGCAGGGCCGAGAGCAGGAGCCGCTTGCGGTGCAAATCGTAATGCTGGGTCGCCCCGTCCAGCACTTCCGGTGGGACGATCCGCGCCTCGATGCCGAACGCCTCCTTCAGCCGCCGGCGCATCGGCTCGGCGATCGAGAGCGGATCGCCGAGCGCGCCGGCCTGGGTCTCGGCGGCCTCCTCCAGATAGGCGAAGTGGTTGCGGCTCGCCTGGATATGGTCGCGCACCCAGTTTTGCGGGGAGAGCGCGGCACCCTCCTCCTCTTCCTCGCCGCCCGCCGGCCGGCGGCGCAGCTCGACCAGGGCCGCGTAGAGGCGCGAGACCGCCTCGGCGACGCCCGGCGCATTGTCGGCGACCTCGGCCAGCTCATAGCGCGGCACGGCAAGGCCGCCGAACATCGGATCGGCGAAGATCTCGGCGAGCTGGGCCGCGCCGACGCCCTCGCCGCCCTCGGCCGCGAAGCTCTTCAGGTCGACGTCATAGACCTCGGCGAGCTTCAGCAGCACCTGCGCGGTCACCGGCCGCTGGTTGCGCTCGAGATGGTTGAGATAGGAGGGCGAGACGCCGATCTCGGCCGCCATCGCGCTCTGGTTGAGCCCGAGCTCCCGCCGGAGATGGCGGAGCCGCCGTCCGAGATAGAGCTTCATCGCTCGTCAGATTGTCAAAAATTAACAAGAGTCGCAAGTCGTCTCGCGACAAGACGACCCTTTTCCCTCTGCCCATTCTGCCCGTTTGAGGGTTCCTCGTGCCTGGTTCGTATAGTTCGAGAGGCCTCGCGTGACCGACTTCGCCGACCTGATCCCCGCCCCGCCCGGCCGCTTCGACGGCATCAGCAGGCCCTATGGCCCGGAGGAGGTCGAAAGGCTGCGCGGCTCGGTACCCATAGAGCACAGCCTCGCCCGGCGCGGTGCCAACCGGCTCTGGGAGCTGCTGCACAGCGAGGATTATGTGCACGCGCTGGGCGCCGTGACCGGCAACCAGGCGATGCAGCAGGTCCGCGCCGGCCTCAAGGCCATCTATCTCTCCGGCTGGCAGGTCGCCGCCGACGCCAACACCGCCGGCGCCATGTATCCGGACCAGTCGCTCTACCCCGCCAATGCCGGGCCCGAGCTCTGCCGGCGGATCAACCGCACGCTGCAGCGCGCCGACCAGATCGAGCATATGGAGGGCGGCGCCAAACGAGACTGGTTCGCGCCGATCGTCGCCGACGCCGAGGCCGGCTTCGGCGGGCCGCTCAACTGCTTCGAGATCATGAAGGCCTATATCGAGGCCGGCGCCGCGGGCGTCCATTATGAGGACCAGCTCGCCGCCGAGAAGAAGTGCGGCCATCTCGGCGGCAAGGTGCTGATCCCGACCCAGGCGCATATCCGCAACCTCGACGCGGCCCGGCTCGCGGCCGACGTCTGCGGCGTGCCGACGATCCTCGTCGCCCGCACCGACGCGGAGAGCGCCAGGCTGATCACCTCGGACGTGGACGAACGCGACCGCGAGTTCCTCACCGGCGAGCGCACACCCGAGGGGTTCTTCCGCCTGAAGGAAGGCACCGGCGTCGAGCATTGCATCAGGCGCGGCCTCGCCTTCGCCGAGCATGCCGATCTGCTCTGGTGGGAGACCAGCCACCCGAATCTCGAGGACGCGAAGCGCTTCGCCGAGGCGATCCAGCGCGCGCATCCGGGCAAATTGATGGCCTATAATTGCTCGCCCAGCTTCAACTGGGAGGCGAAGCTGGACCGGGATACGATCGCCCGCTTCCAGCGCGAGCTCGGCGCGATGGGCTACAAGTTCCAGTTCGTGACCCTGGCCGGCTTCCACAGCCTCAACCATGGCATGTTCGAGCTCGCGCGCGGCTATCGGGAGCGCGGCATGGCCGCCTATTCCGAGCTGCAGCAGGCCGAGTTCGCCAGCGAGGCGGCCGGCTATACCGCGACCCGCCACCAGCGCGAGGTCGGCACCGGCTATTTCGACCTGGTCGCCCAGACGCTCGCCGGGGGCGAATCCTCGACCGCGGCCCTGGCGGAATCGACCGAGGCCGACCAGTTCACCCGACAGGCTGCGTAAGGAGAACCGGGATGACCACGCGTTACTGGATCGTCGGCGGCGAATATGAGGGGCCGGATTTCAGCGCCCTGATCCCCGGCAGCGAGACGATGGCCGGTCCGTTCGAGGACGAGCGCAAGGCGCGCAACGAATGGATGCGGCTGACCTACAGTCCGGGCACCGACCCGGCGACCACCCGCTATTCGATCGCCATGGAGACGATGCACTAGAGCATTTTCAGGTCGGGCTGACGGCCCGACGGCCCGGAAAATGCGGTGACAAGGATAAGAGAGGGCACCCCCCAAGGCCCCCCGGGAGAAAGGGCGCGGGAAGCATTGCCTCCCGCGCCCTTTCCACATTCGCGTCGCTGGAGCGGCTTCGGCGTTACGCCGGGAGCGCCGCCTTCGCCTGGGCGATGATGCCCTTGAAGGCCTCGCCCTCGTGCATCGCGATGTCGGCGAGGACCTTGCGGTCCAGCTCGACGCCGGCGAGCTTCAGGCCGTGCATGAAGCGGCCATAGGTCAGGCCCTCGGCGCGGACCGCGGCGTTGATGCGCTGGATCCAGAGCGCGCGGAAGCTGCGCTTCTTCACCTTGCGGTCGCGATAGGCATATTGCCCGGCCTTCTCGACGGCCTGGCGGGCGATGCGGATCGTGTTCTTGCGACGGCCATAATAGCCTTTCGCCTGCTCCAGGATCCTTTTGTGCTTGGCGCGCGTGGTGGTGCCGCGCTTGATGCGTGCCATGGGTCAGTACCTCCTTATTTCAGGCCGTAGGGCGCCCAGAGCTTCACCCGCGCCGTGTCGGCGTCGGCGAGCACTTCGGTGCCGCGGTTCTGGCGGATGTACTTGGCATTGTGGCTGATCAGGCGGTGGCGCTTGCCGGCGACGCCGTGCTTCACCTTGCCCGTCGCCGTGAGCTTGAAGCGCTTCTTCACGCCGCTCTTGGTCTTCAGTTTGGGCATTTTCGTCTCCTTTCGGATCCCCGCTTGCGCGGGGACAGGCGTTTGAGAACAGCCACGGCAGCCCTTGTTCGCCGGGCGGTTCGGTTCTTCCACAAGCTGGAAAGCAGGCGCCTATATGGGCGGACGCCCGAAAAGGCAAATGATTCGGCCCTCAGTCGAACAGGCTCGAGACGGAGCTTTCGTCCGCAATCCGCCGGATCGCCTCCGCCAGCAGGGGCGCGATGGTGAGCAGGCGGATTTTCGGCGTCGCCTCCGCGGATTCATAGGCGGCGATCGAATCGGTGATGACCAATTCGGCCAGCTCCGACTTGTCGACCCGCGCCGCTGCGGCGCCGGAGAGCACGCCGTGCGTGCAATAGGCGACCACGTCCTCGGCCCCCGCCTCCTTCAGCGCGCCGGCGGCGTTGCAGAGCGTGCCCGCCGAATCGACGATGTCGTCGATCAGGATGCAGAAGCGCCCCTCGACATCGCCGATGATGTTCATCACCTCGGATTCGCCGGCGCGCTCGCGGCGCTTGTCGACGATGGCGAGCGGGGCATTGTCGAGGCGCTTGGCGAGCGCACGGGCGCGGACCACGCCGCCGACGTCGGGCGAGACGACGGTGATCGGCCGGCCGGAGAAGCGCGCGCGGATGTCCTCCGACATGACCGGCGCGGCGTAGAGATTGTCCGTCGGGATATCGAAAAAGCCCTGGATCTGCCCAGCATGGAGGTCGACCGAGAGCACCCGGTTGGCGCCGGCGACGGTGATCAGGTTCGCGACCAATTTGGCCGAGATCGGCGTGCGCGGCCCCGGCTTCCGGTCCTGCCTCGCATAGCCGAAATAGGGCAGCACGGCCGTGATCCGCTTCGCCGAGGCGCGGCGCAGCGCATCGATGCAGATCAGCAATTCCATCAGATTGTCGTTGGCGGGATAGGCCGTGGACTGGACCACGAACACATCCTCGCCCCGGACATTCTCGAGGATCTCGACGAAAATCTCCTCGTCGGCGAAGCGGCGCACGCTCGCCTGGGTGATCTCCGTCTCCAGATATTGGGCGATCGCCTGCACGAGCGGCAGATTCGAATTGCCCGACAGCAGCTTCATCGGCCCGCTTTCCCTTCTTGCCCGGATTCACGCCTCCTTATTCAGAGGATATGAGAAGGGGAAGGGCATAGGAGCAGCTGGAGCAAGTGGCAGGGCGGATCGCCTTCACGCCGACTGAGGCGGATGTCGTCGCGGCGACGCGCGAGTGGATGCGCCGCAGCCTGCTGCAGCCGCGGACGAGGCTGGCCTTCTTCGGCACGGCGATGGCGGCCGCCCTGGTCGGCGCCGGCCTCGCGCTGCAGGCGGGCGCGCCGGCCGGCCGGGCAGGCTGGGTCGCGTCGGCCGCGGCGCTCGGCGGGTTGCTGCTCGTCGGCCTGATCCTGGCGCTGCGTCTCGCGCTCGCGCCGCACGCGGCGCGGCGCGGCTTCCGGCGCAACGCGGCGATGCAGGGGGAGCAGGTCTTCTCCTGGTCCGAGGAGGGCATCGGCACCGAGATGGCGGGGGAGAGAGCGGGCGTCGGCTGGAACGCGCTCCATCGCTGGGGCGAGTGGCCGGGCGGCTTCCTGTTCGCGGCCCCGGCGGGGGGCCTGTGGTTCGTGCCCCGCCATGCCTTGAGCCTCGACGAGGCAGCCGACCTGGCCGCCACCGCCCGGCGCTGTGGGCCGGCCAGGCTCTGACCCGCTTGCCGGGCGGGCGCCGGGGGCCTAGTCGCTCCGGGCAATGCATGTCGTCACCCGCTTCGCGCCTTCGCCCACCGGCCGGCTCCATGTCGGCAATATCCGCACGGCGCTGCACAACTGGCTCTGGGCGCGCAAGCAGGGGGGGCGCTTCCTGCTCCGGATCGACGATACGGACCGCGAGCGAAGCGAGGAGACCTATGTCGAGGCGATCCGCGCCGATCTCGCCTGGCTCGGCCTCGACATTGACGGCGAGGAGCGCCAGTCGGCCCGCTTCGGCGCCTATGAGGCGGCGCTGGCGCGGCTGGCCGCGGCGGGCTGCGCCTATCCGGCCTGGGAGAGTGCGCAGGAACTGGAGCTCAAGCGCAAGATCCAGCTCGGCCGCGGCAAGCCGCCCGTCTATGACCGCGCTGCGCTGGCGCTGACCGACGCTGACAAGGCGAGGTTCGAGGCCGAAGGACGCCGGCCGCACTGGCGCTTCAGGCTCGATCATGATGCGCCGATCGCCTGGGACGATCTGATCCGCGGGCCGCAGCAGCTGGAGCCGGCCCTGCTCAGCGATCCCGTGATCCGGCGCGCGGACGGCTCCTGGCTCTACATGCTGCCCAGCGTCGTCGACGACGTCGACATGGGCGTGACCCATGTCGTCCGCGGCGAGGACCATGTCACCAATACGGGCCTGCAGCTGCAGATGTTCGCGGCGCTCGGCGCGGCGCCGCCGGCCTTCGCGCACGAAGCGCTGCTGACCGGCTCGGAGGGCAAGCTCGCCAAAAGGCTCGGCTCGACCGGCGTCGAGGCGATGCGCGCGGCCGGGATCGAGCCCGAAGCCCTCATCGCCAAGCTCGCCCGGATCGGCACCAGCCTGCCGGTCGAGCCGGTGGCCGACCCGGCGCCCCTCATCGCCGGCTTCGATTTCGCCAGCTTCGGCCGCGCGCCGGCCCGCTTCGATCTTGCCGAGCTGGAGGCGCTGAATGCGCGGATCGTCCATCTTCTGCCCTTTGCGCGGGTGCGCGAGCGGCTGCCGGCAGGCATGGCCGAGGCGGACTGGGACGCGATCAGGCCCAATCTCAAGACGGTCGCCGAGGCGGCCGACTGGTGGGAGATTCTCCACGGCCATGTCGAGCAGGCGGCGGCGGAGGAGGATCGCTCCTTCCTGGCCGAAGCGGCGGCGGTTGCCGAGGCGATCGACTGGTCGGATTCGCCCTGGCCGCAGCTGGTCGCGCGGCTCAGGGAAAGCAGCGGCCGTGCCGGCAAATCGCTCTTCCATCCCCTGCGCCGGGCCCTCACCGGCCGCGACAGCGGCCCCGAAATGGGCGCCCTGCTTCCTTTGATCGGCCGCGACGAAACCGTCTCCCGCCTCCGCGCCGCCGCCGGCTGACCGGCCCCTGCCGTCGCAAAAATTCGCATCTCCCATTATGGTATAGTATAACATGACGATATAATGTATCATGAGTCGCACCAGAGAAGGAGAGGCTCATGTACGCGAACGGTTTTCTGGCAGAGAAGAGACGCAGCCCCGTCAGCCTTGCGGCCGTGATCGGGCTCCACGCCACGGCGCTCGGTGCAGTCATGCTGTTCGGCACCACCACCTTCATTCGGCAGGATCCGGGCGTGATCGAAACGATCCGGATCAGGCCCCTCCCGCCGCCGCCGCCGGAGGTGCCGCCGCCCCCGCCGCGGCCGGATCAGCCGATTCCGCAGCCGCGCGACGATCTAACGGTCACGCCGCCGGTCGCTCCGCCCCTGGGGCCGATGGCGGGACCGGTGACACCGCCCCAGCCGCCGCGCCCGCCAATCGCGGACCCCGGCCCCGTCCGGTTGGCCGAAGCGACGGTTCCGCGCATCCCGGAGCCGGTGCGCCAGGCGGCCGAGGTCGACCCGCGCTTCCGCGATGCGCTTCAGCCGCCTTATCCGCGCGAGCGGGAGCGGCTGCAGCAGGAGGGTCGGGTCCGGGTCAGGATCACGATCGGCACGGACGGACGGGTCACGGCGATCGAGCAATTGTCCGCGACCCAGGAGGACTTCTGGCGGGTCACGGAGCGGCAGGCGCGTAGCCGCTGGCGGTTCCGGCCGGCCACGGTCGACGGCCGCCCGGTGGTCTCGACGATGGTGATGACCGTCACCTTCCGCCTGCCGGAGGCTTGAGCCGGTGGCGGAAACCGGGGGCGGGGTGGCGAATCCGGCGTGGCGGGCCTATCTTGGCGCCATGTCCGTCCTCCCTCCCGTCTCCGGCCCGCGCGCGCTGCTTGCCGACCTCAGGCTGTTCTGGTCGACGCGCACGCGCGTGCAGTGGATCGCCGGCGGCCTGGCCCTCATCATCCCGATCGGGCTCGGCATCGCCTTCTGGCTCGACGGCAAGACCAATATCGCGCCCGGTCCGCAAATCACCTATATCCAGAGCTGGCCGGCCAACCGCACCGAGGCGGATACGCGGGCGAATGTCGAACGGGTCGCCGCCGAGAAGGCGCGCCGCGATGCCGCCCGCCAGCAGGACTTCCAGAACGCCGACAATACGCTGACCCGGATCGGGCTTTGACCGGAGCCCCCGGCGACGAGGGCTGGATGGCGGCGGCGATCGCGCTGGGCGAGCGCGGCCGCGGCCTCACCGCTCCCAATCCCTATGTCGGCTGCGTGATCGTGCAGGACGGCCGGGCCGTGGGCGAAGGCTGGACCCGGCCGGGCGGCCGCCCCCATGCCGAGGCGATGGCGCTCGCGGCGGCCGGCGCGGCCGCGCGCGGCGCGACCGTCTATGTGACGCTCGAGCCCTGCGCCCATGTCAGCGCGCGCGGCCCCGCCTGCGCGACCCTGCTCGTCGACGCCTGCCCGGCCAGGGTGGTGATCGGCGTCGGCGATCCCGATCCGCGGACCAACGGGCTCGGCATCGAGCGGCTGGAGACGGCCGGGATCGAGGTGATCACCGGCGTCCTGGCGCATGAAGCCGAGCACAGCATGGCGGGCTTCTTCACCCGGCTGCGGCTGGGCCGGCCGCGGGTGACGCTGAAGCTTGCAATGTCGATCGACGGGCGGATCGCCCTGGCTTCGGGCGAAAGCAAGTGGATCACAGGCGAGGAGGCGCGCGAGGACGTCCATCTCGAGCGCGCGCGCGCCGACATGATCCTGGTCGGGCGCGGCACCTGGGAGACGGACCGGCCGCGGCTGGACGTTCGCCTGCCGGGGCTCGAACATGCCTCGCCGCGCAAGGCGCTGCTGACCACCGGCGGCCCGGTCGAGGGTTTCGTCCGCCTCTCCAGTCCGCAGGCGATCCGCACGCTCAGCGACGTCAACGACTTGCTGGTCGAGGGCGGCGCGGAGACCGCCTCCGCCTTCCTCGCCGCCGACCTGGTCGACCGGCTGCTCATCTACCGCGCCCCGATCCTGATCGGCGAGGGCAAGCCGGGGGTCGGCGCGATCGGGCTCGAGGGCCTGGCCGACGCGCACGGCCGCTGGGCGCTCACCGGGACGCGCCAGCTTGGCAGCGACACGCTGCAAGTCTACGAACGCCAGCGCGATGTTCACGGGCATTATCACGGATAAGGGCCGGATCACGGCCGTCGAGGCGCGCGGGGACCTGCGCGTCACCGTCGCCACCGCCTATGAGATGGCGAGTGTCGATCTCGGCGCCTCCATCGCCTGCTCGGGTGTCTGCCTGACCGTGGTCGACAAGGGGGAAGGCTGGTTCGCGGTCGACGTCTCGGGCGAGACGCAGAGCCGGACGCCGCCTGGCATGTGGGCCGAGGGCCGACCGCTCAACCTGGAGCGCGCGCTGAAGGTCGGCGACGAACTTGGCGGCCATATCGTAACCGGCCATGTCGACGGGCTCGGCGAGGTCGCGGCGGTCGAGCCGGTGGGCGATTCGGTGCGGATCGGCATCGTCGCGCCGGCCGCGCTCGCCCCCTATATCGCCGCCAAGGGCTCGATCGCGCTGGACGGCGTCTCGCTGACCGTGAACGAGGTCCAGCCTTTTCCGGGCGGCGGTGCCGCCTTCTCGGTCAACATCATCCCCCATACGGCGCGCGAGACGGGCTTTGGCGATGTGAAGCCGGGCGACAGGATCAACATCGAGATCGACATATTGGCGCGCTATCTTGGGCGTATGCTCGACGTTCGCAACGCTGCAATGTGAATTTAGAAATGGCGAATCACATTCTGATGTGATACGCGGCGCAAATGAGCACCATCCTGATCGACCGCCTCTGCGACATGGTCGCCCAGGGCGAGATGAGCCGGGCCGGCCTCGCCCGCGCCGCCGGCCTGCATCCGAACAGCCTTCGCAAGCTGGGCGACAGCGACTGGAACCCGACCGCCGAGACCCTGCTCAAGCTGGAGAAATTCCTCGCCGGCGGCGCGCGCGGCGTCATGGCGTCGGCCGAGCAGATCATCGACGAGGCGCGCAACGGGCGCATGTTCATCCTGGTCGACGACGAGGACCGGGAGAATGAGGGCGACCTCGTCATCCCCGCGCAGATGGCGACGCCCGACGCGATCAACTTCATGGCCAAGCATGGCCGCGGCCTGATCTGCCTCGCTTTGTCGAAGGAACGGGTCGACCAGCTCGGCCTGCAGCCGATGAGCCGGGTCAACGGCACCCGCATGGAGACCGCCTTCACCGCCTCGATCGAGGCGCGGGAGGGAGTGACCACGGGCATTTCCGCCGCCGACCGGGCGCGCACCATCTCGGTCGCGATCGACGCCGCCAAGGGCCCCGAGCATATCGTCTCGCCGGGCCATGTCTTTCCCTTGACCGCGCGCGAGGGCGGCGTGCTGGTCCGCGCCGGCCACACCGAGGCGGCGGTGGACGTGGCGCGGCTCGCCGGGCTCAACCCGTCGGGCGTGATCTGCGAGATCATGTCGGACGACGGCACGATGGCGCGGATGGACGAGCTCTTCGCCTTCGCCCAGCTGCATAATCTGCGCATCGGCACGATCCGCGACCTGATCGCCTATCGCCTCCGGAAGGACCGGATCGTCGAGCTGACCGCCGAGGCGCAGTTCGAGAGCCGCTGGGGCGGCGGCTGGACCGCGAAGACCTTCCTCAACAAGGCCTCGGGCATGGAGCAGATCGCTTTGGTCAAGGGCCGCGTCGATCCGGACGCGCCGACTTTGGTGCGCATGCACGGCCTCTCGCTGATCCCCGACGTCTTCGCCGAGGAGGGGAAAAGAGGCGGCCTGCTCGAGGGCGCGATGAAGGTGATCGCCGAGGAGGGCGCCGGCGTGATCGTGGTGATCAACCGGGCCGCGCCCGACGCCTTCTCGCAGGCGCTCAAGGTCCGCTCGGGCGCTGCCTTGCCGGCCGATTCGGAGCAACTCCGCGATTATGGCGTCGGCGCCCAGATCCTCGCCGAGCTCGGCGTGCACGACATGATCCTCCTGACCAACAGCCACCACACGCCGGTCGCGCTCGCCGGCTACGGCCTCGCCATCGTCGGCGAGCGACCGATCCCGGGCGGGGAGGGTTGAGATGGCGAAGATCCTGATCGTCGAGGCGCGCTTCTATGGCCATCTGAACGATTTGCTGCTCGCCGGCGCCCGCGCCGCGATCGAGGCCGCGGGCCACAGCCACGAGACGGTCACCGTCCCGGGGGCGCTGGAAGTGCCTGGCGCGATCGCCTTGGCCGCCGAGAGTGGCCGCTATGACGGCTATGTCGCGCTCGGCGTGGTGATCCGCGGCGAGACCTGGCATTTCGAGATCGTCGCCGGCGAAAGCGCCCGCGCATTGATGGCGCTGACCCTGGACGGTCTCGCCATCGGCAACGGCATCCTCACCGTCGAGAACGAGGCGCAGGCGCTCGCCCGCGCCCGACCCGAAGAGAAAGACAAGGGCGGCGAAGCGGCCAGGGCCGCGCTCGCCATGCTCGCGCTCAGGGAGCGCTTCGCCTAGGGCGTGGACTCATAAGCTTTGAGCCAGAGTCGTGTTGAGGCGAGTGCGACGGCGGCGAGGAAGTTTCTGGCGAGCTTGTCGAAGCGGGTTGCGACGCGGCGGAACTGTTTGAGTTTGCAGAAGAACCGCTCGAC
>NZ_DASPNF010000012.1:0-54761 GCF_035626655.1 Allosphingosinicella sp.
CCCCCCCCCCCCCCCCCCGGTAGCGCGTCCGGGCTCAACATTTTTTGGGCCTTCCCCTTTGAACCTTTTCGGCGCGGATCGTTCCGGCGCGGGAATCTTTGGGCCTGGCGCAGGTGGGCGGAACTGAAGCCGGGGGTGAACATTTACATGGATCAACGGGCCCGGCGCGACCGAGCGTCAGGCTCCGGTTCAGGAGGTTCAGATGAAAAAGCTGTTCGCAATTCTGGCCTTGTCGACCTGCCTGTTCGCCACCGCGGCCTGCAATACGGTGCGCGGTGCCGGCCAGGATCTGGAGTCCGCGGCCAACGCGGTCGATGAAGGAACCTGATCTTTCCCCCAAAGGGTCAGAGGACTGAGGCGCCGCTCTGCGGCGCCTCATTTTTATCCGGCGTCCTTCGGCGCCGCCTTCGCCCGTTTCTTCTCGGTGAACCAGATCGCGATCAGCGAGATTTCGTAGAGCAGGATCAACGGCCCGGCGAGCAGCAGCTGCGAGACGACGTCGGGCGGCGTCAGCACCGCCGCGATCACGAAGGCGACGACGATCGCATAGCGCCGTCCCTTCTTGAGCTGCGCCCGCGTCACCAGCCCGGCCGCCTCCAGCAGCATCAGCAGCACGGGCAGCAGGAAGGCGATGCCGAAGCCGAACAGGAAGCGCGTGGCGAAGGAGAGGTAATTGCCGATGCCCGGCAATGCCTCGGCCTGCACGCCGCCGATATTGCCCTGATAGCTCATCAGGAAATGCAGCGCCAAAGGCATGCAGAAATAATAGGCCAGCGCCGCGCCGCCCAGGAACAGGAAGGGCGTCAGGATCAGGAAGGGCGCGAAGGCCTTCTTCTCCTTCGCATAGAGGCCCGGCGCGACGAAGCGCCAGATCTGGTTGGCGATGAAGGGGAAGGAGACCATCAGCGCGGCAAAGAAAGCGACCTTCAGCTCGGCGAAGAAGGCCTCGAAAATGCCGGTATAGACAAGCCTGCCCTGCCCTGCCGCGAGCAGCGGCTGGGCGAGGAAGCCGAAGATCGGCCGCGCCTGCCAGAGGCAAAAGCCGAAGGCGACGGCGAGCACGACCACGCACCAGAGCAGGCGCTTCCTGAGCTCGATGAGATGGTCGAGCAAGGGCGCCTTGCTCTTGTCGAGCTCGGCCTCCTCGGCGGTCCGGCCGTCAGTGTCGGTCATGCGCCCTCATCCTTGGCGGCGGGCGTTGCGGGCGCGGCTTTCGGGATGGGCGGCGCGGAGCCGCTGGCGAGGCCGGCGCGGCTGCGGCGGGGCGGCGGCTTTGGCCTGTTGTCGTCGACGCGGGCGGCGGACCGGGGCGCCTTCCTGGCCGGGGCGTCCGCCGGCTCGGCCCAGGCCGCGAGGTCGGCGGCGCCCTCCTTGGCCGGCCAGTCCTCCTTGCCCTCCGGCTCGGCCGAGCCCGGCAGCAGCGGATGCTCGCGCATGATCCGCTCGTTGTCCGCCTGCCACTTCTTTTCCATGTCGGCGAGTTCGGACTCGCGGATCATATTGTCGACGCCGGAGCGGAAATGGCGTGCCATGCCGCGCGCCTTGCCGACGAAATTGCCGATCCCGCGCATCACGCGCGGCAGGTCCTTCGGGCCGATCACCACCAGGGCGACGACCGCGATGATCAGCAGTTCGCCGGAATCGATTCCGAACATTGCGCCCTTCCCCGCGAGAGCGGTGGATCAAGCCTGCCGGCGGTCCGCCTCGGGGGCCGGCGACGGCGTGGCCTCGGGGGCGGCGGCAGCCGGGGGCGCCGGCGCGGCGGGCGGCGCGGGCTCGGCGCTCAGCCGGCGCTGCTCGGCCTGCTCGTCCTCGCTCATGCCCTTCTTGAAGTTCTTCAAGCCCTTGGCGACGTCGCCCATCATGTCGCTGAACCGCCCCTTGCCGAAGAGGAGCAGGACGACAAGGCCGACGATCAGCCAATGCCAGATGCTGAAACCACCGCTGAACATTCAGATTCTCCCAATGCGGCGCTGAACCTAGGCCTGTTCGGCGTCAGTTTCCAGTTCCACCTCGTCGACCTCGTCATCGGCGGCGTCCAGACCGAGCCGTTCAAGCGCCGTGTCGACCGGATCGAGCAGCCCCGCCGCCCTGAGATCGTCGATTCCCGGCAGGTCACGGCGGCTCTTGAGCCCGAAATGGGAAAGAAACTCCTGCGTCGTCGCATAAGTGAGCGGCCGGCCCGGCACCTCGCGCCGCCCGGCGGGGCGGACCCAGCCCGCCTCCATCAGCACGTCGAGCGTACCCCTGGAGATCTGCACGCCCCGGATCGCCTCGATCTCGGCCCGGCTGACCGGCTCGTGATAGGCGATGATCGCCAGCGTCTCGATCGCGGCGCGGCTGAGCTTGCGGCTCTCCTCCCGCTCGCGGCGGAGGATATGGGCGAGGTCCGCGGCGGTCTGGAAATGCCAGCGCCCGCCGCGCTCGACCAGCTCGACGCCGCGCCCCGCATAATGGCCCTGCAATTCGGCGAGCGCCGCCTTCACATCGACGCCCTCGCCGACATAGAGCGCGATGTCGGCGGCGCTCATCGGCTCGGCCGCCGCGAACAGGGTCGCCTCCACGGCGCGCAGATCGTCGGCAAGCTCGATCATGCGGCCCTCACGTAGAGCGGCTCGAACACGCCCTCCTGCTGCAGCGAGACCTTGCCGAGCCGGGCCAGCTCCAGCGTGGCGACGAAGCTCGAGGCCAGCGCCGATTTGCGATATTCGGGGTCCTGCGTGGCCGGCAGGAAGGCCTCCAGCCGCGTCCATTCGAGTTTCGTGCCGATCATCGCCCCGAGCCGGTGGATCGCCTCGTCCAGAGTCATCACCGGCCGCCGCGCGATCACATGCACGCTCGGCTGGGTACGCGCGCGAACGATGCCATAGGCGGAGATGAGGTCGTAGAGATCGGCCTGCCAGGCGGACTTGCGCACCACCCTGAGCCCTTCCGGCGCGGCGCGGAGGAAGACGTCGCGGCCGATCCGGTCGCGGCCCATCAGCCTTGCGCCGGCCTCGCGCATCGCCTGCAGGCGCTGCAGCCGCAGCTGCAGCCGCATCGCCAGCTCCTCGGGCGAGGGATCGACGGTCGGATCCTTGGGCAGCAGCAGGCACGACTTCAGATAGGCGAGCCAGGCCGCCATCACGAGATAGTCGGCCGCAATCTCCAGCCGGAGCTTCTTCGCGTCGGCGATAAAGGCGAGATATTGCTCGACCAAAGCGAGGATGGAGATCCTGGCGAGGTCGACCTTCTGGCTGCGCGCCAGCGTCAGCAGCAGGTCGAGCGGTCCCTCCCAGCCGTCCAGATCGAGCGTCAGCCGCTCGGACTCCGCGACGGCGGCGCCTGCCTCAAGCTCGAATTCGTCGTCGGATTCGGTCATTCCGGGAGAGCCTAGGGCCCGCGCGAGGCGAAGTCGAAGGCGAAAGCGGACTTTTCCACAATGTTCGGATCGGGCGCGGCCCGCCGCTCGTCGAAGCGCCGACGCATTTGGCCGAAAGCGCCGTTCGGCTTGAAGCCGGGCCGCCTATGCCGGATGCGGGGACAGACTGGGGGAGTGTGCCATGCGTCCTGTCGCCATCATCCTCGCCGCTCTGCTCTGCCTCGGAGCCGGCGCCTCGGCCGCGCCGGCGCCGACCGGCTGGCACCTGATCCCCGGCCAGGTCGATCCCGAGGGCCGCAAGGGGCCGGACGGGAACAGCGTCTTCCTCGACGCGCCACAGGGGCTGATCCTCGTCGATACGGGCCGCCATCCCGAGCACAGCGCCGCCTTGCTCGCTTATGCCCGCCAGCGCGGCCGGCCGATCGCGGCGATCGTCAACACCCACTGGCATCTCGATCACAGCACCGGCAACACCGAGATCCGCGCCGCTTTCCCCAACGCGCCGCTCTATGCGAGCAACGCGATCGAGGGCGCGCTGACCGGCTTTTTCGTCGAGAGCCGGCGGCGCACCGAGGAGGCGCTTGCGGCCGGACAGATTCCGGAGAGCGCCCGCGCCGAGGTCAGGCGCGCCTTCGAGGTGATGGACCATCCCGAGCGGCTTCGCCCGACCCGGCCGGTCACACGCTCCGCCCTGCAGAATATTGCCGGGCGCCGCCTGCAGGTGAACCTCGCTGCCTACGCCGCGACCGAGGGCGACGTCTGGCTCTACGATCCCGCGGCGCGGCTGGCAATCGTCGGCGATCTCGTCGTCGGGCCGGTGCCGTTCATGGACACGGCCTGCGCCGAAGGCTGGCGGGCGGCGCTCGACCGGATTGCGGCGACGCCCTTCACCACGCTCATCCCCGGCCATGGCGCGCCGATGGACCGCGCCGCCTTCCTCGCCTGGCGCGCCGCCTATGGCGCCCTCGTCGACTGCGGCCAGTCCCAGCGGCCCCGCGCGGAGTGCATCGCCGGCTGGCGGCGGGACGCCGCGCGCTTCATCCCGGCGGGCAGCGAGGGCGTCGTGGAGCGATTGGCGGGCTATTATATCGACAGCCGGCTGCGCTCCTCGCCCGGGGAGCGCCAGCGCTACTGCCAGCATTAGACGACCGCGAGCAACGCCTCGCGGATCGCCGCCATGTCGGCCTCGAAGCGCGCGGCGAGCGCGGAATCGTCGAGCGCCGCCGCGTCCGCGACCTGCCCCATAGCCAGGCCGATGCGCAGTGTCGCGCCCCAGCGGCCGTCGGCCAGGCGCACGCATTTCACCGGCTGGCCCACGCGCACTCCGGCCAGCGCCATCGTCTTGTGCCAGGCCTGGGCATCCTCGAAGCTCGCCCCGCCGGCCCTGAAGGCCGAGAGATCCAGCGTGGAGAGCGTGCGCATCTCGACCGGATGGGTGTCGGCATCCTCGACGTGGCCGGGCGGATAGGGCGCGACGCGGCGCGCCGCCGTCTGCTCCACGATCTGGCTGCGCACCGCGGCATGGAAGGCGAGGATGACGCGTTCCACCGTTTCGGCGGGCAGCGCCTGGAAGCGCTCCAGCTCGAACAGGCTCGCCTCCAGCCGGAGCAGCAGGCCGATATTGACGTTGTCCGGCAGGATCTCGCTGCCCGGCCAGTCGGCCGGCCATTCGGCACGGCGGAACAGGGTGGCGAGGCCTTCGGGCAAAGCCGGCGCCTGGGCGGCGAACGCAGGCGGGACCAGGGCGAAGCCGCTGAACGGCGGGCCGCCCATGAATTTGGAGCCGGTGATGAAGACGATCGCGTCCCGCGCCAGATAGTCGGCCACCGCCTCGCGGGTGATCCGCGCCTGGCAGGCGTCGACGACCAGCGTCGCATCGCCGGTCAGCCGGTCGACGTCGGCGAGCGAGGGCAGGATCAGGCCGGTTTTCGAGCCGTGGACGATATGGAGCAGGCTGTGCCGGCTCGCCGCGCGCGCCGCCGCGATCGAGGAGAGCATCCGCTCGGTGATGTAATGCGAGGGCCGCACCCGCCCCATCCGGTCGCGAACCGGGATGTCGACCAGTTCGACATGGACGCCGCCAAGTCCCGGCACCGGCTCGCCGGGCGCGGTCGCGACGCCGAGCGCCGTCTCCTTCGCATGGTAGAGGCCGTGCGCGCTGTGGATGCAGCCCGAGCCGACCTCGTCGGCGCCGAGCAGCACGGCATGGGTGCCGGCGGGCGCGCGTCCGGCCACGCAGGCGAGCGCAACGAATTCCAGATCGGTGCCCGAAGGCGCGAAAACGATGCGGACCTCGTCCGGCACGCCATAAGCGGCGCGGATCCGCCCGCGCATCGCCTCCAGCCGCTCGGCATAGACCTGGGCCGGGGGCGCCGCGCCGACCTCGGCCAGCACCGCTTCTGCCCGCCGGTAGGCGGCGGCGCTGATGTCGTTGGCCGTAGAGGAGGCATAGGCGACGAGGTCGCGCGGCCGCGGCGCGCTGTAATAGCGATTGAGGCCGGTTTCGGGGTCCAGGACGATGCGGGAGTCGCAGCCCCCGGTCATGAGCTGGGCCGCGTCCGGCTTGTCAACGCAAACTGTCATCAATCCTGCTGCTACCTTGCACGCGCCTCCCCGGGCGACTAACGGCGGTCAATATCGGCTGGAGCGGCAAGGGAACAGGGGCCGCCCGGCATTTTTTGTATCAGAAAGTCGCATGCCGCCCGTCTCCGCCTCCCCGATCGAACCGCGCGTGATCCCGGCCGAAGCCAGGGAAAGGCTGCGGATCATGTTCATCGCCAAGCACGCCAAATGGGGCGGCGGCCTCCATCCCGACGACGGCAATCACGCGCTCTACCATGTCGAGACGCGCGAGGTGCTCGAGGGGCTCGGGCTGAAGCTGGCGCTCGAGGACAATTACGAGGCGCTGTTCCACCGGCCCGAGGTCGACTTCGTCTTCCCGTTGCTGAACCGGGGCGGCTTCCTCAACAGCGAGATGATGCTGCCCTTGCTCTGCACGCGGCTCGGCCTCCCCTATCTCGGCGCGACCCCGATCCTGAGAGGCCTGGCCGACGACAAGCATCTCACCAAGATGGCCTGCGTCGCGCGCGGCGTCCCCACCGCGCCCTGGACGATCTACCGGCGCGGCGCCCCGGTCGAGCAGGCGCGCTGCCCGGCGGGCGGGCGCATGGTGATCAAGCCCAACGCCTCGTCGGCGAGCTGGGGCGTGCAGGATGCGCACGACTGGGCCGGCGTCGAGGCCGCCGTCGCCGACATTCACAGCCAGGGCCATGACGCGATCGTCGAGCCCTTCCTCAACGGCAGCGACGTCGAGGTCCCCGTGATCACCGTCGACGGCGCGCCGGTGGTGATGCCGATGATGCTGTTCGAACAGGCCGACCCGACCCATCTAAGGACCTATTACGAGAAGCGCGACCTGGTCGAGCGGGCGAGCAAATATGAGCTGGTGCCGTTCGAGGATGAATCGGTCATGCCCCGCATCGCCGAGCTCACGCTGGAGATGGCCGAGGAATATCGGCCGTTCGATTATGGCCGTTTCGAGTTCCGCTACGACGCCTCGACCGGCACGCTCAACTTCCTCGAGGTCAACCTGCAGGCCAATCTCTGGTCGCAGAAGGTCTTCGGCCGCTCGGCCGTCCGCGCCGGCCTGACCCAGTCGCAACTGATCGAGACCATCCTTTACGAGGGCCTGCGCCGCCATGGCCTGCTGGAGGCCCCCAATGGCTGAGCGCGTCACGATCATCATCCTCGCCGCGCAACGCGGCGGCCGGCTGGACCCGCTGGCCGCCGAGGCGGGCGTCACCCACAAATGCCTGGTGCCGATCGGGGGCCTGCCCTTGCTCGCCCACGTCCTCTCCGCGCTCGGCGAGGTGGGCGACATCGACTCGATCCGCATCGCGGTCGAGGACGGCGCGGCGGACAAATTGAAGCCGATCGCCGCCTTGTCGGGTCTGCCGGTCGCCTTCGTGACCGCGGCCGACAATATCGCCGACAGCGTCTACCGCGCCGCCGAGGGGGCGGCCGGCCCGGTCGTCGTGACCACCGCCGACAATGTGCTGCTGACCGCCGCCGCGGTCCGCCAGGTGATGGCCTCGCTGGCGGACGGCGAGGATGCGGTGCTCGCGCTCGCCCGCAAGGAGGACGTGCTCGCCGCCCATCCGCAGGGGCAGCGCCGCTTCTACCGGTTCAAGGACGGCGAATTCTCGAACTGCAATCTCTACGGCCTGTCGCAGCGCGGCCTGAAGCTGGCCGAAACCTTCCGCGAGGGCGGCCAGTTCAAGAAGAACCCGATGCGCATCGCCCGCGCCTTCGGCTTCTTCAACCTGCTGCTGCTGCGCTTCGCCTGGGTCAGCCTGGCCGGCGCGATGCAGCGCATCGGCAGGCGCTTCGGGGTCCGCGCCACCGCGGTGGTGCTGGCCGACGGCGCCCATGCGATCGACGTCGACAACAAGCGCACCTACGAGATCGCCGCCGAGCTTCTCGACAGGCGCGCGGCGTAGCGCTATCGCCCTCTGCGCGAGGTAGAGAGCGAATGGCCGAATTCACGCTTCCGAAGAACAGCAGGATCCGGAAGGGCAAGCAGGTTTCCGCACCCGCCGGCGCCACGCGCACCAAGAAGTTCAAGATCTACCGCTACGATCCCGACAGCGGCGACAATCCGCGCTACGACACGTTTGAGGTGGACCTCGACAGCTGCGGCCCGATGGTCCTCGACGCGCTCATCAAGATCAAGTCGGAGCAGGATCCGGGCCTCACCTTCCGCCGCTCCTGTCGCGAGGGCATTTGCGGCTCCTGCTCGATGAACATGGCCGGCAAGAACGGGCTCGCCTGCACCACCGCGATCGAGGATCTGAAGGGCGAGGTCCGCATCACGCCGCTGCCGCACATGGACGTGATCAAGGACCTCGTCCCCGACTTCACCCATTTCTACGCGCAATATGCCTCGATCGAGCCCTGGCTGAAGACGAAGACGCCGACGCCGTCTGGCAAGGAGCGCCTGCAGTCGCCGGACGACCGCGCCAGGCTGGACGGCCTCTACGAATGCATCCTCTGCGCCTGCTGCTCGACCTCCTGCCCGTCCTACTGGTGGAACAGCGACAAGTTCCTTGGCCCGGCCATCCTGCTCCAGGCCTATCGCTGGCTCGCCGACAGCCGCGACGAATATGCGGGCGAGCGGCTCGACGAGCTGGAGGACCCGTTCCGCCTCTATCGCTGCCACACGATCATGAATTGCGCGAACGTCTGCCCCAAGGGCCTGAACCCGGCCAAGGCGATCGCCGAAACCAAGAAGCTGCTGCTCGAGCGCGCGGTCTGACACGCCGGGGCTGCCGCCCCGGCGCGATCATCGTCACCTGTCGTCCAGGGGAATCATGTCGGCGGCCATTCGGGCCCAGTCCGGCTGGTCGTCGGTCTCCCCGGCGAGCTTGCGATAGACCAGTTCCGCCGCCCGCAACACGATCGCCAGCAGATTGACCCGGCCGCAGCCATAGGGCGTGCCCACGGTTGAGCAGCCGATGCCGCCGATGTCGATCACGTCGCTCGCCGCCATCGCCTCGCCGCGCACCCGGTCGCCCGCCCGGCGCGGCTGCGGCCTGACCCTCAGCGACGCCCCGCGCGCGGGCCGGCCGCACACGACGATGTCGTCGGCAAGGGCTTCGGCGCAGCGCGCGGGCAGGCCGAAGCCGGACGCCGGTGCCGGCTCGACGCCGGGTCTGAGGGTGAAATCCACGCGGATCAGGCCGGCGCCCGCGGTGGTGGCGGATGCCGGGAATGGCAGGAGGAGCATGACGAGAAAGGCCGCTGCAGCCCCGGTCCCGATCACCTTCACTGCCATGGCCCGGTCCTTTTCCTACGGCGATTCTTCTTATATGATAGCAAAATCTTTCTGTAAAACGGCAATAATATGACCCAGAAGATCAAGAACCGCCGCTTCCGCCTGGTCGCCTCCTGGATGATGAGGCTCTGCTTCGTCATCAGCGTCGGGCGCCTGCTCGCCGGCTTCGCGCCCGCGATCGAGCCCGCGCTGACCACGGGGGAGATCAATTGCGCCTCCTTGAGCTGCGTGATCGACTATGATCCGCGGCGATTGCTCGCGCGGGCCGGTGGGCCGGCGTTCAACGCCGATCCGCATCGCATCGAGCAGGTCGTCTCCACGCCGCAGGCGCGGTCGCTCATTGCCGGCGCGGGGGTGATTGTCGCCATCCCGTCGGCGCTGATGTTCCTCGCGCTTGGCTTCGCCTTCCGCAACATGCGTGCCGGCTCCGGCTTCGTGCTGGCCGCGCGCTGGCTGCGGCGCGCGGCCTTGTTCGCGCTGCTGGCGGTGCTGCTGGGGCCGGTCGCCTCGACGATGATCGCCACCGCGCTGTCGCCGCTGAGCGCCGGCAGCCAGCAGCTCATCATCTTCTTCGATTTCCCGCAATTCCTCTGGGGCCTGATGGTCGCCGGCAGCGCCTGGGTCGCGGTCTGGATCCTCGAACAGGCACTGGCGGCGCGGCGCCGGCTCGAAGAGATCGTCTGATGCCGGTCGTCGTCGACCTCGATGTCGTCATGGCGCGCCGCAAGGTGCGTTCGAACGAGCTCGCCCGCGCCATCGGCATCACCGAGTCCAACCTGTCCCTGCTCAAGTCGGGCAAGGTGAAGGGCGTGCGCTTCAGGACGCTGGCCGCCATCTGCCGCTATCTCGAATGCGAACCCGGCGACGTGCTGGGCTACCGCCGCTCCGACGCGGACCTCGCCGCGCCACCGGATGATGATGGTGACGACGACTGATGCCGGCGGTCGCTTGATCCCGGCTGCAATCCCCGCCATCGGGAGATATGGACGTCCACCCGCTGATCGATCACCGGCCCGACGCTGACCATCCCGGCTGGTGGAGCTGGGCGGTGAAGACCGAGGGTCGGTTCAACGAGGTGATCGGCAGATTGCTGGTCCGCGAGGCGGGGCCCGGGCGGGGACAATGCCGGATGTTCCCGGAGGCCGGCCATTCCAATCTCGGCGACATGGTGCATGGCGGGGCGATCCTGACCTTCATCGACATGGCCTTGTTCGCGGGCGGACGGATGGCAGGCGCGGACGTGACCCGGGCGGTGACGCTGGACCTTTCCACGCGCTTCCTTTCGCCGGGAAGGATCGGGGTGCCGCTCGACGCCGAGGTGGAATTGCTCCGCGAGACGGGGCGGCTGATCTTCCTGGACGGGCGGGTGACGCAGGACGGCGAGCTCATCGCTTCCTTCACCGGCGCGCTGCGCAAGGCCGCCCGCCGGCCGTGACGGAGGTCGCCGACCGCTATGCGGCGCTGGTCGCGGCGGGGGAGCTTCGCCCCGATCCGGACCAGGAGGCCGCCGTCCGCATCCTCGACGAGTTGGCCGAAGAGCTCGGCGAGACGAAGAGCCGCGGCTCGCTGCTCTGGCGCCTCGCCGGCCGGATGCAGGACCCGCCGGCCGGCGTCTACATGTGGGGCGGCGTCGGCCGCGGCAAATCCATGCTGATGGACCTCGCCTATCAGTCCATCCCCTATGCGCCGAAGCGCCGCGTCCATTTCCACGAATTCATGCTGGAGGTGCACGAGCGGCTCCGTGCCGAGCGGGCGAAGGAGGAAGGCGACCCGATCCCGCCCGTCGCCAAGGCGATCGCCGACGAGGCGAAATTGCTCTGCTTCGACGAGATGGTGATCAACAACAGCGCCGACGCGATGATCCTCTCCCGGCTCTTCTCGCAGCTGCTGGAGGCGGGCGTCACTGTCATCACCACCTCGAACCGGCCGCCATCCGATCTCTATCTCGGCGGGCTCAACCGCGAGCTGTTCCTCCCCTTCATCGCGCTGATCGAGCGCGAGCTGAAGGTGGTGCCGCTGAACGGACCGACCGACTACCGGCTGGACCGGCTCGGCGGCATGCCGACCTGGTACGTGCCGAACGGGCCGGAGGCGACGAGGGCGCTGAGCGAGGCCTTCTTCCGGCTCACCGACTATCCGGTCGAGGACCGGGCGAAGGTGCCGACCGGGGAGCTGAAGCTGCCTGGGGGCCGTACCCTGCACGTGCCGAAGAGCCTCAAGGGGGTCGCCGTCTTCTCGTTCAAGCGGCTGTGCGGCGAGGCACGGGGCGCGAGCGACTATCTCGCCGTCGCGCGCCATTATCATACGGTGATCCTCGTCGGCATCCCGAAGATGGGGCCGGCCAACCGCAACGAGGCGGCGCGCTTCGTCACCCTGATCGACGCGCTCTACGAGCATAAGGTGAAGCTGCTCGCCGCCGCCGACGCCGAGCCGCAGGACCTGTATCTCGCCGGCGACGGCGCTTTCGAGTTCGAGCGCACCGCCTCGCGTCTGATCGAGATGCAGAGCGAGGATTATCTGGCCAGGGGCCATGGCGAGGACTGAGCCGGCGTGGCCCTGAAGACGCTCCGCGATCCCGATGCGGTCCTCGCCGGCGGCCTCGCGGCGATCCGCGACCAGTATCAGGTGCCGGGGGGTTTCCCGCCCGCGGTCGAGGCGGCGGCCGCCGCGGCGGCCCAGAGGCCGCTGGACGAGCATGCCGACCGCACGGCCCTCCCCTTCGTCACGCTCGACCCGGCCAGCGCGACCGATCTCGACCAGGCCTTCACCATCGAGCCGGCGGGCAATGACCTGCTGCTGCGCTATGCCATTGCCGACGTCGCCTGGTTCGTGCGCGACAGCGATGCGGTCGACGCCGAGGCCTGGCGCCGCGGCGCCACGCTCTATCTGCCCGACGGCAAGGCGCGGCTCTATCCGGCGGTGCTGAGCGAGCAGGCCGTCAGCCTGCTGCCGGACGGACCGCGCGCCGCCATCATCTTCGCCGTCCGGGTCGACCCCGACGGCAGGGCCAGCCTCGACGGCGCCGAGCGGGCCATCATCCGCAGCCGCGCAAAACTAGCCTATCGGACGGTGACCGACGCCGACCTGCCCGCCGGCTTCGCCGAGCTCGCCACGCGCGTGCAGGCCGCGGAACAGAGGCGCGGCGCCGCCCGCGTCGATCCGCCGGAGCAGGAGGTCGCCCGGGAAGACGGCCATTACCGGCTCGTCTTCCGCACCCGCCATCCCTCCGAGGACCGCAACGCCGCGCTGTCGCTCGCCGCCAACCTCGCCATTGCCGAGGCGCTGCTCGCCCGGCGGACGGGCCTGTTCCGGGTGATGGCCGGGCCGGGCGAGCGCGCGGTCCGCCGGCTGCGCTTCACCGCCCGCGCGCTCGGCATCGCCTGGCCGGCGGACCAGTCCCTGGGAGATGTGGAGCGCGGCCTCGACCCCGCGGACCCGAAGCAGGCCGCCTTCATGACCGCGATCCGCCGCGCCGGCACGGGCGCCTCCTATCTGCCCTGGCAGGAGGGCGTGACGCCGTGGCACGCGGCGCTCGCCGCCACCTACGCCCATGCCACGGCGCCGCTCCGCCGCCTTGCCGACCGCTATGTGGTGCAAGCCGCGCTTGCGATCGCCAATGGCCGACCGGTGCCGGACACCGTCGGCGACGCCTTCACCCGCCTGCCGCAGGTCATGGGCCGGGCCGACGCCCGCAGCGGCCAGATCGAGCGGGCCGTGATAGACCTCGCCGAGACGGTGATGTTGCAGGAGCGGATCGGCGAGGATTTCGAGGCGGTCGTCACCGATCAGGACGAGCGCGGCGCCCGCATCCAGCTCAGGGACCTGCCCGTCGTCGCCCGGGTCAGCGCGCACCGTGTCGAGCCGGGCGAGACGATCCGCGTGCGGCTGACCGCCGCCGATCCCGAAACCCGCCGCCTCGCCTTCCAGCGCATGGCCTAGGCCAGGAACTCCTTCGCCGCCGCCAGGAATTTCGCCCAGCCCGGCTCCTCCTCCATCAGCAGGTGATTGGGGCTGTCGATCGCCATGAAGCGCGCGCCCGGGATGCGGGCGGCGATGCCGCGGCCGGCCTCGAACGGGACGACCGCGTCCAGGGTCGTGTGCGCCACCAGAGTCGGCGCCGTTACCTGGCCGAGCAATGATCGCACGTCGATCCGCGAGAGCACGCGCTGCAGCATCTCCGCATTTTCCGGCGAGGTCGTGATCCGCTGCAGCTCGTTGAACCAGGCCTGCTGCTCTTGGCTCGAATGGGGCAGGAAGAGCGAGGTGAACATCTGCCGGAAGGCGGGATTGTCGAGGCCCCAGCCCTCGCGGGTGAGATCCAGCATCGCCTGCCGCCGCGCGACCTCCGCCGGCGTCGCGCGGGTCCGCCAGCCCGCCGCATAGCCGCCGTAGACGATCAGCCGGCGCACGCGGTGCGGGTGGCGCACCGCATAGGCGATGGCGACGCTCGCTCCCTGCGAGATGCCGAGCATGTCGAACCGGTCCAGCCCGGCCGCATCCACCACGCTCGCCAGGTCGTCGACGAAGGCGTCGAAGCTCAGCAAGGCGTGCCAGTCAGAGAGGCCGTTGCCGCGCTCGTCGTAGCGCAGCAGGCTGCGGTCCTCGGAGAAACCGGCGATCCAGTGCCGCCAGACCGGACTGTCGAAATCGAACTCGAGATGGTTGAGCCAGTTGGCCGCCTTCACCAGCGGCGGCCCCTCGCCGACGATCGAATAAGCAAGGCGCGCGCCGTCGCTGGCGCTGCAGAAGCGGATATGCTGGGCGAGCGGCTCCGCTTCCCCCGCCTCGCGCGCCGCCGCGACGCTGCGCAGCTCGGCCGGGACATGGGCACCGCCGTCCTGCATCCGGCGGACGGAGAGGTCGCGCTGCTGCTCGGCCTCGGTGCCCCGCCCGGCGGCGTCGAGCAGGCGCACGAGCGTCGCCGCGGCGTCGGCCGAGGCGGGATCGAGCTCGGCCCAGGCGCGCGCGTGGGGGAGAAGATCGTCGGGCGGCAGGTCGCGCGCGGTGAGCTCCGCGCAGACCGCCGCCTGCCAGCTGCGCACGTCCCCGCGCTGGGCGATGCACCAGGCGGAGAAGCTGTCGCAATTGGCCAGCTCCAGCCCCTCGAGGAATTCGCCGCGCCTGCGCGCCAGCCTGTCCAGCGCGGCCGGTCCCGCCCGGCCCAGGCCGCGTTGCGCCTCGCGAAGCTCGTGCCAGTCGACCGTCAGCGCGGCGAGATCTAGCCGCGCCGTCTCCCGGTCCGCGACCACGGCGTCGCCGAGCAGCCCGCGCAGTTTGGAGAGGCTCCAGCGCAGGGCGCCCTTCGGATCGTCCGGCATTTCCCAGAAGAGCTGGCAGAGCCGCTCGCGCCGCTCCGGCTTGCCGCTCACCGCCAGGTAGGCGAGCAAGGCGCGCGTCTTGCGCGAGGCGGGGAGCGGCAGCGGCCGGCCGTCGCGGAGCAGCGCCATCGGTCCGAGCAGCCGAAGCTCCATGTCGCCCCCTGTAACAGCGAGCGTGGAAAGTAACAGGGCCGCAACGACGGCGCAATTCACACGCTCGTTACCACGCTCCTTCCCACAGTCGCCCGCCATTGCCCGCCCATCGCGGCCCGGTCGGCCGCACAGAGGAGGAGAAAGACAATGTTCCGCAATCAGTCGGGCTGGGCGCAGTTTCTCAGCGCTTTCGCGGCGGTGATGTTCGCCGGCCTGTCCTTCGGTGCTGCCGTCCCGCCCATCGCGTGACGGCGGCATCGCCCCAACCAGATTTAAGAATCCAGGGAGAGAATTCATGTTCCACGACTTCAACTATCCGTCGATCCTTGCCGCCTCCTCGCGGGGCGCCTGGGAGATCGAGGACGTCATTCCGAACGGCGCCCGGCTCGATTTCACCCGGCCGTTCATGCCCGAGGCGCTGGCCCGCACCGCCGGCCTTGAGGGGCTGAGCGACGAGGAGAAGCGCATCCTCAACCAGATCCGCGGCCATGATTATCTGAGCATCTTCGGGCTGGTGGAGGAGTTCATCCTGCCCTTCATCCTCGACCATGCCCGGCCGCAGCTGAACGGCGACGACGCCCGCGTCCGCGCCCTGCTGAACTTCGCGTCGGAGGAGGCCAAGCACATCCACCTGTTCAAGCGCTTCCACGCCGCCTTCACCGCCGACTTCGGCCATGAGTGCAAGGTGATCGGCCCGGCCGAGGCGGTCGCGGCCGAGGTGCTGCGCCACGATCCGCTCAGCGTCGCCCTGGTCATCCTGATGATCGAGTGGATGACGCAGAGCCATTATGTGGACAGCGTCAGGGACGACCAGGACCTCGACCCGCTGTTCAAGAGCCTGCTCCGCCATCACTGGATCGAGGAGGCGCAGCACGCCAAGCTCGACACCCTGATGGTCGAAGCGCTGGCCGAGGGGCGGAGCGCGCAGGAGCTGGCCTCGGCGATCGACGGCTTTTTCGCGATCGGCCTCTATCTCGACGCCGGCATCCGCAAGCAGGCCGAGCTGAACCTCGCCGCGTTCGAGCGGGCGGTCGGCCGCACGCTCGCCGACGAGGAGCGCGAGGCACTGGTCGGGCAGCAGCACCAGGCGCTGCGCTGGACCTATCTCGGCTCCGGTCTGGTCCATCCGAAGTTCCGGGCAACGCTCGGTGCGATCTCGCCCGAGGGCCTCGCCCGCATCGACGAGGCCGCCCCTGCCTTCGCCTGAACAGCCACTTCGCAACCCAGGGAACAATCCAATGACCGACACCATGACCCGCAACATCGTCAACGATCTCGACGTCGACGCGCTGACCCGGATGGTCGGCGAGATCGCCGCCGATCCGAGCAAGGCTCCGGCCCGCTTCGGCGTCACCACGCGCTGGACCGGCCAGACCCGCTCGGAGAGCACCTGCCACACGATCCAGGTCGGCGGCGAGAAGATCGACCGCAGCTTCAGGATCGTCGCGGACGAGCCCGAGGAGCTGCTCGGCGCCAACAGCGCCCCCAACCCGCAGGAGCTGCTGCTCTCCGCGCTGAACGCCTGCATGACCGTGGGCTATGTCGCCGGCGCCGCGGTGCGCGGGATTACGCTCACCCATCTCGAGATCGAGGCCTCGGGCGAGCTCGACCTGCGCGGCTTCCTCGATCTCTCCGACGCGGTCGCGCCCGGCTATCCGGTGATCGACTATATCGTCCGCATCGCCGGCAACGGCACCCCCGAGCAGTTCGAGGAGATCCATGCCGGCGTGATGGCGACCTCGCCCAATTACGACAATATCGCCCGCGCGATCCGGATGAACGGCCGGCTCGAGCTGGTCTGACGAAACTGTCCGCCCCGATCCCCGGGAGCACCCCCTTGTCCCGGGGACAGCCCCGCCCGGCGTCCCCCCGCGCCGGGGGGGAACCTGTTCGTCTAACCTGCATTAGCCCTGCGGCAATCGCAGGAGGATCATCATGCTTGGCACCAGCAAGGCCGTCGCCAATCTCGCGACCAGGGACCTGGAGAAATCGCGCCTGTTTTTCACCGACACGCTCGGCCTGAAGGAGGTCAGCCGGGAAGGCGACGAGCTGATCACCTTCGCCAGCGGCGACAGCAACCTCAACGTCTACCGCTCCGAATTTGCCGGCACCAACAAGGCCACCGCGGTGACCTGGGAGGTGGACGATATCGATGCCGAGGTCGCCGCGCTGAAGGCGAAGGGCGTGACCTTCGAACATTATGACATGGAAGGCCTGGAACTGGACGGCGACGTCCATGTCGGCGAGGGCATGAGGATCGCCTGGTTCAAGGACCCGGACGGCAACATTCTCAACATCGTCGAAGATGCCTGACCGATAGCTCATCCCCGTGCCGGGGAGGAGTTTCAGCGCATGGCCGCCGCCAGTTCGCGCCCGCGGCGCGTGAGGCCGTAGATTGCGACCGGCGGGAATTCGTCCTCCAGCGCGCGGTCGACGAGCTCGACCTGCAGCATCTGCTTGAGCGTCAGCGAGAGCGCACGCGGCGTGATCGGGCGGAGCGCGCCCCGCAGGGTCGAGAAGCGCGCCCGGTCCGCGTCGAGCCGGGCGATCAGCGGCAGCGACCAGCGCGGCAATTGGTCCGGCGCCAGCCCCAGCCGCTCCCGCTGTGCCATCACCCCCTGGCAGAAGGCGGCGACCGGTTCGCCCGCGCGGGTCAGCACATATTCCGGGCGGAGCGGATGGCCATGGCCCGGATTGCGGATCAGCCAGCCCGCCTCCTGCAGCGCGGCGAGGCTCGCCGCCAGCACCGAGCGGGAGAGGCCGAGCCGCGCGAGCATCACCGCGAAGCGCGAGCCCTGCTCGTCGGCCAGATGCCCGAGCAGGGGCACCAGCCAGCGCCCCGCGGTCAGCCTTCTCAGATTCTCATCGCCGATCATCCCCTCTTGCTACCATCGCCGAAAAGTATATGCGATATAAAAATAGAACCTAAGCACGATTCGGGAGGGCGAGATGGGGATCACCTATGACGGCGGGCTGACCTGTTCCTGTGGGGTCACCGACATGGACCGGGCGATCGCCTGGTATCGCGACGTGCTCGGCTTCGAACTGCTCTACCGGATGGAGGACATTGCCTGGTGCGAGCTGAAGACCGGCGTCGAGCGGGTCAATATCGGCCTCGGCGTGCGCGAGACGGCCGGCGGCGCCGGCGGCGCCACGCTCACCTTCGGCGTCACCGACATCGAGGCGGCCAAAGCCGAGCTGGACCGGCACGGAGTCCGCCAGGACGGCCCGATCCGCGACATCCCCGGCATGGTCCGGCTGCTCACCTTCTTCGATCCCGACGACAATGCCCTGATGTTCTACCAGGACCTGATGGAGACCCATGGCTAGTCCGCTCCACGCCGCCCTCGTCCTCGCCGCGGCGCAGGCGCCCGCGCCGAACCTTGCGGAGCTGGCCTGGCTGCAAGGCAGCTGGCGCGGCGCCGGGACGATGTTCGGCCGGCCGAGCGAGGCGCGGCTGGAGGTCCGTCCGGCCTTGGGCGGCCGCTTCCTCGAGCTCAGCTGGCGCGCCGGTTCGTTCGAAGGCCGCGCTTTCTACCGCCCCGTCGGCGAGGGCCATTGGACGGCGGCCTGGTTCGACAACCGCGGCATCAGCTTCCCGATCGCGGCCGTAGCGACCGGCCGCAGCTTCACCGCCGACTGGGGCAGCGCCGAGACCGAGCAGGGCCGCACCGTCTACCGCCTGCTCCCCGACGGCCGTCTGCAGGTCACCGACAATGCCGGCGGCCGCGATTTCGCGAGCCATGTCCTGACCCGCGAGTAAATTCCCGCGCCATCCCCATCGGCGGTTGCCCCCCGCGCGCGAGGGGTCTAAGCGGCCCGGCATAGACGGGCTGCGTCCGCGGCCCCTTCGCTTTAGTCCTGATCAGACCGGGGAGGGCCCACATGGCTCGCAAGAAAATCGCGCTTATCGGTGCCGGCAATATCGGCGGAACCCTGGCCCATCTCGCGGCGTCGAAGGAGCTTGGCGACATCGTCCTGTTCGACGTGATCGAGGGCGTGCCGCAGGGCAAGGCGCTGGACCTTTCCCAGTGCGGCCCGATCGAGGGCTTCGACGCGAAGATCATCGGCTCGAACGACTATAAGGACATCCAGGGCGCCGACGTGATCATCGTCACCGCCGGCGTCGCCCGCAAGCCGGGGATGAGCCGCGACGATCTGCTCGGCATCAATTTGAAGGTGATGAAGGCGGTCGGCGAGGGCATCAGGAACAACGCCCCCGACGCCTTCGTGATCTGCATCACCAATCCCCTGGATGCGATGGTCTGGGCGCTCCGCGAATTTTCCGGCCTGCCGCACGAGCGCGTGGTCGGCATGGCGGGCGTGCTGGACAGCGCCCGCTTCAGCCACTTCCTCGCCGAGGAGTTCAATGTTTCGGCGCGCGACGTCACCACCTTCGTGCTGGGCGGCCATGGCGACACGATGGTCCCGATCGTCCAATATTCCACCGTCGCCGGCATCCCGGTCCCCGACCTGATCAAGCAGGGCCGCTCCACGCAGGAGCGGATCGATGCGATCGTGAAGCGCACCCGGGGCGGCGGCGGCGAGATCGTCGCCCTGCTCGGCACCGGCTCGGCCTATTACGCGCCGGCGACCAGCGGCATCGCCATGGCGGAAGCCTATCTGGGCGACCAGAAGCGCCTGCTGCCCTGCGCGGCCTATGTCGAAGGCAAATACGGTCTGGACGGCCTCTATGTCGGCGTCCCCTGCATCATCGGCGCCGGCGGCGTCGAGCAGATCGTCGAGATCGCGCTGGACGACGAGGCGAAAGCCAATCTCCAGGTCTCGGTCGACGCGGTGAAGGAGCTGCTCGTGGCCTGCAAGGCGATCGACGGATCGCTCGCCTGATCGCTAATGCGGAGCAGGCTCCTCCTTCTCGGCGCCGCCGCAATTCTGTGCCCGGCCGCGGCCGGCGCGCAGCCCACACCCGCTGAGTCGCGCCTGATCGCGGCCTTCACGACCATCTGCCTGGAGCATATGGGCGATGCGGCGGCGCAGAGGGTGACGGCGGCGGCCGCGCCCTGGACCTTCGTGACGGACGGCGCCCCGCTGGACAACGGCCTGGTGCCCTACCGGTCCGGATCGACCCGGCTGGGCATCGGCGAGGCTCTCCAAGCATGCACGCTTACCGGCGAGATGGAGCCCACGGTCACGCTCGCATCGTTCCTTTCGGCCCTGACGGCGGCGGTCGGAACCGATGAGGGCCAGCCGCTCGACGCGAATTCCCGCTACTGGCTGATCGCCGGCAACCGCGACGAGGAGCAGGTGCTCTCGCTGAAGGTATCCAACGAAACCGGCCGCAACCTGGCGACGCTTTGGGTTCAGCGCAGGGCGCCAGCGTCACAACGAAGTCATTAAGGAAGATCAATGTCCATCCTCGTCAACGCGTCCACCAAGGTCATCACCCAGGGCATGACCGGCGACACCGGCACCTTCCACACCCAGCAGGCACTGGCCTACGGGACGAAGATGGTCGGCGGCGTCACCCCCGGGAAGGGCGGCTCCACCCATATCGGCCTCCCCGTCTTCGACACGGTCGCCGAGGCGGTGCAGGCGACCGGCGCCGACGCCAGCGTGATCTACGTGCCGCCGCCCTTCGCTGCGGATTCGATCCTCGAGGCGATCGACGCCGAGGTGCCGCTGATCGTCGCGATCACCGAGGGCATTCCGGTGCTCGACATGGTCAAGGTGAAGCGCGCGCTCTCCGGCTCGAAGTCGCGGCTGATCGGGCCCAACTGCCCGGGCGTGCTGACCCCCGGCGAATGCAAGATCGGGATCATGCCGGGCAACATTTTCCGCAAGGGCAGCGTCGGCATCGTCAGCCGCTCGGGTACGCTCACCTACGAGGCGGTGTTCCAGACCTCCAATGCCGGGCTCGGCCAGACCACGGCGGTCGGCATCGGCGGCGATCCGGTCAACGGCACCAACTTCATCGACGTGCTCGAGCTGTTTCTCGCCGACGACGCCACCGAGTCGATCATTATGATCGGCGAGATCGGGGGCTCGGCCGAGGAGGAAGCGGCGCAATTTCTGAAGGACGAGGCCGCGCGCGGCCGCCGCAAGCCGGTCGTCGGCTTCATCGCGGGCCGCACCGCGCCGCCGGGCCGGCGCATGGGCCATGCCGGCGCGATCGTCTCGGGCGGCCAGGGCGGCGCCGAGGACAAGATCGCGGCGATGGAGGCGGCTGGAATTAAGGTGTCTCCGAGCCCATCTGAGCTGGGAAGCACGCTCGCTGCGCTTTTGAACGGGAAAGAACTCGTCTAGAGGCGCGGCCAACGCATTGCCCATGGAAGGCGAAACGACTTGAACATGTACGACGGCGAGCGGGAGCAGGGCCCAAGCTGGGCCCGCGCCAATTGGCCGGTGACCGAGCTGGACGCGAACAATGCGGGGCTCGACCCTACCTTGATGTCGATCGAGGCGGTGGCCTCGAAGGCCAGGGCTGCTGCCGCCGCCACGGGCGCATCCGAGGCGGAGATCGAGCAGGCCGCCAACGACAGCATCTGCGCGATGATGCTGATCCGCACCTACCGCGTGCGCGGCCATCTCGCCGCCGACCTCGATCCGCTCGGGCTCGTCCAGCGCGAGCTGCCCGCCGAGCTGACTCCCGAATTTCACGGCTTTACCGGCGCCGCGCTCGACCGCGAGGTCTGGATCGGCGGCGCGCTCGGCATCCAGAAGGCGACGGTGCGCGAGATCGTCGAGATCCTCCGCCGCAATTACTGCGGGAAGCTCGGCCTCGAATATATGCACATCAACGACCTGGAGGAGCGGCGCTTCCTGCAGGAAAGGATGGAGGGCCGCGAGGCGGAGATCCGCTTCACGCCCGAGGGCAAGCAGTCGATCCTGACCAAGGTCGTGCAGGCCGAGCAGTGGGAAAAGTTCCTCGCCCGCAAATATGTCGGTACCAAGCGCTTCGGCCTCGACGGCGGCGAGTCCATGGTGCCCGCGCTCGAGGCGGTGATCAAATATGGCGGCCAGTTCGGCGTCTGCCAGATCGTGCTCGGCATGTCGCACCGGGGCCGGCTCAACGTCCTCTCCAACGTGATGGGCAAGCCCTGGCGCGTGATCTTCTCCGAATTTGCCGGCGGCTCGGCCAATCCCGAGGATGTCGGCGGCTCGGGCGACGTCAAATATCATCTCGGCACCTCGTCGGACCGCGAGTTCGACGGCATCAGGGTCCATCTCAGCCTCGTCCCCAATCCGAGCCATCTGGAGGCGGTCGACCCGGTCGTGCTCGGCAAGACCCGCGCCGAGCAGATCGCGCGGAACGATCCCGACGGCTCCGAGGTGCTGCCGGTGCTGCTGCACGGCGATGCCGCCTTTGCCGGCCAGGGCATCGTCTCCGAATGCTTCGGCTTCTCCGGCATTCCGGGCTACAATACGGGCGGCTGCATCCACTTCGTGATCAACAACCAGGTGGGCTTCACCACCAGTCCGCAATTCGCCCGCTCCTCGCCTTACCCGTCCGACGTCGCCAAGGCCGTCCAGGCGCCGATCATGCACGTCAACGGCGACGATCCCGAAGCGGTCACCTTCGCCTGCAAGCTCGCCATCGAGTTCCGCCAGAAGTTCAAGCGCGACATCGTCATCGACATGTGGTGCTACCGCCGCTTCGGCCATAACGAGGGCGACGAGCCGAGCTTCACCCAGCCGCTCATGTACCAGGAGATCCGCCAGCACGCGCTCGTCTCCGAGCTCTATGCGGCGCGGCTGGAGAAGGAAGGGGTGATCGAGGCCGGCTGGGTGGACGGCGAGATCGCCGCCTTCACCACCCAGCTCGAATCCGAGTTCGAGGCCGCCAAATCCTATCTGCCCAACAAGGCCGACTGGTTCGAAGGCAAATGGGCCGGCCTGCACCGGCCGCAGGAGGCGATCACCGAGCGGCGCAACGTCGGCACCGGCGTCGGCGAGGAGACCTTGCGCGAGATCGGCCGGATCCTGACCACCATCCCCGGCGACATGGTCGCGCACAAGACGCTGCAGCGCGTGATCGACGGCCGGCGCGAGATGTTTGAGACCGGCGAGGGCTTCGACTGGGCGACCGCCGAGGCGCTCGCCTTCGGCACCTTGCTGCGCGAGGACCATCCGGTCCGCCTGTCCGGCCAGGACAGCGGCCGCGGCACGTTCAGCCAGCGCCACTCGGTCTGGGTCTGCCAGAAGGACGGCCACAAATATATCCCGCTGACCCAGGTCGGCCCGGCCCGCTTCGAGGTGCGCGACAGCCCGCTCTCCGAGTTCGGCGTGCTCGGCTTCGAATATGGCTGGTCGCTGGCCAGCCCGCAGACGCTCGTGCTCTGGGAGGCGCAGTTCGGCGACTTCGCCAATGGCGCGCAGGTGATGATCGACCAGTTCATCGCCGCCGGCGAGGCCAAGTGGCTGCGCGCCTCCGGCCTCGTCCTGCTGCTGCCGCACGGCTATGAGGGCCAGGGGCCGGAGCACAGCTCGGCGCGGCCCGAGCGCTTCCTGCAGCTCTGCGCCGAGGATAACATGCAGGTCGCGAACTGCACGACCCCGGCCAATTACTACCACCTGCTCCGCCGCCAGATGCACCGCGACTTCCGCAAGCCTTTGATCGTGATGACGCCGAAGTCGCTGCTGCGGCACAAGCAGGCCGTGTCCAGCCTCGCCGACTTCAGCGGCGACAGCCACTTCCGGCGGATCCTCTCCGACCCGAACGCGCCGGCCGACAAGGACGTGCGGCGCCTCGTCCTCTGCACCGGCAAGCTCGCCTACGAGCTGCTCGAGGCGCGCGACAAGGCGGGGGACAGGACCACCTCGATCGTCCGGATCGAGCAGCTCTATCCTTTCCCCGGCGAGGCCCTGCTCGCGCGCCTGCAGCGCATGACGAACCTCGAGCAGGTGGTCTGGGCGCAGGAGGAGCCGCAGAACCAGGGCTATTGGACCCATGTCGAGCCGAGGCTCGAGCGGCGGCTCGGCGAGGCCGGGCTGACGCCGAAGCGCCCGGTCTATGCCGGCCGCCCGGCCTCCGCCTCCCCTGCCACCGGCCTCGCCAGGCGCCATATGGCCGAGCAGGCCACCCTGATCGCCGCGGCGCTCGGCCATGCCGACAACGCCGAGCAACGCAAAGCCAGCTAAGACCGGAAAGAGAGACATGGCCACCGAAGTCAAAGTGCCGACGCTGGGCGAATCGATCACCGAGGCGACCCTGGGCTCCTGGCTGAAGCAGCCCGGCGAGGCGGTCGGGCAGGACGAGCCGATCGCCAGCCTGGAGACCGACAAGGTCGCGGTCGAGGTGCCCTCGCCGGTCGCCGGGACGATGGGCGACCAGCTGGCCGCCGTCGGCGACACCGTGGCCGTCGGCGCGGTGATCGCCACCGTGAATGCCGGCGCCGCCGCCACGCCCGCCAACCCGCCCGGCCCGGGCGAGACGCCGGAGCCGAAAGCGGAGGCGGCCGAGGCGCCCGCGCCTGCCGCCGAGGAAGGCGAGGGCTCGAACCTCACCCTCTCTCCCGCCGTCCGCCGGGTGGTGCTGGAGCATCATCTCGATCCGTCGAGGATCAAGGGCACCGGCAAGGACGGCCGCATCACCAAGGACGACGTCCTCGCCGCCGCCGAGACGCAGAAGGCGCCGGCCGCACCCGCCGCGCCTGCCCCTGCGCCTGCGCCGGCGCCCACGCCCTACACGCCGCCGGCCCGCACCGGGGAACGCAAGGAAGAGCGCGTCCGCATGACGCGCCTGCGCCAGACCATCGCCCACCGCCTGAAGGAGGCGCAGAACACCGCCGCGCTGCTCACCACCTTCAACGACGTCGACATGACGGCGGTGATGGAGGCCCGCTCCAGGTACAAGGACCTGTTCGAGAAGAAGCACCAGATCCGCCTCGGCTTCATGGGTTTCTTCGTGAAGGCGGCCGTGCTCGCCGCGCGCGACGTGCCGACGGTCAACGCCTCGATCGAGGGCGAGGAGATCGTCTACCATCATTATGTCGACGTCTCGGTCGCGGTCTCCGCGCCCAACGGCCTCGTCGTCCCGGTGATCCGCGACGCGCAGGACCTGGGTTTCGCCGAGATCGAGAAGACGATCGCCGATTTCGGCCGCCGCGCGAAGGACGGCACGCTGAAGCTGGAGGAGATGCAGGGCGGCACCTTCACCATCTCCAACGGCGGCGTCTTCGGCTCGCTCCTGTCGACGCCGATCATCAACCCGCCGCAGAGCGCCGTGCTTGGCATGCACCGGATCGAGGAGCGCCCCGTGGTCCGCGACGGCCAGATCGTCGCCCGGCCCATGATGTATCTCGCGCTCAGCTACGACCACCGCCTGATCGACGGCCGCGAGGCGGTCACCTTCCTCGTCCGCATGAAGGAAGCGCTCGAGGATCCGACGCGGTTGCTGATTGATTTGTGATTTCCACCGTCACCCCGGCGGAGGCCGGGGTCCAGGCAGAGTCAGCATGGATGCCAGCCTTCGCTGGCATGACGAGAAAGAGGTAGAAGATGGCAGACGACAACAATTTCGACGTGATCGTGATCGGCGCCGGGCCGGGCGGCTATGTGGCCGCGATCCGGGCCGCGCAGCTGGGGCTCAGGACGGCCTGCGTCGAGAGCCGGGAAACCCTTGGCGGCACCTGCCTCAACGTCGGCTGCATCCCCTCCAAGGCCCTGCTCCACGCCTCCGAGCTGTACGAGGAGGCGCATAGCGGCGCGCTCGCCAAATGGGGCGTGAAGACGTCCGGGCTGGAGCTCGACCTCGACGCCATGCACGGCTCGCGGCTGGAGGCGGTGGGCGGCCTCACCAAGGGGGTCGAGTTCCTGTTCAAGAAGAACAAGGTCACCTGGCTCAAGGGCCATGCCAAATTCACCGCCAAGGACGCGATCGACGTCGCCGGCACCGCCTACAGGGCGAAGAATTTCGTCATCGCCACCGGCTCCAGCGTGATGCCGCTCCCCGGCGTCGAGGTCGACCATGACAGGATCGTCGATTCCACCAGCGCGCTGGAGCTGAAGCGGGTGCCGAAGACGATGGTCGTGATCGGCGGCGGCGTGATCGGGCTGGAGCTGGGCAGCGTCTGGCGCCGGCTCGGCGCCGAGGTCACGGTCGTCGAATTCCTCGACCAGATTCTCCCCGGCATGGACGGCGACGTCCGCAAGGAGGCGCAGAAGATCCTGAAGAAGCAGGGCTTCGCCTTCCGCACTTCGACCAGGGTCACCGGCGCCAGGGCCGGCAAGAACGGGGTCACCCTGACCCTCGAGCCCGCCGCCGGCGGCGCGGCCGAGACGATCGAGGCGGACACCGTGCTCGTCTCCATCGGCCGCAAGCCCAACACCGACGGCCTGGACCTCGACAAGGCCGGCCTCGCCACGAACAAGCGCGGCCAGATCGAGGTCGACCATGACTTCAGGACCTCGGTCCCCGGCATCTACGCGATCGGCGACGTCGTCCCGGGCCCGATGCTCGCCCACAAGGCGGAGGACGAGGGCATCGCCGTCGCCGAGATCCTCGCCGGCCAGATCGGCATCGTGAACCACGACGTCATCCCCTCGGTCGTCTACACCATGCCCGAGATTGCCGGCGTCGGCCTCACCGAGGAGGATGCCAAGGCCGCCGGCCATGAGGTGAAGGTCGGCAAGTTCCCGATGCTGGGCAACAGCCGCGCCAAGACCAACAAGGAAGGCGAAGGTTTCGTCAAGGTGATCGCCGACGCCAGGTCGGACCGGGTGCTCGGCACCTGGATCATCGCCTCGGTCGCCGGCACGATGATCGCCGAATGTGCCCTCGCCATGGAGTTCGGCGCGACCAGCGAGGACATCGCCTACACCTGCCACGCCCACCCGACCCATTCGGAGGCGGTGAAGGAAGCGGCGATGGCGGTGACCGGCAAGCCGATCCACATCTAGCGGCGTCGGAAAGGGGGCGGGATGCACGGGTTTGCGACCCTCGCGACGGTGCTGCTGCTTGCCGGCAGCGGCAATGCCGTCGCCGCGCAACGCCAGTCGCCGCGCGGCGAGCATGAGCGGATCGTCGACGTCGAGGCCGGCGACACCGAGATGAATGCGGCCAAGGCGCGCGCCATCGCCGAGCTGCCGGACTTTTATCGCCACCTCGCCCGCCCCGGCGCTGGCGAGGAGCAGTTCATGATCAAGTTCGACATCCTGCCCGGCGATGGCGTCGAATATGTCTGGGCAGGCAATCTCGACCGCTCGACCCGTCCGATGACCGGGACGCTGGTCAGTCATCCGGAAGCCACCCGGGACCGGGCCGGCGACCGCGTTTCGATCGCGGACGACGACGTCATCGACTGGATCTACTTTCGCAACGGCGTCGCGCAGGGTGCCTATACCCAGCGCGTTCTGCTCGACCGGATGCCGCCGGCCGACGCCGCGGAGCTCCGCGCCAATATGGGGTGGTAGGGCGAGGCTGACGGGAGCCGCGGGAGGGCGTAGGAAGCGCCATGCCCACCGCCACGCTGCCCGCCGCGCTCGGCCCGATCCTCGATTTCCTCGACATGGCGGGGATCGCGGTGTTCGCGCTGTCGGGCGCGCTGCTCGCGGCGATGAAGAAGCAGACGATCGTCACCTTCTGCTTCTTCGCCGTGGTGACGGGTGTCGGCGGCGGGACGGTGCGCGACTTGCTGATCGGCGCACCCGTCTTCTGGGTGCGGGAGAATGCGATCCTGCTGATCTGCCTCGGCGCGGCCTTCGCCGTCTGGGGGCTCCCTGCCAAACTCTGGAAGGGGAGGACGCTGGACTGGCTCGATGCCATCGGCCTCGCCGCCTACGCCACGTTCGGCGCCGCCAAGGCGCTGGCCTTCGGCATTGCCCCTCTCCCGGCCTTCGCGATGGGCGTGATCACCGGCTGCGTCGGCGGCATCGTCCGCGACGTGCTCGCCGGCGAGCCCTCGATCCTGCTCCGCCCCGAACTCTACGTCACCGCCGCGGCCTTGTCCGCCGCGCTGTTCGTGGGCCTAACCCAAGCCGGCGTCGAGCCCGGTCTCGCAGCCTTGGTCGCCGCCATCGCGGGCTTCGCGATTCGCGGCCTCGCCATCCTGCGCGGCTGGGCATTGCCCGGCTATCGGCGATAAGGCCACTTGACTTGATTGAACGTTCAATCAAAGCTGCGGCCATGCTGAGACTCGCCCTTGCCGCCCTGCTCTTCCTCGCTCCTGCCGGGGTCGCCGCGCAGGATGTCACCATGGACGAACGCCGCGAGGCGGACGGGACCACGACGCTCTCGCATGCGATCGTCATCGACGCGCCGGCGGCCGAGGTCTGGGCCGCGGTCTCCAGCGCCGCGGGCTGGCGCACCTGGGCGGTGCCGATCGCCTGGGATTCGCCGGTCGAGCCGGACACGATCGAGACCAGCTATTCTCCGAATGCGCAGCCCGGCGATCCGACGACGATCCGCCAACGCATCCTCGCCAGGATCCCCGGCCGGTTGATCGTCTTCCGAACGGTCAAGGCGCCGGAGGGCTTCCCGCATTTCGAGACCTTCGCGCGCACGACCGGCTTCATGGAAGTGGAACCGCTCGGCGAGCGCCGCACGCGCGTGCGAGTCACCGGGACGGGCTATCCCGACACGGAGGCGGGCCGGACGGTCCTCGGCTTCTTCCGCGACGGCAACCGCGTCTCGCTGGAAAGCCTGCGCCAGCGCTTCGTCAGCGGTCCGAGGGACTGGTCGGCGCAGCCGAATCTCGGCGCCAGATCGCACTAACCGGCTTCGGCTCGTCCGGCGGGGTGGAGAGCGGCGCCAGCGCTCGCTGCCACAGCCCGACGCTGTGCCAGCCGTCCTGCTTGAAGCCGACCTCCTCATAGGCGCCGACCTTCCGGAAGCCGAACCGCTCGTGCAGCACCACGCTGGCGGGGTTCGGCAGGGTGATCGCGGCGATCGCCTGGGCATAGCCCTGCGCCTCCAGCAACGGCAGCAAAGTGCGGTAGAGGGCCGAACCGATCCCCTGGCCGTGCGCGCCCTCGGCGACATAGACCGTCGTCTCCACCGCGAACCGATAAGCGGGCCGCGTCCGGAAGGCGGCGGCATAGGCATAGCCGAGGAGCGCTCCTCCATCATCGCAGGCGGCGAGCCAGGGATAAAAGTCGCCGCCCTCCGCCATGCGCCGCGCGATCTCGTCCGCATCCGGCGCCTCCGTCTCGAACGAGACGACGCTGCCGGTCACATAAGGCGCATAGATGGAGGCGATCGCCGCCGCGTCGTCCGCGGTGGCGGCCCGGACCTTCACCGCGCCAGCGCGGCGAACAGCCGGAGCGGCCAGCTGCCGCCCGTCTCCGCGCGCAGGCGCGGGATCGGCGCCACCGCCGGGCATTCGAGGCAGCGGGCCTGGATGGCCGGGCCGGCGAGCAGCCCCTGCGCCTCGTACAGGGCCCGTTCGAGCAGCGCCTGCGGCCGCTGCGCCAGGCGGCTGAAGACGTCGCGCGGCGCGCCCGCCGTGTCGCCCTCCGAGCCGGCGAGCAGCCTCGCGAGGAAGCCGGGGCGGCGCTCGAGATAGGTGGCCCGTGCCTCGTTCGGATCGAGCCCGGCGCGCCGTGCGGCCTCGCGCACCGCGTCGTCCAGCCCGCCGAACCGGTCGACGAGGCCGAGCTGCCGTGCCGCGCCGCCGCTCCACACCCGGCCCTGCGCGATCTCGTTGACCCGCTCCGGGCTCAGCCGCCGGGCCTGCGCGACCAGCTGGATGAAGCGCCGGTAGGTGCCGTCGATTCCGGTCTGCAGCAGCCGGCTGGCCTCGGGCGAGGGCCCGCGGAAGATGTCCGGCTCGCCCGAAAGCGGCGTCGTGCGCACCCCGTCCACGCCGATATTGAGGTTCCTGAGCGCGCCCTCGAAGCTCGGCAGGATGCCGAACACGCCGATCGAGCCGGTGATCGTCGAAGGTTCGGCGAAGATGACGTCGCCCGCGGTCGCCACCCAATAGCCGCCCGAGGCCGCCACCGAGCCCATCGAGATCACCACCGGCAGCCCCCGTTCCCTGGCCGCCAGCACCGCCCGCCTGATCCGCTCCGAAGCGAGCACCGAGCCGCCCGGAGAATCCACCCGCACCACCAGCGCCCTGAGGTCGCCGCTCTCGAGCCCGTGCTCCAGCGCCTCGGCGATCGTGTCGCCGCCCGCCGTGCCCGGCCCGGCATGGCCGTCGACGATCGTGCCGGCAACGGTGAGGATGCCGATCCGGCCGCCCTCGGCGGTGACGTCATGCTCGTCGGCCCAGGCCTCGTAATGGACGGCATTGTAGCCGCCGGGCAGCCGCTCATTGTCGTTGCCGACCAAAGCGGCCATGCGCCGGCCGAAGGCGGCGCGGTCGCCAAGCTGGTCGACCAGGCCGGCATCGCGCGCTGCCCGTGCCATGTCGCCGCCGGCGGCGTCGATGAAGGCCTGCGGATTGGCGGCCCATTCGCGCACGCGCGCCCGCGGCCGGGCGCGGCTCACATCCTCCTGCCAGAACTCCCAGAGCGTGTTGGCCAGGGCCTGCGCGGCGGTGCGCGCCTCGGGCGACATGTCGCTCCGCGTATAGGGCTCGACCGCCGACTTGAATGCGCCGGCGCGGTAGACATGGGCGGTGATGCCGAGCCGCTGGAGCAGGCCCGCATAATAGAGGTTCGGGCGGCCGGGGCCGGTCAGCAGGACTGCGCCGAGCGGGTCGAGCCAGATCTCGTCGGCATGGGCAGCGAGCTGGTAGCCGTCGTCCGTATAGCCGGTCGAGTAGGCAACCACGCGCTTGCCCGAGCGGCGGACGCGGTCGAGCGCGGCGCCGACGTCGGTGATCGCGGTCTGGCCGCCGCCGACGAAGATGTCGAGGTCGAGCGCCACCGCCCGGATGCGGTCGTCCCTGGCCGCGGCGTCGAGCGCGCGGAGCAATTGGGCGACGCGATATTCGCGGACCGCCTGGCCGCCGCCCAGCGCCGCGGCGAAGGGATCGGCGCGCGACGGCTGCTCGACGATCGCGCCGGACAGGTTGAGCCGGAGCGCGCCCTCGCGGGCGCTGTCCTTGTAGGGGCTGACCGAGAGCGCGCTGTACAGCCCCCCGAAAAAGATCAGCAGCAGGATCAGGACCAGCCCGTCCTTGATTCCGACCAGAAGCTTCCACGCCTTACCGACGAACCGCATTACCAAGGCTCCGTAATCCCGTTCCGGCTAGCCTAGCGGCCGCGCGCTGTAAACGCGACCGGCGCCCCGGCCCGGTCCCTTTTCCCGGTCGGCCGGCCGCATATTGGTGGCTTCCGGCCCCGCCGGGGCCATAGCGGCAATAATCGGCTTTCGAGTCCTTGACCTGTCACGCCAAGTCCCTAAATCGCGCGCATTGGCACTCGGGGGGCCTGAGTGCTAACAACGCTATTCGCAATGCACATCAGAAAGGTGAAGGCATGAACTTTCGACCGCTCCATGACCGGGTGCTCGTCCGCCGCGTAGAGGCCGAGGAGAAGACGGCCGGCGGCATCATCATCCCCGACAGCGCCAAGGAAAAGCCGCAGGAGGGCGAAGTCGTCTCCGTCGGCACCGGCATCAAGGCCGAGGACGGCACCGTGACGCCGCTCGACGTCAAGGCCGGCGATCGCATCCTGTTCGGCAAATGGTCGGGCACCGAGGTGAAGATCGACGGCGAGGACCTGCTCATCATGAAAGAGAGCGACATCCTCGGCATCGTCGGCTGAGGCCCGTTCCCGCCCGACGTATCGTCAACTTCGTCAACTTCCAGATTTGAAAGGTAAGCCAACATGGCAGCCAAAGACGTACGCTTTTCGCGCGATGCCCGTGAGCGCATCCTGCGCGGCGTCGACATCCTCGCCGATGCGGTGAAGGTCACGCTCGGCCCCAAGGGCCGCAACGTCGTCCTCGACAAGAGCTTCGGCGCTCCCCGGATCACCAAGGACGGCGTCACTGTCGCCAAGGAGATCGAGCTGAAGGACAAGTTCGAGAATATGGGCGCGCAGATGCTGCGCGAGGTCGCGTCGAAGACCAACGACCTCGCCGGCGACGGCACCACCACCGCCACCGTGCTCGCCCAGTCGATCGTCCGTGAGGGCATGAAGTCGGTTGCGGCCGGCATGAACCCGATGGACCTGAAGCGCGGCATCGATCTCGCCGTCACCAGGGTCGTCGAGGACCTCAAGGGCCGCTCCAAGCCGGTCTCCGGCTCCAACGAGATCGCCCAGGTCGGCATCATCTCGGCCAATGGCGACACCGTCGTCGGCGAGAAGATCGCCGAGGCGATGGAGAAGGTCGGCAAGGAAGGCGTGATCACCGTCGAGGAGGCCAAGGGCCTCGAGTTCGAGCTGGACGTGGTCGAGGGCATGCAGTTCGACCGCGGCTATCTCAGCCCCTATTTCATCACCAACCCGGAGAAGATGCAGGTCGAGCTCAGCGACCCCTACATCCTGATCCACGAGAAGAAGCTCTCCAACCTCCAGGCGATGCTTCCGATTCTCGAGGCGGTGGTGCAGTCGGGCCGTCCGCTGCTGATCATCGCCGAGGACATCGAGGGCGAGGCGCTCGCCACGCTCGTCGTCAACAAGCTGCGCGGCGGCCTCAAGGTCGCGGCCGTCAAGGCGCCGGGCTTCGGCGATCGCCGCAAGGCGATGCTCGAGGACATCGCCATCCTGACCGGCGGCGAGATGATCTCCGAGGATCTCGGCATCAAGCTCGAGAACGTCACCGTTGGCATGCTCGGCCAGGCCAAGCGCGTCACCATCGACAAGGACAACACCACGATCGTTGACGGCGCCGGCGACGGCGACGGCATCAAGGGCCGGGTCGAGGCGATCCGCGCGCAGATCGAGACGACCACCAGCGACTATGACCGCGAGAAGCTCCAGGAGCGCCTCGCCAAGCTCGCCGGCGGCGTTGCCGTGATCAAGGTCGGCGGCTCGTCCGAGATCGAGGTGAAGGAGCGCAAGGACCGCGTCGACGACGCGCTCCACGCCACCCGCGCAGCCGTCGAGGAGGGCATTGTGCCCGGTGGTGGCACCGCTCTCCTTTACGCCACCAAGGCGCTCGAGGGCATGACCGGCGCGAATGACGACCAGACCCGGGGCATCGACATCGTCCGCCGCGCGCTGCAGTCGCCGATCCGCCAGATCGCCGAGAATGCGGGCCATGACGGCGCCGTCGTCGCCGGCAAGCTGATCGACGGTTCGGACCAGACCCTGGGCTTCAACGCCCAGACCGAGGTCTACGAGAATCTGGTCGCGGCCGGCGTGATCGACCCGACCAAGGTCGTCCGCACCGCGCTCCAGGACGCCGCCAGCGTCGCGGGCCTGCTCATCACCACCGAGGCGGCGGTGAGCGAGCTGCCCGAGGACAAGCCGGCCCCCGCCATGGGCGGCGGCATGGGCGGCATGGGCGGGATGGACTTCTAGTCCGCCGCCCGGCATTCAGTCGAAATGGAAGGGGCCGGGGCGGCGACGCTCCGGCCCTTTTCTATTGAGCGTTGCCGGCGCTGTTGCCCGGCGCGGCCGCGTTGGGGGCGCCGTTTGCCGGCGCGGCCTCCTCGGCGGGCAGCTCGGCCTGGTTCACCGTCGCATCGTCGGCCGAGGTGTCGTAGACACCGTTGTCGAGCATGTTCGCGGCCGCGTTCAGCCGCGCGTCGTCGCTGGCATTGTCGCCGCCGCGATTGCAGGCGGCGAGGCCCGCCACCAGCAACAGCGCCCAGATCGTGGTCAGGCCCTTCCTCATTGCGTCTTTCTCCCGCCCCCGGAAACCCACCGAAGGCAATCTGCCCGAACGCGCGGCAAAGAAAAAGGGCCGCGCATCACGTGGATGCGCGACCCTGTTCCCGAATGGGGCGGCGGACCGCCCTGGTTCTTAGTGGCCAGCAGCGCTGTTGGTCGCGTTGTCCGCAGCCGACATCGCCGAGTTGGCGGCGTCCTGGGCAGCGGCGCTCGCCTGGTTGGCAGCCGCGCTCACCTCGTTGGTGACGGCCGCAGCAGCGTTCTGCGCGTCCGAGGCGGCCTGGTTCATCGTGTCGGAGGCGTTCTGCATCGCGTTCGCCTGCTCGGTGGCCGCATTGTTGGCGGCGCCGCCGCCGCAAGCGGCGAGAGCGAAGGTCGAGGCGAGGACAACGGAAAGAGCGATCTTCTTCACTGGGAATTCCTTCAGTTGAATAGCGGGTTGCGAGGGAACCAAGGTTCAGGCTGGAAGGCACCGCAAGCGGCCCGCAGGCCCCCTCATGGCCTACCAGCGCACGCGATATTATTGCATCGAAACGCCCGAGTCTAGCCTTCTCTACCAAGGAGGTTGTGAAACAGGGAAAGGCTGTTTCCACGCCCCGCGCGGCGACGGCTGCGGCCCGCCTGCCTTGACCCGGATATAAAGATATCTTTATGTCCTGAACCATGGCTCAGCCCTCACGTATCTTCGCCGCACTTGCCGATCCGACCCGGATGCGGATCCTGATGCTGCTGCGCGCCATGGAGCTCAGCGTCGGCGAGCTCGCCCAGGTGTTGGGCCAGAGCCAGCCCCGCGTCTCGCGCCATGTAAAGATCCTGATCGACGCCGGCCTCGCCGAGCGGCGCAAGGAGGGCAGCTGGGTGTTCCTGAGCCTCGGCCCGCGCCGGCGGATCGAGCCGCTCTTCTCGCTCGTCGACCGCTGGGCGGAGCTGGACGGCGAGAACCCCTGGACCGCCGCCGACGCCGCCCGCCTCACTGCCGTCCGCGCCGACCGCGCCGCCGCCGCCGAGCGCTATTTTGCCGGCCATGCCGCGGACTGGGATGCGCTGCGTTCGCTCCACGTCGCCGAGAGCGAGGTCGAGGCGGCGATCGCGCGGGCGCTGAAGGACCGGCCGATCGGCCGCCTCGTCGACATCGGCACCGGCACCGGCCGGATGCTGGAGCTGTTCGGTCCCGGCGCGGAAAAGGCGCTCGGCATCGACCGCAGCCCGGAAATGCTCCGTCTCGCCCGCGCCAAGCTGGCCGAGGCCGAGCTCGACGCGGACCTGCGCCAGGGCGACATGTACGCCTTGCCGCTCGGCGCCGATTCCGCCGACACCGTGCTCATCCACCAGGTCCTCCACTATGCGCAGAACCCGGCCGCGGCGGTGGCCGAGGCGGCGCGGCTGCTGAGCCCGGGCGGCCGGCTGGTCATCGTCGACTTCGCCCCCCACGAGCGCGAGGAATTGCGCAGCGCCGACGCCCATGTCCGGCTCGGCTTCGCCGACGAGGCGATGCTCAAATATTTCGAGGAAGCCGGCCTTGCGGGCCGCGTCCTCGAGCATCTCGAGGGCGGCGAGCTGACCGTGACGCTCTGGCTCGGCGAGCGCCCTGAGCAGAGGCTCAAGGTCGTCGCCTGAATTCTGGGGAGGGGTGCTGAACAGACAAGAAAGAGCCCAGTTGCACGCACCGGCTCTGTCAGCATTGTGCTATATTAAAACGGGTGCCTCAATCACCACTATTCTACGAAAACAAAAAAATCCCCGCACAATCCAAGGCCTATTCTCCTGCCTTTAATCTCCAATATCACGTCTCTATCGGGTGGAGGTTCATCATAAACCCGGCCACTTATCGTCATCATCTCCGGCCCGCCGTCTCGGAGGCGTGCGATAATCGTGGGCGGCAAAGAAACGCTGACGCAATTTCCGTCCGGAAGACGCAGACTTCCCATGACGGCATGGGCGGCCGGTTCAGCGGTCATGATTCCCTGAAGCGTGCAAAATCTCGCTGTGGCGCACGCTTGGTGGGTGGTGGCTGGCGGCGTCACCGTCGTGCAGCCGCCAAGCGAACCCGTCAGAGCCACCGCGCTCGCTATGAAATACGAGCGAAACATTAGCGACGGCGACATATATTCGATCGAGTGAGAGCCCCTCTACTATTGGCGCCTGATCCTTGGGCTCCTCTACGCTCCCAGTCTCCCATATATCCCTCCAGCGCGCCCCGCTCTGAACTTGACAATGGCGACCCTGAATGCTGCCGGACCTGGTAAGTGCCGCTAGAAGAAAACATTGCAAGCGCCCGCATTAACTTGACGGATATAAAGATATCTTTATATCCGCAAATATGAACCCGAACCCCTCCTCCGCCGAGCCCGGCCGACACTTGTTCGAGGATCTGGCGGGCGATATCGCGGTGAGCTTCGAATTCTTCCCGCCGAAGACGGCGAAGATGGAGGAGACGCTCTGGGAGAGCGTGAAGATGCTGGAGCCGCTCGCGCCCCGCTTCGTCTCCGTCACCTATGGCGCCGGCGGCTCGACCCGCGAGCGCACCCACGCGACGGTGGCGCGAATCCAGCGCGAGACCAGCCTGCAGGCGGCCGCCCACCTCACCTGCGTCGAGGCGAGCCGCGGCGAGATCGACGACATCGCCCGCGCTTATTGGGAGGCGGGCATCCGCCATATCGTCGCTTTGCGCGGCGACCCGCCCGAGCAGGGCAAGGCCTTCGCGCCGCATCCGGACGGCTATGCCAATGCCGCGGAGCTCGTCGCCGGCCTGAAGCAGGTGGCGCCCTTCGAGATTTCGGTCGGCTGCCATCCGGAATGCCATCCGGACGCGGTCAGCCCCGCGGCCGACCTCGACAATCTCAAGCGCAAGATCGACGCCGGCGCCGACCGGGCCATCAGCCAGTTCTTCTTCTCCGCCGACTGCTTCTTGCGCTTCCGCGACGCCGTGGCGGCCGCCGGGATCGATGCGGAGATCACCCCCGGCATCCTGCCCGTCTCCAACGTCGCCCAGACCCGCAAGTTCGCGGCGATGTGCGGGGCGAGCATCCCGTCCTGGCTCGACCGGCTGTTCGAAGGGCTGGACGACCTGCCCGCGGCGCGCCAGCTGGTCGCCGCCACCCTCGCCGCGGAGCTCTGCGGCGAGCTCTATGCCGGCGGGATCCGCGAATTCCACTTCTACACCTTGAACCGCGCCGAGCTCAGCTACGCCATCTGTCACCTGCTCGGCCTCAGACCCGGATCGGACCGCAATGACCGCCGCTGCGCAGCTTAGGGCGGCCGCGGCCGGCCGCATCCTCGTCAAGGATGGCGCCTACGGGACCCAGATCCAGGCAAGGAAGCTGGAGGCCGAGGATTATCGCGGCGCGATCGAGCTCGTGCGCGACCAGAAGGGCAATAACGACCTCCTGAACCTCAGCCGGCCGGACGTGGTCCGGTCGATCGCGCAGAGCTTCGCCGACGCCGGCGCCGACATCCTCGCCACCAACACCTTCAACGCCAACCGGATCAGCCAGGCCGATTACGGCGCCGAGCATCTGGTGAAAGAGATCAACCTCGAGGCGGCGAAGATCATCCGCAGCGTCGCCGACGCCGATCCCGCCCGCAAGCGCTGGGTCGCGGGCGCGCTCGGCCCGACCAACAAGACCCTGTCCCTTTCTCCCGACGTCAACGATCCCGGCTATCGCGAGGTCGATTTCGACTTCGTCTCCGACGTCTATGTCGAGCAGATCGAGGCCTTGCTGGAGGGCGGCGTCGACTTCATCCTGATCGAGACCGTGTTCGACACGCTGAACGCCAAGGCCGCGATCCACGCCGCCCGCCGCGTCGACCGCGCCGTGCCGCTCATGCTCTCCATGACGATCACCGACCTCTCCGGGCGAAACCTCTCGGGCCATTCGATCGAGAGCTTCTGGGCCTCGGTCCGGCACGCCGAGCCGGTGACGATCGGGCTCAACTGCTCGTTCGGCGCGGCGCAGCTGCGCGCCCATATCGCCGCGCTCTCGCCGGTCGCGGACACTCTGGTCATGGCCTACCCCAATGCCGGCCTGCCCAATGATCTCGGCGACTATGACGAGGCCGCGGCCGACACCGCCTGCCAGGTGCGGGAATGGTGCGAGCAGGGCATCGTCAACATCGTCGGCGGCTGCTGCGGCACCACGCCCGCCCATATCGCGGCGATCGCCGAGACGGTGGCGGGCTACGCGCCGCGCGCCATCCCGTCCGTCGAGCGCCGCACCCGCCTCGCCGGCATCGAGCCGATGATCCTGGCGGCCTGATCGTGGCGACCAATCCCGTGTCCGCTTTCGAGCCCGAGGCTGCCGACGAGGCGCTGCTGCGCAGCCGCTTCGTCAATATCGGCGAGCGCACCAATGTCACCGGCTCGGCCGCCTTCAAGAAGCTGATCATGGCCGACGATTATGCGAAGGCCGTGGAGGTCGCGCGCCAGCAGGTCGAGAATGGCGCGCAGGTCATCGACGTCAACATGGACGAGGGCCTGCTCGACGCCGAGGCGGCGATGGTCACCTTCCTGAACCTGATCGCCGCCGAGCCGGACATCGCCCGCGTGCCGATCATGATCGACAGCTCCAGGTGGAGCGTGATCGAGGCCGGCCTCAAATGCGTCTCCGGCAAGCCGATCGTGAATTCGATCAGCATGAAGGAAGGCGAGGAAGAGTTCCTCGCCCATGCCCGGCTGGTCCGCGACTATGGCGCCGCCGTCGTCGTCATGGCGTTCGACGAGACCGGCCAGGCCGACACGCTCCAGCGCAAGGTGGAGATTTGCGAGCGCGCCTACAAATTGCTCGTCGCCGACGGCTTCCCGCCCGAGGACATCATCTTCGATCCCAACATCTTCGCGGTTGCGACGGGGATCGAGGAGCATCGCCGCTACGCGATCGACTTCATCGAGGCGTGCCGCGAGATCAGGAAGCGCTGCCCGCACGTCCACCTCTCGGGCGGCCTCTCCAACCTGAGCTTCTCCTTCCGCGGCAACGAGCCCGTGCGCCGGGCGATGCACAGCGTCTTCCTCTATCATGCCATCCCCGCCGGGCTCGACATGGCGATCGTCAACGCCGGCCAGCTCGACGTCTACGACACGATCGACGCCGAATTGCGCGAGGCCTGCGAGGACGTGATCCTCGACCGGCGCGACGACGCCACCGAGCGGCTGGTCACGCTTGCCGAGAAATATCTGGGCAGCGATCCCGCGCGCGAGAAGGCCGAGGCGGAATGGCGCGGCTGGGACGTCGCCAAGCGCCTCGAACACGCTCTGGTCAAGGGCATCGACGCCCACATCGTCGACGACACGGAGGAGGCCCGCCAGGCCTTCCCGCGTCCGATCGAGGTGATCGAGGGGCCGCTGATGGACGGGATGAACGTCGTCGGCGACCTGTTCGGCTCGGGCAAGATGTTCCTGCCGCAGGTGGTGAAATCCGCCCGCGTGATGAAGAAGGCGGTCGCCCACCTCATCCCCTTTATCGAGGCGGAAAAGGAGAAATCGGGCGCGACCTCCGCCAAGGGCCGAATCGTGATGGCGACCGTGAAGGGCGACGTCCACGATATCGGCAAGAACATCGTCGGCGTGGTCCTGCAGTGCAACGGCTATGAGGTGATCGACCTCGGCGTGATGGTGCCCTGGCAGGATATCCTCAAGGCAGCGAACGAGAATGAGGCGGACATGATCGGCCTTTCCGGCCTGATCACCCCCTCGCTGGACGAGATGGTGACGGTGGCGACCGAGATGCAGCGCGAGAAGCTGGCGCTGCCCCTGCTGATCGGCGGCGCCACCACCAGCCGGGTCCACACCGCGCTCCGCATCGACCCGGCCTATGAAGGCCCGGTCATCCACGTGCTCGACGCCAGCCGCGCCGTCGGCGTTGCCTCGAGCCTGGTCTCCGACACCCAGCGCGACCCGCTCGTCGAGAAGACGCGCAGCGACTATCGCGAGATCCGAGAGACCCGCGCCAACAAGGGCCAGAACGAGCTGGCGACGCTCGAGGAAGCGCGCGCCAACCACTTTCCCTGGGATCCGTCGGGCAAGGCGCCATCCCCCGCCCGCCCCGGCATCCACAGCTTCAGCGACTGGCCGATCCGCGAGCTTCGCGACCATATCGACTGGACGCCCTTCTTTCGGGCCTGGGAGCTCGCCGGCAATTATCCTGCCATCCTCGACGATCCCGTCGTCGGCGAGAGCGCGCGCGGCCTGTTCCAGGACGCGCAGGCGATGTTCGACAGGATCATCGCCGAGCATTGGCTGCAGGTGAGCGGCCGCGTCGGCCTCTGGCGCTGCCGGCGGGAGGGCGACGATATCCTCGTCCTCGCCGGCAATAACTGGACCCGCGTGCCGATGCTCCGCCAGCAGGTGAAGAAGCGCGAGGGCCGCTCCAATATGTGCCTCGCCGACTTCATCGATCCGGACGGCGAGGACTGGATGGGCGGCTTCGCCGTCGCCGTCCACGGCATCGACCCGCACCTCGCCCGCTTCAAGGCCGAGCATGACGATTATTCGGACATCCTGCTGAAGGCGCTGGCCGACCGGCTCGCCGAGGCCTTTGCCGAGCGCCTGCACGGCCATGTCCGCGAATCCGTCTGGGGCTATGCCGGCACCGAGCACCTCACCAATCAGGATCTGATCCGCGAGAATTATACCGGCATCCGGCCCGCGCCCGGCTATCCGGCCTGCCCCGACCACAGCCTGAAGCCGATCCTGTTCGACATGCTCGGCGGCGACCCCGCCGGCGTCACCCTCACCGACAATTTCGCGATGCTGCCGACCTCCGCCGTCTCCGGCTTCTATTTCGGCCACCGCGACAGCCAGTATTTCGGAGTCGCCCGGATCGGCCCGGACCAGGTCGAGGATTATGCCGCGCGCCGCGGCGTCGACCTCGCGCAGGCGGAGCGCTGGCTGCGGCCGAATCTGGACTGACCCCGCCTGTGTGCTCCGGCGAAGGCCGGAGCGCCGGGTGAGCACGATTCGGTTCGCAAGAGGAGCCTGGTCTCGCAACGCTCCGGCCTTCGCCGGAGCACGAAACACCTGACGCTTCGAAACAAGACCCCTTCATCGGCGGTTAATCTGAAAAGGCACCTTCTGCAGCGACAGCAGGGGAAGGTTCGGAAGGGAGACGTGTCATGGGCTCTAAGCGCACTTTCGTTCTGATTGCCGCCGCCGCTGTGGCGGTTCCTTCCATCGCTTCCGGGCAGGACCGCGAGCAGCGCGTCACCGTCGTCGGCGCCGCCCAGGATCGCGAGCAGCGGGTTACCGTCATCGGCGCCGCGCAGGACCGCGAGCAGCGCGTGACCGTCATCGGGGCTGCCCAGGATCGTGAGCAAAGGGTGACCGTCATCGGCGCCGCGCAGGACCGCGAGCAGCGCGTCACCGTCATCGGCGCCGCCAATGACGGCCGCACCGCCAGCCGGTCGCAGGCCGACACACGGCTGCAGACCGTCCCCGTGGTCTATGAGGACGAGCCCGCTCCGGCCCCGGCGCCCGCTCCCGCGCGGACTCCGGCCCCGGCGCCCGCTCCGACCCGGTAAGATCGCTCTCCGTCATTGCGAGGAGCGTAGCGACGAAGCAACCCAGCGGATCCCCGGGACCGTTCCGGGTTGCTTCGCTCGCAATGACGTAGCTGCTGGCTGACTCAGCTGCCCGTCGCGGCGGGCCGCCGCCTCACCTCGACCATCGCCTCCCAGGCCAGCAGGCTGGCGAGCTGGCTCGCCGCCATGATCGAGCGCGCATCGCCGTCGCCGACGGTGAGCGCGATATGCGAGGAATCGAAGCGCTCCAGCGCAAGGTCGAAGCTCTTCCAGCGCCCGTCCACATAGGCGACCACCCAGGAGTGGGGCATGAAGCTATTGGCCGTGCCGAGGATCGGGACGCGCGAATAGGTCAGCCCGCTGACCACCCGCGTCGGGATCCCCGCCGCCCGGCCGAGCGCCGCGAGCAGCACCGCCGATTCGGTGCAGTCCCCGGCCCGGCGGTTCAGCGCCTCGAGCGCCGAGAAATGGCCGGCATAATCGACCCGCGGGATCAGCGGCACCGCGCGGGAGCGCAGCATCTCCATCTTGCGCGTCTCCGAGACCTGCAGCCGCGCCACCGGCATGGCGAACGCCTGCAGGCGGGGATGGTCGCTCTGCAGCCAGGCGGTCGGCCGCCGGGCGTCGGCGAGGCTCGCGGCATCGGTCGCCAGCCCGGGGCCGCAGGTCTGGCAGATGTCGACCACCACCTGGTCGCCCTCGGTCCGCACCCGTTGCTCGCCCGTCTCGGGCAACGGGAATTGCAGATTGTCGCGGAAGGAGAAGCGGAACCGCAAATGCCCGAAGATCGACTCGTCGGGCACGCGATAGGGCGCGCGCACCATCGCGTTGGTCATCACCTGATAGGGCTGATGCGGCCGCAAGGCGGTCGCGCGGTCGGTGAGCCGGGTGCTGACATAATTGCCGAACATCGGCTGGGCGATCGTCACGATCCGCCCCTGGCGATCGAGCAGCAGCCGCGCTACCGCCCTCAGCTCCGTCCCGTCATAGCGCGTCCTGAGCACCGGGACGTGCCCCTCCGCGTCGGGTGCGCCGCCGTTCAGCGGCACGATCACCACGCGCTCGGGCGCCATGGAGACGATGTTGAAGTTGAAGAATTCGAGCCGCGGTATGGCGCGCATGTCCCAGCCGGGCAGCAGCCCCTCGCCGCCGTCGAAGCGGATGCCCGGCGGCAGCGGCACGCGGAGCGTCCGCCGGTCCCGGTGCGCGACGCGGACGATCTCGGCGACGTCGCCGGCGATGCGGACCTCGATCGTCGATTCGATCAGGCCCATGCGCGAGGAGTCGCTGATCGAGACCACCCGACCCGACCGGTCCAGTCTGGTCACGCTGCGCTCGCTGATCCGGCGCGTCGGATCGCCCGGGTCGCGCACCCGCACCTGGCTATAGTCGATCACCTGCCGTCCCTCGGGCGTGTCGACGATCTCGCGCGAGGCGTAGCCGATCCGCTCGCCATTCTCGGCGGCGATCGCGTACCAGCTGGTTTCCGGTGCGGCCGGCGTGGCGGCCTGGGCGCCCCCCAGGAGGGGTGCCATGGCAAGCAGGTAGAAGGCCGATCGCTTCATCACGCCCACCTCGTCATTCCAGCGGCCACTGGAATCCCACTTCTTTCCTGAAGGCAACATGAAGGCAACGAGATTCCGGCTTCCGCTGGAATGACGGCGGTAATTCCGGGCGCCGGCTCGTCCCGATCCGGGTCACCATTTTGTTAACCCCGTTCCGGCCTCGACACGAACGCCGCGGCGGGTCACTTCGCTACGCATGAACCGGCTTTACCTCGCCTTGCTCGCGCTTGCCTGCATCGCCGTCGCGGCGACGCCGCTGCCCGCCCAACCGGCCGGCGCGCCCTTCACCATCCAGGAGAGCGGCGAGACCTTCGACAATCTCGCCGATGCGGTCGCCGCGGTCGGCGGCGGCAACGGCACGATCATGATCGCGCCGGGCACCTACCGGATGTGCGCGGTGCAGAATGCGGGCCGCGTCGCCTATGTTGCCCGCACGCCCGGCACCGTGGTCTTCGACGGCGTCGCCTGCGAGAGCAAGGGCGCGCTCGTCCTCAACGGCGAGGCCGCGCGGGTCGAGGGCATCACCTTCCAGAACATCCGCGTCGAAGACCGGAACGGAGCCGGCATCCGCCTCGAATCGGGCGATCTGCTGGTCCGCGAAAGCCTGTTCCGCGATGGCGAGAACGGCATCCTCGTCGCCAATGACGCGAGCGGCACGATCCGCGTCGATCAGTCGACCTTCTCCGAGCTCGGCGGCTGCCCGGAAGATCTCGGCTGCTCCCACTCCATCTACAATAGCGGCACCGGTACTTTGATCGTTACCCGCAGCCGCTTCGAGCGCGGCACCGGCGGCCACTATGTGAAGAGCCGCGGCACCCGGATCGAGGTGACCGATTCGAGCTTCGACGACAGCCAGGGCCGCGCCACCAACTACATGATCGACCTCTCCAACGGGGCCACCGGCACGATCGCCCGCAACACCTTCGTGCAGGGCGAGAACAAGGAGAATTACAGCGCCCTGATCATGGTCGCGGCCGAGGGCCGGCAGCACAGCTCGGAAGGCCTCGCCATCACCCAGAACGAGGCCGGGCTGGTCCCGGGCCTGCAGCGCCGCACCTCCTTCGTCGCCGACGAAAGCGGCCAGCCGCTGACCATCGAGAACAACCGCCTCGACCCCCAGATCACCCGCCTCGAGCGGCGTTAGCTTCCACTGGGTCATCGCGGCGAAGGCCGGGACCCATGGACACCAGGCAGGACGGGAGAGGCGGCAATGATGTCGCCTCCCTGCAAAGCCCCTTGCGCATGGGTCCCGGCTTCCGCCGGGATGACTCCTCCAATATAGCCGCCGCATGAATCGCCTCTGGGCCCTGCTCCTCCTGCCCCTTCTGCTGCTGCTCGCCGTTCCGGCCCAGGCGCAGCCGCAGGGCCGCGGGCCGCACATGCAGGTGAGCCTCGCCGCGGAGACCGCGGCGGTGCAGCCCGGGACGAGGCTCACCCTCGCCTTCGTGATGCGGCCGCAGCAGGGCTGGCATGGCTATTGGCGCAACCCCGGCGATGCCGGCGCGGAGCCGCGCGTCCGCTGGCGGCTGCCCGAGGGCTGGCGCGCCGGGCCGCTGCAATATCCCGTGCCGCACCGGCTGATCGCGCTCGGCCTGATGAACTATGTCTACGAGAGCGACCATGCCCTGCTCGTCGCCATCGAGGTCCCGCCCGAGGCCGAGCCGGGCGTCGTCTTCCCGATCGACGCACGGCTCGATTACCTGATCTGCACGACCGAAATCTGCGTGCCCGAGACCGCGAATGTCACCGTGCAGGTGACCACCGGCCGGCCGGGCGCGCGCAACCCGGCCTTCGACCGGTACCGCGCCGCCTTGCCCCGGCCGATCGCCGAGCCGGCCCGCTTCGCGGTCGCGGGTGGCCGGCTCCGCCTCGCTATCCCGCTCAGCGCGGGGACGCCGCTGCCCGATCCCTATGTCTATGTCGCCAACACCGACACGATGCGGCACGGCGCGCCGGAGGCGATCTCGCGCAGCGGCGACCTGCTGATCGTCGAGGCGAGCGCGGGCCTGCGCGCGGCCCAGCAGCAGAGCATCGAGGGCGTGCTTCAGCTCGCCGCCGGCAACGGCCTCGCCTTCACCGCCCGCCCGGGCGACGTGCCCGCGGCCGGCACCCCGGTCGCCCAGCGCGGCATGGCGGCGCCCGGCGCTAGCGGCGTCGAGGGCACCGGCTTCCTCGCCGCCCTGCTCGGCGCCCTGCTCGGCGGCCTGATCCTCAACATCATGCCCTGCGTCTTCCCGATCCTCAGCCTGAAGGCGCTGAATCTCGCCCGCGCCGGCGAGACGGAGGCGGCGGCGCGGCGCGAGGCCTTGGCCTACAGCGCCGGCGTGATCGCGACCTGTCTCGCGCTCGGGAGCCTGCTGCTGATCCTCAGGGCCAGCGGCGAGATGGTCGGCTGGGCCTTCCAGCTGCAGGATCCGAAGGTGATCCTGCTGCTGCTCCTCCTGGTCACCGCCATCGCGCTCAATCTCGCCGGCCTGTTCAACCTGCCGATGATCACCGGCGGCGGCAGGCTGGCCGGCAAGGAAGGCGCGGTCGGCGCCTTCTTCACCGGCGCCCTCGCCGCCTTCATCGCCACGCCCTGCACCGGCCCGTTCATGGGCGCGGCGCTCGGCGCGGCCCTGATCCTGCCCGCCTGGCAGGCGCTGGCCCTGTTCGCCGGCCTCGGCCTCGGGCTTGCTCTGCCCTTCTTCCTGCTCGGTTTCGTGCCGGCGCTCAGGAGGCGGCTGCCGAAGCCCGCCCTCTGGATGATGAAGCTGCAGCGCATCCTCTCCGTGCCGATGTTCCTGACCGCGCTCGGTCTCGCCTGGATTCTCGGCCGGCAGACCGGCGTCGACGGCATGACCCTCGGCCTTGCCGCCGCCTTGACCCTCGGCATCGCCCTGTGGTGGCTGGGCCGCGGCGGCCGCCTGCTCGCCTGGGCCCTGATCCTCGCCGCCGTCGCGGGCCCGGCCTGGCTGCTCCGCCCGCTCCCGCCCGAGGCGCGCGCCGCCGAGGGCCCGCTCCCCGCCGAGCCGTTCAGCGAGGCGCGCCTCGCCCAATTGCGCGCCGCGAACACGCCGGTCTTCCTCTATTTCACCGCCGACTGGTGCCTCACCTGCAAGGTCAACGAGCGCGGCGCCATGGCCTCGGCCGAGGTCGCCGCGCATTTCCGCGCCCGCGGCATCAAGGTGCTGGTCGGCGACTGGACGCTCGGCGACGCCGCGATCGGCCGCTTCCTGGAGGCGCAGGGCCGCTCCGGCGTGCCGCTCTACCTCTATTACGCCCCCGGCGCGCCGCAGCCGCAGGTGCTGCCACAAATCCTGACCACCGGCCAGCTCACCGCGCTGTAGGCCGCCCCATTTCAAAGTTCACGCGGCCGGGGCTGTAAAGTCGGTCGCAGAGCGCAAATAGCCGCCGGGAAGCAAGATCGGCCATGAGATAGCCGCCGATCCGTGCCCGAACGGGCGACGGCTCTGGGCCATCGCCCACTTCCCGATAGCGCCTCATACCGAACTGGATCGCAACCTGGGCAACGAAGTTGTCGCCGACACATCGTCTGGCGCGATCGAACCAGAAATGACGATCGGAAAAGCGCCAAATCCGGAAGGCTTCGATTAGGATTTCGTGGGTGTAGAGGTCCCGGAAAAAATCGACCGTGCTGTCGAAGCGCGCCCTTACCCGCTCGAAATCCCTATCGCCATGATAGGCCGCGAACATATCGATACGGTCCTGCGGAAGAGCTCGATAAATCCGGTCGACCATCTCGGTCAGCGACCGGGGCGGGCGGGCGCGTGAATCGAGGTTCAGGCCGAACGGAAGCGGGCGCGGATCCCACCCGATCCGGATTTCCACATTCTGCTCTCCTTCATCGTCCTGAGTCGGCGGTGGGTCGGCCTGCGCTGCTGCGGGTTGCCCAAGCGCCAGGGCCGCGAGCGGAAGGAAGATACCGGTCACACCCATCACACCACCTCCCGCTCAGCTCACCTTGCTGTAGCACTCTCCCGCGCCCACACCCGCCGTCCCCCGACATAGGTCTCCAGCACCCGGGTCTCGCGGACCGCGCGCTGGTCGAGATTGGCGAAGATGTCGCGGTCGATGAAGATGAAGTCGGCGAAGCGGCCCGGCTCGAGCGTGCCCAGCCGGTCCTCGGCGAAGCTGGCGAAGGCGGCGCCGCGGGTGAAGCCGGCAAAGGCCTGCTCCATCGACAGGCGCTGCTGCGGGAACCAGCCGCCGGGCGGCTGCCCCTCCGCATCCTCGCGGCTCACCGCGGCGGCGAGGCCCGGAAAGGGGTTCGGGCTCTCGACCGGGAAGTCCGAGCCGAAGGCCAGCGGCACCCTATTCTCCAGCATCGAGCGCCAGGCATAGGCGCCGGCCAGCCGCTCCGCCCCCATCCGCGCTTCGGCCATCAGCCGGTCGGAGGTCTGGTGGGTGGGCTGCATCGAGGCGATGATCGAGTTGCGGGCGAAGCGCGGCAGGTCCGCGGGATCGACGATCTGGGCATGCTCGATCCGCCAGCGCCGGTCGCCTTTATAGGTGTCCGAAAGCTCCTCGATCGCGGCGAGCAGGGTCGCATTGGCCTGGTCGCCGATCGCGTGCACCGCGACCTGGAAATTGTCCATCGCCGCCCGGCTCATCTGGTTCTTGAGCTCGGTGTCGTTGAGCAGAGGCAGGCCGCGCTGGCCGGCCGCGTCGCGATAATCGGCCTTCAGCCAGGCCCCGCGCGAGCCGAGCGCACCGTCCAGATAGAGCTTCACGCCGACCATCCTGAGGCGCCCGTCATAGAGCCAGGGCGTCGGCCGCGTGCCCGCGACGGCGAGCAGATTGTCGATCCCCGAGGCGTAGGCGAAGATCCGCATGCGCAGCTGGCCGGCATCGCCGGCGCGGCGCATCACCGCCCAGTCCGCCGCGCTCGTCCCCATGTCGGCGGCGCTGGTGATGCCGAAGGAGAGCAGGATGTCCTGCGCCCGCTCCAGTGCCCGGTCGCGCTGCAGCGGCAAGGGCGGCGGCACGGCCCGCTCGATCAGGCTCATCGCCATGTCGACGAAGATGCCGCTCGGGTTGCGCCCGGTCCGCTCGATCCGGCCGCCCGAAGGGGCCTGCGTCGTCGCACTGATGTTCGCCTCGCGCATCGCCAGCGTGTTCGCCCAGCCGGCATGGCCGTCCACCCGCTCCAGCCAGACCGGCCGGTCGGCGACCGCGGCGTCGAGATCGGCGGCGGTCGGGAAGCGGCCGAGCCGCCAGCGCTCCTGGTTCCAGCCCCGGCCGACGATCCAGCGCGGCGTCGGATTGGCGGCGGCATAGGCGCGGATCCGCGCCTGCGCCTCCTGCAGGCTGTTCGTGTCGCTGAGGTCGATGAGCAGGGCGCCCATGCCGAGGCCCATGATGTGGCCGTGCGCGTCGATCAGGCCGGGGATCAGGGTCCGGCCGCGCCCGTCGATCCGGAAGGCGGTGCGCGACGGCCGCCGGTCGCCCGCCTCGAACAATTGCCGGACCTTGCCGTCGTCGCCGATCCACATCGCCTGGAAGCGGACCAGCCGGCCGTCCTCGCGCAGGGTGTAGCCGTTGACATTGTCGACGAGGATGTCGGCGGCGGCGGGGGCGGCGCCGAGGAGCAGCGCGGCGAGGAAAAGCATCAGTCGGATCATGACGTCAGGCGATAAGGCCTGTTTGGCCGCCGCGCCAGATGGTCCGCTCGTCGTCCGGCCCCCTTCCGGTCCGCGGTAACTTTTCCTATTCATAGGTGCGGAAGCGGGTCGTCCCAAGCTGACACGGACCGTCGCATCGGGCCCTTGCCGGGGGCGATGGCGCTTCCCAACCGCGCACACGCGGATCATAACCGCAAAGCGGCAATCAGGCCGTCCGGTGGAGTCGAATTGAGCGCACCTTTCCGCTTTCCGCGGTTCTTCGTGACCACGCCCTCGCCTTGCCCCTACATCAAGGGCAAGACCGAGCGGAAGGTGTTCACCGAGCTCAGCGGCCCGCATGCGGGGGAGCTGAACGACGCGCTCGGGCGGATCGGCTTCCGGCGCAGCCAGAACGTCGCCTACCGCCCTTCCTGCCTCGATTGCTCGGCCTGCATCTCGGTCCGCGTCGTCGCCAGCGACTTCCAGCCCAACGCCACCCAGCGCAAGCTGATCAAGCGCAACGGCGATCTCGAGGTCACCGCCTGCAAGCCCTGGGCGACCGAGGAGCAATATGAATTGCTCCGCCGCTACCTCCGCGCCCGTCATCCCGACGGCGGCATGGTCGAGATGGACGAGCACGATTTCAGCGACATGGTCGAGCAGAGCCCGGTCAAGACCTATATCGTCGAATATCGCGAGCCCTCGGTCGACGGCGTGCCGGGCCGCCTGGTCGGTGCCTGCCTGACCGACCAGCAGGCCGACGGCCTGTCGATGATCTACAGCTTCTTCGAGCCCGACGATGCGGGCCGGGCCGGGCTCGGCACCTACATCATCCTTGATCATATCGTCCGCGCCGGCCGCGCTGGCCTGCCCTATGTCTATCTCGGCTATTGGGTCGAGGAGGCCAAGCGCATGGCCTACAAGTCCCGCTTCCGCCCGCTGGAGCGGCTCGGCCCCGGCGGCTGGCGGCGGTTCGATCCGGAGCAGCGCGAGCTGCCGCTGAGCTGACTCCGCGAGGCGGGCGATCATTACGGTAAATCCCGTATTTAGAGTCTTGTAGCCGTCACAAGGCGGCGGCATCCTCCTGCCATCAAAGGGGGGATTCGCTCCTCCGTCGCGTTGCGCCTTCCCGGCGCGCCGTCATCGAACAGGGGGATGCCCTAATGAAATCGAAGCTGCTGGCCTTGCGGCCTGTCGACCAGAACGAGACGGGCTTTCTCGACTCACTCCGCTCGGACCGCCTGATCGCGGGCGCCGCGCACGGCTTCGCCAACCTTGTCTCGTCGTCCCGCCCCCTCTCGCAGCAAGACGTCGGGCCGCTTCCGCAGAACGCGCCGGTTTCGCTGACCATTTCGGGGTCTACATACGGCCAGAATTTTGATGCGCTGTCGAATACGGTCGGCAGCACGACCAACAATCTGAACAACGATCCCCAGCCTTTGCCGGGATGGTTCATGGATGAAGCCGGCGGCGGCGCCCGCGACAATGATCAATATGCCGTAGACGCCGGCGGCTCCACCACCGGCGACACCTTTAGCTACGGCGTTGTCGGCGAGACCGACCGGGCCCTGGGCGAGCTGCGTAGCGGCACGCTCTTCCCCAATTTCGGCGCGGCCTTCACCAACAATACCGGGGCCACCGTCACCGAATTGCTGATCAGCTATGTCGGCGAGCAATGGCGGTTCGGCGGCGTCCACAGCACGGTCGCCGACAAGCTCGACTTCCAGATCAGCTTCGATGCCACCAGCCTCACCACCGGCACCTGGATCAATGTCGACCAGCTCGATTTCAACGCCCCAATCACGACCGGCCTTGCCCGTTCGCTGGTCGGCAACGACGCGGCGAACCGAACCGCTTTGTCGTTCAACATCACCAGCCTGACCATCGCCAACGGCGCGACCTTCTGGATCCGCTGGGTCGATGTCGACGCGACCGGCGCCGACGACGGGCTTGCCGTGGACGATTTCTTCCTGACACCGAGCGCGGCCCCGCCGGCCGGCGAGACCCAGACGGTCCAGTTCAATCCGGTCTCGGTGACCCAGAACGAGGGCAATAGCGGCACCACCGCCTATACCTTCACCGTCACCCGCACCGGCGGGACCACCGGCCAGCTCGATTTTTCCGGAACGATCGCGGCAGGGAGCACGGACGGGACCGATTTCGTCGGCGGTACCGTGCCGACCGTGTTCAGCGGCTCCATCCCCGCCGGGCAGGCCAGCGCGACGGTGACGGTCAACGTCCAGGGCGACGTCACCATCGAGGCCGATGAGAGCTTTACCCTCACCCTCACCACCGCGAGCAACACCGACGGCACCGTCACCACCAACATCGGCGCCAATGACGACGCCACCGGCACGATCACCAACGACGACACCCCGGTGATTTCGATCGCCAATGCCCAGGACACCGAGGTCGATCCGCCCAACACCAAGGACATGGTGTTCATCGTCACGCTCTCGCAGGCGCCGACCAGCGGCTTCGTGACGGTCAATTTCACGACGGTGAACGGCACCGCCCTGGCGACCACCACCGGCTTCGACAACGACTATGTCACGACCACGGGCCAGGTCGTCTTCGGCGTCGGCGAGACCATGAAGGAAATCCGCGTGCCCGTGCGCGGCGACCTCGACGACGAGCCGGACGAATTCTTCAGCATCGTCCTGTCCAATCCCGTCGGCGGCGTGATCGGCACCGGCACGGCCACAGGCACGATCATCGACAATGACGTCACCCAGGCCGTCTCGATCGCGGATGCGGCGATCGTCGAGGGCGACAACGGCGTCACCTATCTTTCCTTCACCGTCAGCCTGACCTTGCCTGCCGCGGGAACGACCACCGTGGATTTCGCCACCGCCGACGGCAGCGCGGTCGCCGGCCAGGACTATCTCGCGCTCAGCGGCCAGCTGAGCTTCGCCGCCGGCGAGACCAGCAAGACGATCCTCGTCCCAGTGATCGGCGACGACATCTCCGAAGCGAACGAGACGCTGACCGTCACCCTATCCAATCCGGTCGGCACCGCGATCGGCGACGGCAGCGCCACCGGCACGATCACCAATGACGACGGCCCGCAATATTTCTCGCTCGCCTCCGGGACTTTCGAGGAACATTGGACCGACACCAGCCGGATCGCCTTCAACGACAATTGGAGCGACGTTCCCTATATCATCGGCTATCTCGGCGACATCGACGCCGCCAGCCCGACGAATGTCGATCCGCGGACGCTGACGGGCCCGGCCTTGGGGGCCGTCGACGTCATCGCCAACCTGAGCGCCACGACCAGCACATCCGGCGGTGTCGGCGAATTTGAGCTCGCCGATCCGACGATCGGCCTTCAGGGCTCCGGCACCGCCGATGCCCCCAGCATCGTCCTCTACATGGACGCCACCGGCCGGGCGGATATTCGCCTTCAGGCCAGTTTGCGCGACATCGACACCACGTCCGACAATGCCGCTCAGCAGGTCAACGTCCAGTATCGGACCGATCCGAACGGCAGCTGGACCAACGTCCCTGGCGGCAATTTCTCGGATGTGACGACGGGCGGCAGCGCCACCCAGGTCACCGCGCTCGACGTCATCCTGCCGCCCGGCGCCAACAATGCGTCGACGCTCGAAATCCGAATCATGACCGTCAATGCGGCCGGCAACGACGAATGGGTCGGCATCGACGACATTATCGTCAGCAGCCAGGTCAGCCAGCCGAGCCTCTCGATCGCCAACGCCGCGGTGTTCGAGGGCGATGCCGGCACCACCCCGATCACCTTCACCGTGACCCGCAACGGCTCCTCGGCCGGCCCGGTCACCGCCAATTATACGGTCAATTTCGGCAGCGGGCCGTTCGATGCGAATGCCGCTGATTTCGTCGCGGGCCAGCTGTTCACCGGCCAGGTCAGCTTTGCCGACGGCGAGACCAGTCAGACCATCACTCTGAACGTCCAGGGCGACCTCAACCCCGAGGGCGACGACAATTTCACGGTCACCTTGTCGAACGTCAGCGGCGGGACCATCGCCGACGGCACCGCCACCGGCACCATCGTCAACGATGACGGCCCGCCGCCGCTGGTGACGATCAACGACGTCACCGTCGTCGAGGGCGATGCAGGCACGGTTCTGATGACCTTCACCGTCACGCGGACCGGAGGCACGGATGCCTTCTCCGTCGACTGGCAGACGGCTGACGGCTCGGCGACCGCGGGCAGCGATTATATTGCAGCCAGCGGGACGGTGAATTTTGCCGCGGGGCAGATGAGCGATACCGTCACGGTCTCGGTCACGGTCAACGGCGACACCGAGTCCGAGCTCAGCGAGACTCTCCAGGTCCTGCTCAGCAACGCCACGAACAACGCGCTGATCACCGACGGCATCGGCATCGGCACCATCGCCAGCGACGATCCGATCTTCATCCATGACATCCAGGGCACGTCCTATTTCAGCCCCATCCTCGCTGCGGAAGGCATTCACAGCTTCAACGTGGCCTCGAGCGCGACCGTCATCGTCCGCGCGGTCGTCACCGCGGTCGACAATGTCGGCCAGCGCCAGGGCTATTACCTGACCGAGGAATTCACCGACTGGGACGGCAACACCTACACGTCCGAAGGCATCTTCGTGATGACCCGCAACGATGCAGGCGTCGGCAACGTCGTCTCGGGCGTGACGGTCGGCGACCTTGTCCAGGTCAGCGCCAATGTCATGGAATATCAGGCGTTCAGCTCGATGCCGCGCACCGTGCTCGTCAACCCGACCGGGCTGTCGGTCATCAGCCAGGGCAATTCGCTGACCCAGCTGACGCTGACGCTCACCAACATGCCGAATGAGGTCTTGACCGGCGTCACCCCCGATTATTTCGATTCCTCTGACGGCGCCGGGGATACGTTCGACGCCTCGGTCTACGCGCTCTCATATTTCGAGGCCGTCGAGGGCATGCTCGTCACCATCCCCGACATGGTCGTCGCCGACGGCTTCGTCTCTACCTCGGGCGGCCGTCCGATCCTGCAGGCCTATTCGCTGGACAGCGCGAACCCCGACCAGATCAACAGCCGCGGCGGTTATACGATCGCCGGCGATCCGCCGATCGGGCCGCCCGACACGCCGGAGACGGGCGACGATACCAATCATGGCGGTCGCCACCTCCATGACGGCGACGTCAATCCGGACGTCATCGAGCTCGATTTCACCGATTTCGCGACCGCGCCTCCGGCGGACCTGTTGCAGAATGCGACGATGGGCGACCTGCTCGGCGACGTCACCGGGATCATCGATTTCGACTTCACCGACCGCAAGCTGTTCGTCACGGGCATGGAGCCGGGCGGCTTCGTCAATGGCGGCATTCCGGAGCGTGAGACGACGGCGCTCGGCGCCGATCCGCGCAGCCTGACCGTCGCCACCTTCAACGTCGAGAATCTCGATGCCCTCGACAATCCCGCCAAGTTCACGGGCCTCGCCGACGCAATCGCCAACAACCTCAAGTCCCCGGACATCATCTGTATCGAGGAAATTCAGGACAATAACGGCCCGGGGGCCGGCAGCAGGGACGCTTCCCTGACCTGGCAGATGCTGGTCGACGCGGTGAACGCCGCCACCGGCAAGCATTATCAGTGGGTGGATGAGGAGCCGAATGGCAGCGAGGGCGGCGAGCCGGGCGGCAACATCCGCGTCGGCTTCCTCTACAATACCGACCGGGTCCAGCTCGGCGACCTCGACGCCAATGCGACCCTGGCCGAGCGCCGCGCCTATACCGACCGGATCGGTGACGGCGTCCGCGACGCGGGCGATCTGATCGCCTTCTCCGATAACATGGTCGGCGGCGGCGAGATCAATCCGAGCGACTGGGCGGGCACCCGCCGCTCGCTGCTCGGCGAGTTCACCTTCAACGGCAACACCGTCTACGTCACCGCCAACCACCTGCCGGCCAAGGGCGGCTCGGGCGAGTTCTGGCAGGTCAACCAGAATCTTGAAACCGGCGACCCTGACAATAGCGGCTGGGCGCAGCGTAATCAGGTCGCGCAGGACATTTATGCCGTGCTCAACCTGATCGAGAGCAGCGGCACCGGCGCCGGCATCGTCGCCGGCGGCGACTTCAATGATTTCTACTTCTACCGGCCTCTCACGACGGTCACCGGTTACACGCTGGCGGACGGCGCGGCACGCGTCGGCGGCACCCGCTTCGACAATCTCACCCTGACCCTGCCGGAGGCCGAACGCTACACCTATACGTTCGACGGCCGGAGCCAGGCGATCGATCACGTCATCGCCAACGGCCTCCTGAGCAACGTCGCCACCTATGACGTCGTTCACATCAATACCGGCTATAATGCCCAGGGGACGGGCCCTGACGCCAGCCCGCGCCTGTCGGATCACGATCCGGGCGTGGCCAGCTTCGACTACCGCGATTTCGCTGAGACGCTGTTGGGAACGGGTGCGGCTGATATCATCAGCGGCTTCGGCGGCAATGACACGATCCTGGCCGGCGGCGGCGACGACCTGCTCAGCGGCGATGCCGGCAACGACCTGATCGACGGCGAGGCCGGCATCGATACTGCCGTCTACCTCGACCCGGACCTCATGTTCACCGATACGGTCCTCGGCTGGGTGATCACGTCCACGGAGGGCAACGATTTCCTCCAGCGCACCGAGATCGTCATCGACGGCACTGGCCAGCGCAACCTGCTGGTGGGGGCCACCGCCTTTGCCGGTCTCCAGGCGGCGCTGGACGAAGCCGTTGCGGACGACAATGTCCGGCTTGCGGCGGGCAGCTATAGCGGCACCTTCAACTATGACGTGACGGGCCTGA